>NZ_JAUEUK010000002.1:0-765182 GCF_032487555.1 Bradyrhizobium sp. SZCCHNRI1029
CCGCGTTGACCGTTTCTTTCGAATGCCCATCGCAACCTCCTCATCGAGTGTTGCGACGACCAATTGAATCCGCCGGTTGAACCGGCTTTGCCTGTGGTACCTGCCGCCTGCATTTTTTTCGCAGGCGGGCCATGGGTGGGGCCTTCACCCGGCATTCCCTGCGCCCTTTGCACTTCCGAGGGCGAGACGGATCGTAAGCCTCGGGCATCATCTGCCGCGAGAACGCGCCCTCATGTTCATGGCTGTTCGAGATGCGGATTGGAGCAGATGCGCGTCAGGCGACGCGGATGCGCGCGGTCGCCGCAATCGCGACGCGCTCATTCATAGGGATTGTGCTCGGCGTTCGTCATCGTCTGGCGCACCCGGCGCAAGGTGATGGGCGTGCCGTCGGAGACGAACTGCAGCTCATAGGCGCGGCCGCTGTCGTCCTTGGCGGAGCAGGTCACGCTCGTGACCTTGAGCATCGCGAAGTTGCCGACCTGACGGCACATGCCGGCCGAGCTCTTCGTCGCCGGCACCGGAATGCCATCGACCTTCGGGCGATGCTTGGAATTCAGCAGCATCCTGTCGATCGGCAGTTCGTAGACGTTCTGGATCGACCTGCGGCCATTGATGCCGGAGAACGCGATGATGTGGCTCTCGTCAGCGGGATCGTCGAGCGCGACGGTGAAATGGGCGCGCCCCTTCTCGCTGTGAAAGAACGCCACCGTCTTGCAGGAAAATTCGCGGCCGTCGACCTTCGCGGTCCGGCAGGTGCCGGACATCAGCGCGTAGAGATCGATGTCGGGCCGCTCCTCCGGCGAGCTCGTCACCGGCATCGGCTGCTGAGCCAGGCAGGGCGTACCCAGGAAGAGACCGAGCGCAACGGCAGCAAGACGAGGAAAATGCAGGGGCATCCGCGGGGTGAGCCTGGAGGAATCATGACGGCGCGAGAGGTTAAGCGATGTGTCAGCTTTGCGGCAAAAAGAGGTCGGACGCCAGTGCGGCAGCGTACATCGCGCCAGCGCAAGCCCGGCGCTGTACGGCACGGGTGGTCGGTCGATACCGCAAAAGGAATGGAAAGTTCCGTGCGCACGCCGCGCACTCGCTCGCGCTCCATGTCGAGACGGAAGGCGCGGTGCAGCGGGCTCGGCGCGTCACAGGAATCCGGGGCGGCGCTGCCGCGGAATGATCTTCAATCTCCGGGACTATTTCGCCGACTGCGCCCTCTGCTTCCACAGCGCCCAGGCGCGGTCCATGATCACCATGTTGACCGCGTCGGCCTTGGCGGCCTCCTCGGCGCTGAGATAGGTGACGTCTCTGCCGAGCCCGATCGCCTGCGCCTGCAGCTTCGCATAGACGTCGGTGTAATAGGCGCGGAACACGGCGGCCTTGACCGACGGTCCAACCGCGACGTCGCCGTGGCCGCGCATCAGCACCACCGATTTGTCGCCAAGCGTGGCCGCCAGCGATTTGCCGATCACATTGTTGCTGACCAGCATGTTGGTGGCGCCGAACTCCTTGCCGATGTCCCATACCGGCGCGCCGGTGCCGAGGAAGGCGGCGTTGTGATACAGCGGCTTCAAGGGTGTATGGCTGACGCTGAACGGCACGACGCCCGGCGAATGCGTATGCACCACCGCGCTGACGTCCGGACGCGCCTTGTAGATCTCGGCATGGATGAAGCGCTCGAGGAAGACGGCGCGGTTCCTCGCATCGACCGGTTCGCCGTTCTCGTCGAACTCCATGATGTCATTGGCCGTGACCTGCGCCGGCGCGATCGAGCGTGCCATCAGGAAGTGGTGCGGATTGGTGGGATGCCGCGCGCTGACATGGCCGAAGGCGTCGACGACGCCGAGATCGGCGAGGATGCGGCTGCCGGTCGCGATGTCCTCGAGCAGCTCGCGGGGGACACCAGGGATGGCGTCTTGGGCGCGGGAAGGGCCGGCGGAGAGGAGGGAGAGGAGGGAGGCTGCTACGGCAATCGCGGCGAAGCGGCTGAAGCTGGACATCTGGCTCTTCCTCCCGGCCTTCGTTGTCTAGGCTCGTTGCTTCAACATACGCGTCATTGCGAGCGAAGCGAAGCAATCCAGGATGGTGGCTGGGACCCTGGATTGCTTCGCTTCGCTCGCAATGACGGGGAGAGGTTTGAGCGAGGCAATTGGCATGGCAGGGTGAGCCCTCCCTCAGGTCACCGGAGCCGGATTGAACAAGGTCAGATCGTTGTGGATGCCCCAGCGGTCCGACCATGGCTTGGTGCGACCGGAGGCGACGTCGAGGATCAGCTTGAACAACTCCCAGCCGGTTTCCTCGATCGTCATCTCGCCGGTGGCGATGCGGCCGGCGTCGAAGTCGATCAGATCCTTCCAGCGGCGCGCCAGCTCGCTGCGGGTCGCGACCTTGATGACGGGCGCCGCCGCAAGGCCGTAGGGCGTACCGCGGCCCGTGGTGAACACCTGCAAGGTCATGCCAGATGCGAGCTGCAGGGTGCCACAGATGAAGTCGGAGGCTGGCGTCGCCGCGAACAGCATGCCCTTTTGCCTGGCCTTCTCGCCCGGCGCCAGCACGCCGTGGATCGGACCGGAGCCCGACTTCACGATCGAGCCCAGCGACTTCTCGACGATGTTGGCGAGGCCGCCCTTCTTGTTGCCGGGCGTCGTGTTGGCGCTGCGATCGGCGCCGCCGCGCGCGAGATAGGAATCGTACCAGTCCATCTCACGGATCAGCGCGCGGCCGACGTCCTCGTTGATGGCGCGCCGGGTCAGCAATTGGATCGCGTCGCGAACCTCGGTCACCTCCGAGAACATCACGGTCGCGCCCGCGCGCACCAGCAGGTCCGCCGCGAAGCCCACTGCGGGATTGGCGGTCACACCGGAGAACGCATCGCTGCCGCCGCATTGCAGGCCGATGACGAGATCGGACGCCGGGCAGGTCTCGCGGGTGCGCTTGTTGAGTTCGGCAAGGCGGCGATCGGCCTGGGTCATGATGGCGTCGACGATGGCGCCGAAGCCGTCGAAGGCCTCGTCCTGCATTCGGACGATCGAGTCTTCAGTGCCTTCCGGCAGCAGCCGCTCCGGCGCGAGCTTCTCGCAGCCGAGGCCGACGACGAGGATCTCGCCGCCGAAATTCGGGTTCAGTGCGAGGTTCTGCAGGGTTCGGATCGGCACCACGGCATCTGGCGCCGTGATCGCGACACCGCAGCCATAGGCGTGGGTAAGCGCGACGACGTCATCGACATTCGGGTACTTCGGCAGCAGCTCGCTCTTGATGCGCTTGATCGCGAATTCCAGTGTGCCCTTGACGCATTGGACCGAGGTCGAGATGCCCAGCACGTTGCGGGTGCCGACCGAGCCGTCGCGATTGCGATAGCCTTCGAAGGTGTAGCCTTCGAGCGGCGGCAGCGGCCCCGGCACCGCGGTGGAGATTTCGAGCTGATCGAGGGCAGGAGCCTCAGGCATGTCGATGCGAGCCTCGTCCACCCATTCGCCGGATGCGATCGGCGACTTCGCATAGCCGATGATCTCGCCGTAGCGGACGATCGGCGCGCCCTCGGCGATGTCGACCAGTGCGGTCTTGTGGCCCTGCGGGACGAAGCTCCTCAGCGTCAGGCCATCGGGAAATTTGGTGCCGGCAGGCAGGCCGAAATCGTTCACCACGATCGCGACGTTGTCGCGCGCGTTGAGCTTGATGATGCGGGGCTCCTGGTTGGCGACGACCTGCTGGTTCATGCTGGCTCCGTTCCGCTCCGGTGGGTGGGCAAAGGCGCGGAGCGCCGTGCCCGCCTACTTCCTTCTTTCATCCCCTCTCCCCGTAAGAACGGGGAGAGGGAGTGGACCGTCGATGCGGCCCGTCTGTTAGCTCACGGCGGACGAGGCTCACACCGGGAAGGTGTAGGCCGTCTTCACCGTCGTGTAGAATTCCCGCGCGTAGGAGCCCTGCTCGCGGGCGCCGTAGCTCGAGCCTTTGCGGCCGCCGAACGGGACGTGATAGTCGACGCCGGCGGTCGGCAAATTGACCATCACCATGCCGGCCTCGCTGTTGCGCTTGAAGTGCGAGGCGTATTTCAGGCTGGTGGTGCAGACGCCGGCCGCGAGGCCGAACTCGGTGTCGTTGGCGATCGCCAGCGCCTCGTCGTAGTTCTTGGCGCGGATGACGCAGGCGACCGGTCCGAAGATCTCCTCGCGGGCAATGCGCATCGCGTTGGTGGCCTCGGTGAACAGCGCTGGCTGCATGTAGAAGCCGGGCGTCTCGCGGTTGAGCAGCTCGCCGCCCCAGGTGAGCTTGGCGCCTTCGTCCTGGCCGATCTTGAGATAGCGCTGATCCTGCTCGAGCTGGTTGGCGTCGACCACCGGGCCGATATGGGTGCCCTGCTTGACGGCGTCATCGACCACAAGGCCCTTGAGCCGCTCGGTCATCGCCGCGACGAACTTGTCGTGGATGCCCTCGGTGACGATCAGGCGCGAGGACGCCGTGCAGCGTTGGCCGGTCGAGAAATAGGAGCCGTTGACACAGGCTTCGACCGCGACCTTGACGTCGGCATCGTCGAGCACGACCATCGGATTCTTGCCGCCCATCTCCAGCTGGAACTTCTTCATCGGGTTCGACAGCACGCAGGCCTGCGCGATCTTGCGCCCCGTGCCGACCGAGCCGGTGAAGGAGATCGCGTGAACATCCGGATGCTCGAGCAGGGTCTGGCCGACCACCGAGCCGGAGCCGACGACGAGGTTGAAGACGCCGGCGGGAAGGCCGGAGCGCGCGATGATCTCGGACAGCGCATGCGCCGAGCCGGGCACCAGCTCCGCCGGCTTGAACACGACCGTGTTGCCGTAGCAGAGCGCGGGCGCGATCTTCCAGGCGGGGATCGCGATCGGGAAATTCCAGGGCGTGATCATGCCGACGACGCCGACGGCCTCGCGGGTGATCTCGACGTCGAGGCCCGGACGGACCGAGGCGCCCTTCTCGCCGGTGAGGCGCAGCGCCTCGCCGGCAAAGAACGCAAAGATCTGGCCGGCACGGGCGACCTCGCCGATGCCCTCCGGCAGCGTCTTGCCCTCCTCGCGCGCCAGCAGGCGGCCGAGCTCTTCCTTGCGCGACAGGATCTCCGCCGAGATCTTGTTGAGCGCGTCATAGCGCTCCTGCGGCGTCGAGCGCGACCAGGCCGGGAAGGCGGCCTTGGCGGCGGCGATCGCCTTCTCGGTCTGCGCCTTGTCGGCCTTGGCGTATTCGCCGACGACGTCGTTGGTGTTGGACGGGTTGATGTTGCGGGTCACCCCGCTGCCGTCGACCCACTCGCCGGCGATGAAATTCTTGAGGATCGCGTTCATGTTGTTCTCCAGACTTTGCGCGATTGCTCGGACAATCTAACCGATCGCCCCCGTCATCGCACGAGACAGGGGCGCTTGTCGTCGAAGGTCCAGCCGGGGATCAGATACTGCATTGCGACGGCGTCGTCGCGTGCACCGAGCCCGTGGCTCTTGTACAGCGCATGGGCCTTTTCGATGGCGCCGCGGTCAACCTCGACACCGAGCCCAGGTTGCTCGGGCACGGCGATCCTGCCGCCCTTGATCTGCAGCGGCGCCTTGGTCAGCGCCTGGCCGTCCTGCCAGATCCAGTGGGTGTCGATGGCGGTGACCTTGCCCGGCGCAGCGGCGGCCACGTGGGTGAACATCGCCAGCGAAATGTCGAAATGGTTGTTGGAGTGCGAACCCCAGGTCAGACCATTGTCGCGGCAGGTCTGGGCGACGCGCACCGAGCCCTGCATGGTCCAGAAATGGGGGTCGGCCAAGGGAATGTCGACCGCCCCGAGCCGCAGCGCATGGCTGAGCTGCCGCCAGTCGGTGGCGATCATGTTGGTCGCGGTCGGCAGGCCCGTGGCGCGGCGGAACTCGGCCATGATCTCGCGGCCGGAGAAGCCGGCCTCGGCGCCGCAGGGGTCCTCGGCATAGGCCAGGATGCCGTGCATGTCCTTGCACAGCCGGATCGCTTCATCGAGCGACCAGGCGCCGTTGGGGTCGAGCGTAACGCGCGCCTGCGGGAAGCGTTTTGCGATGGCGGTCGCCGCCTCGATCTCGGCTTCGCCGCGGAGCACGCCGCCCTTCAACTTGAAGTCGGCGAAGCCATAGGCGTCGTGCGTCGCCTCGGCGAGCCGCACCACAGCTTCGGGCGTCATCGCCTCCTGATGTCGCAGCGTATACCAGCCGTCCTTCTCGCGCTCGCCGGTGGCGTAGGGCAGGTCGGTCTTCTTGCGGTCGCCGATGAAGAACAGATAGCCGAGCGCCTCGACGGAGGCGCGCTGCTGGCCTTCGCCGAGCAGGGCCGCCACCGGCAGGCCGAGATGCTGGCCGAGCAGGTCGAGCAGCGCGGATTCGACTGCGGTCACCGCATGGATCATGACGCGCAGATCGAAGGTCTGCTTGCCGCGGCCGCCGGCGTCACGATCGGCGAAGGCGGTACGCATCGTGGCGAGGATGGTGTTACAGGCGCCGATGCTCCTGCCCACGATCAGGCTCTTCGCATCCTCCAGCGTCTGCCGGATCTTCTCTCCGCCGGGCACCTCGCCGACGCCAGTGTGGCCGGCATTGTCGGTGAGGATGACGAGGTTGCGGGTGAAGAACGGCCCATGCGCGCCGCTGAGATTGAGCAGCATGCTGTCACGGCCGGCCACCGGAATGACCTCCATGCCGGTGACGATCGGCGCGCCGGAGATTCCGGTGCTGGTGGCTGCGTGACTCATGTGCTCCTCCCGGTCTTCTTCCTATCTCCGTCATTCCGGGGCAGCCCGTCAGGGCTGAACCCGGAATCCAGAGATTGGCTTGCGTCTCTTCTTATCCATCAACTCGGAGATTCCGGGTTCAAGGCCTTGCGGCCTTGCCCCGGAATGACAGCAAGATCACTCCGCCGCCTGCTGTGCCGAGACGGCGCCCGGCAGCGCCTTCACCAGCGCCGTCAGCTCCGCCATCTCCTCCGCGGTCAGATCGGTCAGCGGCAGGCGGACAGGGCCGGAATCGCGGCCGATCACCTTCATGCCGGCCTTGATGATCGAGACCGCGTAGCCCTTCTTGCGGTTGCGTATCGCGATCAGCGGCAAAATGAAATCCTTCAATCCGGCATGGATGGTGGCGTGGTCGCGCTTGCGCACTGCGGCATAGAAGTTCGTCGCGAACTCCGGCACGAAGTTGAACACGGCCGAGGAGTAGGTCGTCACGCCCATGTCGAGATAGGGCAGGGCGAAGGTCTCGGCGGTCGGCAGGCCGCCGATATAGGTCAGGCGGTCGCCCATCCTGGTGTAGACACGGGTCATCAGCTCGATGTCGCCGATGCCGTCCTTGTAGCCGACCAGGTTCGGGCAGCGCTCGCACAGCCGTGCCAGGGTGTCCGGCTGCAGGATGGCGTTGTCGCGGTTGTAGACGATGACGCCGATCTTGACCGATTTGCAGACCGCCTCGACATGGGCGGCGAGGCCGTCCTGCTCGGCATGCATCAGATAGGGCGGCAGCAGCAGGAGGCCGTCGGCGCCGGCCTTCTCGGCGCCAATCGCGATCTCGCGCGCGATCGCGGTGCCGTAGCCGGTGCCAGCGAGCACGGGCACGCGGCCCTTGGTCTCGTCGACCGCGACCTTGACCACCTCCGGCACCTCGGCCGCGGTCAGCGAGAAGAACTCGCCGGTGCCGCCGGCAGCGAACAGGCCCGCGACGTCATAGCCGCACAGCCAGTCCATGTTGGCGCGATAGGTGGCCTCGTCGAACGAATAGTCGGCCTTGAACGGCGTCACGGGGAAGGAGAGCAGGCCGCTGCCGATCTTCGCAGCCATTTCCGTCGGGGTCATCTTGCTCATCGCGCGGGTCCTTCACGAATGTCCTTGGGAACGGGCGCGGCCGGCGCCGGCGCGCATTCCCCCGGGCGATGTCGTAGGACCAAGTTCGATGCCGGTCCAAGCCAATGACGGTATCGATTGATGCGGATCAGATATCAATCTTCCGCGTGCTGCACGGCGAGATTGCCGGCCAGCTCGACCAGTGCCGGCAGCAGCGGATTGTCGTGATCGCGCCGCCAGACCAGGAACAGCTCGGCCGGCGTCGGGTTGCGCAGCTTCAGCGGCCGCAGCCGGACATCGGCGATCTTCAGGCTGGAGGCAGCTTCGGGCACGATCGCAAGCCCGAGGCCGGCGCGCACCATCGCCAGGATCGAGTGGATCTGGCTCAGATGCTGCACGTAGCGGGGCAACACCTCTGCACGCATGAACTGCGACACCAGGAGATCGTGGAAATAGCGCGCCTCGGTCTGCGAATACATGATGAAGTTCTGGCCGTCGAAATCACGGATCGACACGGCCTCGGCGGAGGCGAGACGATGGCGGCGCGGCAGCGCGGCGCAGAGCGGCTCGGCGACGACGCGGCGGGTGGCGAATTCGGGGCGCGCGATCGGCGGCCGCAGCAGGCCGGCGTCGATCTGGCCGGAGGCCAGCGCCTCGATCTGGTCGCCGGAGACCATTTCCTTCAGCGACAGATCGGCTTCTGGAAGCTCGCTGCGGCAGGCGGCGACCAGATCGGGCAGGAAGCTGTAAGCCGCGGCCGCGGTGAAGCCGATCTTGAGCGAGCCGCTCTTGCCGCTGGCAATGCGCTGCGCCACCTGGGCGGCGCTCTCGGCCATTTTCAGGATGCGCCGTGCCTCGGGCAAAAAGCTGCGCCCGGCCGGCGTCAGCTTGACCGAGCGGCTGGTGCGCTCCAGCAGCACCGCATCGATGATGTGCTCCAGCACCTGGATCTGCCGCGACAGCGGCGGCTGCGTCATGTTGAGCCGGATCGCGGCGCGGCCGAAATGCAGCTCCTCGGCCACGGTGACGAAGCAGCGCAGCTGGTTGAGGTCGAACATCGATGCGTCCTCGGCATGGATACGGCGGATTGTGCGGGCTTGGTAGCATCGATTGGGTGCCGTGGGAATGTTGGCGGGATCATCGGCCGCGGCTTGGCAGACGCGCCCAGCTCGGCGGTTCGCATCAGGCGGGGCCACTGCCTGCCGCGGCCGTCATGCGCGGAGCGAAGCGATGATGCAATCCCGAGTCGCCGGCCGCCGTGGTGCCCGCGCACATGTTGACATCTGCAATGCAATACGCCCGCGGCGTGCGCCGCGCATCGCCGGCCATGCCGCGGCCGACGACCCCGGCTGCCACCTCGCCAATGCCGAGATCGGCCTGACCGTGCCGGCCAACCGCATCACGACCTCACTCTATCCTATCGCGGAAGTGAATCAGGAAGCTCCGCTGTCCCAAACGTCCGGAACGAGATCTCCTTCTCCGTTGTGGCCAGCTACTGAGCCGCACGTTGCGGGCGCGGCGCTGCGGCTGTCCATGGCGAGCGTCAGGTGCCTGCTCACTTGGCGGATGCAGCAGCGCGGGCATCCGCAATGGCCTGCTTGAAAGCCTGTGCATTGGGGACGCCGGGGATGCGGAAATGGCCGATGATGAAGGCCGGCGTGCCGCGGAAGCCGAGGCCCGTGGCCTGCTCGTGATTGCGCGCGAGCACGGCGTCGATGTCGGCGTGCTTGGCCGCGAGGTCGGCCTTGGCGCGGGCGAGGTCGATTCCGGCACCGCTGAGCGCCGCATCGACCTTGGCCTCGGACAGCTTCTCATTGAGCGAGATCAGCGCCTCATGGGCCTCGGCGAACTTGTCCTGATATCTCGCCGCCAGGGTGAGGCGTGCCGCGTAGATCGAGGCGCCGCCGAAGATCGGCCAATCCTTGAAGACGAGACGGACGTGACCGTCGTCGCGAACCACCTTGGCGAGCTCCGGGCTGATCTTGCGGCAATACGGACACTGATAGTCGAAATACTCGACGATCGTGATGTCGCCCTCGGCGTTTCCGACAGCAGGGATGGCGGGATCGTGCAGGATGCGCGCTTCGCTCAGAATGTCGGTGTCGTCGTCCTCGGCGCGAGACTGGATCGGCAGGATGGCCGCAGTCAACAGCAGCAGCATGGCGATCGATGCGGCAAAGGTCTTCGTGGTCATGACTTGTCGTTCTCCTGATGAGGGATGGTCGAGGCGGTGTCGATGGCGTCCAGCACGGTCTGCGGCGTCAGCAGTTCGGGGAGCAGGATGCCGTTAGGAGCTCCGGGGCCGAACACGACGTTGAACGGCAGGCCGTAGCGGCCAAAGGATCGGAGATAGGTCGCGATCGCGTCGCTGGGTGAGGTCCAGTCCGCCTTGACGGCAACGACGCCCGACGCCAGTCGGCTGCGCACGGCCGTGCTGTCGAGCACGAGCTTCTCGTTGACCTTGCAGGTGACGCACCAGCTGGCGCCGATGTCGACGAAGACCGTGTGACCGGCCCGCACCTGCGCCGTGATCTCGGCGGGCACCAGCGGCTGCCAGGCGATTCCGGCCGGCCGGCTTGCGCCGTCCGGCTGCTTGACGGAGGTGGCGGCGATCAGCGCCAGTCCGATCGTGCCGGCGAGGCCGGCTCCGGCGATCGTTCGCCGCAACGGGAAACGGAGCGACGCCATGATCAGAGCGGGGACGAGCAGCGCAGCGGCAAGGACGGCCGCAGTCGAGGGTCCACTGATGTCGGCGAGCACGATCAGCAGCCATAGCGCGGTCGCCGCCATCGCGAGCGCTGCAAGCACGCGCAGCTTCAGCATCCAGCGGCCGGGCCGCGGGAAGAGTGCGGCAAGGCCTGGCGCCGCGGCCAGAGACAGATATGGCGCAGCCATGCCGAGCCCGAGCGTGGTGAACACCAGCAGGATTTGCGGTGCGGCCTGCGACAGCGCAAAAGCGACGGCGGTCCCGACGAACGGCGCGGAGCACGGCGTGGCCAGCAGCGTCATGACGAAGCCGTTGATGGCATGACCTGCCATCGTCCTGTGGCTCGCGGCGTTGCCAAGGCGGCCGGCGATCCACCACGGCAGGCTGATCTCGAACAGGCCGAGCAGGTTGGCACCGAATGCCGCGAGCACGATGATCATCGCGATGAGGAAAGCGGGCTGCTGAAACTGCAAGCCCCAGCCGACCTCGGCGCCCGCGGCCTTGAGTGCGGAGAGGACGGTGGCAAGTGTCACGAACGAGGCGACGATGCCGGCCGCCGTCGCCAGGAATGCCCGGCGCGGCGAGGGCGCGTGTGCGGGATCGTGATCGACCAGCGAAACGAGCTTCAGCGACAACACCGGAAACACGCAGGGCATGAAGTTGAGGATGAAGCCGCCGAGCAGGGCCACGCCGAGCATGGTCCAGATCGATGCCGCCGAAGGACGCGGTGCCGGTGTGGCTGCTTTGGCCGCAGAAGCGCGAGCAGCTTGATCGGCATCCACCGGAAGCATGGCCTCGATCGATCGGTCGCCATCGACCAGGGTGACCCGCAGGCGTTGTCCCGGACCGGCCTGATCGAAGCCTTGCACCGGCACGGTGATCCGTACGCCGCCGTCCGACATCGGGCTCACCTGGGGACGGCCGCCGGACACGGCATCGTTCCCATCAAGGAAGACGTCGGGCGCGTGCAGTGGCGGCGTCGCATGCGCCTCGAGCTGCAGATGCGGCTTTGGTTGCCGATCGATGCGCAACGCCGTGATGGAGAGCCCCGGCGAGCTCGCGCGGGGGACGCTCTGCCGCCATTCGTCGATCAGCGCCTGATCGTTCGGCCGGTGCGAGACGGCGGGGATGTCGGCCTCGAGATGGGCCTCCTGCTGGGTGCAGATGACCGAGCAGACGAACAGCACCGTTTTCAGTGTGAGATGTGCGGGCGCCGCTCCATCCTCGAGCCGCACGCGCAACGGAAACAGCACGTGCTCAGCGTAGCCGAACGTGTCGATATCCTGCTCGCTGAAGCGGCTCGGCGCCGGCCATTCGACGGTGACATCGGCGACGTTGCGTGAGCCGCTCCAGTCGAATTCGGGTGGCGCGCCGGCATCGCCGGGTGAGCGCCAATAGGTGTGCCAGCCTGCATCCAGCCTGACATCCAGTCCGGCCCATGCCGCGGCCGGGCCGCCGTCTGCTCGCGTGACGTCGCCGACCAGCAGGCGCGTGTCGACGTTCGCCTGCGGGCGCAGCTCGCCCGCGACAGCGGTCGTCGCCGCAAGATGGAGCAGGCCGAGCAGCCATGCGAGCCGGCCAAGATGACGGATGGACATGATGATCTCCCGCGCGCTGATCGTGCATTGCGTGGCAGTTGCGCTGCGCGACCCGGCGCAAGGCGCGCCTGGCAATGGGCACCTTAAGCCGACCTGCACGACGCACGATCGATGGTGGATATTCGTCCGCTCAAGTCACGACGTTACGCGGCCCGTAAGCCGATGACGACGGAAGGATCAGGCGTGGCGACAGGGGGGACGGTAGGGCGAGGACGCGTCGCATTGCGTTGTCAGCGCCTCGTCATAGGGGCGCCAGGACAGCGTCCGGGAGGCGGCAACCGGCTGCGCCGCCGCACTGTCGCTCGCCGGGACGGCGGTCAGACCAGCCGCGGCAAACGGACACGTGTTGATCATGCCCGGGATGACGGCCTTCCTGCAGGGCTTGGGCGCGCTCGTGGTCGTTCGGGACCATTGGTGCGCACCGGCACCGGCGCCGGCGTCTGCCGTTGCAACCTCGAACGTTCCGAGCAGAGGCGCCAGACTCAAGACGAGCGCGATCAGCGCCGCTATCAGGCGGCGTGTCATCGCTGGCATCTCGAAATCAGCACGCCTCATCTTGGATCAATTTCTCCAATTTGGACTGGTCGCGCAGACCGGCCGCTCTTGGCAACTGACATCTTCGTGACACCGCGAGCTCGCGGCCAAGCCGGCATCGCGTGAGCAAAGCGAGTGGTTCTCAAAGTACGTTGATCGGTACCTTCAGGAATGTCTTTCCCGTCGCGTCCGCGGGAGGAAGATGTCCGGCGCGGATGTTGACCTGAAGTGATGGAATGATCAGGCGCGGCATGCCGAGCGTCTTGTCGCGGGCCTCGCGGAGCGCGACGAACTCGTTCTCGGTCATCCCGTCTCGCGCGTGGATGTTGTGGAGTCGCTCCTCGCCGACGGTCGTTTCCCAGCGCACCGCGCGGTCGTTTGGGGCATAGTCATGACACATGAACAGTCGGGTCTCGCGCCGCAGCGTCTCAAGGATCTTCCGGATCGAGCGGTACAGCGTGCGCGCATTGCCGCCTGGAAAATCGGCCCGCGCCGTTCCCCCGTCCGGCATGAACAGGGTGTCGCCGACGAAAGCGGCATCGCCCATCACATGTGTGGCACAGGCCGGCGTATGGCCGGGCGTGTGCATCACGAAGGCCGTCATCTGTCCCACCTGATAGGTGTCGCCATCCTTGAACAGCCGGTCGAACTGGCTGCCGTCGCGGCGAAATTCCGTGCCCTCGTTGAAGACCTTGCCGAAGGTCTCCTGCACGGTCAGGATATGTTCGCCGATGCCGATCTTGCCGCCGAGCTTGTCCTGGATGTAGGGCGCAGCGGAGAGATGGTCGGCATGCGCATGCGTTTCGATCAGCCACTCCGGCCTGAGGCCGTTGATCTTCACGTAGTCGATCAGCATGTCGGCGGAACGGGTGCTGATGCGGCCGGCCGCGTAGTCGATGTCGAGGACGGGATCGACGATCGCGCAGGACGGCGATGACGGGTCCTTCACCACGTAGCTGATCGTGCTGGTGTCAGGATCGAAGAATCCGGCCACCTTCGGCTGCACGCCGAGATCGATTGGATAGGACATGGCTGCTGCTCCACGATTTGGCTCCGGGGCGGCATCGCCGCCCACGCCCCGGTTTGTCGTCCAGAACGGTCTAAGACGTCGGATTGGACTTCGTTCCGCAGGTATTGATGCCGAGCATCGCGTAGGGCGGGCACCAGCCGATCAGTGCGGTGCCGAGCGGGATCAGGCCCAGAAGGCCCCACAAGGTGTGCGGCCCTACGACCGTGAGACTGAGGATGGCGAGTCCGACGATGATCCTGAGCAGCCGGTCGATCTTGCCAATGTTCTGTGTCATGTCGCGCTCCCTTTGGCTTGCGATGATGCAGACGATAGAGCGGGACATTGCGCGGGTATGTAACTAAGTCACCAAGAGACGCCGGTTCCTAGCCATGCTGGGCCAGCTGGACGAGCGCCGGTCTGTCGGTGATCTCGACGATTCCGCGAGCCATTCGCAACCAGCCGCGCCTTGCGAATTCATTGAGCTGCCGGCTGATGACCTCGCGCGCGCTGCCGAGCTCGTTGGCGAGCTCCTGATGCGTCGCAGCGATCTGCTGCTTCGCCCCGGCGAGATCCAGAAGCTTCTGCGCGAGCCGCACATCGATCCGCTCGAACGCGACTTCCTCGATGATGCGGAAGAGATTGGTGACACGGCGGCTGAACGCGGTGAAGACGAACTGGCGGAATTCGCGCGAGCTGGCGATCAGCCGGTCGAACAGCGCGCGCGGGATCGCCACGGCACGGATCCGGGTTTCCGCGATGCCCTCGGCCTGGTATTCCTCGTAACCCATCAGGCAGGCCGTGGTCAGCGCGCAGCTCTCGCCTGCCTGGACGCGGTAGAGCACGATCTCGCGGCCGGACTCGGACGTCTGCTGCACGCGGATGGTCCCGTCCAGCAGCAGCAGGAAGGAGTCCGGCGCCTGGCCGGGGCCGAAGATCCGGCTGCCTTCCGGAAGCTCGACAATGAGGCTGGCCTCGCGCAACTGCGCGAAGATCTCCTCCGGCAATTGCCGCAACGGCGGGAAAGCGAGCGTCCAGTCCTGCTTCGACGACATCACGACATCCGGCTGCGCCACATCGGCGTCGTCCAGACTTGCCATAGGATCGCGCGTGGGTCGAGGGACGGGATCTGCCCCCCGTCCCCAATCTTCGGCACCACGAGAGAGCTCGCATGGACTCCGGCAGCGCGTTGCCTTGCAACCGATCGGCGTCTCACGCATGCGAAGTTGCAGGCGGGCCAGACCAAAAGGTTGTCGCACCTGCCAACAGAGCAAGGCCCGCACACTCTCGGACCGCGCCTTTCCTGGCTCTTTGCTCTTAGCTCTTGGTGCTTGCCGTTTTGTCGAGCGCCGCCCGCAAACCCTTGGCGAGCTTGATCGCATCATCGTTCGCCCAGAAGTGCATGAAGAAGAGGCGGGGGTGTTCGTCCAGCATGTGACTATGCAGCGCCGTGACCTCGATGCCGTGGGCACGGAGCGTCCGGATCACGGGGTTCACCTCCTCCCCGCTCAGCACGAAGTCACCGGTGACGGCGGCCTTGCCTGCGCCGGTCGGCTGGAAGTTGATGCCCGTCGCGACGCCCATCGCCGCGACGGGAGACAAGGATAGTCCACCCTCGACGATGGGATCGCGTCGCGGCACGCTGAACTGATAGACTCCGCCATTGGCCTGTCCTTTGACCGCAAGGATCTGATCGAGCTGTGCCGTGTCGAGATCGATGGCCGGCGGCGGCGTGGTCGGCGACGCCGCAACCGTCAACGGTGTCTTGCTGTCGGCGAGGGCGTCGCGGATGGCGGACGCGAGTTTGACCGGATCTCCGTGACCGACGACATGCATGTAGGACGTTGCTGGGCTCGCGCGGAGCAGATGGTTGTGCACGGCGCTGATTTCGAGCCCGCCGGCGATCATCTTCGCCATCACCGGGTTGATCTCTGATTCCAGCAGGACGAGATCGCCCATGATCATGGTGGCGCCATGCGCCGGCTTGAACGCGACCCAGCCGCCGAGCGCGAGCGCCGGCCTGATGGTTACGCCGTCCAGGGTCACCGAGAGATCGGTGCGCGGGAAGCCGTACCGGCGGACGTCTCCCGCCACGGACGGCTTCCGGCCCAATGTCTCGTCGACCTTCTGCCAATCGATGTCCTGTGCGCGCGCCGTCGAGACGATCGGTCCGGCGCCGTGTGCGAGGAGGCAGGCGCCGAGGCCCAACAGACTCCAGATCGTGCTTCTCATCGTTCGCTCCTTTTGGTCTGGCACTGCCCCGTGTTCCGTCGCAGCGTGCTCTCAGATGACGCCCGCAAAGCGCATCAGGATGCCCGCGATGCACGAGGCGGCGAGCACGACGAGCATTCCCACGTTGAAGCGGAAAATGGCCGTGGCGGCCGCAACCGACAGGACAACGGCCGGCAGGTCGATGCTCATCGGCCGGGGCGCGTCGAATGACAGTCCGAATCCCCGGATCGGAAAGGTCTCGCGGAAGAGGGTGTGCAGCGCGAACCAGATCGAGAGATTGAGAATCACGCCCACGACGGCGGCGGTGATGGCCGAGAGCGCGCCGCCGAGCGCCTTGTTTCCCCGCAACGCCTCGATGTAGGGCGCGCCGACGAAGATCCAGAGAAAGCAGGGCGCGAACGTCACCCACGTCGCCAGCAGTCCGCCCAGCGTGCCTGCGAGCATGGGAGACAGCCCGCTCGCGCCGCGGAACGCGGCCATGAAGCCCACGAACTGGACGACCATGATCAGGGGACCGGGAGTCGTCTCAGCCATGCCGAGGCCGTCGAGCATCTCGCGCGGAGCAACCCAGTGATAGTACTCCGCGGCCTGTTGCGCGACGTAGGCGAGCACGGCGTAGGCGCCGCCGAACGTCACCATCGCCATCTTGCTGAAGAAGATAGCGATCTGACCGAAGACGTCGTTCGGCCCGAGCAGGATCAGCAGTGCGAAGACGGGGGCGAGCCAGATCGCGAGCCAGACGGCCGCCACGCGCAGCGCGCGCGAAGCGTTCGGACGGACGTGATCCGGCACGGCTTCGCCGAGCATGCTGTCGATCGCACCGGCGTTCTTGCCGCCGTGTTCGAGGGCTGCGAATTCCGGCCGGCCGAGGCGGGCAGCGACGAAGCCGATGACTCCGGCAGCAATGATGATGATCGGAAACGGCGCGCGGAAGAAGAAGATCGCGACGAAGGCTGCGGCCGCCAGTCCGATCATGATCCGATTGCGTAGCGCGCGCTTGCCGACGCGGACGACGGCCTGGATCACGATCGCCAGCACGGCCGCCTTGAGGCCGAAGAACAAGGCTTCGACGACGCCGACATTGCCATAGGCCGCATAGATGTAGCTGAGGCCCATGATGGCGAAAATGCCGGGCAGAATGAAAAGTGTGCCCGCAACGATGCCGCCGGTGGTCCGGTGCAGCAGCCAGCCGATATAGGTCGCAAGCTGCTGCGCCTCGGGTCCCGGCAGCAGCATGCAGTAGTTCAGGGCGTGCAGGAAGCGGCTCTCCGAGATCCAGTTCTTCTCCTCGACGAGGATGCGATGCATGACCGCGATCTGGCCGGCGGGGCCGCCGAAACTCAGACAGGCCACCCGGATCCACACGAGAAGCGCGTCGTTGAAGGAGATGCCATGGGCGTGCTCGGCCGCAACCGGCTTCCGCGATGCTACGAGGTCCGTCATGACTTCACCTTGCTGGACGGCCAGTTGTGCGCCTCCTTCGTGGCGTCGCGGCACCAGCGGTAGAAGGCATCATAGAGCAGCAGCCCCGCGCTCAACTGCTCCAGATCGTCGTCGTACATTCGCGACAGCCCGAGTGAAGCGGCAAGGAGGCCGGGAGCCTCGGGCGAGAGATCAAGTCGCGCCGTATCCGCGGCCCGCACCAGCGTGGCGAGTCGTTCCAAGGGTGGTGTCCGCAGACCGAGCTCCTCGACCATGACGTCGAAGGTGCAAAGCTCGCCGCGGTGGCTCCAGAAGACATTCTCGATGTCGAAGGGAGTGGCTTGGAAACGCTCGGCGACGGCTTCGACTTCGGCCGGCGTCACGAACAGGAAGACCGCTGCAGGGTCGACGAAGCGACGGATCAGCCATGGACAGGCGATGCGGTCGATCTTGGGACGTGATCGCGTGACCCAGACGGTGCGGCCGCGGTCGTCCCTCGCGGGAATCCTGTCTGCGGGCACGGTCGGGAGTTGGGACTCCGTCCAGCCGACGTGGCCGCCCTCGAGGACCTCGGCTGCGACGTTGCTGCACCGGAGCCAGGCCGCGGTACCTTCGCTCAGCTTCTTGCCTTTCTGGCAGATCACGACAACCGATTGGCCGGTGAAGCTCGGTGCCCATTGCTGGACGTCGAGATGGGAGCGCCTGACGGCGCCGGGGATGAGGCGTGGGTCGGCGGCGAAATCCTCGTCGACACGCACGTCGACGAGCCGTGGCGAGGTCGCCGTGCCGATCAGTCGAGACAATTTTTCGGGTGAGATCGAGGTGTATGATGATGACATGCTGCGCCCTTGGTGACCAGGACGCGATTCTTGGGCATGTCGCCTCGCGGGGAGATCGCACATCCCCGTGCGGCAGAATAAAGCGCTCGATTGTTCGGCTGTCAACCCATCCCTGTGCTGGAACGATCGGGGGACCGCCGCGGTCGCCATTGGGGTCGACCCGCCTCAGATCAGCAGGGGCAGCTGGGCTTCCACTGCGATGTCTTGCTGCTGCAAGGATGACAGCGAGACGCCGAGGAGCCGCACCGGCTTGGCTAGGGGCATCTCGCTCTGAAGCAGCGCGACGGACAAGCGTGCCAGATCCTCCCGGCTCGCGACCAGGTTGGCGACGGACCTGCTGCGTGTGATGATTTCGAAGTCCGCGAACTTGACCTTCAGCGTGACCGTCCGGCCCCTGTTGCCGCTGGCTTCGCAATGCTGCCAGACCTTGTCGATCAGCGGCTGCAGCTCCGCCAGCATCGGCTCGAAGTCGGTCAGGTCGCTCGAGAAGGTGTTTTCGGCGCCGACTGATTTGCGGATGCGATTGGCTCGGACCGGGCGATTGTCGATGCCGCGCGAGATCCAATAGTAGTGGTGGCCGGCCTTGCCGAAGTGCTGCTGGAGGAAGGGCAGGGTCTGGTTGCGGATGTCGAGCCCGGTATGAATTCCGAGCGCGTTGAATTTCGCTGCGGTCGCCGGCCCGATGCCGTGAAACCTGCCGACCGGCAGCCCCTCCACAAAGGCCGGACCCATCTCCGGCGAAATGACGTATTGCCCATTGGGCTTGCGATGGTCCGAGGCCAGCTTGGCGAGGAACTTGTTGTAGGAGACTCCCGCGGAGGCATTGAGCCCGGTCTCGGCCTTGATCTTGGCCCGGATCTGCAAGGCGATGTCGCGTGCCAGCGGGATGCCTTGCAGGTTTTCGGTGACGTCCAGATAGGCCTCGTCCAGCGACAGAGGTTCGATGATCGGCGTGTGCTCGGCGAAGATGGCGCGGATCTGCTGGCTGATGGCCTTGTAGACCTCGAAGCGCGGCTTGACGAAGATCAGGTGCGGGCACTGGCGCTTTGCCGTCACCGACGGCATGGCCGAGCGCACGCCGAACGCCCGAGCCTCGTAGCTTGCGGCTGCCACCACGCCGCGCTCGCGCGATCCCCCGACGGCCACGGGCTTGCCGCGCAGCTCGGGATTGTCCCGCTGCTCGACCGACGCGTAGAATGCATCCATGTCGATGTGGATGATCTTGCGAATGGCCGTCGGCGCGCCATCCTGTTCCGGGCCGGAGCTTGGCATGGCCAAGCTCTATCAGAGCGCGGCGATGAAGTCTGCACAGCCAAGTGCTGGCTGCCAACAACGTCCCTTACAAAGACGTTGCGACGTCGGTCTCCCTCAGCCTTCAATCGGCGACGACGGAAGCACGCTCATGAGAAGGGATCGCCGACCGTGATCGAGACGAAGCAACGCAGTCGGGACCTGCCGTCAAAGCCGCTCACGACGTTGCGACCATGGGCCTGAAGCAGCTGTGATGTTCGAGCTCACTTTCCTGGGGACCTCGGCGAGCGTTCCGTCGGCGGACCGCAATCATCCCGGCCTTCTCGTTCGAGCAGGCCGGCATCGCATTCTCGTCGATTGCGGCGAGGGGACCCAGCGTCAGCTGCTCCGCAGTGGGGCAGGCTTTCGCCGGCTCGATCGGATCCTGCTCACCCACGGCCATTTCGACCATGTCCTCGGCATTCCCGGGCTGTTTTCCACCCTGCGGCTGCGCAGGAGCGCTGACATCATGCGCGTCCACGGCGGCCCCGAGACGCTCGATGTGGTGGTCCGAATGCTCGCAGGGCTGTGGGGCGAGGGCCGCGCGCCGATCTCGCTTGAGCTCGTTCCGCTCAGGCGCGGGGAGGTTCTCGACGCCGGCGAGTTTATGATCAACTGCTTTCCCGTCCGGCACCGCGACACCGACAGCTTCGGCTTCGCATTTGTGAGTCGAGCGCGCCGCCATCTGAAGCCAGATCGTCTGGCAGCGCTCGCGGTGCCTGATGGGCGCGTGCGGAAGGCATTGGCGGAGGGCCGGCCGGTCACGCTGGAGGACGGCCGAACCATCGATCCCGAGGATGTTCTGGGGCCTCCGCAGGGGGCGAAGAAGCTCGTCATCGCCGGCGATGCGGAAACGACCGAGGGACTGCACGAGCACGTCCGCGACGCGGACATGCTCGTGATCGAGGCGACCTTCCTCCGGCGCGATTCGGCCATGGCTCGCGACTACGGCCACCTGACGGCCGCGGAGGCCGCCGGGCTGGCGGCGTCCAGCAACGTCAGGCAGCTCGTCCTGAACCACATTTCCGGCCGCTATCCCGACGAGGAGATCCTCGCCGAGGCGCGGGAGATCTTTCCTGACAGCCGTGTCGCGATCGATTTCGACCGGCTGGTGGTCTAGCGGCTCGCTCGGGTACGTCTGCTACGTCGCCCCCGAGCCGCTCTGCAAACGGCTCTGGGCGAACGTGATGTACCAGTCGAGGCAACCGGGATTGGCCATCGCATCGCGGTTGATGACCTTGTCGAGCGGCTGCCCGAGCAGGAGCTTCTTGATCGGGAGCTCCTGCTTCTTGCCGGACAGCGTGCGCGGAATCTCGGCAACCGCGAAGATGTCGTCAGGCACGAAGCGTCGCGACAGGCTGGCTTCCACCGCCATGTTGATCTTCCGCTTCATCGCCGCATCGAGCGCGACGCCGTCGCGCAGCACCACGAACAGCGGCATGTAGCTGTCTCGGCCGAGATATTCGAGATCGACGACCAGCGAATCCAGGATCTCCGGCAGCGCTTCGATGGCCGAGTACAATTCGCTCGTCCCCATGCGCAGCCCGTGGCGATTGATGGTCGCGTCGCTGCGGCCATAGATCACGCAGGAGCCGTCCGGATCGACCTTGAGCCAGTCGCCGTGCCGCCAGACCGGCCCGCCCTCGCGCGTCTCGAAGGCGTCGAAATAGCTCGCGAGATAGCGCACATTCCCCGCGTCGTTCCAGAACCGCAGCGGCATCGACGGCATCGGCGCGGTGCAGACGAGCTCTCCGACCTCGCCGATGACAGGCTTGCCCTGGTCGTTGAAGGCCTCGACCGCTGCTCCGAGCACGCGGCACTGCATCGTTCCGGGCACCTGCGGCAATTCGCGGTTGCCGCCGATGAAGGCGCCGGCGAAATCGGTGCCGCCCGAGATGTTGGCCCACCACATTTGCGCCTGCGCCCGGCTGCCATTGACCTGCGACAGCGCCGCGAACCGCTGATCGAACCAGGCCTGCGTGTCGGCGCTGAGCGGCGAGCCGGTGGACCCGAGGCAACGCAGACGGGACAGATCGCCCGCGTCGGTCAGGTTGATCTCCGCCTTGACGCAGCTCGCGAAGAACGCCGCGCCCGCACCGAAGAAGGTGGATTTCGAATTCGCCACGAATCGCCACAGCGTGGTCCAGTCCGGACGATCCTTCGGCCCGGCGGGGCTGCCGTCGAAGACGCAGCACGTGGTCCCGTTCAGGAGCGCGCCGACCTGGTTGTTCCACATGATCCAGCCGGTCGAGCTGTACCAGTGATAGCGCTCGCCGAACGAATTGGGCTGATAGGAGCAGCCGATGTCGTTGTGCAGCCCGAGCAGGGCCAGCGTGACGATGATGATGCCGCCGTGACCATGCACGATCGGCTTCGGCAGCCCGGTGGTGCCGCTCGAGTAGACGATCCAGAGCGGATGATCGAACGGAAGCCACTCCGGTTCGAAGGCATCGACGCCAGGGCTCGTTCTTGCCAGAACGTCCGAGAGACGAACCCCGCCGCTCACCGGCGCGCCGGCATCGTCACTGTGCAGGATGACGTGGCCGAGTGTCGGCAACGACCGGCGCAGCTCCTCGATGACACCGCGGCGATCGTGCCGGCGGCCGGCATAGGTGACCGCATCGCAGGCGATCAGCACCTTGGGTTCGATCTGCTTGAACCGGTCGATCACGGCGGGCGCGGCCATGTCGGGGGCGCAAACGCTCCAGATCGCGCCAATGCTCGCCGAAGCGAGAAACGCGATGATGGCCTCGGGTATATTGGGCAGATAGGCGGCGACCCGGTCGCCGGGCGCTATGCCTTGCTCGCGCAGATGCAGCGCCAGGGCGGCTGCCTTTCGCCGGAGCTCGGGCCAGGTCGTCTCCGTGAGCCTGCCGTCCTCGTGACTGCTGATGATCGCAGGCAGGCCCGCCGCATCGGCGGCTTCGACGTGACGAAAGACTTGCTGGGCGTAGTTGACCGAAGCGCCCGGAAACCAGACCGCTCCCGGCATCGTGCGCTTGCCCAGGACGGTCGAAAACGCGGTCGGCGACTGCAGGTCATAATAGTCCCAGATGCTGCGCCAGAAGCCGTCGAGGTCGCGGATGGACCATTGCCGCATCTGCTCGAAGTTCTCGAAGTGGAGGCCGCGATTGTCCCTCAGCCATTGCCGATAGAGAGCCATTTGCGGGACGTAGGGAGCTATCATCGTTCGTTCCGGCTTGTTTGCATGGTACGGCCAGGAGACGCCAAGAGGCGCTCATTTCGACTTCTGCTTCCGCCGCTTGTAGAGCGCGTTGAAGCCCCCGGCCATGAAGGTCACGAACCGCTCGCGGACCGCGGCGAAATCGTCGGACTTGCACAGGCCGCCGGACAGGCGGTCGATCCGGCCGGTCCGTGACAGGATCAGCGAGTAGGCGCCGGAGGTGAACTGGAAGCTCCAGAACAGGTCCTCAGGCGTGGCGTCGGGCAACGCCTTCTGCAGCAGCCCGATGAGACGCAGCACCATGGGATCGAGATAGGTGTCCATCATCTCCACGCCATAGCCCGGCGCGTTGGCGACCTGCGCGAAGATGCGGCCGAAGTGTCGCCAGTTGTCCTCTTCGTTGACGTAGACGTCGAACGCGCCGTCATAATAGGCACGCAGCGCGCCTTCAACGGTCGGACGATCTCCGACCTTGGCCTCGTAGGCATCCAGCCCGGCCGTGCGCACCGTGACAGCGTATTCCATGCGGCGTTCGAACACGGCATCGAACAACGCCCTCTTGCCCTCGAAGTAGTAATGGATCAGCGCGGGATGGATGCCCATCCTGTCGGCCACATCCTTGATCGTCACGCCGAAATAGCCGAGCTGCGCGAACAGCTCCTCGCTGGTGTCGAGGATCAGCTTCACCGTCGTCGCGCGCTGTTCCGCGCGCGTGCGGCGTCCCTCGGATTTCGGCTGTGCTGGCATGCTCTCCGTGGTCCCTGATCGGCGCAGACAGGAACGGCGCCGTTGGTGTTTGACGATGAGGGGGTGGGCGCGCCCGGTCAAGCAGGACTTCGGGCTTCCAACATTTTCATTTAGCGCTAAATGAATGAACTTGACCGGCGGCCGGCCGGACGGTAGGTCTCGGAGACCTGATGGAGAACGGTCGACGATCGGGCGGCGGGCAACGCGCTGCCAGTCTCGTCGTGCGCGGACATCATCAAAGACAATCGGCTGGCCATGGATCAGCCGCTCACGGGAGGACACATGACACGGATCAAGTCGACGGGGGCTGCCCTGCTGATGCTCGGCGTGGCCCTTTCCGCCCCGGCGTTCGCGCAGAAGAAATACGACGTCGGCGCCACCGACACCGAGATCAAGATCGGCCAGACGAACCCGCTCAGCGGGCCGGCTTCCGCTTTCGGAGCCATCGGCAAGGCGGAAGCGGCCTATATCCGCATGATCAACGAGCAGGGCGGCGTCAACGGGCGCAAGATCAACCTCATCCAATATGACGACGCCTACAGCCCGCCGAAGACCGTCGAGCAGGTGCGCAAGCTGGTCGAAAGCGACGAGGTGCTGACCACGTTCCAGATCATCGGCACGCCGCCGAACGCTGCGGTCCAGAAATATCTGAACGGCAAGGGCGTTCCGCAGCTTCTGGCGGGAAGCGGAGCGTCCCGCTTCACCGATCCCAAGAACTTTCCGTGGACGATCTCCGCCAACCCGAACTACCAGTCGGAAGCGCACATCTACGCCAGATACATTCTGGAGAACCACCCGAACGCGAAGATCGGCATCCTGTATCAGAACGACGACCTCGGCAAAGACTACGTCAAGGGGCTGAAGGACGGGCTCGGCGCCAAGGCCGGCATGATCGTGAAAGAGATGTCCTACGAGCTGTCCGATCCGACGATCGATTCCCAGCTGGTGACGCTCAAGGCCTCAGGTGCCGATCTGTTCTACAACATGTCGACGCCGAAATTCGCGGCGCAATCGATCAGGAAGGCCGCCGAGCTTGGCTGGAAGCCCGTCCACATCCTGGAGGTCAACGCGACGGCGGTCGGTCAGGTGCTCGTGCCCGCAGGGCTCGAGAATGCCAAGGACATCATCTCGGTCGCCTACGGCAAGGATCCGCTCGATCCGCAATGGGCCGATGACGAGGGCATGAAGCGCTACAAGGCGTTCATGGCGAAATACGCGCCCAGCGAGGACGCCAACAGCGGCTTTGCGACCTATGGCTACTCGACGGCGGCCCTGCTCGTCCACATTCTCAGGCAATGCGGCGACGAGCTGACGCGCGCCAACATCATGAAGCAGGCGACCAGCATCAAGGGCTTCGTTCCCGATCTCGGGCTGCCGGGGATGTCGGTGACGACAACTCCCGATGACTACCGTATCAGCAAGCAATTCCAGATGATGAAATTCGACGGTCAGCGCTGGATCATATCGGGTCCGATTCTGACCGACGACGTCAAGGCGGACTAATCCTCTCATCGGCCATGGCCTGACCGAGCGCCGCTTGCGCGCCAGGATCCCCCGCTGTCTCTCCGTCACCCGCGCCGGCCGGCGCCGAAAACTGAACTCTGTCCGTCGGAGCGCCGCTCATGACCAGTGAAGCCGTCCGCCTTTGTCGGGGCTTCGATCCTGCGGCGCTTGCGGCGATCGGCCCGGCACTCGCCGAATTCGTCGATCGCGGCGAGCTCGCAGGCATCGTGTCTCTCACCTCGCGCGGCGGCGAGGTCGTTCACGCCGAGACGATCGGCTGGCGCGATGTCGAAACCAGGAGCCCGATGCGCCCGGATACGTTGTTCCGGATCGCGTCGATGACCAAGCCGATCACCTCGGTGGCGGCGATGATGTTGGTCGAGGAAGGCAGGATCGCCTTGGCCGACCCGATCTCCCGCTGGATTCCGGAGCTCGCCGATCTGCGGGTGCTGCGCGACGCCGCCGGCCCGCTCGACGAGACCGTGCCCGCCCGGCGCGCGATCACCATCGAGGATCTGCTCACGCACCGCTCGGGCATCGCCTACGCGTTCTTCTCGGAAGGCCCGTTGAAGGTCGCCTATGAGCGCACGCTCGGTGATCCCGCGATGAACCGGTCGACGCCCGACGAATGGCTCGCGGCGCTCGGCACGCTGCCGCTGGCGTATCAGCCCGGCGACTGCTTCCACTACGGTCATTCGACCGACGTGCTCGGCTTCCTGATCGGCCGGGTCGCAGGCAGGCCGCTTCGGCAGGTGCTACAGGAGCGCATCTTCGCGCCGCTCGGCATGGTCGACAGCGATTTCTGGTTGCCGCACGCCAAGCGAGATCGTTTGGCGTGCCTGTACGGACATGACGAGACGGCGGGGCGGCTCGCGAAGGTCGAGCCGGTCATGTATGACGAGCCGCCGGCCTATACGCCGGGCGGCGGCGGGCTGATCTCGTCCGCGCCCGATTATCATCGGTTCGCGCGCATGCTGCTCGGAGGCGGCGAGCTGGACGGCGTCAGGCTGTTGCGGCCCGAAACCGTCAACCTGATGCGCACCAACCGGCTGATCGACGCGCAGCGCCAGATTCCCTTCGCCGGCATGCCGCTGTGGCAGACCTGCGGATTTGGGCTCGGGCTTGCGATCGTCGAGGATGCCGCCGGCAATCCCTATGCCTGTGGCGCACCGGGCACGATCACCTGGCCGGGCATCTTCGGCACCTGGTGGCAGGCCGATCCCGTCAATGACCTGATCATGATCTATCTGATTCAGCATCACGTGCCGGTCTCGGCGGGAACAGGGGCCACGATTGCCACTGGGCGCGGTGCTGCCGGCCGCCGTGCTCTTCCTGTCTATCAGCGTGGAACCTACGCCGCGCTGTCCCAGCTTGCGGAACAAGCGACATGAACGGGGCAGCGCTTGTCACCCCCCGGGTGCCCGGCGGGGTCGTCCAATATGTGGACGCCAACATTCCGCCGAATGAAACGTCCGATCGGCGGCGGGCGGCCTGTCCTCCACATTGCCGGAGCTGCAACTGGCGTTCACGTCATGCCGAGCTTGTCATCCGGCCGTTATTCTGCTCAGTGCTTCTTCAAATTGCGCGATCATGCGTATCGATCGACTGAAGTCGACAGCCAGCGAGGAAACAAGACTATGCGCAAGTTAACTTTAGCCATTGCCCTGATCGTCCCTATGCTCGGTCATGCCGCGCAGGCCGAAGACACCGTCAAGATCGGCTATATCGATCCGCTGTCCGGCGGCGGCGCCAGCATCGGCGAGGGTGGCCTGAAGACGTTCCAATACCTGGCCGACGAGCTCAACGCCAAGGGCGGCATTCTCGGCCACAAGGTCGAGATCGTGCCGTTCGACAATAAGACCAATCCGCAAGAGAGCCTGATCCAGGCCCAGAAGGCGATCGACGCCGGCGTCCGCTACATCACGCAAGGCAACGGATCATCCGTCGGGCTCGCGCTGGAGGATTTCGTCAACAAGCACAACACGCGCAACCCCGGCAAGGAAGTGCTGTACTTCAACTATGCCGCCGTCGATCCGAGCATGACCAACGAGAAATGCAGCTACTGGCATTTCCGCTGGGACGCCAGCTCGGACATCAAGATGGAGGCGCTCACCAACTACATGAAGGACATCTCTTCCATCAAGAAGGTGTATCTGATCAATCAGGACTATTCGTTCGGCCAGTCGGTCCGCAGCGATGCGCGCAAGATGCTGGCGGCGAAGCGACCCGATGTCCAGATCGTCGGCGACGAGCTGCATCCGCTGCTGAAGATCACGGACTTCTCGCCCTACATTGCCAAGATCAAGGCGTCCGGTGCCGACAGCGTCATCACCGGCAATTGGGGCCAGGACATCGCGCTGCTGCTCAAGGCCGCCGCGGATGCCGGCCTGAAGGTCAACTGGTACACTTATTATGCGGGCGGCGCCGGCGGCCCGACCGCCATCAAGCAGACGGGCCTGGATCATCAGGTCTTCCAGCTGACGGAAGGCTTCGCCAATTCGGGCCATCAGGCTGCGATGGACTACGAGAAGGCGTTCCGCGCCAAGGTCAACATGTCGCTGTGGTATCCGCGGGCGGTCAACGAGATGCGCATGTTCAAGGCGGCGGCCGAGAAGGCCAACTCCATCGATCCGGTGAAGGTCGCGGCCGCGCTCGAGGACCTCAAGCTCGAGGTGCTGGATGGCGGCACCGGCTTCATGCGCAAGGATGATCACCAGTTCTTGCAGCCGATCTACGTCTCGTCCTTCGGCAAGCTCGCGGCGAACGAGACGTTCGACGAGGAGAACACCGGCTGGGGATGGCACCTGGTCTCCAGGGTCGATACGCCCCAGGCCATGGTGTCGACGACGTGCAAGATGGCGCGGCCGTAACGATCCGCGCCGGCTTCCCGCACGAGGTCAGCGTGCGGGAAGTGGCGCCGGCCGTGCGTCGGTCCGTCAGAGAATGAGCGGCAGGGCATTGAAGCCCGGGACATTCGCGAGTGCGCCGTGCTTGAACTCATCGTCATTTCGACCCTCAACGGCGTGCTGTTCGGCATGCTGCTGTTCCTGCTGTCGAGCGGGCTGACCGTCATCTTCAGCATGATGGGGGTGCTCAATTTTGCTCACGCCAGCTTCTACATGCTCGGCGCCTTCTTCGGCTTCCAGCTCACGAAATGGGTCGGCTTCTGGCCGGCCCTGCTGCTGGCGCCGCTCCTCGTCGGGGCCATCGGCATGGCTGTCGAGCGCTACGGTCTGCGCAACACGCACAAGCATGGCCACGTCGCAGAGCTGCTGCTGACCTTCGGCCTCGCATTCGCCATCGAGGAGATCGTCTCGATGATCTGGGGCAGGACCCCGCTCGACTATCGCGTGCCGGCGCTGCTGGACTTTCCCGCGTTCACGATCTTCTCGACCAACTATCCGGCCTACAAGCTGTTCATGCTGGCGGTGTCGGTGACGATCTTCGTGGCGCTGCTGATCGTGCTCAAGCGCACCAGGGTCGGCCTGATCGTTCAGGCGGCGCTGACCCACCCCCACATGGTGGGCCATCTCGGCCACAATGTCGGACGCGTGTTCATGGTGGTGTTCGGGGTCGGCAGCGCGCTCGCCGGTCTCGCCGGCGTCATCGCCGGTCCCGCTCTGGTGACGCAATCCGACATGGCCGCGGCGCTCGGGCCGATCCTGTTCGTGGTGATCGTGTTCGGCGGCCTGGGCTCGCTGCCGGGCGCCTTCATCGCTTCGCTGGTGATCGGCCTGGTGCAGACCTTCGCCGTCGCGCTGAACGGCTCGCTGGCGAGCGCCTTCGGCCCGCTCGATCCGTCCGCCGGGCCATCGGTGCTCACTGACATCTGGAACGTGACGATCGCGCAGGTCGCGCCGATCGTTCCCTACCTGCTGCTGGTGCTCGTCCTGATCGTGCGCCCCGTGGGCCTGATGGGGACTCGCGAATCATGACCGCAGCAGTGACCTCCGCGTCTCGTCTCGCGGCAAAGCCCGCCGGATCCCGTCTCCGCTTCTATGCCGTCTGGGTGATCGGCATGGCGGCGCTGATCGTGCTGCCGCTGCTCTTCAATTCGGGCGGATCGCTGACCTCGTTCAGCCTCATCGGGATCGCGATCGTCTTCGCGCTCTCCTACAACATCCTCCTCGGTCAGACCGGATTGCTGTCGTTCGGTCACGCGGTTCACTACGGCCTGGGCGGCTTCGCGGCCTGTCACATGATGAATGCGGTGGTGGCGCATGGCTGGCCGATTCCGCTGCCCTTCATTCCGCTGTTCGGCGGGCTGGGCGGCCTCGCCTTCGCGATCATCCTCGGCTGGGTCATGACCAAGCGCGCCGGCACGGTGTTTGCGATGATCTCGCTCGGCATCGGCGAGCTCGTGGCGTCGTCGTCGCTGATCCTGCGCTCGGTGTTCGGCGGCGAAGCCGGCATCACCACGGACCGCACCGCTCTGCCGCGCATGTTTGGCTGGACCTTCGGGCCGCAGCTGCAGGTCTATTACCTGATCGCGTTCTGGCTGGTGCTGTCGGCAGTCGCGATGTATGCGCTGACACGGACGCCCCTGGGGCGGATCAGCAATGCGGTGCGCGACAATCCCGAACGGGTCCAGTTCATCGGCTATGACCCGCACGTCGTCCGCTATCTCGCCTATTGTTTTGCCGGATTCTTCGCCGGCGTCGCGGGCGGCCTCGCGGCGATCAGCTTCGAGATCGCGAATTCCGCCTATCTCGGTGCAATCCAGTCGGGCCTGGTGCTGTTCGCGACCTTCATCGGCGGGACGGCCTACTTCTTCGGTCCGATCCTCGGCGCGATCCTGGTGACCTATCTCCAGCTCGGGCTGACGAGCCTCACCAGCGTATGGCAGCTCTATTTTGGCATCATCTTCATCGGCATCGTCATGTTCTCACCCGGTGGCATTGCCGGTCTGCTGATGATGCACCGGCCGCTGGTCCGTGCCGGAACGCTCGGAATGGTGATCCCGTCCTATCTCGTTGCCATCGTGCCGACCGCGGCGCTCGCCTACGGCGTCATCCTGACCATCGAGACGGTCGCGCGCTATTCGGGCGGTGACGCCATCAATCTGTTCGGCGTGGCCTTCAATCCGCAATCGCCGGCGACATGGGGCATCGCCGCGATTCTGGTGGTCGCCGGCTTCTTTGTCGCGCGGTCGACGTGGCAGCGGATCGCCGGAGCCTGGGACAGGGCCGCCACCGTGGCGCGTGATCGGGGGTATCTGGCATGACTGCAGCGATCGAAGTTCGCGCCGTCGAAAAGCGCTTCGGCAACGTCGGCGTCATCCGCGACCTCAATCTCAGCGTCACCAAGGGCGAGCGCCACGCCATCATCGGCCCGAACGGCGCCGGCAAGTCCACGACGTTCAACCTGATCAGCGGACACATCAGGCCGACCTCCGGCGAGGTGAGGCTGAACGGCACGCTCATCTCCGGCCTGCGGCCGTTCGAGATCAATCGGCGCGGCCTGTCGCGCTCGTTCCAGGTCACCAACGTATTCGCCCGCATGACCGTCTGGGAGAACGTCCGATGCGCCGTGCTGTGGGCGACCGGACATTGCTACGCGTTCTGGAAGAATGTCGACAGCCTGCCGGAGGTGCGCGAGCGGACCGCCCAGATCCTCGATGACATCCATCTCACGCATCGGCGTGACATTCCCGCGGGTTTGTTGACCTATGCCGAGCAGCGCGAGCTGGAGATCGGCGTCACCATCGCGAGCGGCGCGACGGTGGTCATGCTCGACGAGCCGACCGCCGGGATGAGCCACGCGGAGACCGAGCGCGCCGTCTCGTTGATCCGGCGGCTCACCGAGGGGCGGACGCTGGTGATCGTCGAGCACGACATGAGCGTGGTATTCGGTCTCGCCGATCGCATCTCGGTGCTGGTCTATGGCCACATCATCGCGTCGGGCACGCCGGAGGAGATCCGTCGCGACCCGAAGGTGAGGGAAGCCTATCTCGGCGAGGAGGCCCACTGATGCTCGAGGTCAGGAACCTCCACGCCTACTACGGCAAGAGCCATATTCTGCAGGGCGTCGACCTCGACGTCGCCGCCGGCGAAGTGGTGAGCCTGCTCGGCCGCAACGGCGTCGGCCGCTCGACCACCGTGAAGGCGATCATGGGCGAGGTCAGTCCGCAGGGGACGATCCGCTTCAAGGGCCGGGACATTGCCGGCTTGCCGAGCTACAAGATCGCGCGCCTTGGGCTCGGCTATGTGCCTGAACACCGTGACATCTTCCCGAGCCTCACCGTTCGGCAAAACCTCGTGCTCGGCATCAAGGACACGCGGCGGCCGGGGAAGTGGCGCCTTCAGGACATGCTCGACATGTTTCCCAATCTCGCCGCGCGCGCCGATACGCCTGCGGGTGTGCTGTCGGGCGGCGAGAAGCAGATGCTGACCACCTGCCGCACGCTGATGGGCGACCCCGACCTGATCATGATCGACGAGCCCACCGAAGGTCTGGCGCCGCTGATCGTGCAGCAGGTCGGCGATCTGATTGCCCGGATCGCAGCGGCGGGCGTCGCGATCCTGCTCGTCGAGCAGAAGCTCTCGATCGCGATGCGCATTTCGAAACGCGTCTATGTCATGGGCCACGGCCGCGTCGTGTTCGAAGGGACACCGGATCAGCTCAAGGCCAACACCGCGGTCCGGCAGGAGTGGCTCGAAGTATGAGAGGAGCCGCCGGCACGTTTTCGCCGATGCAGCTCTGGCGGATGTGCCACAGACACCCGCCTTGTCCAAATCCTTCAGGTCTGAGGCAATGGATGTCGCAGCATGCGGCGCGGAAACGTGGCGTGGCGTTCGCGTAGCCTCAGGGCAACAAGGCGCGCGATGCAGATCGACGCCGTCGCGATCGCGATGCCGGCGATCATGTCGACGAGGAAATGTCCGCCGCCGATTGGGGTCGAGAGCAGCATCGCGCCGTGGATCAGGACATTGAACGGTCGCAACCAGCGCAATGACCACAATGCCCAGCCGTCGAGGACCGCGGCTGCCGCGTGAAAGCTCGGGAAGGTCACGATCCCCGCGAGATGGCTGGTATCCAACAGGCGCAGCGTCCCATCGCGAACCAGGGGCACCTCGCGCGCCGTGTCGAAATAGGCTTGGGGAATGAGGTTTGCGTAGGCCGACGGTGGTAGCTCCAGAGCGTGGTACACGCCGAGTGCAGGAACAAACAAGGTGATGATGCAGGTCAGCGCCAGCGTCAGGCTGATCGCGAGGTTGAACTCCGCGAACCGGCGATAGTGGCCCAGCAAGGGAAGGGCCACGACGATGATGCAGATCGTCCAGGAAATGGATCGATAGCCGAACGCGAGGCTCAGGACGGCCCAGGGGCGGTCATTGACGAACGACAAGTAGTCGCGAAAGTCGAAGCCAAGGGCGCGATCGAGGGCGAGCAGGTTGGCGTCCTGAAGCGGCAGGTTGGCGGCCGTCGCAATGTAGGACAGTGATGCCAGCACGGTGGATGCCAGTGTGGTCTGGGCCATTCCCGTCAGGAATGAGAACATCCAGGGTTTGGCACGCCGCGCCGACCGTGCGTTGGCGTAGCCGATGACACCATAGATGGCCGATGTCGATAGCACGATGATGTAGCCGACGGGTTCGATGCGAAAATCCGTGAAGATCAGGCACAGTCCGAACAGCACCCAAAGAGCTGTCATGACAGCCCAGTTGAACCGGAACACGGCCCAGGCCGTCGCGGCATCCTCGCTGTCATGCGCCCGTTGCAAGACGCTCTTTGTCCGGGGGAGCCAGCGGCGGCTGAGATCAGGCAATAGACCACCGGCTGCGGTGTCCGACATTGTCGTCCGCTCTCACATTTCAAATGGATTTCGATTTGTTTCCCGTCGGTGTCTTGTTACGGCCGGTCGGGCCAATAAATCAACCTCGGCGGGTAAAATACGCAAATACCGTGCAACGATGCTTAATCAAGCGTAGCCTGGAACCCTGTTTCGGTTGTGCCGGACAGGAAAGCACATTCGGCGATGAGGCCGCCTTTGCGCCCATAGAAAGCGGGTGAATCGGTGAGAAGAGACCGAGAGCGAATCCGAGGCAGCTTTGGTTTGAAGGGCTTCGCCAGTCGTTGCGGGCGAGCTACTTGTGGTGGTGCTGTGGGGTCAGCGGCCGATCGCTCGCGGGCTTGCGCGAGAGGTGGTCGCCGTCAGCAAAGTCCGTCGCGACGTCGCATGCATCACAGCTTCTGGCGGCCGTAGATCAGGAGCATCAGGATGATCACCGCGCCGTAGATCAGTTGGCGACCGGCCTCGCTGATCTGCATCACCGACAGAATGGATTGCAGCAGGGTGATCAGCACGACGCCGGCGACGGTGCCGAGATAGCTGCCGCGGCCGCCGAGGATGTGCGTGCCGCCGAGCACGACGGCCGCGATCGAGGGCAGCAGATAAGCGTCGCCCATCGACTGCGCCGCCTTCGAGGCGTAGCCCGCGAGCAGAACGCCGCCGCAGGCGGAGAGGGCGCCGGACAGCGCGAACGCCAGCATGGTGATGCGGCGTGTATCGATCCCTGAGAGATAGGCCGCGCGCTCGCGATTGCCGATGGCATAGATGGCGCGGCCAAACGTGGTCCGCGACAGCAGCCAGATCGCGGCGCCGCCGATGATCGCCCACACCAGCACCGCGTTGGGAAGGCCGGGCACGATATTGCCGGTGGCGAGATAGCGCATCGCCTTGGAGGCGGAATCCTGCGGCGCGAAGCCTCCGGTGTAGGCGACCATCAGCCCTTGCGCGACCGCGTTGGTCGCCAGGGTGATGATCATCGAGGGAATGCGCAGATAGGCGACGCCGATGCCGTTCAGGAGACCGATGGCGGCTCCGCAGAGAATGCCGCAGGGAATCGCGATGATGGCGCCGGTCGTGCCATGGGCGGCCGCCGCGCAGGCCATCATCGCGCCCGTCGTGACAACCCAGGGCACCGAGAGATCGATCTGGCCGAGCAGGATCACCAGCATCATGCCGGTGGCGATCACGCCCAGGAAGCTCGCGACCTTCAACTGCTGCAGCAGATAATCCGGCGACAGGAAGCTGCGCGAATAGAGGCTGCCCACCAGCAGCAGCAGCAGGATGCAGCCGAACGAGGCCGCCACCGCCGGATCGATCCGACGCAGCATGGCGATCCCGCGATGAGCCGGTCGTGGTGCCGTTGCGTCGCTCATCCGAACCACTCCAGCCGATTGCGCACCCGCACCAGACCGAACGCGCCGATCGAGACCGCGAGCATCAGCACGAGACCCTGGAACAGCGGCTGCCACAGCGGATCGAAATCGAACACGAACAGCAGATCGCCGATGGTGCGGAACGCGAGCGCGCCGAAGATCGCCCCGATCGCGCTGCCGCGTCCGCCCATCAGCGATACGCCGCCGAGCACCACGGCCGCGATCGAGAACAGCGTGTAGGCATTGCCACTCGCATAGGCGGCTTCGCCCGTGTAGGAGAAGAACGTCAGGAACAGGCCGCCGATCGCCGACAATAGGCCAGCCAAGGTGTAGGCGACAAACTTGGCCGCGCGGATCGGCGCGCCGGACATGTAGGCTGCGACCTCGGAGGAGCCGGTCGCGAACGCGGCGCGGCCGATGACCGAGCGGCTATAGGGTACCCAGATCAGCAGCGCCGCCGCAGCCAGTGCCACGAGGCTCGTGGGCAGCACGCCGAACAATCTTCCCGTCAAGGCATCCGCCAGCGTCTCGTTGACGGATCCGCCGGGATTGGGCCGCAGGAACAGCGCGATGCCGTAGTACATCGCCCCGGTGGCGATCGTCGTCACGATCGGCTGCAGGCGCCCGAAGATCACGATCGCGCCGTTGATCATGCCGCAGACGATGCCGGTGCCGAGCACGCCGGCCACGCCGAGCGCGGTCTCGGTGGCGGTGCCGACCACGATCCAGGATGCAAGGCAGTTGGTCAGGGTCAGGATCATGCCGACGGACAGATCGATGCCGGCGGTGATCACCACGATCGCCTGCGCCATCGCGACAAAGGCCAGCAGCGTCGCCTTGTTGGCCGCGGTCTGCACCATGTTGGCGCTGAAGCCGGCCGGATGATTGGTCGCATAGAGCAGGAACATCGCGACGAAGATCCCGATCGCGAGCAGGGTGCCGCGCTGTTCGGAGAGCCAGTACCGCCACTCGGTCATGCCAGACTCGCTTCCGCTCGCTCGCCTTCGTCGACATTGAGCGCACTGCCGACCAGCGCGCGCTCGGTAATCTCGGCGCCCGTGAGCTCGCGCCTGATCGCGCCATCGTACATCACCAGCACGCGGTCGCAGCAGCCGATCAGCTCGTCATAGTCGGTCGAATAGAGCAGGATCGCGGCGCCCTCGTCGGCAAGTCGGCGCAGCAGCCGGTAGATCTCCTGCTTGGTGCCGACATCGATGCCGCGCGTCGGATCATTGAGCAGGATGATGCGCGGCTTGTTCATCAGCCATTTCGCGATCACGACCTTCTGCTGGTTGCCGCCGGAGAGCGCGCTGACGGCGAGATCGGGGGAGGCGGTCTTGATCTCGATCAGGCGGATCATCTCCTCGATCAGCATCGATTGCCGCTGCCGGTCGATGATGCCGAATGTCGCGAACCGGTCGAAGGCGGCGGCCGAGAGATTGTCGCGCACCGACATCGGCAGCATCAGTCCTTCGGTCTTGCGGTCCTCCGGAATGAGCGCGAGGCCGATGCGCTCCGACTTGGCGGTGACGGGGCTGTCGATCGTCACCTTGTTGCCGTCGATCAGAATGTCGCCGCGACAGTCGCGCAGCACGCCGAACAGCGCCAGCAGCAGCTCGCGCTGGCCCTGGCCGTCGAGCCCGCCGAGACCGATGATCTCGCCGGCCTGCAGCGAGAACGAGATGTCCTTCAGCCGGTCGCCCCAACTGATGCTCCTGCATTGCAGCGCGGGCGGCCGCCCATCGGTCTTGCGCGGCGGCTTTTCCGGGAAGGCATGCTTGTACTCGCGGCCGATCATCAGCTCGATCACTTCGGCATCCGTCTTGGTGCCGGCCGGGAAGGTCGAGATGCGGCGGCCGTTGCGGAACACGCTGCAATCGTCGGCGAGCTCCGCGATCTCGTGCATGCGATGGGAGATGTAGAGCAGCGCCAGCCCCTCGCTGCGCAGGCGCTTCAGCACCTTGAACACCTTGGTCACGTCGGAAGCGGTCAGCGCCGAGGTTGCCTCGTCGAGGATCAGGATCTTCGGCTGCCGCGACAGCGCTTTCGCGATCTCGACCATCTGGCGGCGCGACAGCGGCAGGTCCTTCACCAGCGCGCGCGGATGAATGTCGCTGGCGCCGGCGCGGTGCAGCGCCTCCTCGGCAAGTCGGCGCTGGGCGCGCCGGTCGATCATGCCGAACCGCGTCGGCGGATGCGAGATCATGATGTTGTCGGCGACCGACAGGTCGGGGATCAGCGACAGCTCCTGGAAGATGCAGACGACGCCGGCATCGTTCGCGGCGGAGGGACCGCTGAAGGCGACCGCGCGTCCTTCAAGCGTCATCCGGCCTTCGTCCGGCGCGACCACGCCGACCATCAGCTTGATCAGCGTCGACTTGCCGGCGCCGTTCTCGCCGAGAATGGCGTGGATGCGGCCGGGATGGACCTCCAGGTCCGCACCGTCGAGAGCGATCACGCCGCCGTAGCGCTTGGACAGTCCTTCGGCGCGAAACAGCGGCTCGGCCGCGATCATGCTTGCTCCCTCAGTCGTTTGGTCAATAGGGACGGGCTGGCCGCGAGAGAACTCGCGGACCAGCGATCACACCGGCCTATTGATTTTCCTTCGACTGACCCATGATCTCCTGCGCCGTGAAGTTGATGCCGCAGGTCGGGAAGGAGTTGCCGACGAAGAAGTTGTCGGACTGGGCCGGGAAGTAGTCCTGATCCTTCTTGAAGTTCGGATCTTCGACGACGGCGAGCGGCAGCTTGACCGATTGCGGCACCACCTTGCCTTCCAACGCGGCGAGCGCGACCTTGATCGCGACCGCGACCTGCGCAGGTCCGGTACCGGCGGAAGAGCATTTCAGGCCTTCGGACGCCTTGGCGGCGCAGAACTTGCGGAAGCCGTTTTCGGTCTCGCCGCCGAACGGCACCATCTTGTGCTTGGCGTCGAGCATGGCCTGCACGATGCCGGTGTCGCCGCCCTGGCCGGAAATCGCATCGAACGGGCCATTGGTCGCGATCGCATCCGCCGTGGCCTTCTGGGCGACGCCGTCGTCCCATTTGCCGACGACCTCGGTGACCTGCCACTTCTTGCCGGAGGCATCGAGAACGGAGTGGAAGCCGTTGTGCCGATCGGTGTCGACCGAGGTGCCGGCGACGCCGCGCACCTCGAGCACCTTGCCGCCGCCGGGCACGTTCTTGACCAGCCACTTCGCCCAGAGTTCGCCGAGACCCTTCTGGTCGACATTGACGTTGATCGCATCTTCCGTCGCGAGGATGTTGTCGAAGGCGACGAGGATCACGCCGGCCTGCTTGGCGCGCTTGATCACCGGCCCGAACGCGGTCGGGTTCTGCGCGTTGACGACGATGGCGTCATAGCCGGAATCGATGAAGTTGTTGATTGCCGATATCTGGGCCGGTACGTCCTCGCCGGTCGAGACGACCTTGAATTCCTTCAGCTTGGCCTTGACCTCCGGCTGCGCCGCATAGGCCTTCGCGGTCTGGATCATCTGGATGCGCCAGGTATTGGCGATGTAGCCGTTCGCCAGTGCGATGCGGTACGGGCCCTTCTTGGCCGGAAACTTGAAGAACTTGGTGTCCGTGGTCCACGGCACCATGCATTCAGGCTCGGTCGCCGGTCCCTTGACCATCTCCGGCTCCGCCAGCGCCTTGCCGGCAAACGCCGTGACCAACACCAGCGATGCACAAGTGGCAAGGCATCGCGCCCTCATCGACATGGACGACATTCGTGACCTCCCCTGTTGTTGTGGCGCCAAATCAATGACGCATGTGCGAGACGCCTCTTTGTTTCCTGAGGTTGTGCGAGCATTGCTCGTCATCTCGACCCGCCAAGCGTTACTGATCAATGACAGCGCTGTCAATTACCGTCGCGCGGCTTTTGCCAAGCGGCCGGTCGCATGTCATGAATATGGTTCGGACAAATCCGCGTGAATCAATGTTGCAAGGATCATGTCTCAGAAGCGTCGCACCACGCTGGAGGACGTCGCGCGCATCGCCCATGTCAGCGCTGTCACTGTGTCGCGGGCGCTGCGGCGGCCCGATATGGTGTCGCCGGAGTTGCGCAAGCGGATCGATGCCGCGGTCGACAGGCTGGCCTATGTGCCGAACTTCGCGGCGAGCCGGCTCGCCTCGACCCGCACGCATTCGATCGGCATCGTCGTGTCGTCGCTCTCCAACGGCATCTTCGCGGACTACCTGCAGGCGATCTACGACACCCTGCTGCCGCTCGGCTTTCGCCCCGTCGTCGTCAGCAGCCGCTACTCGGCGGAGGAGGAAGAGGGCGCGATCAGGACCTTGCTGGGCCAGAACATCGAGGCGCTGATCCTGGTCGGAGCGAACCAGACGCGGGCCGCGCGGCGCGTTCTCGAACGTTCGCGGATTCCGGTGGTGCAGACGTTCGAGCTGACCGACGATCCGATCGATCTGAATGTCGGACTTTCGCAGCGCCAGGGCGGCTACGCCGCGACCCGCTTCCTGATCGAGCTGGGACATCGGCGGATCGCCTATCTCTCGGGACAGCGCGACGACCGGGCCCGCGCCCGGCTCGAGGGGTATCGCGCGGCGCTGGCCGAAGCGGGGCTGGACGGCACGTCGCTGGTGGCCTGGCTGCCGGCGCAGGCGACGATCTCGCTGGGGCGGAAGCTGACCGAGGAGATGCTCGCGAGCGGAGCTCCCGATGCGATCTTCTGCTGCGATGACAACATCGCGCTTGGTGCGCTATTCGCCTGCCAGCAGGCGGGGCTGGAGGTCCCGCGCCGGATCTCGCTGATCGGCTTCAACGACCTGGAATTCGCGGCGGCCTCCAATCCGCCGCTGTCGACCGTGCTGACGCCGCGCGCCGACATGGGGCGCGTGGCGTCCGAACTGGTGCTTCAGGTGATCGCCACCGGCAAGCGGCCGAGAACGCGGCGGATCGACCTCGGCTTCGAGATCGTCGCACGCGGCAGCACCGGACCGCACCTCGTGGCTTCGTGATGATGGTCGAGCCTCAGGCCCAGCCGCCGTCGACGATGTAGTTCTGGTTGGTGCAGGCGCCGCTGTCGTCGGCGGCGAAGAACAGCACCACGCGGGCGATGTCGTCCGGCACGAGCTTGCGCTTGAGGCATTGGCGGCGCATGAGCTCGGCCTCGCCCTCGGGCGTCAGCCAGAGTCTCTGCTGCCCGCTCGGTCATGATCCAGCCCGGAAGAATGGAATTGACCCGCACGTTGCTGGGTCCGAGATCGCGGGCGAGGGCGCGGGTCAGTCCCTGGATCGCCGACTTCGCCGTGGTGTAGCAGGGCATGTTGCCCTGGCCCAGCACCCAGCTCACCGAGCCGAGATTGACGATCGCGCCGCCTCCGGCCTGGATCATGTCCGGCGCGACCGCCTGGGCCGCGAAGAACTGATGTTTGAGGTTCACGGCGATGCGCTCGTCCCAATAGTCCGGCGTGACGTCCTCGATCGCGTGGCGGTCGTCGCGCGCGGCGTTGTTCACCAGAATGGTGATCGGCCCCAGCGCCGCACGGGCGCCGGCGACCGCAGCCCTCAGCGCACCGATGTCGCGAAGGTCGGCATGCGCGAAGTGCACCTTCGCCTCCGCGGGCAGGCTCGCCAGCAGCTGCTGCGACGCCTCCAGATCGATGTCGATGAATCCGACACGCGCGCCTTGGCCGACGAAATTGCGCACGATGGCTTCCCCGATGCCGGAGCCGCCGCCGGTCACGAGGACGGCCCGATCCTTGAGGCTTGGATAGATGGTGCCCTGCATTGGCTTCCTCTCAGTTGCGCCTGGAGAGCAGCCGCGCCCGACGACGACACTGGCCGGATCTCGAACGTCGTCCGTGCCGTGCGATGCACGGCGCGGTGCGCGTTCGCCTGGACGCCTTCATGTGCGCCTGCGAGCAACTCTCGCGCCCGATGTCGACGGATCCGGGCGCTCCCCCTGCGATGCCCTTGTTTGGCTTTCCGGCATTCTGCGTCAGGACCGGCAGGGACGCCAGCACTGATGCGCTCGCCGGGATGCGACCATCGGGCGCTTTCGGGCGTAGCTGGAGCGGACGTCGCGGATCGAGCGCCTCAGAGGATTTCAGCGATCGACTGACCCTGCAGCTCGATGCTGAGTCCCTGCATGCCGAGATCGGTGATCTCGCCGCCCATCGCCTTCAGGCTTTCCTCGCGGATCAGCGACATCAGCCCGCGCCGCAGCGCCAGGAACTCCGACGACATCATCATCGCTTGCTGGCGTGGGCGCTCGAGCGGGATCTGGATTTCGGCCTTGATCGAGCCCGGGCGCGCGGTCATGCAGTAGACGCGGTCGGACAGGAAGATCGCCTCGTCGATGTCGTGGGTGACGAACAGCACCGAGATCTTCAGCCGCTGCCACATGTTGGTGAGGATCTGCTGCATGATGATGCGGGTCTGCGCGTCGAGCGCGCCGAACGGCTCGTCGAGCAGCAGCACCTTGGGACCGGTGGCGAGCGCGCGCACGATGCCGACGCGCTGCTTCATGCCGCCGGAGAGGCGCTCGGGATAATGGTTCTCGAACGCCTCGAGGCCGGCGAGCCCGAGCAGAGTGCGCGCCGCGCGTGCGCGCTCGAACTTCGGCATGCCGCGCATCTTCAGCCCGAACTCGACGTTCTCGCGCACCGTCTTCCAGGGAAACAGCGAATATTGCTGGAACACCATGCCGCGCTCGGCGCTCGGACCCGTCACGGCATGGCCGTCGACCGTGACGCCGCCGCTGGTGGGCTTGAGGAAACCCGCGACGGCGTTGAGCAGTGTCGACTTGCCGCAACCCGACGGTCCGACGATCGAGACGAACTCACCGGGCTCGACGTGGATCTGGGTGTCGGTGACGGCCTCGACGGCGCCGTCGATGGTCTCGTAGCTCAGGGCGAAGTTGCGGACCTCGATATGGCCCTGTCTCGTATCCGCTGCGGCTTGGCTCATCGCGACCTCCAGGGCATCACCAACTGTCCGGCTGCGCGGATCACGAGGCTCGAGCCGAGCCCGAGCACGCCGATCGCGATCATCCCTAGCGCGATGTCGGCATACTGGACCAGCGAATAGGCTTCCCAGGTGAAATAGCCGATGCCGAACTGTCCCGAGATCATCTCGGCCGCGATCAGCGACACCCATGCGACGCCCATGCCGACGGTGAGGCCGGTGAAGATGTGCGGCAGCGATGCCGGGAAATAGACCTCGCGAAAGATCGCGGTCTCCCGCGCGCCGAGGCACTTGGCGGCCCGCACCAGCACGGGGTCGACCAGCGTCATGCCGTGCAGCGTGTTGACCAGGATCGGAAAGAACGAGCCGAGAAAGGTGATGAAGACGATGCTCTGCTCGTTGGTCGGCCACAGCATGATCGCCATCGGCACCCAGGCGATCGCCGGGATCGGACGCAGCACCTCGGCGACCGGGAAGACGATCTCGTGCACCAGCTTGAACCGGCCCATGATCAGGCCGAGCGGCACGCCGACCAATGCGGCCAGCGAGAAGCCGATGAAGATCCGGCGGCAACTGAGCAGGATGTGCATCAGGAATTTCGGATCGTGGATCGCCTTGGTGAAGCTCGCATAGACCGCCAGCGGCGCCGGCACGTTGGTGAACTTCACGAAGAAGACGACGCGGTAGGTCGTCAGCAGGTGCCAGCCGATCAGGAACAGGATCAGCGACGCGGTGCCGATCAGCACCGACTGCAGCCTGTCCTGGTTCAGCCGGAACCAGCGTGCCGCGCGGGCGGAGACGTCCGGACGGCTCGGCGGGATCGCGGTGCCAGGCGCGGCGGTCGCCGCAGCCTGGTCGGGGGATGTCATCAAAGCGGGGCTGCTCAAGTCTTGCCTCCCGCGACCGCCAGCTTCACGGCGTCATCAAGTCCCATCACCTTGCCGCCGATCTTGGCGGCATAGGCCTCGGCATCCTTCTTCAGCAGGAACGGCGCGATCTCGCCATTGGCCGCGGCGAAGAACGCCTGGTCGGCGAACAGCTTGATGCCGCGCGCGGTGTCGAAGACGTAGGCGACGTTGATCTTCTTGCCCTTGGCCTTGTAGTCGGCATAGGCGCCGAGCGTGCAGGTCGCGCTGCTGAAGGCTATGATGCCCTCGCCCTCGACCCAGACCTCGCCGGCCTTGCGCGGCTCGGTGATCGGCCTGTTGCAGAACTTGTCCTCGCCGGAGATTTCGTAGTTCGCGGTGCTGGCGAGATCCTTGTCGTAGTCCAGCTTCAGCTCGGTATAGGCCTTGCGGATGTAGCTGTCGTCGACCCATGTCTTCGGATCGAACTCTTTCATGCGGCCGAGGCTCTGCAACACCTTGACGTCGGTTGCGGCGGCATCCACCAGCGCCGGCTTGATCGTCGGATCCGTGGTCATGTTGCCGCCGGGGCCGAGGAAGATGTAGACGACCTCCTTGTTGATGCCGGTCCATTCCTGGATCTTTTCGGCCGCCGCTTTCGGATCCTGGCGCAGCCACTGGTTGGCGGCGATCACGGCCTTGACATAGGCGACGACGACCTCGGGATATTTCTCCGCAAAGTCGGTGCGGACGACGACGCCATGGAATGTCGGCAGGTTGGTCTGGACGCCGTCGAAGATCTTGCGCGCAAAGCCGCGGAACGGCAGCAGTTCCGCGAACGGCACGAAATCGGCGTGCGCGTCGATCTTCTTTTCCTGCAGGTTGGTCGAGCCGACCTCCGGCGTCTGGCTCACCAGCTGGAAGAAATCCGCCGGATAGCCGCCGTCCTGAAGCGCCTTCAGCACCATGCCGTGTGCGGCCGAGCCGAACGGCACGCTGACCAGCTTGCCCTTGAGGTCGGAGAGTTCGTAGTAGGGCGAGTCCTTGTGAACGACGATGCCGTTGCCGGAGCCGGCGAGGCTGTAGGCGGCGACGGCGATCAGCCGGCTCTTGCTTTCGGGATTGTTCTCGAAGGTGAAGCCGTTCACGATCAGCGGGTAGTCGCCCATCATGCCGAACTGCAGCTTGTTCGCCATCATCCCGTTGGTGACGGGCGGACCGGAGGTGAAGTTCTGCCACTCGATCTCGAACTTGATGTTGGCGTATTTGCCGTCCTTGGGCAGATACTTCTCCAGCAGGTGAAGCTGCCGCACGATGGTGCCGGCCGTCACCGTGTTGGTCGTGGTGTCCTGGGTGCCTATGCCGATCGTGACTGTCTCTGCTGCGACGGGCTGCGCCGCGATCAGGGACAGACAGGTGACGGATAGCAAGAGCGCGTGACGGCAGCGGACCATTCTCATCCCCGTTCGGTTGGATGGCTGATGGCGCCATGATGAAGGCCGCGTCCACGAGCGCAAATCCGGAGTTCGGCAGCGGGTGGATTAGTTGCCGTCAAAATCCGGTTGCGTACTCCTTGGGCAATTTCGCTCATGACAGCCGCTTGCATGAGCAGGCCGGCTAATCCGCGGCCTGGCCGCGCATCTCGTCCAGGACGTCGGGCCGGCAGACCACGATCTGCGAACGCCTGGTGCGGACGATATTCTTTTCCTGCATCCGCTTGAGGCTGATCGTCACCCACTGCCGCGTCGCCCCGACCATGTGGGCGATGTCGGCATGGGTGAAGGCCGCGGCAATGACCTTGCCGTCGGGATCATCCACGCCATAGAGGTCGACGAGATGCAGCAGCAGATGAGCGAGCCGCTCGGTGATCGAACGCGTCCCCAGCATTTGGGCCAGGGCGGAGTAGCATTTTCCCTTGAAGCTCAACCCTTCGATCAGTCCGATCGCGAGATTGGGGATCTCCGCCACCAGCGTTCGCAGCTCCTTGCCGGGAAGCTGGATCACGCTGGCATTGCTGGCGGCGATGCCGGACCATTGATGCACGCCGGTGTCGAACACCTCGGGACCGCCGACGAAATTGCCGACATGCCAATAGGCCAGCGTGATCTCGCGCCCCTGCGGCGACGTATAGAACACGCGGATGCGGCCGCTCTCGACCAGGAAGATGCCGTCGTGCCTGGCGCCCTGGCTGAACAGCGTCTGGCCGCGGTTCAGCACCTTGCGGCGGCCCTGCTTGAGCACCTGCTCACGCTCGCGCAGGCTGAGCCTTTCGATCAGCGACGGCGGGCCGCCGATGGATTGCTGGCTTTCGGTGAGCAGGAGCGACGAACTGGTCACCGCGCGCGCTGACGTCATGGGAGAGGGCACGGCGTCCGCAGCTGATTTGGCTGCCTGCAGCAACATGTCTTGCCTCCGCATTGATCATACTGATCAGAAGCGGAGCAATGTTCGTGCCATCCGTCACCGCGCGACGCACCTCAGGCGGCAACGAGTTCCCAAAGGTATGATTTCGGATAGATGCCGCGATTGTGGCCGTCGGAAAACGCGATGTTCAAGCCGTAACCGAGATCTCCGACCCCGACGATGCCGATCCCGGGAAACTGCGCCGGGAAGCGGCCGTCGAGGCGGGCCCGCCTGCAATGCGCGCACATGCAGGACAGCCGCAGCCGTTCGGCGGACAGCTCCGCGGGAGCGCCGCCGGCATTCCGCAGCCGTAACGACGCCAGGTCGGGACTGACTTCGCTGTTGAGGGTATCGGCTGGAATCATGGCGCCTCCTGGTTGTGCCGAAGCCGGCGTCGTCACGCTAGGGGAGACGGACCGGGGCCCCCAGCAACTAATTGCCTTGTTCGACGGAATGTGGAGCGCGAGGTGCTTCGTTGCCGCGCGCTCGCCTTCCCGCGGAACAATCTTTGCAACTAATCCACCGCCGCGGCGCGTTCGAAATTGCCGAACCGCGCCGTTTCCGCGACATCGTCGTCAGCAACCGCCACACGGCGCGCCCCGCGCCTCAGGAGACGACGATGAGCGCTTTTCAGACCGAGACGGTGTTGTCGGTCCGGCACTGGACCGATTCGCTGTTCAGCTTCACCGCCACGCGGGATCCCGGCTTCCGCTTCCAGAACGGCCAGTTCGCGATGATCGGGCTCGAGGTCGACGGCCGGCCGCTGATGCGCGCCTACAGCATGGCGAGCGCCAATCACGAGGAGGAGCTGGAATTCTTCAGCATCAAGGTGGCGGACGGGCCGCTGACCTCCCGGCTGCAGAAGATCAAAGAGGGCGATCGCATCCTGGTGGGGCGCAAGGCGACGGGAACGCTGATCGCGGGCAACCTGATTCCGGGCAGGCGTCTGCTGCTGCTGTCGACCGGCACCGGGCTGGCGCCGTTCGCCAGCCTGGTCAAGGATCCCGACATCTACGAGACCTACGAGACCATCGTGCTGGCCCATGGCTGCCGCCAGGTCTCGGAGCTCGCCTATGGCGAGCAGCTCGTCGATGGCCTGCGCGGCCACGAATTCTTTGGACCGCTGGTCCGTAACCGGCTGCTTCATTACCCCACGGTGACCCGCGAGCCGTTCCGCAACCGCGGCCGCATCACCGACCTGATCGCATCGGGGCAGATGTTCGCCGACATCGACGAGCCCGACCTCGATGTCGAAGCCGACCGCGTCATGCTCTGCGGCAGCCCGGCGATGTTGGCCGAGCTCCAGGCCATGCTGGAGGGCCGCGGCTTCGTCGAAGGCAACCACAGCACGCCCGGCCATTTCGTGGTCGAGAAGGCGTTCGTCGAGCGCTGATTGGCCGGCGCGAAGAAATGCGCTCAGGCGACAACTAATTGCTATCGCCGGGTGCCCCCGCTGAACAAGTCTGATCCGGACCGGTGTGGCCAAGCAGGAGCTTAGAATGGCAATGGATGAGATCGTCGACGGCCTCTCGGAGGTGTCCTGCGACGTGCTGGTGATCGGCGGCGGCACCGCCGGTCCGATGGCCGCCCTGAAGGCCAAGTTGAAGAATCCCAAGGCGAACGTCGTTCTGCTGGAGAAGGCGAACGTCAAGCGCTCCGGAGCGATCTCGATGGGCATGGACGGCCTGAACAACGCCGTCATCCCCGGCTATGCAACGCCGGAGCAATACACCAAGGAGATCACGATCGCCAATGACGGCATCGTCGATCAGAAGGCGGTCTACAAATACGCCCAGAGCTGCCACGGGATCATCGAAGAGCTCGACAGCTTCGGCATCCGCTTCCTCAAGAACGAGAACGGCGACTACGCCGTCAAGAAGGTGCACCACATCGGCACCTACGTGCTGCCGATGCCGAACGGCGAGACCGTCAAGAAGGCGCTATATCGGCAACTGCGCCGCGCACGCATCCTGATCTCCAACCGCTACATGGCGACGCGGCTCTTGAAGTCGAGCGATGGCCGCATCGCCGGCGCCGTCAGCGTCAACACCCGCACCGCCGAGATGCTGGTGATCAAGGCCAAGGCCGTAATCCTGTGCATGGGCGCGGCGGGACGGCTCGGCCTGCCGACCTCTGGATACATGTTCGGCACCTATGAGAACGCCGCCAATTCCGGCGACGGCTATGCGATGGCCTATCACGCGGGCGCGGCGCTCGCCAATCTCGAATGCTTCCAGATCAATCCGCTGATCAAGGACTACAACGGTCCGGCCTGCGCCTATGTCGCCGGTCCCTTCGGCGCCTATACCGCCAACAACGAGGATCGCCGCTTCATCGAATGCGACTATTGGTCCGGCCAGATGATGCTGGAGTTCTACAACGAGCTGCTGTCGGGCAAGGGGCCGGTCTTCCTGCAGCTCAAGCACCTGCACGACAAGACCATCGAGGAGATCGAGCACACCCTGCACAAGGTCGAGCGCCCCACGCGCGGACTGTTCCAGGAGGGCCGCGGCGTCGACTACCGCAAGGAGTCGATCGAGATGCACATCTCCGAGATCGGCTTCTGCTCGGGCCACAGCGCGTCGGGCGTGTTCGTCGACGACAATGCCCGCACGACCGTCCCCGGGCTCTATGCGGCCGGCGACATGGCCAGCGTTCCGCACAACTACATGCTGGGCGCATTCACCAACGGTTCGTTCGCCGGGCTTGATGCGATGGAGTTCGCCGACAATCATGATTTCGGCGACATCGATGCCGCCGAGATCGCGCTGGAGCGCGAGCGCGTGCTGGCGCCGACGAAGCGCGAGGACGGCATTCCGCCGAACCAGATCGAGTACAAGACGCGGCGCCTGGTCAACGACTATCTGCAGCCGCCGAAGGTGACGCGGAAGTACGAGCTCGGGATGCGCCGGCTCGCCGAGGTCCGCGAGGACATGCAGGAGCGCATGATCGCGCGCAACGCGCATGAACTGCTGCGCGCACTGGAGGTGCAGTCGATCATGGATTGCGCGGACATGGCCGCCCATGCCTCGCTGTTCCGCGAGGAGAGCCGCTGGGGACTCTATCACTGGCGCACCGATTTTCCGGAGAAGGACAACGAGAACTGGTTCTGCCACACGCTGCTGAGCAAGCAGGACGGCCGCATGACCAGCGAGAAGCGGGCGGTGCAGCCCTATGTCGTGCCGATCGCGGACGACGAGAAGGACCTCTACGACAAGCAGCGCATCCGCGCCAGCGCCTGACGATCAGAAGGAGAACGAGACATGCCTCTTGCAACCTATCAGACGTCGGTCCCGGTCGTCGTTGACGACGCCAAATGCATCGCCGACAAGGGCTGCACGGTCTGCGTCGACGTCTGCCCGCTCGACGTGCTCAGGATCAGCGACATGACCGGCAAGGCGTTCATGGCCTATGACGAATGCTGGTACTGCATGCCCTGCGAGGCGGATTGCCCGACCGGCGCCGTCACCGTCAACATTCCCTATCTGTTGAGGTGATCATGTCGAGCCCGTTCGAATCCTACGACGATCTCGACGACGCCGACGAACGGCTCGGTGCCGCCGATCCGGCGGAGCGGCGGGTCGCCATCATCGCGTTGGGACATTCCGGCGATCCCGCCGCGGTCGCGCATCTGGCGAAGATGGTGGCCGATCCCGACGCCGGCGTGCGCCAGCAGGTCGCCATGGCGCTCGGCGAGTTCGATGGACCGGAGGCGGCGGAGGCGCTGGTCCAACTGCTCGTCGATCCCGAGCGGATCGTCGCATCGGCAGCCGCCGACAGTCTCGCCGAGTTCAAGGATCCCGCTTCGGCCGACGCCATCCTGACGCTGGTGAAGCATGCCCATGCCTTCGTCCGGATGGGCGCGCTGCGCGCGCTGAAGGAGCTGCGGCGCAAGGATACGCTCAAGCCGGCGCTGGAGGCGCTGCAGGATCCGGATGCGGCGGTCCGCGTGCAGGCGATCGGCGTCATCGGCTTCCTCAAGCTCGAGGAGTCGATTCCGGCGCTGACGGCGCTGATCGGTGATCCCGATGCGCATGTCCGGCGCGCGGCGGTCAGCGCGCTCGCCTTCTCGCACATGAAGATCGCCGCGGAGACCATCACACGCGCGCTCAAGGATTCCGACTGGATGGTGCGGGAGATGGCGGCCGAGACGCTCGGGCTCAACGTCAATGGTGCAGTCGCCGCCGATCCGTTGATCGCCTGCCTGGCGGATGAGTTCTGGCAGGTGCGCCTGAAGGCGATCCGCAGCCTCGGACGCATGAAGGTGCTGCATGCGGTGCGGCCGATCGGCCATTGCATCACCCACGAGCAGGCCAATCTGCGCAAGGAGGCGGCGGCTGCGCTGGGCGAGATCGCCGCGCCCGACGGCGAGCCGTACCTCGCGCTGGTCGCCGACGATCTCGATCCCGACGTGCGCAAGAATGCGAGATGGGCGCTGCACCAGATCGCGGCGAGCAAGGCGAGAACCGGCGCGTAATCGCGCGCCGGCCACGAGCGTTCCCGACCGCATGGCGGACCGGGCGGTCAGCCAGATGACGAGCCTTGCGACGATCATGTCGCGGCCGATCGCGCGCGAGCCCCGCAGGGCCGCGCGCCGCACGTTCTCGTGCGCCCCACGTCCCGTTCTGGACGGCTCCCGGATTGTCTGACAGAAACGTCGGACGCATCCATCGGGCATCATGACCGCTGCAGCGCAAACGGAGAGAGGGGCCGGTCAGTCCGGCCCTGGTGACACGCCTCCATTGCCGACCGGCTGTCGCGCGGCCGCGAGGGGATGCGCCGTGCCGAGGTCTGATATGACCCGCGGACGAGCTGCAAAGAGAAGCCGGAGAGCTGCCATGAACGCCAATGTCAAACTGCCTGCCGCCAAGGGCGTCTTCATCGACAACAAGTGGCAGCCCGCGCAGTCGGGCCGCAGCATTGCGATGCTGGCGCCGGCGACCGGACAGGTGATCGCCTCGATTGCCGCCGGTGACGCGGCCGACATCGATCTTGCCGTGGCGGCGGCGCGCCGCGCGCTGGAAGGCCCGTGGGGCCGGCTCGCCGCGGTGGACCGCGGGCGCCTGTTGTCGAAGCTCGGCCGCCTCGTCGAGGACAATGCCGAGGAGCTGGCGAAGCTCGAAGCGGCCGATACCGGCAAGCCGATGAAGCAGGCCAAGGCGGACGTCGTCGCCGTCGCGCGCTATTTCGAATATTACGGCGGCGCCGCCGACAAGGTGCATGGCGACACCATCCCGTTCCTCGACGGCTTCTTCGTCACCACGGTGTACGAGCCGCTCGGCGTCACCGGCCACATCATTCCCTGGAACTATCCGGGCCAGATGTTCGGCCGCACCGTCGCGCCGGCGCTGGCGATGGGCAACGCGACCGTGATCAAGCCGGCCGAGGAGGCCTGTCTGGTGCCGCTGCGTCTTGCCGAGCTCGCGGCGGAAGCCGGCTTCCCGGCCGGTGCGATCAATGTCGTGCCGGGTCTTGGCGAGGAGGCGGGTGCGGCGCTGTCGGCGCATGACGGCATCGATTTCATCTCCTTCACCGGCAGCCCGGAGGTCGGCACGCTGGTGCAGACGGCGGCCGCGAGGAACCACATCGGCTGCACGCTCGAACTCGGCGGCAAGTCGCCGCAGATCGTGTTCGCCGACGCCGATCTCGATGCCGCGCTGACCTCGGTGGCCGCGGCGATCGTGCAGAACGCCGGCCAGACCTGCTCGGCCGGCTCGCGCGTGCTGGTGGAGCGCTCGATCTGGGACCGCTTCCTGGCCGACCTCACGCTCCGCTTCGAGAAGATCACGGCCGGCACGCCGGAGATGGATCTCGATCTTGGTCCGGTCATCAGCGCGGTCCAGAAGACGCGGATCGAAAACATGCTGGCGCGTGCCGAAAGCGGCGGCGCCAGGCGCGTGGCGACCGGCAGGATCGCCGAGGGCGTGCCGAGCGAGGGCTTCTATGTGGCGCCGGCGCTGTATCAGCACGTCGCGCGCGACTCCGAGCTGGCGCGCGAGGAGGTGTTCGGTCCGGTGCTGGCGGCGATGCCGTTCGACGACGAGGCCGACGCCGTCAGGCTCGCCAACGCCACCGATTTCGGCCTGGTCGCCGGCGTCTGGTCGGGCGACGGCTCGCGAGCGATGCGCGTCGCGCGCAAGGTCAAGGTCGGCCAGATGTTCGTCAATGGCTACGGCGCCGGCGGCGGCATCGAGCTGCCGTTCGGCGGCATGAAGAAATCGGGACACGGCCGCGAGAAGGGTTTCGAGGCGCTGTACGAGCTTGCCGCGATGAAAACCTTGATCGTCAAGCACGGCTAGCGGATTCGCATCTCCGATCAATTCCGCCGTGTGGACGTCACTGACAATGCCGCCCGGCGTTGTTGTTGTCAGTCCGCGCGGCGAGGCGCCAGAGCATGATCCGGGAAAGTGGAAGCCGGTTTTCCCTCGCGACAAACGCCGAAGGCGTTTGCGCGGAGATCATGCGCAAACAACGAGATGACATCAGGGTTTGCAGAAGGAGACGAGTGGATGAGCGACGAAAAAGAACTGTTCGAGAAGGGCCTGAAGGTGCGCCGCGAGGTGCTCGGCGCGGCCTATGTCGATGGCAGCCTCGCCAAGGCCGACGACTTCATGATGGCCTTCCAGCACATCACCACCGAAATGTGCTGGGGCTATGCCTGGACCCGGCCAGGACTGGATCGCCGCACCCGCAGCATCATCAATCTCGCGATGCTGACCGCGCTCAGCAAGCCGAGCGAGCTGAAGCTGCACGTCAAGGGCGCGCTCACCAACGGCGTCACGGTCGACGAGATCAAGGAGATCCTGCTGCACGCGACCGTCTATTGCGGCATTCCCGCGGGCCTCGAGGCGTTCAAGGCCGCGCATGAGGTGCTGGTCGCGGAAGGTGCCATCGCCAAGAAGGACGGCGCATGAGCGCGCCGCAAAAGGTCCTGTTCGTCGGCATCGGCAACATGGGCTGGCCGATGGCCGCGCGCCTGCTCGGCGCCGGCTTTGCGGTCGCCGTCAATGACGCCGTGCCCGGGCGGGCTGCTGAGTTCGTCGCCAAGGTCGGCGGTGTCGAGGCCGGCGACCTCGCGGCCGCGGCGGGGCAGGCGGATGTCATCATCACGATGCTGCCGACTAGCAAACATGTCGCGGACGCCGTCGGCGCGCTGCGCGCCGGCCTGACGCGCGATCACATCGTCATCGACATGAGCTCCGGCGCGCCGGCGGCGACGCAGGCGATCGCCGCCGATCTCGCCCCGCTCGGCGTCACCATGCTCGATGCGCCGGTCAGTGGCGGCGTGCCGCGCGCCGTGACCGGCGAGCTCGCGATCATGGCCGGCGGCGAGCCGGGCGCGCTCGACCGCGTCGAGCCGCTGTTGCGCGCCATGGGCACCACGATCCACCGCATCGGCGGCCTCGGCTCGGGCCAGGCGATGAAGGCGCTCAACAACCTCGTCTCGGCCGGTGGCTTCCTGATCGGCGTCGAGGCGCTGCTGATCGGCCAGCAGTTCGGCATCGACCCCGGCCTGATGACCGACGTGCTCAACGCCTCGACCGGCATGAACAACTCGACGCAGAAGAAGTTCAAGCAGTTCGTGCTGTCGCGCCAATTCAACAGCGGCTTCGGGCTCGACCTGATGGTGAAGGACCTGTCGATCGCGCTCGAGGTCGCGCGTGCAGCCGGCGTCGCCGCGCCGTTCTCCAACCTCTGCCGCGAGCTCAGCGCCAGCGCGCAGGGGATGCTCGGACCCGGGCAGGATCACACGGCGCTGGCGAAGCTGAGCGAGGCGCTGGCCGGCGTCGAGCTGAAGGGGTGACTGGTACTACTGCGTCGCAACCACCGTCATTCCGGGGCAAGGCCGCGGGCCTTGAACCCGGAATCTCGAGATTGTTTTGCGTCCACACCTGACAATTTCCAGATTCCGGGTGACGGCGGAAACTGCAACTGCTGAGATCCGCGTGACGCAGTCGGATTAACCCTGGCGCCGCAGGAACCCGGTGATCGTCACCTTCTCCCAGATCCCGGCCGCGGCAAACGGGTCGGCGCGGTTGAACGCTTCGACCTCGGCGCGGCCGGGAGCCTCGACCAGGAACAGGCTTCCGATCATCGTCGAACCATCGTCGGAGACGAGCGGGCCGGACATCACGATGGTGACGGGCAGGCGGGCGCTGTCGCCGAGATAGGCCTTGTGCGCGTCGTAGTTGGCAAGCCGGACCGGCAGCGCGTCCCGCTTGTCGAGCGCGTGAATCGCAAACAGCATGAATTCTCTCCGCAAAGTGAAGCAGGACGGCTGCGTGCCGTCCTGCTTCCCGACTGATGGCTGATCCTATTTCGCGCTGAGCTTGCCTGCATCCTCGAAGCTCGGGCAGGTGCGCTGCTCCAGCGTCACGTCGAACGGCTGATAGTTGTCCTTGGTGATGACGGTCGGCTTCAGCACGATCTCGTTGATGACGGGCTGGCCGCGCAATGCGCGGACGGCCATCATGGTGCCGAGGCAGCCTTGGGCGAAGCCGTTGTAGTCGCCGCTGGCGAGCAGCTTGCCGGACTTGATGGCGTCGATCGCCTCCTTGGTGCCGTTGATGCCGATCACCTGCGCCTTGCGGCCGGCGCCGTCCAGCGCCTCGATCGCGCCGACCGCCATGGCGTCGTTGGCGGCGAGCACGCCGTCGATCTGCGCATTGGACTGCATCAGGTTCTCCATCACCTGCAGGGCCTGCAGGCGCTGATAGTTGCCGGGCTGCGACGCCAGCAGCTTGGCGCCGGGGTTCTCCTTGAGCGCGTCGTTGAAGCCGCGGACGCGGTCGACATTGGTCAGCGAGCCCTTGACGCCTTCGATGATGACGATGTTGCCCTTGCCGCCGAGCGTCTTGAGCAGGAAACGTCCGGTCTCGAGGCCCAGGCTGTAGTCGTCGGCGCCGACGAAGGCGACGAACTTGCCGCCGGCGGAGCGGTCGGTGATGTTGACGACGGGGATCTTGGCGTCGTTGATCTTCTCGACCCCGGGCACCATCGCCTTGTAGTCGACCGGCGTGAACACGATCGCGCTCGGCTTCTTTACCACGACGTCCTCGATCTGGCTGAGCTGCTCGGGGATCGAGTCCGACTTGGTCGGGATGTAGTGCAGGATCTTGGCGTTGAGGACCTTCGCCATGTTGTCGGCGCCGACGCGCACCGTCTGGAAGAACGGATTGGTCTGGTTCTTGGTGAAGACGGCGATGGTCTCGCCGTCGGCGCGGGCCTGCGTCGCGCCTGCGGCGATCAGAAGTGACAGAGCGAGACAGCGCGTGATCCGTTGTTGCATATCGTTTCCTTCCCTCGTTTTTTGGTTGTCTTCCAGGTTCATTGCGCCCGGCGCCGGGTCTTCATGTCGAGCCAGACGGCGACGATCACGATGATTCCGGTGACGAGCGGCTGCCAGTTGGCGCTGATCGCGAGCAGGTTCATGCCGTTCAGCACCAGCGTCAGGATCAGGGCGCCGATGAAGGTGCCGAACACCGTGCCGACGCCGCCGAACAGCGAGGTGCCGCCGATCAGCACCGCGGCAATGGCCGGCAAGGTCAGGCTCTCGCCGATGTCGGCTTCGGCGGAGTTGAGCCGCGACAGGAAGATGATGGAGGCGAGCCCGGCCATGGTGCCGGAGACGGTGTAGACGAGCAGCAGCCGGCGCGCGACCGGAATGCCGGACAACCGGGCCGCGACCGGATTGGCGCCGATGGCGTAGATCTCCTGGCCCCAGATCGTGCGTTGCGCGAAGAACGATCCGATCGCGAGAAACACCAGCAGCAGATAGACCGGGATCGGCAGCCCGAGCAGATAGCCGCTGCCGATCTGGCGGAAGCCCGCGGGAAAGCCGTGGATCGTCTCGCCCGCCATGTACCAGTAGGTGACGCCGTTCAGCACCCAGAGCATGCCGTAGGTGGCGATGAAGGAGGGGATGCGCAGCGCCGTGACCATGAAGCCATTGAGGAAGCCGACGCTGCCGCCGGCGAGCAGCCCGGTCAGGATCCCGAGTGCGGGCGAGCCGGTCTGATGGATCACGGTGCCGGCGAGACACGCCGACAAGGCAACGTTGGCGCCGACCGACAGATCGAGGCCGGCGGTCAGCACCACCAGGGTGAGGCCGGAGGCGATGAAGAAGGTCAGGCTCGCCTGCCTGAGCACGTTGAGGATGTTGCCGAGGCTGAGGAAGGAGTCGCTCAGCACGGTCAGCGCCGCGCAGATCAGCAGCGCGGCGAGCATCCGATAGAACACCTGCGCGGCGTTCTGCGACAGGAGCGAGCGCGGCGGCGGCAGCGTGTCCTTGGCGATGTCGGTCATGACCGGCTCCGCAGGCCGTCGAGGAACATCGCGATGATGACCAGCGCGCCGACGCTCGCGACCTGCACCGAGGACGGCAGCGATACCAAATTGAGTCCGTTGCGCAGCACGCCGACGGCGACGACGCCGAGCACGGTGCCGAGCAGCCAGCCATTGCCGCGCTCGAACGAGGTGCCGCCGACCGCGACCGCCGCGATGGCGTCGAACTCCATCCCGAGCCCTGCGGTCGGATGTCCCGAATTCATCCGCGCGGTCATCAGCAGACCGGCGATGCCAGCCATCGTGCCGCCGATCGCGTAGACCGCGATCAGGAGTCGTGTCGGCGACAGGCCGGCATAGCGCAGCGCCTCGCGATTGCCGCCGAGCGCGAAGATGTAGGTGCCGAACCTGGTGTGATAGAGCAGGCCGTGAAACGCAGCGTAGGTCAAAAGCCCCATCACGATCGGCACGGGGATGCCGAGCAGCGTCGCCGAATAGATGTCGCGCACGCCGTGGGGAATGCCGACCACGCTCTGGCCGTCGCTCACGATCAGCGACAGGCCCTGCGCCATGCCGAGCGTGGCGAGGGTGGCCACGAACGGCGGAATCCCGACGATCGCGACCAGCCAGCCATTGACGGTGCCGAACGCCGTGCCGACCAGCACCGCGGCGCCGAGGCCCAGCAGCACGGACTTGGTCGCGAGCGAGACGATGGCGACGCAGAGCGAGGTCAGCGTCAGCACCGCGCCCATCGACAGGTCGAGCCCTTCGGTCATGATGATCAGGGTCATCGGCAGCGCGAGCATGGTCAGGATCGTCGACTGCACCAGCACGTTGGACAGGTTCGCGGCCGACAGGAAGCCCGGCGCGATCGCGCCGAACAGCGCGATCAACAGCACCAGCACGATCGCCACGCCCGGGATGCGCTGCAGCGTTCGGAGCGGCGCGACGATGGTGGCGTCACTCATCATGCATCCCCAGTCGCACGATATTCTCCTCGGTCAGCTCGCTGCGCGCCAGGTGCCCGGCGATGCGGCCTTCGCGCATGACATAGGCGCGGTCGCAGACGTGGCAGATCTCGATCTGCTCGGACGAGATCATCAGCGCGGCCGCGCCATCGGCGACCAGCCGGTCGATCAGCGCGAAGATCTCGGACTTGGCGCCGACGTCGATGCCGCGCGTCGGCTCGTCGAAGATGAACAGCCTGGCGCCTGCCGCCAGCCACTTGCCGATCACGACCTTCTGCTGGTTGCCGCCCGAGAGCAGGCCGACCGTCTGCCGCGCATTCGGTGTTGCGATGCGCAATTGCCGGATCAGCCCGTCCGCCGTGCGCTGTGCGCCGCGGGGATCGTAGAGCCCGCTGGGAAACAGCTTCTTCAGCGCCGAGACCACGAGGTTGTCGCCGACCGAGCGCAGCAGCGCCAGGCCCTCGCTCTTGCGGCTCTCGGGGATCAGCGCGATGCCGCGGCGGGCCGCGATGTCGGGCTCGCCCGCGATCGGCCTGCCGTCGAAGATGATCTCGCCTTCGCTGACGGGATCGGCGCCGAAGATCGCGCGCGCCACCTCGGTGCGGCCGGAGCCGACGAGGCCGCACAGGCCGACGATCTCGCCCCGCCGCACCTCGATGTTGATGTCGGCGATCCCGGTTGTGGCGCTCAGTCCCTTGACCTCGAGCAGCAGCTCGCCGGGTGCTTCCGCGAACTGGCGCGGATAGGTCATGTCGACATTGCGGCCGACCATCATGCGCACGAGCTGGTCGGGCGTGACGTCGGCGGGGCTGACATCGCCGATGCGGCGGCCGTCGCGCAGCACGGTGATGCGGTCACCAAGCGCGAACACCTCGGCCATGCGGTGCGAGATGTAGACGATCGCCACGCCGTCCGCCTTGAGCCGTCGGATCAGCGCGAACAATAGCTCCGCCTCGCGGTCGGACAACGCCGCCGTCGGCTCGTCCATCACCAGGATCCGCGCATTCTGGCTGATCGCTTTCGCAATCTCGACCATCTGCTGCTGCGCGACGCCGAGCGTGTCGACGATGACAGAAGGATCGATGTCGAAGCCGATGCTGTCGAGCACGCGCTTGGCGTCGGCCAGGATCTTGCGGCGGTCGATGGTGCCGGGCAGGCGGCCCTTCGGCTCGCGGCCGAGATAGATGTTCTGCGCGATGTCGAGGAATGGCACCAGCGAGAATTCCTGGAAGATCACGGCGATGCCGAGGTCTTGCGCATCGGCCGTCGAGGCGATCGCAACCTTCTTACCCTTGTAATAGACCTCACCCGCATCGGCGCTATAGGCGCCGCACAGGATCTTCATCAGGCTGGATTTGCCGGCGCCGTTCTCGCCGAGCAGCATGTGGACTTCGCCCGGGTAGATCGCAAACGAGACGTCGTCCAGCGCCTTGACGCCGGGAAACGTCTTGCTGATCCCGCGCAGCTCCAGCAGCGGCGCAGGCGATGGGGATGCGATGGCGGCTGCGGCGCTCATGCCTGCGCTCCGCCGGCGAAGATCTTGCCCGGATTCATCAGGCCATCCGGATCGAGCGCGGCCTTGATGGCGCGCATCACCGCGACGGCTTCGCCGAGCTCGTCCTCGAGATAGTCGACCTTTCCGAGGCCAATGCCGTGCTCGCCGGTGCAGGTGCCGTCCATCGCGATCGCGCGCGCCACCATACGGGCCTGCAGCGCCTTGGCGCCGGCGAGCTCGCTTTCATCGCTTGGATCGATCAGGATCAGCATGTGGAAATTGCCGTCGCCGACATGGCCGACGATCGGTGCGAGGAAGCCGTTGGCGTCGGCGTCCCGGCGCGTTTCGGTAAGGCATTCGGCCAGCCGGGAGATCGGCACGCAGACATCGGTGATGACGGCGCGGGCGCCCGGCCGCAGGCCGAGGCCGGCGTACAGCGTATTGTCGCGGGCGTGCCAGAGCCGGCTGCGGTCCTCGGCCGCCTTGGCCCAGGCGAAGCCGCGGCCGCCATGCTCGATCGCGATCGCCTCCGCCGTCTGCGCCTGCTCGGCGACGGCGGCCTCGGAGCCGTGGAATTCCAGGAACAGGGTCGGCGTCTCCTGATAGCCGAGCTTCGAATAGGCATTGATGCCGCGCATCATGACGTCATCGACGAGCTCGATGCGGGCGGCGGGGACGGCCGACTGGATCAGCGCGATCGCTGTGTCGACCGCGTCGTGCAAAGTCGGGAAGCTGCAGGTTGCGGCCGAGATCGCCTGGGGCAGGGGATGCAGCTTCAGCGTGATCTCGGTGATCACGCCGAGTGTCCCCTCCGATCCGACGAACAGCCGTGTCAGGTCGTAGCCGGCGGCGGATTTGCGCGCACGCTTCGCGGTGTGGATCACCCGGCCGTCGGCCAGAACCACCTCCAATGCGAGGACGTTGTCCTTCATGGTGCCGTAGCGCACCGCCATGGTCCCGGAGGCACGGGTCGAACTCATGCCGCCGATCGAGGCGTCGGCGCCGGGATCGATCGGAAAGAACAGGCCGGTCGTGCGCAGCGCCGCATTGAGCTGCTTGCGGGTGATGCCGGGCTGCACCACGACGTCCATGTCGGCGTCATGCACGGCCAGCACCTTGTTCATGCGGGCGAAGTCGAAACAGACCCCGCCCGCGACAGCCGCAGCGTTGCCTTCGAGCGACGTGCCGGCGCCGAACGGCACGATCGGCGTGGCAGCCTCGGCGCACAGCCTGACGATGTCGGCGACCTCCTGCGTCGTCTCGGGAAACACGACGATGTCGGGCGGCATCGCCGGATAGTACGACTCGCTCCGGCCGTGCTGATCCAGCACGCCCCGCGCGAGACTCGCGCGTGGCCCGATCAGGTTCGAAAGCCGCTCGGCCAATGCGCCGGTGCCGACCCGCAACTCCATCATTCCTCCCGTCCGCTTCCTCGACGATGACAGGACTCTTGACGGTCCTTGTCGTCCGCTCAGCTCAAACCTGATTGGCGCGCTCCGCAAGCCGTTTCAGGCCGAAATCATAGTTGAGATGGAAATATCCCTGCGCCACCATGCGGCCATCTGGCGCACGGCCCGGCGGGCAGCGCGTGAAGTCGCGGATCAGGCTGTCCTTGACGCCGAACACGACGTCGGAATCGAGATACTGGTCGCCGGCCACGAACACATGCGTCACCAGCCGCTCGAAGCCGGGCGCCGAGATCATGAAATGCACATGCGCCGGCCGCCACGGATGCCGGCCCTGCGCCGTGAGCATGTCGCCGACCGGCCCGTCGTTGGGGATCGGATAGGCGGCGGGCTTGATCGACCAGAAATGGAAGCGGCCGTCGGCGTCGGTGTGGAAGCGCGCGCGCATGGCGAGATCGCCGATCTGCTCGAGCCGCTGCACGTCGTAATAGCCGTCGTCGTCGGAGTGCCAGACGTCGACCACGGCGCCTGCCAGCGGCGCGCCGTCCGCGCTCGACACCGAGCCGGTCACCAGCAGCGGATCGCCTTTCATCGGGCCCGCGATATCGTCGCCGTTGGCGCGTTCTGGCGCCGCCTGGACGAAGAAGGGGCCGAGCACCGTGGTCTCGGTGGCGCCTTCCGGCACCGGATGATTGATGGCGTCGACCAGCATCGAAACGCCGAGCGTATCCGACAGCAGGATGAACCCCTGGCGCTTGTCGTCGCACATCTGGCCGGTGCGGGTCAGGAAGTCGATGCCGTATTCCCATTCCTGCTGGGTCGGACGGACCTCGCGCACGAAGGCATGGAGATGCCGCACCAGCGCCTCGCTGACCTGTTTGATCCGCGCATCACGCGCGCCCGCCAGGCGTTCGAGCACGGCATCTGTGATCGTGGTCTCGTTGAAGTTGCGCAAGAGGCGGCTCCTTTCAGAGAGGCTCGCCGAGCCCGGACAGCCGCTCGACATGCCGGACGGTGGCGAGGAAGTCGGTGTCGGCATCGCCTGACGCGATCAGCGCGCCATAGGTCTCACGGACCTGCGCCGCGAGCTGCAGCGGCACGCCGACGGCATGGCCGGCGCCGAGAATCAGATCGAGATCCTTGGCCATCTGCGCGCAGGAGAACGTCGCGGCAAAGTCGCGCGCCAGCAGCGGCGCGGTCTTGTACTTCACCATCGGCGAGGCGACTGCGCTGTCATGCAGCACCTGCAGAATGTCGGGCCAGGCGATGCCGCCCTTGCGTGCGAGGGCGAGGCTTTCGGCCATCATCGCCGCCGTCGTCGCGATCATCAGGTTGACGGCGAGCTTGGCGTAGCGCGCCTCTTCCGCCGCGCCCAGATAGGTCTGCGCGCGCGTGAAGCCGGCCAGCACCGGCGTGATCAGGGTGAACGCCTCTCTTGGACCGGACACGAAGCACGTCAGCTCGCCGGTGTGGGCGATGCTGGCATTGCCTGAGATCGGCGTGCGCAGATAGGCGACGTCGCGGGCGTTGGCGGCGACAGCGACTGCGCTCGACGCGTCGACGCCGACGGTGCTGGTCTCGATCAGGATCGCGCCCGGCGCCATGACCGCGATCAGTCCGTTGCTGCCGAGCATCGCCGCGCGCAGTGCGGCGTCGTCGGGCAGCGACGAGATGACCACGGCATGGTCGCGCACCGCCTCCGTCGCGGACGACGCGGCGGCCATGCCGAGCGCACGTGCCTCATCGAGCCGGGCGGCGTTGGGATCGAACGCGGTGACGTCATAGCCGGCCTTGGCAAGCCGCGCCGCGATCGGCAGGCCGATCTTGCCGATGCCGATGAAGGCGAGGCGCTTATCAGGAAATGACATCGATGCCGTCCGTTGCTTGCTTCACGTGCCGGGCCCGCGGCCGGGCAGGCCGTCGAAGGTGAACGCCTCCGTCACGCGCGGGGCGCTGCAGCGATGGGATAATCGACCTGGAAGCGGCCGATCCTGAGGTCGCCGAGCTCCTCGCGCACGCGCAGGTGCTCGGGATGCGAGGCATAGGCCCGCAGCGCGGCGCTGCTGGCAAATTCGGAGAACAGGACGACGTCGCAGGCATAGTCGACGTCGCTGACATCGAGACCGACCTCGATGTGGGTCAGGCCGTCGATGCGGCCCTTGAGGCCCTCGAACAGGGTTTTGACCTTGAGCCGGGCCGCCGCGCGCTCGGCGGCCGTCTCGGCGCGCAGCCGCCACATCACGATGTGCCTGATCGGCCCCGTCATTCCAGCGTCCTCACCTGAGCTTTGTTCTTGGGCTTTGTTCTTGTCGGACGATTTTGCCTTGCAGGAAATGGAAATAAAGGACAAAAATTGTAACTCTGTTTTCCGCTTAGCGTAACAATGGACCGTCTGCTCCAACTCGAGGTGTTTTCCCGGACGGCCGAGCTGGGCAGCCTGTCCAAGGCCGCCGAGTCCTTACGGATGTCCAACGCCGCGGCGAGCCGGCATCTCAGCGCGCTGGAGGAACGGCTCGCGGTGCGCCTGATCGAGCGCAACACGCGCCGTCTCTGGCTGACCGAAGCCGGGCAGGAACTGCTGCAGCGCTGCGGCCCGCTGCTCAACGAGCTGGCCGAGGCCGAGGATGCCGTCAGCGATCGCGCGCTGTCGCCGCAGGGCATGCTGCGCGTCACCAGCTCGCTGTCGTTCGCGACGATCTATCTCGCGCCGATGCTGCCGGCGTTCCGCGCGATGTATCCGAAGCTGAACCTGCAGATCATCGCCGCCAACCGCTATCCGGATTTCATTGAGGCGGGCATCGACGTGGCGATCCGCACCCGCGAGCATGAGCCGGACTCGGGCATCGTCGTCCGTCGCATCGGGCAGATGCGGCGCGTGCTGGCGGCGGCGCCGTCCTATCTCGCGAGCCGTGGCTGTCCCGTCGTTCCCGGTGATCTCGTGCGCCACGACATGCTGATCTACAATCTTGCCAATGATCCGTATTCCCTGTCCCTGCGCAACGGCGCGACAGCCCAGAGCATTCGGATCGCGCCGACGCTCGACAGCAATGACGGCCAGGTGATCAAGGGGGCGGCGCTTGCCGGGCTCGGCATCCTGATCCAGCCGCTCTACATCGTGCAGAGCGACATTCTGGCCGGCAGGCTGGTGCCGGTCCTGCTCGACTGGGAGCTGCCGCTCTTGACGATGAACATCGCCTACCAGAACCGCGTCAGGCTTCCGGCCAAGATCAGGGTGTTCGCCGATTTCCTCGTCGACCACATCCGCGCCCATTCCGACCCGGGGATCTGGATCGAGCCGCCCAAGCCGGATTGAGCCGATGCCCGCGTGCGGGGGGAGGGCGGATCATGTTCTGAGAAAAATAATTATCTTGCTATTTTTCGGAAATCGTGGTCTCTTGCGTGCAACCCGCCTCGAGCAGAGGGACGTACGCGTCGTCACGAACGTGGAGGCGGGCTGCGATGGACGTGACGGCTGTGCCAGACGAGCGCAGGCGGCACGGACGGCGAAGTCGTGTGGTCCTGGCCTCTCGATGCTGAGGTCAAGTCCGTGGTCGTTGCTTGACGGCACGCGCGGGCGATGGGGGCAAGAAAGCCGATCCCCAGGGAGAGCACGAAGGACACCGTTAACACCGTCGCGCGGGGAAGGCCGGGTCTGTCCGGCTGTACCTGTGGTACCTGCCGCCTGCATTCTTTTGAGCAGGCGGGCCACGGGCCTCAGCCGAGGTCCGGCCTTCCTCGCGCCCTCTCGTTGTTCAGAGGGACACGACGAATGCATCACTCGGGTCTCACCAGCCGCGAGACGGCGAGATCGTGTCTCGTTGGCCAACGGCGCCAACCCAATCCTCATGGCGTCGTCCCGGACAAGCGCGCACCGCGTGCGCCGGTCCGGGACCGAAAACTCCAGGGAGGCGTGCGAGGCACGATGGTCGACCGATCCCGTCCGGCCACATCCGCCGGTGGCTATGGGTCCCTGCGCAAGGCCGGGACGACACCGAAAGGTGCGGCGGGCGACACGGGCAAAGGAGGCCCATCTTGATTGAGCGATGCTTGCGAAAGGCCAGGGGCGATGCCTCCCCGAACGACCGCCCTCGATCCGTAAAAACTCGGATGAAAATCTAAATACCTAGAATTATCAACGGCTTGTGACTGTCATCCGACTGTCATCGAACCTTTATAAAAGCCACACTGAGGCCCCGTAAAGCGGCCGGGGAAGCGCAATCGGGCGCAGATGGCGCTTCGCTTCCCAAGCATGGAGACCAGCTATGAATTTCATCAAAGCTATCGTCGCTGCCGGCTTGGTCGCCGCATCGACGTCGGCGTTCGCTGCCGACATCACCGGTGCGGGCGCGACGTTCCCGTTCCCGATCTATTCCAAGTGGGCCGACGCCTACAAGAAGGAGACCGGCAACGGTCTGAACTACCAGTCGATCGGCTCCGGCGGCGGCATCAAGCAGATCCAGGCCAAGACCGTCACCTTCGGCGCCACCGATGCGCCGCTCAAGGCCGAGCAGCTCGAGAAGGACGGCCTGGTGCAGTGGCCGATGGTGATGGGCGGCATCGTGCCGGTCGTCAACCTCGAGGGCGTGAAGCCGGGCGAGATGGTGCTGGACGGCGAGACGCTCGCCAACATCTATCTCGGCAAGATCACCAAGTGGGATGACGCCGCGATCAAGAAGCTGAACCCCAACGTCAAGCTGCCGTCCGACGCGATTGCCGTGGTGCGCCGCTCCGACGGTTCGGGCACGACCTTCAACTTCACCTACTACCTCTCCGAGGTCAGCGCAGACTGGAAGAGCAAGATCGGCTTCAACACCGCCGTCGAGTGGCCGGTCGGTGTCGGCGCCAAGGGCAATGAGGGTGTGTCCGGCAACATCGGCCAGACCAAGAACTCGATCGGCTATGTCGAGTACGCCTATGCCAAGCAGAACAAGCTCACCTACACCGGCATGATCAACAAGGCCGGCAAGACCGTGCAGCCGACCGTCGAGGCCTTCCAGGCCGCGGCCGCGAATGCCGACTGGGCCAAGGCCCCGGGCTACTACGTGATCCTCGCCAACCAGCCCGGCGACAAGTCCTGGCCGATGACGGCGGCGACCTTCATCCTGATGCACAAGGAGCCGGCCGACAAGGCGGCGTCCGGCGAAGCCATCAAGTTCTTCAAGTGGTCGTTCGAGAAGGGCGCCAAGATGGCTGAGGAGCTCGACTACATCCCGATGCCCGACAGCGTCGTGAAGCTGATCGAGAAGACCTGGTCGGCCGACATCAAGAGCTGAGCTGGACGTATCGAAAATCCCCCTCTCCCGGCCTCCGGGGGAGGGGCGCTACCGGGGTTGAGGCGTGTCCAAGGAACAGGGGGCAGAATTGGCAGAGATGGCGGTTCAGACCGAAGTCAGCGATATCGCGGCTGCTGCCGGCCCCTATGACCGGGCACGCGCGCTCAGCGCCTTCAAGCTCGGCGACGTGACCTTCTATTGGATCACGCGGCTGTCCGCGATCTCCGTCCTGTTGATCCTGGGCGGCATCATCCTGTCGCTCATCGTCGGCGCATGGCCGGCCATGAGAGAATATGGCTTCGAATTCCTGTGGACGCGGCGCTGGGCGCCGTCGGCCGATCCGCCGGTGCTCGGGGCGCTCGGCCCGATCTACGGCACCTTGGTCACGTCCTTCATCGCGATGCTGATCGCCATTCCGGTCGGTCTGGGCATTGCGATCTTCCTCACCGAGCTCTGCCCGCAATGGCTGCGCCGTCCGATCGGACTTGCCATCGAGCTGCTCGCCGGCATTCCCTCGATCATCTACGGCATGTGGGGCTTCTTCGTGCTGGGGCCGTTCCTGGCCTATACGTTCCAGCCGTTCATGATCAATCTCTGCGCCGGCATCCCCGTGCTGCAGGACATCTTCGCCGGTCCGCCGTCCTATCTCAGCCTGTTCAACGCCTCGCTGATCCTGGCGATCATGGTGCTTCCGTTCATCACCTCGATCTCGGTCGACGTGTTCAAGACGGTCCCGCCGGTGCTGAAGGAAGCCGCCTACGGGGTCGGCTGCACCACCTGGGAGGTCGTGCGCAGCGTCGTCATTCCCTACACCCGTGTCGGCGTGATCGGCGGCGTCATGCTGGCGCTGGGGCGTGCGCTCGGCGAAACGATGGCGGTGACCTTCATCATCGGCAACTCGTTCCGTATCTCATCCTCGATCTTCGCACCGGGCACCACGATCTCGGCCGCCATCGCCTCCGAATTCCAGGAGAGCGACGGGCTGCACCAGTCGAGCCTGATCCTGCTCGGCCTGCTGCTGTTCGTGCTCACGTTCTTCGTGCTGGCGAGCGCGCGGCTGATGCTCATGCGGCTCGAAGCCAAGGCGGGAAAATAAGCCATGTCCAGCGCTGACACGCTTACACTCGATGCGCCGGTCAATCCGATCTATGCGCGCCGGCGCCGCAGAGACATCGTGATCCGCGGCCTCTGCGTTGCTGCCGCGATGTTCGGCGTCACCTGGCTGGCGCTGATCCTGTTCACGCTGTTCTATAACGGACTCGCCGGCCTCAGCCTGCAGGTTTTTGCCGCCGACACGCCACCGCCCGGCTCCAGCGAAGGCGGCCTGCGCAACGCCATCGTCGGCTCCTTGATCATGACGATCATCGGCGTCGGCATCGGCGCGCCGCTCGGCCTGTTCGCCGGCACCTATCTCGCCGAATACGGCCGCAACGACCGCCTGACCTCGGTGATCCGCTTCATCAACGACATCCTGCTGTCGGCGCCCTCGATCATCATCGGCCTGTTCATCTATGGTGCGGTCGTGGTGCCGATGGGCGGCTTCTCGGCACTCGCGGGTTCCCTTGCATTGGCGGTCATCGTGATCCCGGTGGTGCTGCGCACCACCGAGGACATGCTGCTGCTCGTGCCCAACCCGCTGCGCGAGGCGGCGTCTGCGCTCGGCCTGCCGCGCTCGCTGGTGATCCGCCGCATCGCCTATCGGGCGGCGCGCTCGGGCCTCATCACCGGCGTGCTGCTGGCGACCGCCCGCGTCGCCGGCGAGACCGCGCCTCTGCTGTTCACCGCGCTGTCGAACCAGTTCTGGAGCCTCAACCTTTCCAAGACGATGGCGAACCTGCCCGTCACCATCAACAATTTCGTCCAGAGCCCTTATGCCTACTGGAAACAACTGGCCTGGAGCGGAGCCCTTCTCATCACTCTGGCCGTGCTCGCCCTGAACATCGGTGCACGCATTCTCGGCGCCGAGAGGAACACCAAATGACCGAACTGTCCGTCTCCGTCAGTCAGCCCAATCACGCTCTTCACGGCAAGGCGCTTCCGGATGCGCCGGCCAAGGTGACCGCGCGCAACCTCAACTTCTACTACGGCGACCATCATGCGCTGAAGAACATCAACCTGTCGCTGGGCACCAACCGCGTCACCGCGTTCATCGGCCCGTCCGGCTGCGGCAAGTCCACGCTGCTGCGCATCTTCAACCGGATGTACGATCTCTATCCGGGGCAGCGGGCGACCGGGCAGCTGATGCTCGACAACACCAACATCCTCGATCCCAAGCTCGATCTGAACCTGCTGCGTGCCCGGGTCGGCATGGTGTTCCAGAAGCCGACGCCGTTCCCGATGACGATCTACGAGAACATCGCCTTCGGCATCCGCCTCTATGAGAAGATCTCCAAGTCGGAGATGGACGACCGGGTCGAGAAGGCGCTGCGCGGCGGCGCGTTGTGGAACGAGGTCAAGGACAAGCTCAACGCCTCGGGCCTGTCGCTGTCCGGCGGCCAGCAGCAGCGGCTGTGCATCGCGCGTACCGTGGCGGTCCGGCCGGAGGTGATCCTGTTCGACGAGCCGTGCTCGGCGCTCGATCCGATCTCGACCGCCAAGGTCGAGGAGCTGATCCAGGAACTCGCCGAAAACTATACGATCGCCATCGTGACGCATAACATGCAGCAGGCGGCGCGCGTCTCCGACAAGACCGCCTTCATGTATCTCGGCGAGCTGATCGAGTTCGACGACACCAGCAAGATCTTCACCTCGCCGAGCGATCGGCGGACCCAGGATTACATCACCGGCCGGTTCGGCTGACGCCGACGACATTGTCTTCAGGAGATCATCATGGCCAGTGAACATACCGCCAAGGCGTTCGACAGCGATCTGCAGGACCTCACCCGTCTGGTATCGGAGATGGGCGGCCTCGCCGAGCGGCTGATCGTCGATTCCGTCGATGCGCTGGTGCGACGCGACATCGCGCTCGGCCAGAAGGTGGTCGCCACCGACGCCGAGGTCGACAAGCTGCAGCGCATCATCGAGGAGCGCGCCGTTCTCACCATCGCCCGGCGACAGCCGATGGCGGTCGACCTGCGCGAGATCGTCGGCGCGATGCGCGTGGCGACCGATCTGGAGCGCATCGGCGACCTCGCCAAGAACATCGGCAAGCGCGTCGCGGCGCTGGAGAGCGACTTCCATCCGCTGAAGCTGATCCGCGGGCTCGAGCACATGACCGATCTCGTGCAGTCGCAGGTCAAGACGGTGCTGGACGCCTATGCCGCGCACGATTTGCCGGCGGCGATGACGGTGTGGAAGGGCGATGAGGAAGTCGATGCCATCTGCACCTCGCTGTTTCGCGAGCTCCTGACCTACATGATGGAGGATCCGCGCAACATCTCGTTCTGCATCCACCTGATGTTCTGCGCCAAGAATATCGAGCGCATCGGCGATCACGCGACCAACATCGCCGAGACGGTGTTCTATATGATCGAAGGCCAGCAGATCATGGACAAGCGCCCGAAGGGCGACATGACGAGCTTCGCATCGACGATCCCCGGCAACTGAGAGAGACGGTTCAGACATGGGCGCCCGAATTCTGGTGGTGGAGGACGAGGAGGCGCTGACGACGCTGCTGCGCTACAACCTCGAGGCCGAAGGCTACGAGGTCGAGACAGTGGCGCGCGGCGACGAAGCCGACACGCGCCTGAAGGAGCGTGTTCCCGATCTCGTCGTGCTCGACTGGATGCTGCCGGGCCTGTCCGGCATCGAGCTGTGCCGCCGCCTGCGGGCGCGGACCGAGACCCGGCAGTTGCCGATCATCATGCTCACCGCACGCGGCGAGGAGAGCGAGCGCGTGCGCGGCCTCGCGACCGGCGCCGACGACTACATCGTCAAGCCGTTCTCGGTGCCGGAGCTTCTGGCGCGGGTGAAAGGCCTGCTGCGGCGGGCGAGTCCGGAGCGGCTGGCGACCGTGCTGTCCTATGGCGACATCGAGCTCGACCGCGAGAAGCGCCGCGTGGCGCGCTCTGGTAGGCCGATCGATCTCGGCCCGACCGAATACCGCCTGCTCGAGTTCTTCCTGGAGCATCCCGGCCGCGTGTTCAGCCGCGAGCAGCTGCTCGACAGTGTCTGGGGCCGCGACATCTACATCGACGAGCGCACCGTCGACGTCCATATCGGCCGCCTGCGCAAGCTGCTCAATCCCGGCCGCGAGCAGGACCCGATCCGCACCGTGCGCGGCGCCGGTTATGCGCTCGATGATCGCTTCGCCAAGAGCGAGCAGGTGTAAGGGGCGATCCGGCGTGAGGACGCAGCAGGTGTGAGACGCGAGGCGGCCCGATTGAGGAGATCGCGGTCCGCTTTCCGCCACGCCGCCGCCGTCTTGATCGTGTCTGCTTCGTGGCCGTCACGATGTTTCGGTCCCAGCGGACGCCCTTGATCAAGACCATCATCATATCTCTTGCCGTGCTGCTCGGCGGCGCGGCGGGCGCCACGGCCGCCGAGCTCGAAGACGCGGTCGCGGCGGCAGGCAACGGGCAGCATGCGGCGGCGATGCGACGGCTGCTGCCGCTGGCCGCCAAGGGCGATGCGCGGGCGCAGTTCGACGTCGGCTTCATGCACGCCTTCGGCTGGGGCCAACCGCGCAACCCCGCCGAGGCGCTGGCGTGGTACCGCAAGGCCGCCGATCAGGGGCTCGCCGTCGCGCAACACTATCTCGGCATCGCCTACGTCAACGGCGAAGGTGTTGCGAGCAATTACGGCGAAGCCGGCCGCTGGTTCAGCCGCGCCGCGGCGCAGGGCTTCGCCCAGTCGCAATACATGCTCGGCCTGATGCTGCTCGACGGCCGCGGTGTGAAACAGGACGTCGTGCAGGGCTATGCCTGGCTGGTGATGGCGGGCCGTAGCGGCGTGCGATCGGCCGGCCGCGACGTGCAGCGGGTCAAGTTGACCGAGCCGCAGCGCGTCCAGGCTCAGACTGCCATTGCGGCCTGGCGGCCGAAGCCGGAATCGGCGGAGGCCGGCATCGCCGCTCCGCGTCCGGAGCAACTGCTCGGGCTCGACCGTCACATCGGCGAGGTCGTCGATCCCACCTCGTGGCCGGCGTCGTCGATCGGCGTCGTCACCGTCGCGCAATACTCGACCGGCGGCTGGTGCACCGGCACGCTGGTCGCGCCGCGCGTCGTGCTCACCGCGGCGCATTGCGTGTTCAACGGCGTGGCGCAGGTCAGCCCCGGCAACGTCCGCTTCCTGGCCGGCATGAACAGGGGCACGCCGGCGGCATCGTCGGTCGCCGACAAGCTGATCGTGGCGCCCGATTTCGTCCCGACCCGGCACGACAGGTGGTCGCTCGACCGCTCGCCCGCCGATTGGGCATTGATCGTGCTGAAGGACGCGCTGCCGTCGAAGCCGGTCGCGGTCAAGGCGCTGACGCGCGAGGAATTGCAGGCTGCGACCTCGGCCGGAACCATCTCCGAGATCGGCTACGGCCAGGAGCGGCGCTATTCGCCGACCGGCCAGCGCAATTGCAGCGCCGGCATGACCAAGGACGGGATGCTGCTGACGGTGCATTGCCTCGCCAATTTCGGCTATTCGGGCTCCCCCATCATGGCCGAAGTCGGCGGACAGCCGGCCGTGGTCGGCATCTTCTCGGCGTTCCACGAGGAGACCCGGCTGATGTTCGCAGCCCCCGCGAGCCAGTTCGAGGCGGTCGTGCGGCGCGAGATCACGGCACAGAGTGCCTCGATGCGGTGAGCGAAGGAGGGGCGAGAGAAGAAGATGTCCCGCCGCTGGTCATGAACTGTGCGTGACTGGATAGCGGGTTGCCAAGCGAGAGGGCAATCCGGGAAGGGCCGCCCACGTTTTCCTGCAGCTTTTGCCTGCAGCGGGGGGCTTTACCGAACTGGCCTGGCTCTTGCTATAGTCCGAGTATGACGATTGTTCAAATTGATCATCCTCGTGCCCCTCGGCTGCTGTGGTGGCGATCGCAGCCCGGCCGCAACGTTGCGCTCGTCGGCGGGCTGGTCGCCGCCAACGCGCTCGCCTGGGCCTGGGCGTTCGCGCTCTACGCCGACCGGCCCGCCATCGTCGGCACCGCGATGCTGGCCTGGCTGCTCGGACTGCGCCATGCGGTCGATGCGGATCACATCGCGGCGATCGACAACGTCGTGCGGAAGCTGGTGCAGGACGGTAGCGCCCCGCGCGCCGCCGGCCTGTATTTTGCGCTCGGCCATTCCAGCGTCGTCGTCATCGCCACCATCGTCGTGAGCCTCATCGCCGGCGCCGACCTCCTGGATGAAGAGAGCGCGATCAGGGCGATCGGCGGCGTCATCGGCACGTCGGTGTCGGCCGGCTTCCTGCTGCTGATCGCGTTGGCGAACCTCATTCTGTTCGTGAACCTCTGGCGCCGCGCCGCACAGCCGCAGTCCGAGATGGAAACCGCCGGAAGCTCCGGACGGGGCATCCTCATCCGCCTGCTGCGCCCGGTGCTCCGCCTGGTGGGACGCGCCTGGCACATGTATCCGCTCGGTTTCCTGTTCGGTCTCGGCTTCGACACTGCGAGCGAGATCGGGCTTCTCAGCCTGTCGGCAACCGAGGCAGCGCGCGGCGCGAGCCTCGCCCATGTCCTGGTGTTTCCGGCGCTGTTCGCGGCTGCGATGGCCACCGTCGACACCGCCGACAGCATGCTGATGGCGGGCGCCTATCGCTGGGCGCTGACCGATCCCGCACGCAAGCTGCGCTATAACCTCGTGATCACCGGCGCATCCGTTGCCATCGCGCTGGTGATCGGCGGCTTCGAGGCGATCACGCTGTTGGCGCCGCGGCTTGGCCTGACCGGGGGATGGACGGGGGTCGCCACCGCGCTGGGCGACGATGTCGCCAATCTCGGGATCGTCGCGATTGGCCTGTTCGGACTGATCTGGGCGGTCGCCATGCTGCTCGGTCGCAGCCAGCGCGGTTCCGAGGCTATCCCCGGGGAAGCGCTTGCCAGTGTTCATGCGGGGGCGCTAAACCCGCCGGTGATACGAAGCGGAACGCTTAAGACGGGCTAGGAGCGGGGCCTTATGATGGTCGGCTCTGAGGGAACGATCAGGATGCTATGGCTGCAGGGTGCGAGCTGCGGCGGCTGCACGATGTCGATCCTGGAAAGCGGCGCGTCCGGCTGGTTCGACGAGCTGCGCCAATCCGGCATCGATCTGGTATGGCATCCCTCCGTCAGCGAGCAGACCGGAGACGAGGTGGTGGAGCTGTTGGAGGCGATCCGCGACGGTCGCGAGCGGCTCGATCTGCTGGTGCTCGAAGGCTCGGTGGCGCGCGGACCTGGCCTGACCGGCCGCTTCAACATGCTCGCCGGCACCAACCGCTCGATCTATCACTGGCTGCTCGATCTGGCGCCGCTGGCCGACTACGTCGTTGCCGTCGGCAGTTGCGCCGCCTATGGCGGCATTCCTGCTGCCGGCATCAACCCGACCGATGCGGTCGGATTGCAGTTCGAGGGCAGCGACATCGGCGGCGCGCTCGGCGCGGGCTTCCGCTCGAAACGCGGGCTGCCGGTGATCAACGTCGCAGGCTGTGCGCCGCATCCGGGTTGGATGATGGAAAGCCTGCTGGCGCTCACCTCGGGCGATCTGTCGGCAGACGGCCTCGACGCAGTCGGCCGTCCGACCTTCATCGCCAATCACCTGGCGCATCACGGCTGCTCGCGCAACGAGTTCTACGAGTTCAAGGCGAGCGCGGAGACGATGTCGGAGCGCGGCTGCCTGATGGAGCATCTCGGCTGCCGCGCAACGCAAGCGGTCGGCGACTGCAATCAGCGCTCGTGGAACGGCGGCGGCTCCTGCACCAAGGGCGGCTACGCCTGCATCGCCTGCACCTCGCCGGGCTTCGAGAGCGCGCAGAACTATCTGCAGACGGCCAAGCTCGCCGGCATTCCCGTGGGGCTTCCGACCGACATGCCCAAGGCCTGGTTCGTCGCGCTCGCAGCGCTGTCGAAATCGGCCACGCCGCGTCGCGTCCGAGTCAATGCGACGGCGGATCATGTCGTGGTGCCGCCGGGCCGTGCCGGCGACAAGCGCCGTCCATGACGCGGATCACGGTCGGACCGTTCAATCGTGTCGAAGGCGATCTCGAGGTCAGGCTCGATATCGAGAGCGGTCGCGTCACCAGGGCAGAGGTGACGGCGCCGCTCTATCGCGGTTTCGAGCAGATCCTGGAGGGGCGGCCGCCGCTGGACGCCCTGGTGATCGCACCGCGAATCTGCGGCATCTGCTCGGTGTCGCAATCGATCGCCGCCGCCGCGGCGTTGCGCCAGGCCATGGGTATTGCGGCAGCGCCAAACGGCGTCCTCGCGGCCAACATCGCGCACGCGGCCGAGAACGCAGCGGACCATCTGACGCACTTCTACATCTTCTTCATGCCGGACTTCGCCCGCGACGCCTACGCCTCGCATGCCTGGCATTCGGCTACGGCCGAGCGCTTCGCGGCGACGAAGGGCAGCGCGGCCCGCGATGCGTTGCCTGCCCGCGCGCGGCTGCTCGAGATCATGGGCCTGATCGCCGGCAAATGGCCGCACAGTCTCGCCTTCCAGCCAGGCGGGACGACGCGCGCGATCGAGCTCGGCGAGCGCGTGCGGCTCAACGCGATCGCGGCGTCGTTTCGCGGTTTCCTTGAGCGCGTCCTGTTCGCCGACAAGTTGGAGAACGTACTCGCCTTGTCGACGCCGGACGAACTCGACCGTTGGCGCGAGGGCCGCGCCGGCGACTTCGCGCATTTCCTTCGGCTGGCCGATGCGCTCGCGCTGGCCGACCTCGGCAGCGGACCAGGTCTCTTGATGAGCTTCGGCGCGTATCACGACTTCAATGGGGCTCGTTTTCGCGCTGGTGTCCGCACGAGCAGCGGCGAGGTCCACGCTTTGCCGTCGGACGGCATCACCGAGGACGTCTCGCACGCCTGGATGCACGATACGTCGCTCGATCCGGCCGAGAGCCGCACCGTGCCCGATGCCGACAAAGCCGACGCCTATAGCTGGTGCAAGGCGCCGCGTCTCGCGGGAGAACCGGTCGAGGTCGGCGCTCTCGCAAGGCAGGCCATCGACGGTCAGCCGTTGATCACTACGCTGCTCGCGAGCGGTCGCAGCAACGTCCGCAATCGTGTCATCGCCCGGCTGATCGAAACTGCGCGGCTCGCGCTGTCGATCGAGCACTGGATCAAGGGGCTGCGTCTCAACGAGCCGTTCTGCGACAACAGCGCCAGCGCGGCCGACGGCAATTTCGTCGGGCTCGTGGAAGCTGCGCGCGGCAGCCTCGGCCACTGGCTCGCGTTGCGCTCCGGCCGGATCGAGCGCTATCAGATCATCGCGCCGACGAGCTGGAATTTCTCTCCGCGCGACGCGGATGGGGTCGCGGGCCCGCTCGAACAGGCGCTGGTCGGCACTGAGGTCGGCACCGCCGGCGCGCGTGCGGTCGGCATTCAGCACGTCGTGCGGTCGTTCGATCCCTGCATGGTCTGCACGGCCCATTGAGCGCGCTGCACACGGGCAGGCAGCGGGCGGAAACAAGCTTGTCGGTGCAAAGCGCGTGATTTCCGATTATCGCGCGCGATCCGCCTTCCAAGGATCCACGACCGCGGCCTCGCTGCTGCAAGCATCTGGAATCATTATGATTCAAATCCAGCAATGATGCTGGCCCGCATCTTGCTGTCCTTCTCGCCAGAACGCGATCAGATGATCGCCAACGCGATGTCAGGGGAGGACTCATGGGCGCGGCAACGGAAACTTTTTACAGCGTCATCAGGCGTCAGGGCATCACGCGGCGCAGCTTTCACAAGTTCTGCAGCCTCACCGCAACGAGCCTCGGCCTCGGGCCGCTCGCGGCCAGCCGCATCGCCAACGCGCTCGAAACCAAGCCGCGCACGCCGGTGATCTGGATGCACGGGCTCGAATGCACGTGTTGCTCGGAGAGCTTCATCCGCTCGGCTCATCCGCTGGTGAAGGATGCCGTGCTGTCGATGATCTCGCTCGACTATGACGACACCATCATGGCGGCGGCCGGCCACCAGGCGGAGGCCATCCTCGAAGAGACGCGTGCGAAGTACAAGGGACAGTACATTCTTGCGGTCGAGGGCAATCCGCCGCTGAACGAGGGCGGCATGTTCTGCATCGATGGCGGCAAGCCGTTCGTCGAGAAGCTCAAGATGATGGCCGAGGACGCCATGGCGATCATCGCCTGGGGCGCCTGCGCGTCCTGGGGCTGCGTGCAGGCGGCGAAGCCGAATCCGACGCAGGCGACGCCGATCGACAAGGTCATCACCAACAAGCCGATCATCAAGGTGCCGGGCTGCCCGCCGATCGCCGAGGTCATGACCGGCGTCGTCACCTTCATCACCACGTTCGGCAAGCTGCCCGAGCTCGACCGCCAGGGCCGGCCGAAGATGTTCTACTCACAGCGTATCCACGACAAGTGCTATCGCCGACCGCATTTCGACGCCGGCCAGTTCGTCGAGGAGTGGGACGACGAGGCCGCGCGCAAGGGCTACTGCCTCTACAAGATGGGCTGCAAGGGCCCGACCACCTACAACGCCTGCTCGACGGTGCGCTGGAACGGCGGCGTGTCGTTCCCGATCCAGTCCGGTCACGGCTGCATCGGCTGCTCGGAGGACGGCTTCTGGGACAAGGGCTCGTTCTACGACCGCCTCACCAACATCAAGCAGTTCGGCATCGAGCACAACGCCGACCAGGTCGGCATGGTGGCCGCGGGCACGGTGGGCGCAGCGGTTGCGGCGCACGCGGCGGTGACGGCCGTGAAGCGGCTCGCCGGCAAGCGCGACGACGCCAAGCAAGATCATTAATCGAATTCAGGGCAGGCAACGATGGGCATCCAGACTCCCAACGGCTTCAATCTCGACAATTCCGGCAAGCGTGTCGTCGTCGATCCGCTGACGCGCATCGAGGGCCATCTGCGCGTCGAGGTGAATGTCGATTCCAATAACGTGATCCGCAACGCGGTCTCGACCGGCACCATGTGGCGCGGCATCGAGACCATCCTGCGGAACCGCGATCCGCGCGACGCCTGGGCCTTCACCGAGCGGATCTGCGGCGTCTGCACCGGCACGCACGCGCTGACCTCGGTCCGCGCGGTCGAGAACGCGCTGGGGATCATGATCCCCGATAATGCCAACTCGATCCGCAACATCATGCAGCTCTGCCTGCAGGTGCACGATCACCTCGTGCACTTCTATCATCTGCATGCGCTCGACTGGGTCGACGTGGTCTCGGCGCTCAAGGCCGATCCAAAGGCGACCTCGGCGCTGGCGCAGTCGGTCTCGGACTGGCCGCTGTCCTCGCCGGGCTATTTCAAGGACCTGCAGATCCGGCTGACCAAGTTCGTCGAGTCCGGTCAGCTCGGTCCGTTCAAGAACGCCTATTGGGGTCATGCGGCCTACAAGCTGCCGCCGGAGGCGAACCTGATGGCGGTGGCGCACTATCTGGAAGCGCTCGACTTCCAGAAGGAGATCGTCAAGATCCACACCATCTACGGCGGTAAGAACCCGCATCCGAACTGGCTGGTCGGCGGCGTGCCGTGTGCGATCAATGTCGACGGCACCGGCGCGGTCGGTGCGATCAACATGGAGCGGCTGAACCTCGTCTCCTCGATCATCGATCGCTCGATCGAGTTCGTGCAGAAGGTCTATCTGCCCGACGTGGCGGCGATCGGCTCCTTCTACAAGGACTGGCTCTATGGCGGCGGTCTCTCCGGCAAGAACGTGATGTCCTACGGCGACATTCCGGAGAATGCGAACGATTATTCAGGGAAGAATCTCAAGCTGCCGCGTGGCGTGATCCTCAACGGGAATCTGAACGAGATCCTGCCGATCGATCACGGCGACCCCGAGCAGATCCAGGAGTTCGTCACCCACTCCTGGTACAAATATCCCGACGAGAGCAAGGGGCTGCATCCCTGGGACGGCGTCACTGAGCCGAACTACCAGCTCGGCCCCAACGCCAAGGGCACCAAGACGGACATCAAGGAGCTCGACGAGGGCGGAAAATATTCCTGGATCAAGGCGCCGCGCTGGCGCGGCAACGCGGTCGAGGTCGGACCGCTGGCGCGCTACATCATTGGTTATGCGCAAGGGCGACCGGAGTTCAAGGAGCCGACCGACAGGCTTCTGAAGACGCTGAACCTGCCGGTCACAGCGCTGTTCTCCACGCTTGGCCGCACCGCGGCACGGGCGCTCGAATGCGAATGGGCGGCGAACCAGATGCGCTACTTCCAGGACAAGTTGGTGGCACGCATCAAGGCCGGCGATTCCTCGACCGCGAACATCGAGAAGTGGAAGCCGGAGAGCTGGCCGAAGGAGGCCAAGGGCTACGGCTTCACCGAGGCGCCGCGCGGCGCGCTGGCGCACTGGATCAAGATCAAGGACACCAAGATCGACAACTACCAGTGTGTCGTGCCGACGACCTGGAACGGCTCGCCGCGCGATCCCAAGGGCAATATCGGCGCCTTCGAGGCCTCCCTGATGGATACGCCGATGGCGGATCCGGAGAAGCCGCTGGAGATCCTGCGCACGATCCATTCGTTCGATCCGTGCCTCGCGTGCTCGACCCACGTGATGAGCCCGGACGGCCAGCAAATGGCGACGGTCACGGTCAGGTAGTGGGAGACGCACCATGATGGATGCCATTGCACGTCCCGCCGAGGCAGAGCCCAACCTTGCGGCGATCGCGGCCGACGCCGCCGGTGAACACGCGGTCGGCCGGCCCACGGTCTATGTGTACGAAGCACCAGTGCGCATCTGCCATTGGGTGAATGCGTTCGCGATCGTCGTGCTGATGATCACCGGCTATCTGATCGGGACTCCGCTCCCCAGCGTCGAAGGCGAGGCGTCGGCGAATTTCGTGATGGGCTACATCCGCTTTGCCCATTTCGCGGCCGGACAGGTGCTGGCGGTGTTCTTCCTTGCCCGCATCTTCTGGGCCTTCGTCGGCAACCACCATTCCCGGCAGATCTTCTACATTCCGGTGCACCGCAAGCAGTTCTGGAAGGAGGTGCTGCACGAGATCCGCTGGTACGCTTTCCTCGAGCGTGAGCCGAAGATGTATGTCGGCCATAATCCCCTGGCGCAGACAGCCATGTTTACCGGCTTCACGCTGTTCGTGACCTTCATGATCATCACCGGCTTTGCGCTCTATTCGGAAGGCACCGGCATCGACAGTTGGCAGCACAAATTGTTCGGTTGGGTGTTCGCGATCTGGCCGAACAGCCAGGACGTCCACACCTGGCATCATCTCGGGATGTGGGCGCTGGTCACCTTCGTGATGGTACACGTCTATGCCGCCATTCGCGAAGACATCATGTCACGTCAGAGCATCATCTCCTCGATGATCTCGGGCGAGCGACAGTTCCGCGAGTAGCAGGGGGAGCCGGCATGGTCGATGAGCGCGGGCGCGATCGCATTCTGGTGCTCGGGATCGGCAACATTCTCTGGGCGGACGAAGGCTTTGGCGTGCGGGTGGTGGAGGAATTCCACCGCCGCTTCACCGTGCCCGACAACGTCACGATCCTCGATGGCGGCACGCAGGGGCTTTACCTCGTCAACTATGTCGAGGAAGCCGACGGCCTGATCGTGTTCGACGCCATCGACTATGGCCTGGTGCCGGGCGAGCTCAAGCTCGTCCGCGACGACGAGGTGCCGCGCTTCACCGGCGCCAAGAAGATGAGCCTGCACCAGACGGGCTTTCAGGAAGTACTGAGCGCGGCCGACTTGCTCGGCCGCTATCCGCAGCGGCTTGCGCTGATCGGCTGCCAGCCGCTCGACCTTGAGGATTGGGGTGGCCCGCTGACTGCGCCGGTTCGTGCGCAGATCGCGCCGGCGATCGAGCTGGCCTGCACCCTCCTGGCGGAATGGGGCTCGCCGGCCGTGTCGCGGCGTGAACCGCTCGCCGGCGACGAACGCCTGCTTGCCAACGACATCGACCATCATAGCTACGAGCTGCGGGCGCGCCCGGCCGATTGACCGCGCCGCGAGGGAATCCGCCATGTGTCTTGGCCTGCCGATGACAATCCTCGAGACCGATGGCGTCTCGGCGCTGTGCAGCTTCGACGGCGAGGAGCGCCGCGTCTCGGTGTTGCTGCTGTCGAACCCGCCAGTGGGGGCCAAGGTGCTCGTCTATATCGACAACGCCGTTCGCTTGCTCGATGACGAAGAGGCGCGGCTGATCGGCGAAGCGCTGCGCGGCCTGCAGGCGGCCGTGAACGGCGAGAATTGCGATGACTTCTTCGCGGATCTGATCGGGCGCGAGCCGGAGCTTCCGGAGCATTTGCGGTAGCGGCGTCATGCCCTCGGGCATCGCCAAATTGCTGATAACAAGATTTCCACAGACGAAGTAAGTTTGCAGGCCTTGCCTGGAAAGCACCTTTCCGATTTCTCGCGCAATCCTTTAGTTGCAATAAAAACTTAATATATTTCAATGCCTTGAGCATTCTTGGCCCCGCGTGGGCGTCTGGCACGTCGATTGCTGATCATGGGGAATATGGCAACGATAACTGGTCAGGGAGAAACACCGATGGAAATGCAGCAGCGTGACCCCGCGCGCGCGCGAGGCGGGTTGCCGGAGGTCGATACCGGCACCGTCGATGCCTTTCTCTCCGAGGCTGATTGCGCCGGGCTTGTCACCGTGCTGCTGTCGGCCGGGGATCCCGCGCGGTTTCCAGAGGCACTGGACGTGGCCATCGTGCTGCCGGAGCTGATCACGGCGTTTCAGGGCCGGCTGCGCGGCGCGGTCGTCGCGCGCGAAGCGGAGGCCGAGATCGGGGCGCGATTCGGCGTGCGTGTGCAGCCGAGCCTGATCCTGTGCCGCGGGGGAGAGACGCTCGGCCTGATCGCCAAGATCCAGGACTGGTCTGTTTATGTCGATCGCATCTCGCGGCTGATCGACCGGCCGCAGGGCGCGACGGCGGCGGTCGTCGCCAGCATCGTCCCAGTCCATCAGCCTGCGGGAGTCGAGCGATGAAGCCGGGATTCTGGATCGCGCCTGAAGGAGCCGAGGAGCCGGTCAACATCTTTCCGATCGGCGAAGAGGCGCTCGATACCTCCCACAAGGGGCTGACCGCCTCCGGAGCGCTGGCCAAGCTGGCCTCGCTCGACTCGGAGGCGCTGGCGCGGAGCTGTCCGCGCGCGGTCGAACTGCTGTCGACGATTGCATCCGCCACCGCGGCGCAGACGGCCGGCGCACTGACGCAATTATTCCGTCTCGAAGGCCTCAACGATCTCGAGCGGCGGCTGATCGACGACGTGCTGGGCGAGGGCGAGGTCGCGGGCGTCGTGGCTCTTCCCGACGGGACGCTCGCCCAGATCCAGGAATCGGTGCTCGCCGGCATCTGGCGGGTGCGGCTGGAAGCGGATGAGCGCCACGACTACATCGAAGTCGGCGCCGTGCCGGAGATCGTGTCGCGCGCGGCCGCCGACCTGACCGCAAATGACATCGCGATCGGACCGGTGCCCGAGGGCACGATGAACGCGCTGCCGGTGCTCGCCGAGATCCGCGAGCGCGCGCTGTCCTGGCGACCGGGCCAGCGCTCGCAGACCATCAACTTCACGCTGCTGCCGATGAGCCCGGCCGACATGAGCTTCCTGCAGCAGACGCTCGGCAACGGCCCGATCCAGTTGATGTCGCGCGGCTACGGCACCTGCCGCGTGCTCGCGACCGGCATCCGCCATGTCTGGTCGGTGCAATTCTTCAACGCCATGGATACGATCATTCTCGACACCCTCGAAGTCGGCGGCGTGCCGGTGGTCGCGCTCGCCGCGGCCGAGGATTTCGAGGATTCGGCCGAGCGCCTGACCCAGATCATCGAGGCCTATTTCACATGAACGGCGGCTTCGAGAATTACGGTGTCCGCAGCGATCTCGCTGATGACGCGCTGTTGGAGTGCGGCATCTGCTGGACGCGCTACGATCCGGCCGACGGTGACGGCGTCGCGCAGATTGCGCCGGGCACGCCGTTCGCGGCGCTGCCGGACGACTGGCATTGCCCGAACTGCGACGCGCCGAAGACCAAGTTCATGGTGGTCGAGCAATGAGCGCGGACGCGCAGGGCACGTCTGACGTCACGCCGGTCGCGTGGGGCGAGCGTCTCGCCGGCGTCTATCGTGGGATCGGCGCGCGTGCGATGCGCGAGCTGCCGATCTATCACGACGCGCTCGACGTCGAGGCGATCGGATTTTCGGTGGTTGAGGGCCGCATCCTCGGCATCGTCGTCACGCCCTGGTTCATGAACGTGGTCACTCCGGCCGCCCAGGACTCCGCGGGATCCGTCGTCAAGATCGTGCTTCCGGCCGGCTCGTTCGAGTTCACGATCGGCGATATCGCCGGGATCGGGCGGATCGCGAGCTGCTCGCTGTTCTCGCCGATGTTCGAGTTCGCGGACATGGCCGCGGCGCGTGCCGCGGCGGAGGCCGCGCTCGCCGCGCTGATGGCGGCACCTGAGGACGAGGCGTTGTCCGAACGCGCCGCGAAGGCGTCGACGATCGATCGCCGCGCGTTCCTGCGCGGCACCCTCTCCGAGGGCCGCGCATGACCCTCGGCTTTCGCAACCGCATCGACGTGACGCTGTCGGTCGCCGATCGGCGGATCACAGGCGTCGACATTCGGCCGCGCACGCGGCCGCCGCTGGGACGGCTGTTCGCCGGCAAGCCGGCCGAAATGCTGCTTGCGGCCCTGCCGCGGCTGTTCTCGCTGTGCGCCGGTGCGCATCAGGTCGCGCTGCTCTCGGCGCTGGAAGCGGCGCGCGGCGAGCAGGCGAAGCCGTCGACGCGTCATCGTCGGATCGAGGCCGTGCTGACGGAACGCTTCGCCGAACTCATGCGCGGTCTGCTGATCGCTTCAATGGCGGACAATCGTAGTGCTGCGCAGCCGGTGCCACGGCTCTTGCAGGCGATCGCGGCGCTACAGACGCATTCCGGCGTCTCGCAGCAATCTCGCGCTGCAACCTTGTCTCAGATCAAGACGGGCATGGTGGCTCTGGGCATAGGCTTGCCAGCGGAGCCGGTTCTGCCGGGAACTCCGCTTGCATCGATGATGGACGCGGCCCGGAAGGCCGCCGATGATGGAGGATGGAGGCACATGCCGGCCGAGCATGACATCCTGTCGGCCGCCGATGATGGCGCCATCGTCACGCAATTGATCGACGTGGGATCTGCCTTTGCTGAGGCTCCCGAGCTCGACGGCCGCGTTCCGGAGACCGGAGTCTGGGCCCGCTATGCGGAGCGCCATCAATTGGCATCGGCTGGTTCCGTCGAACGTCTCTCAGCCAAGATAGCTGAGATTGCTGAGCTGTTCCGCTGGATCGAGACCGGCGAGGCGGAGGACCAGGCGGCCGACCCGCATGCCGTCGCAAGCTACGCGCTCGGGGCGCGGCGCGGCGCCGCCGCAGTCGAATGCGCGCGCGGCCGGCTGCATCACGCGATCGAGCTGGATGCGCACGGCGCGGTCTCGCGTTTCGAGTATCTGGCGCCGACGGAATGGAATTTTCACCCGCGCGGTCCTGTCGTGAGGAGCCTCACGGGGGTTGCGCTGCGCGGCACCGTCGATCGCCAGGCCATCCATACGATGGTCGGATCGTTCGATCCTTGCGTCGGCTATCACCTGGCGTTCCGGGGGATGGCCGATGCATGAGATGGCGCTGTGCGAAGGCATCGTCGAGATCGTCGAGCAGGAGGCACGTAAGGGCGCCTTCTCCACGGTGAAGACCGTGTGGTTGGAGATCGGTGCGCTCAGCCATGTCGCGCCGGAGGCGCTGCGATTCTGTTTCGAGGCGGTGACCGCGAAAACCCTGTTGCACGGGGCAGCGCTCGAGATCATCGAACAGCCGGGCACGGCATGGTGCCTGGGCTGCTCGCGCGGCGTCGAGATCAGTCAACGCTATCAGTCTTGTCCGGCCTGCGGCAGTCATCAGCTGCAGGTCACGGGCGGTGAGGACATGCGGGTCAAGGAGCTGGAGGTCGAGTAATGTGCACGGTGTGTGGCTGCAGCGACGGCAAGTCCTCCGTCGAATCCGGTGATGATCATCACGATCACGAGCATCATCATGCTCATGGACATGATCACAGCCATGATGAGTCCGGACATCATCATCACCATCACGGCCATTATCATGATCACGAGCACGAGCATGGTCCCCATCACGATGATGACCCGCATGATCACGGTCGCGCGCATGATCATCAACATGATCATGCTGCCGACCACGTCGACTGTTCGGCCAATCCGGCCGGGCAGGAGGTTGCCGGTCTCTCCAGCGGGCGCATCATCCAGATCGAACGCGACATTCTCGGCAAGAACAACCGGCTCGCGGCAGAAAACCGCGCGCGCTTCGCCGCGCATGACGTGCTGGCATTCAACTTCGTCTCCAGCCCGGGCGCCGGCAAGACCTCGCTGCTGGTCCGCGCCGTCTCCGATCTCAAGCAGAGTCGGCCCGTCGCGGTGATCGAGGGCGACCAGCAGACCTCCAACGATGCCGAGCGCATCCGCGCCACCGGCGTGCCGGCGATCCAGATCAACACCGGCAAGGGCTGTCATCTCGACGCGGCCATGGTCGGCGAGGCCTATGGCCGGCTGCCGGCTCTGCGCGGCGGGCTGCTGTTCATCGAGAATGTCGGCAACCTCGTATGTCCGGCCGCCTTCGATCTCGGCGAGGCCTGCAAGATCGTCGTGTTCTCGACCACCGAGGGCGAGGACAAGCCGCTCAAATATCCCGACATGTTTGCAGCGTCATCGCTGATGCTCATCAACAAGATCGATCTGGCGCCGGTGCTCGATTTCGATCTTGCGCAGACGATCGAATATGCCCGCCGAGTCAATCCGAAGATCGAGGTACTGACGATCTCCGCGAAGACAGGCGAGGGCCTTTCGGCGTTCTACGCCTGGATCAGGAAGCAGTCTGAGCGGATGCGGGCGGGCGCAGCGAACGCGGTGCGGGGATGAGCACGCCCGGCCGGACATCGGCGGCGAACCATACGTGCCTCCGGCTCCGCGTCCGCGGGGCCGTGCAGGGCGTCGGCTTTCGTCCCTATGTCCATGGTCTGGCAACCCGCCATCGGCTCGGCGGCTTCGTCGCCAACGATGCTGATGGCGTGCTGATCGAGGTCGAGGGCGACGAGGTCGCCGAATTCGTCGAGGCTCTGCCGCGGCAGACACCGCCGCTGGCGCGCATCGACGACATCGCCGTCGAGCCGATCGCGGCCGGTATCGGCACGGGCTTCCGGATCGCCGGGAGCGTGGGCGGGCGCGTCACGACGCGGATCGTGCCGGACGCCGCCACCTGTGCCGCATGCCTGGCCGAGCTGTTCGATCCCGGCAGCCGCTTCCATCTCTATCCTTTTGTCAACTGCACCCATTGCGGCCCCCGTTTCACCATCGCCGAGCGCCTGCCTTACGATCGCGTGTCCACGGCGATGAAGCACTTTCCGATGTGTGAGGCGTGTCGGTCCGACTACGAAGATCCTGCAGGGCGCCGCTTTCATGCCGAGGCGATCTCGTGTCCGCGCTGCGGTCCGCGGCTCAGCCATGGCATCGATGATATTGCCGCCGCGCTCGCGAATGGCAGGATCGTCGCCATCAAGGGTCTCGGCGGCTATCAGCTGCTCTGCGACGCCCAGGATGAGCAGGCGGTCCGGCGACTGCGCGCGCGTAAGCAGCGCGACGGCAAGCCGTTTGCCGTGATGTTGGCCACGGTCGACGCCGCAACTGAGATTGCCGAGATCGATGCGCCTGAGCGCGCGCTGCTGGAGCGGGGGGCGCGGCCGATCGTGCTGTTGCGCTCACGCCAGCGTGTTGCGTCCTCGGTCGCACCAGGGCTCGCAAAGATCGGGGTGATGCTGCCGGTCGCTCCGCTGCATCATCTGATCTTCCATGTGCTGGAGGCGGGCCGCCGCGTGGCTGCCGACGGACCATGGGCGCTGGTCTGCACCAGCGCCAATCCGAGCGGGGAGCCGCTGCTGACCGACAACGCCGAGGCGCTCGCGGATCTTGCCGGCATTGCGGATCTGATCGTCACCCACGACCGGGACATCGTCATCCGAGCCGACGATTCCGTGCTTGCCGTCGTGGCCGGCGTTCCCCGCTTCGTCAGGCGTGCGCGCGGCTATGTTCCGGAGCCGATCCGGCTCGCGCGCACCATGCCGCCGGTGCTCGCGGTCGGCGCTCAGCTGAAGGCGACGGTGACGGTGACGCGCGGCGACGAGGCGTTCGTGTCGCAGCATCTCGGAGATCTCGACACGGCGGCGGCGATCCGCTTCTTCGAGGAGACGATTGCGCATCTCACCGCCATCCTCGATGTCCAGCCGGTCGCGATCGCTCATGACCTGCATCCGGACATGGCGTCGACGCGGTTCGCGCAGGCACACGGTCTGCCGACGCTGCCGGTGCAGCATCACCAGGCGCATGCGGCCTCCGTCATGGCCGAGCATGGCGTGACCAGCCCCGCCCTCGCGCTGGTGCTGGATGGCTACGGCTATGGCAGCGATGGCGGCGCCTGGGGCGGTGAGCTGCTGTCCTGCGACGGCGCGGGCTTCCGGCGCGTCGGCCATCTCGCACCGTTGAAGATGCCGGGCGGCGACCGGGCCGCACGGGAGCCGTGGCGGATGGCGGCGTCCGTGCTGCACGACATCGGTCGCGGTGACGAGATCGGGCGGCGTTTCGCGGCCCAGACACAGTCGCGCAACATCTCCATGCTGCTGGATCGTGCCGATGCTCCGGTCACCACCAGCGCCGGCCGGCTGTTCGATGCCGTGGCCGGACTGCTCGGTGTCACCACGGTGCAGAGCTACGAAGGCGAGGCGGCCATGAAGCTGGAGGCGCTGGTGCGCGAACCGGCAGCGCTGGAGCGCGGCTGGACCATTGCCGATGGCGTGCTGTCGCTGCGGCCGCTGCTCGCGCATCTGATCGCGCGTGATCTCGACGCCGTCGAAGCCGCGGGGCTGTTTCACGGCACGTTGGCCGCGGCCTGCGTCGACTGGATCGTGAGAGCCTCGCGTGCGACCGGCATCGGTACGATCGTGCTGAGCGGCGGCTGTTTTCTCAATGCGCATCTGGCCGAACAGATCGTGCGCGGCTGCCGGTCCGCAGGCCTCGATCCGCTGCTGCCGCGCCGTCTGCCGCCCAATGACGGCGGCCTCAGCCTCGGGCAGGCCTGGGTGGCCGGTCTGCATCTCACACAAAACAACATGATGTCTGGAGGGACCGTCTGATGTGCCTGGCCATTCCTGCCGAGGTGATCAAGCTTCTACCTGACGACATGGCGATCGTCTCGATCGACGGTGTCAGCAAGGAGGTCTCGGTCGCGCTGATCGAGGAGATCGCCGTCGGCGACTACGTCATTCTTCATGTCGGCCACGCGCTGGCCAAGATCGATCCGGAGGAGGCGCGCGAGACGCTCGACCTGCTCCGGCAGATGGGCGAGGCTGTGGCGGAGGTCAGACCATGAAATATGCCGACGAGTTTCGCGACAAGGAGCTGGCGACGGGTCTTGCGCGCGCCATCCGCGCCAAGGCCGAGCCGGCGCGCGCCTATCGCTTCATGGAGTTCTGCGGCGGCCATACCCATGCGATCGCGCGCTATGGCCTCGAGGACATGCTGCCCGACAATGTGCGCATGATCCATGGCCCCGGCTGTCCGGTCTGCGTGCTGCCGGCCGGGCGCATCGATATGGCGACCGCGCTGGCCGAACGGCCCGAGGTCATCCTCTGCGTTTATGGCGACCTGATGCGCGTGCCGGGCTCGCGCGGGTCCTCGCTGCTCAAGGCGAAAGCGCGCGGCGCCGACATCCGCATGGTGTATTCGACGCTGGATGCGATCGCGCTGGCCGAGCAGAATCCTGGTCGCGAGGTGGTGTTCTTCGCCATCGGCTTCGAGACCACGACGCCCCCGACCGCCGTGATGATCCGGGCCGCCGAGAAGAAGCAGCTGTCGAACTTCACCGTGTTCTGCAACCACGTGCTGACACCGCCGGCGATGCGCGCGATCCTCGACAGCGACGACACGGTCGAGATCGACGGCTTCGTCGGGCCGGCGCATGTCTCGACCGTGATCGGCACCGAGCCCTACGCGCCGTTCGCGCGCGATGATGGCAAGCCCGTCGTGATCGCGGGCTTCGAGCCGCTCGACATGATGCAGGCGATCCTGATGCTGATCGAGCAGGTCAATGACGGCCGCCACGAGGTGGAGAACCAGTACCGTCGCGCCGTCACCGCCAGCGGCAACCAGCGCGCCATCCGCGAGGTCGCCGAGATCTTCGAACTGCGCGACCAGTTCGAATGGCGCGGCCTCGGCAGCATTCCGGCGAGCGCATTGAAACTGCGGCCCGCCTTCGCGCATCTCGACGCCGAGCTGCGCTTTGCCATGTCCGAGCTGGTTGTGGCCGACAATCCGGCCTGCGAATGTCCGGCCATTCTGCGCGGCCTGAAGAAGCCGGTGGACTGCCGGCTGTTCGGCACCGCCTGCACGCCGGAGACGCCGATCGGCTCCTGCATGGTGTCGTCGGAAGGTGCCTGCGCGGCGCATTGGACCTATGGCCGCTTCCGCGACCATCAGCGGAGGCTTGCATCATGAGCATGCATCAGCGCCGGCTCGACATGAAGAACGGCTGCGTCGATCTCTCGCATGGCGCCGGCGGTCGCGCGATGGCGCAACTGATTGCCGGCCTGTTCCACGAGGCGTTCGGCAATGAATGGCTGGCGCGTGGCAACGACCAGTCGGCGTTCGACGTCGCCGCCGGCCGCATGGTGATGACGACCGACGGCTATGTGGTCTCGCCGCTGTTCTTCCCCGGCGGCAATATCGGCTCGCTGGCGGTGCACGGCACGGTCAACGACATCGCCATGGCCGGCGCCAGGCCGCTGTATCTGTCGGCGAGCTTCATCATCGAGGAGGGGTTTGCGTTTTCCGACCTGAAACGGATCGCCGATGCGATGGGCGAGGCGGCGCGCGAGGCGGGCATTGCGATCATCACCGGCGACACCAAGGTGGTCGAGCGCGGCAAGGCGGATGGCGTGTTCATTTCCACCGCCGGCGTCGGCGTGCTGCCGGACGGCCTCGATCTCTCGGCCGACAAGGCCAGGCCCGGCGACCGCGTGCTGTTGTCCGGCAGCCTCGGTGATCACGGCGTGGCGATCATGTCGCGGCGGCAGAACCTCACCTTCGACACCGAGATCATCTCCGACTCGGCCTCGCTGCACGGGCTCGTCGCCGACATGGTTGCAGCCGGCGGCGCCGGCATCCGGCTGATGCGCGATCCCACGCGCGGCGGGGTTGCGGCCACGATGAACGAGATCGCGCAGCAGTCCAATCTCGGCTTCCGTCTGCAGGAGGAAGCGATTCCGGTGAAGCCTGCGGTCGCTGCCGCCTGCGAGCTGCTCGGGCTCGATCCGCTCCACGTCGCCAATGAGGGCAAGCTCGTCGCGGTGGTCGCGCCGGAGCTGGCCGGCGCCGTGCTCGCCGCCATGAGGGCGCATCCGCTCGGCCGCGATGCGGCTGACATCGGCGAAGCGGTGGCCGATGATCACCGCTTCGTCCAGATGGCGACGAGCTTCGGCGGCGGCCGTATCGTCGACTGGCTGTCCGGCGAGCAGTTGCCGCGGATCTGCTGAGACGCGCGATGGGGATCCAGGGAACGATACTGGTCGTGGATGACGAGGTCCGGTCGCAGGAGGCGCTGCGCCGCGTCCTCAACCAGGACTTCGAGGTCTTGTGTGCCGGCAACACGAACGACGCGGAGAAGCTGCTCGAAGGCGAGATCGTGCACGCCGTGATCTGCGACCAGCGCATGCCGCAGGAATCCGGCGTCAGCTTCCTGAAGCGCGTGCGCGAGATGTGGCCCGACCCTGTCAGGATGATCATCTCCGGCTATTCGGACTCCGAGGACATCATCGCCGGCCTCAACGAGGCCGGCATCTATCAGTACATCACAAAGCCCTGGCAGCCGGATCGCCTGATCGAGATCGTCCGCGAGGCCGTGCAGTTGTACCGGCTGCAGAAGGAGACGGAGACCGCCGGCGTCGACGTGAAGGCCACGCCGGCCCACATCAAGAAGGTGGTGTCGGTCAAGCGCGGCGCCGCCAAGCAGCTCTATGATTTCGACCGCATCGTGCATTCGGCGGCGAGCCCGATGCGCAACGTGATCGAGCTCGGCCGGCGCGCCGCCGACTACGACATCTCGGTCTTGATCACCGGCGAATCCGGCACCGGCAAGGAGCTCCTGGCGCGTGCGATTCACTATGGCTCTGCGCGCGCCACCAAGGCCTTCGTGGTCGAGAATTGCGGCGCGCTACCCGATGAGCTGCTCGAGAGCGAGCTGTTCGGCTGCAAGAAGGGCGCGTTCACCGGCGCCTATCAGGACCGCATCGGCCTGTTCGAGGTCGCCGACGGCGGCACCATCTTTCTCGACGAGATCGGCGAGACATCCCCCGCCTTTCAGGTCAAGTTGCTGCGTGTGCTGCAGGAGAGCGAGATCCGGCCGCTCGGCGCGCAGCGCGTGCGCCAGGTCGACGTGCGCGTGGTCGCGGCCACCAACCGGGATCTCGAGGCCGAAGTCGAAGCCGGCCGCTTCCGCCGCGATCTGTACTACCGGCTCGCCGCGTTTCCGGTGCACATGCCGTCCTTGCGCGAGCGTCCGATGGACATTCCGCTGATCGCCGAGGGCGTGCTGTCGGCGGTGAAGACATCGTTCAACCGGCCGCATCTGCGGTTCGCACCGGCGGCGCTGGAGGAATTCTCCCGCTATCACTGGCCCGGCAATGTTCGCGAGTTGCAGAACGAGATCCAGCGCATGGCCGTGCTGGCCGATGCCGACGAACTGCGCTGTCCGCCGTTCGCCGGCCGGCGCAACGGCCGCCGCGCCGCGCCCGCGATCGCCAATGGCAAGCTCAACGGTTCAGGGAGCCTGAAGGACAGGGTCGAGGATCTTGAAAAGACCATCATCGTTCACTGTCTGGAGAAATATGATGGTAACATCAGTCGCGTCGCCAGCGAGCTCGGCCTGTCAAGGGTGGGGCTCCGGAACAAATTGTCGAGATACGATCTGAAGAAACATGGTAAAGGCCACTCACTCTCCTGAGTCCGGGGCTGACACGCTGCTCAAGCTTATCGCGAGCAGCAGCACGCTCGAACTCGACAGCGAGCGCGAAGGCGTGTGGATCGAAGTGATCCGCAAGATGGACGAGGTCTATTCCGACCTGCTGCGCTACGAGGTCGATCTCGAGCACAAGAACGCCGAGCTCGAGGAAGCCCAGGCCTTCGTCACCAACGTCATCGAGTCCGTCTCCGACATCCTGGTCGTCTGCGACGCCAGGGGCACGGTACAGCAGGCCAACTCCGCATTCCTGCAGACATCGGGACGGGCCTTGGCCGACATCGCCGGTCGCGATATCGCCGAGATGATCGATCCCGATCATCGGCCCAAGCTCGCCTCGCTGCTGAAGCCGCGCAGCAGCGCCGATGTGGTCGACGGTGAATTGCGCTTTGCCGCGGCAGCCGGCGTCAGCTCCGATCTGTTCGCGATCAACAGCTCGCCGCGGCATGACCATCGCGGCCGCTTCATCGGCGTCGTGCTGACGGGCCGTCCGATCGGCGAGCTGCGCCGCGCCTATGAGGCCCTGCACAAGGCGCATCAGGAGTTGCAGCGGGCGCAGCGGCAATTGGTCGAGCAGGAGAAGATGGCGAGCCTCGGCCGGCTCGTCGCCGGCGTGGCCCACGAGCTGAACAATCCGATCAGCTTCGTCTATGGCAACATCCACACCCTGATGCGCTACCGCACCTCGCTGGTCGGCTATCTCGATGCCATCCATGAGCAGCCGGTCAGCGAGGACATCGCCGCGCTTCGCTCGGATCTGAGGATCGACGCCATCCTCGAGGATTTCGGGCCGCTGATCGACGGCACGCTGGAAGGCGCGGTGCGCATCAGCGAGATCGTCAAGAACCTGCGCCGCCTGTCGTTCTCGAAGCTCGGCGAGGTCGAGCGCGTCAACATCGAGCGACTGATCAATACCGCCGTGCTGTGGGCAGGGCGCACCAAGCAGCATCGTGTCGACATCCAGATCGAGGTCGAGCCGGATCTGTGGATCTTGGGCAACGAAGGCCAGCTGCATCAGGTGATCGTCAACCTCGTGGAGAACGCGATCGACGCGATGCGATCGACCGACCTGCCGCGCCTTCTGGTCGCGGTGGCGCGCCAGGGCAGCGAGATCGCCTTTCGCATCACCGATAACGGCCCGGGCATCGACAAGGATCATCTGACCCACATCTTCGAGCCGTTCTTCACGACCAAGCGCGTCGGGGAGGGGACGGGGCTCGGGCTGTGGATCAGCTACGGCATCGTCCGCGAGCACGGCGGCGAGCTGTTGGCCAGCAACGAGCCGCAGGGCGGCGCCACGTTCTCTTTCAGCTTGCCGGCGGCTTGACCATAGCGGCGGCGCTGCTGCCGACGCTGAAGTGGGATGCTGGGTATCCCTTCGAAACGATGCTGGGGTTCCTGACGGCGGTGCCGTCGGATGTTGCGGGCAGAAGCCAAGCCCGAGGTGATCAGGACGCCGTTGCGACCGGCACGCGCTCGCGCTGATTGGTCAACCGCGCCAGCAGCACGGTTGCGGTTCGCGTGATGTGCTGCCTGGCAAGATCCTCGGCTGTCTGCGCATCGCCCGCGATCACCGCCCGCAGGATGTCCTCATGCTGATCCCAGATCCGCCGCGGCGTCTCGTCGCGCATCAGCACCTCGCCCATCAGCCGGCGCAGATGCAGCCAATGCGGCAGGGTGGTGTCCTGGATGACGGAGTTGCCGGAGATCTCGTAGAGGAATTCATGAAACCTGACGTCGGCCTCGATCAGCTTCTCGACCGAATGCTCGCGCTCGGCGCGCCGGCCCTGCTCGATCAAATTCGGGCCTTCCTCGGCCGCTCGCTTGGCGCCGCGGGTCGCCGCGAGCCGGCAGGCGAGGCCCTCGGCGACCGCGCGTATTTCATAGAGGTTGCGGATGAAGTCGGTGTCGATCGGCGCGACTTCCAGGCCGCGGCCCGGCGCCTCGCGCACAAAGCCCTGATTGCGCAGCAGCAGCAGGGCCTGCTGCACCGGCTGGCGCGAGACGCCGAGGTCGCGGGCCAGATCGTCCTGGATGAGGCGGGCAGATTCCGGCAACTCCCCGCCGACGATGTCGGAGAGAATGCGCTCGTAGACGCGTTCGGTCAGGCTCGGCTGGGTCTTCAGCGGCGGCACACGGCCTCCACGGGATCAGGTGTGATGTCCGGTCGCGGATGCGAGGCTGCCGTGCCGGAGCCCAGCGTTCGCATTGCGGCCGCTGTCGGTTTGAACGGAGTCATAGTGGGAATTTCCGCGCAGTGAGCGTCCGCCGCTGCTTGGACTTGCTGTCCTGCTGGATTTCGAGGTGATGGATGAACACGCTGGCCGCGCGCGAAATGTGCTCCCGGCTCAGCCGTTCGGCCTCGGCGCTGCGGCCCTCGATGACGGCTGCAAGAATGTCCTCATGCTCGTCCCAGACCATCCGTGACATGCTCTGCTCCTTCTGCAGCACGTCGGACATCACCCGCTTCAGGCACGGCCAATGCGGTGCCATCGTCTCGCCGATCAGCGCGTTGCCGGAGAGGTCGCCGAGGAAGCGATGGAAGGCGATGTCGGTCTCGATCTTGCGGTTGACGAGCCCGCTCTTCACCGCCTCGTAGCCGGCCGCGATGTAGGCCGGACCTTCGCGCGCAGCGCGATCGCTCGCCCGCTCGGCGGCCAGTCGCGCCGCGAGGCCTTCGAGCACTGCCCGCATCTCATAGAGGTCCCGGACGAAGCCGGGGTCGAGCGGCGCCACGATCAACCCGCGGCCCGGCGCGCTCTGCACCAGCCCGCAGCCGCGCAGCAGGATCAGCGCCTGCTGAACCGGCTGGCGCGACACTCCGTAAGCCTGGGCCAGATCGTCCTGGATCAGCCGCGAGCCCGGCGCGAGAACGCCGCTGACGATCTCGTCAGTGATGGCTTCGACGACCTGGTCGACCAGAGAGGGAGCGGCGGGCACGATTCGCATGGGTCATCACATTTTGCCGGACATTAGCATGTCAAGACAGAAAATCCATTTGCGACGTATTCGAATTCAGAGTACGAATTCAAAAAAGGGCGCCGCCCTAGGGCAAGTTAAAGAGGCGGCCATATAGGGGAGGGACTCCGTTGTCGGAAGATCCGACCAGTCTGGAGCGCGATCAGGTTTGGTCCGCGCGCTCGGAGGGCAGCGTGCGCGCCGGCGTGATGCCGGCGGTCTCGCGCGCATTGCTGGCGGCCTCTGTGGCGTCGGTTGCAGCGATGGCGCCTGCGCTCGGGGTGGCCGGAGAAGGCCTGACCCTGTCGGATGCGTGGGTGCCGGCGGCGCCCGAGGTGGGACGCGACATCCCGTTGCTGATCACGATCAAGAATGACACGAGCGCGCCGGAAGCGTTGATGCGCGTGCGTTGTCCGATCGCCAATTTTTCGGAGCGGCACACCGTCGACCGCGGCGAAGGCGCGCCGGCGATGCGCTCCATTCCCAACATTCCAATTGCCGCGGGCAGCACGCTGGTGCTGCTGCCGATCGCCTATCACGTGATGCTGCTGCAGACGCGGGAGCCGCTCGAGCCAGGCCAGCGCTTCACCTGCACGATCGTGTTCCAGAAAGCAGGATCCATCGAAACGGAGGTCGAGGTTCGCAAGTCCCCTTGAAGCGTGTTTGTCGCCTGCTGCCCTCCGCCGTCGCGCTTGGCGGAGCGGTATTCGCTCCAACTCATAATCAATATAATGGGAGAAGGAAACGATGAGGACTAACGTCAGGTCGACCCTGCGGGCGGTGCTGCTGGCCAGCGCAGCCTTCGCCTGTTTCCAGCTTGCATCGCCGGCGCAGGCCGCCGACGAGATGACCCCCGAACGGCTTCTCAACGCCGACAACGAAGCCGGCAACTGGCTGCACCATCATAAGAACTACTCGGGCACACGGTTCTCGGCGCTGAAGGAGATCAACAAGGATAACGTCAAGAACCTGAAGGTCGCCTGGACGATGCATCTCGGCGGCGTCGAGGGCGGCGGCATCTGGAGCCACGGCGGTCTCGAAGGCACGCCGATCGTCGAGAACGGCATGATCTACGTGACCGACGGCTGGGGCTCGGTCTACAAGATCGACGCGCGCGGCGGCAAAGGCCAACTGGTCTGGAAGATGGATCCGAAGACGGATCACGACTGGGCCGGCGCCATCGCCTGCTGCGGCGTCGACAATCGCGGCGTCGCGCTGTGGGGCAATCTGGTCATTTCGCACACGCTCGACGGCCGTCTGATCGCGACCAACAAGGAGACCGGACAGGTCGCCTGGCAGCGTCAGGTCGCCGATCCCGACAAGGGCGAAGTGATCACCGGCGCGCCGCTGATCGTGAAGAACATGGCGATCTCGGGCGTGGCCGGCGCCGAATACGGCATCCGCGGCTGGATCGCGGCAACCGATCTCGGCACGCAGAAGGAGGTCTGGCGCACCCACACCATTCCGGGGAAGGGCGAGCCGGGAAGCGAGACCTGGAAGGACAGCAACGACGCGGCTGCGGCCGGCGGCGGCTCGACTTGGGTCACCGGCACCTACGACCCGGCGACCGACACCATCATCTGGGGCGTCGGCAATCCCGGTCCGGACTGGGACAACGCCTATCGTCCGGGCGACAACCTCTACACGGACAGTTCGCTGGCGCTCGATGCCAACACCGGCAAGATCAAGTGGCACTATCAGCACACGCCGAACGATCCCTTCGACTATGACAGCGTCGCCGAGAACGTCCTGGTCGATGTGCCCGCGCCGAACGGCTCCACCCTGAAGCTCGCGCTCGAGGCCGACCGCAACGGCTTTGCCTATGCGATCGACCGCACCAGCGGCAAGTTCATCTGGGGCCTGCCCTTCGTCAAGAAGGTGACCTGGACCAAGGGGCTCGATGCCGAGACCGGCAAGCCGATCGAGTACGACCCGAAGAACCCGGTGCAGCGCTACAATGCGTCGGTGTCGCCGCATCGTGAGAACAAGGTCGCGGACATCTGCCCAGGCAACATGGGCGGCAAGAACTGGCCGCCGACCTCGTACAATCCGGACCTGAAGCTCTGGTACATCCCCGTCATCGAGAGCTGCAACCGGATCACCGTGGAAGAAGCGACCAAGGACAAGCTGAAGCCGCGCGAGTTCTGGACCGGCGGCGGACCGAGCCAGCCGTTCAAGATCACGGGCAGCGTGACCGCGATCGACGTCACCACCGGCAAGATCGCCGGCAAGATGGAGACGCCGTTCCCGAATCTCGGTGGCATGCTGTCGACGCCCGATCTCGTCTTCACCGGCCAGCCCTCGGGCGAGGTGATGGCGCTCGATGCCAAGACCCTGCAGAAGCTGTGGGAGTTCAACACCGGTGGCGGCGTCAATGCGCCTCCCGTGACGTTCTCGGTCGACGGCAAGCAGTATGTCGCGATCCTGGTCGGTCTCGGCGGCGCCTGGGACAAGTGGTTCATCGAATCCACGCCCGAGCTGAAGAAAATCCAGCCCGGCTCGATGCTCTACGTCTTCTCGCTGTGAAGTCGGCTGCGGAGCGGAGGCATGGCCTCCGCTCCGCCCCCCATCCCCTGTTCGACAAGAAAATCAGATGAAACTCAGTGCGATCACGTTCGCCGTAACGTCGGCTCTCGTCCTCGGCTCCGCTTCGCTCGCGTTGGCGCAGTCCGCGGCGTCGGCGGATCCGACCGAGGCCGGCAAGGCCGTGTTCAAGCGCGCGAACTGCGTCGGCTGCCACAAATGGCACGGCAATGGCGGTGGTGGCTATGGCGGTGACGCGCTGTCGCTGCGCAGGACGCAACTCACTCGTGACCAGATCATCGAGACCGTGACCTGCGGCCGGCCCGGGACGGGCATGCCGTACTTCGCGCGCGGCTCCTACGACACGGCGAAGTGCTACGGCATGAGCCGCCAGGATGTCGGCGAGCGCATGCCGCCCGAAGGCGGCGTATTCCTGCGGCCGAACGACATCGAGGCGGTCGCGGACTACGTGCTCGCCCACATCAAGGGGCGCGGCGAGCCGACCTACGACGAGTGCACCGCCTTCTTCGGCAACACGTCGCGGGTCTGCGATATCTACAAGGCAAATGCCACCAAGCCTGCAAGCGAGCCATCGAAATGAAGCGGTCAACCTGCGCTGCGATCTTCGCCACGTTCGTGCTGTCGTTCGTGATGCACGCGGCCTCCGCGCAGGCCGTGCCGAACTACGATTTGCGTGACATCACCGTCGGCATGGCGGTCGGCGACCTGCCCAATGAGGGCTATGTCAATCTGACTTGCGCCAAGGACCCGAATCGCAAGCTCAATGCGTGGTCGGCGTGGCGCGACTGTCCCGCGGACGAGCAGGCGCGGCATGCGGTGCGCTTCGATTTCGATCCGGAGACCAGCCAGGACGGCACAAAGGTGGCCGGTCATCCCGTGCTGCTGACGGTCCTGGTCGACGACAAGGGCACCGTCACCGGCCTGACGATCGAGACCGATCCGAAGGCGCGGCTCTATATTCGCAAGAAGGCGTTCCTGCTCGGCAACCAGGTGAAGTCGCGCTATGGCGCCGAGGGCTGGGAGTGCAAGGAGCAGCAGCCGACCGCAGGCGAGCAGCCCGTCGGGGGCGTGTTCCTGCGCGAGGTCTGCAAGAAGACGGTGCCCGGCCGGACGCTGACGGTCGAGCGCGAGCTGTTCCGCAAGCCGGATCAGGACGCCAAGAGCTTCGTCGATCAGACGCTGGTGCGGATCACCAAGGATATCAACTAATCCGCCGCCGACCTTCATCGCGCTCCGCTGGAGGCGCGCGCCAGTCGGCGTCGTGAACCCGGTTGCCGGGAGGAAACGACGATGAGGGATCTCTTGAATTTCGGGCAGATGCTGTCGGCCCATGCGCGCATGTCGCCGGAGCGCACAGGTGCCCGAGATCTCGAACGTGCGATGAGCTTTGCGCTGTGGAACGAGCGCGCGTGCCGGCTCGCAAACGCGCTGCTCGGGCTCGGCCTTGCCAAGGGCGATCGGGTTGCGATCCTTGCCTACAATTGTGTCGAATGGTGCGAGATCTATGCGGCCACGGCCAAGGCCGGCCTGGTGGCGCTGCCGATCAATTTCCGCCTCACCGCGCCCGAGATGCAGTTCATCGTGCAGAATGCCGAAGCGGCCGCTGTCATCGTGCAGGACGAACTCGTGGGCCTGGTCGAGGAGACGCGCAAGGATCTCGGCATCGCCGACGACCGCTTCATCCACTTTGGCACCAGGCCGCGTCCGGCAGGCTATCGCGGCTACGAGGACGTCATCGCCGCGGCTGCGGACCGCGAGCCGGACCAGCAGGTCGCGCTGTCCGATCCCTGGACGTTGATGTACACCTCCGGCACCACCGGCAAGCCCAAGGGCGTGCTGCGCAGCCATCGCAGCGCCGTCCTCTTGTCGATGGTCACCGAGATCGAACTGAAGCTGAGCCGCAACGACGGCGCGCTGCTGGTGATGCCGATGTGCCATGCCAACTCGCTGAACTTCTTCGGCGCGTTCGGCTATATCGGCGGCGTCAACTCGATCTATTCGCGCAAGAGTTTCGATCCCGAACACGCCGTGACGACGCTTGCCGACGGCGGCTCGACCTTCACCTCGCTGGTGCCGACGCACTACATCATGATGCTCGACCTGCCACGCGGGGTGCGCGCGCAGCATGATTTCAGCGCCGTCACCAAGCTGATGATCTCCTCGGCGCCGGCGCGCCCGGAGACCAAGCGCGAGGTGATGGAGATGTTTCCGAAGTCCGGGCTCTATGAGCTGTATGGCGCGACCGAGACTGGCTGGGTCACCATGCTGCATCCGCATGAGCAGTTTACCAAGCCCGGCTCGGTCGGGCGCGAGTGTGTCGGCGCCGCACCGATCCGCATCCTCGACGAGGCCGGCCACGAGGTGCCGGACGGCGAGGCGGGCGAGCTCTATTCGTCGAACGCGCACACCTTCGACTGCTATTGGCGCCTGCCGGAGAAGACCGCGGAGGCGTTCCGCGGTGACTACTGCTCGGTCGGCGACATGGCGCGCCGCGATGCCGACGGCTACATCCATCTCGCCGACCGCAAGAGCAACATGATCATCTCGGGCGGCGAGAACATCTATCCCTCCGAGGTCGAAGCGCAGGTCGGCGCGCATCCGGGTGTCAAGGACATCGCGGTGATCGGCCTGCCCGACGACAAATGGGGCGAGCGCGTTCATGCCGTGATCGTGGCGCGCGACGGCATGGCGGTGAAGGAGAGCGACCTGGTCGAATGGGCGAAAGAACGACTCGCCGGCTTCAAGCGGCCGCGCTCCTACGCCTTCATCACCGACGCCGAGATGCCGCGCAACGCGACGGGCAAGATCCTGCATCGCGAGCTGAAGAAGAGATTCTCGCAGTGAGTCGCTGCAATGGCTTACGGTCTGATATGTAGTTGCGATGCAGGCCGTCCTCAATTCCGCCCTTCCGATCTTCGCGCTGATCCTGACCGGATTCCTGTGTGGCTGGTTCGGCGTGTTCGATCGCACCGCGACCGACAATCTCAACCGTTTTGCCGTCTATCTGGCGCTGCCGGCGCTGATCTTCACCGCGATGTCCAAGATCGGCGTCGAGCAGGTCAGCCAGTTCGGCTTCATCGGCGCGTTCTGCGGCGGCATCGCCGCGACGTTCGCGACGGGCTTCGTGATCAGCCGTCTGCGCGGCCGTCGCGTTGCCAACGCCGGCATCGAGGGGCTGGACGCCGGCTACAGCAATGTCGGCTTCATGGGCATTCCGATGTGCCTCCTGGTGTTCGGTCCGGACAGCGCGCCGGCCTCGATCATCGCCACCCTGTTCACGGCCTGCGTGCTGTTCCTGTTCGCGATCGTGGTCGTCGAGATGGATCTGCAGAAGGGCGCCACGCTGGGCGCGACGGTCGCCAAGGTGGCGCGTTCGCTGCTGACCAGCCCGCTGTTCATCGCGCCCGTCGCCGGACTCGCGGTCGGCCTCAGCGGATTCTCACTGCCGGCGCCATTCCTCAGCTTCACGACCTTGCTCGGCGGCGCAGCCTCGCCGGCCGCGCTGGTCTGCATCGGGCTGTTCCTGGCACAGGAGCGCGTCGCGACGCGCGATGCGACCTCGATCGTCATCCTCGTCTCGCTGAAGCTCGTGATGCAGCCGGCGGTGACCGCGCTGCTCGCCTTTCACGTGTTCTCGATGCCGCCGCTGTGGTCGCATTCGGCCGTGATCCTGAGCGCGCTGCCGATCGGCTCGGGACCATTCACGATCGCCAAGCTCTACGGCCTGGAGGCCGGCGTCACCTCGGGCTCGATTCTCGTCTCGCACATCTTTGCCGTTCTCACCGTCTCGCTGCTCGTGGCCTGGCTCGCGCCGGGCTGATCACGTCACCATCCGCAGGAGTCGTCAGATGAAGATCTCTCCCGACAGTGCCGCCGATCTGATCGCCCGCCTGCTCAAGCGCCGCGGCGTCAGCCGCGTGTTCGCGCTGTGCGGCGGCCACATCATGCCGATCTGGATGCGGCTGGACGCGGAAGGCATCGGCATCATCGACGTGCGCGACGAGCGCGCCGCCGTGCACATGGCGCAGGCGCATACGGAGCTCACCGGCGAGCTCGGCGTCGCGCTGGTCACCGCCGGGCCGGGCATGACCAACGCGGTCACCGGCATCGCCAATGCCCATGTCTCGCGCGCGCCGGTGCTGGTGATCTCGGGCGGCAATCCGCGGCCGCAGGAGAACCGCGGCGGCCTGCAGGACATGGACCACACTCAGCTGGTGCGCTCGATCACGCGCTATGCGCGCACCGTGCGCGAGCCGTCGCTGGTGCTGCAGGAGCTCGACGAGGCGATCTCCCGCGCCTTCGGCGACGGCGGCGAGCCCGGGCCCGTTTTCATCGATTTCCCGGTGGATACTTTGCGCGGCATCGTGCCCAAGGCGCTGCAACTGGAGGAGCATCTCGCGCCGAAGCCGCGCTCGGCAGCGCGGCCTGATCCGGCCGAGGTCGAGAAGGCGGTCGAGCTGTTGTGGTCGGCGCGCCGCGTGCTCGTCATCTCCGGCCGCGGCGCGCGCGGCGCCGGCCCTGAGCTGATCGCGCTGCTCGACCGGCTCGGCGCCGTCTATCTCGACACCGGCGAGAGCAGGGGGCTCGTGCCCGACGATCACCCCTCGGTGGTCGGCGCCATGCGCGGCGCCGTGATGGGCGATGCCGATGTCGTGCTGACGGTCGGCCGCCGGCTCGACTTCCAGCTCGCCTACGGCTCCCCGGCTGTGTTCAAGGACGCCAAATTCGTCCGCATCAGCGACACCGCCAGCGAGCTGCGCGACAACCGTCGCGGTGCGGCCGAGATCCTGGCGACACCAGCGGAGACCTTGCACGCGATGGTGTCGCTGGCGGGCAATCGCGAGTCGGCCGTCGATCGGCAATGGGCTGCAAGACTGCGGGCGGCGCATCAGGAGCGCGCGGCCAAGCTGAAGCAGAGCATGGCGATGGCGCCGGCCGGCTCCGACGGCCGGTTGCATCCGAATCGCGTGCTCTCGGCCATTCAGGACGCGATCGGCAATGACGCCGTGGTCATCACCGACGGCGGTGATTTCCTGTCCTTTGCCCGCGTCGGCCTGAGCGCGCCCTTGATGCTCGATCCCGGCCCGTTCGGCTGCATCGGCATCGGCGTGCCCTATGGCATCGCCGCGAGCCTCGCTTTTCCGGACAAGCCCGTGGTGGTCGCGACCGGCGACGGCGCCTTCGGCTTCAACGCGATTGAGGTCGACACCGCCGTGCGCCACAAGGCGCCGGTGCTGATCGTCGTCGCCAACAACGGCGCCTGGCAGATCGAGGTGCACGACCAGGCGGTGACACATGGCAAGGTCGTCGGCACCAGGCTGCAATTCGCCGATCACGCCGCCTTGGCGCGCGCCTTCGGCATGCATGCCGAGCGCGTCGAGACCGAGGAGCAGCTCGGCCCCGCGATCCAGCGCGCGCTGGCCAACCGCCCGGCGCTGCTCGACATGGTGGTGACGCCGGAAGCGGTGTCGTCGGATGCCAAGACCGGCCTCGCCTGGGTGCCGGACCTGCAGCCGCTCGCGGCGTGGGACGAGGCGGAACGGAAGTGGCGGGGCTCGTAGCGCCCTACACCTGCTGGATCTGCCGCGGCGCGCTGAGCCAAAGCGCGAGCAGGGTGCAGACGGCGCCGGACAAGAGATAACCGCCGGCCGAAATCAGGCCGAGATTGGCGGCGAGCACCAATGCCGCCAGCGGCGCGAAGCCGGCGCCGAACAGCCAGGCGAGGTCGGCGGTCAGGGCCGAGGCCGTGTAGCGATAGGTGCGCGCGAAGTTGGCGGCGATCGCGCCCGAGGACTGGCCGAACGACAGGCCGAGCAGGATGAAGCCGAGCACCATGTAGATGGTCTCGCCGACCGGGCCGGCGTCGAGCAGTTGCGGAGCGAAGCCGGAGAACACCGCGATCGCGATCGCCGAGCCGATCAGGAGCGACTTGCGCCCGATGCGGTCGGCCAGCATGCCGGACACCACGATCGCGACGACGCCGAACACCGCACCGACGGCCTCGATAAGCAGGAAGCGCGCCGGCGTCTCCTTGGTGAACAGGAACACCCAGGACAGTGGAAACACCGTCACCATGTGGAACAGCGCGAAGCTCGCCAGCGGCGCGAAGGCGCCGATCACGATGTTGCGGCCCTCGTGCCGAATCGTGGTGATGACGCGTGCCGGCTGCAATTCGCGCGACTGGAACAGCTCGTCATATTCCGGCGTCACCACCATGCGCAGCCGCGCGAACAGCGCCACGACGTTGATGGCAAACGCCACGAAAAACGGGTAGCGCCAGCCCCAGTCGAAGAAGTCGGCCGCGGAGAGATAGCCGACGAAGAACGCGAACAGCACGCTGGCGACGATCAGCCCGAGCGGCGCGCCGAGCTGCGGGATCATCGCATACCAGCCGCGCTGGTGCTCCGGCGCATTCATGGCGAGCAGCGAGGCGAGGCCGTCCCAGGCGCCGCCCCAGGCGAGGCCCTGGCCGATTCGCGCCAGCGCCAGCAGCCAGATCGCCGCGGCGCCGACGGTGTGGTAGCTCGGCAGGAACGCGATCGCGACGGTCGAGGTGCCGAGCAGGAACAATGCGGTGATCAGCTTGGCGCTCTTGCCGTAGCGGCGGTCGATCGCCATGAAGATCACGCTGCCGAACGGGCGTGCGATGAAGGCGAGCGCGAACAGCGCGAACGAATACAGGGTCTGCGTCAGCTCGTCGGCGAACGGAAACACGAGGCGCGGAAACACGATCACCGAGGCGATGGCATAGACGAAGAAGTCGAAGAATTCCGACGTGCGCCCGATGATCACGCCGATCGCGATCTCGCCCGGATGCGCCTCATGCGTGCGGGAGAGATGGGTTTCGCCGTCGGCGGTCGCCGCTGCCTGTGTCATCGCGCTGCCTGCAGTCCTCTCATACTCTATTGTTGCCCCGTAATTGTCGTCCTCGGCGCCGCTCCGGTATTGGACAAATTGTCCAATGTCGGCCGTGTCGTCCGGTCGCTACGTGAGGCCTCGTTCAGAGATCCGCCGTGCGACGAGGTTGAGCGTGCGTTACTGGAAATTCTTGGCACTGCTGCCGCTGGGGCTCGCGCTCGGAGGCTGCAATCTGGTCGTGCTCTCGCCCTCCGGTGACGTGGCCGCCCAGCAGCGCGATCTCGTGATCATCGCAACTGTGCTGATGCTGCTGATCGTGGTGCCGGTGATGGCCGCAACCGCCATCGTGGCCTGGCGCTACCGCCAGTCGAACCAGGCGGCGGCCTACACGCCGGATTGGGATCACTCCACCCAGCTCGAGCTTCTGATCTGGGCGGCGCCGCTGCTGATCATCATCTGCCTGGGCGCGGTGACGTGGATGGGCACGCATCTGCTCGATCCCTATCGCACGCTCGGACGCATCTCCGCCGAGCGCGCGGTGACGCCGCAGGACAAGCCGCTCGAGGTCGACGTCGTCGCGCTCGATTGGAAGTGGCTGTTCATCTATCCCGAATATGGCATCGCCAGCCTCAACGAGCTTGCGGCGCCGGTGAACCGGCCGCTCGATTTCAGGATCACCTCGTCGTCGGTGATGAACTCGTTCTACATCCCCGCGCTCGCCGGCCAGATCTATGCGATGCCGGGCATGCAGAGCCGGCTGCACGCCATCATCAACAAGCCCGGCGTCTATCGCGGCTTCTCGGCGAACTACAGCGGCGCCGGCTTCTCCGGCATGCGCTTTGCCTTTCATGGCCTGTCTGATGTCGAATTCGCCGGTTGGATCGAGAAGGCCAAGGCCAGCGGTGCCGGGCTTGGCAAGCCGGACTATCTCAAGCTGGAGCGTCCCAGCGCGAACGAGCCGGTCCGCTACTACGCATCGGTGGATAGCGACCTGTTTCGCGCCATCCTCAACATGTGCGTCGAGCCCGGCAAGATGTGCATGAGCGAGATGATGGCGATCGACGCGAGAGGCGGCATGGGCATGGCCGGCGTCCGCAACACGCTGCCGCTCGCCTACGACAAGTTCGCCGGGCGCGGCGCCGTGTTCGGCGCCGAGCCGAGCTTCGTTGCCGGCGGCGTCTGCCTACCGGGCGATCAGGTCACGCGGATGGCCGACGATTCCTCGCCGACGGTCCTGGCGCCGCTCGACTGGACGCCGCTGCAGGGCCGTGGATTGGAGCGGCCCGGCCTGCTGCGGCCGTCCAAGGCAACCTTCATCACGGGAACAACCTCCAAATCGGATTCGTGACGTCGGATTCGCGAGGGTCACATCATGTTCGACACTGCCAATCTCACCAGGTTCATCTTCGGCCGGTTGACGCTGGAGTCGCTGCCGTTGCACGAGCCGATCATCGTCGGCACCTTCGCGATGGTCGCGCTCGGCGGCCTCACGCTGTTCGGCGCCATCACCTATTTCCGGCTGTGGGGCTATCTCTGGAAGGAGTGGCTCACGACCGTCGACCACAAGCGCATCGGAATCATGTACATGGTGCTCGGCATCGTCATGCTGCTGCGCGGCTTCGCCGATGCGCTGATGATGCGGCTGCAGCAGGCGATCGCCTTCAACGGCTCCGAAGGTTATCTCAACTCGCACCATTATGATCAGGTGTTCACGGCGCACGGCGTGATCATGATCTTCTTCGTGGCGATGCCGCTGGTCACCGGCCTGATGAACTATGTCGTGCCGCTGCAGATCGGCGCACGCGACGTGTCGTTCCCGTTCCTCAACAATTTCAGCTTCTGGATGACCACGTCGGGCGCCGTTCTGGTGATGTGCTCGCTGTTCGTCGGCGAGTTCGCGCGCACCGGCTGGCTGGCCTATCCGCCGTTGTCGAACCTTTCCTACAGTCCGGATGTCGGCGTCGACTATTACATCTGGGCGCTGCAGGTCGCCGGCGTTGGCACGCTGTTGTCCGGCGTCAACCTGATCTGCACGATCGTGAAAATGCGTGCGCCCGGCATGACCATGATGAAGATGCCAGTCTTCACCTGGACCTCGCTGTGCACCAACGTGCTGATCGTCGCCTCCTTCCCGGTGCTGACGGCGGTGCTGGCGCTGCTATCGCTCGATCGCTACGTCGGAACCAACTTCTTCACCAATGATTTCGGCGGCGATCCGATGATGTATGTCAACCTCATCTGGATCTGGGGCCATCCGGAGGTCTACATCCTCATCCTGCCGGCCTTCGGCATCTTCTCCGAGGTGACCTCGACCTTCTCGGGCAAGCGGCTGTTCGGCTACACCTCGATGGTCTACGCCACCGTCGTCATCACCATCCTGTCCTACCTGGTCTGGCTGCATCACTTCTTCACGATGGGCTCCGGCGCCAGCGTGAACTCGTTCTTCGGCATCACCACGATGATCATCTCGATCCCGACCGGCGCGAAGATGTTCAACTGGTTGTTCACGATGTATCGCGGCCGCATCCGCTTCGAGCTGCCGATGATGTGGACGGTCGCCTTCATGCTGACCTTCGTGATCGGCGGCATGACCGGCGTGCTGCTCGCCGTGCCGCCGGCCGACTTCGTCTTGCACAACAGCCTGTTCCTGGTCGCGCATTTCCACAACGTGATCATCGGCGGCGTGCTGTTCGGCCTGTTCGCCGGCATCGCCTACTGGTTCCCCAAGGCGTTCGGCTTCAGGCTCGATCCGTTCTGGGGCAAGATGTCGTTCTGGTTCTGGACGGTGGGCTTCTACTTCGCCTTCATGCCGCTCTACGTGCTCGGCCTGATGGGCGTGACCCGTCGGCTGCGCACATTCGACGATCCGAGCCTGCAGATATGGTTCATCATCGCCGGCATCGGCGCGTTCCTGATCCTGCTGGGCATCGCGAGCTTCCTGATCCAGATCGCGGTCAGCATCCTCCGCCGCGAGCAGCTCGCCGACGTCTCCGGCGATCCCTGGAATGCGCGCACCCTGGAATGGGCGACGTCGTCGCCGCCGCCGGCCTACAACTTCGCCTTCACGCCCGTCGTCCACGACAACGACGCCTGGTGGGACATGAAGCGCCGCGGTTACGCGCGTCCGCTCGCCGGCTTCAAGGCGATCCACATGCCGAGCAACACCGGTACCGGCGTGATTCTGGCGGGCCTCAGCACCACCATGGCATTCGGACTGATCTGGTACATGTGGTGGATGGCGGCAGGCAGCTTCGTCGCGCTGCTCGCGGTCGCGATCGGCCACACCTTCAACTATCACCGCAGCTTCCACATTCCGGCCGATGAGGTCATAAGCGTCGAGCGCGCGCGCACCAAGCTGCTCGTGGCAGGAGCCAAGTCATGACCGTTGCGATGGGCACGATGAAGGCCGGGGAGCCGGTCTTCTATGTCGTCGACGAGCACGAGCATCCCGAAGGCAGCAGCACGATGCTCGGCTTCTGGATCTATCTGATGAGCGACTGTCTCATCTTTGCGATCCTGTTTGCCGTCTATGGCGTGCTCGGCGCCAAGTACGCCGCCGGGCCGGCGCCGAAGGATCTGTTCGACCTGTCGCTGGTCGCGGTCAACACCTCGTTCCTGCTGCTGTCGTCGCTCACCTATGGCTTCGCGATGCTGTCGATGCAGCGGAACCGCGTTGGCGCGATGCAGGCCTGGCTCGTGGTGACCGGGCTGTTCGGCCTCGCCTTCCTCGGCATCGAGCTGACCGAGTTCGCGCACATGATCCACGAGGGCGCGACGCCGCAGCGCAGCGCCTTCCTGTCGTCGTTCTTCACGCTGGTAGGAACCCACGGCCTGCATGTGACGTTCGGTCTGGTCTGGCTGGTCACCCTGATGGTGCAGGTCAGGACCCACGGCCTGATCGAGGCCAACCGCCGCCGGCTGGTCTGCCTCAGCATGTTCTGGCACTTCCTCGACGTGATCTGGATTGGTGTCTTCACCTTCGTCTATCTGATGGGGATGCTTCGATGAGCTCTGATGCACATGCGCACGGTTCGGCGGACGACCATGCCGGCACGCGCTCGGGCCAACTGATCGGCTTCGGCGCCTCCGTCGTCCTGACGGCGATTCCGTTTCTGCTGGTCATGAACGGGTCGCTCGACAAGCAGGCCACGGCGCTGATCATCATGGCATTCGCGGCCGTGCAGGTCGTCGTCCACATGATCTTCTTCCTGCACATGAACACCAAGGCCGAGGGCGGCTGGACCATGATGGCGCTGATCTTCACCATCATCATGGTGGTGATCGCGCTCAGCGGCTCGCTCTGGGTCATGCATCACCTGACCACCAACATGATGCCGGTGCACGAGATGGGCCAGACGCCGTGATGTCAGCTCCTGCCGACGGGGCAGGGGAACGCGACGAGGCCAGCCGCGGGCGATCCGGCGCGCAGCGGCTCGCGATCGGTGCGGCGTGGGTTGCCTGCGTCGCGATGCTGCTGGCGCTGGGCGTCTGGCAGATCGAGCGGCGGGCCTGGAAGCTCGACCTGATCGATCGCGTCGAGCGCCGCGTTCATGCCGCGCCCGTGCCGGCGCCGAGCCCGGCGGATTGGCCGGCCATCGATCGCAGTCGCGACGAGTACAAGCTGATAACGTTGAGCGGCCGCTTCCTCAACGACCGCGAGACGCTGGTCCAGGCGCTGACGGTCGAGGGCTCCGGCTATTGGGTGGTGACGCCGCTGCAGACCGCCGGCGGCGCCGTGCTCGTCAATCGTGGCTTCGTGCCCGCGGATCGCCGCGCGCCCGCAAGCCGCAGCGCCGGGAACCCGAATGGCACGGTCAGCGTGACCGGACTGCTGCGGATCTCCGAGCCTGGCGGCGGCTTCCTGCGCCACAACGATCCCGCGGAGAATCGCTGGTATTCACGTGACGTCGCGGCGATCGCGGCGGCGCGCGGTCTGTCCGACGTCGCACCATTCTTCGTCGACGCCGATGCGACCCCGAATCCTGGCGGACTTCCAATCGGCGGACTCACCGTGATCTCGTTTCCGAACAACCATCTGGTTTACGCGCTGACCTGGTTTACATTGGCCCTCATGCTGGCCGGCGCCGGGCTGCAGCGGCTCCGCCGCGCGCAGCGTGAGCCCGGCGCGCCGGCAGCGCAGGATGTGGAATGGGATCAGCAGCGGCAGGACATGGGTGGATGCGGGACGGCGTCTTGAGCGATCGACGCTTGCCGTTCTGCCGGCGGAGATCGGACGGGCCCTCATGAGCAGCGAGGCCCCCAATCTGCCGTTCGGAGTCGTGGCCGCGATCGCCACACCCGAGATCAACGCGCCGCTGCCGACCAAGGACGCGACCAACCGCAAGAACATGGTGCTGCTGATCCAGCTGCGCTGGATCGCCGTGGTCGGCCAGATCGTCACCATCGGCTTCGTGACCACCTGGTTCGGCATTGCGCTGCCGGTGCTGCCGATGGCGGCGATCATCTGCGCGCTGGTGGCGCTCAACATCGCCAGCCATATCTGGCTGCGCAGGCGCGACGACGTCGGCAATCGCCATTTGCTGATCGCGCTGATGCTCGACGTGGTGGCGTTGACATCGGAGCTCTATCTCACCGGCGGCGCGTCGAACCCGTTCACGTGCCTCTATCTGCTGCAGGTGACGCTGGGGGCCGTGCTGCTCGACGCGCGCTCGTCCTGGTCGCTGGTTGCGCTGACGGTGCTCAGCTTCATCTGGCTCACCATCGAGTACCGCCCGCTGCAACTGCCGCAGCATCATGTCAGCGATGCCTTCACCCTGCACATCACCGGCATGTTCGTCGGCTTCATGCTCGACGCCGTGCTGCTCGTCGTCTTCGTCACCCGCATCAACCGGAACCTGCGCGAGCGCGACGCCAAACTCGCCGATCTGCGCCAGCACGCCGTCGAGCAGGATCACATCATCCGCATGGGCCTGCTCGCCTCAGGCGCCGCGCATGAGCTCGGCACGCCGCTGGCGTCGATCTCGGTCATCCTGAACGATTGGCGGCGCATGACCGTGATCTCTGCCGATCCGACGCTCGCGGAGGATTTCACCGAAATGGAAGCGGCGGTGCAGCGCTGCAAGTCGATCGTGACTGACATCCTGGTCTCGGCCGGTCAGGCGCGCGGCGAAGGCTCGGCGCCGACGACGTTGAAGGCGTTCCTGACGACGTTGGTCGCCGAATGGAGCGCGGCGCGCTCGGCGCGCAATCTGATGTTCCGCAACGAGTTCGGCTCGGATCCGGCGATCGTCTCCGACGTCGCCCTGAAGCAGGCGATCGTCAACGTGCTCGACAACGCGTTCGAAGTCTCGCGCGAGTGGGTGGAGTTCGTGGTCGAACGAGATGGTGATCAGCTGCTGCTCAGCGTCAGCGATCGCGGGCCGGGTTTTGATCCGGCGATGCTGGGGCAACTCGGACGTCCCTATCAGTCGAGCAAGGGCCGCCCGGGCCGCGGCCTGGGCCTTTTCCTGGTGGTCAACGTGATCCGCAAGCTGGGCGGCAGCGTTTCCGCCTGGAACCACCGGGGACGTGGAGCGACCGTCCGGCTGTCACTGCCGTTGTCGACGCTTGTCATTGGAGAGCGCGATGGCGAATGACCTGTCCCTCCTGATCGTCGAGGACGATGACGGTTTTGCACGCACCCTGAAGCGCTCGTTCGAACGGCGCGGCTACGAGGCCGTCGTCGCCGGCTCGCTCGAGGACGTCGACGAGATCCTCAAGGAGAAGACGTTCGGTTATGCCGTCGTCGATCTCAAGCTCGGCGGGGCTTCCGGCCTCGTCTGCGTCGAGAAGCTGCATGCGCACGATCCGGAGATGCTGATCGTGGTGCTGACCGGCTTTGCCAGCATCGCCACTGCTGTCGAGGCGATCAAGCTCGGCGCCTGCCACTATCTGGCCAAGCCGTCGAACACCGACGACATCGAGGAGGCGTTCCGCAAGGCGCAGGGCAATGCGCAAGTGGCCCTGGCGGAGCGCTCCACCTCGATCAAGACCCTGGAATGGGAGCGCATCCACCAGACCCTGATCGAGACCGACTTCAACATCTCCGAAGCTGCGAGGAGGCTCGGCATGCATCGCCGGACGCTCGCGCGCAAGCTGGAGAAGCGCCCGGTGAAGTAGATCGATCCGGTTGTTGTCCGGAGGAGTGGAGCTCATTCTTTCCGACCTACTCCCTTGCCAGAGCCGTTGCCGGATCGAGCCGCGAGGCGCTGCGGGCGGGCATGTAGCCGAAGCCGATGCCGATCGCCATCGACGTGACGGCGGCGCCGACCATGGCGAGCGGCGAATAGATCAGCTGGAAGCCGACGTCGAGCGCGTTGAAGACCGTGCCGAAGCCGACCGCGAGCGCAAGGCCCAGCGCACCGCCCAGCAGGCAGACCAGCACCGCCTCGATCAGGAACTGCATCAGGATGTCGCTGCGGCGGGCGCCGACCGCCATGCGCACCCCGATCTCGCCGACGCGCTCGGACACCGACACCAGCATGATGTTCATGACGCCGATGCCGCCGACCAAGAGCGAGATCACGGCGATGGCCGCCACCAGCAGGGTCAGCACCTGCGTCGTGCTCTCGACGGTCTTGCGGATGTCGTCGGTATTGAGCACGAAGAAGTCCTTGGCGTTGTGCCGCGCCGTCAGCAGCGCCGTTGCGGCGCGCTCGGCCGCCGCCATCGGCGTCGCCTCGTCGACGCGGACGCTGATGCTGCGCAGCACCTGGTTGCCGAGGAAGCGCGCCTGCACGGTCGTGTAGGGCAGGTACACGATCGGCGTGGAGCTGGAGCCGAAGCCGGCCTGCTGCTGCTTGGTGATGCCGACGACGCGGCAGGGCACCTTGCCGATCAGGACCACGCTGCCGAGCGGACTGACGTCGGGATCGGGAAACAGCGCCTTGCGCGCATTGTCGTCGATCACGGCGTCCTGGGCGTAGGAGCGCACGGTATCGGCATCGAGATAGCTGCCTTCGGCAAGCTCGGTGTTCTTGACCCGGAAATACTGCTCGCCGACGCCGGAGATCTGGGCGCTGACCTCGATCGCGCCGAACCGCAGCGTGCTGGTGGTCGAGACCGTCGGCGAGATCGCATCGACATAAGGCTGCTGCGCCATGACCTTGGCATCGGCGAGCACCAGCGTCCTGATCTTGCTGGAGCGCGTATCGCCGAAATCCTTGCCGGGAAAGAATTCCAGCGTGTTGGTGCCGAGCCGGTTGATGTCCTTCAGCACCTTGGCCTGCGAGCCCTTGCCGAGCGCCAGCACCAGCACGACCGAGGCGACGCCGATGATGATGCCGAGCATGGTGAGGAATGCGCGCATCCGGTGCGCATTCATGGCGAGCAGCGCCATCCGCGCGGCCTCGCGGAAACGGTAGAGCTGGCTGCGCCACCACGACGCCGCCTGCGCTGCGTGGTCTTCGGTCGCTGCGGCTGGCGCGGGTTCCGAAGTCCGCGGATTGAGCCGGTCTGAAATGACGCGGCCGTCCTCGATCTCGATGATGCGCCGGGCGCGCTGCGCGACGCTCGGATCGTGCGTGACGATGATGACGGTGCGCCCGGAGGCGCTGATCTCGTCGAGGATGCGCAGCACCTCCTCGCCGCTGGCGCGGTCGAGCGCGCCGGTCGGCTCGTCGGCCAGGATCACGTCGGGATCGTTGACCAGCGCGCGGGCGATCGAGACCCGCTGCTGCTGGCCGCCCGAGAGCTGACCCGGCTTGTGGTCGGTACGGCTGCCCATGCCGAGCCGCTGCAGCAGCGCCTCGGCCTTGCGGTGGCGTGCCGCCGGGCCGAGCCCGGCATAGACCGCAGGCACCTCGGCATTGTCGGCGGCGCTGAGCTCGCCCAGCAGATGGTAGCGCTGGAAGATGAAGCCGAAATGCTCGCGCCGCAACGCCGCCAGTTCGTCCGGATCGAGAGAGCCCATCTCGCGGCCGGCGATCCGGTAGCTGCCGGATGTCGGGCGGTCGAGGCAGCCCAGAATGTTCATCAGCGTCGACTTGCCGGAGCCCGACTGGCCGATGATCGCCACCATCTCCCCGCGCGCGATCTGGAGGTCGACGCCACGCAAAGCATGGACCGTGCCTTCGCCGGACGCGTAGCGCCTCCCGACATTCTGCAGGTCGATCAGGACCTCCGTCATCACGCGCCTCCGGGCGGGGGCATCACGGTTCGCTTCGTGCCCTCCTCGGGCGCCGAGATCACGACCCGCTCGCCCTCGCGCAGGCCGGACTGCACCTCGGCCCGGATCTTGTTGTTGAGGCCGACGCGAATGGTGCGCTTCTCCAGCGTTCCTGCGCCGGTCAGCACGCGCACCGTGTAGCTGCCATCGGGATTGGCGTTGCCAAGCGCGGACGACGGAATGGTCGGGACCTTGCGGGCCTCGCCGAGCAGGATGTGAACCTCGGCCGTCATGTAGGTCATCAGCCGCCCGTCCGGATTGGCGATGTCGAACACGCCGTTGTAGTAGATCGCGGAGGACGTGGTGGACGAGGACGAGCTGCTGCTCGACGTGGTCGTCGTGCTCGACGAGAAGCTCGAATCGCTCTTGATCGATTCGGGCGCCGGCTCGATCGATCCGAGCGTGCCCTCGTAGCGATGATCGGGCTCGCCCAGCACGGTGAAATAGACGTTCTGTCCGGGCCTGACCTTGACGACATCGGCCTCGGAAATCTCCACCCGCACGGTCATCGTCTCGACCTGGCCGAGCACGACGATGGTCGGCGCCGACTGCACCGCATTCACGGTCTGGCCCTGCTGGGTGACGATCGACAGCACGGTGCCGTCGATCGGGGCCGTGATCTTGGTGTAGCCGAGGTTGACGCGCGCGGTCTCGATCGCGACCTCGGCCTCGACGATTTGCGCGTCGAGTTGCGCGATTTGGGCCTGGGTCTGTTTGACGGTCGCCTCGGCACTGTCGTAGTCGGCGCGCGACGAGGCCTTCTGCGCCAGCGTGACCTGCTGCCGCGCCAGGTTCGCCTCGGCCAGCGCCAGGGTGGCGACCTTCTCGTCACGCTGCGCCCGTACGCTCCGCAGGCTCGCCTCGTTGGTGCGCAGCGTGTTCTGTTGCGTCAGCGAGTCGATCTCGGCGATCAGATCGCCGGCCCTGACCTTCTGTCCCAGCTTGACGTTGAGCGCGACCAGCCGTCCCGACGCCTGGGCGCCGACCGCCACCAGCTTGACCGGCTTCAGCGTGCCGGTGGCGAGCACGGTCTGCTCGATGTCGCCGGTCGTGACGGGCGCGGTGACGAGATTGGCGTTGGGATTGCTGGTCAGCCTCATGACCAGCACGATCGCGGCGGCCAGAACGACGAGCGCTCCGGCGATCAGCAGCGGCCAGCGGCGTGGCCGCTTCGGCTTCGGCGCCGGCGCGAGGCCGCCATCGACCGCGACCGGTCGGGGCATGTGGGATAAGGGTGCGTTCATCGGATCACTTCGGAGGCACTTTTTGAAGTTCAGATCGTAGATTATTTGGGCGCGACGGCCTGTGCGAGATGCGGGCCGGTGCCGCTGTCGACGACCTCGGGCAGCGAGCTGTCGATCGCTGCGGTCCAACCGCCGCCCAGCGCCTTGGCCAGCGCCACGTAGTTCTTCGCGAGCGTAGCGCGGCTCGCGAGCAGGCTGTCCTCGGCGGTGAATTGCGAGCGCTCGGCATCGAGCACGTCGAGGAACGTGCTGGAGCCGGTCTGGTAGAGCGAGCGCGACAGCCGCGCGGCCTCGCCATAGCGCCGCGCCGACTCGCTCAGGCTGCGGATGCGAATGCGCTCCTGGCCGAGGCTCACGATGGCGTTCTCGACGTCTTCGAGCGCGCTCAGCACCGCGCTGCGCCAGGCGACGTGGTATTCGTCACGCTGCGCTTCCGCGACCTCGACGGCGGCCTGCAGCTTGCCGCCGTTGAAGATCGGCACCGAGACGCTCGGGCCGATCGACCAGCCGATCGTCGAGCTCTTGCCGAGATCGCCGAGCTTCAGCGCCGTGGTCGAGACCGTGCCGGTCAGGCTGACATCCGGGTACAGCGCGGCGGTGGCTTGGCCGATCTTCGCGGTGAACTGCGCGACCTGCCGTTCGGCCTTGCGCACGTCGGGCCGCATGACCAGCACGTCGGCCGGGATGCCCTTCGGCAGCGGCAGGCGCGGCGATGGGATCGGTGTCGCGCGCGACAGGCGGAGATTCAGGGCCGTCGGGTCGCGGCCGAGCAGGACGCCGAGCCGGTGCACGGCCTGCTGATAGCTGCTCTCATAGGTCGGGATGGTTGCTTCGGTGCTGGCGGCCAGCGCGCTCGCCTTGGCGGTGTCGACGGCCGAGGCCGAACCGGCATTCTGCTTGCGCTCGGTCAGCGCCGCGGTCTCGCGCTGCGAGGCGGCAGTGCGCCGCGCCAGTGCCGCGCGCGCCTGGTAGGCGCGGGCATCGATGTAGTTGGAGGCGATGTCGCCGACCAGCGTCAGCAAGGTCGCGCGCAGATCGTCCTCGGCGGCATCGACGCCGTAGGTCGCGGCCTCGACCGCACGGCGGTTGGCGCCGAACAGATCCAGCTCCCAGCTCGAATCGAAGCCGGCCTGGTACTGGCTGTAGGTGGTCGGAGCGATCGCGATGCCGCTCGTCGAGCTGCTGGCGCTGCGGGTCTCCGTCGCGGTGCCGGTGCCGCTCACCGTGGGAAACAGCGCGCCGACGGCCTGGCGCTGCGTCGCCCGCGCCTCGCGGATGCGCGCCTTGGCGGCGGCGACGTCGAGATTGCCGGCAACCGCCTCGCTGATCAGTTGATCGAGCAGGTCATCGTTGAGGTTGCGCCACCAATGCGCGAGCTTCAGAATCTGCGCCGGCCGATTGCGGTCGCTGCTCCAGCGCTTCGGCACGCCGAACTCTGGCGTCACGTAATCGGGGCCGACGGCGCAGCCGGCGAGCAGCGGCGTGGCGAGGCAGAGTGCGAGCAAAACGGGCTTCACGGCGGCTGATACTATCGCGGTTCGAAAGGAGGCCGCGCCGGCTGGTCGGCCACGCCGCAGGACTTCCCCGTTGGTGTTTGTTTGATGCGCAGAGCCTAGGCAGGTTAACGATTGCGCAGGGTTAAGTCGCGTGAAGAAATGTTTCCGCCTTAACAATACAGCTTACTTTCGCCACGATCGCGCGCCGCTTCGGGCTGTTCTTTTCGACCAAAATCGACCATGTTCCGCGCATGATGTCGTCACACAATACCGTCGTGGCCGCAGACGCAAACATGCCGGCAGCCGCGCGCATTCTCTGCGTCGAAGATGACCGGGAGATTGCGGCGCTGCTCACCGAGCTGTTGCAGGAGCACGGCTTCGCGCCGCGCTTCGTGTCCTCCGCAGCCGCGATGAACGACCTCCTGCAGCGCGAGCAGGTCGACCTCATCATGCTCGACGTGATGCTGCCGGACGACGACGGCATGAGCATCTGCCGCCGCCTGCGCCAGATCTCGACCGTGCCGATCATCATGGTGACCGCAAAAGGCGAGGACATCGACCGCATCCTCGGCCTCGAGCTCGGCGCCGACGACTATGTCGTCAAGCCGTTCAATCCGCGCGAGCTGGTGGCGCGTATCCGAGCGCTGCTGCGCCGATCGCAATTGCATCCCGCCGTGATCGCGGCGCGGCAGGCGCCGATGACGTTCGACGGCTGGCGCATCGAGCCGGCGACGCGTACGCTGTTCGATCCCGACCGCGTCAAGATCACGCTGACCAGCGCCGAGTTCGACATCCTGCTGGCGTTCTGCCGCAATGCCGGCCGCGTGCTGTCGCGCGAGCAACTGATCGAGCTTGCGCACGGCGGGCAGGCCGGGCCGGTCGAGCGCAGCATCGACGTTCACATCAGCCGCATCCGCCAGAAGATCGAGCCCGGCGCCAGGAGCTGGACCCTGATCAAGACGGTGCGCCTCGGCGGCTACGTCTTCACGCCAAGAGTCGAGACCACCGATGACGCCAGATAGCAAGCCGTGCCCGCGCCTCGGCCTCACCACGCAGATCGTGACCTTGGCGTCGCTGTCGGTGCTGTTCGGCATGGTCGTGATGATCGCGGCGGTGCTGCTGTTCTTCGATCCGCCCGACGAGCAGGAATCGCCGGCCTATGGTGTCGCCCGCGTCAGCGAGGCGGTGCATTTCGTCCGCGCCGCCAACGATCCCGTCGCCGTCGAGAGCAGCCTGTCCAGCCTGCGCAGCTCCGGCATCCAGGTCGAGCTGGTGCCTCTGACGGCGCTCACCTCGCTGCCAAAGCCCGAGCGCAGCGTGCCGCTGACATCGAAACTCGCGCGCCGCCAGCTCGGCGTGCTGCGCGACGTCACCTTGCTGCACGGCGTCGGCTATGGCGCGGCGCCGCCGACCCAGATCATCGTCCAGGTCGATGGCGAGCGCGCGCTGGTGTTTGACGACGTACCGCGGCTGGAATTCTGGTCGATCGTGCTCAAGCCGACCGCCGTATTCCTGTTTCTCATCCTGATCCTCGGCGTGCTGCTGTCGATCTACGCGGCGCGCGCGATCATCAGGCCGCTGTCGGACATGGCGCGCGCGGCGGCCGCGTTCGGCCGCTCGCCGGGGGCGCAGGAGCCGCTCGGCCGGCGCGGGCCGAAGGAGATCGTGCAGGTCGCCGACGCACTGAACGAGATGCAGGCGCGCATCCGCGCGCTGCTCGATGACCGCACGCGCATGCTGGCGGCCATCAGCCACGATCTGCGCACGCCGCTGACGCGGCTCAGGCTGCGCTCGGAGCGCATCGGGCAGGGGGAGATGCGCAGCGCGATGCTGCGCGACATCGACCAGGTCAGCCGCATGCTCGACGAGACGCTCGACTACCTGCGCGACGACACCAAGGCCGAGCAGCCGGCGCGGATCGAGCTGGCGAGCCTGCTCGAGACGATCTGCTGCGACTTCGCCGATGTCGGCCACGCCGTCAGCTTCGATGGACCGTCGCGGCTGGTCTGCGAGGGCCGGGCGCGGGCGCTGTCGCGCGCCGTCACCAACGTGGTCGAGAACGCGGTCAAGCATGGCAGCGAGGTCGTGGTGAGCCTGTCGACCCTGGCCGACGGCATGATCGCGATCGAGGTCGCCGACGACGGTCCGGGCATTCCTCAGGCGCTGCAGGCGCGCGCGCTGGAGCCGTTCGTCAAGCTCGACCAGGCGCGCTCGGCCGGCGGCTTCGGCCTCGGCCTGTCGATCGCGCAGGAGATCATGAAGAAGCATGACGGCGGCATCGCGCTGATGCCCAACGCCCCGCGCGGCCTGCGGGTACGGCTGTCGCTGCCGCTGCGCCTCGCGATGCCCGCGGCGATCCCCGCCAAGGTGGCGTAGCAGACGCCACGAGGAGGAAACCCCGCCGGTGCTGATCCCGGCGGGGCCTTTGCGTTCGCCGATGTCGAGGGACGGCAATCAGCTCACGCGCTTCCAGGTCTGTCCGCCGCAGAACAGGCCGCCGAAGGCGCAGCCCTGGACCCGCAGCGTGTTCGGATTCTTGAGCACCACGGTGGAGTCGTAGTTGCCGCCGCCGTCCGGATCGTGGATGCGGCCGACCCATTTGCTGTCCTTCGGCTTCATGTTGATCAGGATCTTCTCCCGCGTCTTCTCGGCAAAGCCGCAGATGTTGGCGCCGCACGGCTCGATCACGACATTGCCCTTGCCGCCCTCGGTGGCCCACAGCCCGAGCGGCGAGTTCGGATCGGCTGCCGGCGCCGGCTGAACTGCGGCAGGCGCCGCGGCAACCGTGACCGGCGCGGGTGCCGGGGCTGGCTGTGGAGCAGGCGCGGTCGCCGCGACTGGCGCCGGCGGCACCGGCATCTGCACGGTCGTGGATGGCGCAGCGGCAGCGGGCGATGCAGGGGCTGGCGCGGCCGCGGCTGGCGCGGTGGCGGCGGGCGCCGGCGCGTTGACGACCGGCGGAGCCGCCACGGGCGCCGCGACAGCGGGGGCCGGAGCGCCGGCCGCAGGCGCGCTGCCCGCCGGCGCATCGTCATCGTCGAGCTTGGATGATTTCAGCCCGCTGAGGTCGATGCCGGACACCTGCAGGCAGGACAGCGACTGGCAGTTGCGCGGCACGGTGACGCGGATCTTGTGTCCGTCGAAATTGAACGCGATCGAGCTGCCGGCCTGCGCGGCGCTGCTCGCGATCAGAACGGCTGCTGCGGCCAGATACACGGTCTTCATGAATGAGCTCCCTCGGACGGCGTCGTGAACCTGGAGGGAACTCTTAGACGCGGGTGACGGCGCGATCTGTGACAAGGGTCACAGCCGAAAGGCCAATGCGGCTGGGGCCGCACGCGGCCCACCGCGGCCCGTCAATCGATCGAGGTCGGATCGCAGCGATCAGATCATCCCGACGATGATCGCGCCGACGAATGCAAACACGACATACGTGACCACCATGCTCAGCCGATCGGCAAGGCTCATGGGACCGCTCCCGTTTCGCATCTCGCGCACCTGGCGTGCGCTCGCGCTTGACGCCTGCTCCGCAAAGCGCGCGCCACACATATCCGATCGGCATCGGCAAAAAAGACAGCGCGGTTGTCGCTTCCCCGTAAATGGACTGCCTTTCACGTCACGATGGTTTGCGCGCCGTAAATGGACGGCATTGACAGGTCCTTAAGCAAATTGCCGCAAACCTCTGCATATGACGCGCGGAGTTCGTTTGTATCTCGTCGGCTCCATCGTCCTTGTCTCGCTTGCGGGTTGCGGCCGTGGATTCTTCCAGGAGCGCGAGCCGTGGCGGGCCGAGGCCGAGATCGCCTGCCTGAAATCTGGCGCGGTGAAGGAGAGCGCGGATATCGTCCGCATCAATCCGATCTCCGGCCCCGGCATGTGCGGCGCCGACTATCCGCTGAAGGTGGCAGCGCTCGGCGAAGCGACCACGAGCTATGGCTTCGCCGATGAAAGCCTGCGTCCGCCGGCCGCGATCGGCGGCCAGCCGCGCTGGCCGATCAACCAGCCGCCGCAACGCTACGCCCCGCCCGCGACCTATCAGCCACAGGCGGCGCCGCAGCCCGCCTATCCGTCGTCGAGCGCGGCCTATCCGGGTCCGGCATCGCCGTCCTATGGCGCCCCTCCCGGCGCGCCACTGCAGCTCGAGCCGCCGGTCGGCGAGGACGACGTCAATCAGCCGGCCGACGCGGCCTATTCGCCCTCTGGCGGTCAGCCGGGCGCTCGCACCGCCTATCCGCAGCAGGAACCGCCGCCGCGGCTCGGACCGTCGCGCGATCCGGTCGGCACCGTCGGCCCGGTCGCGGTGAAGCCGACCGCGACGCTCGCCTGTCCGATCGTCTCGGCACTCGACCGCTGGATCGCGGAGTCGGTGCAGCCGGCAGCCCAGCGCTGGTTCGGCACCAAGGTCGTCGAGATCAAGCAGATCTCGGCCTATTCCTGCCGCGGCATGAACGGCAATCCGAGCGCGCACATTTCCGAGCATGCCTTCGGCAACGCGCTCGACATCGCCGCCTTCACGCTCGCCGACGGCCGCCGCATCAGCGTCAAGGACGGCTGGATCGGCCTGCCGGAGGAGCAGGGCTTTCTGCGCGACATCCAGGGCGGGGCGTGCCAGCAGTTCACCACCGTGCTGGCGCCCGGCTCCAACGTCTATCACTACGACCACATCCATGTGGACCTGATGCGCCGCGCCAGCCGCCGCATGATCTGCCAGCCAGCCGCGCAATCCGGCGAGGCGGTGGCGGCACGTGCGCAGCAGCGGCGCTATGGCTACGGCCAGCGCGAGCCCGACGTGACCAGCTCGATCCCGTCGCGCAAGCAGCCGCGCAGCATCGGCCAGCTGATCAACGAGGAAGACGAATTCCGGGACTATTGAGAGGGCGAATAGGGAACAGCGAGTAGCGAATCGAGATCGGGACGATCACCTGCTCGCCATTCGCCATTCCTGTGCGCGGCTGTGGATTTCTTTCGCCGTCAGCCGCGCCTGACCGCGCTCTGTCCCGCCCCGAAACGGAAACCCCGACGTCACGCGCTGCGGATTAGGAGTCCGTTGACCAGTTTTGCCGTCCGCCTTTGGCCGACACTAGACCTGCCACAGTCGCCAGGAACAAGGCGCGCGGGGTTCTGGTTGCTGCCGGATTGGGAGAGGCGGAGATGGCATCGTATCGCATCAAGGCGATTGGGGCGGGCTTCGAGGTCGGCACCGCCGAGCAGGCCGTGCTGGTCTGCCGCTCGCTGAAGACGGCACGCCGCGCCGTCGCCGATGCACAGCGTCTGGAGCGGATGCCGCCGAAGCCGATTCCCTGGCGCACGCCGCCGGAGAGCGAGACGTCGGCTGGTGGAGCGGAGGATGCCGCGCGCAGCGAGGATGCCGACACCGAGGTTCTCGTCGTGTCGGATGGCCCGCCTCTGTGCTGCTGACTAGATCATGATGCGATTCCACGGAATCGCATCATGATCTCATCTCCTTGTTTGAGCATGATCTTTTCGGAAAACCGGTTTCCACTTTTCCGGATCATGCTCTAACCGGCGCGGAAGCGGCAGAACTGGAACTGCTGCGTCGAGTCCCATGGCGTGCGATGCACCTCGGTGCAACTGTCCTCCAGCGTGAAAGCAGGACCCAGCGCAGCGGCCAGTCCGTGGGCGTCGTAGCGGACGACCGGCAGTCCGCTGCACTTCTCCGGACCATCGGACGCGAACGTGCCGATGATGACGGCCCCGCCGGGCACCACGGCCGCGCGCAGGCGGTCGACGTAGGCGGCGCGGTCCTCAGGCGCGGTGAGGAAATGGAAGGCGGCCCGGTCGTGCCAGACCTCGTAGCGCGCGTCCGGCGTCCAGGTGGTGACGTCGGAGGCGATCCACGTCACCCCGGCCGCCGCCGCGCCAAGCCTGCGGCGCGCCGTCGCCAGTGCCGCGTCGGAGATGTCGAGCACGGCGAGCGCGCCGTAGCCGGCCGCGAGCAGCGCATCGACCAGCCGCGATGCGCCGCCACCGATGTCGATGATCCGCGATGTCGGTGTCGCACCGGCCTCGCGGATCATCCGCAGCGACGTCGCCGGGTCGTCCTGGTACCAGCTCACCTCGGTCTCGGCCTTGGTGGTGTAGACGGTCTGCCAATGGGTGGTGCGGTCGGACATGGTTTCGGTCCCGAGGAGAGGCACACATTATAGCACGTGACGGCTCGAACTCTTGCCCAGCCGGCGGTGAGTCCCCTCCCCCTTGCGGGGAGGGGTCGGGGGTGGGGGTCCCCACGCGCTGAACGTTCCATGGGGCACACTTCACGCGTGAACGATTTCACGCGTTCGACTGCGGTCGTTCGACGCGCGCGATGATTCTCCAGTGTTCTTGATAGATCGACTCTCCATCACGAACAGCGGGACTCGTGGTCCCCCACCCCCAACCCCTCCCCGCAAGGGGGAGGGGAGTTCACCGTCCGCGAGGAGAGGGCGTGAGACCTAGCAAGCTCCGCCTCAAAACGTCCCCGCCACCGTCACCCTGAACGTCAGCGGCTCGATCGGATGCAGCACGCGGTCCATCACGCCGGTCTGGCAGACCTGGGCCGGCGGCACCGGCGGGGGCGGCAACGGGGAGGCCGGTGAGCCGTAGCACGCCTGGTAGAGCTGGTCGGTCGGCAGCAGCGAGCCGTAGCCGTAGGAGATCTGGCTGGCCTTGCTGTTGAGCAGGTTCAGCACGTCGAGCTGGATGCGCCAGCCATTGGCGTCGCGGAAGCCGATGCGGCCGTTGAACACGCTGGTCGGGGTGGAGCGGAAGTAGTTGTCCTCGGTCAGCGGCGTGGAGCCGAGATAGCGCCAGCGCAGACCGCCGAACCAGCCGGTCTTCTCGCCGAGCGTGATGCCGGCCGACGCGATCATCGCCGGCGCGTTGGGGATGTAGTTGCCGGGCGCATTGCCGAGCTGGGCCTGGGGGTAGCCTGCGAGCGAGGCGTAGACCGCCGCTTGGTCGGTGTTGTCGCCGACGAAGCGCGCATGCGTCATCGCCAGATCGGCATCGATGTCGATCCACGACGCCGGGCGATAGTGGTTGGTCAGCTCGAAGCCGTAGCGCCGGCTCGGCCGGCTGGCCTCGGTGTTGCCGGCATCGCCGGAGAACAGGATCTCGGAATCCTGGTTGAGCATGAACACGCTCAGCGACGAGTCGAGTCCGGGGACGATGCGCGTGCGCACGCCGACCTCGGCGCCCTTGGTGCGCACCAGAAGGGGCGAGGAGTCGATCCTGGTGCCCGGCGCAGCCGGATCGTCCGTAGTGGTCGCGCCGCGGGCATCGTTGCTGTGCATGCCATAGCCGGCGCCGACGAAGAACTCGGTCTTGTCGAACGGCCCGATCACCATCCTGAATTTCGGACTGCCGAGGCTGGCCGCGGCATCGCCGGTGTTGTTGCCGTTGGTCAGCGAATAGACGTGGGTCTGATAATAGTCGCCGCGATAGCCGACCGTGGTGCGCAGCCAGTCGGTCCAGCGCACGGTGTTCTCGACATAGAGCCCGACGCTGCCTTCGCCGACCTTGTCGGCGCGAACGACGCCGGTGCTCAAGGGATCGATGTCGGAGAGCAGCACCCGCTGACGCGTATTGGTCAGCGCCAGCGCGATGTCGTCGTAGCGCGTCTGGACGCCGAACGTCGTCTCCATGGGGCGGCCGGCGAAGCTGCCGTTCAAGGTGCGTGACGCATTGGCGCCGAGCATCAGCCGGTCGTCGTGCTGGTGAAACTGGTCGCCATAGGTCGGGTTGTTCAGCGCGTAGGTGAAGTTGTTGTAGAGATCGAGCTGGCTTTTCACCAAATAGGCGTTGGCCTTCCACGAGCCGGCCTCGTCGGTGCCGGCGATGCGGCCGGACAGCGCGAAGCGGTTGGTCTTGCCGCCGTCCGTCGGATCGTATGCGTCGTAGCGGCCGAGATCGCCCGAGGTGATGGCGCGTTCCGGCACCTGGTCGGTCGAGGTCCAGCGGTTCGCATAGGCCATGCCGGTGATCGAGAAGCCGTCGGTCGCCGTGCCCTGCGAATAGCGCATCAGGCCGTTCAGCTTCTTGGCGTCGTCGGGCGTGGTCCAGGGTCCGTCATAGCGGCCGGCCTCGCCGGCGATCAGCAGATGGCCATCGCCGACATGCACCGAATCCATGCTGAAGAAACGGCGATAGCCGAAGCTGCCCGCCGTCACCTGCGCGATCGCCTTAGGCACGCTGTCGACCAGGCCGATATGGACGCTGCCGACCGAGGCGAAGTCGCCCTCGTCGGCGAAGTAGGGCCCCTTGCGCACGTCGACACGGCCGATCGTCTCCGGCATCAGCCAGTTGAGATCGGCATAGCCCTGGCCGTGGGCATGGGTGCGCATGTTGACCGGCACGTCATCGACATGGAGTGCGAGGTCGGTGCCGTGGTCGAGATTGTAGCCGCGCAGAAAATACTGGTTGGCTTTGCCTTCGCCGGAGTGCTGCGTGACGATCAGGCCGGGCACCGCTTCCAGCACCTCGCCGGGGCGGGTCGCCGGGCGGGCGTTGATCTCCTCGCCGGATATCACGACCTCGCTCGCCATGCCCTGCGGCCGCGCGGGGCCGGAGCCGACATTGGGCGCGCCGGACGGTGCAGCCGCCGCCGCGGTGGCCGGCGTTACATTCGTCGCCGCACGGGCGGCGCCCGGCTTCGGCCGCTGCGCCTCGCGCCGGACCTGCGGTTTCGGCTTGGCCGCGCGTCGGGGGGCATCGACGTCGACCGTCGGCAGTTCGGCCGGGGCCCGTTCCGGATGGGCGTTTGCCTGCTGCGCCAATGCCGCCATCAGCACGCCAACACTTGCCCCACGCCACCGCATCGTCACGCCCCTCGGTCTCGTCATCGGGCGTGCGTCATCATCTGCCGCGAGCCGTCGTTGGCCCGCGACACGCGCACTTGGTTCGCCCTGATGTCGAGTGTTAAAGAACGCTAAGGTGACACCAGTATGATGTCAACGTGAAAACATCATACTCATCGGGTGGATAGGCGCTTGTCGCGCAGCTCAGGGAGACGGGACATGCAGCGCCTGACGATCACGATCGACGACGATCTTCTGGCCGAGGTCGACGCCTTCATGGCCCGGCGTGGCTACGACAACCGCTCGGAGGCGTTTCGCGATCTGCTGCGCAGCGGCCTCGAAACGGCCGATGCCGGCGCCGCCGACAGCCGCCACTGCATCGCGACTCTCAGCTACGTCTACGACCATGCCGCGCGCGAATTGCCGAAGCGCCTGACCCAGGAGGCGCACGACCATTCCGGCCTCGCCCAGGCGACCCTGCACGTCCACATCGACCAGGAGAGCTGCCTCGAGGTCACCGTGCTCAAGGGCGAGCGTCGCGAGGTCAAGGCGTTCGCCGACCACGTCATCGCCGAGCGCGGCGTCCGCCACGGCCACGTCGCGATGATGCCGGTCGATCCGGCGCATGACCACGGGCACGCGCATAGTCATAGCCACGCCCATAGTCATAGCCATTCGCATTCCCACACGACCAAGAGCGGTAAGAAGTAGAGCAGAAAGAGATTTGGCACACTGCCGGCCAAATCCTCCAATGTCATGCCCGCCCCCCGGGTCTCGCCTTTGGCGAGCCCGAGGGCAGGCTCCGGCGGGCATCCAGTACGCCATGACGTCGCGTGTCATCACAGCCGCCGCGGAATACTGGATCGCTCGGTCGGGCCGGGCGACGACAGTTGAGGTTTTGGCGCGGAGCCTGCCCACTCTCTGTCAATGCGAGGCGCTCTTGCGCCGAAGCAATCCAGACTCTTCCCGCGCCTCTGACTGCTTCGCTTGTGTTGGCGACAGGGTAGGGTGGGCAAAGGCGCGCCCCCGATGCCGCTGATCATACGTGATGCATCGCGCGCGGTGCCCACCATCCCGCTTTCTCGTGCGCGGGGCGATGGTGGGCACGCGACCGACCTGCAGGCGGCTACTTTGCCCACCCTACAACTGATGTTTCCGATACCCATCAGATGGCCCGCACGGCTGCGCGTGACATCGTCGGGGCTGCGTCGAGCAACTGCTCCGAGCGCTCCCAGAGCCGGCGGGCCAGCGCCCGGTCATGCGCCTGCGGATGCCGTCGGCGAAACACCTAGCGCCTGGTCCGACCGGGACAATGGCAGATAGCGTCAATCCTAGATTCACCATTGGCCACGTGCGGATGCGGCGCGGACGATTTTGCCGGGGCCCAGAGATCATAAAGGCGCTACGGTTGTGACCATGAGCAGCGGCATCCCGACAGGCAAGACTTACCTTGGATTCTGTCTACTATGGACCGGTGTGATCTGCGTCGGTGGGCCGCTCTGCTTTGCGACTCTAGCGGCTGGTCACGTGATTTCTGGCGTCACTGCAATTCTGCTCGCTGGTTATGCGTTTTTCCGACACAGCAGATCGATTGGCCGACGCGCCAAGCGAGCAATTCGTCGACCCTCGTCGGTGCTGAGGCGCATTTTGGACCAGCAGCGAGACGTTGTTGGCGACGACAGTTCTCGTTAAGCAGCGGCTTAGTCAACAGTCTCGTCCCGAAGCGGACATTGTTCATCTCGGCCTTATCGAACGAAACGCAATCCATCTCGCCGCCGACGATCTTTCGAGCCAAACCTTCATACGCTCGCTTACCCAATGGAGCGTATGCTCACGAGCGATGTCCGTGCCCGGATGTCGATCTGCGCGGAAGGAATGTGTGCCCTGGACCTGCAATTCGGGCGTAGGCCGGACGGCGAGAGCCCACAACCGAGGCATCTGCGCCAGAAGAGTGGGGTCGTGGGGGCATCCCAAAATGTAGTCCTCTGGTTCGCCTGTCTCGGGATACGACATCGGCTCATTGGTGTCCGTGCTCCAAGTCTGCCAATCGAGGCGGACGACTTTCCCATACTGAGTCTGCTCGAAGTCAAAGCCAGTCAACTGGCTGCGTTCAAGGTCACGTCGAAATTCGTCGGTGACGATGATGAAGCCGAATGGCTGGGTCATCGGCGGCACATATGGGCCAGTGCGCAAGATGCGGATGATCGGCGGCCCGACGCACTCGGTCGCTTCAACGAGGCCGTTCAAAAGAATATCGCCGTAGTCACCCCAGGGAGATCCGACGGATTCCATAGCGAAGAACTTTGACATGGTAGGCCCAGGATGCGCAGCTGCCGAGCTTCGATTGCCCCAATCCGCAACCGCTTGCAAGGTCGGCTCGCGACCCTTCTCGGACGCTAGGCTCCTTCCGCGGATACGGCGCCGTGGTATCGTCGCCCGCTGCTGCTGCGGTCGCGCGCGGTTAAAACCGGCTGCGCGCAGAATCCGATTTCGTTTGCCCGATCAAACTGATTTGCCCTGTCCAGTCCCTCGCGTAAAAATTTTGTTCTTCCATTTTTCCGAATTTCGTGGTTGTCTACCGCCATCCCGCCTCGATCGAAGAGGGACGTTTCGCGGTCGTCACGAGCGTTGGAGGCGGGGAGCGGTGGCCTGTCGGCGCGCAGCGCGCTGGAATCGCGAGCGGACGAACGCGACCGGCAGGACGATGAAGTCGTATGGTCCTGGCGCCCCGATGCTGGCGCTAAGTCGTTCGGTGATGATCCGGATGGCGACGGTGGCTACAAGCCCGGACACCGGGGAGATTACGTATAAGTCGTAAGCCCATCGCGCGGGGAGGGCCGGGTGTGTTCGGCCAGACCTGTGGTACCTGCCGCCTGCATTTTTTTGAGCAGGCGGGCCACGGGCGCGGCCAGCGCCCGGCCTTCCCTGCACCCTCCGATCAGTTCGAGGGTGATCCGATTGCAGAGCTCGGGCGTCACCCGCCGCGAGAAGGAGAGCGCATGTCTTGGATCGACGTCGCTTGGACCGACATCTTCTGGGCCGACATCGCCGCGCGCATCAAGGCGGTCAGCGGCGTCTCAACTCTTGATGCCGTAGGTCGCGAGGAACATGCGGACGGCGCTCGCCACCACCTTGTGCGTCTCGTCGGGCGAGGGGGCGGGGGCTCCCTGAAAGATGAAGGGCAGGAACAGCGTGGCCTGGCACATCAACTGGAATTGCGATGCGGCGAGGTGACAATCGTCGATGGCGAGCTCCCCGGCATCGACGCGGGCCTGCAGATAGGCGGCGAGCCGGCCGATCGTGCCCTCGATGACGCAATCATAGTAGCGCCGTCCCACCTCCGGCATGCGTTCGGCGATCGCCATCACGGTGCGGATCGCCGATCCGCCGCCGGGGCGACAGACGACCGCGATCCACGCGGTGCCGAACTCGTACAGCACGGTCGTGGCATCGCGGGCGGGATCGAAGCTGAAGTTCGAGGCGCCCCGATGCACGCTCTCCTCTTCGACGATCGCCTCGAACAGGCGGAATTTGTCGGCGAAGTAGACGTAGAGCGTGCCCTTGGAGACGCCGGCAACGCGCGCGATCTCGCCCATGCTGGCGCCGTCGAAACCCATGTCCATGAACACCTTGCGGGCACCCGCGAGGATTTGCCGGCGCTTCGAGGAATCGTCGTCCGACGTTGCCTGGGTGGTGTTGTGGTCCGCCTCAATCATTGGTTTAGGCTGTTCCCGAAGATTTGGCCGGCGCCAACGTCACAAACGCATCTGCGCGGATATGTTGCGATAGCGAAGATATAAATTGACCGAACGGTTCGGTCAATGATAGATGTGGATTGACCGAACGGTTCGGTCGGGATTTTCGGGGCCTGGACGGCCCCGCTGTCATGGGTGGGAGTCTCTGATGGCCGCTGCGAGAGATCAGGCTGTGCGGGCGCGCCGTCCGGACGCTGAGGAGGCGCCGGAACAGACGAGGTCTGAGCCGGTCCGGCCGCAGGCCAGCGACACGGCGCAGCGCAAGCCTGCTGATGCTAAGCCGGCCGACCCGAAGGCCGACGTCAGCACCGAGGCTCAGCCCGAACGGCCCGCGCCGGCCGGCGCTCCCACAGCCACGACGCCGCAAGCCGGGCCCGCCCCCGCTCCGAAATCAGGCAAGCGCAAGCGGGTGCTGGCCAGCATCGGCGTGCTGCTCGCGCTCGCTGCCGCCGGCTACGCCACGCACTATTATCTGGTCGGCCGCTTCATGGTCTCGACCGACGATTCCTACGTTCGCGCCAACAACACCATGCTGGGCGCGCGCGTCTCCGGGCACATCCAGGAGATCGTGCCGCGGGACAATTCGGTGGTTCGCAAGGGCGACGTGATCTTCCGTATCGACGACGGCGACTACAAGATCGCGGTCGATGCCGCCCGCACCAAGATCGCCACGCAGGAGGCGACGATCGCGCGCATCGGTCGCCAGGTCGCCGCACAGCAGAGTGCCGCCGAGCAGGCGCAGGCCAATCTCACCTCATCCGAAGCCGCGATGAAGCGCGCCGGGCTCGACTATGAGCGCCAGCAGGCGCTGAGCAGCAAGGGTTTTGCCTCGCATGCGACCTTCGAGCAGTCGGAAGCCGCGCGCGACCAGGGCATGGCGGCGGTCCGCGCCGCCCGTGCCGCGTACGACGCCGCGCGCGACAATGTCGAGGTGACGAAGGCGCAGCAGGTCGAGGCCCAGGCGCAGCTCGCCGAGCTGAAGACATCGCTTGCCAAGGCCGAGCGCGATCTCGAATTCGCCACCGTGCGCGCGCCGGTCGACGGCACCTTCTCCAACCGTCTCGTCAGCACCGGCGACTTCGTCGCGGTCGGCCAGCGGCTCGGCAACGTCGTGCCGCTCGACGACGTCTTCATCGACGCGAACTTCAAGGAAACCCAGCTCAGGCGTATCCGTCCGGGCCAGCCGGTCACGATCAAGGTCGACGCCTATGGTGCACGCGGCTTCAAGGGCGTGGTCGACAGCATCTCGCCGGCCTCGGGCTCGGTGTTCACCCTGCTGCCACCGGACAACGCGACCGGCAACTTCACCAAGATCGTGCAGCGCCTGCCCGTGCGCATCCGCGTGCCGAAGGAGGTGGCGCGGCAGAACCTGCTGCGCGCCGGCATGTCGGTCTACGTCACCGTCGACACCACCGTCGGCGCCAAGGATGCCGACAGCGACGGAGATCTCGACGCGCCGGCGACGGTGCAGGGGAAGTAGCGAGGTGATCTAACTGACGCGATTGCATTCGCTGTTGCGTCATCGGAAGTCAGCTCCCTCCCCCCTTGCGGGGGAGGGGTGGGGTGGGGGGTCTCCGGGCGAGACCGCCGTTGGGGACCCCCACCCCCGACCCCTCCCCGCCTAGCGAAGCTCCGCTTCGCGCGGGGGGAGGGGAGCGCACCTGTGACGAGGCGCGGTCATCGACTCCAGCGGACTCATTAGAACATGGCCACCGCAACGACAGCCGACCCCACTATGAGCGCACCGGCCGCGCCGTCGGACCGCATCGCGCCGCGGCGGCTGATCGCGTTCCTGATCATGGTGTTCGGCATGTTCATGGCGATCCTGGACATCCAGATCGTCTCGGCGTCGCTGAGCGAGATCCAGGCCGGACTGTCGGCGAGCTCCAGCGAAGTGTCGTGGGTGCAGACGGCCTATCTGATCGCCGAGGTGATCGCGATTCCCTTGTCCGGCTTCCTGTCGCGCGCGCTCGGCACGCGGCTGTTGTTCGCGATTTCGGCGGCCGGCTTCACCATCTCGAGCTTCCTGTGCGGCTTCGCCTCGTCGATCGAGCAGATGATCGTGTGGCGCGCGCTGCAGGGCTTCCTCGGCGCCGGCATGATCCCGACCGTGTTCGCCTCGGCCTACACGGTGTTCCCGCGCACCAAATTCCACATCGTCGGTCCGATCATCGGCCTGGTCGCGACGCTGGCGCCGACGGTGGGTCCAACGGTCGGCGGCTACATCACCGACGCGATGTCGTGGCACTGGCTGTTCTTCGTCAACATCGTGCCGGGCATCATCATCACGACAGGCGTGCTGGCGCTGGTGGATTTCGACGAGCCGCATTTCGAGCTGCTCGACCGCTTCGACTGGTGGGGCCTGCTGTTCATGGCCGGCTTCCTCGGCTCGCTCGAATACGTGCTGGAGGAGGGGCCGCAATATGAATGGCTGCAGGACACCTCGGTCGCGATCTTCGCCGCGGTCTGCGCCGTCTCGGCGGTGTGCTTCTTCTGGCGGGTGCTGACGGCCGACGAGCCGATCGTCGACCTCTTCGCTTTCGGCAACCGCAACTTCGCGGTCGGCTGCCTCCTGCAATTCTGCATCGGCATCGGCCTTTATGGCCTGACCTACATCTATCCGCGCTATCTCGCCGAAGTCCGCGGCTACAGCGCCCTGATGATCGGCGAGACGATGTTCGTCTCGGGCGTCACCATGTTCCTGATGGCGCCGGTGGTCGGCCGCCTGATGCTGAAGATCGACATGCGCCTGATGATCGCGTTCGGCCTCGTGATCTTCGCGATCGGCTCCTACCAGATGACCGGCATCACCCGCGACTACGACTTCTGGGAGCTTTTCCTGCCGCAGGTGCTGCGCGGCGTCGGCATGATGTTCGCGATGGTGCCGACCAACAACATCGCGCTCGGCACCCTGGCGCCGGACCGGGTCAAGAATGCATCCGGCCTGTTCAACCTGATGCGCAATCTCGGCGGCGCCGTCGGCCTTGCCGTGATCAACCAGGTGCTGAACGATCGCACCGACCTGCACATTTCCCGCCTCCACGAGCGCGTCAACTGGGGCAATGCCACCGCGGTCGAGACCCTCAACATGCTGCAGCAGAAGCTGCAGGGCATGGGCGATTCGGCCCTGATGGCGATGAAGCAGCTGTCGCAGATCGTGCATCGCCAGGCCGTCGTGATGGGCTATGGCGATGCGTTCTTCATGCTGACCTGCTTCTACATCGGGCTCAGCTTCATGGTGATGCTGCTCAACAAGCCGAGCTCGCCGATGGCGGGCGGCGGCGACGCACATTGACGTGAGCGGCTCCTGCGCGCGCCGCGGGTTGCCAAATCATACCGTCGATGGTATGGAACAAGAATTGTCGCTCGAACCGGGGAGATTTGCATGACCACATCGCATCTGCAGATCGCATGCACCCGCTCGATGCCTGTTCTGGTGTTCGGCCGCTCGCTTTGAGCACCATCGCTTAACTTCCCAACGCCTGAGTTACTCATCCGCAGACCGCGCGCCGCGTCGCGTCTGCACTATTTGGAGCCGGCTGGCGCTGCGAGCGCGGCCGGATGATGCCATGACCGTCGACGTCTCCGGCCTGAAGGCCGACAAGCGTCCCGCCGCGATCCGCGTCGTGATCCCGTTCGTGACCCGCCACTGGCTGAAGCAGCCACGCATGACGCTCGGCATTGCGTGCGCGCTGCTGGGCGCCACCGCTGCCGATCTGTTCATGCCGCTGTTCTCCGGCCGGCTGGTCGATGCGCTCACCCTGGGCCCAGGCAATGCCGATGCACGGCACAGCGCGCTGGTGGCGTTCGCCGCCATCGTAGCCCTTGGCTTCGCCTCGATCGTGCTGCGATTGTCGGGCCTGCAACTGATCGTGCCGTTCACCCTGCGCATCATGTCCGACGTGGCGCGCGACGCATTCGTACGCGTGCAGCGCTTCTCGACCGACTGGCACGCCAACAGCTTCGCCGGCTCCACGGTGCGCAAGATCACCCGGGGCATGTGGGCGCTCGACCTCTACAACGACACCATCCTGCTGGCGCTGCTGCCGTCGCTCTCGGTGTTGCTGGGCTCGATGGTGCTGCTCGGCCTGCACTGGGGCGCGCTGGGCGGCGTGATCGCCGTCGGGGCGGCGCTCTATGTCGCGATGACGGTCGTGTTCTCGACCCGCTACATCGCCCCGGCCGCACGGATCTCCAACGCCTGGGATACCAAGGTCGGCGGCACGCTGGCGGACGCGCTGAGCTGCAATGCGGTGGTCAAGTCGTTCGGGGCGGAAGCCCGCGAGGACGGCCGGCTGATGCGCGTCGTCAGCCGTTGGAGCCGTCGCGTCAACCGAACCTGGCTGCGCTACAACACGACGGCGGCCGTGCAGCTCGGCGTGCTGCTGTGCCTGCGCTCCTCGGTGATCGGCGGCGCCGTGCTGCTGTGGATGGCGGGCAAGGCCTCGCCAGGCGACGTCACCTATGTGCTGACGAGCTACTACGTCATCCATGCGTATCTGCGTGACGTCGGCATGCATATCAACAACCTGCAGCGCGCGGTCAACGACATGGACGAGCTGGTGGCGATCCACAGCGAGCCGATCGGCATCATCGATGCCAAGGACGCCAGGCCGATCGCGGTGACCGGTGGGCACATCGTGTTCGATGCGGTGACGTTCCACTATGGCGGCCATCGCACCCCGCTGTACGACCGGCTGTCGGTGGACATCCGGCCGGGCGAGCGGATCGGCCTCGTCGGGCGCTCCGGCTCCGGCAAGACGACCTTCGTCAAGCTGGTGCAGCGGCTCTACGACGTTGGCGGCGGCCGCATCCTCATCGACGGGCAGGACATCGCGCATGCCACGCAGGACTCGCTGCGCAGCCAGATCGCGATCGTGCAGCAGGAGCCGATCCTGTTCCACCGCTCGCTGGCCGAGAACATCGCCTATGGCCGTCCTGGCGCCAGCCAGGCCGAGATCGAGCAGGCGGCGCGGCTCGCCAACGCGCATGAGTTCATCACGCGCCTGCCCAAGGGCTACGGCACGCTGGTCGGCGAGCGCGGCGTCAAGCTGTCGGGCGGCGAGCGGCAGCGGGTCGCGCTGGCGCGGGCGTTCCTGGCGGACGCGCGGGTGCTGATCCTGGACGAGGCGACCTCGAGCCTCGATTCGGAATCCGAGGCGCTGATCCAGGAGGCGATGGAGCGGCTGATGAAGGGCAGGACGGCGATCGTGATCGCGCATCGGCTGGCGACCGTCCGCAGCCTCGATCGCATCCTGGTGTTCGACCGCGGCCGTATCGTCGAGCAGGGCAGCCACGCCACGCTGGTTGGCAGACCCGGCGGACTCTATCGCAGCCTGTTCGAGCGCCAGGCCACCGAGTTCGGCCAGCTCTCGGCCGCCGGTTGACAAAAATGGTGAGGGGCCCGGCGCTGCTGCGCCGAGCCCCTCATGAACATATCAGCCGGCCTGTAAGCCGGGTTCTGTAGGGCACCGTGATGCTTGCGCATGACGATACGTGACGGCCATTCCTCTGGGATCGCGCTTGCGCGCGACCTCGGGCAACCTACCCGGACGGCGAGCCTGACATCGCTCCCGCGGACGTCATCGCCTTGGCATCATCTGCCTTGGCGATTGTCTCCGCGTGGCCGTCCCTATTCGGTTTTGCTCCCGGTGGGGTTTACCATGCCGGTTCCGTTGCCGGCCCCGCGGTGCGCTCTTACCGCACCTTTTCACCCTTACTCGCCTCCCTCGCGGGAGGAAGCGGTTCGTTCTCTGTGGCACTATCCCTGGGGTCGCCCCCGCCGGACGTTATCCGGCACCGCATGTCGATGGAGCCCGGACTTTCCTCCCCGGCGGCCTTTCGGCGCCTGCCGGAGCGGCCGTCCGGCCGACTGACGCAGCTTGAATGGGGCTTCCCGGCCATCAGGTCAAGCCATCGCTGCGCCTGCAAAAATATTATCCTGGGCGTGTCGTTACGTGAGCGCGCCATTCGACTGGATGTCGGCGATCCGGCCGAAACAAGGGAGCAAGTTCGATGCAATATCTGTTGATGATCTACCAGAACGAAGTCGACTACGCGAAGATGGAGAAGGAGGCCGAGGGCAAAATGCTGGCGGAGTACCAGACCTTCACCCAGTCGATCATCTCGAGCGGCAATTACAAGGGCGGCGACCGGCTGCAGCCGACGACGACGTCGACGACCGTGCGGGTGCGCGACGGCAAGATCCTCACCACCGACGGTCCGTTCGCCGAGACCCGCGAGCAGCTCGGCGGCTACTACATGATCGAGGCCAAGAATCTCGACGAGGCGATCGGGATTGCCGCGCGGATTCCCGGCGCCCGTTTTGGCTCGATCGAGGTGCGGCCGGTCTGGCAATATAATCATTGAGACCGGTGCGGTTCGCGGCCGAGAAGGGTCACCGATGACGCTTGATGCGATCGACAAGGTGTTCCGCGATGAGGCCGGCCGCGCACTCGCGACCTTGATCCGGCTCGTCGGTGACTTCGATCTGGCCGAGGACGTGCTGCAGGATGCGTTCGCTGCGGCGCTGCTCAAATGGCGGGGGTCCGACGCCCCCGCCAACCCGCGGGCGTGGCTGGTCAATGTCGCCCGCAACAAGGCGATCGACCGGATCCGGCGGCGGAGCAATTTTCGCGACAAGGAGGCGGAGATCGTTCACGCCATCGAGCGTGATGCCGCCAACGACGACGCCGACGCGCCGGCCGATCTCGACGACGACATGCTGCGGCTGATCTTCACCTGCTGCCATCCGTCGTTCGCGCCGGAGGTCCAGGTGGCGCTGACGCTGCGCACGGTCTGCGGCCTCACCACGGCCGAGGTCGCCCGCGCTCTTGTCACCGGCGAGGAGGCGATGGCGCAGCGCTTGGTGCGCGCCAAGCAGAAGATCCGCCTCGCCGGCATTCCCTACGAGGTGCCGGGACGCGATGCGCTCGAGGAGCGGCTGCGCGGCGTCCTGACCGTGATCTATCTGGTGTTCACCGAGGGCTATCTCGCGACCTCAGGCACCGAGCTGATTCGCGAGGATCTCGCGCGCGAGGCGATCCGGCTGTGTCGCCTGCTGCTTGGCTTGATGCCGGAGGCGCGCGACATCAAGGGCCTGCTCGCGTTGATGCTGCTGCACGATGCGCGGCGCGCCGGCCGTACCAATGCGGCGGGCGACATCGTCCTGCTGGAGGAGCAGGACCGCTCGCTGTGGAATCGTGAGCAGATCGCCGAAGGGCTTGGGCTGGTCGAACAGGCCCTGGGCATGAAGGGGCTCCCGCAGCCCTATACGGTCCAGGCCGCGATTGCCGCGCTTCATGCTCAGGCCGCCAGCTACGCTGAAACGGATTGGCGGCAGATCGTGGGGCTCTACGAGGTTCTGCTGCGGATCGCGCCATCGCCTGTGATCGAGCTCAATCATGCGGCCGCTGTCTCGATGGTCGACGGCCCGGCGCGGGCGCTGGCACTGGTCGATGCGCTGGCCGCGCGCGGCGGATTGAAGCAGTACGATCTGCTGCCGGCGGTGCGGGCAGACCTTCTGCGGCGGCTCGGTCGGCGCGACGAGGCGCGCGCCGCCTACCGCGAGGCGAGCGCAGCCACGCAGCTCGCGCCGCTCAAGCGTCTCTATGCACGGCGGCTCGGTGAGCTCGATGTGGAGGCCTGACGTGTCAGACGCGCGGCGCCTGATCCTCGGCCGGCAGGCTCGTCAGCAGCGCATGCAACGTCCACAAGGTCGAGCGGTCGGCAATGCCGTCGATCTTTTCGGGGCGGAAGTGCCGCTGGAACGCGGTGACGACGTCCATGGTGATGCCGTCGAATTTACCCGTGATCGGCACGCCATAGCCGTATTTGGCGAGCGCCTTCTGCAAGCCCTTGACGTCGTCGCCGATGCTGCCGAGCTTCAGCGTCTCGCCCTTGGTGATCGCCGCCGGCTGCACCCAGTGGCCCACGCCCGAATTCGCCAGCGAATGCCACGGGAATTTCTCACCCGGATCCTTCTTGCGCGCGGGTGCCACGTCGGAATGCCCGAGCACGCGATGCGCCGGGACATTGCGGCGGAGCATGATGCCCCGGCACAGCGCGATGACCGCCGCGATCTGCCGCGGTGGGAAATCCGGATAGCCCCAATCGTGGCCGCGATTGACGATCTCTATGCCGATCGAGCAGGAATTGATGTCCTCCTCGCCGTCCCATGACGAGAGACCCGCGTGCCAAGCGCGCAAGGCCTCCGGCACGCACTGGACGATGCGTCCGTCCTCGAGCACGACGTAATGCGCGGAGACCTCGCTGCCGGCGGTGCACAGCTTGGTGATCGCCCCTTCGACATCCGGCATGCCGGTGTAATGAAGAATGATCATGTCCGGCTGGCGCCCACCCTTGCGCTCGCCGAAATTGGCCGACGGGATCACGTCGGAGGCGACCGACGAGTCCGGCGTGAAGACCGGCAGGTTGGAAACGCCTTTGGGGATCTGCAGCGCACGAGGACGCTTCGATTCCGGCTTGTCGGAGGGACTTGGCATGAACGACTCGAAGCGGACGGCGGCGGCGGTGGCTCAAACCGGATATGGGCAGGCACTACTCTTTTACATGACCCAGCCGCAATCGAAATCGCATGCGAGCCCTCGCTATTGAGCGGACCGTTGTATCGCGATCGCCGGTCCGCCGAACGGCACGGCGGCGAGCAGGACGAAAGGTCTACCGGGCAGCTCCGCCTCGCGGTCCAAGTGCCCAACATCCGCCACAGACCATCAACGGTTTGTTAACGCTAAACGCCGTTACTGAGTGGTGAAGAGCCAAGCCGGCTTTCGGGACGGCAAGCCGCCACGATGCAAGGTCCTGCACGGCAGATCACGATCGAAAGCGGTTCCGGGGCGCTCCGGCGCCGCGCGATCGCTGTCGGATCGAGGATCTCGACATGGCCGGATCGTGCTGCTGATGTCGTGACGGCGCGACGGATGACGGAGCGTCCCGGGAGATGGCTTGGCGAATTGACGGGGCGCGAGGATCGAGGGCGCGATGGGCTCGCTGCCAACCAAAGTCAGTCTGAAGCAACGGCGCGCGTGCGGAGCGGCCGGGTGAGCACGGCTGACCAGCGGCACATCCCGGTGCTCGGCCCCGAAGCGGTCGAGATGCTGGCGCCACGCGGCGGCGGAACCTACGTCGATGCGACCTTTGGCGCCGGTGGCTATACGCGCCTGATCCTGGCAATGGCGGGAACACACGTCATCGGGATCGATCGCGACAGCACCGCAATCGCCGGCGGCGCAGGTCTCCTCGCCGAAGCGGGCGGTCGCCTGACACTGGTCGAGAACCGTTTCTCGGCATTGGCCGACATCTGTGCATCGCGAGGCCTTGCGCATGTCGATGGCATCGTGATGGATGTCGGCGTCTCTTCGATGCAGCTCGACTCCGCCGCGCGCGGCTTCTCGTTCAGGTTCGACGGCCCGCTCGACATGCGGATGGGCGGCACGGGACCGACGGCCGCCGATGTCGTCGCCAACGCTGCCGAGCGCGCTTTGGCCGACGTCATCTACATCTTTGGCGAAGAGCGGCACTCCCGCGCCGTGGCGCGGGCCATCGTCGCCGCGCGCAAGGAACAGCCGATCACGACGACGCGGCAACTCGCCGACATCGTCGCGCGCGTGGTGAGATCCAGGCCTGGCGACATCCATCCGGCGACGCGCACGTTCCAGGCGCTGCGGATTCTCGTCAACGAGGAGCTGGACGAGCTCGAACAGGCGCTGTCGGCAGCGGAGCGCGTGCTGGCGCCGGGCGGCCGGCTGGCGGTCGTCTCGTTCCATTCGCTCGAGGACCGCATCGTCAAGACGTTCCTCGCCGAGCGCAGCAGGACCGGCGGCGGCTCGCGCCATCTGCCCGAGATCGCGCAGGAGGCACCGAGCTTCCAGTTGCTCAACCGCAAGCCGGTCGTGGCCGCGGAGGCTGAGACCGAAGCCAATCCGCGGGCGCGGTCCGCCAAGCTGCGCGGTGCCGAGCGCACGGCGGCGCCGGCGCACGCTTCGGCATCCTCGTCGCCCTGGCCGCGGCTGGCCGATGTCCTGCGAGGAGGGTGACCGATGCGCCTCCTGCATCTCGTCGTGATCTGCTCGCTGATCTTCGCGGCGGCCTATGTCTATCGCATTAAGATGGACTCCACGGCGCGGGTCGAGCGCGTGCTGCAATTGCGCGCCGAGATCCGCGAGCAGCGCGAGGCCATCGCAGTGTTGCGTGCGGAATGGGCCAAGCTCGACGCGCCGCTGCGGCTGCAAGGGCTGGTCGAGCGGCATCTGCCGCTGAAGCCGCTCAACGCCACACAATACGACAGCCTGAAGAATCTGCCGGAGCGGCCGCCGCGATTTGCGCGACCGGACAATCCGGATCCGATCGGATCGATGATCGATGCGATCGACGCGATCAACGAAGAGCCCCCCGTGACCGGGTCGGTGCGTCGCCCGGAGGATCAGCAATGACCGATCAGCTTCGGCCCGACGTCAAGCCGCAGGAACCCTGGCGGCAACGTCTGGTGCGCACGCTGCTGTATGGGCGCGATGTCGATCGGACTGCCAAGGCGCGCGCGCGAGTCGGCCTCGCGATCATTGCCTTTGCTGCCGTCTACGCGGTCATCGGCGGCCGCCTCGTGATGTTCGCGATCGGCTCGGATGGTCCGAGCGCGCGGCGCGCCGCGCAGCAGGACGCCATCGCCACCGCGCGCCCCGATATCGTCGACCGCAATGGCGCCGTTCTCGCCACCGACGTGAAGACGCCGAGCCTGTTCGCCGAGCCGCGTCGTCTCATCGACAAGGACGAGGCAATCGAGCTTCTGACGGCGACCTTGCCGGATCTCGATACGGGCGAGGTCCGCGACCGACTGTTGTCGCGCAAGGGTTTCGTCTGGTTGAAGCGCGAGATGACGCCGAAGCAGCAGCAGGACATTCATCGCCTCGGCCTGCCGGGCATCGGCTTCCTGCGCGAGAACAAGCGCGTCTATCCGACCGGAAACGAGGTGGCCCATCTGATCGGCCTGGTGAACATCGACAACCAGGGCATCGCCGGCATGGAGAAGTGGCTCGACAATCAGGGCCTTGCCGACCTGCATCGCGCGGGCTTCGCCACCGATCGCCTGCAGCGCCCAATCGAGCTCTCGGTCGATCTGCGCGTCGAGCACGCGCTGCGCGACGAACTGCTCAAGGCCAAGGACAAGTTCAAGGCCAAGGCAGCTTCCGGTCTCGTCGTCAATGTCAGGACAGGCGAGATCATCGCCATGGTGTCGCTGCCGGATTTCGATCCCAACAACCCGAAGGAAGCGCACGATCCCGACCGGATCAACCGCCTGACCACGGGCGTGTACGAGATGGGCTCGACCTTCAAGGCGTTCACCCTGGCAATGGCGCTCGACACCGGCAAATATGATCTCAATTCGCTGTGGGATGCACGCGGGCCGCTGCACTACGGCAAGTTCGCGATTCATGACGACGAGCCGAAGGGCCGCTTCCTCAACATGAAGGAAGTGTTCTACTTCTCGTCCAACGTCGGCGCCGCCAGGATCGCGTTGACGCAGGGCGTGGAAGCGCACAAGGCGTTCCTGCGCAAGATGGGCCAGTTCGACCGGTTGCGCACCGAGCTGCCTGAGAGCGCCTCGCCGATCCTGCCCAAGCGCTGGGGCGAATTGAACACGGTCACGATCGCGTTCGGTCACGGCATGGCGGTGGCGCCGCTGCAGGGTGTGATGGGCGTCAGTGCGCTGGTCAATGGCGGCTATCTGATCCCGCCGACTTTCATGAAGCGCACCGAGGCAGAGGCGATGCAGGTCGCCAAGCGCGTGATCAAGCCGGAGACCTCGGAGAAGATGCGGTATCTGATGCGTCTGAACGCCGAGGTCGGCACCGCGCGCAAGGCCGACGTGAAGGGCTACTACATCGGCGGCAAGACCGGCACCGCCGAGAAGGTGATCAACGGCCGCTACGCCAAGAAGAAGGTGCTGACCCTCTTCACCGCCGTGATCCCGGCGGACAAGCCAAAATACCAGCTCCTGATCATGCTGGACGAGCCGCAGCCGCTGAAGGAAACCTATGGCTTCATCACCTCGGGCTGGAACGCGGTGCCGACCGCTGGCAACGTGATCTCCCGGATCGGGCCGCTGCTGGGAATTGAGCCCCGTTTTGACCTTCCGCCGTCCGACCGCCAAATTCTTGCGGCATCGCGGCTGACACAGTAAGCCGTCGTCGAATCGCAGGCTTTGGAGCTGCCGCCATCCCGGGCGGGGCCAGGACTGGCACGGAACCAGGATGAAACTTCACGACCTCCTGGGCGATCAGGCGACGCTCGACGCTCCCATCGCCGCAGTCGAGATATCCGGCCTCGCCGTCGACAGCCGAGCCGTGCGGCCCGGCGACCTGTTTTTTGCACTCTCCGGCACCAAGACCGATGGCTCCCGCTTTATTGCGGCGGCAATCGCGGCCGGTGCGGTCGCCGTGGCCGGCGCGGCGGGCCCTGGAACAGGGCTGGCCGTTCCATTCATCGCGCTGCCGAACCCGCGGCGGGCACTCGCGCTCGCTTCGTCCCGGTTCTATCCGCGGCAGCCGGCGACGATTGCCGCCGTCACCGGCACCAGCGGCAAGACGTCGGTCGCGGCCTTCACGCGCCAGATCTGGCAGCGCCTCGGCCACAGCTCGGCCAGCATCGGCACCGTCGGGCTGGTGTCGGACAAGCGCACCGTCTACGGCTCGCTGACGACGCCAGATCCGATCGCGCTGCATCGGCAGATCGACGAGATCACGCAGGATGGCGTCACCCATCTAGCGTTCGAGGCTTCGTCGCACGGGCTCGATCAGTTCAGGCTCGACGGTGTCAGGGTCTCGGCCGGCGGGTTCACGAACCTGTCGCGCGACCACATGGACTATCATCCGGACATCGCTCACTACCTCAACGCCAAGCTGAGGCTGTTCCGCGATCTCGTGCCGCCGGGCGGGCCTGCGGTGATCTCGGCCGATCATGAGTGCTCGCCGGAAGTCATCGCTGCGGCGCAGACGCGCGGTCTTCGCCTGATGACGGTGGGGACGCATGGCGACGGTGCAGGCGAGGGCATTCGCCTCGTGGCCGTTGCAATCGACGGCTTTGCGCAGCAGCTCCAGATCCAGCATTGCGGCCGCATGCATGCGGTCCGCCTGCCGCTGGTCGGCGCGTTTCAGATCGAGAACGCGCTGGTCGCGGCGGGCCTCGCGATCGGCACCGGCAGCGATCCGCAAGCGGTGTTCGAATCGCTCGAGCAGCTCGAGGGCGCCAAGGGCCGGCTCGAGCTGGTCGGCGAGCACAATGGCGCACCCATTTTCATCGACTACGCGCACAAGCCGGATGCGCTCGCCAAGGCGCTGCATGCGCTGCGGCCCTATGCTCCGCGAAAGCTCGTCGTCGTGTTCGGCGCCGGCGGCGACCGTGACACCGGCAAGCGCCCCTTGATGGGCGCGATCGCCGCCGAAGAGGCCGACAGTGTCATCATCACCGATGACAATCCGCGCAGCGAGGATCCGGCTGCGATCCGCGCTGCAATCCTGGCCGCCGCGCCCGGTGCGCGTGAGATCGGCGACCGAACGGAGGCAATCCGCGTCGCGATCGGCGAGCTGCAGCCCGGCGATGCGCTCGTGATCGCCGGCAAGGGCCATGAGACCGGACAGATCATCGGCAGCACTATTCTGCATTTCAGCGATCATGAAGCGGTCGCGGACGCGTTGGCAGCGAGGACATCATGACGAAGGCGCTGTGGACCGTGGCAGAGGCGGCGCGCGCGCTCGGCCTCGCCGGCGACTACCCAGAGACCCCGATCGACTTCGTCACGCAGGACAGTCGCGCGGTGAAGCCCGGCAGCCTGTTCGTGGCACTGAGTGGCACACCGAGTGGCGGCTTCGTATCGAGCTTCGCCTCCAGCCGCGACGGCTGGGAGTTCGCGGCGAATGCCGAAGCGGCCGGCGCGGTGGCGATGATCGTTCCCCACAGGATCGATGGGATCACGGTGCCGCAGCTCGTGGTGCCGGACACGCTGATCGATGGGCTGTGGGCGCTGGCGCGCTCCGCGCGGGCGCGCTTCCATGGCCCGGTGATCGGGTTGACCGGCAGCGCCGGCAAGACCTCGACCAAGGAGTTCATCGCCGCCTATCCCGGTGCCTCTGCGAGTCCGTCGAGCTTCAACAATTTCTGGGGCGTACCGCTGACGCTGTGCAACGCCGATCCCTCCGCTTCGGTGTGGGTCGTCGAGATGGGCATGAATCAAAAAGGCGAGATCGCGCGGCTGACGGAGCTGTCGCAGCCGACGGTGGCGCTGGTCGTGAATGTGCAGCCGGTGCATCTGGAGAAGCTCGGCAGCCTGGAAGCGATCAGGAAAGAGAAGGTCTCGATCGCGCTTGGGCTGCCGGCCGACGGCGTCCTCGTATTGCCGGCCGATCTCGCAGCACCGGAATGGACCGGCAAGGTGATCCGCTTCGGTGGCGGCGCTGACGTCCGCGAGCTCTCGCACGACTCGCGCGGCGAGACCTGGGATGTGAGCGCCGACATCGCCGGTCGCCGCGTCGCCTTCACGCTGACGCCGGGTGCGCCGCATCGCCTGCACAATGCGCTGGCGGCGCTCGCCTCCATCGCAGCGGCCGGGCTCGATCCAGCGCTGCTCGCGCCGACGCTCGGCGATGTCGGCATCATGACCGGCCGTGGCGTCGAGCAGACCGTCGGCGACATTGTTCTGATCGACGACAGCTTCAATGGCAACCCGGCCAGCATGGCGGCGGCGCTCGACAGTCTGCAGGCGCGACCGGTGCGGGGACGGCGGATCGCCATCATCGGCGACATGCTCGAGCTCGGCGACGAGGCGCCGGCCTATCATCAGGGGATGGTCGCTCATCTCGCGGGGGTCGACGGCGTCTATTGCGTCGGTCCGCTGATGCGTCACCTGTTCGACGCCCTGCCTCACGCGAAGCGGCTCGGCTGGCATGAGGATCCGGTGACTCTGGATCCCGGTCGGGTCGCGGCGCTGCTTGCGCCGGGCGACGTCGTCGTCATCAAGGGCAGCAAGAAGATCTTCTGGGTCAACAAGTTCGTGTCGAAGCTCGCCGCGGCGCTGCAGCGGCCCACTTGAAAAATCGGGCGATATCGCGGCGCGGCAGAAGGATATTTTCCACTGGTGGTCGAAGCGGTCATGCCGGATGGGTCATTCCGCCGGGCTATGATTCGCACCCGGCCCCGATCATGGTTAAAAGAGGCTGGACCGGATTCGCGACCGAATTCGTGTTCGCGGTCTCGGTGAGGCGGCATAGGCGGGTTGGATGTTCTACTGGTTGATCGAGCTGACGAATACGTTTCCGAGCCTGTCCGTCTTTCGCGGATTGCTGAACGTGTTCCGCTACATCACGTTCCGTACGGGCGGCGCCGTCGTCACCGGGGCGCTGTTCGTGTTCCTGTTCGGGCCCTGGATCATCGATCATCTTCGCCTGCGCCAGGGCAAGGGCCAGCCGATCCGCACCGACGGCCCGCAATCGCACATCATCAGCAAGAAGGGCACGCCTACGATGGGCGGCTTGATGATCTTGTCGGGCCTCGTCGTCTCCACCGTGCTGTGGGCCAATCCGCTCAACCCCTATGTTTGGATCGTGCTCGCGGTGACGCTCGGCTTCGGCTTCGTCGGCTTCTATGACGATTATCTGAAGGTGACCAAGCAGTCGCATTCCGGCTTTGCCGGCAGACTGCGGCTGCTGATCGAGGCTGCGATCGCTCTGGTCGCCTGTTACGCGCTGGTGCGGCTCGGGCGCGATCCGTCCTCGACCGGGCTTGCCATTCCGTTCTTCAAGGATCTGGTGATCAAGTTCGGCTGGCTCTATGTCATCTTCGGAGCGTTCGTCATCGTCGGCGCCGGCAATGCCGTGAACCTGACCGACGGGCTCGACGGCCTGGCAATCGTGCCGGTGATGATCGCCTCCGCCAGCTTCGGCCTGATCGCCTATCTCGCCGGCAATGCGGTGTTCTCGGACTACCTGCAGATCCACTATGTCGCGGGCACTGGTGAGCTTGCCGTGCTGTGCGGCGCGGTGCTCGGCGCGGGCCTCGGCTTTCTCTGGTTCAACGCCCCGCCGGCGTCGATCTTCATGGGCGACACCGGCTCGCTGGCGCTCGGCGGCATGCTCGGATCGATCGCGGTCGCGGTGAAGCACGAGATCGTGCTGGCTGTCATCGGCGGCCTGTTCGTGCTGGAGGCCGTGTCGGTGATCGTGCAGGTCGCCTCGTTCAAGCTGACCGGCAAGCGCATATTCAAGATGGCGCCGATCCACCACCATTTCGAGCAGCTCGGCTGGACCGAGCCGCAGATCGTGATCCGGTTCTGGATCATCTCGGTGATGCTGGCGCTGGTCGGTCTCTCGACGCTGAAGCTGCGCTGACATGATCCCCGTCACCGCATTTGCTGGAAAGAGCGTCGCCGTGTTCGGGCTCGGCGGCTCGGGGCTGGCCTCGTGTCATGCCCTGCGGGCCGGCGGCGCCGAAGTGATCGCGGCCGACGACAGCGCCGATCGGATGACGGAAGCGGCGAAGGCGGGTTTCATCACCGCCGATTTGCGCACCGTCTCCTGGGCGAACTTCGCCGCGCTGGTGCTGGCGCCGGGCGTGCCGCTGACCCATCCCGTGCCGCATTGGAGCGTGTTGAAGGCGCGCGAGGCCGGGGTCGAGGTGATCGGCGACATCGAGCTGTTCTGCCGCGAGCGCAGGCGGCACGCGCCGGATGCGCCGTTCGTCGCGATCACCGGCACCAACGGCAAATCGACCACGACGGCGTTGATCGCGCATCTGATGCGCGTCGCCGGCTACGACACCCAGATGGGCGGCAATATCGGCACCGCGATCCTGTCCCTCGAGCCGCCGCGCATGGGCCGCGTCCACGTCATCGAGATGTCGTCCTACCAGATCGACCTGACACCATCGCTCGATCCGAGCGTCGGCATCCTGCTTAATGTCAGCGAGGATCACATCGACCGGCACGGCACGATCGAGAACTACGCGGCCGTAAAGGAGCGCTTGGTGGCGAGTGTCCAGTCCAAGGGCTCCGCGATCGTCGGCGTCGACGACGGTTTTTCGCGCGCGATCGCCGACCGGCTCGACCGGGCCGGCAAGCGCGTCGTGCGCATCTCGGTGAAGAACCCGCTGGCGGACGGGCTGTATGTCGAGCACGAGACGATTGTGTGCAGTGCAGGCGGGGCCCGCAGCGAGGTCGCCCGGCTTGGCGGCATCGGCTCGCTGCGCGGCCAGCACAATGCTCAGAATGCGGCCTGCGCCGCCGCCGCGGCGCTCGCGATCGGTGTGAAGGAGGACGTGTTGCAGCAAGGGCTGCGCAGCTTCCCGGGCCTGGCGCATCGCATGGAGCAGGTCGGCCGTCGCGGCAACGTGCTGTTCGTGAACGACTCCAAGGGCACCAACGCAGACGCGACCGCGCACGCATTGTCGTCCTTCGCCGACATCTTCTGGATCGCCGGCGGCAAACCGAAGGCCGGCGGCATCACCAGCCTCGCGGGTTTCTTCCCGCGCATCCGCAAGGCCTATCTGATCGGCGAGGCGGCCGCGGAGTTCGCTGGCACGCTGGGCGACAAGGTGCCGCACGACATGTCCGGCACGCTGGAGGTCGCGGTCTCCCAGGCGGCCGCCGATGCGGAGGCCTCGGGATTGAAGGATGTCGTGGTGCTGCTGTCGCCGGCCTGCGCCTCCTTCGACCAGTTCCGCAACTTCGAAATCCGCGGCACGCATTTCCGCGACCTGGTGCAGGCGCTACCGGGCGTGGAGCGGGTGGCCTGAGGCAGCATTGCCAGCGATTTTCTTAACCCTTCGATAACCATCCTGGGTGCCAATGGGCTGACACTCGGCTCAGGTGGACGCCCGATGCTCTCCCGTGAAGAACGCAATCCGCTGTCCGACTGGTGGTGGACGGTCGACAAGCCGCTGCTCGGCTCCATCCTCGCGCTGATGCTGTGCGGGGTGATCCTGTCGCTCGCGGCCAGCCCGCCGGTAGCGACTCGGATCGGGCTCGATCCGTTCCACTTCTTCAACCGCCACGTCCTGTTCCTGCTGCCGTCGTTCATCGTGCTGATCGGCGTTTCCTTCCTGTCGCCGCGCCAGATCCGGCGCAGCGCGCTGGTGGTGTTCACGATCGCCATCGTGCTGATCGTGCTGACGCTCGCGATCGGCCCGGAGGTGAAGGGCTCGCGGCGCTGGATCACGCTGATCGGCGTCAACATCCAGGCGTCCGAGGCTGCGAAGCCGGCCTTCGTCGTCGTTTCCGCCTGGCTGTTCTCGGAATCCGCGCGGCGGCCCGACATGCCGGCGACCACGATGGCGTTGGTGCTGCTGCTGATGCTGGTGTCGCTCCTGGTGATGGAGCCGGATTTCGGCCAGACCATGCTGATCCTGATGGTCTGGGGCTCGCTGTTCTTCATCGCCGGCATGCGCATGATCTGGGTTGCGGGCCTCGCGGGCGCCGCCGCCACCGGCCTGTTCGGCGCCTATCTCTTGGTCCCGCACGTCGCCGGCCGCATCAAGCGCTTCATGAACCCGGCCTCCGGCGACACCTTCCAGGTCGACACCGCGATGGAGGCGTTCTCCAACGGCGGCTGGTTCGGGCTGGGGCCGGGCGAGGGCATCGCCAAGCGCAGCCTGCCGGACAGCCACACCGATTTCGTGTTCGCGGTCGCTGCCGAGGAGTTCGGCATCATCCTGTGCCTGGCGCTGGTCGCGCTGTTTGCGTTCATCGTGATCCGCACGCTGTCGCGCGCCTATGCGACCGAGGATAGCTTTGCGCGCTTCGCGGCCTCGGGCCTCGCGATCCTGTTCGGTATCCAGGCGGCCATCAACATCTCGGTCAATCTGCAGTTGATCCCGGCCAAGGGCATGACCTTGCCCTTCATCTCCTACGGTGGCTCCTCGATCGTGTCGCTGGCCTATGGCGTCGGCATGATGCTGGCGCTGACCCGACAGCGGCCGCGGATGGAGCTCGAGGCCGGCGACGCAGCCGGCGCGCTGCGCAATTACGCTTAGGCTGCTGGCTCGCAATGACGAGACATTGCCTGTAAACAAGCGCGCATGACCTCAACCGCGCCTCTCATTCTGCTCGCGGCCGGCGGCACCGGCGGCCATCTGTTTCCGGCTGAAGCGCTCGGCGTCGAGCTGATCAGGCGCGGCTATCGCGTCCGTCTCGTCACCGACGCGCGCGCGCTGCGCTACAGCGGCCTGTTCACCAAGGACATGATCGACGTGGTGCCGAGCGAGACGGTGCGCAGCCGCTCGCCGGTCGCGCTCGCGCGCACCGCGCTGCTGCTCGGCACCGGCACCATCGCGGCCTTCAACCTGATGCGGCGGCTCAAGCCCGCGGCCGTGATCGGCTTCGGCGGCTATCCGACCGTGCCGCCGCTGCTGGCGGCGCGCCTCGCCGGCGTGCCCAGCCTGATCCACGACGCCAATGCCGTGCTCGGCCGCGCCAATCGTTTCCTGTCCGCGCATGTGAAGGCGATTGCAACCTCGTTGCCGGGCGTGCTCGACCGCGATCCCGCGCTGGCCGGCAAGACGACCACGGTCGGCACCCCGATGCGACCTGCAATCCTCGAAGCCGCGGACGTGCCCTATGTCCCGCCGGAGACCGCCGGGCCGCTGCGGTTGCTCGTCGTCGGCGGCAGCCAGGGCGCGCGCATCATGAGCGACATCGTGCCCGGCGCGATCGAGCGGCTGGAGCCGGCGCTGTGGGGCCGTCTGGTGCTGACCCAGCAGGTGCGCCAGGAGGACATGGCGCGGGTGCGCGCGGTCTATGACCGGCTCAAGATCAATGCCGATCTGCAACCCTTCTTCACCGACCTGCCGGCGCGGCTCGCCGCCAATCACCTCGTGATCTCGCGTTCCGGCGCCGGCACCGTGGCCGAGCTCGCCGCGATCGGCCGGCCCTCGATCCTGGTGCCGCTGCCGGGCGCCATCGACCAGGACCAGTTCGCGAATGCCGGCGTGCTGTCGGACGCGAGCGCCGCGATCCGGATCGTGCAGAGCGAATTCACCTCCGACAGGCTGGCCTCCGAGATCTCGGCGCTCGCCGCCGAGCCGACGTGTCTCGCCGCGATGGCCCAGGCTGCGCGCACAGCCGGGCGGCTCGATGCCGCGGAACGGCTGGCCGATCTCGTGATCAGGACGGCGGCGCTCTAGTCGCGCAAGCGCACGGTGATCCCATGATGAACCGGAGCTCCGACAATGGCGCTGTCCTGCTTGACGATCATCCGATGCACTTGCGGCGCCATCCGTCCTTTGTGCCTGTGCTCGTCGGATTTTGCGACCAGCTGATTGCGCCGCTGCGCGGTCAACGCCTGATGATCAAGCTGTTCGGTCAGCGCGCTCCGACGGAAATCGCTGCGCACATCGTGATGATGCACATGTCGGCGCGCAAGCCGGTCGAGCGGCCGACCCTGACACGCCTGCAGAGGCGGCTGCCGGGTCCGCGGCAGACGGCGGCGTTCGTCGCGGTGTTGCGCGGTCTGTCGCTGGTGACCGTCGAGCGCGATCCCGAGGATGCTCGTATCCGCTACCTGGTGCCCGGCCCCGTCATCCTCGAGGGGCTGCGAGGCTGGCTTGCCATGCATCTGGATTGCCACGCCCGATTGACGCATGCCGGCGGACTGAGCCTTCGTCTGCAGGATGACGCCGCGTTCTATGCGGAGACGATCCGGCAATGTGCGAGCTGGCTGTGCCGCGACAATCGGCCCCTGACGGGATTTCCCGATCTCGCCTGGACCGACGAGCATGACAGCGGCATCCATCTGGCGCTGATGCTCGTCGCCCGGTCCGCCGTTGGGCGCGAGGCCGTCGCGATTTCGACGGCGGAGCTTGCGACCTCGCTCGGCGTCTCGCGCTCCCATATCCGCAATCTGCTGACGACCATGGAGGGGCGCGGTCTGCTGCGCTTCGGCGACGGGCGCCGGCATCTGATACTGACGCCGGGTTTCGTGGCCTCCGTGGAGGCCTGGTTCTGCCACCAGGTGTGTTGGCTCGCGGCCGCAGCCGTGCGTGCGGATCGCGTGCTGCGGCCAGCTTGAGGCGTCAGATCATCGTGACCCGGCCGGTGCCGATGTCATAGATGCCGCCCACGATCTTCACCTTGCCCTCGGCGACCATGCGGCCGAGAATCGGCTTGGCGGTCGACAGGCGCCGGACGTTGCTGCGCACGTTCTCCGCGGTGGCTTCGGCCAGCAGATCCTGCGGCTTCTTCGCGATCGCAGCCTCGACGCCGGGTTTGAGTGCATTGATCAGTGCGGGCAGGTGGCCTGGCAGCTTGGTGCCGTCCTTGAGTACCTTGATCGTCGCATCGATGGCCCCGCAGCCGCTGTGACCGAGCACCAGGACGAGAGGCGTGCCGAGAAACTTGACGCCATATTCGAGGCTGGCGAGACCGTCGTCGTTGACGAAATTGCCGGCGACCCGGACCACGAACAGCTCACCGGGCGCTTGATCGAACACCAGCTCGGGGGCGACCCGGGAATCGGCGCAGCTCACGATCGCGGCGATCGGGTATTGGGCCGCGGCGCGCGCCGCCCGGCCGGCCGAGAAATCCTTGTTGTCGAGGTTGCCGGCGACGTAGCGCGCGTTGCCATCGACGATGCGCTTCATCGCGTCGTCCGGAGAGATGGCGTTGGGGGGCATCGCGCTGTCGCTCGCCTGCTTGGCTTCCTTGGCAAACGCCGGAAGTGCGCCGACCGCCGCGGCAGCCAGCACTGCGCCGCCGCCAAGCAGCCGGCGCCGGGACAATACGGGAGGGTGCGTTTCACACAGCGAGCACATCGGCGAGGGTTCTCCATCAAAGATTGAAATATGCGTGCCCGGCACGCCGGCCGCCCGCTACTCATGCCACGCGAACTGACGCGGTGAGCGCGCAAAAATTGCAGGTATCCTGTTGGGAGGGGGCAGCGTGTGATCGCGCTTAACAATTTGTGAAGGTGGGATCGAGCGGGAACTCCTGGCCGATCGCGCCGGCTGGGTTGCCAAAATCGGCCAAAATCGGGCGAACGCCTGCGAATTTGGCAATTCTTACGGCCTGGCCGGACTTGTCCAGGTCGGTCATGTCTTGCAAGAAGGGCTGATGATTCGCGGCCGCTCCCTCCCGCCGGGCGCCCGGAACCCTTGAGACGAGATGCCCCCATGAGACTGCCGCGCGAGATCGGACCCATCCACTTCGTCGGGATCGGCGGCATCGGCATGAGCGGTATCGCCGAGGTGCTGTGCAATCTCGGCTATACCGTGCAGGGCTCGGACGCCTCGGACAATGCGAACGTCGCACGCCTGCGCGAGAAGGGCATCACCGTCAGCGTCGGGCACAAGGCCGAGAACATCGCGGGTGCCGACGTCGTCGTCGTCTCGACCGCCATCAAGCGCGACAATCCCGAGCTGATGGCGGCGCGCGCCCAGCGCATTCCCGTCGTCCGGCGTGCCGAGATGCTGGCCGAGCTGATGCGGCTGAAGAGCTGCGTCGCCATCGCCGGCACCCATGGCAAGACCACGACCACCTCGATGGTCGCGGCGCTGCTCGATGCCGGCGGTCTCGATCCGACCGTCATCAATGGCGGCATCATCAATGCCTATGGCACCAACGCGCGGCTTGGCGCCGGCGAATGGATGGTGGTCGAGGCCGACGAGAGCGACGGCACCTTCCTGAAGCTGCCGGCGGATGTCGCGATCGTCACCAATGTCGATCCCGAGCATCTCGATCACTTCAAGACCTTCGAGGCCGTGCAGGACGCCTTCCGCGCCTTCGTCGAGAACGTGCCGTTCTACGGCTTCGCCGTGATGTGCATCGATCATCCGGTGGTGCAAACGCTGGTCGGAAAGATCGAGGACCGCCGCATCATCACCTACGGTGTGAACCCGCAAGCCGATGTCCGCCTTGTCGACCTCGCGCCGATGGGCGGCGGCTCGTCGTTCAAGGTCGTGTTCCGCGACCGCAAGAGCGGTGAGACGCACGAGATTGCCGCCATCGCGCTGCCGATGCCAGGCCGGCACAATGCCTCGAACGCAACGGCGGCGATCGCGGTCGCGCGCGAGCTCGGCCTGTCCGACGAGGCCATCCGCAAGGCGATTGCCGGCTTCGGCGGCGTCAAGCGCCGCTTCACCCGCACCGGCGAGTGGAATGGCGTCACCGTGATCGATGACTACGGTCACCATCCGGTCGAGATCGCGGCGGTACTGAAGGCGGCGCGCGAATCCACCAATGGCAAGGTCTTCGCCGTGGTGCAGCCGCATCGCTACACCCGGCTGCAATCGCTGTTCGAGGAGTTCTGCACCTGCTTCAACGACGCCGATGCGGTCGTCGTTGCCGACGTCTATCCGGCCGGCGAGGCGCCGATCGAGGGCATCGATCGCGATCACTTCGTTCTGGGCCTGCGCGCCCACGGCCATCGCGACGTGGTGCCGCTGCCGAAGGCCGCCGATCTCGCCGGCATCGTCAAGGGTCTCGCCAAGCCCGGTGACCTGGTCGTGTGCCTCGGTGCCGGCAACATCACGCAATGGGCCTACGCGCTGCCCGGTGAGTTGAAGGCGCTGGGATGAGGGCTGTGTCGTTGGGCGAGCTGGCAGCTACGCGGCATACTCTGCTCTCTCCCCCCTTGTGGGGGAGAGGTGGAGAGGGGGGGACCACGAGCGCCGGCGCCTGGGGCTCACCCCCCTCCCTGACCCTCCCCCACAAGGGGGGAGGGAACGGAGAGTGCGTGCCGACCCTGACGATGTCGGCGCACGATGTGAGAGCAGCCGCGTGAGTTTCCCCGACATTACGCCCGAGCTCAAAGCCGCAATGCCGGAGCTGCGCGGGCGGCTCCTCGCCAACGAGAGTCTCGCGCCTCTCACCTGGTTTCGCGTCGGCGGACCGGCGCAGGTGCTGTTCACGCCGGCGGATGCTGACGACCTCGCCTACTTCCTCAAGAACCTGTCCAGTGATCTGCCGCTCTACGTCATCGGCGTCGGCTCCAACCTGATCGTGCGCGACGGCGGCGTGCCGGGCGTCGTGATCCGGCTGGCGCCGCGCGCGTTCGGCGAGGTCAAGGCGGAGGGCGACATCGTGACCGCCGGCACCGCCGCGCTCGACAAGCGCGTCGCCGAGATCGCGGCGTCGGCCAATCTCGCGGGCCTGGAATTCCTGTTCGGTATTCCCGGCACGATCGGCGGCGCGCTGCGGATGAATGCCGGCGCCAATGGCGGCGAGACAAAGGACATCCTGGTCGAGGCGATCGCGATTGACCGCCATGGCAAGACGCACCGCTTCGACAATGCCGAGATGAAGTTCACCTATCGCGCGAGCGGCGTCGATCCGTCGCTGATCTTCACGGTAGCGCGCTTCCGCGGCACGCCGTCGGCGCCGGAGGCGATCCGGGCGCGCATGGCCGAGGTGCAGGCGCATCGTGAGACGGCGCAGCCGATCCGCGAGAAGACCGGCGGCTCGACCTTCAAGAATCCGCCGGGACATTCCGCCTGGAAGCTGGTCGATGCCGCAGGCTGCCGCGGTCTCAAGGTCGGCGGCGCCCAGGTTTCAGAAATGCACTGCAACTTCCTGATCAACACCGGCAACGCCACCGCTGACGACATCGAGACTCTCGGCGAGACCGTGCGCGAGCGGGTCAAGGCGAAATCGGGCATCGAGTTGCAGTGGGAGATCAAGCGGATCGGAGTCAAGGCGAGCTGATCGCCCCGCCTGCTCAAGTGACGTCAGCGCAATCGCGACTGCGGTTGTGAGATCAACCGAGAAGACATTGATGCGCACCACGATTTTGTTCGGCGGCTCCAACAAGGAGCGCCTCGTCTCGGTCGCCAGCGCCAAAGCGCTGCATGCCGCGCTGCCCGAGGCTGACCTCTGGTTCTGGGAGGCCGACGACACGGTGCATCAGGCGAGCGGCCCGGCGCTCACGGCTCATGCCAAGCCGTTCGAGGAGCCGTTCACCGCCGATGGTGAGAGTATCGGGACGCTCGCCGAGGCGCTCGATCGCGCCAGGGCCGAGGATCGGGTTCTGGTGCTCGGTCTCCACGGCGGCCGGGCGGAGAATGGCGAGCTTCAACTGATGTGCGAGCTTCGCGGCGTGCCGTTCACCGGCTCGAGCTCGGCCGCCTCGCACCTCGCCTTCGACAAGGTTGCCGCCAAGCGCTTCGCCGTGCTCGGCGGGGTCACAGCGGCCGAGGGCGTCGCGTTCGATGACGCCGAAGCGGCGCTGGCGCGCTACGGCCGGCTGATCGCCAAGCCGGTGAAGGACGGATCGAGTTTTGGGCTGATCTTCGTCAACGCCAGCCAGGACCTCGTTGCCGTCAAAGCGGCGGCCGCGACCGAGGAGTATCTGATCGAGCCGTTCGTCACCGGAACGGAAGCCACCTGCGGCGTGCTCGAACAGGTAGACGGCTCGCTGATCGCGCTGCCGCCGATCGAGATCCTCCCCGCCGACGGCGCCTTCAACTATTTCGCGAAGTACCTCGCCGCGGCGACGAAGGAGATCTGTCCCGGCCGCTTCAGTCCGGAGGTGACGGCCGCGCTGCAGACGGAGGCGATCAAGGCGCATCGCGCGCTGTCCTGCGGCGGCTATTCGCGGACCGACTTCATCGTCTCGGCCAATGGTCCCGTTTATCTCGAGACCAATACGCTGCCCGGGCTGACCGCGGCCTCGCTGTATCCCAAGGCGCTCGCGGCGCAGGGGATCGCTTTTGTCGATTTCCTCAATCAGCAGATCGCCTTGGCGGAGGGGCGCAGCCGTCGATCCGGCGTTCGGTAGACGCCCCGCAGGAACCCGGCCCGGCGTCTCCCGGTGGTTCCTGTAACCCGTAAAATGCTTAAGAATTCCGGGCAAGGTCCTCATAAATCGGAGAAAAAATTCGTCTCTCCGGACCGATTTTACTTTTTGTTTACCAGGACGTCCGAAGGTTAACGCTGGCGCCTCAGTGGTGCTCGGCTGCCGGGTCGTGACGTCACGCATCGCGACGTCACCAGCGTCCGGCCGGCCGGGAGCGCAGGCGTGGGTCCGCGAGTATCTGCGGGCGCAACAGTTTGATGAGCTCGTGCAATGGATGGTGCAGGACGCCTCGCTCGATCGCAGAGGCCTCAAGCGAACCTGAAAGCCGCTGCCCTTGGCGCGGCAATCCTGCTGCGCGAGTATGTCTCGGCCCGCCTTCCGCGTATCCGCTTCGCGCACGGCGGCACGAAGCAAGGCAGGCGGTCGAGCCGAAGAGATCTGGCGTCGATGCAGGCCGCGCGCGCGCCGATGGTCGAGCGCGAGGCGCCGCCGCGCGTGGTCGAGCTCGTCGAGCGCTATCTGCCGCGCCGGCTCGGCACCGTGGCGACCGTGGTGCTCTTGTTCGGCAGCGTCTGGCTCGGCATCGTCAAGGGCGGCCACGCCCAGGACGTCAGCGCGGCCCTGTCCGACACCCGCAATGCCCTGGCCAATGCGGCCGGCTTCCGCATCACGGCCGTGGCGATCAATGGCCGCAAGCAGCTCACCCAGGACGAGATCCTCGCCGTCGGCGGCGTCACCGGCCGCTCCTCGTTGCTGTTCCTCGATGCCGCCGCCGTGCGCGACAGGCTCAAGGCCAACCCCTGGATCGCCGACGCCACGGTGCAGAAGTTCTTTCCGAACCAGCTCCAGATCGACGTCGTCGAGCGAAAGGCGTTCGCGCTCTGGCAGCAGGAGGGCCGCCTCTCGGTCATCGCCGATGACGGCGCCGTGCTCGAGCAATATGTCTCGCGCCGTTTCCTGACCCTGCCGCTCGTGGTCGGCAAGGGAGCCGAAAGCCGGGCGCGTGATTTCCTGGCGCTGCTCGCCCGCTACCCGCAGGTGCGCGCGGTTACCAAGGCCGCCGTGTTCGTCGGCGAGCGTCGCTGGAACCTGCGGACCAAGGACGGCCTCGATATTCGCCTGCCCGAGCACGATGTCGGTAATGCGCTCGCGACCCTGACCCAGCTCGACCAGGACGACAAGCTGTTCTCGCGCGACATCGTCGCCATCGACTTGCGGCTGTCGGACCGGCTGACGGTGCAACTGTCCGAGGACGCAGCGAAGGCGCACGACGAGCTGTTCAAGGACAAGAAGTCCAAGAAGAAGGCCGGTGACGCATGACCGGCTTCGATCGCCAGACTCCGAAGACGCGCCCGATGGGCCAGAAGCGCACCGCGCTTGTGGCCTCTCTCGATGTCGGCACCAGCAAGATCGCCTGCATGATCGCGCGGCTGAAGCCGGCGCCGCCCAGCGACGCGCTGCGCGGCCGCACCCACACGGTCGAGCTGATCGGCTACAGCCAGATCCAGTCGCGCGGCGTCAAGGCCGGCGCCGTCGTCGATCCCGTCGAATGCGAGCAGGCCGTGCGGCAGGCGGTCGCGCTGGCCGAGCGCATGGCCAAGGTGCGGGTCGAGTCCGTGCTGCTGCCGGTCGCCGGCGGCCGCGTCATGGGCCATCTGATCGAGGCCACCTCGGACATTCGCGGCGGCGCCGTGACCCAGGCCGATGTCAGCCGCGTGACCTCAACCGGCATGCACCACGCCACCGGCGACGGGCGCGCGGTGCTGCATGCCTTGCCCGTCGGCTACACGCTCGATGGCGTGAAGGGCATCCGCGACCCCCGCGGCATGCTGGCGCGGCAGTTCGGCGTCGACATGAACGTGGTCACGACCGACGCCACCGTGGCCAAGAACCTGATGCTCGTGGTGGAGCGTTGCCATCTCAACGTCGAGGCCATGGCGGCAAGCCCGTATGTTGCCGGGTTGTCGGTGCTGACCGACGACGAGGCCGATCTCGGCGCGGCGGTGGTCGAAATGGGGGCCGGCACCACGACGATCGCGATCTATTCCGGCGGCCGCTTCGTCCATGCCTCCGGTTTTGCGCTCGGCGGGCATCACGTGACCATGGATCTTGCGCGCGGACTATCAGCGTGCATTGCAGATGCCGAGCGAATCAAGACGTTATATGGCACGGTGCTGACTGGCGGGTCCGACGCGCGTGAGTTGATGTCTGTTCCGACGGCCGGTGACAACGAGCGGGATGTTCCGCAGATCGTGTCCCGCGCCACCATCGCGAACATCGTCAGGCACCGCGCAGAGGAGATTTTTGAAATGGTCCGCGACCGGCTGAAGGATTCGCCCTTTGCGGCAGAACCCAAGGCGCGCGTCGTCCTTAGCGGAGGCGCCTCCCAGCTGACGGGGCTGGTCGAGCTTGCGACCCGGATCCTCGACCGCCCGGTGCGCGTCGGCCGTCCGCTCGGTTTCGGCCGTCTCCCCAACGAGGCCAAGAACGCCGCCTTCGCGGTGCCCACCGGGCTTCTGGTCTATCCGCAATACGCGCACCTGGAACACGTCGAACCGCGGCATACGCGGCAGGTCGGGACAGGAACCGACGGCTACTTCGGAAAGGTCGGACGATGGCTACGCGAGGGCTTCTGATGACCGGTTTCCACCCCATGCGATTTTCAACAACACCAACCGCGGCCGGCGGCCGGGGCGAACCCACCCGCGCGTGATCGAGAGGCAATCATGGCACTCACTATTACCCCTCCTGATATCCACGAGCTGAAGCCCCGGATCACCGTGTTCGGTGTCGGTGGCGCGGGCGGCAACGCCGTCAACAACATGATCACGGCCGGCCTGCAGGGGGTGGACTTCGTGGTCGCCAATACCGACGCGCAGGCGCTGACCATGTCCAAGGCTCAGCGCATCATCCAGATGGGCACGCAGGTGACCCAAGGCCTCGGCGCCGGCTCGCAGCCGGACGTCGGCGCCGCCGCCGCGCAGGAGGTGATCGACGAGATCCGCGATCATCTCTCGGGCGCCAACATGGTGTTCGTGACCGCCGGCATGGGTGGCGGAACGGGCACCGGTGCAGCTCCGGTCATTGCCAAGACCGCGCGCGAGATGAACATTCTCACCGTGGGCGTCGTCACCAAGCCGTTCCACTTCGAGGGCGCGCGCCGCATGCGCACCGCGGAGTCGGGCATCTCCGAGCTGCACAAGGTCGTCGACACGCTGCTGATCATCCCGAACCAGAACCTGTTCCGGGTCGCCAACGAGAAGACCACCTTCGCCGACGCCTTCGCGATGGCCGACCAGGTGCTCTATTCCGGCGTCGCCTGCATCACCGACCTGATGGTCAAGGAAGGCCTGATCAACCTCGACTTCGCCGACGTCCGCGCTGTCATGCGTGAGATGGGCAAGGCGATGATGGGCACCGGCGAAGCCTCCGGCGACAAGCGCGCGCTCACCGCCGCCGAAGCCGCCATCGCCAACCCGCTGATCGACGATTCGTCGATGAAGGGCGCGCGCGGCCTCCTGATCTCGATCACCGGCGGCAAGGATCTCACGCTGTTCGAGGTCGACGAAGCTGCGACCCGTATCCGCGAGGAGGTCGACCAGGACGCCAACATCATCGTCGGCGCCACCTTCGACGAATCGCTCGACGGGCTGATTCGGGTCTCGGTGGTCGCGACCGGCATCGAGCAGGCGCAGTTCAACCGGAACGTCACGACCTCACAGCCGGCGGCGGCTGTCGCTCCGATTGCCGCCGCCCCGACCGCTGCCGCGGGTCTCCCTGAAAGCCGCCTCGCCGATCTGACTGCGCGCCTGCGCGCCGACAATCAGCGCCTGGCTGAACGCGCCGCCAAGCTCGAGCAGCAGGCGTCGCAGGCTCCGGCCGTCGCCGCCGCGGCGCCCGCGCCGATGGCGCCTGCGCCGCGTCCGGCGCCGAATCTTGAGCGCGACACGCTGGCCGCCGTTGCGGCCGCAATGGCAAGCGAGCCGGCGCCCTCGGCTGCTCCGGCGCCGGCAGCCTCTTATGGCGACGTGACGGTCCGCCCGATTGCGCAGAAGCCGTCGCTGTTCCCGGAGCCCGAGGCGCAGCGCGCGGCTCCGATCGAGCCGGCGGCCCCGCCCGAGACCTTCATTCCCCAGGCCGCTGAGCGGGTTCCGGTCCGCGCGCCGCGCATGCCCAAGTTCGAGGACCTGCCGATGCCGGCCCAGGCCGAGATCCGTCAGGCGAGGGGCGACGAGGGCGACGAGCATCCGCAGAAGACCCGAATGTCGCTGCTGCAGCGTCTCGCCAATGTCGGTCTCGGCCGCCGGGACGAGGACGCCGAGCCGCCGCTGCCGGTGCGGACCGCGGGTCCTGCCATGCCGCAGATGCCGCCCCTGCCGGAACGTAAGCCGCAGCGGAACGTTGCTCAGCAGGTTGCGAGCCACGAATCGCCGGTCTCGGAATATGCCCGCCGTCCCGCGCCGCAGGGGCTGGACGTCCATGGCCGTCCTGCGCCTGTGTCCCCGGCGCCACAGGGAGACGACCATTTGGATATCCCGGCCTTCCTCCGCCGGCAGGCAACCTGAGAATTGTTACAGCCCTGATGGTGCTGAACAGGCCCGGCTCGCGAGAGCCGGGCCTTTTCCATGGGCCGCTGGGGCTCCGTGATTTCCGCTCAACTAACTGATTTTAAATGATTAATTATTCTTTCGGTGTTTAGATCGGGAACCGGGAGGGTTAAGGCCTCGTTCCAGTTTGGTTAAGGGTTGGCGCGAATACGGCAGAGATGGGGTAACAATCCGTAAAGAAGCGTGAGTTGGCGCTCTTTGGGGCTCTCGTTAAGTTCTGCCGTGACTTGGGGATGCCTGAAAGTGAGTCGGTTCGCGAGGGGCGGGCTGACGAGGGATCAGGCGGGGTCTTGGGCGATCGTCGATGAAATTCAGCCGGCAAACAACGCTTCGTTCGCAAGCCACCGTCACCGGTGTAGGCGTCCACTCTGGCGCGCCTGTCAGCCTGACGATCGGGCCTGCGCCGATCGATGCGGGGATCGTGTTCCTCCGCACCGGCCTCGATGGCGCCGACCGCGAGGTCCAGGCGTCCTTCGGCTCGGTGATCGCCACCGAGTTGGCGACGGTGCTCGGTGACCGCAACGGTCCGCTGGTGTCCACCGCCGAGCATGTTCTCGCCGCGCTGCGCGGCATGGGTGTCGACAATGCGCTCATCGAGGTCGATGGCCCCGAGGTTCCGATCATGGATGGCAGTGCGGCACCGTTCGTCGCTGCCATCGACCAGGCCGGGATCGTCAATCAGTCGGCTCCGCGGCGCTACATTCAGGTGCTCAAGCCGGTCCAGGTGACCATCGGCGCCTCCACGGGCGAGCTGCGTCCCAACAGCTCCGGCTTCTGGGTCGAAGCCGAAATCGATTTCACCAACCCCGTGATCGGTCGCCAAGCCTATCATTTCGAGCTCAGCCCCGAGCGCTTCCGCCGCGAGATCGCCCGCGCCCGCACCTTCGGCTGCATGAGCGACGTGTCGCGGCTGTGGAGCGCCGGCTTCGCGCTCGGCTCGTCCTTCGACAACACGCTTGTGTTCGACGAGGACCGCCTGCTCAATCCCGAAGGTCTGCGCTACGCCGACGAATGCGCCCGCCACAAGGTGCTGGATGCGATCGGCGATCTGGCGCTGGCCGGCCTGCCGATGCTCGGAACCTATCGTTCGGTCCGTGGCGGTCACAAGCTCAACCATGCGGTGCTGACTGCTCTGATGGCGGATCGCACGGCTTGGCGGATCGTCGAAGGCGAGACCGTGCGGCGTCCCCGCGTGGCCGCGGAGGTCGTTGGCGGCATGGTCGGTGGCATGGTTGCGCCGGCCTACGGCCCGGACGTGTCCTGAGCGTCGTCCTGCCGCTCGGCTGATCCGTCGACGGGGTTGCGCGACGCGCGACATTGCCGGGAGCTTTGCTTTCGACTTCGTTCAGATTTTTCCGGCTGCTTTTTTGTCAATGTTTGTTACTGGCCACGTCTTCTCCGTGGCTGGATCATCGGCATTTCGATGTTTTCCAACGGCTTCTTCAGCGGTAACCATGATGCGTGGCGGCAGCCTCGGTGTTGCCTTAATCCGGGCGGATTGGCTTCCTATGCGGTTGGTCGATGAAGTGTTTTCGGCTAGAGAGGCCGGGGCCGCGTGATGCGTGCCACCGGCGGGGCTCTTCCTTCGCGGTCATGAAGCGACCTTCATGGTGCACGGCGTAGATCAGATCACAGGCATCGGGTTCCAAAGAAGCATGTCGATACAGCGTCTCACGCGCGACCTCCGTCATCCCGCAGCAAGCATCGGCCGGCTCCGGCTCGCCGCGTCGCTGATCCTGCTGGCGCTGCCGTTGAGCGGCTGCGGCACCGGCGGACTCTGGGACAAGTTCCTCGCCAAGGACGACACCTTCGTCGATGAGCCCGCGGACAAGCTCTACAATGAGGGCTTGTACCTGATGAACGAGAAGAAGGACGTCAAAGGCGCGACCAAGAAGTTCGAGGAGGTCGACCGTCAGCATCCTTATTCCGACTGGGCCCGCAAATCGCTGCTGATGTCGGCCTACGCCTCCTATCAGGCCGGCGACTACGACGGCTGCATCGGCGCCGCCACCCGCTACGTGACCCTGCACCCGGGCAGCCCGGACGCGGCCTATGCGCAATACCTGATTGCTGCCTCGCATTACGACCAGATCCCGGACATCAGCCGCGACCAGGGCCGGACCGAGAAGGCCATCGCCTCCCTCGAAGAGGTGGTGCGTAAATATCCGACCTCCGAATACGCCACCAATGCCAAGGCCAAGATGGAGGGCGCCCGCGACCAGCTCGCCGGCAAGGAAATGGATGTCGGCCGCTATTACATGCAGAAGCGCGACTACACGGCCGCCATCAACCGCTTCAAGGCGGTGGTGACGCAGTATCAGACCACGCGGCACGTCGAGGAAGCGCTGTATCGCCTGACCGAGGCCTACATGACGATCGGCATCGTCGGCGAGGCCCAGACCGCGGCGGCCGTGCTCGGGCACAATTTCCCCGACAGCAAGTGGTACAAGGACGCCTACAATCTCGTGAAGTCGGGCGGCGTCGAGCCCGAGGAGAACAAGGGCTCCTACATCTCGCGCGCCTTCAAGAAGCTCGGCCTGGGCTGAGCAATCGGCCGGATCGCTCGTTTGATCTTGCTTTGTTCTATATTCTTGTTTTGTTCTCTATTTGCTGCTAGCATCGAGTCGTTCGCTCAGGGGCGTTCCGCCCCGTTACGAAGGACTTCGGTTCCATGCTGGCGCGACTGTCGATCCGTGACATCGTCCTGATCGAACGACTCGATCTCGAATTCTCCCATGGACTTGCGGTGCTGACCGGCGAGACCGGTGCCGGCAAGTCGATCCTGCTGGACGCCTTCGCTCTCGCGCTCGGCGGTCGCGGCGACGCCAGCTTGGTGCGCCACGGGGCCGACCAGGGGCAGGTCACGGCCGTGTTCGAGATCGGCAAGGATCATCCCGCGGCCAGGATCCTCGCCGCCAACGGCCTGGATGCCAATGGCGAGATGATCCTGCGCCGCGTCCAGTTCGGCGATGGCCGCACCCGCGCCTTCATCAACGACCAGTCGGTCAGCGTGCAGACGCTGAAAGCGATCGGCGCCACCCTGGTCGAGATCCATGGCCAGCATGATGAGCGTGCGCTGGTCGATGCCGCCACCCACCGCCGGCTGCTGGATGCCTTTGCGGGCCTGGAGAAGGACGTCGCCGCGGTCGAGGCCCTCTGGGCGGCCCGCCGGACCGCGGTCACGGCGCTCGACGAGCACCGGGCGGGCATGGAGCGCGCGGCCCGCGAGGCCGACTATCTGCGGCATGCCTCGGACGAGCTGAAGAAGCTGGCGCCGAAGGAGGGCGAGGAGACGCAGCTCGCCGCCCGCCGCACGGCCATGATGCAGGGCGAGAAGATCGCAGGCGATCTGCGCGACGCGCAGGATGCGGTCAGCGGCAACCAGTCGCCGATCGCCGCGCTGGCCGCGGCCGTTCGCCGGCTGGAGCGACGCGCGGTCAGCTCGCCCGCGCTGGTCGATCCGGCGGTGAAGGCGATCGATTCGGCGATCAACGCCCTGGAGGAGGCCGATCAGCATCTGACGGTGGCGCTCGCGGCCACCGATTTCGATCCGCTGGAGCTGGAGCGCATCGAGGAGCGGCTGTTCGCGCTGCGCGCGGCTGCGCGCAAATATTCGACGCCGGTGGATGGGCTGGCGGCCTTGGCTGCCAAATATGCCGCGGATGTCGTCCTGATCGATGCCGGCGCCGAGCAGTTGAAGAAGCTGGAGGCGGCGGCGGCAACAGCCGATGCGCGCTATGCCGCGGCGGCGGCCAAGCTGTCGGCAGCGCGGACCAAGTCGGCGGACAAGCTGAACCGGGCCGTCCATGCCGAGCTCGCCCCGCTCAAGCTGGAGCGCGCCAAGTTCATGACCCAGGTCGACAGCGATGCCGAGACGCCGGGGCCGGAGGGCATCGACCGTGTCGAGTTCTGGGTCCAGACCAATCCGGGCACGCGGCCGGGCCCGATGATGAAGGTCGCCTCGGGCGGCGAGCTGTCGCGGTTCCTGCTGGCGCTCAAGGTCGTGCTGTCCGACCGCGGCTCGGCGCCGACCTTGGTGTTCGACGAGATCGACACGGGCGTGGGCGGCGCGGTCGCGGATGCCATCGGCGCCCGGCTGGCGCGGCTCGCGCACGGGGTTCAGGTGATGGCCGTGACCCATGCGCCGCAGGTCGCGGCCAGGGCGGACCAGCATCTCCTGATTTCCAAGGATGCGCTGGATCGCGGCAAGCGTGTCGTCACCCGGGTCAACACGCTCGCCACCCTGCACCGCCGCGAGGAGATCGCCCGCATGCTGGCCGGCGCCGAGGTCACCGCCGAAGCCCGCGCCGCCGCCGACCGGCTGCTGGAGGCTGCGGCGGCGTAGCTGGAAACGGAGCGGGCCGAACGCTTTGGCTCCGGCGTGCGCATTGTGTACACCGTCGTTTCGGAACGGCCTCCGGGCCGTCCCGCAACGACGAGCAGATCATACGCATGCCCAAGACAGCAAAACCGAAGCAGCCCGTCGACGTTGCCGATCTCACCAAGGCCCAGGCCAAGGTGGAATGGAAACGGCTGGCGCTGGAGCTCGAGACCCACGACAGGCTCTATTATCAGGATGACGCGCCGAAGATCTCGGACGCCGCCTATGACGAGCTGCGTCGCCGCTTCAATGCGATCGAGAAGCGTTTCCCTGAGCTCGTCAGCAGCGAGTCTCCGTCGCAGAAGGTCGGCGCGGCGCCCTCCGGCCGGTTCAAGAAAGTGCGGCACGCGGTGCCGATGCTGTCGCTCGACAACGCCTTCGCCGAGGAGGACGTGCGCGACTTCGTCGGCCGCATTGCGCGCTTCCTCAAGCTTGCCGACGATCGCATCGATTTCTCGGCCGAGCCGAAGATCGACGGGCTGTCGATGTCGCTGCGCTACGAGGGCGGCGAGCTGGTCACCGCCGCGACGCGTGGTGACGGCGCCGAGGGGGAGGACGTTACCGCCAACATCCGCACCCTGAAGGACGTGCCGCACAAGCTGCACGGCCGCAACCTGCCCGACATCTGCGAAGTGCGCGGCGAGGTCTACATGACCAAGCAGGCCTTCCTCGCGCTCAACGAGCGCCAGAAGGAAGCGGGCGACACCATCTTCGCCAACCCGCGCAACTCCGCCGCAGGCTCGCTGCGGCAGAAGGATCCGGCCATCACCGCCTCGCGTCCCCTCGGCTTCTTCGCCTATGCCTGGGGTGAAATGAGCGCGATGCCGGCGGAGACGCAGAGCGGCATGATCAAATGGTTCGAGCGCTGCGGCTTCACGACCAATCCGCTCACCAGGCTCTGCCACTCGGTGGAGGAACTGATCGCGTTCCATCGTCACATCGAGGAGCAGCGTGCCGAGCTCGACTACGACATCGACGGCGTCGTCTACAAGGTCGATCGCATCGACTGGCAGGAGCGGCTCGGCTTCGTGTCACGCACGCCGCGTTGGGGCATCGCGCACAAGTTTCCGGCCGAGCGCGCCATGACCGTGCTCAAGGACATCGAGATCCAGGTCGGCCGCACCGGCTCGTTCACGCCGGTCGGCAAGCTTGAGCCGGTCGGTGTCGGCGGCGTCATCGTGCAGAACGTGACGCTGCACAATGAGGACTACATCAAGGGGATCGGCAACAAGGGCGAGGTTCTGCGCGAGGGCCGCGACATCCGGATCGGCGACACCGTCGTGATCCAGCGCGCTGGCGACGTCATCCCACAGGTGGTCGACGTCCTCATCGACAAGCGGCCGAAGAACGCCAAGGAATTCCATTTCCCCAAGACGTGCCCGTGCCCGCTGCATACCGACGTCGTGCGGGAGGAGATTGCGACCGGCGAGGAGGGCTCGCGCGCCCGCTGCACCGGCGAGTTCGCCTGTCCGTTCCAGAAGATCGAGCACCTCAAGCTGTTCGCCTCGCGCCGCGCTTTCGACATCGACGGCCTGGGCGAGAAGCAGATCCAATTCTTCTTCGACCAGGGCTGGGTCAAGGAGCCCGCCGACATCTTCACGCTGGCCGCGCGCAACGCCAAGCTGAAGCTCGAGGAGATTGAGGGCTATGGCGAGACCTCGGTGCGCAATCTCTTCAATGCCATCGACGCCCGGCGCGAGATCGCGCTGGAGCGCTTCATCTTTGCGCTCGGCATGCGCCATGTCGGCGAGACCACGGCGCTGGCGTTGGCGCGGGGCTACGGCTCCTGGGATGCGTTCCACGAAGCCTGTCTCAAGGTCGCCAACGGCGACGAGGAGGCGATCGCGGAGATGGATGCGCTCGACCAGATCGGCGACACCGTGATCAAGAGCGTCGCCGCCTATTTCGGCGAGGACCATAATCGCGGCATCGTCGAGCGGCTGACGAAAGAGGTGAAGATCCTCGACGCGGAGAAGCCGAAGCGCAATTCGCCGATCGCGACCAAGACCGTGGTGTTCACCGGCACGCTGGAAAAGATGACGCGCGATGAAGCCAAGGCGACCGCCGAGCGGCTCGGCGCGAAAGTCTCGGGCTCGGTGTCGAAGAAGACGGACTACGTCGTCGCCGGTCCCGGCGCGGGATCAAAGCTGAAGGACGCGCAGAAGCACGGCGTGCAGGTGCTCACCGAGGACGAGTGGCTGCAGCTGATCGGGGAGTAGCAGCTCCGCGGTGTCGGTGCGACAGACGCTGGATGCGCCCTAACAATTGTCATCATCCGCGAAAGCGGATGATCCAGTATTCCAGAGGCATTTGTCATGGAGCCAGGACGCTTCGGCCTGCTGGTTACCCGCCTGCGCGGGGTATGACGCCGACAGTGACGCGCGGTCGTGCAGTCGCTCACGCACCTCCCTCACATTACCCCGGCTTCGTCCTCTTCCGCCGTCTCGATCAGCTCCTTCGTCACCTTCATCTGCGTGCGCGGGACCAGGAAGATCATGCTGCAGGCGCAGGCGAGGGACAGGGTGAGCATCGCTGATGTCAGCGGCAGCGTGCTGCTGAAATGGCCGCCGAGCCAGGCGCCGAGCTGCGACGTCAGCGCGCCCACGCCCATCTGCAGGAAGCCCATCGCGCCGGAGGCGGTGCCGGCCGCGCCCGGCCGGACGCTGATGGCGCCGGCGGCGGAGTTCGCCATCACGGCGGCATTGGCGAACATCAGCAGCATCTGCGTGCCGAACAGCACCGAAGGCACCTGGTTGAAGCCGAACAGGCTCCACGTGAAGTTCAGCGCGGCGCTGGTGAGCTGCAGCCCCAGTCCGAACCAGATCAGCCGATCGAGCGAATGGCGCGGCGCGTAGCGCACGCAGAACAGGTTGCCGACGAAATAGGCGAAGCCCGTGGTCGCAAACCACGCGCCATACTCCGCCGATGAGCGGCCCATCTGCACCTCGACGATATACGGCCCGCCGCCGGCGAAGGCGAAGATGATCTGCGAGGCCAGCACCTGGCACAGCATGTAGCCGAGGAAGGCGCGGCTCTTCACCAGCATGGCGACGTCGCGGCGGAAGCTCGCGCCTTCGATGCGGGCAGGGCGGGTCTCCGGCAGCGCCATGGTCACGGCGATCGCGATCACGATCGACAGCGCGGCGACGACATAGAAGATGGCGTGCCAGCCGAACGCGATCTCGATCAGGCCGCCGGTCAGCGGCGACAGCATCTGCGCGATCATCATCACCGCGACGACGAGGCTGATCATCGCGCCGATGCGCTCGCGCGGATAGAGATCGCGGATGATGGCGCGGCTGATCACCATGCCGCTGGCGCCGCCGAGCGCCTGGAAGAAGCGCGCCGCGATCAGCTGGGGCAGGGTGTCGGCGAAGATGCAGCTGACGCTCGCGACGATCGAGAGCGCGAGCCCTGCGAGCATCACGGGGCGGCGGCCGAAGCGGTCCGACAGCGGCCCGAGCAGCAGCTGCGAGATCGCGATGCCGGCCATGTAGAACGACACCGTCATCTGCACGACGGAGGCGTCGCGCCCGAACGTGGTCGCGAGCAGCGGCAGGGCCGGCACCAGCAGGTAAAGCGAGATAGGCGCCAGCCCGGTCATCACGACCAGCAGGACCAGCAGCGTGCGCGAGGGGACGGCGCGCGGTGGCGCCGCCCCGGGCGGTCTGCTGATCATTCCATGCATGCTGCCGCTCAAATCGGGTGAACGCCCTGACTGTAGCGGCCTTCCGCTTCGCGGAAATGCCTGTTTCGGCATGCGCCCATGCGGGCAGCGGGACAGTTCGTAGCTGGACAGTCCGGATGACTACAGTGGCGCAGTCGCCTGATCGAGCCAGCGCTGGTCGCTGTCGTCGAGCGCTGCACGGACGGTTTCCCTGACCCGGGCATGATAGGCGTCGAGCCACGCCCGTTCCTCGGCGGTCAGCATGACGACATCGATCAGGCGGCGGTCGATCGGCGCCAGGGTCAGCGCCTCGAAGCCGTTCATCGGCTTTTCCGCGCCTGCGACGTCCTTCGCCACAACGAGCTCAAGGTTCTCGATGCGGATGCCGAAGGCGTCGGTCTTGTAGTAGCCGGGCTCGTTGGACAGGATCATGCCGCGCTTCAGCGGTGTCGTGCCGAGCTTCGAGATGCGCGCGGGTCCCTCGTGCACGGACAGATAGCTGCCGACGCCGTGGCCGGTCCCGTGCTCGAAATCGATGCCCGCCTGCCACAGGAACTGCCGCGCCAAGGTGTCGAGCTGCGCACCGGTGGTGCCGTCGGGGAAGATCGCGCGTGCGATCGCGAGGTGGCCGCGCAGCACGCGGGTGAAGCGGTCGCGCATCTCCGCGGTCGGCGCGCCCACGGCGATCGTGCGGGTGACGTCAGTGGTGCCGTCCTGATATTGCGCGCCGGAATCGATCAGCAGCAGATCGCCCGGCATGATGCGGCGGTTGCTCTTGCGGGTGACGCGATAATGCACGATCGCGCCGTTCGGACCGGTGCCCGAGATGGTCGGGAACGACACGTCCTTGAGCGCGCCGGTGTCGCGGCGAAAGCTCTCCAGCGCCTCGACCGCATCGATCTCGGTCAACGTGCCCTTCGGCGCCTCGCGATCGATGAAGGCGAGAAAGTGCGCCAGCGCGACCGCATCGCGCTGATGGGCGCGCCGCGTGCCCTCGATCTCCACCGCGTTCTTGGCGGCCTTGAGCAGGCTGACCGGATCGGCGCCGCGCACCGCCTTGCCGCCGGCGCCCTGGATCAGCCGCGTCAGGGCATCGGCGGCCGTGGCGCTGTCGAGCGCGACGGCTGCGCCGGATTGTGCGAGCTCGCTCAGGCGCAGTGTCAGCGTGTCCGGCTCCGCCACACCAGCGCTCTGCTCGAGATGATCGCGCGTCAGGTTCGAGAGCTTGCGGGAATCGATGAAGATCGTCGGACGTCCGGCCTTGGGCACCAGCGCATAGGACAGCGGCAGCGGCGTGTGCGAGACGTCGGCGCCGCGGATGTTGAAGGTCCAGGCGACGTTGTGGGAATCGGACAGCACCAGCGCCTCGACCCCGAGGCGCTCGATCTCCTGGCGGATCCGGCCGAGCTTGTCCGCCTCGCTCTCGCCGGACAATTCCGCGCCGTGGATGGAGACGGCGCCGAGCGGCGGCAGCGGCCGTTCGGTCCAGATGCTGTCGACCGGGTTGCGCTCGACCGGCACCAGCTCCGCGCCCGCCTTGGCGCAAGCGGCGGCCAGACGTTCGGCCGCGGCCGTCGTATGCAGCCACGGATCGAAGCCGACGCGGTCACCGCTCTGCAGGTGTCTCGTCAGCCAACTCTCGGGCGGCGGCTCGATCAGCGATTCCACCATCCAGGCCTTGCCGTCGACCTGCTTGCCGGCCTGCAGCGTATAGCGGCCGTCGACGAATATCGCGGCTGCCTGCGGCAGCACGATCGCGAGGCCGGCCGAGCCGGTGAAGCCGGTCAGCCATGCCAGCCTTTCCTCCGATGGCGGCACATATTCGTTCTGCTGCTGGTCGGCGCGAGGCACGATGAATCCGGTGAGCTTGCGGCTGGCCAGCTCTTCGCGGAGCGCGGCCAGCCGCGCGGTCAGCGCCACGCCGGTTTCGGGTTCTTCGAACGTCTGGAACAGAGCTTCGAACATCGGTCTCATACTTTAGAAGTGGATCCTGCCGCAGAAGTGGATCTTGCCGCGTCGGCGACGAATACTCCTTCAGCCGACAGTGCAGTGCACGAAGAATCTCCTTGCATTCGCCTGTGCAAAAAGATTTGCTGTCGCATGCCAGTCATCCGAAAGAGGTGCGGCGAGGAAACGTATGGACGTGACGACCGCGATCGTAAAGATCATCCGCGGTCGGTCGCATGATCCGGGGAGTGCCTCAACTCAACGGCGAGGGGATGCACGATGCCTGCTTTTACCTTCGAAAAACTATCGGCGCCCGCGCCAAGCGGACCGGCGTCCGCACCGGCCGAGAAGCCGCGCAGCGCGCTGGCCGATCTCGTCAATCGTCTCGTTGCGCCGCGCGGTCGACGTGCCTCGCGTAATCAGTCCGACTCCACCTCCCAGCAGAGCCAGCCGAAGACGTAGTCGCGAGCTTGCCGCACCAGCGTGAAGGTTAGCGTGCAGGTTCGATCCACGCCGCGAGCTGATCCGCCTTACTGCTGCTTCTGCAGCAAGAGGCTGCTCCACCCCTCGATTCTCAAATGCCGGATCGGAACCAGGCCGCGAGCACGATAGGCGGCGCGGACGGCGCGTGCCTGCGGGGTCAACAGGCCCGACAGGATCACGAAGGCTCCAGGCGCGAGGTGGCGCAGCATCGGCGCGGCCAGCTGGCGCAGCGGGTTGGCCAGGATATTCGCCAGCACCAGGTCGAACGGGCCGCACCGGGCAAAGTCCGGGGCGGCGAAGCCGGTGGCGCGGATGACCCGGACCAGGGGGCCTGCGCCGTTGAGCCGGGCGTTCTCCCGCGCCACCATGACCGAGGGCGCATCGATGTCGCTCGCCAGCACGGACCGGTGCGTCGCCTTGGCGGCGGCGATGGCGAGCACGCCGGTTCCGGTGCCGAGGTCGAGCACCCGTCGCGGCGCGCGCGTCTTGAGCACGTGATCGAGCAGCAGCAGGCAGCCGCGGGTGGTGCCGTGGTGGCCGGTGCCGAAGGCGAGCGCCGCCTCGATCTCGATCCCGAGCTTGTTGGCGGGCACCCGCTGCCGGTCATGGCTGCCATGGACCATGAAGCGGCCGGCCGGCACCGGAACGAGGTCGTCCAGGCTGGCCTTGACCCAGTCCTTGGCCTCGACGACCTCGAACGCCAGGGTCTGGGCCACGTCGGAGCCTGCCGCCCCGCCGACCAACTCGCGCACCAGCGCCTGGTCGGGCGGGTCGGCAAAATGAACCGTGACGTCCCAGCGCCCGTCCGGACGCTCGAACGCCGCCACCGCCGCGTCGCCCTCGAAGAACACCTCGGTCAGGACGTCGACCGCCGGGCGGGCGGTCGCTTCATCGGCAACCGTGAAGCTGGCCTTGTGGGTGGCGGGCGTGGTCGTTGAGGTCATCAAGGTGGATCCTGGCGAGATTTGACGGCGTGGTTAAGGGAACTGCCTGCCAACGCAAGCGATAGGGCCGCAATGCGGCCGGATCTGCACATCCGGCGGTTGTATAATGCCTTTCCTGATCCGAATAAAAGTTGAGGTTCAATTGCAGCGAAGAATCTCTGCAACTTGAACTGGGGGCATTATCCCGACTTTAGGGTCCTGGCCCCTAATTTTCCCGTCATGGGAACCGGATGATCCTCGGTTCCTGGGTTGGGAAACGAGGTTCAGATGAAGTCCATTCTGTCGAAGTTCTTGCGTGATGAATCCGGCGCCACCGCCATCGAATACGGCCTGATTGCAGCGGGCATCTCGCTGGCGATCATTGCCGCCGTCAACGGCCTGGGCAGCTCGCTCAGCAGCAAGTTCGAATCGATCAACACGTCGCTGAAGTAATCCGACCGCCGCGGCGTCCTCGAAGAACCGGGCCTCAGCGCCCGGTTTTTCTGCTCTTGAGAGGGCGTATCGAACGCCGGGTCCACAGCATATCCACACGGCCGTGCACTGCTTCTTTGGCGGTTGATCCACCGCTTGTCCACACGGGTGTGCCGCGCCTTTCCACCCCTTATCCTCAGCCGAACAAAGCGCGATGGTCCGCCAGGATCGCCTGGGCCGCATTGTGGCCGGGGGCGCCGGTGACGCCGCCACCGGGATGGCTGCCCGAGCCGCAATGGTAGAGCCCCTTCAGCGGCGAGCGATAGTCGGCGTGACCGAGCATGGGGCGGGCCGAGAACAACTGGTTCAAGGTCAGCGCGCCGTGGAAGATGTCGCCACCGATCAGCCCGAACTGGCGTTCGAGGTCGAGCGGTGACAGCACCTGCCGGCCGAGCACGCTGGCCGCAAAGCCCGGCGCATAGCGGTCGACGGTCGCGATCATCAGGTCGGCGACCTCGTCGCGATGATTGTCCCAGGAGCGGCCGTCCGGCAGCTCGGGTGCGACATGCTGGCAGAACAGGCTGGCGACGTGCCGGCCCGCGGGCGCGAGCGTCGGGTCGAGCGTGGAGGGGATCAGCAGTTCGACCACGGGATCGCGGCTCCAGCCATGCGCCCGCGCGTCGAGATAGGCCTGGTCCATGTAGCCGAGGCTCGGGCCAAGGATGGTTCCCGCGGACAGATGGTCGCCTTCGCCCGGCAGCGCGCTGAACGAGGGCAGCCGGTCGAGCGCCACGTTCATGCGGAACGTGCCCGAACCGCAGCGCCAGTTTCGGATGCGGCTCAGGAACGGCTCGGGCACGGCACCGGCGGGCACCAGGCGCGTATACAGCAGCTTCGGGTTCACGTTGGCGACGACATGGCGGGCCCGGATGGTGCGGCCATCCTCGAGCACGATGCCGACCGCGCGGTCGCGCTCGACGATCACCTCGCGCACGCCGGCCTCGACCTCGACCAGCGTTCCCTGTTCTTTCAGGCACCCGGCCATCGCCTGCGTGATCGCGCCCATCCCGCCGATCGCATGGCCCCAGACGCCCTTCTTGCCGTTCACCTCGCCGAAGGCGTGATGCAGCATCACATAGGCCGAGCCGGCAGCGTAGGGGCTGGCATAGTTGCCCACGATGGCGTCGAAGCCGAACAGCGCCTTCACCAGGTCGGTCTCGAAGATCTCGTCGAGCATCTCGCCGGCCGAGCGCGTGAAAAGGTCGAGCAGGTCGCGCTGCTGCTCCAGCGACAGTGCGCGCAGGGTGTTGGCGGTGCCGAGCGCGTTGAACGCCTCGCGGATCGCCGACAGCCCGAACTGGGCGACCAGATTCGGTGGCGCCCGCAGCACGAGGCTGCGCAGCACATCCGCGATCGCCTCGAGCCGTGCCGAGAACGGGCCGATCGCGTCGGCGTCGCGCTGGCTCAGCCGCGCAACCGAAGCCAGCGTGCGGCCCTCGCCCGTCAGCAGATAGCGACCGTCCGGCGAGGGCAGGAAGTTCTGCGCCCGGCGCTCGACGATCTCGAGCCCGTGCTCGAGCAGCTTCAGGTCGGAGATGACGCGCGGATTGAGCAGGCTCACGGTGTAGGACGCGACGGAGTTGCGGAAGCCCGGATGAAACTCCTCGGTCACCGCAGCGCCGCCGACCACCTTGCGACGCTCGACCACATGCACCCGCAGGCCCGCCATGGCGAGGTAGGCCGCACAGGTCAGGCCGTTGTGGCCCGCGCCGATGATGATGACGTCGGTTTCATTCATGTCAGCTTCAAGAAGCCCTGTTTAATGGCCCGCACCGGGAACCTCGGCTGGTGCTGTCGCGCCGGACGGCTGCGACGTCAAGGAAAACTCCATTTTGCCTCAGCTCCTCGCCATACCGCCCTGCGATCCGCTATGTCTCGTCTGCTCATCGCGGTCCGGCCTCGGCATCTGATGCCGGCCGCGCTGCTGCCGGAGTTGTCATGACCTCAATCGCCTCGCCCGCCGCCGTCGCTCAGCCCTCCGCCGCACGCAACCGGCTGGTGCTCGTCGTCTATACCGCCGCCATTTTCGTCAGCGCGCTGCTGTTGTTCTCGGTGCAGCCGCTGTTCACCAAGATGGTGCTGCCGCGACTCGGCGGCTCGCCGGCGGTGTGGTCGGTGGCGATGGTGTTCTTCCAGACCCTGCTGCTGGCGGGCTACGCCTATGCGCATTTTCTCACCCAGCTGCGCAGCCGGGTGCTGCCGATCGCGATTCATCTGCTGCTGCTCGGTTTCGCCATCCTGGGCTTGCCGCTGTCGATCGCGAGTAGCTGGGGCGATCCGCCGACCTCGGGCTACGGGCTGTGGCTGCTCGGCCTGTTCACCGTGTCGATCGGCCTGCCGTTCTTCGCGCTCGCCGCCAACAATCCGCTGCTGCAGGCGTGGTTCGTGCGCACGGGTCATCCGGCCGCGCCCGACCCGTATTTCCTCTATGCGTCGTCGAACATCGGCAGCTTTCTGGCGCTGCTGTCCTATCCTCTGCTGATCGAGCCGATCTTCAGCCTGCGCATGCAGAACCTGATCTGGACCGGTGGCTATGGCCTCCTGATCGCGCTGATCGCCGGCTGCGGCGTCCTGCTGCTGCGGTCGCCCGTGATCGTGACGAGCCTGCTGCAGACCGAGGAGAGCCATGCGCCGGCGCCACGCTGGCTGCTGCGCCTGCGCTGGATCTTCCTGGCCGCAGTGCCCTCCGGCCTGCTGATCGCGGTGACCGCGCACATCTCCACCGACGTCGCGGCCGCCCCCTTGCTATGGGTGCTGCCGCTGTCGCTCTATCTGCTGACCTGGGTGCTGGTGTTCCAGTCGCGGCCGCTGCTGCCGCACAAATGGATGCTGGCGCTGCAGCCGCTGGCGATCGCCGGCGTCGTCGTGCTGCTCGCTTTTGGCGGCGAGCAGAATCTCGCGCTCACGCTCGGCGGTCACCAGCTCTGCTTCTTCATCATCGCCATGGCCTGCCATGGTGAGCTCGCGCGCACGCGCCCGCCGGCCAAATATCTCACCGGCTTCTATGTCGCGCTGTCGTTCGGTGGCATGGTCGGCGGCCTGTTCGCCGGCTTGATCGCCCCCTTCACCTTCTCATGGGTTGCCGAATATCCGATCCTGCTGGCGCTGGCGGCGCTGTGCCGGCCCGCGGCCAACGAGCGCTTGCCCGGGATCACGCGCTGGTATTGGCTCCCGCTCGCGGTCATCGCCGTCGCGCTGCTGGTGCCCGCCGGCATGACCGGCAAGGTCACGACCTATCTCGAGGACCACCGCGTCTATGTCGCGGGCGCCGCGGGCGTGCTCGCAGCGCTGCTCGCTCTGCTGCTGAACGGTGGCCGCTGGAAGGTGTTCGCGACGGCCGCGCTCGCGCTCGTCCTGATCCGCGCCTATCCGGCCGATGACGGCCGCGTCGAGACGGTGCGCAGCTTCTTCGGCGTGCACAAGATCGTGGTGACATCGGACGGGCACTACCACGTGCTGATGCACGGCACGACCATTCACGGCGCGCAGAAATATCTCAACGCCGATGGCTCCAAGGTGACGGGGCGGCCCGAGCCGATCACCTACTATCACAAGGACGGCGGCATCGGCCGCGCCATCACCGCGATCCGGGAGCGCAAGGGCGCGCCGCTCAAGGTCGCCGTCATCGGCGTCGGCGCCGGCACGCTCACATGCGCAGCCGAGCCTGGCGAGAGCTGGAAATTCTTCGAGATCGATCAGACCATGGTCGACACCGCCAGCGACACGAAATATTTCAGCTACATCAGGAACTGCGCGCCGGACATCAAGCCCGTCATCGGCGATGCCCGGCTGACCTTTGCCAAGGAGCCGGACGGCGCCTACGATCTGATCATCGTCGACGCCTATTCCTCGGATGCGATTCCGATCCATCTGGCGACGGAGGAGGCGATGGCGATCTACAAGGCGAAGCTGGCGCCGCAGGGCGCTGTTGTGATGCATGTCTCCAATCGGCATCTGGAGCTGGAGAGCGTCGTTGTCGGCATCGCCGACGCCAACGACCTGAAGAGCTGGGTCTACAACGAGGACTCCGGCCGCGACGACGAGTACATCTTCTCCACCGACGTCGTCATCAGCGCGCGCGAGGACGCCGACGTCGGCAAGCTCGCCTCCTCGGACAAGTGGACCGAAACTGAGCCGACCGACGGCGAACGGGTCTGGACCGACGATTATTCGAACATTCTCGGCGCCGTGTATCGGCGGCTTCGCGACGGCGAGTAACAGGGCACTGCCGCCGTTCGACGTCGCCGGGCTTGGATCGCCGTGATGATGGCGTCTGCGCCCAAAGAGGTGCGCGCCTCGTCAGCGGCGGGCCTCGGTTGCATTGCCGCATCGATTTCTCGAGCGTCTGATCGCCGACTTTGCTGTACCGCATCGCAAAACGCAGTGGTTTCGCGCTTTCTGCGCGGGCCTCTGTTGCGTGCCCGTCATGACCATGCTACCTTGAGGTGCGCCCCTCATTTGAGGTCGGTACTTTGCGCGTCTTCGAATGGGTGGGTTGGGGCACGCACGCGCAGTCGAGCTGGATCGCAAACTGAGCGGTGAGGGACCGGTCTGGTCGTCTTGCCCTGAGCGAACGATCGCGCGGACGCTGTCCAGATCGAGGTGCTGTTCGTCCGGGCGGAGCCAGCGGTTCGGACGAGAGACGACTGTTCGCGACTAGATATCGTTCGACTACCAAATGCCGGCCGCATCAAAGCAGGCTGGCTTCACATGGGAGGGGTTCAATGAAGCGTCTTTGGATTGCCGGTGCGTCTGCCTTGTTGTCGATGGCGCTCGGTCTCGGCTCCGCGGGAGCCGCGGACAAGAAGGTCCTCGCCTTCGTCGTCAACGGTGCCTCCGACTTCTGGAAGATCGCCGAGGCCGGCGTGAAGAAGGCGCAGGGCGAGCTGCCCAATTACAACCTGCAGCTCAAATATCCCGAGCAGGCGGCAGCCGCCGTGCAGCAGCGGATGCTGGATGACCTCGTCGCGGCCGGGGCCGCCGGAATCATGGTGAGCGCCGTCGATCCGAAGAACCAGACTGAGCACCTGAACAAGATTGCCGCACAGACGGTGCTCTTCACCACCGACAGCGACGCCCCGCAATCCAAACGCATCGCCTATATCGGCTCCTCCAATACCGAGCTCGGCAAGGATGCCGGCAAGCTGATGCTGAAGGCGCTCCCGAACGGCGGCAAATGTGTCGGCTTCGTCGGCCTGCTCGGGGCTGACAACGCTCGCGAGCGCATCGAAGGCGTGAAGGAGACCATCAAGGGATCGAAGGTCGAACTGGTCGACGTGCGCGGCGACGAGATCGACCAGACCCGGGCCAAGCGCAATGTCGAGGACATCCTGGCAGCGATGCCGGACGTGAGCTGCCTGGTCGGCTTCTATTCCTACAACACCCCGCGCATCTATGAGGTGCTGAAGGAGGCCGGCAAGCTCGGCAAGATCAAGATCATCGGCTTCGACGAGGATCCGATCACGCTCGGCGGCGTCAAGGACGGCGCGATCGAGGGCACCGTCGTGCAGCAGCCGTTCGAGTGGGGCTATCAGGGCATGAAGCTGATGGCGAAGGTCGTTGAGGGCGACAAGTCGGGCGTGCCGGCGAACGGCATCATCATCGTGCCCGGCAAGGTGATCGAGAAGTCGAACGTCGACGACTTCATGGCGCAGATGAAGCAGATGCTGAAGAAGTAGCGCGACGGCCGGCGTGCGCGAGCCCTTCCTCGAGCTGATCGACATCGGCAAGACCTATCCTGGCGTGGTCGCGCTCGACCACGCCAGCCTGTCGGTCGCGCCCGGCGAGGTGATCGCCCTGGTCGGCGAGAACGGCGCCGGCAAGTCGACCTTGATGCGCGTGCTCGGCGGCGTCGTCGAGCCGAGCAGCGGCACGATCCGGATCGATGGCGCGGCGCGGACCAGCTACACGGTGGCGGACGCGATCGCGTCCGGCATCGCCTTCGTCCACCAGGAGCTGAACCTGTTCGACAATCTCGATGTCGCAGGCAACGTCTTCATCGGCCGCGAGCCGGTCTATGGCGGTCCGCTGCGGCTGATCGACCGGGCGACGCTGCGAGCCAGGGTGCGCCCGCTGATCGCGCGCCTCGGGGCCGATTTCGAGCCGGAGACGCCGCTTGCCGAGTTGTCTTTGGCGCAGCGCCAGCTGGTCGAGATCATGAAGGCTTTGTCGCTCGATGCGCGCTGCGTGATCATGGACGAGCCGACCTCCAGCCTGACGCTGTCGGAAACCGAGCGGCTGATGCAGGTCATCGCCGGCCTGAAGGCGGGCGGGGTCAGCGTCATCTTCATCACGCATCGCTTGAACGAAGTCATGCAATGCGCCGATCGCGCGATCGTGCTGCGCGACGGCCGCATGGTTGGCGCGCTCACGCGGGACGAGCTCAGTCCTGCCGCGATGATCCGGCTGATGATCGGCCGGGACCTGCGGTCACTCTACGTGCCGCCGGCCGCGCCGCCCGGCGAGGCCGTGCTCGACGTGGTGGAGGCCGTGACCGCGACCTATCCCAACCAGGCCGTCAGCCTGCAGCTCCGGCGCGGCGAGATCCTCGGGCTTGCAGGTCTCGTCGGCTCCGGCCGCACCGAGCTCGCGCGCGGCATCTTCGGCGTCGAGCCGCTGCTGGCCGGGGGCATCAGCCTGGAGGGCGAGCCGATCCGCATCTCGACACCGCGCGCGGCGATCGATCGCGGCATCTATCTCATTCCGGAAGACCGCAAGGCCTGCGGCCTGCTGCTCGACCTGTCGATCGCCGAGAACATCTCGCTGCCGGATCTCGCCTCCTATCTCAGCTTTGGACTTGTCGACATCAGGCGTGAGACCGAGAATGCCGACCGGCAGCGCGAACGGCTCAAGATCCGGGCGTCCGACGTCAAGGTCTCGGTCGGCACCTTGTCCGGCGGCAACCAGCAGAAGGTCGTGCTCGCCAAATGGCTGTCGATGCGGCCAAAGGTCTTGATCTTCGACGAGCCGACCCGGGGCATCGATGTCGGCGCCAAGCAGGAGATCTACGACATGCTGCGGCGGCTGGCGGATTCCGGCGTCGCGATCCTGATGATCTCGAGCGACATGGAGGAGGTGATCGGGGTGAGCGACCGGATCGCCGTGATGCATGAAGGCATGATTTCGGGCTTCCTGGCCCGCAACGAGTTCAGCGAGCACAACGTGCTTCAGCTCGCCGTCGGCCATACCGTCTGAGCGAGGGCGCCCGTGCAGAAAAAAGATCTCAGCCTGCTGATCCTGATCCTGGTGGTCGGCGCCGTCGTCGCCTTCATCAACCCGCGCTTCCTGCTGGTCGGCAACCTCTCCAATACCGCCAACCAGGTCGGCATGTTCGGAATCTTCTCGATCGCCGAGGCCTTCGTCATCATCGTTGGCGGCATCGAGCTCGCCGTGGGCTCGGTGATCGCGTTGCTCGGCGTGCTGTTCATCGACCTCATCGTCAACCGGGACGTCGACTGGGTCGCCGCCTTGTTCCTCATCCTCGCCGGCGGCGTCGCCATCGGCATGGTCCACGGCACGCTGGTGACCAAGATGCGCATCCAGCCCTTCGTGGTGACCCTGTGCGGACTTTTGATCTATCGCGGCGCGGCCCGTTATTACACCGAGGATGCCACGGCCGGCTTCGGCTACGGCGCGAGCTTCCCGGCGCTGGAATGGCTGGCCGCCGGCCGCACCGATGTCCTCGGCTTTCCACTGCCGCATAGCGTCGTGGCGCTCGCCATCGTGGCCGGCATCGCCTGGCTGGTGCTGCACCGCTCGGTGTACGGCCGCTATTTCTACGCGGTCGGCAAGAACGAGGAGGCGGCGCGCTACTCCGGCATCCGGTCCGATCGGGTGACGATCGCGGCCTATGTGATCTGCGGCGCCCTGACGGCGCTCGCCGCGGTCCTGCTGGCGATGTACACCCGCTCGATCTCGCCGGCGGTGCATGGCTCGTTCTACGAGCTCTATGCGATCGCCGCAGCGGTGCTCGGGGGCTGTTCGCTGCGCGGCGGCGAGGGCTCGGTCATCGGCGTCGTGCTCGGCACAATCCTGCTGCAGATGCTGCAGAACCTGGTCAATCTGCTGGGCATCCCGAGCTCGCTCAATTTCGCCGTGATGGGCACGGTGATCCTGATCGGCGTGCTGGCCGATCAGTATTTCGTGCAGCGGCGCGCGCGCATGCCGACGGCCCGCGGGCAGGCCAGCGCCGATCGTGCGTCCGCCTCGCTCGAGCGGGTCAACGCCGAGTGAGGAGGCGCCGATGCGCTGCGTAACAGCGCCCGGCCGCGAGGATCAATGCGCGATCAGTCCTGATAGGTGTAGTAGCCGCGCGGCTGATAATAAGAGCGCGGCTGGTAATAGCGCGGCTGCGCGTAGCTCGGATTGCCGTTTTGGTAATCGTACTGCTGCTGCTGCGGATAGGCCTGGGCGTCATAGACGCGCCGGGCCGTGCCGCGCGGCGCCGGATAACGCACGCCGTTGTCGCTGCCGTCGGCGGGATAGATGTAGCCGTCATCGGGCCGCTGCTGCGGAACGACCTGGCGTCCGGGCAGCATCTGTGGCTGCGGCGTCAGCACGACCGGCTCGCCGCTGTCGTCATACTGCTGCGGCACGTCGCGGCGGGCAACAGCGGTGCCGCGGCGTGGATTGCGCGCCAGCGCCACCTCGGCCGAGCCGGTCAGGGTCACCGTGGTGTTGAGCACGCCGTCCTTTTGCACCAGGTCGTAGAGCGTCGTGGCGTTGGCCTTGGACAGCCGGACGCAGCCGTGGGACGCCGGGGTCCCGAGGCGGCTTTCCGAATCCGTGCCGTGAATCGCGTGACCGACCTTCGTGAAGAAGATCGAATGCGGCATCGGTGCGTCGTCGAATTCCTTGGAAAAATGATCGGCCTCCATGCGGAAGGCGCGGAACGAGCCATTCGGCGTTTCCCGTGAGGGAATGCCGGTCGAGACTGGCCATCGATAGCGCTCGACGCCATCGACGGCGACCGTCATGATCTGGCTGTTCTTGTCGACCGTGATGTCGATCTTGGCCAGAGCCGGCGTGGCCGACAGAAAGGCGAAGCCGGCAACTGCAAAAAGGATGGTACGCATCTAACCTCTGGCCTCCAGGGCCCTCGACTGTGGAGAGACCTCAAAACGGGACTTTAACGCCCAGGTCATCGCCTCGGCCTGCACTATGTCGGAATTGCCGGCTTTGTTCCAGCCGAGGGCAGCCTCAACCTTAATGTCGGGCAGGACCAGGACAAAGGCTCCCCGCGTTCACCGGCGCTGACATTTTCGCGACCGCGGATGGTCTTTCATTCCGGCGTTTTGGGACCTCTCTAATCGGTGCAATTCGTCACGACCGCGCAACTTTTTGGCCGCATCCGCGTTTCAAAGATTCCCCCATGCGGTTCCCAGGACTCAAAATGTTGACGATGAAGGCCAAGACGGCGGTGCTCGATGATCGCGCGCCGCAGAAGCTGACCTACCTGCTGGCTGCGCTCGCGCTGGTCGTCCTGGCGCTGGCCTGGCTGGCGCTGCCGCAATTCGCCCATGCCCAGGGCATCATCCGTGGCGCCCATGAAGGGGCCCACGAAGGCAACCGCATCGCCGGTCCGGTGGGCGGCGTCGTCGGCGGCGCGGTCGGTGCCGGCGTCGGCGGAGCCGTGGGCGCCGTCGAAGGCGTGCTCGGCATTCCGCACCGCTCCTATTACCACCGGCACTATCACTGCCGGGGATACCGCGACAGCTACGGCCGCTTCCACTGCTACCGCTGAGTTGAGGCGCCGGCTCAATGCTTGAGCCGGTAGCCCGTCTTGAAGATCCACCAGATGATCGTCATGCAGATCGCCAGGAACAGCAGCGTCACGCCGACGCTGATTTCCACCCTGACGTCGGCGATCTCGTAGAAGCTCCAGCGAAAGCCCGAGATCAGGTAGACCACCGGGTTGAGCAGCGCGATCGAATGCCAGGTCGGCGGCAGCATGTTGACCGAGTAGAAGCTGCCGCCGAGGAACGTGAGCGGCGTCACCACCAGCATCGGGACCATCTGCAGCTTCTCGAAGCCGTCGGCCCAGATGCCGATGATGAAGCCGAACAGGCTGAAGGTCACGGCCGTCAGCACCAGGAACGACAGCATCCACACCGGGTGCTGGATGTGCAGCGGCACGAACAGCCCGGCGGTCGCGAGGATGATCAGCCCGAGAATGATGGATTTCGTCGCGGCCGCGCCGACATAGCCGAGCACGATCTCGAAATGCGAGATCGGCGCCGAGAGGATCTCGTAGATCGTGCCGATGAATTTCGGGAAGTAGATCCCGAACGAGGCGTTGGAGATGCTCTGGGTCAACACCGACAGCATCACGAGGCCGGGCACGATGAAGGTGCCGTAGCTGACGCCCTCGACGTGGCTGATGCGCGAGCCGATCGCGGCGCCGAACACGACGAAGTAGAGCGACGTCGACACGACGGGCGACACGATGCTCTGCAGCAGCGTGCGCCAGGTGCGCGCCATTTCGAACTTGTAGATTGCGGCGACCGCGCGAAAATTCATTGCCGCACCAGGCTCACGAAGATGTCTTCAAGGGATGATTGCTTGGTCTCGAGATCGACGAAGCGGATGCCGGCGGTCCTGAGATCGCCGAGCAGGCTGGTGATGCCGGTGCGCTCGCCCTTGGTATCGTAGTCATAGGCGAGCCGCCAGCCGTCGTCCGACAGCGCCAGATGATAGGGCGCGAGCGTCTCGGGGATGGTCTCGATCCGGTGCTGCAGATGCAGGCTCAGCCGCTTCCGGCCGAGCTTCGCCATCAGCTTGGCCTTGTCCTCGACCAGCACGATCTCGCCCTTGTTGATGACGCCGACGCGATCGGCCATCTCCTCGGCTTCCTCGATGTAGTGCGTGGTGAGAATGATGGTGACGCCGGCGGCCTTCAGCTCGCGCACGACGTCCCACATGCCCTTGCGCAGCTCGACGTCGACGCCCGCGGTCGGCTCGTCCAGGAACAGCACCTGCGGCTCGTGCGAGAGCGCCTTCGCGATCATCACGCGGCGCTTCATGCCGCCGGAGAGCGTGATGATCTTGGCGTCCTTCTTGTCCCAGAGCGACAGGTCCTTGAGGATCTTCTCGATCAGGGCGGGGTTCTTCGGCTTGCCGAACAGCCCCCGGCTGAAGCTGACCGTGGCCCATACGGTCTCGAACGAATCGGTGTGCAGCTCCTGCGGCACCAGCCCGATCAGCGCCCGTGCGGCACGGTAGTCGCGGTTGATGTCGTGGCCGCCGACCGCGACCTTGCCCGCGGACGCATTGACGATGCCGCAGATGATGCTGATCAGCGTCGTCTTGCCCGCGCCGTTGGGCCCGAGCAGCGCGAAGATCTCGCCCCGCTCGATCGCGAGATCGACATTGTTGAGCGAGGTGAAGCCCGAGGAATAGGTCTTCGACAGGCCGGTAACGGAAATGACGGGAGCCATCACGGGGATTCGATGCGAGGGATTCGAAAAGAGCGGGGGAGCTGCGCGGAGGAGGGGGCGCAGGCGAAGCGCTCAGATAGGGACGGCGATGCGTTCGCGCAATCGTGCGCGCCGCCCTCGATCATGTCGCTTGTTGGGCTTTTCCGTGGCCGATATGGCTGAGTGTTGCCGCTCAGCCACGTCTGAGGAGGAACGCCGCCTTGCGATGTCCGACGATGTTGCGTCCGCGAGCATCTTGGGTACGGTCGCGCCGTCTCGACATTTCCGCCGCGGAGAAGGACCGATGACGGCACGCGCCAGCACCGTTCGACCCACCTTCAAGCGCAGCCTCTCGGCGCGCTGCTTTGGCATGGTGGCGCTGGCCGTTGCGCTGGCTCTGCCGCTCGGCACCGGATCGGTCCGGGCGGCACCGAGCCCGGCGGCCGCAACCGCCGCCAGCACCACGCATGTCTATCTGCTGCGCGGCGTGCTCAACATCTTCTCGCTCGGGCTCGACGACATCGCCGCCAAGCTGGATTCGCAGGGCATTCCGAACACGGTCGCCAATTTCGTGTCGTGGTCGTCGCTCGCCGACGAAGCGGCGGCCGCCTATCGCGCCGGCCGGATCAAGACCATCATCCTGGTGGGCCATTCCTCGGGCGCGACCGCGCTGCCGGACATGATCAACAAGCTCGGCCAGCTCGGGGTGCCGGTGAAGCTCGCGATCGGGCTCGATTCGGTGTTCAAGACCAAGCTCGTCGGCGGCAACGCCGAGCGCTACATCAATTTCTACATCGCCAGCGGTGCCGGCGAGCCGGTCCGCCGCGACGACGGCTTCCGCGGCAAGCTTGAGAATGTCGACGTCCAGTCGGTTCCCGGTGTCGGCCACGTCACGATCGAGAAGAACCAGATCATGCAGCAGAAGGTGATCGGTGCCATCGATGGCGTGGTGTTCGGCGGCCGCGGCCGCCCGGCGGCGGCGCCGCCGACGCGCATGGCCGCGCCGCAGCGCGCGGCCAACGTGACCGGCTACCGGTAGTCCGCGGCCGCGCCACGGGGCGCGCGCCCCAAAATGCTCCCATTCGGCGGCGACAAACGGTATGGCAGGGGGGATATGACCCTGCTTGATCTCAGCCGAGAGCTTTCCCGGGAGCGCGAATGACCAGCGTGGCGCGAATCGCGAAGCGGTGGCTCGGTCCAGCCAAGGTGGCTGCCGGCAGGAGACTGCTCGCGATCCTCGTCACCGCACCTTTGCTCGCGGGACTTGCCGCCCCAAGCATCTCGCGGGCCGCCCAGCCCGGCGCTGCGTCCGCCCCCGCGCCGACCAGATCCGCCAAGGCATCCCCGGCAGCAACCCCCGCGGCGATCCGCGCCGTACCGACTGCGCCGCCCGAGATCAGCCAGCCGCTGCCGCCGCCGCGGGTGTACCTGTTCCGCGGCGCGCTCGGGCCGCTGTTCTCGACCGGGATGGATCGTCTGGCCGAAAAGATCGAGCAGGCCGGCTACCGGGCCAGTGTCTATGAATTCACGCTGTGCGACCTGATCGCGCTCCAGGTGGCCAAGAACTACCGCCAGGAGCCGGGCCCGATCGTGCTGATCGGCCATTCGATGGGCGGGCTGTGCAGCGTCCGCATCGCGATCACGCTGCAGGAGCAGAACATCCCGGTTGCCCTCGTCGTCACCGTCGATCCGGCGCATGCGACCAAGAGCGTGCCGCCCAACGTGCAGCGCTTCATCAACCTGTTCCTGTCCGACAACATTCTCGGCGGCGGCGACGTCAAGCCGGAGCCCGGCTTTCGCGGTCACTACGCCAGTTTCGACATGAAGGATCATGATGAGGTCACGCACATCAACATCGACAAGATGGAGGACGTGCACGCCCAATTGGTCACCATGATCAGCCAATTGTCGCAGACCTCGGCGACCGCCGACGCGGACCCGGTGCCGCTGCGCTACTTGGTGCCGCCGAAAGCCTCCGTGGAGCTGTGGGACAGCGGCACTGCTCTGGCGGTACGGCCGGGCGAGACCCTGGACCAGATCGCCACCAATTATCACGTTCCGCTCTGGGCGCTCCAGCAATCCAACCGCGGCCTCGCCACCCAGCCGTTGGTCCCCGGCCAGCGCATCATCCTGCCGCGCCACCTGCTGCCGCAGGCGGCAAACCAGTCGCCGCAGCCGCCTTCGGAAGCCCAGGCCAGACGCTGAGCGCTCTAGCCCGGCGGCAGGAACGGAATGATCATCGGCACGCGCTGCCGGTAGGTGACGTAATCCGGCCCGAGCTCCTGCGCGAGGAAGACCTCTTCCATCTTTGCCTTCCAGGCCATCCCGAGCGAGATCAGGACGGCGCCCAGCACGGCGGTCACCGTGCCCACCGCGATGCCGGTGGCGATCATGCCGAGGATCAGCCCGGTATAGATGGGGTGACGGACCATGCCGTAGGGGCCGGTGTCGATGACCTTGTGGCCTTCCTTGTGGGTGATCGCGTTGGACCAGAAGCGACCGAGATGGATGCGCGCCCACCAGGTGAAGGCGATGCCGGCCAGGGTGACGACGGTCAGCAGGTAGACGCCGGTCTCACCGGGAGTCCAGAACGGCTTCTCGCCGAGCAGGCGCGAGGTCCACGGCGTGAACAGGATGCCGCCGAGCACGATCAGCGCGTGATAGCGGCTGGTCTTGATCACCGTCACATGCTTGCGGGTCTGCCCCGACCAGAACGAGGCGCCGACCCAGCTTGCGAGCCAGATCAGCCAGATGATGGCCAGCAGCGAGGTGGGCCAGGTGGTGGTCCATCCGCTGAACGCAAACGACGAGATGGGGCTGGCATCGCCGGACATGTGTTGGAACCGTTATGAGACCTGGGACCGGCTGCTCTTAGCTATTCGGCCGCGGTGCGAAAAGGGTGTTGTTTACCGTCGAGCCGCTTTCCCGGCTCGGAACCGAGCAGAAAGCCGATCGTCTCGCGCAAGGTCGGCTCGATCGGGCGCGGGACGTAGCCGAGCTCGCGTTTGGCCCTGTCGATCGACAGATCCGAGGCCGCGCGGGCGATCCGCACCCCCTCGGCGGTGCCGGACGGGCAGCGCTTGGTGAGGTGATCGGAGACGAGCTCGAGCATGCCCGCCGACAGCTCGGCCAGCCGGCCGGGCACGGCGACCGCGACATGCTTGCGGCCGCTGATCGCCGCCATGAGATCGAGGATGCGGCTGAGGCGCAGGCTCTCGCCGCCGAACACGTAGCGGCCGCCGACCTTGCCGCGCTCCATCGCCAGGATCAGGCCGTCCGCGACGTCGCGGACGTCGACCAGGTTGACGACGAAGTCGAGATAGAGCTGGAGCCGGCTGTCCAGGAAGTGCCGCAGCATCTGCGAGGGCGGTGTCAGGTTGCTGTCGTGCGGCCCGATCGGCATTGTCGGCGTGCCCACCACGACGGGGAAGCCGTCCGCCGCGGCGGCCATGGCGCGGGCCTCCGCCAGCGCCTTGGAGCGCGTATAGGCGCCGGGCATCGCCTCGGCCGGCGGTGCGGTCGGTGCCGATGCGGCGCCGGTCGAGCCGGGATAGTCGAACAGGATGGATTCGGTCGAGCAGTGCAGGAACCGGCGCACCCGGCCGGCGCGCGCCGCCGCCAGCACCGTCTCCGTGCCCACGCAATTGACGCGGTAGAAGTCCTCGCGGTCCGGCATCCACATGCCGGGCAGTCCAGCCAGATGATAGACCTGATCGACGCCGGCGACCGCCTGCTTCACCAGGCCCGCATCGAGCACCGAGCCTTCGATGTACTCGACGTCAGCGATCATGTGGCTGGGGCAGCGAATATCGAGCACACGCACCTCCGCGCCCCGCGTCGCGAGCGCAGAGACGAGGTGATGGCCGATGAAACCGCTGCCGCCGGTGACGAGGACTTTCATTAGGGGCGCGAGTGCTGATCGCCTTGAAGCCGGTCCGATGCGAGCCGATCCGGCGACCAGTCCGGCGCGATGAGGTCGGCCACCGAAGGCCGCAGACCCAACGCCATGTACAATTTCGCCATCACGAACATCGGACCGAGAAAGAGATGCGCCGGATGATCCAGCAGAGATGGATTGTTGCGCTCGAACACCTTGTGGCCCACGGCCTGCGAGACAAAGCCGAAGATGATGAGCGCGGCAAACAGCGCCCAGAAGGCGACGCCATGGACGTGATCGGCGATCATCATGGCCGCAGCAAGGAACAGCACGGCGAAGGCCAGGATGCCGGCCCCGAGTGCGGCATCGAGCAGCAGCCAGTAGAGCAGGACGGGCAGCGCCAGCACGGCGCCGAGGCCGATCCGGATGCCGAACGCGTCGAAATGCCACAAGCTCAGGGGCAGCACGGCGCCCAGGAACAACAGGATGATCCCGAACACATGCATCAGGCCGTTGCGCGGATCGCGATGGTATTCGACGTAGTCGACCATCTGGCGTCGGAACATGGCGTTCATGGCTGGCTCGCTCGTCAATGAGATCGACCGTCGCTCAATCGACGGCCGCAAAGAGGGGGCTATACCATCAAGCGGCTGCATCGACAAACCCGGCAATCACGGCCCAGCAGCATTGCCGCGCGACCCGACTTGAAAACAGGTTCCATTGGCGCCTGTCGGGAATAGCGTATCGGCAACCTGCTGAGACAACAGTCGCACCTGCAGCGCGCTGGGTTCATGGCCTCAGCGCAGGTCTCAATTGCATCAACTGCGATGCTTGCGCGGGGCCTGCTTGTGGGGCGCTGCCGGGGCAGGGGCCGAAGGCGGCGGCGCGGCCTCTTCTACGGTCTTTGCGATCGGGATGATCTGGATCTGCTGATTGACGGCGGCGGTCGGCTTGGACGGGTCGAGCAACTGCTCCTCGCCAAGTCCGATCGATTGCAGCCGCTTGACCGAGATCTTGAAGGTGTTCGCCAGGATGTCGCGGATCGCGTCGGCGCGGCGCTGGCTCAGGATGACGTTGGCCTCGCGCTTGCCGTTGGCCTCGACATGGCCGACGATCAGGAAGGTGTAGGGCAGCAGATCGGAATACACCATCGCATCGGCGATCCGCCCGACGGTCTGGTACGATTCCGGGCGCACGATCGGCGTGTCCACGTCGAACTGGATGTCGACGTTGAAGGCCGGCAGATTCATCAGCTCCGGCGCGATCGGCGGACGCTTCTGGGGCGGCGGCTCGTTGCGCCCGCGCGACCTGGAACGCTCCTGCGTCTGCTGCTTCAGCGCCGGCAGATCCAGCGTGGGTGCGGTTTCGAAGCGGCCGAGCTGGCGCACGATGTCCTCGCGACCCGGCTCCTGCGACCAGGCGGGCGCGCTCGCGGCCATCAGCGAAGCCACGATCGGCCCTGACAGCAATGATCTCGCGGTCCGCCGCATCAGCGATACCCCGCTTCACCCATCGCCTGCTGACACCGCGCGCTCACGCCGTTGGCCGTCATCAGGCACGGGATCGATTTGCTCGTCTCCTTCGTGGAGCCGCCACACAGCTTGACGATCTCGCGCTGGCAGGCGTTGGCGACCGTGACCCGTGCCGCGATGCGCTTCTGGATCGCCTCGAACGCCTTGAAATAGGTCGCCTTGCACTGCGCGGAGACCACGTCCTGGTTGCGCGAGAGGCATTCCTTGAGGCGGTTGGAGTCGAGATTGACGCCGCGGCAATTGGCGGTGATGTCGGCGCCGCAGCTCGACGCGATCAGCCCCGCGGAATCGCCAAAGCTCATCGTCTGCGCCGCCGCCAGCGAGGGCACACACAGCGCGACCGCAACACTCAACAGAATGTATCCCCGGACCATGATTGCATCTCATACGATGCATGCTGCCACGGTCAAGGCCTAACCAAGGCGAAGTGTGAAGTTCGATCGCGGCGAGCGGCTACGCGGCAAGCGCAGGCGTGGCGGTCAGGTCACGCCCGCTGCACGAAGCTGTCGACGACGTGCTTCTCGCCGGCCTTGTCGAAGGCGATGGTCAGCTTGTTGCCGTCGATCTTGACGACGCGGCCATAGCCGAACTTCTGATGGAAGACGCGGTCGTCGAGGGCGAATTCGGATGTCGTGCCGGTGGATTTCGCCACCAGCTCGCCCTCGATGGTCATCGGTCCGCGCTTGCCACGGCCGAAATGACCGCCGAAGCCGCTGCCGAACGGATCACGGCCCGAGAACGGCGACGGCTCTTCCTTGAAGCCGCCCTCCGACGAACCGCGCGCTGCGCCCGGCCGACGTGCCTGCGCGCGCTGCCAGCCCGGCGTGGAATAGCTCGATCCGAACGACTCGACATTGTCGAAGCGCGACGGGCCGTAGCCCCCGGCGCCGCCCCAGCCCGAGCCGCCCTTCGACTCGGTGATCTCGACGCTCGCCGCGGGCAGCTCGTCGAGAAAGCGCGACGGGATCGTGGTGGTCCAGGTGCCGTGGATGCGGCGGTTGGTGGCGAAATAGATTTTTGCCCGACGCCGCGCGCGGGTCAGGCCGACATGGGCGAGGCGGCGCTCCTCTTCCAGCCCGGCGCGGCCCTGCTCGTCGAGCGTGCGCTGGCTCGGGAATAGCCCTTCCTCCCAGCCCGGCAGGAACACGTTGTCGAACTCCAGCCCCTTGGCCGAATGCAAGGTCATCAGCGACACCGCTTCCTCGTCGGCCGCGCCCTCGCGGTCCATCACCAGCGAGATGTGCTCGAGGAAGCCGTGCAGGTTCTCGAACTCCTCCATCGAGCGGACGAGCTCCTTGAGGTTGTCCAGTCGCCCGGCCGCATCGGCCGAGCGGTCCTTCTGCCACATCTCGGTGTAGCCGCTCTCGTCGAGCACGATCTCGGCGAGCTCGGTATGCGGCGTCACCTCGCGCTGGGCGCGCCAGCGCTCGAACTGCAGGATCAGCCCGCGCAGCGAGCCGCGCGCCTTCGGCTTCAGCTCGTCGGTCTCGACCACCGCGCGCGCCGCCTCGAACAGCGGGATGCGGCGCTTGCGGGCATGGTCGTGCAGCATCTGCACCGTGGCATCGCCGAGCCCGCGCTTGGGCACGTTGACGATGCGCTCGAAGGCGAGATCGTCGGCCGGCGAGTTGATGACGCGCAAGTAAGCCAGCGCGTCGCGGATCTCGGCGCGCTCGTAGAAGCGCGGGCCGCCGATCACGCGATAGGGCAGGCCGAGCGTGACGAAGCGGTCTTCGAACTCGCGCATCTGGTAGGACGCGCGCACCAGGATCGCGATGTCGTTGAGATGCTCGCCCTTGCGCTGCAGCTCCTCGATCTCCTCGCCGATGCCGCGCGCTTCCTCTTCGGAATCCCAGGCGCCGGTGACGGTGACCTTCTCGCCCTCGACGTCCTCAGTATGCAAGGTCTTGCCGAGCCGGCCTTCATTGTGGGTGATGAGGTGCGAGGCGGCGGCGAGGATGTGCCCGGTGGAGCGGTAGTTGCGCTCGAGGCGAATGACCTTGGCGCCGGGGAAGTCGTGCTCGAAGCGCAGGATGTTGTCGACCTCGGCGCCGCGCCAGCCATAGATCGACTGATCGTCGTCGCCGACGCAGCAGATGTTCTTGAGCGGCGGCGTGGCGCCCTGCGCGGCGTCGTCATTCCGGGGCGCACCGCCAGGTGCGAACCCGGAATCTCGCAGTTGGTTATCCTCAGCGCGGGATTCCGGGTTCGGCTCTTCGAGCCGCCCCGGAATGACGGAGGATGGGGCGACGGCACGCGACGAACTCGGCGCCTGCGACAGCAGCCGCAGCCACAGATATTGCGCGACGTTGGTGTCCTGATACTCGTCGACCAGGATGAACTTGAAGCGGCTCTGATATTGCCGCAGCACGTCAGGGTTCTCGCGGAACAGCCGGATGCTCTCCAGCAGCAGGTCGCCGAAATCGGCGGCGTTGAGGATCTTCAGCCGTTCCTGGTAGCTCGCATAGAGCTTGCCGCCCTTGCCGTTGGCGAACACGGCGGCCTCGCCCGAAGGCACCTGGGACGGCGCCAGGCCGCGGTTCTTCCAGCCGTCGATCAGGCCGGCCAGCATGCGCGCCGGCCAGCGCTTGTCGTCGATGTTCTCGGCTTGCAGCAACTGCTTGAGCAGGCGGATCTGGTCATCGACGTCGAGCACGGTGAAATTGGACTTGAGCTGCACCAGCTCGGCATGGCTGCGCAGGATGCGGCCGGAGATCGAGTGGAAGGTGCCGAGCCAGGGCATGCCCTCGACCGCCTGTCCGAGCATCTCGGCAAGCCGCGTCTTCATCTCGCGTGCGGCCTTGTTGGTGAAGGTCACCGACAGGATCTCGCTCGGCCGGGCGCGGCCTTGGCTCAGGATATGCGCGATGCGCGTGGTCAGCACACGGGTCTTGCCGGTGCCTGCGCCGGCGAGCACGAGCACCGGGCCATCGAGCGTTTCGACCGCCTCGCGCTGCTCCGGATTGAGGCCGGCCAGATAGCGCGCGCCACCGGTCGCGGCGGCGCGGGCGCGCGCGGCGATGCCGCCGGCAACGGGCTGGTGGTCAGGCGCAGGAAAGGGGCTCACGCGGTTGGGCTCGGTCATCAGCGAATCAGTCTCGTCCCTCGGATGGCATCATATGACGGCATCACGAGGTCTGCAGGAAGGAGCCCTCATAGCAGGGATTGACGGCTATATGGGGCCGGCGGGGGCATTTTACAGCCCTAATTCGGGGCAGACGGACGCCGCTCCAGCTTCGATGGGCGTTTGTTCCGGCAAATCGCGAATTTTTAGCGGCCCGCGCGCCCGGAACCTTTGTTCCGAGCCACGATTGTCCTGGCAACGGCGCAAGCTCCGCGTCGCTTTGAACCGCAATCGAGAGACAGAGGTCGTGTCATGTTAGGCTGGGTTGTCACCTTCCTGGTTATCGCATTGATCGCCGGCATCCTCGGCTTCGGCGGCATCGCCGGTGCGTCGATCGAGATCGCCAAGATCATCTTCTTCATCGCCATCGTGCTGTTTCTGGTTTCGGCCGTCGTGGGCCTCGCCCGCGGCCGCAGCCGCGTGTAGTCGGCCTCATCCCTGACAATGAGGTCGGCGAAGGGCGCAGTGCCTCGCAAGAGGTGCGGCGCCCTTTGCGTTTTGAGGAGGTGTCAGGCCGGGGCCGTCAGCGCGACCTGCACCTTGGCGAGGGCGGGATCGAGCGCCACGGAGGCGAGGCGCGTATCGTTGGAGAGCGCGGTCAGAGTGAGCGTCTGGTCCTGCACGCGGAAGATCCGGCACAGCGTCGTCGCCTCCGAGGCGTCGCGCAGCATCACCGACAACGGCGCGATGTGGGTCTCGTCGGCGATCTTCTCCGCCACGAGCGCAAGCCGCGTCGCCGCCGCCGCAAGCTGCTCGGTGCGGTGTGCGGTCGTATTGGCCGCGAGCGGCAAGCCTTCCTCGTTGGTGAGCAGCACGGTCTGGAAGCGGCCGACTTCGGCGATGCGGTCGAGCAGCGGCACCAGCTCGCGGCGCCGGCCCGGCCGGCTCGCGAGCTGCGCCAGATCCAGCGAGATGCGCTCACGCTCGACCAGCGGCGCCAGCACATCTTCGATCGCGCTGCGCAGGCTGGTCTCCCGCTCGATGGCGTCGTGGCTGCTCTGCTCCTGCAACTGGTCGAGGCTGGCCGCCTGCATCTGCACCTGCCGGCGCAACAGCTCGCGGGACAGCGCGCCCTGGCGGGCGCCGAACAGATAGCCCGAGGTCAAGAGCAGAATGGCGGCGCCGAGGCCGCTCACGATGGCATAGATCGTCATGGTCGCTTCGTCGCTGTGAGTTGACTGCAATCATCGACGCCCGCAATGCGCAGCACGGCCTTGCGGTCGCCCGCGACCGCCTGGGCATCGCCGCGCGCCTCGCCGGCGCCGGCCGCGCGCACCGACATCCGCTGCGCGGGGAGGCCCTCGCGCTTCAACTGGGCCGCGATCTCCTTGGCGCGCGAATAGCTGAGCAGCACGTTCAGATCCTCGGTGCCGCTGGCATCGGTATGCCCCTCGATGATGATGGTCGCCTCACCATGGCGCGCGAGCGCGCGTTGCAGGATCGCCAGCGACCGCTTCATGTCGGCAGGGTTCGGTCGTGCGCTGCCGCGCTCGAAGCCGACCGCCAGCGGCGCGAAGCACTCGGCGGAGGGCTTCGCGGGTGTCTGGGGCTCCGGGGGCGCTGCCGGGGCGACCGGCGGTGTCGGTGGAGCGATCACGGCGGGAGCGATCACGGGCGGCATCGGCGGCGCCGCGACCGGTGCCGGGTCGACGATCCGCGCCTCCCGTCGCTTGGGTGCCGCGTCGGCAACGGGGGCGTCGCGCTGCGGCACGGCCGTCACCGGCATTGCGGCCGTCGCGACCGGCGGCGTGGCGGTGCCTTGCTGCCAGAGCGCTGCCGACATGACGGCGATCAGGGTGCCGGCGACGGCGAAGGCCGCGGCGAGCCAGACCGGCGCCTCTTCGCCGGCCACGGTGCACGCATCGATGCGCATGGCGGGAGAAGGCAGAGCGGAGTTCGGGGAGGGCGCCAGCATGTCAGCCCACGGGCACCTTGAATTTCGGCGTGATCAGGTCGATGCCGCATTCGAGCCCCGCGCACCACGCGATGAACTGGCGCGACATCGTAGCATCCGGAAACAGCGCGCCGTGCTGCGGGGCGATGATCTCGATGTCGAGCGTGCTGACCATCTGCGCCCACGCCTTCATGACGCGGTTGGAGACCATGTAGCGCCGGTGAAAGCCCTCCATGAAGCGCGTATGCGCCTTGAAGTCGCGCACGACGGTGTAGTCGACGCCGATCGAGGCGCCGAGGTCGCCGCTGTAGAGGATCTTCGAGATCGGATCGTAGAGCTGGAAATTGCCCTCACTGTGCAGGAAGTGCGCCGGCAGCGCGTACAGCCTGCTGCCCGCGAGATCGAACACCATGCCCTCGTCGGGGATCGGCTTCAGCCGGTGGGCAACGATGTGGTCGAAGCCGAAATGCGGCACGAAGCGGGTCCACAGCTCGGAGATGTAGGCGTCGGCGTCGGTCGTCATCAGCCAGCCGTTGATCGCCGCGACGATGTCGGGATCCTGGTGCGACAGGAACAGATATTTCAGCCGCCCGCCCGAGAGCTCGCTGAAGGTCTCGCTGAGCACCCTGGAATAGACCTTGTGGCCGCCCGGATCGAGCAGCATGCCGACGCGGTCGTGGATGATCAGATGCTGGTTCGCCTGCACCGCGTGGTCGCCGGCGCCGAAATCCTCCAGCAGAATGTTCTTGTGAACGCCGTCGTCGTAGAGGACGGTATTGGCCATGAAACTACTCCCGCCGGCGCCGCGCCATCGCAGCGCGCCGGCTCATTGGACGACGGTGCGCTACAGTACCTTCTGCAGCGATCTGACGGCTTCACGCATGTCGAAGAAGGTCAGCCCGAGCTTGCTGTTCTCGTTGGTGAGCGCGAGCAGCAGCGCGCCGCGGCCGGCGCTGACCAGCACGGCATAGCCGGACTCGCCGCGGATGATGACCTCCTGCAGATGGCTGCGGCCGAGCTCCATGGCGGCGCGGCCGCCGAGCGACAGCAAGGTCGCGGTCATGCCGGCAACCCGCGTCTCCTCCATGTCGGCCGCGAGCACGCTCGCGATCATCAGCCCGTCCTCCGAGATCAGCGCGCAGGCCTCGACCCCGAACGAGTCGCTCTGCAGCTTGCGCAGCACCCGGTTGATTTCATCGAGTCGTGACATCGGCTTCTCCTCGACGGCGCGCGGGGCAAACTTGGAATGAAACTGGGTTTGAGCCATGGCGGGGTCCTGGTCATCATCTTGAGCTGTTGAAACGGAAGCGGTCGGAATGTCGATTTGTGCAGTAACGAAGGAGGGATACAGCGGGTCATCCGGGACCAGCGTCGTCGTCTGTTCCGGACTGCCGTCCGGCGCCGTCAGCGCGCGTGTCTCGATCGTATCAACCGCATCGTCGAGCGCGCGCTGCTCGGCCTTGATGCGTGATCGCGAGACCGGCGGATCCATCGCCTGCAACTGGGTCACCAGCGCCTGGCGGGCCGACTGGTAGACTTCGGCGCGGCGTTCGGGGGTGGAATCCGGCAGGCTCTCCATCGCGCGCGACAGCAGGATGAAGTAGTCGGCGGTGGTCACGGGCAGGGCTGCCGCATCCTCATGCGGACCGTGCGCTCGGCTCAGCAGGCTTGCGAGGCGTCCCATCGCTCTCTCGTCACTCTACGCAACTAACGATGCATAAGGTTAGGTCGGTGCAAGGGACAGGACGAATGATCTGAATCAAATTAACTAAAATCAGGACCAGACTGCGTAATCCCGCCCTCAAGTCGACCGCAGCAGATCATCGTGTGGCCACGATTGCCGCCAATGCGCCGTATTGCCGCCGCGTTCGGCGCAACTGCGCCTCGGTCGCAGCCAGAATCAGCTACGATCACGGCGACGAATGGCGGCGCGGGGAGGGCAATGTGAACGTCCGGGACTATGTGCAGCGCGATGCGACGGCGCTTGCCGCCGCGGTGAAGGGCGGCGAGACCCATGCGGCGGAGCTGCTGCAGCTCGCGCTGGCGCAGAACGAGCGGGCCCAGCCGAGGACCAACGCCGTCTGCAGGCTGATGGAGCGCGAGGCCCGCGCGCAGCTCGCCAAGCCCGCCAACGGCCCGCTCACCGGCGTACCGTTCCTGATCAAGGACTGCGCCCAGGACTATGCGGGCCTGCCGACGGCCTATGGCAGCAAGGCGCTATCCGGATTCGTCGCCGGCGAGCATGCCTCGGTCGTGAGGCGGTATCTCGAGGCCGGCCTCGTAATCTTCGGCAAGACCAACCTGCCGGAGCTCGCGCTGAAGGGCGTCAGCGACTCCCGCGCCTTCGGCCGCGTCAGCAACCCCTGGAATCCCGCACATACGCCCGGCGGCTCCAGCGGCGGCGCTGCGGCGGCGGTCGCTTCGGGCGTCGTGCCGATGGCCGCCGGCAATGACGGCGGCGGCTCGATCCGCATTCCCGCCGCCTGCTGCGGCCTGTTCGGCCTGAAGCCATCGCGCGGGCTGATCTCGTCAGGGCCCGGCTTCGGCGAGTACTGGTTCGGCGCATCCAGCGAGGGCGTGTTGTCGCGCAGCGTCCGCGACACCGCGCTCGCGCTCGACGTCATCGCGGGCGGCGAGCCCGGTGATCCCTTTCTCACCGCCGAGCCCGGCGTGGTCTACGCCAACGCGGTAGCCCGCGATCCCGGCCGCCTGCGCATCGGCTACACGGTGGCGTCGCCGATCGGGACCGAGGTGCATGCCGAGGCGAAGCTTGCGGTCGACAACGCCGTGAAGCTGCTGCAGGGCCTTGGTCACGAGGTCGAGGAGGCCTCGCCCGACATCGATGGCCCCGCGCTCGCGACAGCGTTCCTGCACATCTATTTCGGCCAGGTCGCGGCGCTGGTCGCCGACGCGCGCGGCAAGGGCGCCAGGCGCGAGGAGTTCGAGCTGCTGACGCGGGTGCTGTCGACGCTCGGCGGCGCGATCTCGGCCGGCGCGCTGACGACGCAGCTGCTGAAATGGAACGAGTTCGCGCGGGCGCTCGCGCGCTTCCATGCCCGCTACGACCTGCTGCTGACGCCGACGCTCGCGCATCCGCCAATCCGGCACGGCGAGGGCGATCCGAGCACCGCCGAGCAGACCCTGCTCGACATGCTCGACCGCATCGGCCTGCTCGGGCTGATGACGCGCTGGGGCCTGCTCGACGGCATGATCGACAAGATCGCCCGCGACAGCCTGCAATATGTCCCGTTCACGCAGCTCGCCAATCTCACGGGCACGCCGGCGATGAGCGTGCCGCTGCACTGGACCGCCGACGGCCTGCCGCTCGGCGTGCAGTTCGTGGGCCGGCTCGGCGACGAGACGAGGCTGCTGCAGCTCGCCCGCCAGCTCGAGCAGGCGCAGCCCTGGTTCGCGCGCCTGCCGGACTGGGTGATGCAGAGCTGACCACACCCGGCGGGCCGGTTCGAGCAGCGCGGTCGTGCGTCGCACGACGCCGTGCACGTCCATCGCGATTGCGTGCGCGCTGTTTGTGGTGTTCTATCTTAGGTGGAGCGCGGTCGCCTAAGCCGCGCCGGCTCGGCCACGTTCTTCGGACCCGGCACATCGCACGTCGCTGCCGTCGTGCGGAAACTACTCCGCGTCGCTTCCGACGGTCCGCTGGTCCGGTGCCGTGCCATGCACGTTGGTGATACTTTCAGAGGGCGGGATCATGAACGTCACAGTCTATTTCGCGACCAACAGGCAACCGATCACGGCTGAAGGCACGAATCAGATTACCGGGTTCAGCTCCGAGCTCGGTCCCGTCAACGGCTTGAACATCAGGTATGGCCGGGCCGAGATCGCGGTCGATCTGCAGGCATCGAGCTATGCCCTGGTGCCTGGATCGCTTCATGTCGAGGACGAGCAACTGATCTTTCCGCAAGGCTCCCGTGCGGTCCTCGGCAGCAATACGATCTTCGGCGCCCTGCGTGCCGACATGCTGGCGAAGGCGCGGCCGACGCTGGCGTTCATTCACGGCTTCAGCAACAGCTTCGTCGACTCGATCGAACGCGCCGGGTGGATCTCGGCGTTCTACGGGATCGACGCCAACATGTTCGTGTTCAGTTGGCCGTCGGTCGCCTCGCTGGTCGGCGTGCCGCTGCCCTTTGTGGACTACCAGCACGATCGCAAGACGGCGGCGGCATCCGGCCCGGCCGTGGCACGCACGCTGCGGCGGCTCTATGATTTCGTCGACGGGCTGCCCGAGAGCGAACGCTGCAACCAGAGCATTCATCTCATCTGTCACAGCATGGGCGTCTATGTCCTGCGCAACGCGTTGCAGGCCTTGATGCAGATGCCCGACCCGGTCGCCGGCGCGGCCATGGCCGGCGGCGTTCCGGCGATGGTGCGGATGGGCGGGACGCAGCCGTCCCTGACCGGATTGCGCAGGACCTTCGACAAGGTCGTGCTCGCGGCGGCCGACGAGGACGCGGACGCGTTCGACGACCCGGCGAAGCTGAAATATCTGCCGCGCACCGCGAGCAGCGTCACGGTCTATCACTCGACCAAGGATTGGGTGCTCAATACGCTGAGCGCGGGCACGAAATTCAACGGTCCGCGGCTCGGCAGCGACGGTCCCGACAACATGGGCAGCATCAGCGACAAGGTCACCGCGATCGATTGTTCGGATGTGACGACGTTCGAGCAGGACCCGCAGCAGCACCAGTATTACCGGATCTTCCCGGTGGTCCGCGACGACATCGTCCAGGTGCTGCAGGGCGTGCCGCAGAACCAGGTCAGCAACCGCGATCCGGTGGGGTCGGGACGCTACCGCATTCGGCCGCAGGCCCGCTTGGCGGTCAGGGCCACCAGTCCCAAGCCGCGCGCCGCGAAGGCGCGCGTCGCCAAGTCCGGTGCTGCGAAGAAGAGGGCGGCCGGCGGGAGCTGAGCGCGGGACGCAGGCGCGCCCGCATGGGCCGGCTCGGCGACGAGACGAGGCTGCTGCAGCTCGCCCGCCAGCTCGAGCAGGCGCAGCCCTGGTTCGCGCGCCTGCCCGACTGGGTGGTGCAGAGCTGACGATCTCAGCGTTTGATGATGACCACTTCGAGATACTCCGACGGCACCACCATCGTGCCGTCCTCGGCGCGATTGAGCGTCCCGATCAGGGCCAGCATGTCGCGCTTGAGATCGGCCTGGCGGTCGCCATCAAGCGCAGCGAAGGCCTTGAGCACCGGACCATAGTAGGTCTTGAACACGTCGACGAAATGCTCAGGCGAGCGGTAGCGCATCGCGAAATGACGCCGATGGCAGCGAATGTCGGTGGCATCGGCGAACATCTCTCGGATGCGTGCCTCGGTGCCCCACAGCGCCGGCGATCTGGCGCCGGCGGGCGGTGGCAGATATTTGCCGAGCGTCTTGAACAACTGGCCGATGAAGCCGTCGGGGGTCCAATTGGCCAGGCCGATCTTGCCGCCGCTGCGGCACACCCGGGTGAGCTCGGCGGCGGCGCGCTCCTGCCGGGGCGTGAACATCACGCCGAATGTCGAGACCACCACGTCGAATGTGCCATCGCCGAACGGAAGCGCCTCGGCATCGGCCTCCTGGAACTGCACGGACAGGCCGTCGGCGGCGGCACGCTGGCGCCCGCGGTCGAGCAGGGCAGGCACGTAGTCGGTCGAGACGACGTTGCACCAGCGCCGCGCCGCAGCCAATGTGACGTTGCCGTTGCCGGCGGCCACGTCGAGCACCTTCTGGCCGGCGCGGATGTCAAGCGCCTCGCAGAGTTCCTCGCCGACGATCTGCAGCGTGTTGCCGACGATGGCGTAGTCGCCGGACGACCACGCGCTGTGCTGGCGTGCCTTGAGCGCGGTGAAATCCGGCTCTGCGGTCGCGCCGGCCTGAATTGCAGCTGATGCGGTCATGATGGTCTCCTCCGGAGAATGCAGCGCTGTTGCGCGCGCTGGTGTGTGGAGACGTACGCGGCAGGCTTCGGGCGGCGCTATCCAGATCGCGACACGGCCATCCGGATCGTGAACTTTTCGAGCGCCGCCGATGACCCATAGGCAATTGGACGTCGTCGCATGATGGACGGAGATCAGGTTCCCCTGGCGGCGCGGCAGCCTTTGCCACGCAGCGTACGCCGCGCGCTCGAAGCGATGCATGACGACCTCGGGCGGCGCTGGACGCTGGCCGATCTGGCGAAGATTGCCGGCGTTTCCGGACGGACCTTGCAGCGCCAGTTCGTCAGGTCGATCGGCCGGTCGCCGCAAATGGTCCGGCAGGAGATCGGCTACGCGCGCGCCCGTGTCGAGTTTCTGCAGGGGCGCGCCGGCGGGAAGGTGATGGACGTCGCGCTGCGCTGCGGCTTCCCGCATTACGGCCGCTTCGCCGCCGGCTATCGTCGCTGCCACGGCGAGACGCCGTCGGAAACCCTGAAGCGGCAGGCGGTCTTGATGGCGCAGCTCGCCGCGTCGCGCACCACCATTGCGCCGGTGCGCGATCGGCCGACCATTGCCTTCGCCATGATCGCCACCGATCCGAGCGTGCGCGAGCTGGCGGACGACCTCGCGGCCGAGCTCACGCTGGCGCTGACCCGCGCGGGATTTGCCGTGACGACCCAGCCGCGCGCGGCGCGCTACCGCATGAACGCGTCGCTCCAGGGTCGGGATGGCGCGTCACGGCTGCTGCTGCAGCTGATCGACCAGGACAGCGGCGGGCTGATATGGGCGCATCGCGGCGAGGTCATGCTGCGGTGGGAGGCCGACGGTCACGAACGGTTGGCCGCCCGCGTGGCGGCATCGCTGCTGCAAAGCCTGCGCGGCGCCGAGATCGATCGGGCGCTGCGCAAACCGGATGAGGATCTGACCGCGCAGGATCTCGCGCTGCGCGCCATGCCCGGCGTGCTGTCGCTCGACGCCGACGGCAACCGCAGCGCGCTCGAGCTGCTGCATCAGGCCATCGCCCGCGATCCCCGTCATGCCCTGGCCACGGCGCTCGCGGCCTGGGCCTACGGGCAGCGCGCGGTCTATCATTTCGGCACCGCGCCCGGGCAGGACCGGCAGCTTGGTCGCGCCCTGGCGCAGCGCGTGCCGACCGAGCTTGCGGATGCGACCGTGCTGTGCGTGCTCGGCAACGCGCTCACCTTGCTGGATGAGCTCGCCGAGGCCGAGCAGGTGGTGGGCCGGGCGCTCGCGCTGGATGGCGGTGCCGCCTGGGCCTGGAGCCGCAGCGGCTGGCTCGATGTCTATCGCGGCGATGCCGTGTCGGCGATCGAGCGCTTTCGGATTGCGCTGGATCTCGCGCCGCAGGACCCGCTCGCCTTCAACGCCATCATTGGAATCGGCTGCGCGCATTTCGCAGCCGGGACCTACGCGGAGGCGGCGCGCTGGCAGCAGCGCGGCCTCCGCGAGCACCCGTCGTCGCTGTGGGTGCACCGGACCATGTGCCCGTCCCACGTGCTGGCGGGCGAGCGATCCGCGGCCCTGCGCAGTCTGCAGGCGCTGCGTGCCGGCTATCCGGACCTGACCCTGGCCGAGGTCCAGCGCGGCATGCCGCCGCTACCGGACGCCTATTCGGCCCGGGTATTCGAGGGATTGTCCGACGCCGGCCTGCCGGCGTAGCGGCGGCCGGTCACCGTCACCTCTTCGGCATGCCGATGGCGCGGCCGAGCCCGTCGGGCTGCGGCAGCGCGGCATGCGCCTGCAGCACGCGGGCGATGTTGGCCTGGATGTCCGGCGGAAACGGCGCGACCTTGCGCTTGGTCATGTCGATATGCACCGACATGCCCTCCGAACTCGCCGAGATCCAGCCTTCGTCGGCGTGGCGGAGCTCCTCGAACGTGTGCAGCCGCTTCTCGTCGGCACCGATCAGCCAGACTGCGACCTGCACCGGATCACCCAGATGGATCTCGCGCAAATAGCGCACGTGGCACTCCGTGATGAAGGTCGAGCCCTGCCGTTCCTTCATGTAGGCCGGTCCGATGCCGAGCTCGGCCCATAGCTGGTCGATCGCGCGGTCGAACATCACGTTGTAATAGGCCATGTTGAGATGGCCGTTGTAGTCGATCCATTGCGGCTCGATCTGCATGATGGACGACAGGAACGGCCCCGCGCCGGCTTGTGTGGGCACTGCATTATCGCTCATCGGCTCTTCCGTTTGCTCCCTTGACCCCTGTTGCGTCCTTTGCCACGGTCCGCCCAACTTTCGGAGGAAGCAGTGGCGACGACGATCCCCCATCACGATTTGAAGCGGCCCGCGCCGGAGGCGCTCAAGAGCGCGCTCGACGCGCTGGCGGCCCGCTTCGGCAACCGGCTCATCACCTCGCAGGCCGTGCGCGAGCAACATGGCCATACCACGACCTGGCTGCCGACGCAGCCGCCGGATGGCGTGGTGCTGGCGCAGGAGACCGCCGACATCCAGGACGTCGTCCGCATCTGTGCGCCAAAGGGCGTGCCGATCATTCCGTTCGGCACCGGCACCTCGCTGGAGGGCCAGGTCAATGCGCCGGCCGGCGGCATCTGCATCGACATGCGCGACATGAACAAGGTGCTGGAGGTGCATGCCGAGGACCTCGACTGCGTGATCCAGCCCGGCATCACCCGCAAGACCTTGAACGAATATCTGCGCGACCAGGGCCTGTTCTTTCCGATCGATCCCGGCGCCGACGCGTCCCTCGGCGGCATGGCGTCGACGCGGGCCTCCGGCACCAATGCGGTGCGCTACGGCACCATCCGCGAGAACGTGCTGGCGCTGAAGGTCGTGCGCGGCGACGGCGAGATCATCAAGACCGGCACCCGCGCCAAGAAGTCCGCGGCCGGCTACGATTTGACGCACCTGTTCATCGGCGCCGAGGGCACGCTCGGCATCATCTGCGAGATGACCATCCGGCTGCGTGGCATTCCCGAGACCATCGCCGCGGCGTCGTGCTCGTTCGAGACCGTGCGCGGCGCCTGCCAGGCGACGATCCTTGCGATCCAGACCGGCATTCCGGTGGCGCGCATCGAGCTGCTCAATGCGGCGCAGGTCAGGGCGTGCAACGCCTATTCCAAGCTGACGCTGCCGGAGACGCCGCTGCTGCTCTTGGAGTTTCACGGCAGCGAGGCCGAGGTCGCCGAGCAGTCGAAGAACTTTGCCGAGATCGCCAGGGAGTGCGGCGGCGGCGACTTCGCCTGGACCACCAAGCCGGAGGACCGCACCAAGCTGTGGCAGGCGCGTCACGATGCCTATTGGTCCGTGAAGGCGATCCGGCCCGGTGTCGGCGTGGTCGCGACCGATGTCTGCGTGCCGATCTCCAGGCTCGCGGACTGCGTCACCGAGACCGAGGAGGACCTCGCGCGTCTCAGGCTGACCTCGCCGATCGTCGGCCATGTCGGCGACGGCAATTTCCACTGCTCCTTGATGTGCGACGTCGACGACGCCGACGAGATGGCCCGCGGCGACGAGTTCATGCATCGCCTCGTCGAGCGCGCGCAGGCCATGGGCGGCACCTGCACCGGCGAGCACGGCATCGGCCAGGGCAAGCAGAAATATCTCGAGTCCGAGCTCGGCCCGGAAGCGCTCGATGCGATGCGCGCGGTGAAGCAGGCGCTCGATCCGCAGAACATCTTCAATCCAGGCAAGATCATCCCGGCGCGCTGATTGGCAATCCAAGCCGAGCTGGGTTTCGGATTTGGGTTCGGCGTGCAGGCCCGCTGCTCACATCTCCCAGCTCGCGGGAGATGTCGGAATGCATCACGATTCACCAAATAGAAAACGCCGCCGCGTTCGACACGCGGCGGCGCTTTGTTTCCGTGCAGATCAACGGCAGACGCGGCGCGGTCCCCACGGGGTCGGCCGCACCCAGCAGGTGCGCGGGCCGTAGACGCCGTAGCCGTAGGGGCGATAGACGCGGGGGGCGGGCCGGCAGCGGCCCCAGCGGTCGGGGAACCAGCCGGGACCACAGCCGCCGGCGACGCGCTCGACATTGCTGTCCGGAGCAGCCGGCTGGGCCGGCAGCGTGAAGGCCTGCGCGGCCGACGCGCCCAACATGACGGTCGCGGCGAGCAGGGCGGAGGTGAACAGATTGCGCATTGCAGTGCGGTCCTCTCGTTGGTTTCGAAGCAGTGCAGTCCTTAGACGTCGTCGGGCAAATTTTGGTTTCGCAATATTTTCGAGGTCTCGAAACCTCTTCCCAGTACCATAGAGCTCTCGACGACGCCGGTCGCCCGATGCAGCTCTGCCGATCATGTGGCGCATCGCTGCAGTGTCGACGCCATCGTGCGGTCTTCTAGCAGACATTCGCTGCAAGGAACATGAACGATCAGCGACGCGTCCCGCTGGCTTTCGTCGCAGGCGGCATCATTTTCCGCCTTGCTGCGCCTTTGCGTCCTTCAACGCCGTCCTGCAACCGTCGGAGAGCTTGTCGAACTTCTCGATCATGCATTGCTTGATGCGGCCGCCGCCCGGCATGATTCCAGTACAGAGCGTACGCACATCGTCGCCGCAGGCCTGGCGCATGGCGCTCCTGTCCTGAGCCTGGGCGGCCGTGCTGGAGATGACTATCAACAGCAGCGGAAGCAGCTTGTGCATGATCAATGATTCCTCTCTCGCCGCGGCCGACGCGCCGGGCCTCGTGAGGCGGTTGTCTCGCCGATGAATTTAGCGGGCATATGTCGACCGTCGCCGCAACGTGTAACGGTTTGTATCACGAGGTCACTGCGCAGAGCGCAAGCGTCCGCCTGCCGCCGGGGTCGTCGTCGACCACGGCGGCGCTCGTGCCGCCATTCCCTCAAGCGTGCACATTCGAGGCACTGCTGCGCAGCTTCCGCAGCGCGTGATCGACGCTGTGGAACACGCGCTCCCGGGGCAGCACATCGTACAGGCCGAACCGTTCGAAGGCCGCCTGGGCCCGCAGCGACTCCAGCCGCGCCACCGCGAACACGATACCGGCCTCGTTGCAGATATGGATCACGTCGCGCAGGGTCTGCGCGGCGGTGAAATCGATCTCGACGATGGCGCTGGCCTCGAACACCACCAGCCGCGGCTTGCGGCTGCGCAGCAGGCGCTGCATGTCGGCGCGGAACGTCGCCGCATTGAGGAAGCTGAGCGGGGCCTGGAAGCCGACCACGGCGATGTCGGACAGTTCCTCGCCCTTGATCTGCGGATGCGCCGGCCACCAGATCGTCGTGTCCGGCACGCGCTGGAAGGCGATGAGGTGGGCGCGCGTCGTGCTCCAGATGCCGTGCAGCAGCGACAGCGCGATGCCGAGCGCGACGCCCTGCTCGATCGGCAGTGCGACGATGGCCACCGCGGTGGCCAGGATGAGCAGGAACTCGCCCTTCGACGCACGATAGACGCTCGTGATCTGCGCGACGCGGATGATGCGCAGCGCGACGAACAGCAGCACGCCGCCGAGCGCCGCCTCCGGGACGTTTGCAAGCAGCCGGGCTCCGAACAGCACGAGCAGCAGCACGATCCCAGCGGCGAGCAGGCCCGCGACCTGCGACCGGCCGCCGGTCTCGACCACGATGCCGGTGCGCGGTGGACTCGCATTGACCGGAAACGCGCCGAACAATCCGGCCAGCAGGCTGCCGGCACCGGCGCCGAGGAAGTCGCGGTCGACGTCGGCCGCGCGGTCGGGATCGGAAGGGAACGAGCGCGTCGTCGCCGACGTCTGCACCATCACCACGACCGCGATCAGGAAGGCGAGCGGAACCAGCTTCGCCCATTGTTCCGGCCCGATCAGCGGCACGGACGGCATCGGCACCGTGCCGGCGATCTCGCCGATGACGGGCACGCCGCGTCCCCGCAGCCCGGCCGAGAGCACGAACAAGGTCGAGGCCGTAAGCGCGATCAGCGCGCCGGGAATGCGGGCGCTGATCCGCTCGCAGACCGTGATGGTCGCGAGCACGCCGAAGCCGATGAGCATCGTGTACCCGTTGGCCTTGCCGAGTTCGCCAGCGAGGGTGGCGATCCGCGCCAGCGTTGGCCCGCTCGGTGACGGCAGGCCGAGCACGCCCGGCAATTGCGAGACGATGATGTGAACGGCGATGCCGGCCAGGAAGCCCACGGTGACCGGCACCGACAGCAGGTTGGCGATGCCGCCGAGCCTGAAGCCGCCGGCCAGCACCAGCATGACCCCGACCAGCAGCGCCAGCGCCGCAGCGAGGCTGCCGTATTCAAGCGTGCCGCTGGCCGCGAGCAGCGCCAGGCCGCCGGCGAAGATCGGCGTGATCGTGGAATCGGCGCCGCAGGACAGGAAGCGGTTGGCGCCGAACAGCGCGAACCCCAGCGATCCCGCTATGAAGGCGAAGAAGCCGGTCTCGGGCGTGAAGCCGCCGAGCTTGGCGGTCGCCATCTGCTCGGGGATCGCGATCGCCGCCAGCGTCAATCCGGCGGCGAGATCGGCGGGCAGGGCGCTGATCCGCCAGCCTCGCAGCGAGCGGAGCATCGGCCAATGATGGTTGCCGTCGTGGCGTGGTTGCTCGATCATGTCGATGTCTCCGAGCGCATCACGGTCGAGTTGTTCGTCCGCTCACGCAAGATCGCGATCCCAGGGCGGCTCCGGCGCGAACGCCGCGGCGAGGTGGTCGATGAAGGCGCGCACCTTGGCCGACGGCGTGCGGTCCGGCAGATAGACGGCGTGCACCGCCAGCAGGTCCGACGGCGGCGCGTCGAGCGTCAGCGGCACCAGCCGGCCCGCGCGGATGTCGTCGCCGACGATGAAGGTCGGCTGGTAGATCACGCCCTGTCCGGCCAACGCCGCCGCGAGCAGCGCATCGCCATTGTTGGCGCGCAGATTGCCGCTCACGGTGACATCGACCGCGGCTTTGCCGCCCATGCGCCAGCGCGACGGGCCGGCCGCCGCCAGCGTATAGCCGAGGCAGTTGTGACCGGCGAGATCGGCCGTGGTGCGCGGTGTCCCATGCACGGCGAGATAGGACGGCGCGGCGCACACCATCATCCGGCACGGCGCCAGCCGCCGCGCCACCAGGCTGGAGTCCTTGAGCGTGCCGATGCGGATCGCGAGATCCCAGCCTTCCTCGATCAGGTCGACCAGCCGGTCGTTGAGGCCGAGCTCGACGCTGACGCCGGGATAGAGCGCGGCGAAGCCGGCGAGCAGCGGCGCGATCTGGCGCGTGCCGAAGGCGAGCGGGACATTGAGGCGCAACAGCCCGCGCGGCTCGACGCGGTCGGCCGCGATCGCGCTCTCGGCCGCCTCGAAGTCGCCGAGCACGCGCTCGGCAAGGTCGAGATAGCGGCGTCCGGCCTCGGTGATGGTCAGCCGGCGCGTGGTGCGGTGAAACAGCTTGGTGCCGAGTCGCGTCTCCAGCGCCGCGAGGTGTTTTGTCACCATGGTCGGCGACATGCCGAGCAGGCGGGCCGCGCCCGACAGGCTTCCGCAGCCGGCCACCTTCGAGAGCACCTCCAGTCCGGTCAGCCGGTCCAACACTGGATCATCTCACTCTTGGAGTGTGAACTGATTTTCCATTGTAGCGGATTATCGTCTGAGGGGAAATGATCCATATGGCGGGAAGTCCCCACGGAGGTCCCGATGATCGATTCCCGTACTGCGCCTTATGCCGCGCTCCTGCTCCGCCTCACTCTTGGCGGGCTGTTCCTGGCCCATGCCAGCCTCAAGCTGTTCGTCTTCAGCCCGGCCGGCACCGCAAAGTTCTTCGGCAGCATCGGCCTGCCGCCCGAGCTGGCCTATCTCGTGATCGCCGCCGAGATCCTGGCCGGCATTGCCCTGATCCTCGGCATCGCCACCCGCTGGGTCGCGCTCGCCGCCGTGCCGATCCTGCTCGGCGCCATCTTCACCGTGCATGGCTCTGCCGGGTTCTTCTTCAACAATCCGAAGGGCGGCTGGGAGTATCCGGCGTTCTGGGCCGTCACCCTGGTGATCCAGGCCCTGCTCGGCGACGGCGCCTATGCGCTGGGCAGCCTTCGCAGCGGCCTTGCCGGCGGGCAGTTGCGCAGCGCGCATTGACGCTGGCGTAGGGGGCCGACAGCGGTCGCCGAAACCCCGTCGTCCCCGCGAACGCGGAGACCCATGACCACAGGCAAATCTGAGTCGAGCACGAGGGGCGACGCTCAGCCTGCCTCGACCGTCGATCACGCGGTATGGGTCCCTGCGTTCGCAGGGACGACAGTTGTGGTTTGGGGCGCCACCTGAGATATCCATTGCACGAGGAGCCATGACATGACCCTGCCCAGCATCTTCCTGTCGCACGGCTCGCCGATGCTGCCGCTCACGGATTCGGCCGCCCGTGACTTCCTCGTCGGCCTCGGCGGCAGCCTGCCGCGGCCGAAGGCGATCCTGGTGATCTCGGCGCATTGGGAGACCGACATCCCCGCCGTCAATGCGGTGGCCACCAACGAGACCATCTACGACTTCTACGGCTTTCCCCGTGAGCTCTATCAGTTGCGCTATCCCGCGCCGGGGGCGCCCGATCTCGCGCAGGCCGTCGCGGCGCGGTTGCAGGCGGCCGGCCTGCCGGTCGGCATCGACCGCGAGCGCGGCCTCGATCACGGCGCCTGGGTGCCGCTGCTCCTGATGTACCCGCAGGCCGACATTCCGGTGCTGCAGCTCTCGGTCCAGACCGAGCAGGGCCCTGCGCATCATCTCGCGCTCGGCCGTGCGCTGGCGCCGCTGCGCGAGGAGGGCGTGCTGATCATCGGCAGCGGCAGCTTCACCCACAATCTCGGCGAGTTCCGCAAGCGCCGGCTCGACATCGACGATCCCGCGCCGTCCTGGGTGGTCGACTTCGCCGACTGGGTGCACCAGGCCGCGATCGAGGGCCGCGTCGATGATCTCGTCGACTACCGCCGTCTCGCCCCGCATGCGCGCGACAACCATCCGACCGACGAGCACTTCCTGCCGCTGTTCGCCGCGCTCGGCGCCGCCGGCGAGGGCGCCCGCGTGGAGCGCCTGCACAACAGCGCCAATTACGGCGTGCTGCGCATGGACGTGTATGCGTTCCACGGCGCAGACGAGGCGAAGGCTGCGGCGTGAGCCGTTGACTTGTTAGTTCGATCTGCATCTGCCCGTCGGGCCCATTTTGCCCGACGGGTTACTTTGTCGCAGACGATTTCGCTTGCGTCGTCGGGCAAATCACCGCGATCCTTCCGCGCATCCCGCCTCACTTGCGGAGGGGCGTTGCGCGCGATCGTCACGACACGCGAGGCGGGGAGCGGTGGCCGCGAGAACTCGCAGCATGTCCTTTCGATGTGCGGACGAACGAAGCTCTTGCGGACGTGAAGTTGCAGGGTTCTGATACCTCGACGCTGGTATCACCGCGCAACGCGTGAAACGCGTTGTCGCGCATGGCGGCCAACAAGCCGAGCGCCAGGAAGCCTGCATATAAGCGTGAAGACCATCGCGCAGGGAGGGCCGGGCGATCTCGGCTGAACCTGTGGTACCTGCCGCCTGCATTTTTTTGAGCAGGCGGGCCACGGGCGCGGCCAGCGCCCGGCCTTCCCTGCGCCCTCCTGATTGATGAGGGTGAACGGACGTTGCACAGCCCGGGCATGTCATGCCGCGGAATTGCAGACGCGCGTCTGTTCGATCGATGGATTCAAGCTATCGCCACAATCGTCATTGCGAGCGCAGCGAAGCAATCCAGAATCTCTCCGCGGCACGAGTCTGGATTGCTTCGCTGCGCTCGCCATGACGGAGGAGAGGAGCTGCCTCCAATCTGTGCGCCGCACACATGACCTCGGAGGTAACTGACACGGGATGGCGCGGCGTAGAAAATCCTTGACCCCTCCGCATGCAGATGATGCGAAGGATGCACCAGGGAGTGAAACAACAATGCGCCTGCCGTTCTTTTATGGGTGGGTCATCGTCGCCGTGACTTTCGTGACGATGGCCGTCGGCGTCAATGCACGCACGGCGTTCTCGCTGTTCTATCCGCCTGTTCTCGCCGAATTCGGCTGGGACCGCGGCGTCACCGCCGGCGCGTTCTCGTTCGGCTTCGTTGCCTCCGGAATCGTCAGTCCGCTGATCGGACGGCTGATGGATCGCACCGGCCCGCGGGCCGTAATGGAGCTCGGCGTCGTGCTGATGGCCGGCGGTCTCCTGCTCGCGCCGCTGACCACGCAGCCCTGGCATCTGTACCTCACCATCGGCGTGATGGTCGGCGCCGGCAGCGTCTGCCTTGGCTATTCCGGCCAGTCCTTGTTCCTGCCGAACTGGTTCATTCGCCGCCGCGGGCTGGCGATCGGCATCGCCTTCGCCGGCGTCGGCGTCGGCTCGATGACGCTGTTGCCGTGGGTGCAGCACATGATCGCGCAGACCAACTGGCGCACGGCCTGCACCGCGATGGGCATCGTCGTGCTGGTCGTGCTGGCGCCGATCAATCTCTTGCTGCGCAAGAAGCCGGAGGAGATCGGCCTGCGCCCCGACGGCGACGCCGCGCCGCTCGCCCACGCGGCCAAGCCGGTCTCCAACGTCGTCGACGCCGCCTGGGCCGGCACCGACTGGACGTTGTCGCGCGCGCTGCGCACGGGCCGGTTCTGGTGGCTCGCGCTGGGCTATTTCTTCGGGCTCTATGTCTGGTACGCGGTGCAGGTGCACCAGACGAAATACCTGCTCGAGATCGGCTTCAGCTCGAGCGTCGCGGTGTGGGCGCTCGGGGCCGTCAGCCTGCTCGGGATACCCGGCCAGATCGCACTCGGCCATTTGTCGGATCGCCTGGGGCGCGAGGCGGTGTGGGGATTAGGCTGTCTCGGCTTCGCGATCTGCTTCGCCGCGCTGATCGCGCTCAAGGCCGCGCCGTCGCTGGTGCTGATCTACGTCATGGTGGCGACGCAGGGCGCGCTGGGCTACGGCCTGACCTCGGTGATGGGCGCGGTCGCGCTGGAAATATTCCAGGGGGCGCATTTCGGCAGCATCTTCGGAACGCTGATGTTGATCGGGCTGTGCGGCGGCGCAGCGGGGCCGTGGGTGACCGGCGTGCTGTATGACTACACCCTGAGCTACACGCCGGGCTTCGTGATCGCCTTCCTCGGCGCCTTCGTCTCGGCGGCGGCGATCTGGATCGCGGCCCCCCGCCGGGTCCGCCTCGTCGCCGGCCAGTTGCACAGGTTAAAGACGGCGGGGGCGGCGGCATGATGTGTGATCGGGGCCGACTTGCCATCGCGCCGCGGCCGTGAGCTAATCGGCCAATCCAGGGAGAGGAACCCCATGAACGAGCATGTCCAGGCCGCCAAGGCCGCGCCGCTGTTCAATCCGCTGTCGCCGGAGTTCATCCGCGATCCCTATCCCTTCTATGCGCAACTGCGCGACAACGATCCGATGCATGTGACGCCGTTCGGCGCGTTCCTCGCCAGCCGGCACGCGGAATCGAGCCTAGTGCTGCGCGATAAGCGCTTCGGCAAGGACTTCGTCGCGCGTTCGATTCGGCGCTACGGCCCCGACATCATGCAGGAGCCGGTGTTCCAAAGCATGCGGCATTGGATGCTGCAGCAGGACCCGCCGGACCACACCCGGCTGCGCGGCCTCGTCGTGAAGGCGTTCACGGCGCGGCGGGTCGAGGACATGCGGCCGCGCATCCAGGAGATCGTCGACCGCACGCTCGACGCGGTGATTCCGCAGGGCCGGATGGATCTGATCGAGGACTTCGCGTTCAAGCTGCCGGTCACCGTCATCTGCGACATGCTTGGGATTCCCGAGGAGCATCGCGAGGCGTTCTACAAGAGCTCGCGCGAGGGCGGCCGCCTGCTCGAGCCGGTGCCGCTGTCCAAGGCCGAGATTGCCGAGGGCAATGCCGGCAATGCCGTGTCCAAGGCGTATTTCCAGCACCTGTTCGAGCTGCGCCGGAAACATCCGGGCGACGACCTGACGACGCAGCTGCTGCAGGCCGAGGAGGACGGTGCCAAGCTCAGCCATGAGGAACTGACCGCCAACATCATCCTGCTGTTCGGCGCGGGACACGAGACCACGGTCAACCTGATCGGCAACGGCCTGCTGGCGCTGCACCGCAACCCGGAGCAGCTGGCGCTCTTGAAGGCGCGGCCGGAGCTGATCACGAACGCGATCGAGGAATTCCTGCGCTACGATTCCTCGGTGCAGCTCACCGGGCGGGTCGCGCTCGAGGATATCGAGGATCTCGGCGGCCGGCGGATTCCTGCGGGCGAGAGCGTGCTGTGTCTGCTCGGCTCGGCCAACCGCGATCCCGCCGTGTATCCGGACAATCCGGAGCAGCTCGATATCACCAGGCCAAACGTGAAGCCGCTGTCGTTCGGCGGCGGCATCCATCATTGCCTGGGCGCGCAGCTTGCCCGGATCGAGGCCGAGATCGCCATCGGAACCCTGCTGCGGCGGCTGCCGGAGCTGAAGCTGGACGATCCGGACAACCCGGACTGGCGGCCGACCTTCGTGCTGCGCGGCCTCAAGCGGCTGCCGGCCCACTGGTAACCATCTTCGTCAACGGAGTTGTCCAACGCCCCGGAAAGACCGACAGCGCTGTGACTTCGCCATACTTAATCCTATATGATGCAGCGCTCCGGTATCGATGCCAGTGGGCCGCGGCCGCATTGGTTTTAAGGTTGGGACGCCGGAGCGTTGTCCTTTGAGGGAGACCCCGTGCAGACGACCCTGCTCGGCTTGGCGATTGCCTTCATCCTTGCGCTCCTTGCTGCGCTGATCGGCCCGTACTTCGTCGACTGGAACCAGTTCCGGCCGCAGTTCGAGGCCGAGGCGGGCAAGATCATTGGCGTGCCCGTGCGGGTCGCCGGTGCGCTGGACGCACGGCTGTTGCCGACGCCGACGCTGCGGCTGCGCCAGGTCACCTTCGGCGGCGCCAACCACCTCGGCAAGCTGCGCGCCGACAAGCTCGACGTCGAATTCAGCCTCGGCGACCTCATGCGGGGGCAGTGGCGGGCGAACGAGCTCACCATCGGCGGCATGGCGGCCGATCTCGGCCTCGATGCCAAGGGTCAGGTCGACCTGCCGGCAGCCTCCGGCCGCTTCGATCTGGCCGCGCTCGCCATCGACCGGCTCAACCTCACCGGCCGTGTCGCGCTGCACGACGCGGCCAGCCGCTCGACGCTGGAACTGACCGACATCGTCTTCTCCGGCGACGTGCGTTCGCTGGCCGGTTCGCTGCGCGGCGATGGCGCGGTGTCGATCCGCGGCGGCCGCTACCCGTTCCGGGTGTCGTCGAGCCAGGACAAGGACTCCAACGGCCTGCGCGTCCACCTCAACATCGACCCGGGCGAGCGTCCCGTGATGGCCGACATCGAAGGCCTCATCAGCTTCCCCAACCGCTCGCCGAAGTTCGAGGGCGCGCTGACGCTGTCGTCGCCCCCGAAGGAGCAGGGCGCCGACAACGACAAGCCCGCCCAGCCCGTGAAGGAGCCATCCGCAAAGCAGGCTCAACAGGCCAAGGCGGGTCCGCTGAACCAGGCCGGCGCGACGCCTTGGCGCATCGCCACCAAGATCGTCGGCGACCAGGCGTCGGCCAAGCTCGACCAGATCGAGGTCAGCTTCGGCCAGGAGGATCGCTCGCTCAAATTCGCGGGCAGCGGCGACGTCCGTTTCGGCGCCGCCCCCGTGCTGAAAGCCTCACTGTCCGCACGCCAGCTCGATGCCGACAAGCTCCTGGCCGGCGGTGACGACATCAAGGATCGACGGGCGATCGCGCCCGCGCTGGTGCTGCCGGCGCTGCGCAATTGGATCGCACAACTGCCGACCCTGCCGATGCCGGCCAACGTGCAGTTCGCGACCGAGCAGATCATGCTTTCCGGCCGCCCGGTGCAGAACTTTACTGCCGACCTCCACAACGAGCCTTCGGCATGGAGCCTCGAAAAGGTCGATCTGCGCGCGCCCGGCTCGACACGGCTGACCTTCCGGACCATCGGCATCTCGACCTCGGTCACATCGGGCTTCACCGGCGCGCTTGATCTCGAATCGTCGGAGCCCGACACGCTGGTGGCCTGGCTGCAGGGCCGCAGCGACAGCAGCTATCGCACGCAGCGTCCGCTGCGGCTGCGTGGCGACCTCAACGTGGCGCCGGAGCGGGTCGCGATCGACAGCCTCAAGGCCGACATCGACGGCGGCTCCGTTGATGGACGCGTCGCCCTCGTCAACCGGCCAGCGGGGCCGGGCTCGCGTTTCGAGGCGGTGCTGAAGGGCGATCGGCTCGATCTCGACGCGGCGATGGCCGTGACCCGTTCGCTGGTCGGCGTTACCGGCGAGTGGCCGGCGGAGGCCAGCGTGGCGCTGGACGTCGGCCGCGCCAAGCTCAGCGGCCAGGAGCTGCGTCCGCTCACCGCGCGCTTTTCCTACGATCCCAAGACCATCGCCATCGACCAGATCAAGTTCGGCCAAAGCAGCGGCGTGACGAGCGAGGGCTCCGGCCGGTTCGATCGCGCCGATGCAACCGGGCGGCTGGTGGTGACCTCGATGGCCGGCTCGCTCAAGGAGATCACTGCGCTGGTGCAGCCGCTGGCGCCGCAGATCGCCGCCCGCTTCGATGCGCTCGGCACGCCTGCCGGTGCCGCCCGGCTGAAGCTCACGCTCGATCTCGCCAAGGATCCGGCCAATGCCGATCGCAGCCAGGCCAAGGCGGTGCTCGATCTCGACGCGCCGCAACTCAAGGGCTCGGCGACGCTGACGGCAAAACCGTCGGCGGCGGCGCTGCGCAGCTTCGAGCTCGATGCGATCGATCGAACCGAGCTTGGAATCGAGAGCCGGGTGTCGTCGGAGCAGGGCAGTGCCGTGCTGGCGCTGCTCGGACTCGATCGCGTCGCGGCGGCGGGCAACGGTCCGGCCCAGTTCGACGCCAGCGTGACCGGCAGCTGGCGGACGCCGCTGCGGGTGAATGCGAAGCTGTCAGGCGCCGGTCTCGATGGCGATGCGCAAGGCTCCGTCGATCCCTGGGGCGACACCGCCAAGGCCAACGTCAATCTGCGCCTGCGCAGCGCCAACCTGTCGCCGTTGTTCGGATTGAAGCCGCAGGATCCGGCGGCGCAGAACATCCGGCTGTTCGGCCGTCTTGGTCTTTCCAACAATCGCGTGACGCTCGACGACATCGACAGCACGGTCGGCGGATCGCGGCTGCGTGGCCGGCTCGCGCTGGTGCTCGATGACGACAAGCAGATCGACGGCGAACTCGGGCTGGACGCGCTCGACGTGCCGCAAGTGTTCTCGGTGCTGATCGGCGGGGCCGGGCGTGAGTCGGCCGAGCCTTTGGGCGCCGGTCTCTTGAAGGGATGGCGCGGACGCGTCTCGTTTCAGGCCCTCAGCGGCGCCATTCTGAACGGCACTGATCTGCGTCCGCTGGGCGGCGCCATCAAGAGCGACGGCCAGTCGCTGACCATCGAGAATCTCAAGGGCAAGCTCGGCGGCGGCGACGTCAACGCGACCGTGGATGCGCGCTCCAACGCGAATGGTCTCGTCCTGAACGGCCGCGTCGAGTTGGCCGGTATTGACGGCAACGCGCTACGCTATCACAGCCTGAAGATGCCGGCCGGCAAGGTTTCGGCGCAGATGACGCTCGCCGCCGAAGGACGCAGCGTGCAGGCAATGATCAATGCGCTCTCGGGCAATGGCACGGTGACGCTTGACAATGCGGCGCTCCCCAATCTCGACCCGCGGGCGTTCGATGCGGCGTTGCGCGCGGCCGACGCAGGCCAGGTGAGCGACGACGGCAAGTTGCGGCAGGTGATCGAGCCGGTGCTGGCATCGGGGACGTTGCCGGTCACGGCTGCGCAGATCCCCTTCATCATCCGCGATGGCCGGCTGCGTGTCGGCGCCACCACGCTCGAAGCGCAGGGCGCCCGTGCCATCGTCTCCGGTGGCTTCGACATTCCGGCCGATCAGGCCGACATTCGCGTCAGCCTGAGCACGAGCACGGTCGGCAATGCCAATAGCCGTCCCGAGATCCAGCTGTTCGTGGTCGGGACGTCCGAGGCGCTGACGCGCGCGGTCGACGTCACCTCGCTGTCGTCGTGGCTGGCGGTGCGTGCCATCGATCGCGAGACGCGGCGGCTGGATGCGATCGCGCGCGGCGAGGTGCCGCCGGCCTATCCGTCGTCGACGGCGTCGCTGCCCGGTGCACCCGAGGCTGGCCCGGCGGCACCGAGCGCGGCCGACGTGCCGCTGCCCGGTCGTGATCCGCGGCGCGAGCCGCGCACCAAGCTGGGTGGTCCGCGCGCCGTCGTGCCGCCGCTGACCCCGCCGCTCTCGGCTCCCGCCCCTGCGCCTCAGCCGGCGGCACCGATGGCATCGAGCCAGCCGCAGGTCGCGCCCTTGCCGCCGCCGGTCGAGATCAAGCCCGCGCCGGGTGCGCTGCCGCCGCGCCCACGGCCGGTGCCGCGTCCGCCGGTCGTGCTGACGCCGCCGGGCAGTCCATGATGCCGGCTGACGGCGTGCGGAGACCGCGCCGATGATGACCTTGCGACAGGTCGAGGTCATTCGCGCGGTCATGGTGACGGGCACCATCAACGGCGCCGCGCGCCTGCTAAAGGTGTCGGCACCGGGCGTCAGCCGTCTGGTGAAATACACCGAGCGCTCGCTCGGCATCCGCTTCTTCCAGCGCCAGAACGGCCGCTACTTCCCGACGCCCGAGGCGCAGAACATCTTCGAGCAGATCAACAGCGTCTACGAGAAGGTCGACGATCTCAGCTACATCATCTCCAACATCGGCCGTGGCGCGCTGTCGGAACTGCGCGTCGGCTCGGTGCCCAGCATCTCCCAGGTGATGGTGCCGCGCGCGATCGAGCGCGTCCGCCGCCGCTATCCTGATTTGGGCATCGACATCAACATCCTCAAGATCGAGGAGGCGATCGACTATCTGATGCTGGGAAAGGGCGAGTGCGTGGCGATGAGCTACCGGCTCGATCATTCCGGGCTCGAATTCCTGCCGCTGGCCTCAGGCGAATTGTTCTGCATCGTGCCGCCGGGACACGAGCTCGCCGGCCGCAAACAGGTCTCGGCTGCCGAGATGACGCGCTATCCGCTGATCGGCATCGATCCCAACGACCCCTACGGCCGGATCATGGCCGAGATCTTCGCGCGCAACAAACTCAGCTACAATATCTCGATCAAGGCGCGCTTTGGCACCACAGTCTGCGCGCTGGTGAAGGCCGGGCTCGGCATCGCTGTGATCGACCAGTTCACGGTCGCGCATGGCGGCTATCCCGGCATTGAGTTGATCAAGATCGCCGAGCCGACGCGGTTCGACACCTACATCGCGGTCAAGCGCGGTACGCCGCTGTCGCTCTACGCCGAACACTTCATCGACTGCTTGCGCGCGGAGATGCGCGCGCTGGAGCCCGGCCGACGTCAGGTGGCCAAACCGGCGAAATCCGGTGGCGGCAAAAAATAACATGATGTTAGGTTCAGCCGATATTTGAGTAATTGTGTTAGCGAGCGGACGCGCTATCGTCTGCAACGAAATCCGCGCGTGCGGCGCTCGCACGTCACAGCAGCAAGAGACAAAAGCGAACGTGCCTGATCTTTCCGCGCTCAAAGCCCGAAAATTCCTGACCGGCTTGATCGGTGCCCCGATCGCGCATTCGGCCTCTCCCGCCATGCATGAGCACGCCGCGGCGGCGCTCGGCGTGCGCTGCCATTATCAGCTGATCGAGGTCGCCGGCGCGGATCGTGCCGGACTGGCGATGCTGCTGGAGGGCGTGCGCCGGCTCGGCTTTGCCGGCGTCAACGTGACCTATCCCTACAAGGAAGCCGTGGTCGAGCTGCTCGACGAGCTGGCGCCGAAGGCGGCGGCGATGGGCGCCGTGAATACCGTCGTCGTCCGCGACGGCCGGCTGATCGGCCACAACACCGATACCACCGGCTTCGAGCGCGCGGTGGCGCCGCTGGTCAGCCAGAGCCATCGCGGCGTCGTGGCGCTGATCGGGGCCGGCGGAGTCGGCAAGGCGATTGCCTTCGCACTTGCGAACCTCAAAGTCGCTGGGCTGCGGATCTATGACACCGAGCGGGCGCGCGCCGCGAAGCTCGCGAGCCTGCTGCCTGCCGGCACCACGGTGACTGTCGTCGACAGCGTCGAAGACGCGCTTCAGGGAGCGGTGGCTGTCGTCAACGGTACGCCGATCGGCATGCTGCCGAACCGCGGCACACCGGTTCCGGATCATCTGCTGCGCGCCGATCTCTGGGTCGCGGATGCCGTCTACTCGCCGCTTTGGACGCCGCTGCTGAAGGCGGCGAAGGCCAAAGGCGCGCAGGTCCTGCTCGGCCGCGAGCTCGCGATCTACCAGGCGGCCGACGCGTTCGAGCTGTTCACCGGCCTCGCGCCGTCGACCGAGGCGATGGGGGCGGCCTTCGACAATCACATGGCGGAGAGATATCCGGCGGTTGACGCCGCCTGAGCCGACCGCCAATACGCGGCGGAACAAGTCGTTCAAGCAAGAAACGCAAACAAGCGTTTAGAGCAGAGGAGGAAACAACGTGAGATCGATCATCCTGGCCGGACTGTGCTCGGCCGTGCTGCTGTCCGGAGCCGCCTACGCGCAGTCCGGTGCCCCCATCAAGATCGCCAACGTCGCCGAGCTGTCCGGCGGTGGCGCGACCGTCGGCACCAACTGGAAGAACGGCATCGACCTCGCGGTCGAGGAGATCAACGCCAAGGGCGGCATTCTCGGCCGCAAGATCGAGGTGAGCCACGCCGACTCGCAGTCGAACCCCGGCGTCGCCCGTGCCCAGGTGCAGAAGGCGCTCGACGCCGAGCCCTATGTGCTGCTCGGGCCCGGCTATTCCGGATCGGTGAAGGTGACGGCGCCGCTGGCGGCCGAAGCCGGCATCACGCAGATCATGGGCGGCGAGGCGGCCGAGCTGACGCAGGCCGGCAACAAGTTCCTGTTCCGCACCTCGTTCGGCCAGCAATCGTCGATGCCGAAGGTCGCCAAGTACATCAACGACGAGATCAAGGCGAAGTCGGTGGCGGTGGTCTGGGTCAACAACGACTTCGGCCGCGGCGGACGCGACGTCATCACCAAGGAGTTCAACCGCCTCGGCATCAAGGTCGCGGCCGACCTGTCGACCGAAGCCGGCCAGGCCGACTTCGCCGCCGACGTCAGCAAGATCAAGGCGGCCGCGCCGGATGCCGTCTTCATCTATGTCAACGAGGAAGAGAGCGCGCGCATCCTCAAGGAGATCAAGCGCCAGGGCGTGACGGCGCCGCTGATCGGCGAGACCACGCTGGTCGGCCAGAAGGTCATCGAGCTCGCCGGTGATGCGGCCAACGGGGCTCGCGGCCATGTCGGCCTCACCACCGATGCGCCGGTCGAGGCCATCAAGGCGTTCCGCGACCGCTTCGTGAAGAAGTACAACTACGTGCCCGACCATAACGGCCTGAAGGGCTATCTCGCCATCTACATGGTCAAGGCCACGACCGAGAAGATGGGCAAGGTCGACTCCAAGGCGTTTGCCGATACGCTGCACGGCCTGACCATCAAGACATCGGCCGAGCCGAACATCCTGATGGACGTCACCTTCGATCAGAATGGCGACATCGATCGCCAGGGCTTCCTGGTCGAGGTGGTCGAAGGCAAGCAGGTCGTCAAGCAGGTGCTGCCGAAGCTCAACTGAGGACAACGGTCGACCGGCGGCGCCGGAGGGGATGCCAGTGCCGCCGTCACCCAAAGGCTTAGGGGGAAACGATGTCCAATCTGCTCGACCTGATCGTGGCGGGTCTCGCCACCGGCGCCATCTACGCGCTCGTTGCCGTCGGCTTCACCTTGCTGTGGCAGACCTCGCAGACCATCAACTTCGCCCAGGGCGAGTTCGTGATGCTGCCGGCCTTCCTGATGCTCGCGGTGATGCATCTCGGCGCGCCGTTCTGGCTCGCGGTTCTCGTCGGCATCCTGTTGTCGGCACTTCTGCTCGGTCTCGCCTTCAAGATGCTGCTGGTCGATCCGATGCTGCGGCATGGCGTGCTGCCGCTGGCGATCGCCACCATGGCGCTGGCGGTCGGGATCAAGGAGGCGGTGAAGCAGTTCTTCAGCGCCGAGGCCTCGCCTTTCCCTTCGATCGTGCCGGTAGGTGACGTCACCGTCCTGGGCCGGGCGATTTCGCTGCAGAGCCTCGGCGTGCTCGCCGTCGCGATCCTCGCGGTCGTCGGATTGACCACGCTGTTGAACCGCACCTCGCTCGGCCATCAGATGCAGGCGGCCGCGCAGAATCCCACGGTGGCGCGCATCATCGGCGTGCCCGTCGAGCGTATGATCCTCCTGACCTTCCTGATCAATGCCGTGCTGGTCGCGCTGGCGTCGCTGCTGATCACGCCGATCTATCTCGCGAAGTTCTCCAGCGGCGAGGTGCTCGGGCAGGCGGCGTTCATCGCCGCGATCGTTGGCGGCTTCAACCAGGTGCGCGGTGCCATCGCCGGCGGTCTCCTGATCGGCGTCGTTGACAACCTCGCCGCGGCCTACGTCTCCACCCAGTATCGCGCCGCCGTTCCGATGGTGCTGCTGATCCTTGTCATCCTGTTCCGGCCGCAGGGCCTGCTCGGACGCGCCGAGGAGCGTACGGTATGAGCAAGCACAGCAGACTGCTTCTCGTCGCGCTGGCCGTCGTGGTCATTGCGGGTCTGATCATCATCCCGATGAACTTCAACCGCTACGGCCTGTACATCCTGAGCCAGTGGGCGGTGATGACCATCGCAGCGATGGGATTGAACCTTACGCTTGGCTACGCCGGGCAGGTGTCGCTGGCGCAGGGCGCCTTCGTCGGCATTGGCGCCTATGGGGCGGCGATCCTGACCACGCATGGCTGGCCGCTGATTGCCGCGCTCGGCCTCGTCATCTTGATCTGCTTCATCGTCGGCTGGCTCCTCGGCTATCCGGCGCTGCGCGTTCAGCATCACTATCTCGCCTTCGTCACGCTCGCGTTTTCGACGCTGGCGTTCCTGGTGTTCCGCAACGAGAGCTGGCTCACCAACGGCATCTACGGCATCAGCAACATTCCACGTCCCGACATCTTCGGCTTCCCGACCCGCAAGCCGCTGCCGTTCTACTATCTCTGTCTCGGCTCCCTCGGCCTCGTGACGCTCGCGATGTGGTGGCTGATCCGCTCGCCCTGGGGCCGCGCCTTCATGGCGCTGCGCGAAAATCCGATCCGGGCGCAATCGCTCGGCATCGACACGCGCCGCTATACGCTGATGGCGTTCGCGATCGGCTCGGTGCTCGGCGGCATCTCCGGCGTGCTCTATGCGCCGCTGACGCAATATGTCGATCCCGTACCGTTCAACCTGCAGCTCTCGCTCGATCTCCTGATGATGGTGATCGTCGGCGGCGCCGGCTTCATGCTCGGGCCGTTCCTTGGCGCCATGATAGCGGTGCTGCTGCCGGAGTGGCTGCGCTTCGCGGAAGGCTATTATCTGATGCTCTATGCGGCCGCCGTGATCGTGCTGCTGATCTATTCGCCGAGCGGCATTCTCGGCATCCTCGACCGCTATCTCAGCTCACGGCGAACCCAGGCGGCGTCCGCGCTGCGTGCGGCGGCTCAATCCAAGCTGGAGGCCGCGCGATGACCGCAGTCCTCGATGTTCGCGACGTCAAGAAGAGCTTTGGCGGCATCACCGCCGTCAACGGCGTCAGCTTTGACGTGCAGGAGGGCGAGATCCTCGGCCTGATCGGCCCCAATGGCTGCGGCAAGTCGACCCTGTTCAACTGCATCCTCGGCCAGCTGGTGCCGAGCGCGGGCGAGGTCAGGGTCGATGGCAAGCTCGTCACGGGCCAGCGCCCGTCCGAGCTGAACCGCCTCGGCGTCAGCCGCACATTTCAGCTGCTGCAGGTGTTCCCGAAACTGTCGGTGCGCGACAATCTGATCCTCGCGGGCCAGGAGCATCGCGGCAGCATGCTGTCGCGCCTGTTCGGCCCGTCGGATGCGGGGCTCACGGAGACGGCCGATCAGATGATCGGCTTCTTCAAGCTTGAGCATCTCGCCAACGAGCCGGCCGGTGGCTTGTCCTATGGTCAGCAGAAGCTGCTCGATGCCGCCATGGCCTTCATGGGCGGCCCGCGGCTGGTGCTGCTCGACGAGCCTGCAGGCGGCGTCAACCCGACCATGCTGGGCGACCTCAAGGAGCGGCTGATCGCGATCAACCGCGAACGCCGCGCCACCTTCGTGGTGATCGAGCACAACATGGAGTTCGTGATGTCGCTGTGCTCGCGCGTCATGGTGATGGCGGAGGGCAAGGTGCTGGCGATCGGCAAGCCCGACGAGATCAGGGCCAACCCGGCCGTGATCGAAGCCTATCTCGGACATTGAGGAGACGGCGATGAGCGATCCCATTCTCGACGTCCAGAACCTCGTCGGCGGCTACGGCAAGATGACGATCCTCAACGGCACGACCTTCTCGGTGCCGGCGGGCTCGATCACCACCGTCATCGGTCCGAACGGTGCCGGCAAGTCGACCGTGTTCAAGGCGATCTTCGGCCTGCTCAAGCTGCGCGAAGGCAAGGTGGTCTTCAAGGGCCGCGACGTCACCGGCTTGAGCCAGCGCGCGCTGCTCGGCGCCGGCATCTGCTACATCCCGCAGGGCCGCAACATTTTCGGCGAGCTGTCGGTCCGTCACAATATCGAGCTCGGCGGCGTGGCCGCACCGCGCGAGTTCGATCTGGCCGCCCGTGTCGAGGCGGCGCTCGACGTCTTTCCCGTGCTGCGCAAGAAGGCGGACCGGCAGGCCTCGACCCTGTCAGGCGGCGAGCAGAAGCAGCTCGAAATCGCGCGCGGGCTTCTGCTCGAGCCGCAGCTCGTGCTGATCGACGAGCCCTCCATCGGCCTGTCGCCCTTGATGGTGCAGCAGACCTTCGACATGCTGAAACAATTGCGCGACCGCGGCGTCTCGGTGCTCCTGATCGAGCAGAATGCGCGCTCGGCGCTGGAGATCTCCGACTACGGCATCGTGCTCGAGCTCGGCCGCACCCGCATCATCGACAAGGCCGACCGCGTGCTGGCCGATCCGCGCATCGGCCAGCTGTTCCTGGGCGGCGCGATGGAGGAGACGGCGGCATGAACCAGCGCTCGATCGCAACGGTCTCCATCTCAGGCGCGCTCGACGAGAAGCTCAAGGCGATCGCCGCCGCCGGCTTCGATACGGTCGAGATCTTCGAGAACGATCTCGTCGCGTTCGGGATGCGGCCGCGCGAGATCGGGCAGATGTGCCGCGACCTTGGGTTGTCGATCTGCGCCTATCAGCCGTTCCGCGATTTCGAGGGCATGCCGGAGCCGCAGCGCGCGCGCAACTTCATCCGCGCCGAGCGCAAGTTCGACCTGATGCAGGAACTCGGCACCGATCTGCTGCTGATCTGCAGCAGCGTGTCGCCGGCCTCGCTCGGCGGCATCGACCGGGCCGCCGCCGATTTCCACGAGCTCGGCGAGCGCGCGGCCAAGCGCGGCCTGCGCGTCGGCTACGAGGCGCTGGCCTGGGGCCGCCACGTCCATGACTATCGTGACGCCTGGGAGATCGTCCGCCGCGCCGATCACAAGGCGATCGGCGTCATCCTCGACAGCTTTCATGCGCTGGCGCCAGCGCTGCCGACCAACGCGATCCGCGCCATTCCGGCCGACAAGATTTTCTTGGTGCAGCTTGCCGATGCGCCGAAGCTCGAACTGGATGTGCTGTCCTGGAGCCGGCATTTTCGCAGTTTTCCGGGGCAGGGCGATCTACCAGTCGGCGCGTTCATGGAGGCGGTCGCCGCGACCGGCTATTCCGGGCCGCTGTCGCTGGAGATCTTCAACGATCAGTTCCGCGCCGGCTCGGCGCCGCGCACCGCGCTCGACGGCATGCGCTCGCTGCTGCTGTTGCAGGATGACCTCGCCGGGAACGTGCCCGCCCAGCCGGAGCCGCGCTTCGAGCCTCGGGTCAAGAGCCACGGGATCGGCTTCGTCGAATTCGCGGTCAGCGAGGACAAAGCGGAGTCTCTGGCGAGACTGTTCGGACAGCTTGGCTTCCGCAAGACGGGGCGTCATCGCAGCAAGGCGGTGCAGCGCTGGTCCCAGGGCGCAATCGAGTTGGTGATCAACTGCGAGCCGGCCAGTTTTGCGCATTCACACTACGTCACGCATGGGGCTGGTGTCTGCGCGTTGGCGCTGGACGTCGACAGTGCCGCTCGTGCCATGGCGCGGGCGCAGTCCTTGAAGACGCGCACCTTCACCCAGCCGGTCGGGCCGGGCGAGCTGGAGATCCCGGCGATCCATGGTGTCGGCGGCAGCCTGCTGTACTTCCTGGATACCCACGGGCGGCACTGGGACGTCGATTTCGAAGCCGTCGCCAGCGACAAAAGCACCGACCGTCTCGTCGCGGTCGATCACATCGCCCAGTCGATGCCGCATGAGGAGATGCTGTCCTGGCTGCTGTTCTATGCCGGGCTGATCGACTTCTCCCGCCTGCCGCAGATGGAGATCGCCGATCCCCGAGGCCTCGTGCAGAGCCAGGCGATCGTCAACGGCGATCGCAGCCTGCGCTTCATCCTCAACGGCTCCACGGCGACGCGCACCTTGTCATCGCGCTTCATCTCCGAATTCTTCGGCTCTGGCGTCCAGCACATCGCGTTCTCGTGCGACGACATCTTCGCGGCCGTGGCCGAGATGCGCGCCCGCGGCGCCGGCTTCCTCGACATTCCCGACAACTACTACGACGATCTCGAAGCCAAGTATGATCTTGCGCCCGACACGGTCGCCGCGCTCCGTGCCAACGAGATCCTGTACGACCGCGACGGCGACGCCGAGTTCTTCCAAGTCTACACCCATATCTTCGAGGAGCGCTTCTTCTTCGAGATCGTGCAGCGCCGCAACTATCAGGGCTTCGGTGCGGCCAATGCCGCGATCCGGCTGGCAGCGCAGGCCCGCGAGGTGCGGCCGGACGCGATGCCGCGGCTTTAGCTCAGGGCTCGGGCCGGATGCCGGGCAGCCGGACGATCTCCTCGGCGAGATAGTCGATCAGCAGCCGCACGCGCGCGATGCCGGCACGCTCCGGGACGATCAGCATGTTGAGGGGAGTCGATGGCAGACGGTGGTCGGGCAGGATGACCGTCAGCCTGCCAGCCGCGATGAGGTCGTCGACCAGCCACGCATGGCTCCCGCCGATTCCGCGCCCGGACAGCACGGCCTCTCGAACCGCGAGTCCGTGATTGGTGCGGAAGCAGCCTCTGAACGGCACCTCATGGCGTTCTCCGTCGGGTCCCATGACGACGAGCGACTCGCTGCCCGCGACGTTGGTCATGCGGACGCCGTCATGCCCGATCAGCTCCTGCGGCGTGCGCGGCGTGCCGCGTTTCTCCAGATAGTCCGGCGAGGCGACAAGAAGCCGGTGCGAGTAGCCGAGCGGCCGCAGCTTCAGAGAACTGTCGGTGAGCGGAGCGAGACGCAGTGCGATGTCGACACCCTCCCGCACGAGGTCGATGCGCTCGTCGGTCAAATTGAGATCGATCGCGATGTCCGGATAGCGATCCTGGAACGCGAAGACCAGCCGCGTGATGTGCAGGATCCCGAAGGCCGCCGTACAGGAGATCCGGATCGTGCCGGCGGCGGCGCCACGCGCACCGCGTGCCTCGTCGCCGGCCTGGTCGATCAGGCGGAGGATCTGGACGCAGTTCGCGTAATAGCGGCTGCCTTCGTCGGTCAGGGTGACGCGCCGGGTGGTGCGGCTGAGCAGCGGCACGCCGATCGCATCCTCCAATTCCTGAAGGTGACGCGAGATGGTGGATTGGCCCAGCCCGAGCTCGCGCGCCACGGCCGACAGGCTGCCGCGCTCGGCAACCCGGACGAAGCTGCGCATGTTGATGAGGCTGATGCCTGACTTATCCATAAATCAGCATAATGTTATCGATATATGCCATATAGTGGATAGGTGGGCGCGCGTCTATGTTCCGGCTGTTCCAGCAAAGGGATCAAGGCCATGAATGTGCTGCTCGTCTCCGCCCACCCAGAACCCCGCTCGCTCAACGGCGCCCTACGCGACGTCGCGGTCGCCGAGCTCGAATCTCAAGGCCATCAGGTCAGGGTCTCGGATCTCTATGCGATCGGCTGGAAGGCGGCTGCGGATCGCGCCGACTTTCCGCAACTGCCGCCGGATGCGCGCCTCAACGTTGCCACCGCGTCGGGCGAGGCCTTCAAGACGCACACGCTCACTGACGACGTCAGGGCCGAGCAAGAGAAGCTCTTGTGGGCCGACGCGGTCATCCTGCAGTTCCCGCTGTGGTGGTTCACGATGCCCGCGATTCTCAAGGGCTGGGTCGACCGGGTGTATTCCTACGGCTTCACCTATGGCGTCGGCGAGCACAGCGACAAGCGCTGGGGCAACCGCTACGGCGAGGGTGTGTTTGCCGGCAAGCGCGCGATGCTGGTCGTGACCACCGGCGGCTGGGAGGAGCACTATTCGGCGCGCGGCATCAACGGGCCGATCGACGATCTCCTGTTTCCGATCAACCATGGCATCCTGTTCTATCCCGGCTTCGACGTGCTGCCGGCCTTCGTGGCGCACAAGGCGAGCCGGATCGACGAGGCCGGATTTGTTGAGATCGCTGACCGACTGCGCGCGCGGATGCGGACGCTGTTCACGGATCAGCCGATTCCGTACCGGCGGCAGAACCACGGCGACTATCTGATCCCGTCGATGCAGCTTCGTCCTGAGCTCGGCGCGCCGGACGCGCGCGGCTTCGCGCTGCATGTCGACGCCGCGCGCTGACGCGATGTGGTAGGTCGCGAACGCCGCCGCATAGGCCAGCGCGAACATGTAGAAGAAGGTGACAGCCATCCAGCGCCAGCTGCCGGTTTCTCGGCGGATGACGGCGAGCGTCGAGGCGCATTGCGGGGCGAAGATGTACCAGGCGAGCAGCGCCAGCGCCGTGGCGAGGCTCCATTTGCTGGCCAGCACCTGTCCGATCTGCTCGGCGGCCTCCTTGCCGCCTTCGATCGCATAGACGGTGCCGAGCGCGGCGACTGCGACTTCGCGGGCGGCCATGCCGGGTACCAGCGCCACCGCGATCTGCCAGTTGAAGCCGACCGGCGAGAGCAGGGGGGCGATCGCCTGGCCGATCATCGCCGCGAGGCTGTAATTGATCGCGGGCTCGGTCGCGCCCTCCGGCGGCTGCGGGAACGACGCCAGGAACCAGATCAGCACCATCATCGCGAAGATCGTGGTGCCGGCGCGCTGCAAGAACATCTTGGCGCGGGTGTAGACGCCGATCGCGATGCTGCGCAACCGCGGCATCTTGTAGTCCGGCAGCTCCAGCATGAACGGCGCCGGCTGGTAGTCGCGCATCAGGAAGAACTTGACCAGGAACGACACCAGCAGCGCGCTGATGATCCCGGCGGCGTAGAGCCCGAACATCACCAGGCCCTGCAGGTTGACCAGGCCCCAGATCTTCGTCGGCGGGATGAAGGCCGAAATGATCAGCGTATAGACCGGGATCCGCGCCGAGCAGGTCATCAGCGGCGCGATCAGAATCGTGGTGAGCCGGTCGCGCCGGTTGTCGATCACGCGTGTCGCCATGATGCCGGGAATGGCGCAGGCAAAGCTCGAGAGCAGCGGGATGAAGGCGCGGCCATGCAGCCCGGCGCCGCCCATGATGCGGTCCATCAGGAACGCCGCGCGCGCCATGTAGCCGAAATCTTCCAGGAGCAGGATGAACAGGAAGATGATGATGATCTGCGGCAGGAAGACGATGACGCTGCCGACGCCGGAGATCACCCCGTTCTGCAGGAAGCTCTGCAGCAGGCCTTCGGGAAGCTCGTCGTGAACGAGCTGGCCGAGCGCATCAAAAGCCGCCGATAGCACCTGCATCAGCGGCTGGGCCCAGGCGAACACCCCCTGAAACATCACGAACAGGATCGCCAGCAGGATCAGCAGGCCGCCGACCGGATGCAGCGCGATGGCATCGATCCGGGCGGTCCAGGTATCGGGCCGCTCGGGCAGGCTGACCGTCTCCGCGATGATACGGTCGGCCTCGCGCTGGGTGGCGCGCAGCTCCGGGACCGTGAGGGGACGCCAGGTGTTGGCGCGCTCTCCGGTGGCCGCGGCCGCCTGGGCCAGGAGCTCGTCGGTCAGCCGCAGCAGGTCGTCGGTGCCGCCCTTGCGCACGGCGATCGACGTCACGACCGGCACGCCCAGCGCCTGCGACAGCGCGGAGACGTCGACCGTTACGCCGCGCCGCTTGGCGATGTCGAACATGTTGAGCACGAGCGCCAGCGGCCGGCCGGTGCTCTTGAGCTCGAGCAGCAGCCGGATCGTCAACCTGAGGTTGGTGGAGTCGGCAACGCACAACACCAGGTCGGGCAGGACCTCGCCGGTGGCACGTCCCAGCACGAAATCCCTGGTGATTTCCTCGTCAGGGCTGCGACCGCGCAAGGAATAGGTGCCGGGCAGGTCGACCAGCGAGACCTGGCGGCCCTGCGGGGTGACGAAGGCGCCCTCTTTGCGCTCGACCGTGACCCCGGGATAGTTCGCGACCTTCTGGCGGCTTCCCGTCAGCGCGTTGAACAGCGAGGTCTTGCCGCTGTTGGGCGTACCCACCAGGGCCAGATGCAGCAGAGGGCTTTCCATGACGACGCTTTCCGCGCGGCCTATGCCACGATGACGGCCATGGCCTCGCGCCGGCGGACCGCGACGGTGATGTTGTCGACACGCACGGCGATCGGATCGCGCCCGACGATCCCCTCATGCAGGATTTCGACCCGGGCGCCCTCGACGAAGCCCAGTTCGATCAGCCGGCTCTCCAATTCGACGTCCGGCAGGGACGAGCTCGCGCCGCCCGCAGCCAGATGCTGGATTGTTCCGGTATAGCCTCGCCGGGCGAGACCGAGCGGCTGAGGCGGCCTTGTATCGCAAATTTCGCTCATAGCCTGTATTTTCAATCGCGTGCCAAGAGGTCAAGCGCGGCATGTTAAATGCCGCGGCATCTTAGAGCGATTTTAAACAGGCCGGGCGGATCGCCGTCTGATCTGCCTCAAGGAGCCGCGGCGGCTGCCGTGTGCCGGGTGTCCACCGCCGCCTTCGGCTCGAGGCCTGAAGACGCTGCGGCGCGGCTCTTGAAGTGGTCGAGCACGAACAGCCGGATCGCCGAGGACAGGTTGCCCTGCTGGCGATTGTTGTCGATCTCTCCGACCAGCTCGGACAGGGTCATGTTACGGAGACCCGAAATCTCCTTCATGCCGTTCCAGAAGGCCTCTTCGAGGCTGACGCTGGTCTTGTGGCCTGCGACCACGATTGAACGTTTTACGACGGGCGACTTCATCACGCGTCCTCGCCATTGATACGATGTTGATCGAGTAATTCGTTCGCGCGCTTGTCGCGTTGGGCGTCAGTTGCGCGTTCGGACTTCGTCCTGCCGAAGCGAGCGCGGTTGCTTTCGGCGACCTTCGCTTCCTGATCGCGCTCCACGCGCTTTCTGAAACGCTTCAAGTTGATGACATCACCCATGCTTGCTCCAATCATCTAAGCCATCGAACGTCGCGACGAGAGCATGCGCATTGCGCGGATGAGCCCAGGCGTTCTCCAGACAATCATGTCATCGCTCCCTGATAGTTCGATGGCCATTCGCGTCGTTGCGAGCGGGATTTGTTTACTCAACAAACGCAGCAGAACTTGTAGTCGAGAGTATCCTTTAGGGGTTAACAGCGAGAATTGCATCACCCCCCGTAGTACTACGGGGCTACCGCTACGCTCGCCCCGGCCTTGTCATCCTCTCGGGTTGAACGAGGCGGTCGAATTCGTCCTCGGAGACGAGACCGAGCCGCAAGGCCTCTTGTTTCAGCGTGGTGCCGCGCTGATGCGCTGATTTCGCGACCTTGGCAGCGTTGTCGTAGCCGATCTTCGGCGCAAGCGCTGTCACCAGCATCAGCGAGCGCTCCATCAGCTCGCGAATGCGAGCAGCGTCGGCCTGAATACCGGTTACGCAATGTTCGCTGAATGAACGTGCTGAATCACCTAGTAATTGTATGGACTGCATCATGCAATGTGAAAGCAATGGTTTGTAGACGTTCAGTTCGAAATGACCCTGACTGCCGCCCATGGTGATCGCCGTGTGATTGCCGAACACCTGGCAACACACCATCGTGAGCGCTTCGCACTGCGTCGGGTTCACCTTGCCCGGCATGATCGAGGAGCCCGGCTCGTTCTCCGGCAGGATCAATTCTCCCAATCCGGAGCGCGGGCCTGAGCCGAGGAAGCGGATGTCGTTAGCGATCTTGAACAGGCCGGCGGCCGCCGCATTCAGCGCACCATGGGTGTACACATAGGCGTCGTTGGACGCGAGCGCCTCGAATTTGTTGGCCGCGCTGGTGAAGGGCAGGCCGGTGATGTCGGCAACATGCTTGGCGAACAGCTTTGCGAACTTCGGATCCGCGTTCAGGCCGGTGCCCACGGCGGTGCCGCCCTGCGCCAGCGGCAGGAGATCCCGCGCCGCAATCTCGATTCTTGCGATCGCGCTCTCGACCTGCGCGGCGTAGCCGGAGAACTCCTGCCCCAGCGTGAGCGGCGTGGCGTCCTGGGTGTGGGTGCGGCCGATCTTGACGATGTCCGCGAACGCCTCCTGCTTGGCGCGCAATGCCGCCAGCAGCTCCGACAGCGCCGGCACCAGATGGCCCGAGATCGCGCGCGCTGCGGCGATGTGCATCGCGGTCGGGAACGAGTCGTTGGACGACTGGCTCATGTTGACGTGGTCGTTCGGATGAACGGGCTTCTTGGTGCCGCGCTCGCCCCCCAGCAGCTCGCTGGCGCGATTGGCGATCACCTCGTTGAGGTTCATGTTGCTCTGGGTGCCCGAGCCGGTCTGCCAGACGACCAGCGGAAAGTGGTCGTCGAGCTTGCCGTCGATGACCTCCTGCGCCGCTTGGACGATGGCGTCCGCCATGCGCGGCTCGAGCTGGCCGAGCTCGCGGTTGGTCTGGGCCGCGGCCATCTTCACCAGCGCAAGCGCGTGCACGATGCCGATCGGCATGCGGTCGTGGCCGATGCGGAAATTCTGACGGCTGCGCTCGGTCTGCGCGCCCCAATAGCGATCGGCGGCGACCTCGATCGGGCCGAAGCTGTCGGTCTCCGTGCGCGTCGCTCCGTGCGATGATGGATTTGCTGAATGTGCCATGAAGCATGCCCATGATTGGTGGTGAACCGGCGTCGACCGGTTCAAGCATGCTTCAATCTCGTGGTCCAACCGGCGTTCCGCGCGCGGCGAATGCGCCTACTTCTTGCGGAAACGGTCCAGGCGCACGACCTCGGCGCCTTCTCCCGGCGAGGCTGGCGGGAGCGGCTTGTCGTCGCTGGTCTCGGCCGGTGTCGCAGGCTGCGGACCGGCGATGGCCGATGGCGCCGGTGCGGCCGGCAGCTTCGGAGCTGGCGGCGTCTCGGCAATCGCCTCCGACGGCTCGAACTGCAGTCCGAATTGCACCGACGGATCGAAGAAGCTCTTGATCGCGTGGAACGGCACCACGAGGCGCTCAGGGATGCCGCCGAACGACAGGCCGACCTCGAACCGATCCTCCGAAACCACCAGATCCCAGAACTGGTGTTGCAGGATGATCGTCATCTCCTCCGGATATTGCGCGAGCAGCCGCGGCGACAGCTTCACGCCCTCGGCCTTGGACACGAAGGTGATGAAGAAATGATGCTCGCCCGGGAGACCATGGGCAGCAGCGTCGGTCAGCACCCGGCGCAGCACCCCGCGCAACGCGTCGCGCGCCAGCACATCGTATCGAATATGATCCGTCGCCATGATCGGTCCTGTATCGTGAGGGCTGCGCCCGACGTGTCGAGCGGCCGCGCCCGGCAGGCAGCAGCATTCCCGACTCGCGTCAGTCACATCGTACCCGGCATCGGTGCCGAGGTCAGCAGCCATGCCGGTCGATCGCCAGATATGGGAACGGGTAGAAGCTGGCGGAAGTCCGGTCAACGGAGGAATGAACGGATGACGCGCCAAAAAACTGGGGACAGCACGGCCCGCGACGGGGAGACCGGCCAAAGCGGGGCAAATGAAAGTGGAGGCTTCTGTTGCCAGGTGCCTCCGAACCCCGCCTAACGGAGCTTAACCCGTTAGGACTTTAAGGTGGTCTTTCAAACTGCGTTACGCAGCCTGAGCAACCGGAGCAAAGTTGTCGTTGGCAACTATTGCAGTAGCCCGATAACGGCGGAACAATACCGGGAAAAAGCTCGCCCTTTACGCCCTCGTCGATCCTATTTCGCCCCCGCCAAAACCCATCCGTCGGTGGGCTTTGGTGGAGGCGCCGGGTACCGCCCCCGGGTCCGAATGGTTTATTTCGACGGCGATTTATTTCCATAGCCGGCAAGCCGGCACCCCCTATATAGGCCGCCGGCCGGCGGATGCACAGGGCCGAAACGCCGCGGCGCGCGACAAAAATGTGGGCGGCTGCTGGGAACCTCTGGTTCGACCTTGGCAGCCTGGTTTTCGTCCTCCTACAGTGCGGCATGCCTCCCGAAGCTGCGCAGGTTGCCTCTCCCGCTGCCGACATCGCCAGACACCCGCCCAGCCTCCGCACGCTCTTCTTCGCATTCGCGAAAATGTCGCTGTCGGGCTTCGGCGGCGTGCTGGTGTTCGCGCGGCGTGCGATCGTCGATGAGCATCACTGGATGACGGCGGAGGAGTTCAACGCGACCTTCGCGCTCTGTCATTTCCTGCCCGGACCGAACATCGTGAATTTCTCCGTGGTGTTCGGCGCGCGATTGCGCGGTGTCGCGGGTGGAATCGCTGCCTTTGCAGGCCTGCTCGGACCACCGATGCTGCTGATCACCTCTCTCGGTGCCATCTACGGTCATTTTGGACAAGCCGACACGTGGCGACGGGCGCTTGCAGGCGTGTCCTGCGTGGCCGTGGGTCTGCTGGCGTCGGTGGTGTTTCGCATGATCTCGCCGCTCCTGAAGAAGAGCGACGTGGCGGGCGTTGCCGTCGTGGCTGGCGTGTTCGTGGCGATCGGGCTGGCGCGCCTGCCGCTTCAGGAGGTTCTGCTGGTGGCCGTGCCGCTCAGCCTAGCCGTCACCTATGCCAAGACGCGGTCGGCACGATGAGCGGGGACGACAATCCGTTGTTCCAGCTGTTCTGGACCTTTGCGTTGATCTCGCTGTTTGCGGTTGGCGGCGCAGTGGCGGCGATTCCCGAACTGCAACGTGTTGCAGTCGAGGCCCGGCACTGGATGACGGACAAACAGTTCGCCGATCTGTTCGCACTCTCGCAATTGTCGCCCGGGCCCAACGTTCTGATCGTCACCCTGATCGGCTATTCGGTCGCAGGCGTGGCAGGTGCGGCGGTCGCGACGATCGCGATGTGCGGTCCCACCGCCGTGCTCTCCTATTTTGTCAGCCGCTGGCTCTCGAATGCGCGGGATGCGCGCTGGCCCGCCATGCTGCAGGCGACGCTGGTGCCGTTGTCGATCGGCTTGATGGCGGCGAGCGCATGGATTCTCGGTCAGGCTTCCGACCAGACGTGGCGGGCGTTCGCGCTGACGGTCCTTGCCGCAGTCGTTGCATCTATGACGCGACTCAATCCGCTCTGGCTGCTCGCCGCGGGCGGCTGTCTTGGTTTTGCTGGCCTTCTCTAGGGAAAGTCGCTAGGCAAAATAGAAGCGCGACCGGTTTGCTCCGGGCCGCCGAACGAAAACAGTGCCGGCCATCAAGGCCGATCGGGGGGGGGGCGAGGCATGGCCGAGACCACGGGCCAATTGTCGGGCGAAACGGCGGGCATGTCGGCCGCCCGCAGCGTGACCGGCGCATCGATCATTCTGGTCCTTGCCTTCGCGCCCCAGATCATCGAACTGCTGATCGCCTTGGCCGGTCTTGTAGGTCCACTCTCCGGACGCGGTCCGCTGCAGGTCATTGGAGCCCATGCGTCGGCCTTGTCAATGGCGATCCCGAGCCTGGCGCAGCAATATGCCGCAAGCGGCAAGACCTCGCTGTCTTCCGATGTTCTGCTGGCTCTCATCTACACCTATCCGCTGATCGCGGTCGCGGTGTTCACATTCATGGTACGTCCACGCGCGCCGCAGGACTATTTCGGCGGCGTCGTGCTGATGGCGATCGCGCTGTTCGCGTTGTGGGCCTCCAGCGACCTGCAGGGCATGCGCGGCTTCTCGTTCGGTGCCGGAACTGCGCCGCGGATGTTCGGTCTGCTGCTGCTAGGGCTCGGAGCTGCCGTGGCCGTGATCGGCGTCGTGAGTGAAGGCGCGCAGCTTGCGACCTATCACTGGCGCGGACCGCTGTTCGTCTCGCTCGCGATCCTGACCTTCGCCGTCTCCATTCGCCCGCTCGGACTATTGGTCACGGGGCTTGCAAGCTTCCTGATCGCGGCGATCGGCAGCCCCGAGACGCGCTGGCGCGAGGCCCTGATCGTCGGCATCTGCCTGACCGGCGGCTGCGCGCTGCTGTTCCCCTACGTGCTGGGGTTGCCGATGCCGCTGTTGCCGCGTTTCCTTTTGCAGTGAGGGCGTGATGGATCTGTTTGCAAATCTCGCCCACGGTTTCGCCGTCGCGTTGTCGCCAATCAATCTGCTGATGTGCCTGATCGGCGCGCTGGTCGGCACGCTGGTCGGCGTTCTCCCGGGCATCGGGACCATCGCCACCGTCGCGATGTTGCTGCCGATCACCTTCGGCCTGCCGCCGGTCGGCGCGCTGATCATGCTGGCCGGCATCTACTACGGCGCCCAGTATGGCGGCTCGACGACCTCCATCCTGGTCAACATTCCCGGCGAGGCGACGTCGGTGGTGACCGCGCTCGACGGCTTCCAGATGGCGAAGCAGGGCCGTGCCGGTCCGGCGCTGGCGATTGCCGCGATCGGCTCATTCTTCGCCGGCTGCGTTGCCACCGTGCTGATTGCGATCCTCGGCGCGCCGTTGACCAAGCTCGCGCTGGCGTTCGGCCCGGCCGAGTATTTCTCGCTGATGGTGCTGGGCCTGATCTTCGCAGTCGTGCTGGCGAAGGGCTCGGTGCTGAAGGCGATCGCAATGATCGTGCTCGGCCTGCTGCTGTCGATGGTCGGCTCGGACATCGAGACCGGCGTCTCGCGCATGGCCTTCAATATTCCCGAGCTCGCCGACGGCCTGGGCTTTGCCACCGTCGCGATGGGCGTGTTCGGCTTTGCAGAGATCATTCGCAATCTCGATGCCGGCGCGGAGATGGACCGCGACCTCGTGCAGAAGAAGATCACCGGCCTGATGCCAACCAGGAAGGATCTGAAGGACTCCGCGCCGGCGATCCTGCGCGGCACGGTGCTCGGTTCGATCCTAGGCATCCTGCCGGGCGGAGGTGCGGTGATCGCCTCGTTCGCGGCCTATACGCTGGAGAAGAAGATCGCGCGAGATCCGTCGCGGTTCGGTCGCGGTGCGATCGAGGGCGTCGCGGCGCCGGAGAGCGCCAATAATGCGGCGGCGCAGACCTCCTTCATTCCGCTGCTGACGCTCGGCATTCCGCCGAATGCGGTCATGGCGCTGATGGTCGGCGCGATGACCATCCACGGCATCGTGCCGGGCCCGCAGGTGATGCAGAAGCAGCCCGATCTGGTCTGGGGCATGATCGCCTCGATGTGGATCGGTAATCTCATGCTGATCATCATCAACCTGCCGCTGGTCGGCATCTGGGTGCGGCTGTTGCGCGTGCCATACCGGCTGATGTTCCCGTCGATCGTGATCTTCTGCGCGATCGGCATCTATTCGGTCAACAACGCGCCGGTCGACGTCGTCCTGGCGGGCGCGTTCGGCCTCGTCGGCTACTGGCTGATCAAGCATGATTTCGAGCCGGCGCCGCTGTTGCTCGGCATGGTGCTGGGCCCGTTGATGGAGGAGAACCTGCGCCGGGCGCTGCTGATCTCGCGCGGCGACTGGTCGGTGTTCCTGACGCGGCCGCTGTCGGCCGTGCTGCTCGCGATCGCGGCGGGGCTGTTGGTGCTGGCGGTGCTGCCGACGTTGCGCCGCAAGCGCGACGAGGTCTTCGTGGAGAGCGAAGGCTGACCTGCGTCGGCGGACCGGACGCCGGAGTCGCTCGGGACGCTGGTGAAGGGCGAGATCGTCAAATGGTCCGCGGTCCTCAAGCCGGCGAGCTCGTACGGAGCGGCCATGGATCGGGAGGGGGGGCGGAACGTGCGGTTCCGCCCTTGTCGTTTGCAGCGGTGGCCGACATTTTTCGGGGTATAATTGGCGGCCGGGCCGAGTCGAGGCTAGGGCCGGGCGATCCCTGTCGTTAAATTCGCCGCCTTCTGCGAAAGGCCGCCAGCGCGCACCATGCACCAGTATCACGACCTGCTCGAACGCATCCTGTCCGACGGCGCCGAGAAGCACGACCGCACCGGCACCGGCACGCTGTCGGTGTTCGGCCACCAGATGCGCTTCAACCTTGCGGCCGGCTTTCCGCTGGTGACCACCAAGCGGCTGCCGCTCAAGGCGATCGTGCACGAGCTGCTGTGGTTCCTGAAGGGCGACACCAACATCAAATATCTGCACGACAACGGCGTCACCATCTGGGACGAGTGGGCCGACGCCAATGGCGATCTCGGCCCCGTCTACGGCTATCAGTGGCGCTCGTGGCCGACGCCGGACGGCGGTCATATCGACCAGATCACGAACGTGATCGACATGATCAGGCGCAATCCGGATTCGCGCCGGCTGATCGTGACGGCCTGGAACCCGGCCGACGTCGAGAAGATGGCGCTGCCGCCGTGCCACTGCCTGTTCCAGTTCTATGTCGTGAACGGCAGATTGTCGTGCCAGCTCTACCAGCGCTCGGCCGACGTCTTCCTCGGCGTGCCCTTCAACATCGCATCCTATGCGCTGCTGACGATGATGGCGGCGCAGGTGACGGGATTGAAGCCCGGCGAATTCGTGCACTCCTTCGGCGACGTGCATCTCTATTCCAACCATATCGAGCAGGCGCGGCTGCAGCTCACGCGCGCTCCCCGTCCGCTGCCGACCATGACGCTCAATCCGGACGTCAAGGACATCTTCGGCTTCCGCTACGAGGACTTCGCGCTCGCCGGCTACGATCCGCATCCGCATATCAAGGCCGAGGTCGCGGTCTGACGCATGCCGGTTTCGATCCGTAGCGCCCGGCCTGACGACATCGGAAGCGTATTCGCGCTGATCCGGGAGCTCGCCGACTACGAGAAGCTATCGCACGAGGTCGGCGCGAGCGAGGCCGGCATCGCCGGCGCGCTGTTCTGTGAGCACCCGACGCTGTTCTGCGATCTCGCCGAATGGAACGGCGCGGTGGCGGGCTTCGCGGTCTGGTTCGTCAACTTCTCCACGTTTGCCGGCAGGCCAGGGATCTATATCGAAGACCTGTTCGTGCGGCCGGCGTTTCGCCGCAATGGCATCGGCCAGGCCTTGCTCGGTCACCTCGCGCGGACCTGCGTCGAAAAGGGCTGGGCGCGGCTGCAATGGTCGGTGCTCGACTGGAATGCTCCTTCCATCACTTTCTACAAATCGCTCGGCGCCGAGCTCATGGACGAGTGGACGCTATGCAAGGTGACCGGCGAAGCTCTGGCTCAACTGGCGGAGAGGGCGCCGTGATCGAGATCGTGCTGATCGTCGCGGTCGCCGACAACGGCATCATCGGCGCCGCCGGTGCGATCCCGTGGCGGCAGAAGAGCGACATGCAGCGCTTCAAGGCGATGACCATGGGCCGCCCGATCGTGATGGGCCGCAAGACCTTCGTCTCGTTTCCGCGCCGGCCGCTGCCGGGCCGCACCAACATCGTCGTCACCCGCGATGCCGAGTTTCGCGCGCCGGGCGCGATCGTGACCCATACCGTCGATGAAGCGCTCGGCATCGCGCGTGGTGATGCGCTGCGGCGTTCAGCCGCGGAGATCGCGGTCATCGGAGGCACCGAGCTCTTTGCTGCGACGATGCCGATCGCCGACCGGCTGGAGATCACCGAGGTGCATGCGAGCCCGCCTGGCGATACCGTGTTTCCGGCGATCGACCCGGCCCAATGGGAAGAGGTGGCGCGGGAGCGCCATGCCTCGGGGCCCGACGATCAGGCCGAATTCTCCTACGTCACCTATCGCCGGCGGCGGTGAGCGTTTCGCCGGTCGGATCGACGCGACGGCCCCCTCAAGACCATCCGTTAATGATGAAGTCGCGCAGTTTGGCCGCGTGGCGGAGCTGAGGCCGCGGCAAACCGGCGCTTCCGGCCCTGTTTACATTGACAAAACCCGGTTCGGGCTTAGCTGGAGCGCTACGTTGTAAGGGGCGGGGCCGTCCCTTATAACCCGGCGACCGTCGGGGCCGGCGTTGGTGTATACTCAGCCTCTCGGAGGAGATCGATCGATGGCGTGGAAGAATCAGGGCGGAGGCCCGTGGGGTCAGGGTCCGAAGGGGCCCTGGGGCTCGGGACCGCAACCGGTCGGTCCAAGGCCGCCCGACCTGGAAGATCTTCTGCGGCGCGGCCAGGACCGGCTGCAGCAGTTCGTGCCGGGCGGCGGTTTCGGCACCGCGGGCGTGCTCCTGATCGTGCTCGGCGCCATCATCATCTGGCTCGCCTCCGGCATCTACCGCGTGCAGTCCGAGGAGCTCGGCGTCGTGCTGCGCTTCGGCAAGTATGTCCGCGATGAGCAGCCGGGCCTGCGCTATCACCTGCCTTATCCGATCGAGACCGTGCTGCTGCCTAAGGCGCTGCGCGTCAACTCGATCTCGATCGGCATCACCGCCAATGACGATCCCGGCCGGCGCGGCCGCGGCGGTCGCGATGTCCCCGAGGAAAGCCTGATGCTGACCGGCGACGAGAACATCGTCGACGTCGACGTCACCGTGCTCTGGCGCATCAAGCCGAAGGGCGCGGCCGACTTCCTGTTCAACATCCAGAACCCCGAGGGCACCGTGAAGGCGGTGGCCGAGAGCGCGATGCGCGAGGTGATCGGCCGCTCCAACATCCAGCCGATCCTCACCGGTGCCCGCACCGTGATCGAGCAGAACGTGCAGGAACTGATGCAGAAGACGCTCGACAATTACGGCTCCGGCATCCAGATCACCCAGGTGCAGATGCAGAAGGTCGATCCGCCGGCCCAGGTGATCGAGGCATTCCGCGACGTCCAGGCGGCGCGTGCCGACCTCGAGCGTCTCCAGAACGAAGCCCAGACCTATGCCAACAAGGTGGTGCCGGATGCACGCGGTCGTGCCGCGCAGATCCTGCAGGTCGCCGAGGGCTACAAGGAGCAGGCGATCGCCGAGGCCAAGGGCCAGAGCGCGCGCTTCCTCAAGGTCTATGACGAGTACAAGAAGGCGCCCGACGTGACCCGCGAACGGATCTATCTCGAGACCATGGAGCGCGTGCTCGGTGGCTCCGAGAAGCTCGTGCTCGACAGCGGCGCCACCGGCGGTCCCGTGCCGCTGCTGCCGCTCGGCGATCTCTTGCCGCGCCGTCCGGCGCCGGCCGCTCAGCAGGGAGGCGTCCGATGAGGTCCCCCGTTGCAGGCATCGTCGCGCTCGTCGCCGTGCTCGTGCTCGTCGTCATCGGCTACAGCTCGCTGTTCACCGTGAACCAGACCGAGCAGGCACTGGTGGTGCGGTTCGGCAAGCCGGTCGACGTCGTCACGGAGCCCGGTCTGAACTTCAAGGCACCGTTCATCGACAACGTGATCTCGATCGACAAGCGCATCCTCGACCTCGAGAACCCCTCGCAGGAGGTGATCGCGTTCGACCAGAAGCGACTCGTGGTCGACGCCTTCGCGCGCTACAAGATCAAGAACGCGCTGCAGTTCTACCAAAGCGTCGGTTCGATCCAGACCGCCAACGTCCAGCTCGGCACGCTGCTGAACGCCGCGCTGCGCCGCGTGCTCGGCGAGGTCACCTTCACGCAAGTCGTGCGCGACGAGCGCGAGGCGCTGATGCGCAAGATCCGCGATCAGCTCGACAAGGAGGCCGACGCCTATGGCATCCAGGTGGTGGACGTCCGCATCCGCCGCGCCGACCTGCCGGAGGCCAACAGCCAGGCGGTGTACAACCGGATGAAGACCGAGCGGCAGCGCGAGGCCGAGGAGTTCCGGGCGCTCGGCGGCCAGAAGGCCCAGGAGATCAGGTCCAAGGCCGATCGCGAGGCCACCGTGATCGTCGCCGAGGCCAACTCGCAGGCGGAGCAGACCCGCGGCGCCGGCGATGCCGAACGCAACCGGCTGTTCGCCGAGGCCTACAGCAAGGACCGCGACTTCTTCGCTTTCTACCGCTCGATGGCGGCGTATGAGAACGGTCTGAAATCCGGCGACACCCGCTTCCTGCTGCGGCCCGATTCGGAGTTCTTCCGCTACTTCGCCAACCCCTCGGGGAAGCCGGCGGGGGAGACGCCGTCCACCGCCAACTCGACGGCGGCCGTCGCGGTGCCGGCGCCCAAGCCCTGATGGCGCCTGCCTCGATGCCGGGGCCGTTGATCGGGGCGAATAAGAGTTGACATGGAGGGGGCGAAGCCGTTGCTTCGCCCCGTTACATATCAAGAAGATCGAACGGGAGGTCCGGGTCCGATGAGGTCCATTGCGTTTTCCGATTTCCTCATCGGATTAGGTATCCTGTTCGTGCTCGAAGGCCTGTTGTTCGCGGCCAGTCCGGAGTGGATGCGGCGGGCCATGAAGACCGCGATGACCACGCCCGACAACGTGCTGCGCGCAGTCGGCATCGGCTCGGCGGTGGCCGGCTTGGTCCTGATCTGGGTGATCCGGCGGCCGATCTGAGCGGTGGATTGTCGTGCGTTTGCGTGCCCCGTCGCACAGGAACGAGGCGCGACCGCTGCAATGACGGTCTGCTGCCCGGCCAACGCCATTGTGAGGCGATGGCTGCGCCATTTTGCCGTATTAGGTCGCCCTCAATGATGAATCTGCGGTCCGATCCGGCGTGCTTGCGTCCCCCGCCGGTTCCGGCGCACTGTAACAGTTGAATTTGCCGACTTTTCTGGAGATCCGCCCGATGACCGCAACCCTTGCTTTCAGCCGTCGACTGCGCCCGATCCTGACCGCGGCGGTCCTTGCCGCGGGCTGGGCGCTCGCGCCGGCCCCGGCCTCGGCGCGGGGGCCGGAGGGGATCGCCGATGTCGCCGAAAAGGTGATCGACGCCGTCGTCAACATCTCGACCTCGCAAACTGTCGAGCCCAAGGGCGGCTCGTCCGAGGGGCGGAACGCCAATCCGCAGGTGCCGCCCGGCTCGCCGTTCGAGGAGTTCTTCGACGATTTCTTCAAGAACCGCCGCGGCGGTCCGGGCGGCCGCGGCGGTGCCGACAACTCGCCGCGCCGAACCAACTCGCTGGGCTCGGGCTTCATCGTCGACGACTCGGGCGTTGTCGTCACCAACAACCACGTCATTGCCGATGCCGATGAGATCAACGTGATCCTCAACGACGGCACCAAGATCAAGGCCGAGCTGGTCGGCGTCGACAAGAAGACCGACCTTGCGGTGCTCAAGTTCAAACCGCCGCGGCCGCTGACGGTGGTCAAGTTCGGCGACTCCGACAAGCTGCGGCTGGGTGACTGGGTGGTCGCGATCGGCAACCCGTTCAGCCTCGGCGGCACCGTCACCGCCGGCATCGTCTCGGCCAAGAACCGCGACATCTCGTCGGGTCCTTATGACAGCTACATCCAGACCGACGCCGCCATCAACCGCGGTAATTCCGGCGGCCCGCTGTTCAACCTCGAGGGCGAGGTCATCGGCGTCAACACGCTGATCATCTCGCCGTCGGGCGGCTCGATCGGCATCGGCTTCGCGGTGCCCTCGAAGACCGTGGCCGGCGTCGTCGACCAGTTGCGCCAGTTCGGCGAGCTGCGCCGCGGCTGGCTCGGCGTGCGCATCCAGGGCGTCACCGACGAGATCGCGGAGAGCCTCAACATCAAGCCGGCGCGCGGCGCGCTGGTCGCCGGCGTCGACGACAAGGGACCGGCCAAGCCGGCCGGCATCGAGCCGGGCGACGTCGTCGTCAAGTTCGACGGCCATGACATCAAGGAGCCGAAGGACCTGTCGCGCATCGTCGCCGACACCGCCGTCGGCAAGGAGGTCGACGTCATCGTCATCCGCAAGGGCCAGGAGCAGACGCTCAAGGTCAAGCTCGGCCGGCTCGAGGACACCGAGAAGGTGCAGCAGGCGGCGATCAAGAAGGACGAGCCGGCCGAGAAGCCGGTGACCCAGAAGGCGCTCGGGCTCGATCTCGCCGCGTTGTCGAAGGACCTGCGCGCCCGCTACAAGATCAAGGACAGCGTCAAGGGCGTCGTCGTCACCGGTGTTGACCAAGCCTCCGACGCCGCCGAGAAGCGGCTGTCGGCCGGCGACGTCATCGTCGAGGTCGCCCAGGAGGCGGTGACCTCGGGCGCCGATATCAAGAAGCGCGTCGACCAGCTCAAGAAGGACGGCAAGAAGTCGGTGCTGCTGCTCGTCTCCAACGCCGACGGCGAGCTGCGCTTCGTGGCGTTGAGCCTGCAGTAGGGCACGATGCAGTAGGGTGGGCAAAGGCGCGCCGCGATGTGCGCCTGCTAAGGCGCTCTGTCCCGCGCCGTGCCCACCATCCGGCTCCGAGCTCGCGGCACGGCGGTGGGCACGCTGCGCCTGCGGGCGCTGCTTTGCCCACCCTGCGGCAGCTCCACACTCCGCTGTCGTCCCGGCCTCGAGCCGGGACCATAGCCCCCAGGAAGCAGTTTGGGGCGGGCTAATCATTGGCTGTTTGCTCATCACGACGGCCGCGGCGTACGGATCCCGGATCGGCGCCCCGACGCGCTGGCGCGCGCCGTGGCTTGTCCGGGACGACGACGGTTCGCAAGGCGAATTCACGGCTCAAACAGCGATCGACAGAGCTTTGCAGTCTCGCGGCGCATCGCGCCCGAGGCCTGCGATCAGTTCGTCCCTCTCGAAATGCAGAGGGCGCAGGGAATGCCGGGTGAAGGCCTCACCCATGGCCCGCCTGCGAAAAAAATGCAGGCGGCAGGTACCACAGGCAAAGCCGATTCAACCGGCATTCCCTGCGCGACGGTCTTCACGCTTATACGCAGTCTCCCTGGTGCGCCGGGCTTGTTGGCCACCATTGTCCGCGCGGCGCTTTAGCGCCGTCGCGAACGTGACACCAGCATCGGGGTGTCAGGACGCTGCGACTTCACGTCCGCAAGCGATCGTTCGTCCGCGCCCTCGTGAGAAGACGCTGCGATCTCTCGCGGCCATCGCTCCCCGCCTCGCGTGTCGTGACGATCGCGCGCAACGCCCCTCCGCAGTGAGGCGGGATGCGCGGATACAATCATGAATTCCGGAAATGCGCAAGGTGATTATTTTTATCAGAAGTTGGTGGGTCGCCATCCGCGAACTCCCGGGAGCGCCGGCTCAGAGCGACCGCTGATTGACCCGCTGCGACAGCGCCTCGGCGCTTTCCTTGCGCTCGGAGTAGCGGTCGACCAGATAGTCGGCGCGGTCGCGCGTCAGCAGTGTGAACTTGACCAGCTCTTCCATCACGTCGACGAGGCGATCGTAATAGGGGGACGGCTTCATGCGGTCCGCGTCGTCGAACTCCGCGAAGGCCTTGGGCACCGAGGACTGGTTCGGAATGGTGATCAGGCGCATCCAGCGGCCGAGCACCCGAAGCTGATTGACCGCGTTGAACGACTGCGAGCCGCCAGAAACCTGCATCACCGCCAGCGTCTTGCCCTGCGTCGGCCGGACGGCGCCGAGCGACAGCGGGATCCAGTCGATCTGGGTCTTCATCACACCGGTCATCGCGCCGTGCCGCTCCGGCGAGCACCACACCATGCCTTCGCACCATGTCACGAGATCGCGCAGCTCGCGGACCTTCGGATGGTCCGGCTCGGCGTCGTCGACCAGCGGCAAGCCGCGCGGATCGAAAGTCCGTGTCTCCGCGCCGAAGCGCACGAGAATGCGCGCCGCTTCCTCGGTCAGCAGCCGGCTGAACGAGCGTTGCCGGAGCGATCCGTAGAGCAGCAGGATTCGCGGAGGGTGGGAGGAGAGCGCAGGCTCCAGCAGCTTCGCGCGGTCGATGGCACGGAATGAGGTTTCGTCCAATTGAGGCATCGTGTCAGACAACGCGGTATCCTCCGGCAAAATGATCGGCGTTGGCCGTCCTCGTTCGCGATACGCCGGTACAAGCGCTCAGAACGCGATGTCCGCAGCGACGGCTTCGATGCCGGCCTTCGCGCAGATGTCGTCGTTGTCGCCTCCGGGCGCGCCGGATACGCCGATCGCTCCGACCTGCTGGCCAGCGGCCTCTATTGGCATGCCGCCGCCGACCATGACAACGCCGGGAACGTTGACGATGGCCCGCTCCGCGGCGTCCGGTCGTGCCAGCCGGGCTGCGAGCGTGCTCGTCGCCTCGCGCCAGCTCGCGGCCGTCCTCGCCTTGCCCGTCGCGGCCTCAAGGGTATGCCAGCCGGCGAAACGGTCGCGCAGGGTGACCAGCGCGAGCCCCGACGGATCGCTCACGGTCACGGCAGCCTGCCAGCCGCGTTTGCGGCACTCCGCGAGCGCCGCCTGTGCCGCTTTGAGCGCCGTGTCCGGCGCGATGATGCGCCGCGTCCACGTCGGTTCGTCGGCGCGCGCAACGACAGCCGGGCCGAGCAGGAGGACCGCTGCGAGCAGCGGACGCAACGCCATCACGCCGACAGCCATTTCGCCATGTCCTCGGCCTTCGGCAGCCCGCCCGCGTGAACGACCTTGCCGTCGATCACCACGCCCGGCGTCGAGGCGACGCCGAACTGGGCGATGTCGGCGAAGTCCGTGATCTTTTCCAGCTCGATCTCGATGCCGAGCTTGCTTGCTTCAGAGGAGGCCATTGCTGCGGTCTGAACACAGCGCTTGCAGCCGGAGCCAAGAATCTTGACGTTCTTCATGGGGCTTGTCCTTTCATCAGAACAGGGCGTTGAAGAGATAGCCGACGGCGACGATGCCGGCGGCGACGACGCCCGCGAAGACAGCGATCAGCCGGAGCGTCAGCACCTTGCGCAGAATGAGCATCTCGGGAAACGAAAGCGCGATGACGCTCATCATGAAGGCGAGCACCGTTCCCAGCGCCGCACCCTTGCCGAGCAGCGCCTCGACGACCGGAATGATGCCCGCAGCGTTGGCGTACATCGGCACGCCGATCAGCACCACGGCCGGAACGGACCACCATTGGTCCTTGCCCATGATCGAGGCGAGCAGGTCGTTCGGGACATAGCCGTGAATGAATGCGCCCGCCGCGATGCCAATGATGATCCATGCCCAGACGCGGCCGACGATGTCGCGTACCGCGTCGATCCCGGCCCGGATCCGATCGGCGACGGTCTGTGAATTGGGCTGCAACTCCGCCTGTCCTGCGCGCACGTTGCGAACCCATTCCTCGAGCCAGCCTTCGAGATGCAGGCGTCCGATGATCCATCCCGCCACGATCGCGACCGCCAGGCCGAAGGCCAGATAGATCGCGGCGATCCTCCAGCCGACCAGCGCGAACAGCAGGCCGAGCGCGACCTCGTTCACCATTGGCGCCGCGATCAGGAACGAGAAGGTCACGCCGAGTGGGACGCCAGCCGAGACGAAGCCGACGAAGAGCGGCACCGCCGAGCACGAGCAGAAGGGAGTGAATACGCCGAGGATCGCAGCCGCGACATTGCCGAGGCCCTCGCGCTTGCCGGCGAGCAATGCGCGAGTTCGCTCGGCTGAAAAAAAGCTGCGTACGACGCCCATGCCGAACACGACCAGCGTCATCAGCATCAGGACCTTGGGCGCGTCGAACACGAAGAACCGCGCGGCTTCTTCCAGATGGCTGTCGCGGGACACCGGCAGCGACGATACCAGCCATGCCGAGAACGCTTCCAGCTGCCAGTAGACCGCGAACCACAATGCGACCGCAGCTGCCGTCGCGATGATCCAGATCACAGCCGATGCCGACCCGTCAGGATAGGTCGAAGCTTCGGTTTTCATGCTGCACTCCTGTTCGGCTCAGGCATGGCCGCCATGACGGCGTCGAGGATGGCGCGGCGATCGGGCGTCAGGTCAGGGCTCAGCCGATACCGGACCCACTGGGCGTCACGCCGGTCGATGACGAGACCGGCGGCCTTGAGGGCGGACATGTGCCGGCTCATGCGCGATGCGCTGGCTCGGAGCTGCCGCATGAGCTCGCAGACGCAGTGCTCGCCGCCGTCCCAAAGGATGCGCAGGGCGGCGAGACGAGTCGGCTCGGCCAGAGCGGCGAGCAGCGGGACGGGATCGAACATGGCGGCAATATATTCGTACTTTCGTATTTGCGCAATAGCGCATATAATGGTTATGGATGTGCGATTTGACCGGCAATCGGCGCGGCGCGTGGCGTCAGGCTGATAATGGCTGGTGATGCGTGGCCCGCGCGGCGACGCCCTGCGAGATCCCGGTTGCGAAATCGGGCGAGCTGGCTGGCGTCAGGTCAATTCACGCGCGGATGGTCTTGCCGCCGGCGGCCGGAATGTGACTGTGCGGCTGGGCTCGACGACGCGGCTGCCGCGCCGGGTACGGAGGCGGAGAGCGTTGGCGTCGAAGACCCAGTAGGTGCAGCGGGCCGGGCGTCTGGGCTGCCCGGCGTGGATGTCCGGGATCTTTACCACGCGCGGCGCCACGCGTTATCTCGAACAGGGAGCGCGGCCTCGCCCGGCGAGACGCGCGCTGCCTATCCGACGATGGGTTGCCCGCGTTGCCTAGTTGCGGACGCTGCCCACGGTGATCGGAGCGACGAGCGCAGCGCTGCGGTGGTGCTGGGTGAGCACGGCGAGCTGGTGCGGCGAGGCGGCGCTGTCGGCATTCACCGCAATGGTCTGCTGCGCGGCGGATGCACCGACGACGGAGAGCTGGTGCGGGGTGGCCGGCAGCGCACCGACTTCGTAGCTCGGCAGCTCGCCGGCAGCGGCGGCGCCGCTCAGCAGCGCGAGGGCAAGAAGAGAGCCGGGAATGATGTGCTTGATGGTCATCGGGAGGTCCTTCTGTGACGATGATCGATTGCATCACCTGCAACCGCTTTCGCTTCCTTGGACACTCCCTAGCGTTGTCAGCTTTATATGCGCTGCAGCATGATTTGACAATTCATGGATTGGTGATGCGGTTAAAATGGCAGTTCGCGTCCCGCCTTGATACGTAAGGCGAATGATCTGATTTGCGATCTGAAATGAGATTGGAATGGAGTTGCGTGCGAGTGCGCTGGATTGAAACAAAATCCTGATGATGCGCTGATCGAGAGCCGATGAAGGCAGGGATTTGGTAACGGCTTTGCTTGCGGCGGCGATTCGCACACGGCAATGCGATTGCGATCGTCGAGCGTTCGCAAAACCGCTGCCCTCGCAATGACGGCATGGCGGCTGCCCATCAACGCGTCCTCTCTCACAGCCAGGAGAGGGCGCTGTATTGCGCAAAGGCTCGCGCGGCTACTTGGCCTGCCGCGCGGCCGCAGTCTCGTCAGTCGACGAACTGATCGCGCGTGTAGCCCTGGGCATAGAGCAGGGCGGTGAGGTCGCCGTGGTCGATGCGGGCCGAGGCTGCGGCCGAGACCGCAGGCTTGGCGTGATAGGCGACGCCGAGACCGGCCGCCTCGATCATGCCGAGGTCGTTGGCGCCGTCGCCGACCGCCAGGGTGTCGATCTCGTCGAGATCGAACGCCTCGCGCAGCTCGATCAGGGTAGCGAGCTTGGCGTCGCGGCCGATGATCGGCTCGCGCACCTCGCCCGTGAGCTTGCCGCCATCGATGATGAGCTCGTTGGCGCGGTTCTCCTGGAAGCCGATCTTGGCCGCGATGGCGCTGGTGAACAGCGTGAAGCCGCCGGAGATCAGGCAGGTATAGGCGCCGTTGGCGCGCATGGTCATCACCAGATGACGGCCGCCCGGCGTCAGCTTGATGCGCTTGGTCAGGACTTCGTCGACGACGCTCACCGGCAGGTCCTTCAGCAATGCGACGCGTTCGCGCAACGCCGGCTCGAACGCGATCTCGCCGCGCATGGCGCGCTCGGTGATGGCGGCGACGCGCGGCTTCAGCCCGGCGAAATCGGCGAGTTCGTCGATGCATTCCTGCCCGATCATGGTGCTGTCCATGTCGGCGAGGAAAAGCTTCTTGCGCCTGACGGCTTCCGCCTGCACGACGATGTCGATCGGCATGTCGCCGCGCAGGTCGCGCAGGCGCGCCTCGAGCTTGTGGACCTCGCCGTCGTGGGCGAAGGGGATGTCGATCGCGACCTCGTCGAACAGCCAGCGCGGCGTGCCCGGCGAGGGCAGAACGGCCAGGAAGGCCTCCACGATCGTGGTATCAAGCGCGGGATCGGCGGGATTGCAGATGAAGGTGGCGACGAGAGACATCAGGTGACTTTGCCAGGGATCAACAAAGCGCTGCTTATCGCAGGGCCGACCGCCAGCGGCAAGTCGGCGCTGGCGGTGGAACTTGCGCAAAAAGCGGGCGGGGTCGTCATCAACACCGATTCCATGCAGGTCTACCGCGATCTGAGGGTGCTGACGGCAAGGCCGACCTGCGACGAAGAGGCCACCGTGCCGCACCGGCTCTACGGCCATGTCGATGCCAGCGTGAACTACTCGGCCGGCCATTATGTCCGGGATGCCGCGGAGATCCTGGGCGAGGTGCAACGGGCCGGGCGGCTGCCGATCTTTATCGGTGGCACTGGCCTGTATTTCAAGGCGCTGACATCAGGGCTGTCCGCGGTGCCGCCCGTGCCGGATGAGGTGCGCGACGCGGTGCGTCTCAGGCTCGATCGCGACGGCGTCGAGGCCTTGCATGCCGAGCTGGCGCGACGCGATCCGGCGGCGGCCGCGCGGCTGAACGTCCGCGACCGCGCCCGCGTGGCCCGGGCGCTGGAGGTGATCGAGGCGACGGGTCGGCCATTGGCCGACTGGCATGCCGAGGCCACTCCGCCGCTGCTGCCGGAGGGCAGCTATCGGGCGCTGTTCATCGCTCCGGAGCGCGAGGCGCTGTATGCGCGGATCGATGTACGGTTCGATCTGATGCTGGAGCGCGGCGCGGTGCAGGAGGTCGAGCGGCTGGCCGCGCGCGGCCTCGATCCGCTGCTGCCGGCGATGAAGGCCCACGGCGTGCCGGCGCTGATCCGCTATATCAGAGGGGAGATCACGCGGGAGGAGGCGGCCGCCATCGGCAAGGCCGACACCCGCCATTATGCCAAGCGGCAGTTCACCTGGTTTCGGCACCAACTGCCGGAGTTCGAGTGGATGAGCCCGGAGGCGGCAAAGGGATGGGTCGTCAAACTCTAGCCGCATCGTCATTCCGGGACATCGCGAAGCGATGGGCCCGGAATCCATAACCACGATCGTGAGTATGGATTCCGGGCTCGCCCTCCGGGCGCCCCGGAATGACGACCTCGTTTGGAGATGGAGCCCGTACTCTCATCCAGCCTATTGCCTCGTTTCGGAGGCCAACCGCCAAATTACCGCTCGCCGAACGGAAAATTCCGCGTTAACATCGCAAAATCGCGCTGACGGGCCGGCTTTGCCTTGACATTGGGGCATCGCCGGCTATGTTTCGCGCAACCTTTGGGAAGCTCGCTCGGCATCATGCGCAACTTTATTTCCATCCTCCTTATCGCCGTCGTACCCAGGCGCACCGCCGGGGATGGCTAGCGGCCATCCAAATTCCGAGCGGTGCGCAGGGCCTTCCAGGGCCCTTTTTTATTGCCTGGAAGCCAGCGATCCGACCGAAACGACCCTGACCCAAGTGACCAAAACCGACTGACCAAAACCGACTGACCAAGACCGACTGACCAAGACCGACCAGCCGCTGACAGAAGCGATCCGGAGCCCACCATGACCGACAAGAGCCACGATCCGAACCAGATGACCGGCGCCGCGATGATCGTGCGCGCGCTCATCGACCACGGCGTGCAGCACCTCTTCGGCTATCCGGGCGGGGCGGTGCTTCCGATCTATGACGAGATTTTCCAGCAGAGCGAGGTCGAGCACATCCTGGTCCGCCACGAGCAGGGCGCCGGCCACGCCGCCGAAGGCTATGCGCGCTCGACCGGCAGGCCGGGCGTCGTGCTGGTCACCTCGGGCCCCGGCGCCACCAACATGGTGACGCCGCTGGCGGACGCGCTGATGGATTCGATCCCGCTGGTCTGCATCACCGGCCAGGTGCCGACGCATCTGATCGGCAACGACGCGTTCCAGGAATGCGACACGGTCGGCATCACCCGGCCCTGCACCAAGCACAACTGGCTGGTCCGCAACGTCAACGATCTCGCCAAGGTGCTGCACGAGGCGTTCTATGTCGCGACCACGGGCCGTCCGGGGCCGGTCGTCGTCGACGTGCCGAAGGACGTGCAGTTCGCGACCGGCACCTATCATCCGCCACGCAAGTCCGACGTCCACATCTCCTATTCGCCGCGCGTGAAGGGCGACGCGATGCAGATCCGCAAAGCCGTGGCGCTGCTGGCGGGCGCCAAGCGGCCGGTGATCTATTCCGGCGGCGGCGTCATCAATTCGGGGCCGGAGGCCTCGCGGCTGTTGCGCGAGCTGGTCGAGGTCACGGGCTTCCCGATCACCTCGACGCTGATGGGATTGGGCGCCTATCCGGCGTCGGGCACCAATTGGCTCGGCATGCTCGGCATGCACGGCACCTACGAGGCCAACATGGCGATGCATGATTGCGACGTCATGCTGTGCGTCGGCGCGCGCTTCGATGACCGCATCACCGGGCGCACCGATGCGTTCTCGCCCGGCTCGAAGAAGATCCACATCGACATCGATCCGTCCTCGATCAACAAGAACATCCGCGTCGACGTGCCGATCATCGGCGATTGCGGCGACGTGCTCGCCGACATCCTGCAGGTGTTCAGGGCCGAGGCGAAGAAGCCCGACATCAAGTCGTGGTGGCAGGAGATCGCCGTCTGGCGCGCGCGCAACTCGCTGGCCTACAGGCCGAACCGCGACGTCATCATGCCGCAATATGCGATCCAGCGGCTGTTCGAGCTGACGCGCGGCCGCGACACCTACATCACGACCGAGGTCGGCCAGCACCAGATGTGGGCGGCGCAGTTCTACGGCTTCGAGGAACCGCACCGCTGGATGACCTCGGGCGGTCTCGGCACCATGGGCTACGGCCTGCCGGCCGCGATCGGTGTCCAGGTCGCCCATCCAGACAGCCTCGTCATCGACATCGGCGGCGACGCCTCGGTGCAGATGACGATGCAGGAGATGTCGACGGCCGTGCAGTACGAGCTGCCGGTCAAGATCTTCATCCTCAACAACCAGTACATGGGCATGGTGCGGCAGTGGCAGCAGCTGCTGCACGGCAACCGCCTGTCGCACTCCTACTCGGAGGCGCTGCCGGATTTCGTCAAGCTCGCCGAGGCCTATGGCGGCGTCGGATTGCAGGTGAGCAAGCCCGGCGATCTCGACGGCGCGATCAAGGAGATGATCTCGGTCAAGAAGCCGGTGCTGTTCGACTGCCGCGTCGCGGCGCTCGAAAACTGCTTCCCGATGATCCCGTCGGGCAAGGCGCATAACGAGATGATCCTGCCGGCGGAAGCGAGCGATCCGGCCGCGGCGTTCGCGGGCGGCAAGGCGCTGGTGTGAGTCTGATAGGTTTGATGGTGCGGTGATGGCACGCGCGTCCGGCAGTCTCTCTCTTAACCTCTCCCCGCTTGCGGGGAGAGGTCGACGCGCAGCGTCGGGTGAGGGGGACTCCCCACGCAGTCGGCCTCGCGGAGAATCTCCCTCTCCCCGCAAGCGGGGCGAGGGAGTTCATCTGCTTGCGCGGCCGCATTGTGCCCATGCGTCAGGGAGTTCTCATGTTCACCCTCGCTGAGCTCGAAGCCGCCCATGCCATCGTCGGCGCCGCGGTGCCGGCGACGCCGGCGCATGCGTGGCCGTTGCTGGCGGCGCGGCTGGGGACCGGGGTCGTCGTGAAGCACGAGAACCACACGCCGGCCGGCGCCTTCAAGGTGCGCGGCGGGCTGGTCTACGTCGACAACCTCAAGCGCACGCGGCCGGACGTCCGCGGCCTGATCACCGCGACGCGCGGCAATCATGGCCAGAGCGTCGCGTTTGCCGGCCGTCGCAACGGCCTGCCGGTGACGATCTACGTGCCGCGTGGCAACTCGGTCGAGAAGAACCGCGCGATGGCGGCGTTCGGCGCCGAGCTGATCGAGCACGGCAGCGACTTCCAGGAGGCGCGCGAGGAGGCCGGCCGCCATGCGGCGCGCGACGGCCTGCACATGGTGCCGTCGTTCCATCGCGATCTCGTGCGCGGCGTCGCGACCTACGCGCTGGAGCTGTTCCGCACGGCGCCCGACCTCGATGTGCTCTACGTCTCGATCGGGCAGGGCTCCGGCATCTGCGGCTGCATCCTTGCGCGCGATCTCTTGGGCTTGAAGACCGAGATCGTCGGCGTGCAGTCGACCGAGGCGCCGTCCTACGCGCTGTCGTTCGCTGCGCGGACGGTGGTGACGACCAACAGCGCCGACACCCACGCCGATGGTCTCGCGACGCGCAGCCCGGATGCGGATGCGCTCGCCATCATCCTGAAAGGCGCCTCGCGCATCGTGCAGGTCGGCGACGCCGAGATCGCCGAGGCCGTGCGCATTCTCTGGACCGACACCCACAATCTCGCCGAAGGTGCCGGCGCGGCACCGCTTGCGGCGGCCTTGCAGGAAAAGGGCAGGCTCGCCGGCAAGCGCGTCGGCCTAGTGTTGACCGGCGGCAACATCGATCTCGACCTGTTCAGGCGCTGGGTGCTGCCGGCGGCCACGCATGCCGAAGCGGGGGCCGCATGAGGAGCTCGCAACTCGCCACAAACACCGCTGTCATGCCCGGGCTTGACCCGCCTGCGCGGCCGAAGCCGCTTCGGCGCGGCGAAGGCCCAGGCATCCACGAACCGCGCGCTCGACGCTCGACGTGGAGGGCCGGGAGCGCAGACAAGTTTACGCAGTCTGCGCAAGGCAGACTGCTATGCCCGGCCATGACGGTTGAACTATCACGGGGACACCAATGAACCAGCCAGCGTCAGCCTATTTCCTCGAAGACCGTCACGATCCGAACGAGACGCACACGCTGGCGGTGCTGGTGCAGAACGAGCCGGGCGTGCTCGCGCGCGTCATCGGCCTGTTCTCGGGCCGCGGCTACAACATCGAGAGCCTCACCGTCTCCGAGACCGAGAGCCAGAAGCACCTCTCGCGCATCACCATCGTCACCACCGGCACGCCGATGGTGATCCAGCAGATCAAGCACCAGCTCGACCGCATGATCCCGGTCTACCGCGTCGTCGACATGACGCTGACCAAGCGCGCGATCGAGCGCGAACTCGCGATGGTCAAGGTGCGCGGCACCGGCGAGCCGCGGGTCGAGGCGCTGCGGCTGGCGGATGCGTTCCGCGCCCGGGTGATCGACGCCACGACGGAAAGCTTCGTGTTCGAGATCACAGGCAATACCGACAAGATCACGCAATTCATCGATCTGATGCGTCCGCTCGGCCTGGTGGAAGTCGCCAGGACCGGCATTGCGGCGATCGGGCGGGGATCGGAAGGGATGTGAGCCATGCTGGCGCGCGACTGGTACTACAACGAACGCAACCGGATCGGGCTCGATCATGCCGTCGCCTCGATCTACGGCTCGGGCGATGATGCCGACGAGCGAGCGCGCGCTGCTCTGAAGATGCTCGGCGTCAAGCCGGGCTGGCGGGTGGCGGACATCGGCTGCGGCAACGGCGTGCTGGCGACCGAGGCGGCGCTGCTGGGGGCCGTCGTCGACGCCATCGACATCTCGCCGGCGATGCTGGCGCTGACCCGGATCTACACCCGCGACCGCCGTACCGCGGTGCGGATGCATTCGGCGGGGCTGCTGTCGTTCGCCTATGAGCCGAACTCGTATGACCTGATCGCCAGCGAGTTCACGCTGCATCATCTGCCGGACTTCTGGAAGGCGGTGGCGCTGGCGCGCATCTTCGCGGCGCTGAAGCCGGGCGCGCAGTTCTTCCTGCGCGACATCGTCTATGTCAGCATGCCCGACGGTGTCGAGCGCTCGGTCGAGCAGTGGGCGGATTTCAACATCAAGAACCACGACCTCGCCCGCGACAGCGTCATCACCCACATGCGCGACGAGAACTCGACCTTCGCCTGGGTGATGGAGCGCATGCTGGCCGAGGTCGGCTTCGTCACGGTCTCCGCTGACTACCATGCGCCGATGCACGCCACCTACGTGCTGCAGAAGCCGGCGGGGCAGGGCTAGGCGCTGATGTTCTTGTACGACGGTGAGGTGGCCACGCTGCCACCCTCCCCTGGAGGGGGAGGGTCGATCGCGCATGCAATGCGCGATCGGGGTGGGGTGGGCCGCCGCAAAAGCTCGCGCGTGGAGAGATCACCCCACCCCGCCTCACATCGTTGCTTCGCACGATGTGAGGCGACCCTCCCCCTCCAGGGGAGGTTGAAAAGTCGTCGTGTGGCAGGAGCTCATTAGATGTCCCAGCAGCTCCTCATCGCCTTTGTCACCTTCGCCTTCGTGATGGCGTTCACGCCCGGGCCGAACAACATCATGCTGCTGTCGTCGGGCGTGACCCATGGCTTCCGCCGCACGGTGCCGCACATGATGGGCGTCAGCTTCGGCTTCGCCTTCATGGTCGGCGCGGTCGGCTTCGGCCTCGCGACGGTGTTCATCCGCTATCCCCTGCTGCAGGACGTGCTGAAATACCTCGGCGCGGCCTATCTGATCTACCTCGCGGTCGCCATCGCCTTGTCAGGGTCGGCCGAGCCTGACGACGCCAAGCCGCGCGGTCCGATGTCGTTCTGGGGCGCGGCGCTGTTCCAATGGGTCAACGCCAAGGGCTGGGTGATGGTGATCAGCACCATCACCGCCTATGCCGCGATCGCCAGCTTTCCGGCCAACGTGGCGCTGCAGGTCGCGATCAGCTTCGTGATGGCGGTCGCCTCGACCATCACCTGGACCTTATTCGGCACCGCGCTGCGGCCGCTGCTCAGCTCCGAGCGCGCGGTCCGCGCCTTCAACATCCTGATGGCGGTGCTGCTCCTGGCCTCGCTCTATCCCGTGTTCATGGACGCATGAGGGAGACTGCCGCCATGCGAGATCGGGGTTTCCAAGCAGGGCCAAAATGCTCTAGACACGGGCCGGATTTCGTCCGGGCGCAGCCGCCCGTGCCTCACCCAAGCGTCTGACTTTCCAGCCAATTCCGGCCATCTCAAAGAGGAAACGACAATGCGTGTCTACTACGATCGCGACGCCGATCTGAACCTGATCAAGGGCAAGAAGGTCGTCATCGTCGGCTATGGCAGCCAGGGCCACGCCCACGCGCTCAACCTGAAGGATTCCGGCGTCAAGGACGTCGCGATCGCGCTGCGCAAGGGCTCGGCCTCCGCCAAGAAGGCCGAAGGCGCCGGCTTCAAGGTGATGGAAGTCGCCGAGGCCGCCAAGTGGGCCGACCTCGTGATGATGCTGACCCCGGACGAGCTGCAGGGCGACATCTACCGCGAGCACCTGCACGACAACATGAAGCAGGGCGCCGCGCTGGTGTTCGCGCACGGCCTCAACGTCCACTTCAACCTGCTCGATCCGCGCGCCGATCTCGACGTGCTGATGATCGCGCCGAAGGGCCCCGGCCATACCGTCCGCTCGGAGTACCAGCGCGGCGGCGGCGTGCCCTGCCTGATCGCGATCGCCAAGGATTCCTCGGGCAACGCCCATGACCTCGGCCTGTCCTACGCCTCGGCGATCGGCGGCGGCCGCGCCGGCATCATCGAGACGACGTTCAAGGAAGAGTGCGAGACCGACCTGTTCGGCGAGCAGGCGGTGCTGTGCGGCGGCCTGGTCGAGCTGATCAAGGCCGGCTACGAGACGCTGACCGAGGCCGGCTACGCGCCGGAGATGGCCTATTTCGAGTGCCTCCACGAGGTGAAGCTGATCGTCGACCTGATCTATGAAGGCGGCATCGCCAACATGAACTACTCGATCTCCAACACCGCCGAATACGGCGAGTACGTCACCGGCCCGCGCATCATCACGCCGGAAACCAAGGCCGAGATGAAGCGCGTGCTCGACGACATCCAGTCAGGCCGCTTCGCGCGCGACTGGATGCTGGAGAACAAGGTCAACCAGACCTCGTTCAAGGCGACCCGCGCCAAGCTTGCCCAGCACCCGATCGAGGAAGTCGGCGCCCGCCTGCGCGACATGATGCCCTGGATCAAGAAGGGCGCGCTGGTCGACAAGTCGAAGAACTGAGGTCTTGCGGCGAAACCGAGAAATGAAAACGGCGGGCAGAGGCCCGCCGTTTTTGTTTGGGGTCGTTGAAGGCCCGCCGGCGCGTTCAGGACGCCGCGCGGCGCGACGCGACCGGCGTCAGCAGGCGGACGATCTCGCTGACGGCGACGAGGCCGACGAGCCAGGCGGCGCTGGTCAGGCCGAGGCGGGCGACGATCGGGAGCGCGAAGCTCGCGGCGCCGCCGAGTGCCGGCGTGGCGGCCAGCAGCACCAGCTCATAGGCGGCGTAGGCACTGAGGAGCGCGACGGCAAGCGCAACCGTCGCTGGTGCTGTGCGCAAGGTCGCCAGGGCCATGCGGGCCACAACGGTGGCGCTGAGCGCCGCGACGCCGATCATGGCGCCCCAGGCCAGGGTGTTGGCATCGACCGGATAGTGCAGGGCGCCGAAGCCGATGCCCTGGTTGACCAGCCAGGCGCCGAGCATCACCGGCAGCGCCGCGCGCAGCGGCAGCATGGCGGCGGCGATCACGGCGAAGGCCGCAAACGGCGTCGCGCAGGCGAACACGAAGCTCGCCAGCGCGCAGGCCCCTGTCAGCAGCGCGAAGCAGAACGCAGCGGCATGCCGTTGCGGAACGGGCGCGAGGCGAGCTTCGGAACCAGACCGGGCGAGGACGTCGAGAGTCATGGAACATCTCCTTCTGTTGCGATTGTAGTCCATTTCGGCAGCTTCTGTCAGCCGCCGGGAGGTTGGTCGGCGGCGTCACTGCACGCCGAAGCTCGCCACCCGGATGCCGCCGAACACGCCGAAGCCCGGCGCGAGGAATCCGGTCGGGTTCTGGTAGTGATGGTTGAAGAGGTTGTCGATCCGGCCGAACAGCTTGACCTGGTCGGACAGCGCGTAGTCGCTGCGCAGGTTGACGACCGTATAGCCGGGCGCGACGAGGCCCGTGGTCATGCCGTCGCGGCTGACGTCGAGCCAGTTGCCGATGTGCAGCAGCGTCGCTGACAGCGTCAGCGCATCGATTGGCCCCCATGTCGCGGTGGCGCTCCATTTCTCCTTCGGCCGCCGCAATAGCTGCAGGCCGGTAGTCGCATCGACCGCGCGGGTGAACGTGTAGTCCGCACGCAGCGAGATCCGGTCGGTGAGATCAGCGGTCACGAAGCTCTCGGTGCCCTCGGTGGTCGCGAGGCCGACATTGGCGTAGGAGGTGAAGGTCGCGTTGAAATTGATCAAGTCGGTGATGCTGTTGTGGAAGTAGGTCGCGCCGAAGCGGAGACGATCGTCGAACAGCGGCTGCTCGAAGCCGGCGTCGTAGCCGGTGCTCTGCTCCGGCCGGAGGTTGGGATTGGCGAAGAAGTTGAACGCCGGAAAATCCTGGTGCAACTGGCTCAGGGTCGGCGCCTTGAAGCCGGTGCCGTAGCTCGCCTTCAGCTTGGTCTCGGTCACCGGCAGGATCGCCGCCGGCGCGATCCGGTAGGTGCCATGGCCGCCGAACTGGTCGTTGACGTCGTTGCGCAGGCTCGCCACCACGAACCAGCGCTTCGCGAACTCGGTCTGCAGCTCGACGAAGCCGGCCTTGTTGCCATTCTCGGCCGAGAGGTCGGCGGTCTTCAGCCGCTCGGTCTGCTGCTCCGCGCCGACGACGAGATTGTTATGCGGCGCCAGCTTGGTCACCGCGTGCCAGTCATACTTGATGCGCTCGCCGGCCGCGACCGCTGCCACCGGATTGCCAGCCGTCAGGTCGGACGACCGGTCGTTCACATAGTTGACGCCGAAGTAGTTCCGGATGCGGCCGCCGAGCAGCGACCACACGGCTTCCTGGCGTGTCGCAAGCTGGTGGACGGCGTGGTTGCTCTGGGCCGCGTCGGGAAAGCTCGGAAAGCCGCTGTCGCCGGTGAACAGCAGCGTCGCGTCGGTGTATCGAACCACCGAGTTCAGCGTCCAGGCCTCGTTGAGGTCGACGCCCAGCTTGGCCGAGGCGGTGAGGTTGTCGTAGGCATTGCCGATGGCCTTCTGCCCCGCAGGCAGCAGCTGCCACGGGGTCACCGGAACGTCGCCGGCGTGCAGATGCGCGACATTGACCGCGTAGTTGACATTGTTTTGTGAGCCGCTGACGCCGGCTGACTGGTTGAAGGTCTTGAACGAGCCGCTCTCGACCGAGGCGGTCGCGCGCGCCGGGCCCTCGCCCTTGCGCGTGATCACCGAGATCACCCCGCCGATCGCATCCGAGCCGTAGAGCCCGCTCTGCGGCCCGCGCAGCACCTCGAACTGCTGGATGTCGGCGGCGAGCAGATGCGCGAAATCGAACGCGCCATTGCCGTTGGTGACATCGCCGACGTCGATGCCGTCGATGAAGAGCTTGGTGTGATTGGCGTTGGTGCCGCGCATGAAGACGTTGGTCTGGCCGCCCGGGCCGCCGGCCTGCACCACGTTCAATCCGGGGATCGTGCTCAGGATGTCCGGCACGGTGCGGGCCTGCTGCGCGGCGATGTCCTTGTCGGTCACCACGGTGATCGCATTCGCGACGTGGGCCACTGGCGTGACGACACCGGTCGGGCTGACGGCGACGGGGGTTCCGGCTGGCGCGGCCGGCTTTGCCGCCGGCATCTGCTGATGCGCGGCGCTGGCGGTTCTGCGGGGGATGGCTGGTTTCTGAGCGATCGGCTCGCGCGGCGGGTCGACCTCAACCGGGGGCAGAAGGTCGGGGGAGGCGGATTGCTGCGCTGCTGTGGGCGAGGGGCCGAGCAGGGCGAATGACGAGAGGACGCAGAACGACGACAGAAGGGCGCGACTGCGCCTGGCATGGGGAACGGGAGACACGAGGAACCTCGGCATGACGTCAGTGGCACGTCACCGCGAACGAGGTCTCATGCAGCCCTTGGCAGGCCTGCCTGAAAACGATGCCAATAACGCCCCGACCGGCATCCTCGCGTGTGACCACGGCTGACGGCAGGTCTCCTGGCTCGCGGGTCGTCACCTCCACGTCGCCTTCCCGGGACCGAGATTTCCCAGTGGCCTTTGACGCGAGATTCGCCGCTTACAGTTGCGGGGGCAGCTGCGGCCTTCGGTCACGTCCCTTGCGAGACGCATCCGGCACCGCATTCCCTTTTGAGCCCCGGTCGAGGGGCACCGTCGCGATCACCGTAGGAGTGCGGGCGCACCAAAGTCAATCCGGCGCCCGGCGATCTCCTGGCGATAACGCTGGCCGGTCGGCTTGGTGATGCCCGGCCGCCTGCGACAACCATAGCCGTCGTCCCTGCGAACGCAGGGACCCATAGCCACCGGCGGTCGTGTGGCGAAGGACGACGACAAGACATTTTCCGCCAATTCACATCACGCGGTATGGGTCCCTGCGTTCGCAGGGACGACAGCGGAGCGCGAGTCGTTGCTGATGAGGATTGCGTCTTGTGAGCACCCGCTCACTTCTCGACCTTGTTGTGCACCATCCAGAATCGCAGCGTGCGCTGGGCGGTGTCGAGCGACAGGCGGCCGTAGTCGCGTTCCGCGAGCTTGAGCGTGTCGCTGTCGATGGCGTGCTTGATCGGCCGATGGGTCAGGATTTTCGCCACCACCGACCAGGCCAGCCCGGCGGCACGGCAAGGGATCAGCACGATGTCGGTGCGCGGGCCTTCGAGCACCTTGGCCATCATCTCGGTCGGGACGTTGTTGAGCAGGCCGAGTGCGGCGGAAACCTCGCCGAAGCGGCGGGTTTCGGCGAAGAAGGCGATGGCGGCATCGTTGAGCTCGTTCAGCCCCTTCATGCGCTTGACGGCCTCTTCGGCCAGCGTGAAGTCGCGCCCGACCAGGCCGCCGTCGCTGCGCGCAACGTCGGCGATCGCCTTGAGGATCTTCTTGATCTCCTGTTGCAACGCCGGCGGCGCCGAGGCCATCAGCCTGGCGCGCACGGCTTCGGTCGCGCGGCGCAGGAGGTCGCGCAGGTGCTTGGTGGGCAGGTCGACGCGCAGCCCGATGATCTCGGACAATTCGTCGTCGTCCTCGGCATGCGCCATCATCCCGGAATAGCCGGACTCGGAGAAGCGCGCGGTCTGGTTGTTGGCGAGCTTGCGGATCACCCGGCGCTCGCCGCGGTCGACGATGATGTCGGTCACCGCCTCGGTCAGATGCGGACGGCTGGAGATCGCCATCAGGTGATCCTGGCCCTTGGTCGCCGCGACCTCCACCAGCGTATGCTCGGTGAGCCGGCTCGAGTGCATCAGCACGTTCTCGGCCACCGAGATCTCGTCGTCGCGGGCGAGCTGCTGGATCAATTCGACGGGCGCGTAGTCGACCGGCGCGAGATGCTTGCTGAGCTCGGCTCGCGCGCGGGTCTCGACCCGCGAGACCAGCATGCACAGCACGTTGTCGAATACCTTGATCTGGTCCTCGCTGAGGCGTTCGCCGTCATGCAGGAACAGGTTGGTGACTTGGCGCAGCGTGTTGACGCGCTTCGCCGAGGTGCCGCTGCGGACGGCCTCTTCGAGTTCGGTGATGATGGAGTCTTCTGAAGGCGGAAGCTGTTCTGGCTGTGACACGATCGCGCTCGTTTGTCCGGATTGCCGGAGCGACAGCAACGCGATTGTGATCCGCTGCAAGGCTTTCGGCCGGAGCAGTTTTCGGCACGGGCGATAACAATGCGTTAGGGGCCGAAGGCGTAGTACTCCGGAGAAACACGGATACGGAAAATTAAGACGATACATATAGGGGGGATGACGGGCTGGAGCCCGGTCTTCCGGAGATTCGCCGGACAGGCGATGGAATGAGGTGCGAACACCTCCCCGCAGACGCGGCGACGACAGGCCAGCGAAGCGGAAAGGTTAATGATCTCATAAGGTCACAAACCTTCCTTCATCCAACTTGCTCGCTGCCCTCGATCTCACGTCAGCTGTCATCCTCCCAAGCCTTGAAACTTAAATCCCATTCTTGCCGCGGCCATTTTGCCGACGCGCCGTGCGATGCGTGGCGTCACCCGATGTTCCGGGGCAGGTTCGGCGGGGCGATGACCTCGCGCGAAAAATCAGCGCCAGCATCCTGCCGCATCTCGTGCGATAATCGCCGCGCAAATCGTTGAGGTCACCATGAAATCCGTCGTCATCACCGGCGCATCCACCGGCATCGGGTTCGCCTGTTCGAAGCTCCTGCTCGCGCGCGGCTTTCGCGTGTTCGGCAGCGTTCGCAAGCAGGCCGACGCAGACCGTCTGCGCGGCGAGCTCGGCGCCAACTTCATGCCGCTGCTGTTCGACGTGACCGACGAGGCGGCGGTGAAGGCGGCCGCCGGCGAGGTGCGAGCGGCGCTCAAGGGCGAGACGCTCGCCGGTCTCGTCAACAATGCCGGCATCGCCGTCGCCGGTCCCGTGACGGAGCTGCCGATCGCGCAGTTCCGCCATCAGATGGAGGTCAACGTCATCGGCCCGGTCATCGCGACCCAGGCGTTCGCGCCGCTGCTCGGGGCCGATCCAGCCATGACGGGAGAGCGCGGCCGGATCGTGATGATCAGCTCAGTCGCGGGCCGCAACGGCAACCCGCTGATGGCGCCCTATTCGACCTCCAAGCATGCGGTCGAAGGGCTGTCCGAGAGCCTGCGCCGTGAGCTGATGCTGTTCGGGATCGACGTCATCGTCATCGCGCCGGGCGCGGTGAAGACGCCGATCTGGGCCAAGGCCGACGAAGTCGACCTGTCGCCGTATCAGGCCTCGCCGTTCTTCCCGGCGCTGCAGAAGATCCGCGCCTTCATGCTGCATCTCGGCCAGTCCGGGCTGCCGGCCGAGACCATCGCCGCGCGGGTGGCCGACGCCTTGACCTTGCCGGCGCCCAAGGTGCGCTACGAGATCGCGCCCGATGCCATGAGGCAATGGATCGTGCGGGTGCTTCCGAAACGGACCGTCGATCGCATCATCGCCAAGCGGCTCGGCCTGATGCCCGCGATCAGGCCCTGATGCCGGCGATGACGACCATCGGCAAGACCCAGGCGGAGCTGACCCGCCTGGTCGAGGAGGAACTTCGCGCGCAGCCGGGCTGCGAGACGGCACGTGTGCCGGCCGTTCATGCGCTCGACGTGCGCAGCGGCCGCAACTGGGAGATCCCGCACGTCGTTCTCGGCGACAGCCTGATCAGCGACGTCGACCGCGCCGTGATGAGCGTGCAGCGCCGGCTCGGGCGCGCGTTTCACCTGATCGACGATCCGGTCACGGCGCCGGAAGCGGCAGCGACGCCGCAGGGCAACGCTGGCGACTCCTGACAATCCTTGCGGGGATGTAAGCCCTGCGGGCTCAGGTCAGCAGGCCCTGCCGCAGCGCCAGCCGCACCAGCTCGATGTCGCTGGCCACGCCGAGCTTGTCCTTGATCAGCGAGTGCAGGTTGGCGACCGTCTTCGGGCTGAGATGCAACGCTGACGCGATCTCGTCGGTGGTGCGTTCGGCGAGCAGCATCTGCATCACCTCGAACTCGCGCGCGGACAGGACGTCGGCGGCCGCGCGCTCGCCGGCGAGGCGGCTGAGCGCGAGCTCGTGATCGATGTCGGGGCTGATCGCGATGCGGCCTGCGAGCACGTCCATGACGGCGCGCACGAGCGTCTCCGGCGGGCTGCTCTTGGTGACATAGCCGCGGGCGCCGGCGCGGATCGCCTGCACCGCGAAGCCGGCATTCTCATGCATGGTGAAGACGAGGATGCGCGCGCCGCGATCCCATTGCCGGATGCGGCGGATGCCCTCGATGCCGCCGACGCCCGGCATGGTCAGGTCCATGATGACGAGATCGGGCCTGACCTCCTTGAACAGCCGGTAGGCTTCGGCGCCATCGGCGGCTTCGGCGACCACGCGCAGCCCCGGCTGCTTCTGCAGCATCGACCTGTAGCCCTCGCGGACCACGGCATGGTCGTCGACCAGCAGGATGGTGCCGGCGGGGGTCGTCATGCCGCACATGCCGTTTCCGGCTGGGTCGGCGCAGGCGAGAGGGCCGGGACCGGAATCTCGACGTGGAGGCGCGCGCCGCCGGAGGTGGCGGCGAAGCTCATCTGGCCTCCCATGGAGGCGACGCGCTCGCCCATGCCGAGCAGGCCCATGCCCGGCTTGTCGGGAGCTTCGCCGAGAAGACCGTCGTCTTCGACGGTGAGCAGGGTCGCGCTGACCGGCCCCTCCTGAAGCGTCAACTGCAACCGCACCCGCGTCGCGTCGGCGTGTTTGACGGCATTGGTGAGCGCCTCCTGCGCGATGCGGTAGATATTGGTGGCGATGATGCCCGGCAGTCGGTCGACGTCGCCCGACAGGTTGATCTCGAAAACGGTGCGGCCGTGCTGGCGCCTGTTCCAGCCGGCGACGAGGCCCTCCAGGCTGCCGGCGAGGCCGAGCTCGTCGACGTCCGGCGGGCGCAGCCGCATCAGCGCGCCGCGCAATTGCTCCATCATGTCGCTCGCGGTGCGCGCGATGCCGTCGCATTCGCCGACCAGAGCGGGGCAATCCTGCGCCGCGCTGTGACGGATCGATGCCGCGAGCGCCCGGATCGCCGCCAGCGACTGGCCGAATTCGTCATGCAGCTCGCGCGCCAGGTGGCGGCGCTCGTCGTCCTCCAAGGCGATCAGGCGCCGGGTCAATTCGCCGCGCTGGGCCAGCGCCGTCTCCAGCCCCTCGGCGAGCTGGTTGAAGGCAGCGCGGATCGCCGAGAGCTCGGCGAGGTCGAACGGCGGCAGCCGCGCCGACAGATCGTTGGCGGCGATCCGCTCCAGCCCGGCGCGGATCAGCCGGGTGGGGCGCAGCGCGCGGGCCAGCGCGGCGTAGGCCAGCGCGCACAGCAGCACCAGCGCCGTCCCGAGCACCGGCAGCAGCCGGCTGAGCTCGCGCCAGGCGTCCGCGGTCATGACGCCGGCGTCGATCCAGACGACGGCATCGCCCGTCGTTTCGTCGCGAAACCTGACCGGCCGTGCCGCTTCGCGGCCCGGATCGAACAGCCGCCGATACAGCATCGCGAAGGCGCGGGGCGGATCGTCCGTCTGCGCCTCGGCGCCGCCGCAGATGCGCTGCACGATCACGCCGTCGACGCCGCGATAGGCGATGCACAGGCCCGGTCGCATCGCCGCCGCCGCGACCGCATCGAGGTCGGGAAAGCCGGCCGGCGGACTGGCGACCCAATGCATCTTGCTTTGCTGCAATTGCAGCGTCCGGGCCGTGATCTCGGCGATCCGCTCATTGCGCACATGCACCGAGCGGTCGATGTCGAACAGCACATAGGCGCAGATCGCCGCGAAGCACAGCGCCGAGACCACCGAGATGCGCAGGGTCAGGCGGTATTTGAGGTCGTAGCGGGTCCACATCTTCGGTGTGTCCATGACAGCCCAGCCGGCCGGCATTTAACGGCAGAACCGTCCGGGCCAAAAGCGCCGCGGCCCGGTGGACGGTGCGGTCGTGAATTTTTCCCGTGCCGCGCCGGGACCGTGGCCGCTGCGGCGATGGCACGGCGGCGTCTAGCTTCCGACCGCCAGACATCGTTGCAGGGGGATCCCATGTCGAACCGTCGCGTCGTCCGTTGTCTCGTTCTCGCGCTTGCCTTCGCGGCCGGCCCGGTCCGCGCCGCCTCCGCCGATGTCCCGGCCGTGCTGGTCGACGATTTCAGCTATCTCGACACGTCCGGCGAGCCGGTCGATCAGACCGCCGCGCATCAGCGGCGGCTGGATGCGTTCATCGCCGCGCTCCGCCGCGATGTCGCCGCCGACGCGCGGCTGCGGCCGGTCAGCCCGTCCTGCGCACCGTCCTGTCCGACCGATGCGTCCCCGGAGGCCCGGCTGCAGATGGCGGCCGCGGCCGGCGCCACCGTCGTGATCACTGGCGGAGTCCAGAAGCTCTCCACCCTGGTGCAGTGGGCGCGCGCATCGGCCATCGACGTCGCCTCCCATCGGGTCCTGTTCGACAAGATCTTCACCTTCCGCGGCGACAGTGACGAGGCTTGGCAGCGCGCCGAGATGTTCGTCTCGCGCCAGGTCCGTGACGCACTGGCGCCGCCGGAGCCGATCCGGCTGGCGCTGCTGCCGTTCGAGCTCGACGACACCAGCGCGGGCGCCGCGCTCGGCGAGACCGAATCCGACCAGAAGGGGCTGCAGGAGACGACCGACGCGGTGCGGCAGCTGCTGGCACAGTCCGGGCGCTATCGCCTGGTGGATGCGGCCGGCGAGATCAAGCCGGGGCAGCCGGTGCGTGAGTGCGACGATTGCGAGGCGCGGGCGGCCCGCGCGCTCGGCGCCCAGCAATCGCTGCTCGGCATCGTGAGACGGATCGGCCGCACCGAATACATCATCGGCTTTCGTGTCCGCCAGGCCGACAGTGGGACGCTCGTCGTCGCCGGTGACAGCGGATTGCGCCTCGGCGCCAATTATTCCTGGAGCCGCGGCGCGGTGCGTCTGGTGCGCGAGCGGCTGCTCGAGACCGGCCCCCAGAATTGAAAAAGGGCGAGGATCGGTACGCGAGGACGGCAGTGATGCCACCTCTCGTCGCGGCGCGAGACGACACGTCGCCCTCCGTGCAAATCCGGGCTGTTGTGATTTGTGACGATTTCATTACGGTCGGATGACAGGATAGCCTTCCTTGATCTGTCGGCATGCGCCGACGAAGGGCGCCTGCTTTCGATCGCCTGATGTCACTGACCCCGAACGACCAACCGATCACCACGCTCGCCGCGGCGAGCGCAACGCGCTCCGCGGCGGTCCGGCTGTCCGCCGTCGCCGCGCCGCATGTCGCGGCGCTGGCCCTGATGCTGCACACCGAGACCGATTTCGGCTCGCGGCTCGGCTTCGTGCTGGCCTGGGGCATCCTGAACTGCTTCTGGCTGGTGCTGCTGCGGCGGCCCGCGGTGTCCGGCGCGTTGGCGCTGACCATGGTCGTGGTGCTGGTGCTGCTGTCGCAGCTCAAGCACGCCGTGGTCCAGATGACGGCGAACTTCGTCGACGTGATGCTGATCGACCACGACAGCGCGGCGTTCCTGTTCACGATCTTCCCGAACCTGAAGCTGTCGGTGCTGGTGGCGGCCGCCGTCGTGCTGCCGCTGATGGGGCTGTTGTGGTGGGCGGATCCGTTCCGGATCGCGCGGTTGCCGGCGCTCGCCGGCAAGCTCGCCTGCCTCGCGGCGCTCACGCTGTATTCGCTCAACTGGCGCGACGAGGCCTGGCGCGGCTATTATGACGATGGCTATCTGTCGAAATTCGCCCGCTCCGGCGTCACGGCGGTGTCGGACTTTCTCGCCAACGGCTTCATGGAATCCGACGGCACGGCTGATCGAAGTCTGGCTGCCTTCGTCCCGGATTCCTGTCATCCGGCCGCGCGCCGGCCGAACATCGTGCTGATCCACGACGAATCCAGCTTCGACATCCGCTCGGCGCCAGGCATCAAGGTACCAGCGGGCTATGGCAGCCATTTCAAGTCGTTCGACGGCAAGGCGCGGCAGTTCATGGCCGAGAGCAATGGCGGACCGAGCTGGTTCACCGAGTACAACGTACTCGCCGGCCTGTCGTCGCGCTCGTTCGGCCGCTTCGCCTATTTCGTGACGCGGATCGCGTCCGGCCGGGTCGAGCGCGGCCTGCCGCTGGCGCTGCGCAATTGCGGCTACGACACGGTGTCGCTCTATCCCGCGCAGGGCGCCTTCATGAGCGCGCGCAGCTTCCAGACCACGGTGGGCGTCGACCGCTTCCTCGACGCGCGCGATCTCGGCGCCAAGGGCGTCGAGCCCGACGGCTTCTTCTACGATGCCGCGCTCGATCTGATGCAGCACCGGCCGCGCGGAAAGCCGCTGTTCATGTTCGTCTATCTCGCCGCCAACCATTTCCCGTGGGAGACGACGTTCCGGCCCGACCTGACGCCGTCCTGGCGAGCGCCGGGCAATCTGCCTTCGATCGATGAGTATCTGCGCCGCCAGGCGATGAGCGCGACGGACTATCAGCGCTTCCTCGCCAGCCTGAAGAAGCGCTTCGGCGACCAGCCGTTCCTGATCGTGCGCTACGGCGATCACCAGCCGGAGTTCTCGCCGCACATTCTCGATCCCAAGCTCGACGAGGCCGGCATCGGCGAGAAGCTCGAAAGCTACGATCCGCGCTATTATCAGACCTATTACGCCGTCGATGCCGTCAACTTCGAGCCGCGCCAGAGCGCGGTCGTGATGGACCGGATCGACGCCGCCTATCTGCCGCTGGTCACCTTGGAGGCGGCCGGCATTCCGCTCGATCCGTCCTTCGCCGAGCAGAAGGACATCATGCTCCGCTGCAAGGGCGTGTTCTACGCCTGCGGCGACGGCGCCGAGGCGCGCCGGTTCAACCGCATGCTGATCGACGCCGAGCTGATCCGGGGGCTCTAGACTCTCACCGCCCGCGACGGGTCGGTGGCTTCACGGGATTGCGATCGATCCGTCATTCCATGGGAGGATTGTCGGGACGGCCGCGTTGGGCTACCCCGTGCGCTCCGTGTAAGCGAGAGGTTCGACATGTCCACATCCGTCAAAGAACTGATGGCCGCCGCCAACGCGGTGGTCCCCAAGATCACGCCGGCCGAGGCGCAGGCGATGATCGCCAAAGGCAACACGCTCGTCCTCGACGTGCGCGATGCGCCGGAGGTCGAGAAGAGCGGCAAGATCGAAGGCGCGCACCACGTCTCGCGCGGCATGGTCGAATTTCGCGCCGATCCGGACTCGCCCTATCACGACAAGAATTTCAGCAAGGACAAGAGCGTCATTCTGTACTGCGCCTCCGGCGGCCGTGCCGCGCTGGCGGGCAAGGCGCTGAAAGACCTCGGCTACGACAAGGTGTTCAACGTGGGCGGCTTCAAGGATTGGGCCGACAATGGCGGCGCGGTGGAGAAGCCGATCGAGCCGGGGATGTGAGCGTAAACTGCTCACTAGGGTCAGGACCCATTTAACCGACAGAACGCTCGGGCGAGCGGCTCAATCCCACAGGGAGATGGCCGGCTTCAACCTTTCGTATTCGAAAGCATGGCGTTCAATCTCTCTGCCGCCGGCACTTTGGGAGCGCCACTTCTCGTGATCGCAAAGACTTGACGCCTACGACGCGGTTTAATGGAAATCTGTGCAATGGCCCTGCTATCGGCGGGAATGGCGAGCTGTGGCATGATGGTTATGCCGATATCTTGGCTGACCATGTTTACGAGAGCTTCGGCATCTCGCACCCGCAGCACAATCGGCGGATTGATCTTAGCTTGATCGAATATTTGACGAATGGCGGGCTCGCAGCCGGACGCGGACATCAAAAATGGCTCGTCGGCCGCATCTGTCAGGCTAATTTGCCGCCGGCTGGCAAGACGATGGTCTGATGCGACGACGAGAACAAATTCATCCTCCATGATGACGATGGGCTGCACCGCCGGCGTCGTCTCTCCCGTCAGGCCGAGATCAATGATGTCTTTCTCAACCCATTCGCAAACTTCCGCATCGGTCCCCTCGATCAGACTGACCGTGATGCGTGGGTACATCCTTTTGAACTCCGCGAGTCGGGCCGGCAGAAGCCGCGCTGCAACGCTCGATACACTGCCGATGCGTATATGCCCCGCGAGCAATCCATTGACCGCGCTGCAGGTTTGTCGAATGCGTTCGACGGCTTGAAGTGCAGCCCGGGCGTCGGCGAGCACTGCCCGACCAAGTTCGGTGATTCTGATTCCGTCACGATGCCTTATAAGCAGCTGCCCGCCCAATACCGCCTCTAAATGCTTGATGCTTTGGCTGACCCCTGACTGGGTGAGGCCGATCTCTGTGGCTGCAGCCGAGAAGGTGCCGCAATCCACGACGCTGCTGAGCACCCGAAGGTGAGCGAGAGATATATTAGTAATTGTCATATGCAGCCGCTGTCGAAGTAATTTTACTTATACATGACCGGCATGCTCTTACAAGGCGGAACTACAGCCGGAGAGCGATCATGTCCGACGCCATAGCGATTGCGCTTGTTGGCGAATTCACCCCTTCCTTCCTGCCTCACACCGCAACCAACGATGCGATTGAGCATGCTCGGCTGACGCTGGAGGGACGAATTACGGCGGAATGGATCTCAACCGTCCAGCTGGAGGCCGGGGCAGCCGAACAGCTTCGGCGTTTTGATGCGATCTGGATTGTTCCCGGGAGCCCATACAAGAGCCTTCTCGGAGCCATCAATGCAATTCGTTACGCGCGCGAGAGCGGCGTTCCGCTCTTGGGGACTTGCGGGGGCTGCCAGCACGTTGTGATCGAATACAGTCGCAATGTCATGGGCTTCGAAGACGCCGCGCACGCCGAATATGATCCCTACGCCTCCAACCTCTTCATCACACCATTATCGTGCTCGCTCGTGGGGCAGACGATGGAAGTCAAAATCGAGCCGGGCAGCCTCGCAGATGCGATCTACGGGGGGAAGAATCCACGCGAGCAGTACTACTGCAATTTCGGACTGAACCCGGAGCATCAGCAGAAGCTACATGACGCAGGATTGAGAATCATTGGCACGGACGCATCCGGCGAAGCGAGGATTCTGACTATCCCCGCGCATCGCTTCTTCATTGCTACTCTCTATGTACCTCAGCTGACTTCGAGCATCACCCAGCCTCACCCGGTGATCCTGGAGTTTATGAGGGCTGCGATGGAATCTAACCGATGAGGTGCGGTTCTCGCGATGTCGGCAATCCGTTCGACGCAATATCGTAAGGTGCGGCTCTGGTCTCTCCTCTCTTGCCAGAGGCTGAGACTCTGATCGCCGACAAGGGGCTATGACAGCGATGCCTTCCGAGCGGCTCTCGCTAAGCGAGGAATAGAGCCTTGCATTCCGTCGCGGGCTGGGCGCAGATCGCCCCTAACATATTGCAAATCCCTGTATCGGCAGCGTCACAAGGTCGAGAATATGTTCGCCGGACTTAAGGACTGGCGACGTCTCTCCATGCGTTACGACCGCTGCGCTCACACATTCTTCAGCGCCATCTGTATCGCGGCAACTGTTATCTTCTGGCTCGATCAATGAGTCCCGACCCTAATGCGTGTGGAGGTTGCGCCAACCACCACCGTCATTGCGAGCGAGCCGAAGCAATCCAGAGTCCTCGTGACGCCCTGGATTGCTTCGCTGCGCTCACAATGACGCGGCGAGACTGTGGGGCTTACTTCGACATCTTGCTCCACAGCCAGCGCGCCACCGCCTGCGGCGAGGACTCCGCGTCACTGCCGGAGGCGCGCAGATTGGCCTGCTGCATGGTCGCGATGTCGATGCGGCCGAGCAGCGGTCGTAACGCATCCTGCAACGCGCGGTCCTCGGCTCGCTTCGGCGACAGCAGCAGGATCGCGTCGTAAGGCGGGATCGCCTGCTTGGGATCGTCGAGCACGACGAGATCATATTTCGCAATCAGGCCGTCGCTGGTGTAGCCGGCGATGACGTCGACCTCGCCGGAGGCGGCCGCGGCATACATGAAGTCGGGCTGCATCTGGCGCTGGGCGCGGAAGGCGAGGCCATAGGCGTCGCGCAGGGCCGCCCATTCCGGGCGCGAGAAGAACTCGTAGTCGCCGGCGATCGACATCTCGCTGGCGTGGCGCGCGAGGTCGGCGATCGAGCGGATGCCGAGCGCCTCGGCCGTCTTGCGCGGCATCACCAGCGCGTAGGCATTCTCGAAGCCGAGCTCGCCGAGCAGGGTGACCTTCTCCTTGGCGAGATCCTGCTTCAGTGCATCGAGCAGCGCGGCGCGCGGCAACTGCTCCTTGTGGTGGAACTGGTTGGTCCACAGCGTGCCGGAGTAATCGACGTAGGCGTCGATGTCGCCGTTCTTCAGTGCCTCATAGATCACGCTGGAGCCAAGCCCGGCACGTGTCGTCGCCGAGAGACCGGCTGCCTGCAGCCGCTCGCTGATCAAGGCCGACAGCACATATTGCTCGGTAAACGTCTTGGCGCCGATCACGTAGCGTGCCGAGCCGCCGGCCAGCGAGGGCAGGAGACTCGCGCCGACCATGAGCGCGATGGTTGCGGTGCCAAGCCCGACACGGGCACGGCTGCGCCTGCGCAGGCCATCCTCGATCAGTGCCAGCAACTGATCGATGGCAAGCGCCAGTACGGCGGCGGCAATGCAGCCGAACACGACCAGCACCCAATTCTGGGTCTGCAAACCTGCAAAGATGTAGTTGCCGAGCGAGGTCTGGCCGATCGGCGTCGACAAGGTCGCGGTGCCGATCACCCACACCGCAGCGGTGCGGATGCCGGCCATGATCACCGGCAGCGCCAGCGGCAGCTCCACCATCGTCAGCGCCTGGCGCTCGGTCATCCCGACGCCTTTGGCGGCCTCGATCAGGCTTGCGTCGACGCCGTTCAGCCCGGTGATGGTATTGCGCAGCACCGGCAGCATCGAATACAGCGCCAGCGCCAGCATGGCCGGCAGGAAGCCGAAGGCCGAGAACGAGAGCCCGAACCAGCGCAAGGTGAGTGCCGTCAGCGCCAGGAGCAGCGGATAGAACAGCGCCAGCAGAGCCAGTCCCGGCACCGTCTGCACCACGCTGGCGACGCCGAGCAGCAGATTGCGCAGGGCAGGGCGATTGCGCGCGAGCAGCGCCAGCGGAAAGCTCACGGCAAGGCCGAGCGCCAGCGCGGCGAGGCTCACGCGCAGATGGCTGCCGAGATAATCCGTGAGATGCGACAGCGCCTCGGTGAAGCGTGGATCGGACAGTGCGCTCATACTGTGCCGCTTTCGGGCAGCAGCGCGGCCAGCCGCGCCGCCTGTCGGCGCGGCGTCGTCATCAGCTCCGTCACGTAGGGTTCACGGCTGGCCGCGAGCTCGGCCGGCGTGCCGATCTCGATCAGGCGTCCGCCGCGCATCACCGCGATGCGGTCGGCGAGCAGCAGCGCCTCGGTGATGTCGTGCGTGATCATGATCGTGGTCAGCGCGAACTGCTCATGCAGGGCGCGGTAGTCGCTGCCGAGCGCATCACGCGTCAGCGGATCGAGCGCGCCGAACGGCTCGTCCATCAGCACGATCTTCGGCCGCGCCGCGAGCGCGCGGGCGACGCCGACGCGCTGGCGCTGGCCGCCCGAGAGCTCGTGCGGCAGCCGGTCGCGATGCGCCTTGCGGTCGAGCCGCACGAGGTCGAGCAGCTCGTCGACACGGGCGGCGATCTCGTTCGCGGGCGTACCCAGCAGCCTGGGGGTGATGCCGATATTGGCGGCAACCGTCATGTGCGGAAACAGCGCCCCGTTCTGGAACACGGTGCCAACCCGGCGACGCAGGCTGACAGGATCGAGGCCGGCGATATCGTCGCCAGCAATCCGGATCGCGCCGCCGTCCAGCTCGATCAGGCGGTTGGTGAGCCGCAGCAATGTGGTCTTGCCCGAGCCGGAGCCGCCCACGATCGCCAGGAACTCACCCTCGGCGATCTCCAGCGAGACGCCGTCGACCGCGGTCACGGCGCCTGCCGGGCCGGGGAAACTCTTGCGGACGTTGGTGTAGACGATGAACGGCGTGCGCGGCATGCGGCCTTGCGGAATGTTGGCCTTAAGGTTGGCCTTGGGCTCAGTCAGACGACCTAGCACGTCCGGCCGCCGCGTTGAACTTCGCCGCGCAAGCGGCTAAGCCGTCCCGGCCATTCTCGGGGGAGGAACTTGGACGTGACGATGCCCACGGCCGCCGCGGTCGCGCTGGAGCGAACGACGGTGGCATTCCGTCTCGCCGGCGGACGCACCTACACCGCCGTCGAGACGGCGGATCTCAGCGTCGCCGATGGCGAGTTCGTCGCCATCGTCGGGCCGACCGGTTGCGGCAAATCCACCCTTCTCAACGTGGCGGCGGGACTGCTGAAGCCGGCCGCCGGCCATGTGCGCATCTTCGGCCAGCCTCTGGCCGGCCTCAATCGCGACGCCGGCTACCTGTTCCAGGCCGACGCGCTGTTCCCATGGAAGACCGCGCTGGAGAACGTCGCGATCGGGCTCGAGGTCGCGGGCACGCCGTCGAAGGATGCAGCCGCCAAGGCGCAGCAATGGCTGACCTCGGTCGGCCTCGGCGCATTCGGCAACCGCTATCCGCACATGCTGTCGGGCGGCCAGCGCAAGCGCGTGGGCCTCGCCCAGGTGCTGATCCGCAATCCGCGCATCATCCTGATGGACGAGCCGTTCGGGCCACTGGACGCGCAGACGCGGCAGATCATGGGCAATCTGCTGCTCGATCTCTGGAATGCCGACCGCAAGGCGGTGCTGTTCGTGACCCACGATCTCGAGGAGGCGATCGCGCTCGCCGACCGCGTCGTCATCATGTCGGCCGGCCCGGCCTCGCGCATCATCGGCGACTGGCGCGTGACCCTGCCGCGTCCGCGCGACATCTTCGAGGTGCGCATGAAGCACGAGTTCCACGAGCTGCACCGCGAGATCTGGCAGACGCTGAAGGCGGAGGTCGAGAAGACCTACAAGCAGGCGGAGGCGGTGTGATGGGAGCAGTGACTCGTTCGATCATGAGAGCCTCGCTGTTTCCACTTGGACAGTGCACTCCCTCCTCCACAAGGGGGGAGGGAGCGGAGCGGCGTGCGCGGCTCGCGCTTTGTCTCTGTCACCACGGGCGCGGAGTAGCGTAATGTCGCGTCTCGGTCTGCTCGCGCTGCAATTGCTGGTCGCGGTCGTCGCGATTGCGCTGTGGCAACTGCTCGCCAGCGTGCCCGTGTTCGGGCGCATCTGGCTTCCGCCGTTCTTCTTCTCGAACCCGGTCGACGTGTTCGCGCAGGTGATCAAATGGTTCGCCACCGGGGCCATCTGGAAGCATCTCGCGATCACCTTGTGGGAGTCGATCCTGGCGTTCGCGATCGGCTCGCTCGGCGGCGTGCTGGTCGGCTTCTGGTTCGCGCGCAAGCCGCTGGTCGCCGCCGTGTTCGATCCCTACGTCAAGATGGCCAATGCGCTGCCGCGCGTGGTGCTGGCGCCGATCTTCACGCTGTGGCTGGGGCTCGGCATCTGGTCCAAGGTCGCGCTCGGCGTGACCTTGGTGTTCTTCATCGTGTTCTTCAACGTCTATCAGGGCGTGAAGGAGGTCTCGACCGTGGTGCGCGACAACGCCCGCATGCTCGGCATGAGCGAGCGGCAACTGATGCGCCACGTCTATTGGCCGTCGGCGCTGTCGTGGATGTTCTCGTCGCTGCACACGTCGGTCGGCTTCGCCGTCGTCGGCGCTGTCGTCGGCGAATATCTCGGCTCCGCGGCCGGCCTCGGCTATCTGATCCAGCAGGCCGAAGGCATCTTCGACGTCGCCGGCGTCTTCGCCGGCATGTTCGTGCTGTCGGCATTCGTCATCCTGATCGACATCTGCGTCACGCTTGTGGAGCGGCGGCTGCTGGTGTGGCGGCCTGACGCCGCCGAGGGCCGATGATGGCCGGGCTGCTGCGCCACCCGCCGCTGTCGTCCCCGCGAAAGCGGGGACCCATAACCACAGGGCGGCGTTTGTGGCACGCGGGACGACCAGTCTTTTCCAACCGGAACATCACGCGGTATGGGTCCCTGCTTTCGCAGGGACGACAGCGGAGTTTTGGGCGGCCTTCTCAATCTACGCCGACATGCCCAACCTGACTGACAACATGAACGGAGGAAACACATGAACAAGATGTTGAGCCGGGTCACCGGCGCGCTGCTGGCGCTGACGTTGAGCACTGGTCTCGCCAGCGCTGCCACCAAGGTCACGATCGCAATCGGGGGCGGCGCCTGCCTGTGCTATCTGCCGACCGTGCTGGCCAAGCAGCTCGGCGAATACGAGAAGGCCGGGCTCGAGGTCGAGCTGGTCGACCTCAAGGGCGGCTCGGATGCGCTGAAGGCCGTGCTCGGCGGCAGCGCCGACGTCGTCTCCGGCTATTTCGATCACTGCGTCAATCTCGCGGCCAAGAAGCAGGAGATGCAGTCCTTCGTCGTCTACGACCGCTATCCCGGTCTCGTGCTGGTGGTGGCGCCGTCGCACAACAAGGAGATCAGCTCGGTCAAGGATCTCGCCGGCAAGAAGGTCGGCGTCAGCGCGCCGGGCTCCTCGACCGACTTCTTCCTGAAGTACATGCTGAAGAAGAACGGTCTCGATCCGTCGGGCACCGCGGTGATCGGCGTCGGTCTCGGCGCCACCGCGGTGGCCGCGATGGAGCAGGGCCAGATCGATGCGGCCGTCATGCTCGATCCCTCGGTCACCGTGCTGCAGGGCAAGCATCCGGACCTCAAGATCCTCAGCGATACCCGCACCCAGCACGACACGCTGGAGGTGTTCGGCGGCGAGTATCCCGGCGGCGCGCTGTATTCGACCGCGGCCTGGATCGCCGGCCATGACAAGGAGACGCAGGCGCTGACCAACGCCATCGTGGCGACGCTGGGCTGGATCCATTCGCACACGCCGGAGGAAATCATGGCGAAGATGCCGGAGGAACTCGTCGGCAAGGACAAGGCGCTGTATCTCGCGGCGCTCAAGAACACCATCCCGATGTACTCGCAGACCGGCAAGATGGATCCGAAGGGCGCCGACGCTGTGCTCGCCGTGTTCAGCACCGGCTCGCCCGATGTCGCCAAGGCCAATGTCGACGTCAGCAAGACCTTCACCAACAAGTTCGTTGAGCAGGCGAAGGGGGCGAAATAGCGGATGACGGACGTCGTCATCCACCGCGTCACCACGCTCGACCTCAAGGTCGAGCCGTGGGACTGGCCGTTCGCGAAACAGCGCCGCGACGACATCGCGGCGCATTTCGCCGAATGCCAGCGCGCCAGGCCGGGGCTGTGGAACGGCCGCGTGCTGCTCGGGCGCAACCCGCGCTTCGCGGATAGCCGGTTCACCGCGAGCTATTTCGAGACCGATTTCGCCAGCCTGCTGGCGTGGCGCGACTGGGGCTTTCCGGATCGCACCGCCTTCAACGGCTTCGGCATGGGCGCGCTGCGTGCCGCCGACGGCGCCTTCGTGCTCGGCGAGATGGGCGCGCATACCGCCAATGCCGGCCGGCTGTATTTTCCCGCCGGCACGCCGGATCTCGCCGACGTCAGCGACGGCGTGCTCGATCTCGCCGCCAACGTCGCGCGCGAGGTCGAGGAGGAGACGGGACTCGCGCCATCGGACTATCAGGCCGCGGCGCATTGGGACTGTGTCGTGACCGGCGCGTCGATCGCGCTGATGCGCGTGCTCGACGCCTCTGACATGGGCGAGGCTCTGCAGCGCCGCATCGAGGCCAACCTCGCGGCTCAGGACGAGCCGGAACTCTGCTCGATACGGCTGGTTCGAAGCCGGAATGATCTGACTGCGGCGATGCCGCGCTTCGTGACCGCCTTCCTCGAAACGCAATTCAGCCCAGGAGAGCCGTCCTCATGAGCAAGAAACCGCGCACGCTGGCCGATGAGCTCGATGGTTTCATCTCGCCGTTCCGGATCGATGGCGGGCACAAGTTTCACCTCAAATCGCACAAGACAAAGGTCAAGGGCGGCCTCGCCAAGGAGGAGGGCGAGGCGATCATCGAGCAGAATCGGACGCGGCTCGCCGATTTTCAGGAAAGGCTCTATGCACAGGACCGCTGGTCAGTGCTGGTGCTGCTGCAGGGCATGGACGCCTCCGGCAAGGACAGCGCGATCAAGAGCATCTTCGAGGGCGTCAATCCGCAGGGCTGCGAGGTCACCTCGTTCAAGCAGCCGACCTCCAAGGAGCTGGACCACGACTTCATGTGGCGCAGCGCCATCGCGCTCCCCGAGCGTGGCCGCATCGGCATCTTCAACCGTTCCTACTACGAGGAATGCCTGGTCACGCGGGTGCATCCGGAGATCCTCAAGGCCGAGAAGCTGCCGCCGAGGCTGGTCACCAAGAACATCTGGCGCGAGCGCTTCGAGGACATCTGCGCCTTCGAGCGTTACTTGTCGCGCAACGGCACCGTGATCCTGAAGTTCTTCCTCAACATCTCCAAGGAGGAGCAGCGCGCGCGCTTCCTCGACCGGCTGGAGGAGCCGGCGAAGAACTGGAAGTTCTCGATGGGCGACATCACCGAGCGCGCGAAGTGGCATCGCTACCAGGCGGTCTATCAGGACATCGTGCGCCACACCTCGACGCCCTACGCGCCGTGGCACGTCGTTCCGGCCGACCACAAATGGTTCGCCCGTGTCGTCATCGGCTCGACCATCGTCGCCGCGCTGGAAAGCCTGGATCTGCACTTCCCGCGCGTCGATGCCGGCTCGCGCGAGGAGTTCAAGGCGGTGCGCAAGGCGCTCGAGAGCGAAGCCAAGGGCGGGAAGAAAGGGTGAGGGCGTAAGGCGCGGGCTGAGGCGAGAAGCCGAGGTGCACCTGCACTCTCTCGTCATTCCGGGGCGCGCGCAGCGCGAGCCCGGAATCCATAACCCCGATCGCCTGCGAGGGAGCAAGGTCCGTGCAACAGCGCGCCGTTGTCACCAACGACCGCCTGTGGCGATGGATTCCGGGCTCGCGCTGCGCGCGCCCCGGAATGACGGCGGAGAGAGCGGTTGACCTGCGTTAGCTTCGAGCGTGAGACCTGAGCCTCACGCCGCGCCGGCTTGGCGCATCTCGTCGTCCACCGCGAGGAATCGCTGCGTGAAATCCGCCGCCGGCATCGGCTTGCCGAAGTGATAGCCTTGGCCCTGCTCGCAGCCGAGCCGCAGCAGGAACTCGGCCGTCGCCGCGTTCTCGATGCCCTCGGCGATCACGGACAGCCCGAGCTGCTTGCTCAGGCTGACCGTCGAGCCGACGATGGCCGCGTCGTCGGCCTGGGTCAGCACGTCGCGCACGAAGGAGCGGTCGATCTTCAGGCCGTCGAGCGGGAATTTCTTCAGGTAGCTCAGGCTCGCATAGCCGGTGCCGAAATCGTCGAACACCAGGCTGACGCCGAGCGCCTGCAGCCGGTTGAACGTCTGCAGCACGCCGGGTTCGTCGTGCAGCAGGATGTCCTCGGTGACTTCGAGCTCGAGCAGGCGCGGCGACAGGCCGGTCGACGTGAGCAGCTTGCTGACGAAGGCCGCGAGGTCGCCGGACTGGAACTGGGACGGCGAGAGGTTGACGCCGACGCGGATGTCGTGGCCGGCGAGCTGCCACTCCCGCGCCTGCCGGCAGGCGGTCGCCATGACCCAGGTCGCGACCGCCTCGGACAGATGCGAGGTGTTGACGACCGGAATGAAATCACCGGGAGGCACGAGGCCGCGCGTCGGGTGGCGCCAGCGGATCAGCGCCTCGGCGCCGATCACACGGCCGCTCAACAGCTCCACTTGCGGCTGGTAGAACAGCTCGAATTCGTTCCGCTCGACGGCGAGCGCAAGCTCGGCCTCCAGCGTCAATCTCTGCTCGAGCTCGTGGCGGATGGCGCTCTCGAACAGCACGTGGCTGCCCCGCCGGTCCATCTTGGCGCGACAGAGGGCAAGGTGGGCATTGCTGAGCAGCTCGTCTGCCGAGTGCCCGCCCTCGGGATGCACCGCGATGCCGAGGGTGACCTTGACGCGCTGCTGGCGCGTGCCCGCGTCCAGCGGCGCCTCGAACAAATGCGACAGATGATCGGCGAGCTCGGCCACGGTGCCGCCGACGGCCGAGCAGGGAATGGCGACGGCGAACTCGTCGCCGCTGAGCCGGGCGACACGGCCCATGCCGCCGATCTCGGTGCGGAGCCGGTCGGCCGCCGCGCGCAAGACACTGTCGCCGTAGGCGTGGCCAAGCGTGTCGTTGATGCGCTGGAAGGCATCGAGCCCGATCACCAGCAGCGCGACCTGGTCGGCCGCGGCATCCGCGGTCTCGATCATGGCGGCGAGCTCGCTCTGCAGCGTGTTGCGGTTGACCAGGCCGGTCAGCGTGTCGTGCTCGGCGAGGTAACGAATGCGCTCCGCCTTGCGCTTGCGCACCGAGACGTCGCGCAGGATCACGCCATATTGCAGGCCGTCGGCGCCCTGCCAGGCGGAGAAGCTCGCCTCGACCGGAAACACCTCGCCGTCCTTGCGGCGGCCGTCGAACTCGATCGTGGCTCCGCCGGGCAGCAACGTCGCCGGCAGCGCCGCCTCCTGCTGCGGAAACAGGTCATGCGTATCGCTGCCGTCGGCGCGCAGGCGCGCGAAGGGCTGGCCGATGATCTCGTCGGCGCCATAGCCAAAGATCGCGACAGCTCCCGGATTCCACACCGTGATGCGCCGGTCGCGGTCGGTACAGACCAGCCCGTCGCCGATCGACATCGCGATTCGCTCGAAACGGCTCTCGGCGACGTGCCGCAGCAGGCCGCGGAAGTCGATCTCGTCGAGGGCAGTGGCCGCGAGATAGGCGACTAGCGCGATCTGCAGCAGCGAGGTGTCGAGCACCAGGGCGTAGCGGTCGTGCAGCAGCAGCGCCACGGCCTCGATCAGGACGCTGATCATGGCGATCAGCAGCGCGCGCCGCGCCGCCGAGAGGTGCCGCCAGCTCGCCAGCATGATGATGACGATCAGCAGCAGGCCGCCTACGGCGGCCGTCGTCGACGTCGACAGCAGGGTGCGGTGCTGAATGATGGACTCGGCCGCCAGCGCCTGCAGCATGACGCCGGGCAGAACGCGGCCGTTCGGCACGCTGTAATAGTCACCGAGCTCGATGGCGGTCGCGCCGACGATCACCCGCTTGTCCTTGAGCCTGGACAGCGCCGCCGCGTCGCCGCGGACGACGTCGACATACGAGACCCGGGGCAGCGACGACAGATCGATGCCGTAGTCGACCAGGAAAGAGCTGTCCTTGACCGCATCGCTGCCGGCGAGGAACGCACCCATGGATTGCAGGAAAGTTTTCGCGCCGCCGGTCTCGCTATATTCGCCGAAAGCGTAGCTTCTGACGCGGCCATCGCGCGCCACTTCGATGTTCACGAAGGCCGACCATGCGAGCTGCTCGAACTGCGGCAGCGGCCGGTTGAGGTGAATGGCGGTGTCCTTCCCCGCCGCAGCGAGCTGCCTGAAGGTGGGCAGCACGACCGAGCTCTTGGCATTCTGGAGCGCGGTCAGGAAGGCCTGATCGCCGGCCGCGTCGGACGGCGTGCTGAAATCCACGTCGAAGGCGACGTCGCGGACGCCGGCCCGCTGCAACTGCTCGAGCAGATGCGCATGCTGGGTCCGCGGCCACGGCCAGACGCCGATGGCTTCGATCGAGCGCGGGTCGATCGCGACGACCGCGATCTCGCCGCTGGCGGGGCGATTGTCGAGGCGTAAGCGCAGATCGACGAGGGCGTTGCTCAACAACTCGTGGCTGCCGGACAGGCCGACCGTCAGCAGCGCGACGACCACCAGAATATGCGGCATGAACCGCCTGAGCATGCCCTCTCCCGAATGTCTGCGTGCCACGTTGACGCCCGCGTTCGTGATCCCAACTTCATCCCGCTCCGACCGCAGAGCCATGGAACCCTGCAAGCCCGCGCTCCCCCATGACGACGCATGACGCAGGCGTTACGCTCGATCGGGACTCCCTAATTCTTGCTGTGGCCGTAAGCGTGGGCATTGCCGTTGCCATGATTGCCATTGCCATGGTCGCCGCTGTTGCCGTTACCGTTGCCGCTATTTCCGTTACCGCTATTTCCGTTACCGCTGTTACCGTTGCCGCTGTTGCCCTGGCCGTTGTTGCCGTTGCCACTTCCGCCATTGTTGCTGCCGCGGCTGCTACCGTTGGCATTGCCGTTGCCGGCGTCGCCATTTCCGGCGGCATTGGCGCTGGCGGATCCGCTTGGCGAACCGACCGCCGCGGTGACGGCGGCTGCGATCGAGGAATCTCCCGACGTGCCGCTTGCGGTGGCCGAGTTGCCCGTCGCATTGCCGCTGTTGCCGCGCGCATCATTCCAGGCGGTGCTTCGCCCTCCACCGGCGGCCGGCGTGTGGGCGCCGTGGGCGAGGCCGCGTGTCGCCTTCTGGATGTTCAGGTTGACCTCGCCGATCGATGACGAGATCCGCACCACGCCGGGCTTCGCGCTGTCGAAGCCGGCCGCAGAATGCTGCCGAGCGGCGACCGTTGTGCCGGGGCGCGCGGCCGGGCCGTCGGCGTTCAGCGCGTGGATCACGCTGCCCTTGGCCTCGCGCGGCGCCTGCAGGCCGTCGCGCGGCACCGGAACACGATCGATCGTGGAGGCGCGCGGGCGGCCCTGCTCGATCGGGCTGAAGGTGCCGGCGCCGGACAGGCTCAGGCCGGCGCGGCCGGTCGCAAAGGCGGTGGCGGCCTGGCCGGGCATCACCTGGGCGATCTGCCCGCTCTTGAAATCCGACACCTGCACCTGGCCGCGGCTGACCTCGACCTTGGTGCTGCGGCCGCTGATCGTGACGCTGAACTGCGTGCCCTTCACGACGGCGGCGAGATAGGGCGTCTCGACCTCGAAATGCTGGACATTGCGCTTCTCGACGTCGAGCAGAATCGAGCCGGCGCGCTGCAGGATGGTCGTCGCCATGCCGTCCTTGGGCGCGGCGGGCAGGCCGACTTCGGAGTTCGGCGCGATCACGATCGTCTCGGCGCCGCGGGTCAGGCGGACGCGGCCGGTCGGCCCGGTGCGGATCGTATCGCCTGGCTTCAGCGGGTCCTCGCGACCGAGCGACACCTGCGCTGCGCCCTGGGTGGTGACCCAGACCTCACCGGACGATTTGCTCACCAGCCACGGCTCACCGTCGGCCGCCAATGCGGCCGGCATCGCACCGAAAAGGCACGCGGCGATCAGTCCCGGTATCAGGAAGCGCTTGGATGACATGGCACGAACTCGCATCGTTGGCGGCTTTTGAAACTAATCGAAATGTTTCAAGAGACCCTTAGGAGTTGCAGCCGTGTTTTCCTCACGCATTTACGCTTCGTTGACCTTAACAAACTAAAAACGAGGCATGCGCGCTGGTTGTGTCGACGGAACTGGGAGGACTGCGGGTTGGCGCGACTTCGCGGCCGTACCGCACGGCTCGCGACGGCTGCATGGAACCGCGATCGCCGCCGGCATTTCCCTGTCGGCGTTGCTGTTTGCAGCGACGGCCCATGCGCAGCAGGTCGGCCAGCCGGGCTTCGATCCGCGGCAGACCGAGCGATATTTCGACGAGCAGCAGTCGCGGTCGACGCAGCCGCCGCCGCGGCCACGTGCGCCGCAATTCGCGCCCCAGGGCGGCGGCGATCGCAAGCCCCTGTTCACCATGCGCGGTGTCACGCTGACGGGGGCGTCCGCGCTGCCCGCCGAGCAACTCGCCGCGAGCTATCAGCCCTATCTCGGCAAGCCGGTGTCGCAGGCCGACCTCGCGGCGATCACGACCGCGATCAGCGATCAGTACCGCGCCGCCGGCTACCATCTCAGCCGTGCGATCATACCGCCGCAGGACATCCATGATGGCCGGGTGCGCATCCAGATCATCGAAGGCAGCATCACCGAGGTGACCTTGAAGGGCGCCGGCGCGGAAGAGTTCGGCATCAGGCCGATGCTCGGCCCCGTGCTGGCCGAGCAGCCGTCCCGGCTCGCGACACTGGAGCGGCAGTTGCTGCTGATCAACGGCCGCGGCGGCGTCCGTCTGGTCGATTCCGCGCTGGAGGAGATCGGCGGCACCACCGGTCGGTTCCGCCTGGTGATCGAGCTGCAGACCTGGCACGTCTACGGCTTCGCTGGCGTCGACAATCTCGGCTCGTCGACCGTCGGTCCCTGGCAGAACTACGCCACGGCCGCCTTCAATTCCTATCTGCTGCCGGGCGACACGCTCACCGCCAACCTGTCGACGACGCCGGGAGATCCGCGCCAGCTCGCGTTCGGCCGGCTGTCCTATGAGGTGCCGGTCGGCACCGACGGCGCCTATGTCGGCGCCTCCGCGCTGTACAGCGAGGTCCGGCCGGGCGACCGGAGACGGCTGTTCAACGACAACACGGTGACCGAGACGCTCGAGCTGCGCGGCGGCCTCGTGCCGATCCAGTCGCAGCGCGCCTCGCTGAAGCTGAATCTCGCGGCCGCCTTCAGCGACGTGACCGAGCGCGACCTGTTCGGCATCTGGTATCGCGATCGCATCCGGACGCTGACCTTCACCGCCGACTACCGCTGGAAGGATGATGTCGGCGGCGACAGCTACCTGACGCTGGCCTACCGGCAGGGCCTGAACGCGTTCGGGGCGACGCCGCTCGACGATCCCCTCGCGTCGCGCGCCGGCGCCTCGCCGAGCTTCTCGGTCTTCAACGGCTGGTTCGCGCGCTATCAGACCTTGTCCGAGGCGTGGTCGCTGAAGCTCGCCGCCGCCGGCCAGCTCGCCTCGGGTCCGCTGTACAATTCGCAGCAGTTCTATCTCGGCGGCCTCGCCTATGGCCGCGGCTATGGCAGCGCCGAGATCAGCGGCGACAATGGCGTCGCCGGCACGTTCGAGGTCCGCTTCGAGCAGAAACCGAACTGGCAGTATCTCACGAGCTATCAGCTCTACAGCTTCTTCGATGCCGGGCTCGCCTGGAACGACGGCTTCCGGCCGTCCGACGGAGTGGCGCTGACCTCGGCGGGTGCCGGGGTGCGCTTTACCTTCCCGAACGACTGGCGCGCCGATCTCGGCGTCGCCGCGCCGCTCAGCTATCGCGCGCCGGGCAACACGACGCGCAGCGCGCGTCTGCTGCTGACGCTGTCGAGCGTGCTGAAGCTGTGCCCGCAGCGCGGGCAGGGGCCGTGCATTTGAGGCCCTCGGCGGCGGTCAGACCGGCTTGCCTTGGCCGTGGAACAGCCGGCCCTTCTCGGTGATCAGCACGATGACGAGCGCGCTCGACGTGCAGGCCAGGAAGCCCGCGGCGAACGGCAATGCCGTGCCGTCGAACGCCTGGCCGACGACGGCGCCGGCGGCCATGCCGAGCAGGGTCGTGATCGAGCCGTAGAGCGAAGATGCGGTGCCGGCATTGGCGCGCTGCGGCTCCATCGCCAGCGCGGTGAAGTTCGCGAACATCAGGCCGAACGAGAACATCATGCCGGCCGACAGCAGCATGAACAGCCACAGCGGCAGCGTGCCGAGGATCGCCGCGCTGAAGCAGGCCAGCGCGATGACGACGCTGCCGACCAGCGCGCCGTGCGAGATCATGCGCATGCCGAGCCGCCCGACGAGGCGGGCGTTGAGGAAGCCGGCCACCGCGATGGTCACCGCGATCGCCGCGAAGGCGAGCGGGAAGTAGTGGCCGAGATGATAGACGCCGGTGAACAGTTGCTGCGAGGACAGGACATAGCCGAGCACGGCGCCGAAGATGCCGCTCGCCGCGAGCGCATAGCCCAGCGTCTGACGATTGGTGAGGGTGTTGCGGAAGGCCCCGACGATCTCTTTGACCGAGAACGGCTTGCGCTCGCTCTCCGGCAGCGTCTCGGGCAGTCGTGCGGCGGTCCACAGCAGCGTGACGATGCCGTACAAGGTCAGCACGACGAAGATGCCGCGCCACTGCGTCAGCAGCATCACCGCCTGGCCGAATGACGGCGCGATCACGGGAATGGCGATGAACACCATCATCGCCAGCGAGACGACGCTCGCCATGCGGCGGCCGGCGTAGCAGTCGCGCACGATCGAGGTCGCGATCACCCGCGTCGCCGCGGTGCCGAGGCCTTCCAGCGCGCGCGCCAGCAGCAGCATCTCGAAGGACGGCGCGGCGATCGCGAACAGGCTGGCGACCGCATACAGCACCATGCCGCCGATCAGCACCGGGCGCCGGCCGAAGCTGTCGGACAGCGGGCCGATCACGAACTGGCCGAGACCGAAGCCTATGACGAACGCCGTCAGCACCGTCTGTAGCCGGTTGGCGACGTCGATATGGAACGAGGCGCCGATGTTCGGCAGCGCCGGCAGCATCATGTCCATCGCCAGCGGATTGAGCGCCATGATCGCCGCGACCACGATGACGAATTCGGTGAAGCCCATCGGCCGGTGGCGGACGATCTCGATGGTGTCGGCACTGGTATCAGCCAAGGCGCGGGCCTTCCATGGTGTTGGGAATGCGGGAGAGATCACCGATAAGTATCGGGTTTGCTGCGTCGCACAAGGCGTGTTTCGGAATGGCTGGTCACCGGCGCCGGCGCTTTCGCGATTGTGACCGGTTGTGACCCGCTGAAAATTGCGCCAGCGGCGACGCGATGGTAACGGCCGTGTGATCGACGTCCGGATCCAGGCCAGCATGAAGACCTACAAGATCGTCGTCTATGTCCCTGAAGCGGCGGGCGACGCCGTGCGCCGCGCGATGGGCGAGGCCGGCGCCGGCCGCATCGGCAATTACGACCACTGTTCGTTTACCGCGAAGGGCGTGGGCCGGTTTCGTCCGCTGGCAGGCGCCAACCCGGCCGTTGGCGCGGTCGGCCAGCTCGAGACGGTCGAGGAGGAGCGCATCGAGACCGTCTGCGCCGAGGACCGGCTGAAAGCCGTGCTACAGGCGATCCGCGCTGCGCATCCCTATGAGGAGCCGGCGATCGATGTCTACCCGATCGAGGTGGTTGCGTTGCGATCCGCCGACAGTGCTTGATCTCATTGAGGAGCCGTTCGACTTTGTTGCGTCCCTGGTCATTTCAGCGTCGATTTCGCGCTCGCTCCATTTGAGGTTCTCGGGCGCCCTTTGTGAGCTCAAGCAGGAGAGCCAGCTATCTTAGTTTGGCTTGTCAATCTGCCGCCTGATCTCGCCGATGAACGCCGCCAGATTCCGGTCGTCCGGCGTCATGATTGCGAGCCTTTCGGCGTAGCCCAGCGCCGCCCTTGCATCGCCTGTCGCGCGGCTGAGCGAAACCAGAGCGGACAGCACGTCCCTATCATTGGGATGGCTTTCCAGAGCTTCCTTTAGGACCGTCATTGCCTCGTCGGCTCGCCCGCCGGAATGCAGCGCCACCGCGTAGACATAGATATAGCGAGCGCGACCCGGTTCGAGTTCGGTTGCTCTGCGCAACTCGGCGAGCGCCTCGTCGTGCCGCTTCAGCCGGGTCAAGGTCAGGCCGAGTGCGTGATGCGCGGCCGCGTCGGTAGGTGATGCCGCAATTGCTCCGCGCAGAACGGTTTCTCCGTCGCCGTCGCGGCCAATTTGGCGATAGAGGTCGGCCAGATTGATGGCGGCCGCCGCATAGTGCGGGCTGAGCCTGAGGGCTGCCTTGTACTCGGTCTCTGCGTCCCCGATCTGTCCGCGCAAGGCCAGGAAGTTTGCCAGTGCGGTGCGGGCCTCGGGCCGTTCGGCATTGGCGCGCTGCGCCGTGATGAATTCGTGTGCCGCCTGATCGAAGCGTGCGCGATCGGGCAGCGGCTGGCTTGCGGTCGGAACGGAAGCGAGCAGGGAGGCGACCCTGATCCGCACGCCTCGCACGGGATCGGTGAGCAGCGGCGAAACCAGCGGCCAGATCTGGCCGGCGGGCACGTTTTCCAGCATGTCCAGCGCGCCGATCCGCACCATGGGATCGGGATCGACAAGGCCTGCCCGTGCGGTCGCAATGTTCGCCGGAGCGATGCGCGAGGCGAGTTCGCCGAGCGCGCTCGCACGCGCCACGGCCGGCGCGTTCCTGTCCGCGGCCAGAAGGCCAAGCAGCGCGGCGGCGTCGGCCTGGTCGCTGCGTGCTGCGCGGAACGCGGGCCCATAGGTCTGGAAGCCCTTTCGGTCGGACCCGAACCATTGCTCGATCGCGGCGGCGGCCCATTGCGCCGGCTTGTCGCTGTGGCAGTCGTTGCAGGCGTTCGGGGTTCCCAACGTGACCGAAAGATCGGGTCGCGGAACGCGGAAGGTGTGATCGTGACGCAGGTCGATCTGCATATAGGTGCGCGCCGGCATGTGGCACGACATGCAGGTCGGCGCCGGATCGGCGTCCGCGTGATGGCGATGCTTCGCATCGGCGTATTTTTCGGACGCATGGCATTGCAGGCAAACGCCTTCGCCGGAGACTCGGAGCTTTGCGCCGTGCGGCTCGTGACAATCGCTGCAGGTCACGCCGGCGGCAAACATCTTGCTCTGCTTGAACGGCGCATAGTTATAGGGCTCCTCCACATCGCGGATCTGGCCATCGGCATGATAGGTGGTCCGCGCCAGCGCCTCGACAATATGGGTCTGGGACAGCGATTGACCGGGTGTCCAGTCCTCGCTGAAGCCGGCACGGCGCGCGTGGCATAGCCCGCAGGTCTCGATCTCCTTTCGCAACGCGGCCGGCGCGGCTGAACGCGTCGCATTTCCGCTCCGCGGATCGATCGGCCAGGTGACGCCGCGCCGTTCGTCGAAACGGACAAGCAATCCCCTGCTCGGATCCTCGTGCTTGCCGAATGGCCACCAGCGTTGCTTGTCACGCGCCCAGGCGGCGTGGGCGGAGCCCTGACCGTGACAGGTCTCGCAACCGACGCTGATTTCCGCCCATGTCGTCGCGAAGCGATCCGTCGCGGCGTCGTAATGCTTGCGCACGCCGGTCGAGTGGCATTCCGCGCACATGAAGTTCCAGTTCTGGTTCAGCTTGGTCCAGTGCAGGACGTCGTCATGCTTGATCTCTTCTTCGGGATGGAGATGGAACCAGCGCTGGCCGCCTTTGTCCTTGGGCCGGCCGTCCCATGCGATCGGCAGCGCCTGGATGCGCCCATCTGGAAATTCGACGAGATATTGTTGCAGCGGATCGACACCGAACGTGTACTTCACCTCAAACACGGCAAGCTTGCCGTCGGGCCCGTCGGTTTCGATCATGAATTTTCCGCCATCGCGGAAGAGGCGGGAATGCACACCGAAGTAGTCGAAGCTCTTGTTGAAATCGCCGAGCACCGTCTTGTCGGTCGCGTGCGCCATCGCGGCCTTGTGCTGCGAAATATCCCATAATTTGGCTTCCGCCTGATGGCAGCCGGCGCAGCTTTCGCTGCCCACATAGGTGGCGACGAATGAGGCCTGCGCCGTGGAGGCCGGTCCGTCGGCCTTGAGGAGATGAAAAACCATGCCGACCACCAGCACGAGCGCGATCGTGACCGCTACTGCTATCCAGATCGCGCGCCTGGAGAAGGCCGTTTCGCCGGACGCAAGCCGATCCGCCGGCGCAGCCGGTGATGGGGCCGCGGCGGATCCCTTCCGCGGTCCCTTCGTGCCGGCTTTTGGCGGCCTGCGTGTCAACGCTTGTACCTCACGCCCCAAATTGGTGAGCTTGCGATCAAGCTGCTCCGTCGGTCATCTCCGCACATGCAGGAATGTCTGCCAAGGTTGCTTGACCTGCATCAAGGTGTGCCTCCCGGAGGGGCCGATAATGAGCTTTCCGATGGGAGGATGCCAAGATGAAATTATCAGTTGCCCTGACAGGGCTGTTGCTGGTGACGGGGTTCGTAGCCGCGAGCACCGAAAGGGCAAGTGCCGTGGTGTATTGTCAGTATGTCGAGTATCCCGTCGGCTGCGTCGTCAGGCCCGGCGTCGTGCTGCGGCCCCGCCCGGTGGCGCGCGCCGTGGTGGCCCCAGGCGTGCGCGTGCGGGGAACGCCGATGAATCGAGGCGGGCCGGTTAATCGCGTCGGCAGACGCTAGAATTATAGAATTATCGCTCTCCGCGAGCCGGTTGGGCCGGCCGAACGTCATTGCCCGCGCCGATGATCGCGGTTTGCGGGCAGGATCGTTCCGGCAGCGAGAAGCCGTGTCAATTGTGTCATTTGTCAATTGTCTCATCCAAAGGCAGTGATCATGAAGCGAATGAAGTTGGCTGCGTCGGTGCTGTCGTTGACGACGCTACTCGTGCTTCCAGCATTGGCCCAACAGTCGGCGCCGCCGAGTGCTGTGTTGCCGACCGAGCGATCGGTTCTGCCGATTCCTGAACCGAACCCTCCACACAGCACCGTATTCGATGCGCGCGATGCGCCGCCGCCGCCGCGGTTTGAAGTCAAGGCGCCGGCCGGTGCACCCAATGTACTGATCGTGCTCATTGACGACATGGGCTTCGGCCAGTCGAGCGCATTTGGCGGCCCGATCAGGATGCCGACGGTCGACCGCCTCGCCAACGAGGGTCTCCGCTACAACGAGTTTCACACCACGGCGCTTTGTTCGCCGACCCGCGCGGCGCTGCTCAGCGGCCGCAACCATCACATGAACAATTTTGGTTCGATCGCGGAAACCGCGACGTCCTTCCCGGGACAGACCGGTCAGCGTCCCAACAATGTCGCGTCCGTCGCGGAGATGCTGCGGTTGAACGGCTACAGCACGGCGCATTTCGGCAAAAATCACGAGACCGCGGCATGGGAGGTCAGTCCCTCCGGCCCGACCGACCGCTGGCCGACGCGCCAGGGCTTCGACAAGTTCTATGGCTTCATGGGCGGCGAAACCAATCAATGGGCGCCGCTGATCTACGATGGCATGACGCAGGTCGAGCCGTCGACGGACCCGAACTATCATTTCATGACCGACATGACCGACAAGGCGATCGACTGGATGCGGTCGGAGAAATCGCTGACGCCGGACAAGCCGTTCTTCATGTATTTTGCACCCGGCGCCACCCATGCCCCGCATCAGGTGCCCAAAGAATGGATCGCCAAGTACAAGGGCAAGTTCGATCAGGGCTGGGACAAGCTGCGTGAGGAGACGTTGGCGCGGCAGATCAAGCTCGGCGTGGTGCCACCCGATACCAAGCTCGCCCCGAAGCCGGACGCCATCCAGGACTGGGACAAGCTGAGCGCTGACGAGAAGAAGCTGTTCGTGCGCCAGATGGAAGTATTCGCCGGATTTGGCGAATACACCGACACCGAGATCGGCCGCCTGATCGACGCCATCAAGGCAACGGGCCAACTCGACAATACGTTGATCTTCTACATCGTCGGCGACAACGGCGCGAGCGCCGAAGGCGGCGCGAACGGCCTGTACAACGAGATGACCTATTTCAATGGAGTGCAGGAAACCGTCCAGGACGTCTTGAAGCACTATGACGAACTCGGCGGTCCCAACACCTACGGCCATTACGCGGCCGGCTGGGCGGTCGCTGGCGACACTCCGTTTACCTGGACCAAGCAAGTGGCCTCGAGCTATGGCGGCACCCGCAACGGCATGGTCGTCCATTGGCCGAAGGGGATCGCGGCGAAAGGTGAGCTTCGTCCGCAGTGGCATCACGTCATCGACATCGTGCCGACCATTCTCGAAGCAGCGAAGCTGCCTGAGCCCAAGAGCGTAAATGGAACGGTCCAGACTCCCATTGAAGGCGTAAGCATGGCCTACAGCTTTGCCGACGCCAAGGCGCCGAGCAGGCATGTGACGCAGTATTTCGAAATCTTCGGCAACCGCGCGATCTACAGCGACGGCTGGCTTGCCGGCACTGTGCACCGGGCGGCCTGGGAAACCAAGCCGCGGCGGCCGCTCCAGCAGGATATCTGGGAGCTTTACGATGCGCGATCGGACTTCAGCCTGAGCAACGATCTGGCTGCCAAAAATCCGGACAAGCTGAAGGAGATGCAGGAGCTGTTCCTGAAGGAAGCAGTGAAATACAACGTGCTGCCGCTCGACGACCGCACCCTGGAGCGCACCAACGCGGCGCTGGTCGGACGTCCCGACCTGATGGCCGGCCGCACCAGCCTGACGGTCTACGAAGGCATGATCGGGATGACGGAGAATGTCTTCATCAACCTGAAGAACCAATCGCACGCCATTACCGCCGATCTGGACATCCCGAAGGGCGGAGGCAATGGCGTCATCATCGCTCAGGCCGGACGGTTCGGTGGCTGGACCTTCTACCTGAAGGACGGAAAGCCGACCTACACGTATAATTTTCTCGGTCTGCAGCGATACACCGTAACCGCCAAGCAGGCTCTTCCGGCAGGCAAAGCCGCACTGCGCTTTGAGTTCGCTTATGACGGTGGCGGCCTGGGCAAGGGTGGCGTGGGTACGATCCTCGTGAACGGAAAGACCGTCGCGACCGGCCGGATCGAACGAACCCAATGCTGCTTCTACTCCGCGGACGAAGGCGCAGACGTCGGTGCCGATGAAGGCACACCTGTTACCGAGGCCTACAAGGTGCCGTTCAAGTTCACAGGGAAGATCGGCAAGGTGACGATCGATCTAGTGGGTATGAAGAAGGCCGACAATGAAGAAGCCGTCCAGGCCCGCAAGGCAGCGGCTTTGAAGAAAGGACTGTCCGATTGATGCGCTCTTCGTGCTCGCCAGGTCAGTGGTCGGTCCCTTGAGAAGGAGCGTGCAGTGCAAGTAGCCAATCTGGCGACGATCCTTCTGGCCTCAAGCTGAGGGGGGGCCGTCGGGCAGAATGCAAGCACCGTGGAGCCGAGGTTCTCGGGTGGAAGTTCCGGATCAAGACGCTTGAGAAAGATCTGACCGAGGGTACCCAGAAGTGGCATCGCTACGATCATGTCGGACGAGTTTTTCAACGTCTACGACAAGACCGGACGGGGGATGAGCGACTACAAGCCGTAGTCGTCGACGACAACTCAGGCATGCCGCCTGAAATGGGAGCGTGGGGGGACTACGATTGCAGCGCGATAGATCGGGACGCAGGTCCGGCTTCCTGCGATTGTGGCTGAGCGGCGTTTTCGCGTCCGCCGCGGTGGCTTCTTTTTCGCCTCTGGTCGCCCATGCCGATGAGAGCGGCATCTCGTTCTGGCTGCCGGGATTGTACGGCAGCCTCGCCGCAACGCCTGCCACGCCGGGCTGGTCGGTGGCTGCCATCTACTACCATACGAGCGTGGGTGCCTCAGGCGCGGCCGCGGCGTCGCGCGAGTTCCAGGTCGGACGATTTTCTCCAACCGTCAACATCGATCTCAATCTGGCTTTGCGCGGCCAGGCCGATCTGATGTTCATCGCGCCGACCTACACGTTTGCGACGCCGGTACTCGGCGGCCAGTTGTCGGCGACGCTGGCCAGCGTCTACGGCAGAAATTCCGCGAGCATCGCTGGTACGTTGACGACGGTTGCCGGTCCGATCGTCAGCACGCGCACCGGATTCCTCGAAGACGCACTCGTCTCTTACGGAGATCTCTATCCGACCGTGAAGCTGAAGTGGAATAACGGCGTCCACAACACCATGGTCTACGGCGCCGGCGATATTCCCGTCGGCGACTACAGTCGGAACCGGCTGGCCAACATCGGCATCGGTCACGGCGCCATCGACTTTGGCGGCGGCTACACTTATTTGAACCCGGTGACCGGCACGGAATTTTCGGCCGTCGGGGGCTTGACCTACAATTTCAAGAATCCCGATACCCGGTACCAGAGCGGCATCGATTTCCATCTCGACTGGGGCGTGTCGCAGTTCCTGTCGAAGCAGGTCTTCGTCGGTTTCGTTGGCTACGCCTATCAGCAGATTACCGACGACTTCGGTCAGCCCGCCGCTCTCGGCGGCTTCCGCTCGCGCGTCCTCGGCGTTGGCCCGCAGATCGGATATATTTTCCAGATCGGCAGCAATCAGGCGTTCCTGGGGCTGAAGGGATATGGCGAGTTCGACGCCGCCAACCGGCCGTCGGGCTGGAACACGTGGCTGACGTTCTCGATCTCGGAGGCCGCGCCCGCCGGCACGATTGCGCCGACTTGGCACAAAGTGTCGAAATAGAATAGAGAAGTATCGACCGCCCGCATTGGACTGAATTCCGGCATTGTCATATCGGGTGGTTCCGCGGCGGTCCAGCACGTCCGTCGCTTCGGATCAAAGCGGGATCGAGCGACCGTTACCTACTCCGGATTGATGAGCACGTGTCCTAGCATGCGGGAGCTTCGTTTCACGTTGCGCGGCTTTCGCGCGGTTTTGGTTGCAGCGCTGCTGGCGCTGTCGGCCCATGCGGCATTTGCCGGCGACTCCGCGCCGGCCGATCAGATCTCGGCGTTTCGGCTCGCGCATGGCGAAGGCCGCGTGACGCGCGACGCGACGCTCGACCGCATCGCGATGGAGCAAGCGCGCGCGATGGCCGACAAGGACGATCTCAGCCACGAGGTGCTCGGTCCCTTCACCCGCCGTGTGGCTCCGTCGAAGGCCGGCCGCGCGGCCGAGAACATCGCCTATGGCTACGACAATTTCGACAAGACGCTGGGGCAGTGGATCAACTCGGCGGGGCACCGCAAGAACCTGCTGCTTCCCAAGGCGACCAAGGTCGGCATCGCCAGCGCAAAGAACGCCAGCGGCAAGCGCACCTATTGGGCGATGGTGATCGCGGGCGACTACGAGACCGACAGGCCGAAGGGCGCTCCGAAGAGCAAGGCCAAGGCCGTCGTCGCGCAGGCCGCGACCCGATCCGCGAAAGGCGACGCCAAGCCGGCGACGCGCTGGGGCGCCAAGCCGCCGGCGTCCGCCTCCAAGGACTGCCACCTCAGCATCAAGGTGATCGGTCTCTGCATCTGAGTGCAGGGATCGGTGGGCCTCGGCTGGACGCCACGCCTGCCGCGCGATCACGGCGTTGTGCGAACAGCGCACGTTGTCGGGGTGAGCTTTATCAGATATACAATCAATGGTTGTCTTTTGGGCAGCCACTATTGTGAAGATTTTTCATCTCATTTTGTAAGGAGACCATCATGGCAGTCATTGAGCAGACCTCGGCCACCAGCACCAATCCGCAGACCGTCTCAGCGTCCTACCAATGGTCGCTCACGTCCTACGAGGAGCAGGGCAATCTGTGGCTCACGTGGAGCACGAACTCGCCGTTCCGCGCGCAGCAGGGGCAGATCTCCGTCTACAGCGGCAGCAGCTTCCCCTCCGATCCTCAGAAGGACCGCAAGGCCTGGTCGTGGGACAACGAGCACGGCGGCGGCTCGGGATGGGACACGGGCTTGCGCTACGGCTCCGACTGGCACTGCGCCTGGATCGCCGAGAAGAGCCCGAACGGGCCCTACGCCTACGTGGTCAAGCTCATCACCAAGGTCGCCTGAGCTGACGCGCGCAACCGTTAAAGGTGGGAGTCGCGAGCCCACGTGAGTGGCCGCGCTGAGACCTGTGCCTCAGCGCGGCTGCTTCTTCAGGTGCAGATAGCTGGGATCGAACTCGCCGATCGCGCATAGCCGCGTCCAGTCGTGCACCGTCAGCAGCCCGCTGCGGAAATCGACAGCGCGGCTGGCGCGCAGCTCGACCAGCGTGCGGTTGACCGTCGCGATCGCGATGCCCAGTGCCTCGCCGAGCTGCACCAGGCTGACCGGCAACTGCAACTGATCGTGCCGGACGTGGCCGAGCGCGCGGGCGCGATAGAACAGCTCGCAGAACATGTGCGCCATGCGCGCCGGCTTGCTCCGCGCGCTGTTGTTGGTGATGGCCTCGCGGAAGATCGACGCATCGATCAGCGTCTCGCGCCAGATCGCAAAGCCGAGCGTCGGCCGCCGGCTGATCGCGCGGGTCAGCTCCTTGTGCGCAACGCTCGCCACCACCGCCGGCCCGATCGCGCAGACGGCGTGATCCATGCAGTCGAGGAAGATCGACTGGGCGTCGGGCCAGTCACCGGGCATGTGAAAGGAGAGGTACTGCCGCTGCCCGCCGGACAGCAGGTGATAGCGCGCCACCCATCCGGAGATCACGACGACGGAACGGTCCGGCTCGTCGCCCTGGCGGATGAGGTCCTCCTGATCGGTGAGCTCGCGCAAAGCGGAGCTGAAATTCCGGATCTCGGCGATGTCCTCGCCGGACAGTTTCGAATGCTCCCTGAGCTTGTTGGTGACGATCCGGTCCGCATCCATGAAAATCCTACCGTCCGGGCGGTGTTGCGTATCAAATGAGACGACGGAGCCGGCGTTACCGACTAAGGTCGCCGTCAGCAGATGCGGTCGAAGGTTGCCGGTCGCCGCATCGGGAGAACAGCTGTGCCCCACATCGCGTTCCTCAACCGGCTCCGCCGATTGTTCGGTGGCGCGGGGCCGCATATCGAGACCATCGCAGCCGCCCTTGCCGACGGCCGCATCAAGCAGCCGGCTCATCCGATGTCGGATCAGGAGCTGTCGCGCGCCATCCGCGAGTTCCAGAGCCGGCCGGCGTCGGAGGAGGCCTTGAAGAAGCTCGCTGAGCGGCTGGAGGCCGCCAAGCCCGACGGCCCCCCGTGACGGCCCTCATGACGATTTGGCGGGATCCGGCTCCAGCAGGAACAGCATCAGCCGCACCAGTTCGTCCTCGAGCTCGCGTGTGCCGACGAGGCGATGTTCGCGCATGACGGCAGCCCGGATCGGGCCCAGCGCAGCGCGGACCAGGATGAAGCGGCGCGCGGCCGGCATCGCCTCGATCCGCAATCCCACCGTCGCGATCAGCCGTTCGGTCATGCGGTCCACCATCTCGTGCAGCGCCTTCTGCAGCTCCGCGTCGTTGCCCAACAGACCGATAAGATAGCGCCGCACACGGTGACGGCCGGCGAAAGGGGGCGAAGCCCTGGCGCACCGCCGCGCGCACGATCGCCTCGCGTCCAAGCCCGCGATGCGCCTCCAGCGCCTCCCCGAACTCGGCCTCCTGTCGAGCGAACTCGCGCAGCACCAGCGCACGCAACAGTGAGGTCTTGTCCCTGAAATAGCTATAGAGCGTGCCGATCGAGAAGCCCGCGCGCTCGGCGATGGCGTTCGTGCTCAGGCCCTTGCCGCCGCCGCTCTGCAGAAGTTGAGCGGTTGCCTCGAAGATCACGTCGAGGGTCTGCCGCGTGCGCTTCTGCACCGGGGTTTTTCGAAGCATTTCAGGAGCTTGCTGCACGGTCTGGACCTCGGCTGGCGGACGGGCGAAATCGAGTAGGCGTTGCTGCCGGCTCGGGTTAGATCAGAGCCCGCATGCGGGCGGCCGGACAATGAGTGGATGTGCTCCGGACCGAGCCTGCTTGCGCCGGGCTGAACCTCATTTGAACGAAGGACTGATTGCCATGCTGCGCGTCGCATTCCCGTTTGTCACATTCGTCGCCGTCTCCCAATGTCTTCTGTCGCAGGCCGCGCTGGCCGGCAACCGCGCCGCCGCCGACAGCTGTGCCGCCAAGCTGTCGCCCGTGGCGAAGCAGATCTACGACGTCGCAGCTCCTGCCATCGGCCCGGACAGCGTCGTCAAGGATGTGATCGTGGAGCGTGTCAGGCCGCTGGTGATGGCCGGCAAGTTCGATCGCGACACCGCCCGCGCCAACGCCACGCCGGCCGGCGAATGCCTGGTGCTGCTCAAGTAGGTCGCGCCGCGCCCCGAAAGGTTTGGAGGCTGCGACAGGACATCACGCCGCAGCCTCCCGGCGCGGCGGTGTCCGGAGCAACCCGGCTTGGCAAGTTCAGCCGACTCGCGCATCACTCGCTGATGCTGGACCTTCTCTCCCGTCACTGGGTGGCCGGTGCCGTGTTCATGGCCGCAGCGCTGCTGGCGCTGGTACCGCTGCTGGCGGCCGACTGGCCGCTCGCGCTGCTGCTGATCTTCCTGCATTCGCCGGGCTACATGATCCACCAGGTCGAGGAGCACACCGGCGACCGCTTCCGCAGCTTCGTCAACAACGTGATGTTCGGCGGCCGCGAGGCGCTGACCACGATCGACGTGCTCTGGGTCAATTGCGGCGCGGTCTGGGGCATCGACCTGATTGCGCTCTATGTCGCCTGGATCGCCGGCCCGGCCTGGGCGCTGGTCGCGCCCTATCTGATGCTCGTCAACTCGCTCGGCCATATCGGCCCGGCGCTGCGCTTCCGTGGCTACAATCCCGGCCTCGTCACCGGCATCGTGCTGTTCATTCCGCTCGGCCTCGTGACGGTCCTCACCATCCCGGCGACGGCTGCCCAGCACGCCCTCGGCTTCGGCCTGTCGCTGCTGCTGCACGTCATCATCGCGGCCAACGCCATCCGGCGCGCGTCGCATGTCCGCGCCGCAGCCTGAGCGCGCGGCCTCATTCGCCGGGAACGAGCTGGACAGCGCGTGCCGACTGCGTCTGACGCCGCAAGCGCCGCCGCGACAGATAGAGCAGCGTGCCCGTGACGGCGAACAGCGGCATCAGCGCGGCGGCGAGCATGAAGGCGAGCTGGCCGGGCCAGCCGAGAATGCTGCCGCGGTGGATATCCAGGATGCGGGCGAGCACGCGCTCGCCGGCGGTCTTGTCGGCGTAGCGCTCGGCCGCGAGCAGCCGGCCCGTCGCGCCGTCGATACGGAATTCGTCGCGCCGGCCGTCATGCGCCTCGCTCGGCCAGGCGCGCACGCGCACCGCCGCGCCGGCGCCCGCCGGCAAGGTGAGCTGCATCACCGCGAAGCGATCCCCGATCTGCTCACGCAACGTGGACCAGACCAGATCGAGCGCGACAGGCTTTGCTTCCGCAGACCCGGAGCGACCCTCGCGCGGAGTCTTGCCCGGCATCGGCGCTCCTGATGTCGCCGGCGCGAGCAGCCAGGTCAGGCCGTCCTTGTACCAGGCATAGGAATAGGACAGCCCGGTCAGCGCGATCACCAGATACACCGGCAGCACCCATGTGCCGATCACGCTGTGCAGCGAGCGGTGCAGGCCGCGTCCGCTCAGTCCGAGCTGCGGCTTCAGCCAGAGTGCTGCGCTGCTCGCCCGGCGCGGCCAGCGCAGCACGAGGCCCGTGATCAGCAGCACGACGAGTCCGAGCACCGCGGCGCCGGTGATCTGGCGGCCGGCGCCGTTGCCGTCGCCCGGCAGCAGCAGCCAGCGATGCAGCCTCCGCACGGTGGCGAAGAACGCCTCGCCGCGGGGCTCACCGAGCACGCGGCCGTCATAGGGATCGACCAGCAGCGAGAGGGGCCGGCCGCCATCCTCATTGCGCGCGAAGCGGACGCGCACGGCCGCCAGGGGATCGCGCGACAGCGTGATCGCCGAGACCTTGCCGAGTGCCGGATCAGCCTGCAGCCGCGCCACCAGCTCGGCGGGCGAAAGCGGCGCTTCCGTACGCGGCGCGACGTGGGACATTTTGGCGTTGAGACCGGCCTGGATCTCGTCCTCGAAACCCATGATCGCGCCGGTGATGCCCAAGAGGGAGAGGATCAGCGCGGCCGCAAGACCCAGGACAGAGTGGATCTGCAGCAGCGCCGGTTTGATGCGGAAGGACGTCACGCACGCTTCTCCTTGGCTCAGAACTTCACCGTCGCCGACAGCGACACCCGCCTCGCATCGCCGACCGCGACGGTCAGCACGCTGTTGGCCGAGGGGTAGTAGACGTTGTCGAACAGGTTCTTGACGTTGAGCTGGTAGATCACCGGCAGGTTATGGTGCTTGGTCTCGTAGCTCGCGAACACGTCGGCGACGACGTAGGGCGGCAGCACGAAGCTGTTGGCGGCATCGCCGGCCCGGTCGCCGACATAGCGCGCGCCGCCGCCGAGCCTGAGCTGGCCGGGCAGCGCCGTGCCGAAATCGTAGACGAGGTAGAGCGAGGCGGTGTTGAGCGCGACGTTCTGCAGGCGGTTGCCGCGATAGACCGGGTCGTCCGTGACCCTGGCATCGGTGTAGCCGTAGCTTCCGATCATGGTCCAGTGCTCGGCGATCTTGCCGGTGACGTCGACCTCGGCGCCGCGCGAGCGCACCTTGCCGGCGGTGGTGTATTCGACGACGTTGCTGGCATTGGTCTGCGACACCAGCACGTTCTGCTTGTCGATGTCGTAGACCGCGACGGTGCCGGACAGCCTCTTGTCGAGATCGAACTTGAAACCGGTCTCCCACGCCGTGCCTTGCTCGGGCGCGATGTTGGAGCCGAGCACCACGCCGCCCGTGAGCGGGGCGATGGTCGAGTTCGGCTTCAGGCTCTTGGTGTAGCTGGCGTAGAGCGACACCTGCTCGTTGAGCTTGAGGATGGCGCCGCCGAGCGGCAGCACGGTGTCGGCGGCGACGTTGGTATTGGCCTTGAACGGCCGGCCGCGGCCGGCGATCTGCTCGTAGTCCATGTAGCGCACGCCGCCGACGAAGGAGAGCTTTTCGGTGAGATGCAGCGTGTCCTGCACGAACAGCGAATACTGGCCGAGCTTGTCGGTCTGGTCGCTGTCGCTGGCCGAGACCAGCGTGCCGGGTTGGATCAGCCCGTAGACCGGGGTGTAGACATTGAACACGCTCGTGACCTTGTCGCGGATCAGGTCCTGGCGATAGATCGTGCGATATTGCGCGTCGCCGCCGAACAGCACCTCGTTGCGCAGGCCGCCGAGCCAGAAGGCGCCCTGGATGTAGGACGTGCCGTAGCTGACCCGGCTCAGCGAGCCCCAGGTGCCGTCGTTGCTGCGGGTCTCCTTGCCCTTCGCATCGATCGCGGTGATGCGCAGCTGGTTGGCGCTGGAGCTCTCGGTGTTGTAGCTGTAGGCCGCGGTGAGCTTCCAATCGTCGTTGAGCTTCTGCTCGACCGAGGCCTGGACCAGGTCGGACTGCCCCCATGTGTTGTTGAAGGGCTCGTCGAGCCGCCGCGTCGCGGGGATCGCGAGCGGCGCGCCATTTATGAAGGCGGTGCCGCGATCGAACGGGGTGATGAACTCGCGATGCTCGTAGTTGAGCTGGACCGTGGTCGTGTCGCCGTACCAGGCGAGCGACGGCGCCACCAGCATCTCGCGGTGGCGGCCGAAATTGCGCCAGTAATCCTCGCTGACGCCGTAGCCGATGAAGCGATAGGCGAGGCCGCCGTCGCCGATCGGGCCGGTGACGTCGATCGTGCCGTCGACGCCGGTCCGGTTGTTGGCATAGGCCGAGCCGAGCAGGGTGACCGAGCCGTGCTGATAAAGCTCGGGGCGCTTGCTGATGGTGTTGACGATGCCGCCGGGATCCATGATGCCGTAGAGCAGCGAGGCCGGGCCCTTCAGCACCTCGACGCTCTCCACGGCCGCATTGAGGCTGCGGCTCTGCACCAGCGGCAGGCCGTTGCGCATGATCGAGCCGTCGCGGTTGTCGCCGAAGCCGCGCCGCATCACCGCGTCCTGCGTGCCGGCGAGCGTGTTGGCCTGGGTGACGCCGCTGATATTGGCGAGCGCGTCGTCGATGTTGCGCGGCAACTGGTCTCTGATCACCTGTTCGGGCACGACATTGACGGATTGCGCGGTGTCGAGCGGCGAGGCGCCGCTGCGCAGCGTGGTCGCGCTCGGCATGGCGCGGTAGTTGAGCTTGGCGGCGTCGAGGACTACGGCCTCGGCCGCGGCGCGTTCCGCGCGTGTCGGCATCGGCGGCGGCATCGCGCGTCGTGATGGCAGCGCACGCGCCTGGCGCTGCGGCGCGCTGGCGGCGCTCGCAGGCTTGCGCTTCGGCGCCGGCACGTCGACCGTCACCGGCGGCAGCGTCGCCTGCGCAAACACGGGAGAGGGGGACCAGAGGAGGTCTGCGGTCAGAGCACTCACGAGCGCAATCGCGCCACGCATGCCGGTACGAGCGCGCGCATCGCGCCGGCCTTCACACTTCGTCATCGTCTACTGCACTTCCACGTCGCACCGTTCGAGGGAACGGTCAGCTCGATGCGACGTCTAGCAACGCAGTGCAGCGAAAGACACAACGCGCCGGATTGAATTGCTCTAAGCCATGCGGTGTTGAATTGTTCTAATTGGTTCGGAGATGCGCAGGTCGCGGCGTCTTTGCGGCATTGCGCATTTGATGATCACGATCGACGCGGAGTGATTCATGATCGTGCACGATATGATGCGCGATAAGCGCCCCACCCAAGCTGCGGACGGAGCGCTGCTGGTCTCGTTTTCCGGGACTGCGTGCCGAGGACTCTCAACGCTTGGGACCGGTCGTTGATGCGGGCGCGCCCCCGAGCCTATTGTGCGGCGGTGAGTTCCAGCTCGGCCGGCTTGCCTGGTCCGATCAGCGGAATGTCCAGCGTGATGCGCGTGCCCTGCTGCGGCTGGCTGTCGAGCTCGATGCGGCCGCCGAGTGTGGATGCCACGAGGTTGAAGGCGATGTGCAGGCCGAGGCCGGCATTGCCCTTCTCGCGGCGCGTGGTGAAGAACGGGTCGAACACCCGCCCGCGAACCTGGTCGCGCATGCCGACGCCCTGATCGGCGCAGACGATGCGCACCGAATCATCGCCGGGCTGTGCGACCTCCACGGTGAAGACGCCGCTGATGTCGCCGGGATAGGCATGCGTCGCCGCATTGAAGGCGAGGATGCTGATGACCTGTCCGAGCGCGCCGGGATAGCTCGTGAGCACGATGCCCTCCGGGCAGGAGAGCACGACCGTCAGGCCCTGGCGCACCAGCAGCGGGCGGAGCTTGGCGATGTGATCGGTCATCCAGCTCTGCAGCTCGAAGGTCTGCAGCGCCTCGTTGGCCTGGTCGACGGCGACCTGCTTGAAGCTGTGTACCATCTCGGAGGCGCGGTGCAGGCTCTGCGTCGTCAAGTGCAGGCCCTGCTGCAGCCGAGCGACGCCCCTCGCCAGATCCGAGCGCCGCACCGGGCCGCCGCCAAGCATGCGCGCGATCGCCTCGACGTCGTCTTCCATCGCCGTCGACGTGGTCAGCGCCAGCCCGAGCGGGGTTGAGACCTCGTGGCCGACGCCGGCGACGAGCTGGCCGAGCGAGGCCAGCTTCTCCGCCTGCACCAGATGGGCCTGCGTGGCATGCAGATCGCGCAGCGAGGCCTCGGAGCGCTCCTTCTCCCGCTGCAGCGCCTCGGCGGTGCGGAACTGCTTGCGCGCCTGGTACTCGCGCGCGCCGACGGCATAGAGCGAGAGCAGGCAGGCATTGCCGACCAGCGAATGATCGATGAAGCGCAGGCCGGGCGGCAGTGGCTCGGTCGCGAGACTCTCGGCCACCGCCAGCGCGCTCCAGCTCGTTGCGCAGAAGATCGCGTAGGAGCCGGTGCGCAACGGCAGCATGGTGGATACGAACAGGATGACGATGATCATGCCGGCCGCGGAGTAAGTGAAGCCCGACGGCAGCACCCAGTAGATCGTCGGCAGCACGCAACCGGGGATCACGCAATAGACCAGGTGAATCGGCTCGGCCCATCGGCGCGCCGGCGTCGACAGCAAAGCCGTCAGCGGCAGCAGCACCAGCGCGGCGGTGCCGCCGCGGATCGCGAGCGTGGTCGGCACGATCTCGGGATAGAGCACCCAGTCCCACAGCGTGTAGCCGGCAAAGGTGAGGGCGCCGAGCAGCATCGCGATCTGCGTCCAGCCGGTGCTGCCGCGGACATAATGGTCGACGAAACGCCGCTCCTCGACGGCATCCTCGAAACGCAGCCCCAGCCGCTCCAGCAATCCCAACATTATGCCACCGCAATCGAAAAACGATCCCCCGCCGCGGAGTGAGAGCCTCGGCGGGAGGGCAGACATACACGAGATGATCTGTTTGAGAAAACGACGGGAGATCGCATCCGCCGCCCGCGGCACGCAGAGCGCTATGAGAACTGTTCCAATTCTCGCCGTGCGGCATGTCTCCGCCCAGCCGAACGGAGCCGATCAGTGCTGCAGCATTTGCGCTCGACTTTCGTCAGGCTGCGCAGAGCCGCCGAGGACTCATGGCGCCGCATGACCCTCGACAACGACGTCCTTGCCGTAGCGGCCCTTCGTTCGGAACATCACCTTGTCGCCGTCGAAGCTGAGCCGCCAATTGCGCTCCTCGCCCTGGCCAATGAACTGGGCGTCGATCACGAAGGTCGTGGCGTCGATCCAGCTGCCCTTCATGGCCCGGTAGGTGAAGGGCTGCCAGGGATGGGGCGGCGCGGTCTTGCGATAGAGGCCATCGAGGCCGATCGGGCTCTGCAGATGCACCGTGCCTCCGGCGCGGTCCCGCGAGGGGATGTCCCAGGTGACCTGCGGTTCCGGTCCCGTGAGGTCCAGCTTGATCGTGTTGATGCCGAGCGGGCCGGGCGGGAAGCTGTAGGTCTTGCCCGAGATGGAAGCCGCCATCTCCGGCACGGCTCCGACCGGGCCTCGGGTTTCCGTCGCGACCTCGCGGACATCAGCGGCGAGCGCGGCTGCCGCTTCCGGCGCCGCAGGCAGGGCGCTGTCAGATGTCACAGTCGCCGAAATGGTGTTGGCGAGCTTGCGGAATGGACAGAACTCGCGCGCGGTCATCACCGCCACGATGTCGCGGTCGGGCAGTACCATGATGACCTGGCAGTGGTAGCCGACCGCCATGAACACGTGTTTGTCCGGCAGGGCCCAGAACTGATCGGCGTAGGAGAGCCCCGGATCGAACTTCGCATTCATGCTGACGGTGGCGTGGTTGACGGCTTCGATCCAGTCCGGCGGCAGCAATTGCTGCTCGCCCCAGCGGCCGCGCCGCAGATAGAGGTAGCCGATCTTCGCCATGTCGCGCGGCTTCAGCGCCAGCCCGAAACCGCCGGCGGAAATTCCCTGGGCATCCTTGAACCAGGCGTGCTCGGTGATCCCGAGCGGCCCAAACAGCCTCTCCTTGGCGAAGTCCTCCGCGCTCTTGCCGGTGAGCTTCGTGACGATCGCGGAGAGCAGATGGGAGTTGCCGCTGTTGTAGTAGAACATCTCGCCGGGCGCTTGCGCCATCGGCCGGTCAAGGATGTACTGCACCCAATCCGGGCTCCGGCCCATCTCGTAGAGGGATGTCTCGGCGCCGCCGCTATAACCCTCGTCCCAGTCGAACCCGGAGGTCATGTTGAGCAGGTGCTGCACCGTGAGCGCCTGCTTGCGCGCGTCGACATTGTCGATCTTGCGATCCTTGAAGAAGTCGAGCACCGGATGATCGAGACTGTCGAGCACGCCGTCCTTGAGCAGCATCGCAATCAGCGTCGAGACCACGGCTTTGGTCGAGGAATTGATGATGTGCGGCTCGTCGGCGTTGTACGGCGCGTAGCTGGCATCGAGCACGATGCGGCCATGGCGCGTGATTAGCAGGCTGTCGAACCTCATCGCCTTACCGGAAGCGACGAGTTTTGCGAGGGCCGCCGAATCCATCCCTTCGTCCTCAGGCGTGGCGGTCGCCCAGTCGGATTGAGGAAAGCGGGCGAGGCTCAAGTCCTCGGCGAAGGCTGCGCTGGAGAAGAGCCGGGCCACCAGCAGCGCCGAGAACAACCAAAGTCCGGTCTTGAGACGCGCCATGTCGAATGTCTCCGATGAGCGACTTTCAGGTTATGGTATCAGAGGACCGCAATCCATCAAAGATTGTGTGATAACCGGCGCGCACGTCGAAGAGCCGGCCCATTGCTCGGGCGTAGATTGAGATGAGGATTGAAGTGACCATGCAGGCCGGCATACTTCGACGTTTTCATGACGTTTTTCTTGGTGTTGCATTTGCCGTCGCGGCTCTGCTCACGGTCCTGGCGCGACCTGCTTCGGCCGAAGGCGAACGCGTGATCGCGGTGCCCGAGCTGCATGCGATGACGCCCGAGGCGGGAGATGATGCCGCCCTTCTGACGAGCGCGTTACGCGCGCGATTCCACGCAATGCCGTCGCTCCGGGTCGTCGAAGAGCCTGTCCCGATGGCAAGCCCAGGTCATCCGGATATTCTGCTGCCGCAATTCGAGAAATCGCGAGATCTGCACTTTGATCTCGTGCTGGTCGGCAATGCCGCGCTCCTCAGCGATGGCCGTCACAAAGTTTCGCTTCGGATTTGGAACGTCGAGAAGCAAACTCAACTCCTCGGGCAACAATACGTGTTTCGCGCATACCCCGGCCACGAGCAGGAGATTGCCAATGTAATCGGCGATGCGCTGGTCTCAGCCCTGTCGCAATAGGACTGGTGCTCATTCCGCCCAATACGCCCGCAGCACGGCCGCGATGCTCTGCGGCCGCTCGACGATGCTCCAGTGGCCGGCGTCCGGCTCGACATGAAGCCGCGCGCCGTGCGCTTGCGCGAACCGGCTGAGCGTGTCGAGCGGCACGAACGGATCCTGTGTGCCCGAGATCACCAGTCCACGCCGCGGCAGCTGTTCGAGCCGCGCGATCCAGTCGCCCTTGAAGCACAGCCCGTCGGCGGAGCGATACAGCGCGAGGATCGCCCGGCGCATCGGAGCCTGCCATGCCGTGGCTTCGCGCGCCGCCAGCTCCGATGGCAATCCGCTCTGCCGGAACATCCGTGCCATGGCAGCTTGCGACGACACCGCCATGAAGATCTCGCCGAGCACGGGCGTATTCCAGATCCGCGCGATGCGATGTCCCCGATAGTCCGGATCGAGCGCACCGCCGGCCACCGCCCAGGACCGCACCAACTCCGGCCGCAGCGATGCGGCCCGCAGCACCAGCAGCGCGCCCCAATCATGCCCGACCAGGTCGAGCGGCCCGACCGCCGCATGCTGTGCTTCCATCAGCGCGACCAGCCAGTCGGCGTAGGCATCCTTGGTGCAGGCGAAGCCGGCAGGAGCCTCGTCACGGAAGCCGGGTAGGGAGGGGATGGCAACGGTCTCGCCGATGGCGGCGATCAGCGGGCCCCAGATTGCAGGCGTGTCCGGCACGCCGTGGACGAAGATGCGGTTTGTCATAAGGTCATGTTACCACACGCTCGATCTTCGTATTCGACGAAATTCCCTCTTTCCTTTTTTCAGAAAACGTGCTTCTCTACGTCATCCCGCCTCATCGAAGAGGGGCGTACGCGTCGTCACGATACGTGGAGTGCGGGGAGCGATGGCCGTGAGGCGCCGGTGGACGACCGGCGTTTTGCGGACGGCGAAGTCGTGTGGTCCTGGCCTCCCGATGCTGAGGTCAAGTTCGTGCCGTTGCGTGAAGCCGCGGCGCGGACGATGGGGGCAAGAAAGCCCGGTCCCCAGGGAGAGCGCGAAGTAAGCCGTAAAGCCGTTGCGCAGGGAAGGCCGGGATGTCCTGGCCGATCCTGTGGTTCCTGCCCCGTGCATTTTCTATCGCACGGGGGCCGCGGGTGTCGGCAGACGCCCGGTCTTCCCTGCACCCTCTGATGGAAGAGGGTTCGATGCCGGTGAACAACTCGGGCACGGATGTGTCGCGGGAGCGTGAAATGCGTGCTGGTGCAGATGCCGACAACCACACCCTCACCGTCATCCCGGACAAGCGCGCGGTCACGCGTGCGCCGATCCGGGATCCATAACCCCAGGGAGATCTGCGAGGCACGATGGCCGCTCCAACTCGCCCGGCCAAATCCGCCGCGGCGTATGGATCCCGGGTCGGCGTCCACCAACGCTGGCGCGTTGGCGGCCTTGCCCGGGATGACACTATTTATAGGGAGAGCGGCGCGGGCCCGCCTCAATACGTCACCCCTCCTGACCATTATTCGGCGTTGCGAGACCCTCCCATTCCCAGTAAAAGCGCTGTCGAGGGCACTTCGGCAACAAACCGTCAACGGTTTTGCCGCACCATTTTCGTGTCTTCGCAAAGGGTTTGGCAATGCTGATTCGCAGCGCAGAGATCGAGGCCATCGCCGGGGCAGACGCCCGGTCGATCGCGCTCGCCTCGCTGCCGGCTCGCGGCCTGACCGGCGCGCTCGAGCTTCTGCTTCTTAGCTGCCCCTGAGGGCCGGCTGGGCGGGATGCGCCTGGGCACTCAGGGGGCTGCTTCGACACCGAACACCCTTCAGCGCCCAATGTTCAGAGACCCTGACAGCCAAGCGCACCACCTTCTGAATCCGAGGAATAGCCAATGTCCAATCCCGTTCAGTCCGACAAGGACCGCGTCGTCATTTTCGACACCACCCTGCGCGATGGCGAGCAGTGCCCCGGCGCCACCATGACGTTCGAGGAGAAGCTCAACATCGCGGCGATGCTGGACGACATGGGCGTCGACATCATCGAGGCCGGCTTTCCGATCGCCTCCGACGGCGACTTCGAGGCCGTCAACGAGATCGCCAAGCGCTCGAAGAACGCGGTGATCTGCGGCCTGTCGCGCGCCGGCGCCAAGGACATCGACCGCTGCGCCGAGGCGATCCGTCCCGCCAGGCGCGGCCGCATCCACACCTTCCTGTCCACCTCGCCGGTGCACATGAAGTACAAGCTGCAGATGGACCCGCAGCAGGTCTATGAGCTGGTCGTCTCCTCGGTGACGCGGGCGCGCAACCATACCGACGACGTCGAATGGTCGTCGGAGGACGGCACCCGCACCGAGTTCGACTTCCTGTGCCGCTGCGTCGAAGCCGCGATCAAGGCCGGCGCCACCACCATCAACATTCCGGACACCGTCGGCTACGCGGTGCCGGAAGAGTACTATGACCTGTTCAAGCGTGTGCGCGAGAGCGTGCCGAACTCCGACAAGGCGGTGTTCTCGGTCCACTGCCACAACGACCTGGGCATGGCGGTCGCCAACTCGATGGCCGGCGTGCGCGCCGGCGCCCGCCAGATCGAATGCACCATCAACGGCATCGGCGAGCGCGCCGGCAATGCGGCCCTGGAAGAGGTCGTGATGGCGATGCGCGTGCGCAACGACAAGCTGCCGTACTGGAACAAGATCGACACCACGCAGCTCACCCACGCCTCCAAGGTGGTCTCGGCCGCGACCTCGTTCCCGGTGCAGTACAACAAGGCCATCGTCGGCCGCAATGCGTTCGCGCATGAGAGCGGCATCCATCAGGACGGCATGCTGAAGAACGCGCAGACCTACGAGATCATGCTGCCGGAGACGGTCGGCGTGAAGCAGACCTCGCTGGTGATGGGCAAGCATTCCGGCCGCCATGCCTTCATCCACAAGCTGGAGGAGATGGGCCACAAGCTGGCGGGCAACCAGGTCGAGGACGCCTTCGTCCGCTTCAAGGCTTTGGCCGACCGCAAGAAGCACATCTATGACGAGGACATCGAGGCGCTGATCGACGAGGGCATGGTGAGCGCCCATGACCGCATCAAGCTGCTGTCGCTGTCGGTGATTGCCGGCACCCGCGGCCCGCAGCGCGCCACCATGAAGCTCGACGTCGACGGCGTGACCAAGATCGAGGAGAGCGAGGGCAACGGGCCGGTCGATGCCGTCTTCAACTGCATCAAGTCGCTGGTGCCGCACGAGGCCAAGCTGGAATTGTACCAGGTCCATGCCGTGACCGAGGGCACCGATGCGCAGGCTGAGGTCTCGGTGCGGCTGTCGCAGGACGGCCGCTCGATGACCGCGCGCGCGGCGGATCCGGATACGCTGGTGGCATCTGCGAAGGCCTATCTGGGGGCGCTCAACAAGCTGGTCATGAAGCGCCAGCGCGACGTGGCGCAGGGCGCGGGCGCCTCGGCCGCGGCAGCGAGCTGAGTTCACGATCGTCGGTTGGGGCCGAACCTTGCTTCGTCATTCCGGGGCGACGCGCAGCGTCGAACCCGGAATCCCGAGCTTGGCTTGCGCCCGCGCCAATAACCTTCGGATTCCGGGCTCAGCCGCTTGCGCGGCTGCCCCGGAATGACAGTCATCACCATTTTTGCGCTGCGGCATGGGAATCCCCGCCTCTGCGGCTAACGGTCAATGGCATTCCGGCCGGCGACCCGCTAACAATGTCCTTGGCATACAAAGCGGGGGCGTCATTGCAATGTCCCCCGAAACGTCGGGAGGACACCTTGCACTTCAAGTTTCGCCACGTGATCGCCACCGCCGCCTCGCTCGCGGTGCTCGCTCTGGCCGGCCCGGCCCTCGCCGCCGACAATCCGATCGTGATCAAGTTCAGCCACGTGGTGGCCTCGAACACCCCGAAGGGCCTCGCCGCCGACAAGTTCAAGGAGCTGGCCGAGAAATACACCGACGGCAAGGTCAAGGTCGAAGTCTATCCGAACTCGCAGCTCTACAAGGACAAGGAAGAGCTCGAGGCGCTGCAGCTCGGCGCGGTGCAGATGCTGGCGCCTTCGAACTCCAAGTTCGGCCCGATCGGCATCAAGGAATTCGAGGTGTTCGATCTGCCCTACATCCTGCCCGACCTCGCCACCCTGCGGAAGGTGACCGACGGCCCGCTCGGCACCAGGCTGCTGAAGCTGCTCGAGCCCAAGGGAATGATCGGGCTCGCCTACTGGGACAACGGCTTCAAGCAGATGAGCGCCAACAAGAAGCTCGTCGATCCCGCCGACTACAAGGGTCTGAAGTTCCGCATCCAGTCCTCGAAGGTGCTGGACGCGCAATTCCGCACCCTCGGCGCCATCCCGCAGGTGATGGCCTTCTCCGAAGTCTACCAGGCGCTGCAGACCGGCGTCGTCGACGGCCAGGAGAACACGCCCTCGAACATCTATACCCAGAAGATGCACGAGGTGCAGAAGTACATCACGCTGACCAATCACGGCTACATCGGCTACGTCGTGGTCGTGAACAAGAAGTTCTGGGACGGCCTGCCGCCGGATATCCGCGCCGCCTGCGAGAAGGCGATGAAGGAAGCGACCGCCTACGGCAACAACCAGTCGGCGAAGGAGAACGACGACGCGCTCGAGGAGATCCGCAAGTCCGGCAAGACCGAGCTGGTCAAGCTGACGCCGGCCCAGGACGAGGCGATGCGCAAGGCGATGATGCCGGTGTACAAGGACGTCGCGGGGCGCGTCGGCCAGCCGCTGATCGACGAGTTCCTGAAGGAGACGCGCGGCTCGACCAACTGATGGCGTGAGACGAGCGGTGCGCGGACAATGGCCCGCGCACCGAGGGGGCGAAGCACTCGGCGCGCAAGAAGGCAGACGGCGCAGCCAAGCGCCGCGGACGTTTTGATTGTGGGGGAGGGGACTTGGGCTTTCTGTTGCGCATCCTCGATCGGCTCGAGGAGATCCTGATCGCATTCCTGATCGCGGCGGCGACCTCGATCATCTTCGTGGCCGTGCTGCACCGCTATCTGGTCGGCGTGCCCTTCCTCTATCCCATCCTGTTTCCGATCGACCTGTCCTGGGCACAGGAGCTCTGCATCTACATGTTCGTGTGGATGGCCAAGTTCGGCGCCGCCTACGGCGTGCGCACGGGCATCCATGTCGGCGTCGACGTCGTCGTCAACATGATGCGGCCATCGCTGCGCAAGGTGACCATCCTGTTCGGCCTGCTGTGCGGAGCGCTGTTCACCTCCATCATCGGCACGATGGGCGCCAAGTTCGTCTACGGCCTGTCGCAGACCGACCAGGTGACGCCCGACATGGAGCTGCCGAGCTGGCTGGTCTATCTCTGCATCCCGCTCGGCTCCTATCTGATGTGCTTCCGCTTCCTGCAGGTCGCCTGGCACTATCTCCGCCACGACGAGCTGCCGCACCATGATCATGCGGCCGTCGAGGGCATCGAGACGACGGGCGTGGAGGCCGCGCGATGAGCAGCCTCCTCATCTTCAGCCTGCTCATCTTCCTGATGCTGACGGGCATGCCGATCTCGATCGCGCTCGGCCTCACCGTGCTGTCGTTCGTGTTCTTCATGACGAACGTGCCGACCGAATCGGTCGCGCTGAAATTGTTCACGGGCATCGACAATTTCGAGATCATGGCGATCCCGTTCTTCATCCTGGCCGGCAACTTCCTGACCCATGGCGGCGTCGCCCGAAGGATGATCAACTTCGCGACCTCGATGGTCGGACACTGGTATGGCGGCCTGGGCCTCGCCGGCGTCATGGCCTGCGCGCTGTTCGCGGCCGTCTCCGGCTCGTCGCCGGCCACGGTGATCGCGATCGGCTCGATCATGCTGCCTGCAATGGTGAAACAGGGCTTTCCCAAGCGCTTTGGCGCCGGCGTCATCACGACGTCAGGCGCGCTCGGCATCCTGATCCCGCCCTCGATCGTGATGGTGGTCTATGCGGTCGCGACCGGCGGCAGCATCGCGCTCGATCCGGCCGGTCATCGCGTCTCCTCGGCCTCCGTCGGTCAGCTGTTCATCGCCGGGGTTATCCCCGGGCTGATGCTGGCGAGCCTGCTCGGCTTCACGACGTTCTACCGGGCCTGGAAGAACGACTATCCACGGATGCCGCGGGCGAGCTGGGCGGAGCGCTTCATCGCGTTCCGCAAATGCATCTGGGGCCTGCTGCTGATCGTGATCGTGCTCGGCGGCATCTACACCGGCAAGTTCACGCCGACCGAGGCCGCGGCCGTCAGCGCCGTCTATGCCTTCGTCATCGCGGTGTTCGTCTATCGCGACATGTCGCTGAAGGACGTGCCGAAGGTGCTGCTCGGCTCGGCCAACATGAGCGCGATGATCCTCTACATCATCACCAACGCGGTGCTGTTCTCGTTCCTGATGGCCAATGAGAACATCCCGCAGCAGATCGCCAACTGGATGGCGGCGGCTGGCGTCAACTGGATCGTGTTCCTCTTGGTCGTCAACATCCTGCTGCTGCTCGCCGGCAACGTGATGGAGGCGACCTCGATCGTCTTGATCATGGCGCCGATCCTGTTCCCGGTGGCGGTCAAGCTCGGCATCCATCCGGTGCATCTGGGCATCCTGATGGTGGTCAACATGGAGGTCGGCATGTGCCACCCGCCTGTCGGCCTCAACCTCTACGTGGCGTCCGGCATCGCCAAGATGGGCATCACCGAACTGACCATCGCCGTCATGCCCTGGCTGCTGACGATGCTCGGCTTCCTCGCGCTCGTCACCTACGTGCCGGAAATCTCGCTGTGGTTGCCGCGCATGCTGGGGATGCTTTGAGGCGCGGCAACAAACTGAAACTGATTTGCAAAAACAGAAAGGTATTTGAAGCAATTACATCTTCGTAAGGTCGTACACTCTGTCCAAACTGTAAGTTGAAGGCGCGGAACGGCAGGCTCATGCTGATCCGAGTTTCCAAGGAGGTTGGCATGAGAAGGTTCACCATTGCCGCAGTCGCCGTGCTCGCCATCGCCGGCTCGACCGCGGTCTACGCCCAGCGCGGCTGGTTTCATGATCACATGCATCATGCGCGCATGAATCCGGAAGATCGCGCCGCCATGCTCGATGCGCGCATCGCTTCCGTCCATGCCGGCCTGAAGCTGACGGCGGACCAGGAGAAATTGTGGCCGCCGGTCGAGAGCGCGGTGCGCGATCTCGTCAAGCTGCGGTTCGATCGTGCCAACGCGCGGATGAAGGCAGCCGACGAGGCGCAGGACAAGGATGTCGATCCGGTGGCGCGGCTGCGCGAGCGTGCCGACACCATGGCGGTCACGGCGGATGCGATGAAGAAGGTCGCCGACGCCGCCGACCCGCTCTACAAGACGCTCGACGATGGCCAGAAGCGCCGGCTGTCGATGCTGACCCGGCCGATGGGGCGCATGATGGGACCGGACGGTCTGCGCCATCACCGCTGGATGGAGCGCGGCGAGGGCGGCATGGAGGACGGTCCGCGCTTCGGCGAGCATCGCTTCGGCCCGGGACCGATGGGCCACATGGGCTGGTCCGAGGAGGAACGCGAGTCCGGGCGGCTTTGACAGCCGTTTGACGATCCTTCTGATTTCATTTGGGGAAAACCGCCGCCCGCCGGCGGTTTTTCTGCATCGAAAGTGCCGAAAAATGCTCAGGGATCGCTGGACATCCTGGAATCGCTTTGCTAAACGACCGGCTCTCGCGGAAGGCTTTCTCCGGATGCAAGATCCGGGCGCATAGCTCAGTTGGTAGAGCAGCTGACTCTTAATCAGCGGGTCCTAGGTTCGAGCCCTAGTGCGCCCACCAAGCCTTTCAAAGACTTATGCAGAAACACCGTCTGAGGTTGAAAAACTAACGGTTTTTCAGACGGTGTTTTTCGACAGTCTGCTCTCAATAGTTTGAAAGGCGAACCAGGGGACGTACGGCTAGCCAGCCGCGATCTTCGGTGGCGTCCAGCCTCAATGTCTTTGAACGTTGATTGGTGCCGTCGGGGTGCACCTCAGGCACCATGGCCGCGAGCGTTCGCTCCGACGTCCCAACTCTTGTCCTCTGGATCGGCGCCGACCAGCCGGTATGGGCGACACGGATCAGACGCCTGGGTGTCGGCACCTCGCGTCGTTTCTCCGCAACGACGCAAGCGACCCTTCGCCATGACCTGCGGACCGTTGTGGAGCCAGGATGCGCCACTCGCGCGCGCGAGGTGGCCAATCAGATGACGCCGCCGAGCCGAAGCCCGACAGCTGCCGTAGCGGTTCTCGAAGAACTGGCCGTCACGCGCGCGTGATTCGCCGCCGGCCTGCTGATTGGCCCCAATTGCCACATCCCAATCTGCTCCCAATTCCTCGAAAAATCATGGACGAGCCGCCCACGAACTCACGGCGCGGAAAACCTCGCCTGGAACCCGCCCTGCGCTCCAGGCAAAGGGGATGTCAGGACAAGCTCGGCACCAACTCCGGAGGCGATGGCTTTTGCAATGGCGAGGCCCAATCCCGAGCCGTCGGCATCGGTGCTGCCACGCTCGAACGGACGAGACAAGCGTTCCAGCAACTCCGGCGGAACGGCTGTTCCCTCATTTGTAACGGTCAGCACGCCAGTGTTGGAAAGAGCTACAACGACTGGCGCGTGGGGCGCTCCGTGCTTGAGGCCGTTCTCGATGAGGTTGCGCGCTAGAATGGCAAAGGCATCTGTATCGATATCGAAAAGGACCGGCGTAGCAGGAATGTTGACGGCGAGCCGACCGGCCGCAGCCGGATCGCGCATCATCTCCCCGACGACCAGTTTCAAAACCGATGCGATATCCGTCGTCCCCTTGCCCTGAAGCCGTCCACCTTCCGCCTTCGCGAGCTGCATCAACTTTTCAGACAGTTGCGAAAGCCGCCGCAGCGCCACCTCGATCTGCTGGGCCCGGGTTCGGGCCGCGGTGTCCCTGGTCTCGGCGATGAGCCGTTGCGTCTGCGCGAGCGCGGCAGCCACCGGTGTCCGTAGTTCGTGCGCGGAATTGGCCGTGAAACTTCGCTCAGCTTCCAGCGCGCGTCGAAGCTTCTCCAGGAGGCCGTTCACGGCGTCGGCGATCGGTCCGATCTCGGAGGGCAGTCCCGCGGCTGGAACCGACGACAGATCGCCGGTGCCGCGCGCTTCAATGTCGCTTCGTAGGCGCCTGACCGGGGTCATCGAAACGCGCACGACGCCCCATACGGCGAGAAGACTGAGGGGAATGAGCAATCCCAACGGCCAGGCAAGCCCGAGGAGCGCCTGGTTCGCGACCTCGCGGCGATGTGTCAGCAGCTCCGCCACCGCGATCGTCATCGTGCCTCGCACTGCAGTGTCGAAGTAGATTCGATGGGTCGGGGTGTCGACAAACCCCATTCTGGAGAAAGGAGGAAAGATCGCGTCGTCGGCGCCGTGCGAGCGCAGCAGTACGGTGCCGCGCTCGTCACGGACCACATAAGTGAAGTACTCGTCGTGCTGCCTCAGCGTAGCGATACGCTGAGACGTGCCGTCTGCCTCACGGCCGAGGATCTCGAGCACCGCAAGTGGAAGAATCCGCTGAGCCGTTTCCTCGAGCGCGCTATCGAATACTTCGTTCATTTCGTGACGCAGCCTTTGGCCGGTCACGACGGCTGCAACGATCCAAAGGAGTGCGACGCCGAGCCCGAGCCACAGCGAGATCTGCCACTGCAGACTACGCGGGCCTTTCATGAGGCGGTTCCCAGCCGATAGCCGAGACCTCGCACGGTCTCAATGACGGCGTGTCCGAGCTTCTTGCGAAGCCGGCTGACATGGACCTCGATGGTGTTGCTCTCGATCTCCTCGCCGAAGGAATAGAGCCGTTCCTCGAGCAGCGATTTGGACAAGACCTGCCGTGGACGCTGCAAGAAAGCCTCGAGCAGCACCCATTCCCGCGCTGTCAGGGCGATGCTCTTTCCTGCACGCGTCATCGACCGAGCGGCCAGGTCGATCTGAAGATCGCCAATTCGGATGAGCGGGTTCGGATTGCCGGCATAGCGGCGAGCGACGGCGTTCAGCCGCGCCGTAAGCTCCGAGAGATCGAAGGGCTTGATCATGTAATCGTCTGCGCCGGCGTTGAGCCCTTCGATCCGGTCGGACAATTGATCAAGCGCCGTTAGGATGATGACCGGCGTCACGTCTCCCTTGGCGCGTCGATCGCGCAGCAGTCCGATACCGCGGCCGTCCGGCAGCATGAGATCCAGGAGCAAGAGGTCATAGGCCGCGGTGCCAAGATATTCCCGTGCCGCATCCAAGCGGGTCACCCAGTCCACGGAATGGCCATCCGACACAATCTGGTCGCGTACTGCCGCCCCCAGAATCGTGTCGTCTTCGATCAGCAATATCCGCATCGGGTCATTCCGCGCACCCCGTCGACCTGTGAGGTTAGAGATAATCATAGAGGAGATTCTGACGTTGACCTGAAGCAAAAGTCGCGGCGTCTTCAGGTCAACGTCAGGAAACCGGCTCAAGAAGAAGGCAGGCAGGAGCCTTGAAGCGGGAGCAAGAGAACGTGAAGAGGACAGTGTTGATTGCCGCCATTCTGCTGGGGGCGCTGACCCCCGGCATGGCGCTGGCCGATGATGACGATTGCAGCGCGCCCATGGCGCAATGGCAGCCGCGCGAAGCGGTCGAACAAATGGCGAAAGCGCGCGGCTGGACCGTGCGCAGAATCAAGATCGACGATGGATGCTATGAGATCAGGGGACAGGACGAAGGCGGTCGCGCCATAGAGGCAAAGGTTGATCCTGCATCTCTGGCTGTGATCCGCGTGAAGCAAAAACGCGGAGAGCACGACAAGGATCATGATGAAGGTGACCGAGACCGGCGAGGCGATCAGTCGGGACCAGGACGAGCAGCCGCGCCTACGGCGCCGCCCCCCAACGGACTTATTCAGGGCGGCACGGCCCCCAAGGTCCAAGTTCAATAGCGGTCCGGAAGCGACGAGCATCGTGGGACGCAAAAGGCTGGCCTGACCGACGGACATCACCTGAATCGAGCGAACGCGACATCGCGTTCTAGCGCGCCCCGCGTCGTGCGGGGCGTTTGCTTTTGCAGAGAGCGCCAACCTGACGGCGACCTGAAGCAGAATCGGATCGGCCTTCAGGAGCACGTCAGCCGCGCCATTCAGTTATGGCGCGATAGAAACGCCACTGTCGGAGACAAAAATGAGATCGATGATTGCCGCCCTTGCCGTGACCACCGCGCTGACCGCCCCCGGGCTGGCCATGGCGCGACCTGTCACGTTGACCACGACGCTCAACAACTACGGCGGGAACGGCGCGTATTTGGCGCTCTACGTGACCGACGCGACCGGAGCTTACAAAGGCACGCTGTGGATGGCGGGCTCCAAGTCCAAATATTACAGTCATCTCAGCGGCTGGGAGCGCAGTTCTCGTGGAAACCTTGCCGATATCAACGGCATCACCGGCGCAAGCGTCGGAGCCGGCCGTACGCTGAAAATCACGCTCGATCTTGCGGATGCGCTCTTCGATGCGGGCTACAAGCTGCATATCGACGCCGCCGCCGAGGACATGCGCGACAGCCCGTCCGAGGTGGTCGTTCCGCTGACATCCGCGAGCGCGGGCCGGCCGCTGGCAGGGCGCACCTACATCCGCTCGTTCGCTTACGACATGTAGCCTTAGGATGGGTGTGATGCTGCGCTGGATTCATAGGGTCCTGGCCTTTGCCGTCGTCCTGCCGCTGATGGTGCTTGTCCTGAGCGGAGCGGTGCTGTCGGTGATCCCGGCTTGGGAAAGAGCTGGGGCGATATCGCCAGACAGCATTAGCGTCGCCGACCTCGCCGGCCGGATCGCCCACAGATATCCTGGCGTTGAGCAGATCAAGCGACTGACCTCCGGCAAGATCGTCGCCTTCTACTCCGGACCAGCGGGCCCGGCCGCGAGCGTGGTGGACCCTTCCAGCGGCAAGCCGGTTTCGGACTACGTGCGCTCCCCGTTCGAGCGCTGGATGACAAACCTGCACCGCTCGTTCCTTCTGAGCGATGGCGGACGCGTGGCCACAGGCGCGAGCGCATTCGCGATGCTCGTCCTGACGCTGTCAGGTCTGCAGATGACGGCCCGGCGCATGGGAGGGTGGCGGCACATTCTCGGCTGCTCCCGCGGCGGCGGCATGCAACGCCTGCATACCGATCTCGGTCGACTGGTGGCCTTCGGGCTCGTGCTGTCGGCGATGACGGCGCTGTATCTGTCGCTCACGACGTTCGGACTGATCCCGGACGGCACGGCACAGGTGTCCACATTTCCGAGCGTGACAAGCCGCGGCCCTGCTCTTCCGGTCGAGCAAATCCAGGCTTTGCGTGGCATCGATCTTTCCCAACTGCGTGAATTGACGTTTCCCAACCCCGCGAATCCGAACGATCCCTTCCAGCTAGCCACCGCCGCAGGCGAGGGCTACGTCGACCCGGTCGGTGGAGAGCTGCTGGGTTGGCAGGACAATTCGGTCGCCCGGCAGATCTACGAATTCATCTACATGCTGCACACCGGGCAAGGGCTCTGGTGGCTTGGATTGCTGCTCGGCGTCAGCGCCCTCGGCGTGCCGGTGCTCGGGTTAAGCGGAGCCGTGGTGTGGTCGAGCAGGAAGCACGCTCACGCTCCCATCACCGACAACGTTCCCGCCAAAGATGCCGACACCGTGATCCTGGTCGGCAGCGAGGGCGGCAGCACATGGGGCTTCGCCCGCACGCTGCATGCCGCGCTGATGGCCAACGGGCACAGGGTTCACGTCGCTCCGATGGACAGCTTGTTACGATCCTATCCGTCGACGCAGCGCATGTTCCTGCTGACGGCAACCTATGGCGACGGCGCAGCACCGGCGACGGCCGGCGCGTTCCTCAAACGCCTCGACGCGATCACCGCGCCACTGCCTTTTCCGGTGGCGGTCCTCGGCTTCGGTGATCGGCAATTCCCGCAATTCTGTCAATTCGCCCGCGACGTCGAAGCGGCCCTGGCGCGTAAAGGTTCGAGATCGTTGATGCCGCTGGACACGATCGACCGCCAGTCCGGGCAAGAGTTTGCGCGGTGGGGCGAGGCCCTGTCGGACGTCATGGGTGAAGACATCGTGCTGATACATGTGCCGGAGCGGCCGCGTACTCGTACGCTGACGCTCATCGAACGCGTCGATTACGGCGCGGAGGTGCAGGCGCCAACCTGCGTGCTGCGCTTCGCGCTGCCAAGAAGCGGCATGTTCGCGCGCCTCACAGGGCATGCCTGGCCGCGCTTCGCCGCAGGCGACTTGATCGCGGTTCTGCCGCCGGACTGCAACTTGCCGCGCTACTATTCGTTGGCAAGTTCGACCCGTGATGGCTTCGTCGAAATCTGCGTCCGCAAGCGTCCGGGTGGACTTTGCTCTGGTCTGCTTCACGGCCTTCAGCCGGGCGACAAGGTCGAGGCCTTCGTGAAGGCAAACCCCGCTTTCCGCCCTTCACATGGACGAAAACCGGTGATCCTGATCGGCGCCGGCACCGGCATCGGTCCGCTGGCAGGATTTGTTCGTGCCAACGGCGGGCGCCGGCCGATGCATCTCTATTTCGGCGGGCGCGATCCAGCCTCGGACTTTCTTTATGAGCGCGAAATCGATGGCTGGCTGGGTGAGAAACGACTGACGAGCCTCACCACTGCCTTCTCGCGCGTGAAAGGCGGCGGCTATGTGCAGGATCGCCTGCGCGATGACGCCGATCGCCTGCGCGCACTCGTCGCCAACGGAGCGCAGGTCATGGTCTGTGGCGGGCGCGACATGGCAGCGGACGTCATGCAGGCGGTGGCGGACGTATTGGCGCCCCTCGGTCTGGATCCTGTCGCACTCAAAGCCCAAGGGAGGTATGTTGAAGATGTCTACTGACCTGCTCCGTCATGTATTGAGCGGCGCCACCATGGGAACGCGCTGGTCGGCGCTGCTCTATCCACCGCCGTCGACCGATCTTGCCGCGCTGGAAGCCGCATTGGCTCACGCCGTCGATTGCGTCGACCATCAGATGTCCACATGGAAGCCGGACAGCGACCTGATGCGTCTCAATGCAGCGTCGCCGGGCACCTGGGAATCCTTGCCGATTGAACTCATGCGGGTTTTGGAGCGGGGAGTTGCAATCGGACGCGCCTCGGGCGGCGCCTTTGACGTCGGCCTCGGAAGTCTCGTCAATGCCTGGGGTTTCGGACCTCCCAGTTCGGCGCCAGACGCGCAAGCGCTTCGCGCGGCTCTTCGCGAGCGGATGCCACCAACCCACACTGTTCTTGAACTGGATGTGCCGGGACGAAGGGCGCGCAAACATAGCCACTTCGCCCTCGATCTTTCGGGCATCGCCAAGGGTTTTGCCGTGGACGAGATGATGCGTGTGGTTGAGATCTTCGGCGTCTCCAATGCGCTGGTCGGGCTTGATGGAGAGTTGAAAGCGCGGGGCGCCAAGGCAGACGGAGCCTCGTGGCGCGTAGCGGTGGAAGCGCCTGACTATGAACGGCGCGGTCCGCTCGGCGTGATCGAATTGCGTGATGCGGCGGTCGCGACGTCGGGCGACTATCGGCGCTGGGTCGATATCGGGCGAAAGCGCCTCTCTCATACGATGGACCGATCGCGCGGCGGTCCGGTAGAAAATGGAATTGCGTCAGTTTCAGTCGTTGCCGCTAGCTGCATGGACGCCGATGCCTGGGCCACTGCGCTCATGGTTCTCGGTCCGGAGCAAGGCAAGGCGCTGGCGCAGAAGCAAGGACTGGATGCACTGCTCATCCAGCGGCAAAACGAGACGTTCTTGGAGATTCCTGTCGGTCCCTTGTTCTATGAGCCTCGGGGCGCGCGGCAGGAAATGAGCCCGTAAACCGGCAGACTCTCAATCACAAGCATTCCCGCGTTCTGGTCCGTGGCGAGGGCGTCGGCCTTGGTGGCTCTCAGCAAGGAGCAGATCACACGCCGCTCAATCAGCGGGTTCTAGGTTCGCCCAGCTAACCTTCATCGGTTTCTCCAGGGATCGATGCTCGGCCGAGCTCTTCCAGGGCCTGTCGCACCGACTCGACGAGGTCCAGCGCCACCGGCGAGGGGCTGCGCTGCGGTGGGAACACCGCGGCGAATTCGAAATCGATGCGCGGCATGAATGGCCGCATCACCACGCCACGGCCGTCGAATTCGCGCGCGGTGAACGGATCGCAAATCGAGACGCCCAATCCCGACGACACCATCCCGCACATGATTTCCGACAGCGTCGTCTCGACCCGCAGCACGCGCCTGACATCCTCGCGATGGAAGATCTGATCGATCAGATGCCGGCTGGTGGAGCCTGACGAGAGCGAGATGAAGGTCTCCCCCTCGAAGTCGCGCGGCACCAAGATCGTCTTCGCGCAATGCGGATGGCCTGCGGGGAGAACGGCGACGCGCGGCAGCGCCGGCAGCTTGATGCTCGGCAGCCCGGCATGGGCGATCGGCACCTCGGCAAAGCCGACGTCGCATTGCGCGTTCAGCACCCAGTCGATCACGATCGGCGAGATCACGCCGAAGAAGGCGAGGTTGAGGTTCGGCCGTTCCTGCAGGAAGTGGCCTGCGAGCCGCGGCAGATAGCCATTGGCGAGCGCGGGGAGCGCGGCAATGCGCAGCGTCCCGGTGCGCCGGCCACGGATCTCCTCAGCGGCCGCGGTGATGCGATCGAGCCCGACGAAGGAGCGCTCGACCTCCATGTAGAGCGCCGTCGCTGCCGCGGTCGGCACCAGGCCGGTGCCGCGGCGCTCGAACAGCTCCATCTTGAGCAGCGCCTGCAGGTCGCGCAGCAGCCGGCTGACCGCCGGCTGGGTCACCGCCATCAGTTTGGCGGCTTCCGTCACACTGCCGCTCAGCATCATCGCCCGGAAGGCTTCGACCTGCCGCGAGTTGATCCGCGCCATACGTTCTCACATCCATAACATTTTCGTATGAATAGGGTGCCATTATTCATTGGACGATCAAAGTCTCTGCTGCGATCTTTTTTGGCAGGGTGAGGGAAGGCTCGTTTTTTAGGCTTCAGCTCCGGGTTTCTGGGGTGCGGATGCCATCGGGCAAGCCGATCTCCCTGGGGCGGTTTTTTAATACCGTCTCGTATCCAAGATGATGGAGATCGGTCCGATGAAGCACCCTAATTTCCTGATGGCGGTCGGTGTCGCCATCCTGGCTTCTGCCTCGCAGGTCTGGGCTCAGCAGAAGGCGCTCTATGTCGCCGGCTATGGCGGCTCGTTCGAGAAGACGATCCGCGAGGAGGTGATCCCGCCGTTCGAGCAGGCCAACGGCGTCAAGGTCGAATACGTCGCCGGCAACTCCACCGACACCCTCGCCAAGCTGCAGGCGCAGAAGGGCAACCAGCAGATCGACGTCGCGATCGTCGATGACGGCCCGATGTACCAGGCGATCCAGCTCGGCTTCTGCGACAAGGTCACCGGACTGCCCGGCGATCTGCTGGAGGTCGCGCGCTTCAAGGACGACAAGGCGATCGCCATTGGCCTCGTCGCCACCGGCCTGATGTACAACAAGAAGGTGTTTGCCGAGAAAGGCTGGGCCGCGCCGACCTCGTGGAACGATCTCAAGGATCCGAAATACAAGCAGCTGCTCGTCATTCCGCCGATCAACAACACCTACGGCCTCAACGTGCTCCTGATGCTGGCGAAGATGAACGGCGGCAGCGAGAGCAATGTCGATGCCGGTTTCAAGATCTTCAAGAATGACATCAATCCCAACGTGCTGGCCTACGAGCCGTCGCCCGGCAAGATGACCGAGCTGTTCCAATCGGGGCAGGCGGTCATCGCGGTGTGGGGCAGCGGTCGCGTGCAGAGCTTTGCCAACACCGGCTTCCCGGTCGATTTCGTCTATCCGAAAGAAGGGGCCGTGAGCCTGCTGACGACGGCGTGTCCGATCGCCAAGCCGTCGGTCTCGCCGCTGGCCTCGAGCTTCATCAAGCTGCTGCTCGATCCGAAGATCCAGCTCACGATGCTGAAGGAATATGGCTATGGCCCGGTCGTGAAGTCCGTCGTGGTCCCCGAGGGCGTGGGCGCGATGGCGCCGATCGGCGAACGCGCCGCCAAGGTCTATGCGCCCGATTGGACCGTGGTCAACGAAAAGCGCGAGGAATGGACCAAGCGCTGGAATCGCGAAGTCGAACGCTGACTGGTCGTTTGTTGCGAGCCTCTCGTTGACGACGGTGTTCTCCCTTCCCCGCAAGGGGGAAGGGAAGTGCACCGTGCGCGGGGCGCCAGTATTCCTCGCCCATCTGGATCCAAAGCATGTCCTTCCTCGAGATCGATCGCGTCGGCAAATCTTTCGGCCCCAACGCGGCCGTCGAAGAGTTCAGCCTCGGCGTCGCCAAGGGCGAGTTCATCTCGTTCCTCGGCCCCTCGGGCTGCGGCAAGACCACCACGTTGCAGATGATCGCGGGCTTCCTCGATCCCTCACACGGCGCGATCCGCCTCGAGGGCAGGGATCTCGTCGCAGTGCCACCGGCGAAGCGCGGCCTCGGCATCGTGTTCCAGAGCTACGCGCTGTTTCCTCACATGACCGCCGCCGAGAACGTCGCGTTCGGCCTGGAGATGCGCAAAGTCGCACGCAAGGAACGCGAGGAGCGCGTGCGATCGGCGCTCGCGCTGGTCGGCCTTGCCGGCTATGAGGACCGTCATCCCCGCCGCATGTCCGGTGGCCAGCAGCAGCGCGTTGCGCTCGCGCGCGCGCTGGTGATCCGGCCGAGCCTGCTGCTGCTCGATGAGCCCCTGTCCAACCTCGATGCGCGCCTGCGCGAGGACATGCAGATCGAGCTGCGCCAGATCCAGCGCGATCTCGGCACCACGACCATCCTCGTCACCCATGACCAGATCGAGGCGATGTCGCTGTCCGACCGCATCGTCGTGATGAGCAAAGGCAGGATCGAGCAGATCGGCACGCCGCAGCAGGTCTACGAGCAGCCGGCTTCCGCCTTCGTCGCGCAGTTTCTCGGCAAGACCAACGAGTTTGCTGCGACCGTGGACCACACCGGGGGGCAGGCCAGACTGGTCGCGGGATCGTGGAGTGCGCCGGCGCCGGCCGGCGTGGCCGGCTCCGTCGCCGTCAGCGTCCGGCCCGAGCGCATCAACTTCGGCGACGCCGGGCTTGCAGGGCGCATCACGAGCCGCATCTTCCAGGGCAATCACTGGCTGTTCCAATGCGACACCGAATGCGGGCCCGCCATCGTAATCCGGCAGAATGACGGCCAGCCGCAGCCGGAGCAGGGCGCAGCGGTGCATCTCGTCTGGCAGGTCTCGGACATGAGCCTGCGCGCTGCGAAGGCTGCAGCATGAGCGCGACCATCGCGTCCAACTCGTCGGAGACGCGCGCCGGCCTTTCGCTGGCGCTGCCGGCCTTGATGCTGTTCCTGGGCGTCGTCGTGATCCCGTTGGCGATGACCGTGATGCTGTCGTTCCACGATTGGGGCCAGTACAAGGGCATCGAGCCGGTCTTCATCCTGAAGAACTGGCGCGAGATCGTGGACGATCCCTACTACGCGGAGATGTTCTGGCGCACCTTCCGCGTCGCGGTGCTGGCGACCTTGATCACGGCGGTGTTCGGCGTACCGGAGGCCTATATCCTCAACCGCATGCAGGGGCCGTGGAAGGGTCTCTTCCTGCTGGTGATCATCGGCCCGCTGCTGATCTCGGTCGTTGCGCGCACCCTCGGCTGGGCGCTCCTGTTCGGCGGTAACAACGGGCTCGCCAACAAGCTCCTGATGACATCAGGCCTGATCGAGTCACCAATCAGGTTCATGTTCACCGAGACCGGCATGGTGATCGCGCTGGCGCACGCGATGATGCCGTTCATGGTGCTCGCGGTGTGGACCGCGCTGCAGCGGCTCGATCCGCAGGTCGAGAATGCGGCGCTGTCGCTGGGGGCAAGCTCGCTGACGGTGGTCCGCCGCATCGTGCTGCCGCAGATCATGCCGGGCGTGCTGTCGGGCGCCATCATCGTATTCTCGCTGTCCGCCAGCGCGTTCGCGACGCCGGCGATCATCGGCGGCCGCAGGCTCAAGGTCGCGGCGACGCTCGCCTATGACGAATTCCTCAATACGTTGAACTGGCCGCTCGGCGCCGCGGTCGCCGTGCTGCTGCTGATCGCGCTCGTCCTGATCGTCGTCGGATCCAACGCGCTGATCGAGCGCCGCTATCAGGAGGTGTTCCGATGAGCCGGAACGGCCCTCTGGCGCTGATCTTCCATGCCGTGTTCGTCGTCTTCATGGTGGCGCCGATCGTCGTCGTGTGCTGGGTCGCGTTCACGCCCGAAGGTTTTCTGTCGATCCCGATCACCAGCTTCTCGCTGCGCTGGTTCAGGGCGCTCGCCGACTATCCGGAATTCGTCCACGCCTTCGGCGTGAGCCTGTGGCTCGGCGCGCTGTCGTCGTGTGTGGCACTCTTGTTCGCGGTGCCGGCGGCGCTCGCGATCAGCCGCTATCGCTTCCGCGGCCGTGACGCGCTGTCGGCGCTGTTCCTGTCGCCCTTGATGATCCCGCACGTCGTGCTCGGCATCGCCTTCCTGCGCTTCTTCACGTCGGTCGGCGTCGGCGGCACCTTCGTGGCGCTGGTGATCGCCCATGTCGTCGTGGTGTTTCCGTTCGCGCTGCGGCTGACGCTTGCGGCCGCGACCGGCATGGACCGGTCGATCGAGATGGCCGCGGTCTCGCTCGGTGCCGACGGCTGGACCATGTTTCGCCGCGTCACCTTGCCCGCGATCCTGCCGGGCATCGTGAGCGGCTGGATGCTCGCCTTCATCCAGTCGTTCGACGATCTGACCATGACCGTGTTCCTGGCGACGCCCGGCACCGAGACCTTGCCGGTGCGCATGTTCCTCTACATCCAGGACAACATCGATCCGCTGGTGACGTCGGTGTCGGCCAGCGTCATCGCCATCACCATGACCGTTCTGATCGTGCTCGATCGCGTCTATGGCCTCGACCGCGTGCTCACCGCCAAAGGCGGCGACGCAGGACGATAGGAGATACTACGATGAGAGACTATGACGTCGCCGTCGTCGGCGGCGGCCTGCTCGGCTCTGCGATTGCCTGGGGGCTCGGCCGGCTCGGCCAGCGCGTCGCCGTGCTCGACGAGGGCGACATCGCCAAGCGTGCCTCGCGCGCCAACTTCGCGCTGGTGTGGGTGCAGAGCAAGGGCCTGGGCATGCCGGCCTACACCGGCTGGACGGTGCGCGGCTCCAAGGCGTGGCCGAAGCTCGCCGAGGAGCTGAAGGCGCAGACCGGTCTCGACGTGGTGCTGCAGCAGAACGGCGGCTTTCATCTCACCCTCGGCGAGGCCGAGTACGAGCAGCGCACCCAGCTCGTCGCGCGCATGCACAACCAGGTCGGCGCCGCCGACTATCAAATGGAGATGCTGCCGGCGTCCGAGGTGAAGAAGATGCTGCCGCTGATCGGCCCGGAGGTCTCGGGCGGCAGCTTCTGCCCCTATGACGGTCACGTGAATTCGCTGCGCACCTTCCGCGCCCTGCACGTCGGCATGAAGCAGTTCGGCGTCGACTATCTGCCGGAGCGTGCGGTCGGTGCGATCGCGCTGGACGGCAATGAGTTCAGGCTGACGACGGCGCAAGGCGAGATCCGCGCGGCGAAGGTCGTGCTCGCGGCGGGAAATGCCAACCAGACCCTGGCGCCGATGGTCGGGCTGTCGGCGCCGATGGGGCCGACGCGCGGCCAGATCGTCTTGACCGAGCGCACGATGCCGTTCCTGCCGCATCCGTTGACCACGATCCGCCAGACAGACGAGGGCACGGTGATGATCGGCGACAGCAAGGAGGACGAGCTCGACGACCGCGTGCAGAACCATCCGATCAACGCGGTCATGGCCGATCGCGCCCAGCGCACCTTCCCTCATCTGGCGCGGCTCAACGTCGTCAGAAGCTGGACCGGCATCCGCGTGATGCCGAAGGACGGCTTTCCGATCTACGAGCAGTCGGAGAGCCACCCGGGCGCCTTCGTCGCCTGCTGCCATTCCGGCGTGACGCTCGCGGCGAACCACGCTTTCGACATCGCGCGCATGGTCAAGGACGGCGCGCTCGAGCCGGAGCTGGTCGGTGCATTCACAGCCAGCCGCTTCGACAGCGAAGCGGGAGCGGGCGGCAGTGGCTACTACTGAGGGATGACGGCGCAAGGCGCCATGGAGACGATGATGTTCAAACGAACTGAGGGTGATGCGAGGGGATCGGTGACGATCCATGTCGGGGGCCAGCCGGTTGCCGCGCGCGAGGGTGACTCCGTGTCGGCGGCGCTGCTCGCCTCCGGCCTCGACGTCCGGCGCGCCACCGCGGTCAGCGGCGCGAGGCGCTTGCCTTATTGCATGATGGGCGTGTGCTTCGACTGCCTCGTCACCATCGATGGAGTCGGTAACCGGCAAGGCTGTCTCGTGCCTGTCGCCGAGGGCATGCAGATCGAAGTCCAGAAGGGCAAGCGGGAGATCGGCAAATGAGCGCCGCGCCGAAGCATGATGCATATGACGTCGTGGTGATCGGCGCCGGTCCTGCGGGCCTCGCTGCTGCAGAGATGACGGCTGGCGCCGCTCTGTCGACGCTGCTGCTCGACGAGAACGCCGGCCCTGGCGGCCAGGTCTGGCGTGCGATCGATGCGACCCCTCTGAAGAGCGAAGCGCTGCTCGGCGCGGACTATTGGTCCGGCAAGCAGCTCGTGAACGCCGCGCGCGACAGCGGTGCGGAGATCATTCATCGCGCCACGGTGTGGAGCCTCGACCGCAATCTCGAGATCGGCGTCTCGGTGGCCGGCGGCTCGGCCTTCATCAAGGCCAAGCGGGTCATCATCGCGACCGGAGCGCAGGAGCGTCCGTTCCCGATTCCCGGCTGGACCCTGCCCGGCGTGATGACCGCGGGCGCGGCGCAGACGATGTTGAAATCCTCCGGCCTCGTGCCTGACTGCCCGACGATTTTGGCCGGGCAGGGGCCGCTGCTGTGGCTGCTCGCGGCGCAGATCCTGCGCCTCGGCGGCCGCATCGATCGCATTCTCGACACCACCCCGCGCGCCAACTACATCGCGGCGCTGCCTCATGCCCTCGCGTTCCTGACCTCGCCCTATTTCGGCAAGGGGCTCGCGATGATGCGCGAGGTGCGCGCGAAGGTGCGCGTCACCAGCGGCGTGACCGAACTCGTGGCAGAGGGCGAGGGCAAGCTCTCGGCGGTCAGCTACGCCACAGCGGGCGGCAAGCGCGAGACGCTGGCGGCCGAGTTGCTGCTGCTGCATCAGGGCGTGGTCCCCAATGTGAATCTCGCGATGGCCGCCGGCGTCGAGCATCGCTGGAACGAGCTGCAGCTGTGCTGGACTCCGGTGCTGGATGCCCTAGGTAACACCTCCATTCCCGGCATCGCCATTGCCGGCGATGGCGCCGGCATTGGCGGTGCGCAGGCGGCCGTGGTGCGCGGCCGGCGGGCGGCCGGGGATGCGATCAAGGCGCTTCGCCCGCACGCAAAGGTCATCGATAGGTCTGCGGAGTTGGCCCGCGCCGAGCGCGGCAGGACCTTCCTCGACGTTCTGTTCCAGCCGGCAAAGCAGTTCCGTATCCCGCAAGGCGACACCATCGTATGCCGCTGCGAGGAGATCACCGCCAAGGACGTGCTCGACTCCGTCGCGATCGGCGCCACCGGGCCGAACCAGCTCAAGGCCTATCGCCGCACCGGCATGGGGCCGTGCCAGGGGCGGCTGTGTGGCCTCACCGTCACCGAGCTGATGGCCGAGGCGCGCGGCAAGACCCCGCAGGAGATCGGCTACTACCGGCTGCGCGCGCCGGTGAAGCCGATCATGCTGTCGGAGCTCGCAGGCCTGCCGAAGACTGAAGAGGCCACCAAGGCCGTGGTGCGCGGATGACGGTGAAGACGGATGCCATCATCGTGGGTGGCGGCATCCACGGCTGCTCGACCGCGCTGCATCTATGCCTGGCCGGGTTGAAGCCGGTGCTGATCGAGAAGGACTATGCCGGCCGTCACGCCTCCGGTGTCAATGCCGGCGGCGTGCGCCAACTCATGCGCGACGTCGCGGAGATTCCGCTGTCGATCCGCTCGATGGGCATCTGGGAGAACATCAGCGACCTGGTCGATGATGATTGCGGCTTCGAAAGCTTCGGCCAGGTGCTGGTCGCCGAGAACGACGCGGAGCTCGACGCCTGTCGCGCCCGCGTCGCCGATCTCAACGCGCGCGGCTTCAGCCACGAGGAGCTGATCGACGGCACGGAATTGCGTCGCCTCGTGCCGGCGGTGGCGGAGAGCTGTCCGGGCGGCGTGGTGTCGCGGCGCGACGGCGCGGCGCAGCCCGCGCGCACCACGACGGCGTTCCGCCGCAAGGCGGAGCAGCTCGGCGCGCTCATTCGCGAGGGCGTGGCGGCGACGAACATCCGCAAGGACGGCAAGCTTTGGCATGTCGACGTCGGCTCCGAGAGCTTTGCCGCTCCGGTGCTGGTCAATGCCGCCGGCGCCTGGGCCGGCCGCATTGCGGAACAGTGCGGCGAGCCGGTGCCGGTCGAGACCATCGCGCCGATGCTGATGATCACGTCGCCCGTCGCGCACTTCATCGATCCCGTCGTCATCCTGCGCGGCCGCAAGCTGTCGTTCAAGCAGTTCCCCAACGGCACGGTGCTGATCGGCGGGGGCCATCTTGCAACGCCCGACCAGGACCGCAACGAGACCGTGCTCGACTGGCGCAAGCTGTCGGAGAGCGCGCGCACCGTCGCGGAACTGTTCGCGGTGATGCGCCGCGCGACCATCGTGCGCGCCTGGGCCGGCATCGAGGCGCGCATGCGCGACGACATTCCGGTGTTCGGGCCGAGCGCCGTTCACGACGGGCTGTATCACCAGTTCGGCTTCTCGGCGCACGGCTTCCAGCTCGGCCCCGGCGCCGGCGCGGTGATGGCCGAGCTCATCGCGCACGGCGGCACCCAGACGCGCATCGGCGATCTCAGCATCGCGCGCTTTCAGAACTCCATCCCTTCACCATCCACATGAGGACATGATGACCATCACCCGCAAGATCCGCTCCGCCATCCACCACCGCATCGTCGAGGCCAACGGCTTCGTCTTCATCGGCGGCACCATCGCCGACGATACCTCGGTGTCGATGGGCGACCAGACCCGCAACATCCTCGACAAGATCGACGGCTTCCTGAAGGAAGCTGGCACCGACAGGTCGCGCGTCGTCTCCGGCCAGATCTTCGTCACCGACCTGTCGAAGAAGAAGGAGATGGATGCGGCCTGGACTGCGTTCTTCGGCGACGACCTGCCGGTTCGCGCCACGGTCGGCGTCTCCGATCTCGGCGGCGGCGCGCTGATCGAGATCGTGGTCACGGCCGTCAAGGGTTGAGCATCGCGCCGCATCGAGCGGTCAATCGATCACGTGCGGGGCTCGCTCCGCGCGTGATTTGCTTTTCGGTCCAATTCGATCGAACATGAGCCTGTCCGTCCACCGCACGCGCCGAAAGCCGACATCATGAATGAAGAGCGTAGCCTGCCGCGTCCATCTGCTGGCCTGAAGGCAGTGTTCGCTCACATCGAGAATCAAAAGCAGGATTTCCTGGCCCGCGTGATGGACTATGTCCGGCATCCCTCGATCAGCGCTCATAACATCGGCATCACCGAGGTCGCCGCACTGCTGGTCGCCATGCTGCAGGAGATGGGCCTCGACGCCGAGACGATCGCGACCGCCGGGCATCCGATGGTGCTCGGACGCTGGCAGAAGAAGCCGGGCGCACCTACCGTGCTGCTCTACGGGCACTACGACGTGCAGCCGCCGGATCCGTTGGAGCTGTGGCTGAGTCCGCCGTTCGAGCCGACCATCCGCGATGGCCGCATCTATGCCCGCGGCATCGGCGACAACAAGGGGCAGCATTTCGCGCAGCTCATGGCGATCGAATCCCATCTCCGAGTGCATGGCGAGCTGCCCTGCAATGTGATCTTTCTGCTCGAAGGCGAGGAGGAGATCGGCAGCCCGCGCATCGCCGATTTCGTCGCTGAGCATCGCGATGAACTGAAAGCCGATTTCGTCGTCACCGCGGACGGGCCGATGCACCCCTCGGGGCGGCCGACCATGACCTATGGCGTGCGCGGCATGTGCTCGTTCGAGCTGCGCGCGAAGCACGCCAGCCGCGACGTGCATTCTGGCAACCTCGGCGGCATCGTGCCGAATCCGATCTGGACGTTGGTCCACCTGCTCGGGACGATGAAGAATGCCGCGGGCGAGATCACCATCGAGGGGCTGCATGATGCGATCGTGCCGCCGAGCGAGCTGGACATTGCTGCCGTGAAGCGCCTGCCGCTGGACCTCGATGCCGCCAAGGCGAGCCTCGGTCTCAGCCATCTCGATGCGCCGCCCGACCGCGGCTACTACGAACGCCTGATGTTCCATCCGACGCTGACCATCAACGGCTTGCACGGCGGTTATGGCGGACCGGGCAGCAAGACCGTGCTGCCCTGCGAGGCCTTCGCCAAATGCGACATCCGCCTGGTCGAGGCGATGACGCCGGACGACGTGTTGGCGAAGGTGGAGGCGCATGTGAAGCGCCATGCGCCGGAGGTGGAGTTCATCCGGCGCGGCGGCATGCTGCCGTCGCGCGTGCCGCTCGATTCGCCCTTTGGCGCGATCGTGCGCGATGCCATCGCGCTCGCGCATGGCCTTACACCGCTCGAATTCCCGTGCACCGGCGGCAGTCTGCCGGACTACGTCTTCACCAAGATCCTCGGCATTCCCGCCTTCGTCGTTCCCTATGCGAATGCCGACGAGGCCAATCACGCGCCCAACGAGAACATGACGATCGACTGCTTCTACAATGGCATCCGCACCGGTGCGGCGCTGCTCGACCGCGTCGGCGCGCGCGTGCGCTGATGCCGGCGGAACGGCCATCACGATTCCGCGTGCAGTGCGGGAGGCGTCATCGAGCAGCCACGAACGGATGGCAAGCACACGGTCGTCCGCCGCCTTGCGGGTGAATCGGCCGCACGCGGCGAGATCGCGCATGGATTAACGCAGTTGATATCGCCTAGTCTCGGAAGGGATTAGTAATCGCCGCTTCAGGGCTCGGAGCTGCCACATGCACGACCCCGTTGACCAGCCGAGTGATTCGGCAAGTTCCGCTTTCCCTTGCGCGCGCGATCAGCGCAGCGCTCCGGAACACCCCGCCGCGGTTCCTGTGATCCAGCTCGACCACGCGCCAGCAATCGAGCCTGCGCCCAATGTCGATGAGGCTGCACAAAGCCCTGGCGCTCTCGGTCGGAAACGGTCCGATGGCGCGCATCTTGTCATACCGACCATGTGGCGCTGAGAAGGTCTCGCTCTTGGCGGCGAGCGAACATGCGATGTTCGGCGACGAGTTCCTGAAGAACACCTTCGCCAACAACATTCGAGACTTTTGAGATCGCCACCTGCAAGCGGCGGCTCGCATTGTGCCATGCCACCGGTGTCGAGGAGGGTCCGCGCGCCGCTCGATCAGTCGTTGCAGGAGGAGGACCGATGGCAGGGTGGGTCGACTCCAATGCCGAGAAGGTCACGGAATTTGTTGGGTATGAGGAGCGTCAGGCGGCGTAACCTGGCGGTATCTCGGTCGGGATATGGAACCCGTCAGCGCGATGACAACCTCCGGTATCATCCGGATACCCACGACTCTCCTGATCTAGTAAGTAAAAACTAGCCCTTCTTGGGGCGTTTCCTCCCTGGACTTGGGCCGCCTGCACTTCGTGTGTCGGCGGCCTCTTTCTTTCAGGGGGGAGGGTGGGGTGGTGCTCTGGCCCGGCAACCGACCCCATGGGCGTTCGGTCCAGTCGCGCTCCTCCAAGCCGGTGATATCCCCGCGACAGTGTGAGATCGAGATCGCCCCACGCCGCGTCGCCGACCGGGCGCGCGTGCGACCGGAGCCTCAGCGCCGCGCGTGCTGCCAGCGCAGCAGCCGGCTCTCGGCCGCGGCCATCGCGAGCGCGGTCGTGTAGCCGATGATTCCGAGCAGCATCACGCCGGCAAACAGATCCGCCGAGCGGAACGAGCGCGCCGACAGCAGCACCCATTGGCCGAGGCCGTCGAGGCCGGCGAGCATCTCGCAGACGACGGCGAGGATCAGCGCGACCGTGAGGCTCAGCCGCATGCCGGCGAGGATGTCGGGTGCCGCCGATGGCAGCGCGATCTTGAAGATCACGGCGAGCCGCGACATGTGCAGCACCCGCGCCACTTCATAGAGTCGCGGCTCGACCGCGGCGAAGCCGTGGATCGTCCCGAGCAGCAGCGGCCACAGCGAGCCGAACGCGATCACGAACAGCGCCATGCCCTGGCTCAGTCCAAGAACGGCGATGGCGACAGGAATGATCGCTGAGACCGGCAGCGGCCGCAGCAGCTCCAGGGTCGGTGCGACGTAGATGCGCATCGCCTTCGAGGAGCCGATCATGGCGCCGAGCGCGATGCCGGCGGCGGAGGCGAGCAGCCAGCCATAGGCCATATGCGTGAGGGTGCCCGTGAGCTTGGTCAGGAGATCGCCGCTGGTGAAGCCGCGCAGCAGCGCCGCCCAGGCGCGGTCGGGGCTGGGAAGAAACACCGGTGATATCAGCCGCTGACCGGCGGCGAACTGCCACAGCACGATGATGCCGGCGGCGACGGCGAAGCTGGCGAGGCGCCAGGCGGCGACCGACCACTTCATGCGGGGTCTCCCATCGCGGCCGCGCGCCCGAACAAGCTCTGTTGTGCAGCGATCAGCGCGGTATTGAGCGCAAATCCGGTCACGCCGATCCATACCAGATAGGCCAGCATCAGATCGGGCCGCAACGCCTGCTGCGCGGTCATGATGGCGGCGCCGAGGCCGAGCGGGTTGATCGCGATCTCCACCGTGACCGCGACGATCAGCGCGATGCCGGCGGCGAGCCGGAACGCCAGAAAGATGCGGGGCAGGGCGGCGGGGATGACGATCTTCCTGATGCGATCGCGCTGCGTCAGCCGCAGCACGCGCGCCACCTCGATCAGCCGCGGCTCGATGCCGCCCACCGCGGCACGCGTCACGATCAGCACCGGCCAGACGCAGGCAAAGGCGACGATCGCGATCTCCATGCGATAGCCGAAGCCGAGCGCGATCAGCGCGATCGGCAGCAGCGCCACTGAAGGAATGGGCCTGATCGCCTCGATCGTGACCTCCATCAGCCGGTTGAAGATAGGCGACAGGCCGAGCGCGATGCCCAGCACGAGGCCGATGGTGCCGCCGAGCGCGAGGCCGGCGAACACCGAGGCGAGCGTGTCGCGCGTCGCCGCCAGCAGCGAGCCGTCGGTCAGCGCGCCCAGCAAGGCGAGCGCGATCGCGCTCGGCGGCGCCAGCGAGTCGCTCTGCACGCCGGCGAGCCGCATCCAGGCTTCGAACACGAGCAGTGCCGCGAACGGCAGCAGGACGGGCTTGATGCGATCCGGCATCGTCATTCGCTCGCCTTGATGAAGTCGAACAACTCGCGCCGCAGCCGCAGGAACTCCGGATGCTCGCGCGTCGCCAACTGGTCGCGCGGCCGCGGCAGGCCGATCTTCAATTCCAAGCCGACGCGGCCGGGATGCGGCAGCAGGCCGACCACGCGGTCGCCGAGATAGATCGCCTCCTCGAGATCATGCGTGACGAACACGACGGTGGCGCCGGTCGCCGCCACCAGCGCCAGCATCTCGTCCTGCAGTCCCTGGCGCGTCATCGCGTCCAGCGCGCCGAACGGCTCATCCATCAGCAGCACCTTCGGATCCTGCGCGAGGCAGCGCGCGATCTGCAGCCGCTGCTGCATGCCGCCCGACATCTCGGTCGGATATTTGGCCGCATGGCCGGCGAGCCCGACCTTGGCGAGCAACTCGGCGATGCGCGCCTCGCGCTGTGCGGAGGGCATTCCGATCGTCTCCAAGGCCAGCGAGATGTTGCCGGCGGCGGTGCGCCACGGCAGCAGCGCCTTGCCATAGTCCTGGAACACGACGGCGATCTCGCGCCGCGGCGCGCGCATCGCCTCGCCCTCGAAGCGCACCGTGCCGCCGCTCGGCTGATAGAGGCCGGCGGCGAGCCGCAGCGCCGTGGTCTTGCCGCAGCCGGAGGCGCCGACCACGCACAGGATCTCGCCAGCTGCGACCTCCAGGCTGATCGTGTCGATGATCGTCTTGCCGCCGAGCACCAGCGCGACATCGTCGAAGGCGATCTGCGCGCGCGCAGGCGAGGGAGATGATTGCACCAATGCGAGGGCAGGCTCTGCCATCTCAGGCTCCCTTCGGATGCGGATAGACGATATCGACGGTCGAGCGCAGATGTGCCTCAAGCCGCGCTTGGGCCGCGGCGGCATTGCGCGCGAGCACGAGGTCGGCGAGCGTCTCGTGCTCCTTGATGAAGCCGCTGCCGTCCTCGAAGCTGCGCATCATGACGCGGCGGTAGCGATAGGCCTGGTCGTAGAGATCCGAATGAGCGGCGAGCAGGCGCCGTGATCCGCAGGCCGCCAGCAGCGCGGTGTGAAACGCCTTGTGCAAGCGATCGAACTCCGGCGCGCCTTCGCGGAACTCGCTCTGCATGCGCTGGATGTAGCGGCGCATCTGATGGAGCGCGGCGATGATGCCGGCCTCCCATTGGTCGTCGCCGCTCTGCATCGCCAGCCGCAGCGCCTCTTCTTCCACGACAGTGCGCATGCGCGTGATGTCGACGAGATCGTCGCGGCTGACCTCGGCGACGCGAAAACCGCGCTGGCCGATGCCGACGATCAGGCCGCGCGACACCAGCCGCGACAGCCCCTCGCGCAGCGGCGTCGGCCCGATCTCGTAGCGCTTGGCAAGCTCGACGATCCCCAGACGCGAGCCGGGGGCCAGAATGCCGGCGACGATGTCGCGCTCGATCAGCGCGGCGGCGCGCTCGCTGAGCGTGTCGCCGCTCGTCGGCTCGGTCTGCAGGATCGGGTTCGTTGCCGTCATCAGTTGAGGATCAATGTCTTGAGGTCGAGCTTGGTCTGCAGCATCTTCTGCGCCGACATCACGTCGATCCACCACGCCAGCTGCTCGGGCTTCAGCACCGGCTCGGCGTAGTTCGGCGCCGTCAGCTTGACCAGCTCCAGCGGTTGCTTGGTGAATTTGGCGATGGCGGCCGAGGCCTTCTCACGATCATTGTTCACGATTGGGGCGGCCTCCGCGATGGCGGCGCGGAATTTCTTCACCGTCTCCGGGTTCTTCTCGGCCCATTCGCGCGAGGCCGCATAGAAGATGATCGGCTCGGTGCGGGCGAGTTCGGCGGCGTAGCGCGCGCCGACCGTGCCGAGGCTGGCATTGGTCATGCGCGTCACGAACGGTTCGGCCGTCAGCACCGCATCGACGCCGCCCGACTTGATGGTGTCGGCCATGGTCGGAAACGTCACCTCGACGAAGTTGACGCTTCGTGGATCGACGCCCTTCTCGACCAGCCATTTCACGAACAGCACGTGCAGGAAGGCGCCGATGCCGGGGGCGCCGACCTTCTTGCCCTTGAAGTCCTGCGGCCCAGTGATGGTGATGCCGTTGCGCACGAAGGCGGCGACCGCATCGTTCGAGGTCTTGTTCATGATCGAGGCGCCGGAGACCGCGACGAGGTCGAGCCCACCGTCGGCGGCCTGTAGGAACACGGTCGATGTCGGCCCGCCGATCTGGATCGAGTTGGAGAGGATGGCGGCGGGGATGTTCGAGTTGATCCCGATCAGCACCATCTCTGCGTCGAGCCCGTGCTTCTTGAAGAGACCCTCATCGACCGCGACCATCGCCGAGGCGCAGTCCGAGGTGGCGGTGCAGCCGATCTGGATCTTCTCCGCGCGTGTCGCAGATGTGAGCACAAGCGTGGCCAGCACCGATCCGAGCGCAGCACTGATGATCCGATGACGCATCCTTGACTCCTCCCCGGGCGCCCGTCTCTCGGACGCCTCTTGTTTATCGATATTTTATATGTTTGTATATTTTTAGACAGAACACAAGGGGAGGCCAGCGTGAAACTTGCGACATTTCGGGCGGAAGGCGGGGAGCGGATCGGCGTCGTCCATGGCGGCGATTCCAAGCTTTTCGACCTCGCCGCGGCCGCCGACCGCGCTGGCAAGAGCAATCCGGCGTTCGGCTCGATGCTGTCGTTGATCGATGCCGGCGAAGCCGCGCTCGACGCAGCACGCGCGCTGGTCGAGCGCCATGGCAGCGACGAAAGCCTCTCGCGCGACGTCGGCGGCACCGAGCTGCTGGCCCCGGTGCCGGAGCCGCGGCAGATGCGCGACGGCATGTCGTTTCCGCTGCACATCCTGCAGGCGCCGCGCGGCCAGCGAAAGCTCGCGGCGCGGCAGCGCGGCGACGCGCAGGAGCTCGCGCGCATCGATGCCGAGCCGCTCGGCGAATTGCCCGAGGTCTATCGCAAGGTCCCGATCTTCTACATCACCAACCGCTTCAGCGTGCGTGGCCCGAACACGACGGTGAAATGGCCGCGCTACAGCAAGGTGATGGACTATGAGCTGGAGTTCGGCATCATCACCAGGGGCAAAGGCAAGGATATTCCGGCCGCGAAGGCGCGCGATCACATCTTCGGCTTCACGATCTTCAACGACTTCTCCGCGCGCGACACGCAGCGCATCGAGATGGACGGCCGGCTCGGCCCCTCCAAAGGCAAGAGCTTTGACGGCGGCAACGTGATGGGGCCGTGGATCGTGACCCCGGACGAGATCTGCGACCCCTATCGCCTGAAGATGGAGGCGCGGGTCAACGGCGAGGTCCGCTCGCGTGGCGTCAGCGAGGGCATGCTGTTTTCGTTCGAGGAGCTGATCGCCTATATCAGCAAGGACGAGACCCTGATGCCCGGCGAGTTCATCGGCTCGGGCACCGTCGGCAACGGCTGCGGTCTCGAGCTCGGCTGGTATCTCGAGCATGGCGACGTGATCGAGCTCGAGGTCGAGAAGATCGGCATCCTGAAGAACAAGGTCGAGCGGCAGGACGTCTGATCCTGCTGCCGACGACAACAACCAATAACGACAAAGCGAGAGGACCGCCCATGGCCCGCAGACTGATCGACATCTCCGTGCCCTTGCAGAACGACGTGCCCGCCGATCCGCCCGGCAATCATCCGACCATCACCTATATCGACCATCAGCAGGGCCTGCCGCGCATGCTGCAGTTCTTCGACGGGCTGAAAGCCGAGGATCTGCCGGACGGGCAGGGCTGGGCGGTCGAGCAGGTGAATCTTTCGACCCACAACGGCACGCATCTCGATGCGCCCTGGCATTTTCATCCGACGATGAATCGTGGCGAGCGCGCCTGGACCATCGACGAGGTGCCGCTGGAGTGGTGTCTGCAGCCGGGCGTGAAGCTCGACTTCCGTCGTTTCCCGGACGGCTATGTGGTGACCGCGAGGGATGTCGAGGATGAGCTCAAGCGCATCGGCCACACGCTGTCGCCGCTCGAGATCGTCGTGGTCAATACCTCGGCCGGCGCGCGCTTCGGCCAGGCCAACTACGTCAATTCCGGCTGCGGCATGGGCTATGAGGCGACGATGTATCTGCTCGAACGCGGCGTGCGCCTGACCGGCACCGACGGCTGGAGCTGGGACGCGCCGTTCGTGTTCACCGCGCAGAGATACGCCGAGACCCACGATGCCGCGCTGATCTGGGAAGGCCACAAGGCCGGACGCCACATCGGCTATTGCCACCTGGAGAAGCTGCACAATCTGGAGCAACTGCCGTCGACGGGGTTCATGGTGTCGTGTTTCCCGGTCAAGATTGAGCGCGCCTCGGCCGGATGGACGCGGGCGGTGGCGATCATCGAGGGGTGAGGCGGCTAATCTCCGATTGAAGTCACGACATGGGTTTTGGCGCGTTTGATCTCGCGTCATTCCGGGGCGGCGCGCGCCAGCGCGACGAGCCCGGAATCCATCGAGCCGCGCGACGTGCTGAAGGATGGATTCCGGGTTCGCGCTGCGCGCGCCCCGGAATGACCGAGGAGAGCACTCGGCAAAGCCAAAGAGGGAGCTCGTCGCGCGCCGTGGTGACAGTTGCGAGCCGACCTTGACTGCAAAATCAGGCCGCTCTCTCTCAGCTCGCTTTAGCAACTACACGCCAGCATGACCTCGTTCCGCCGCAGCACCGGCAGGGTCCAGGGCGGATTGTAGAACGCGAGCAGCGGCGATCCGGCGACGGTCAGCCCCTTGCGCTGTGCGTAGTCGCGCAGTGCGCGGGTCTTTTCGGCGACGATGCCGTCGGAGGTGGAGCCTGAGAAGGTGAGTGCGACCATGCGCTGAGCCGGGACGGCCGTCAGCTTGATCCGCGCGTCTTCCGGTGGAGGCAGCTTCTGCAGCGTCCAGCTCGACGGCATCACGAAGCTGACGCTCCAGCGATCGCTGGCGGTCTCGTCGCCCGCCGTCGGCAGCGCGGTCGCCTGCTGCTGCACCGGTGCCGTCATCGCAATCTTGGCTTTCGCACGGTTAGCGCCGAAAATGTAGCCGGCGATGATGCGAAAGCCTTCCTCGATCGCCGGCTTGCGCGCGCCCTGCACCTCGGCCTGCGCGATGATCATCGGTGCATAGGCGCGGATTTCGAAGTCGCCATCGCGCGAAACGACGTCGTATCTGGGATGTTCGACCCGGCTCATAAGCGGCCCTGCGGCAATGGCGGCGCCGGCGAGGACAAGCACGGTGGCGCCTGCGAGCCAGAGCAGCATGCGGCGTCTCCTCGGTGGTGTCGGCTCGGTCATGGCGGTTGCGCCGTCAGGTTTGAATAACGAGGAAACGCCAGCGAAGGTCCGGCAGATCACGTGCCGGGTGCCCGCCTGCGGTCGTCCTTCGCGACGCCTGACTGTAGCGTAGCCCGGGTGAGCGCAGCGATGTCCTGGATCGCACGAGGCGTAGGGGACCCCCAGGATGTCGCTGCGCTCATCCGGGCTACGCGCGTGCCGATGGCGGTGCGTGCCCGTCGGGCGACTCGGGCTCGGGCGCGACAAGATGCGCCGTCCCGCAACCCCTCTCATGATCCAGATCGTGCCTGCGCCGAAAACGAAAATTCCGCAGCGCGCTCAGCGCGATCACCTCTGTCCAGATCTCGGCGCAAAAATTTCCCACTTTCGTTTTATCGGAAAAGATGCTCTCATCCCTCCATCCCGCCTCATGCAGAGGGGCGTACGCGTCGTCACGATACGTTGAGGCGGGGAGCGGTGGCCGCGGGTCTGTCAGGCGCTTTTGCGCAAGACGACTGTCAGCTCGCGGACGTTCAAGCCGTGTGGTCCTGGCGCCCCGATGCTGGCGCCAAGCCTGATGCCGACCTGACGGGTTGCGCAGGTGACGGGGGCAAACAAGCCGGTCCCCGGGGAGAGCTCGGAGCAGACGTTCACCCATCGCGCAGGGAAGGCCGGGTCTGTCCGGCTGAACCTGTGGTTCCTGCCGCCTGCATTTTTTCCGCAGGCGGGCCACGGGCCTCAGTCGAGGTCCGGCCTCCCCTGCGCCCTCGCGTTTCCGGCGAGGGTCTCGAGCATCGCTTCGGGCGCGTGTTGCGCTGCGAGGGCGACGGCGCGTGCGCGCATGGTGGCGCTGGCATACTGGATATGCTTATCAGTTGAGCGGGGCGCCGATGCTGGCGCGCCACCACCAACAAATCAGCCGGCCGCAACGGCTGATCCAGGAGGAACCCCATGGCAGACACCTCACGCCGCGATCTCCTCGTCGCCGGCAGCGCCGCGGCAGCGGCTGCGATCATGACGGACACCTACCCTGCCGCGGCACAGGCCGGGCCGAAGCCGATCTTCGCCGTGCCGGCGACCACCATTCCGATCGCCGGCGAGCAGGGCGTGTTCCCCGTCCGCCGCATCTACTGCATCGGCCGCAACTACGCGGCGCATGCCATCGAGCGCGGCTCCGATCCGAACCGCGAGCCGCCGTTCTTCTTCCAGAAGCCGACCGACGCGATCCAGAACGTCGCGATCGGCGAGGTCGCCGATCATCCTTATCCGTCGCTGACCAAGAACTATCATCACGAGGTCGAACTGGTCGCGGCGCTGAAATCCGGCGGCACCAACATTCCCGCCGAGTCCGCGCTCGATCATGTCTATGGCTACGCGCTCGGCCTCGACATGACCCGCCGTGACCTGCAGAACGGCATGGCCGCCGAGAAGAAGCCATGGGAGATCGGCAAGAGTTTTGATCATGCCGCCGTGCTCGGCCCGATCCATCCGGTGGCGAAGGTCGGCCACTTCACCAAGGGCGCGATCTCACTCGCGGTCAACGGTACGGTCCGGCAGAACTCCGACCTCACCAAGATGATCTGGAGCGTCGCCGAGCAGATCGCGAAACTGTCCGAGGCGTTCGAGCTGAAGGCCGGCGACATCATCTATTCCGGCACGCCGGAGAATGTCGGCCCGGTCGTCAAGGGCGACGTGCTCTTGTGCAAGCTCGAGGGCCTGCCGGACATGTCGATCAAGATCGTCTGAGAGAGGGGCTGGATCACACGTCGTGTGCAGCACGTTGACGCTGCCGATCGGAACGGAATTCGCCGCCGCAATACCGATACGCTCCTTCTCCCCGCGCGCGGGGAGAGGCGAGCAGCGAGCGTCGCTACGCGCGCTATCCAACAAGCGCGGCAGCCCCAGCCATCCCTCCGGATGCTGCGACTGCCGCCGTGGCGCTCGCGGCGCCGCGCCTCTCGTCGCCTGTCGGACGGGAACTATCGTTGTTCCCGCGCAAACAGGCGCTGCCAGCCGTTCGCAAGTTTGTGGCCCGACAAAGAGCCGCCCGGCACCGCCGCCTATCGTTGCCCTGCATCAGCCGAGCGAACGAGGGCAGCCGTGGCCATCACCATCGAGATCGATCACGCCAAGACGCGGCGCATGGCGCAGGGCCAGGGCCCAAGCAGGGGCCAGGGTCAGGCCCGCGGCCCGGCACGTTCGTTGCGCAGCGCTGGCGGCCCGGTGGTTCCGCAGGGCGTCAAGGGGCCAATCCGGCGGCTGAAATGGCTGATTCTCGTTCTGACGCTCGCCGTCTACTACATCACGCCGTTCGTGCGCTGGAACCGCGGGCCGAATGCGCCAGGCCAAGCCGTGCTGCTCGATTTCGCCCACGGAAAGCTCTATCTTGGCCCCGCCGAGATCTGGCCGCAGGATCTCTATCTCATCACCGCGGCGATGCTGCTGGCGACGTTCATCCTCGTCCTGGTCAACGCGCTGGCCGGCCGCCTGTGGTGCGGCTTCGCCTGTCCGCAGACGGTGTGGACCGACCTGTTCCTGCTGGTCGAGCGCCTCGTCGAGGGCGACCGCCGGCAGCGGCTGAAGAACGTCGGCGCGCCGCTGACGGCGCGGCGCATCGCACAGATCGCCACCAAGCACGCGCTGTGGATGGCGATCGCGCTCGGCACCGGCGGCACCTTGATCTTCTACTTCACCGACGCGCCGGGGCTGGTGCGCGACGTACTGCATGGCGAGATGTCGGCGACCGCGCTGACCTGGACCTTGGCGTTCGCCGGCACGACCTATGGCCTCGCCGGTTTCGCGCGCGAGCAGGTCTGCACCTTCATGTGCCCGTGGCCGCGTCTTCAAGGCGCGATCTGGGATCCGGAAGCCTTCACGGTGAACTATCGCGATTATCGCGGCGAGACCCGGATGTCGGCGAAGAAGGCCGCCGAGGCGCGGTCGCAGGGGCTGCCGGCCGGCGATTGCGTCGATTGCGGCGCCTGCGTCGCCGTCTGCCCGATCGGCATCGACATCCGCCAGGGGCCGAGCTTCGCCTGCATCAATTGCGGCCTCTGCGTCGATGCCTGCGACGGCGTGATGGCCAAGCTCGACCGTCCGCGCGGCCTGATCGACTACGAGAGCTGGCGCAACATCGAGCGTGGGCGTGTCGGCGAGCCGCGTGTCTCACGGCTGGTGCGGCCGAAGACGATCGGGCTCGCGCTCGCCTGCGTCGCTGTGGCCGGCGTGATCGCTGTGTCGTTCGTCACGAAGACCACCGCCGTGCTGTCGGTGCAGCATGATCGCGATCCGATGTCGGTGCGGCTGTCGGATGGCTCGGTGCGCAACGGCTACACGGTGAAGCTGCTCAACAAGTCGTCCGCCGTGCAGAGCTTCAGGCTCGGCATCAGCGGCATCGATGCGGCGCTCGCCATCGTCGGCCATGCGGCGGCGGATGCGATCGAGGTCGAGCCGGACGGCTCGGAGGCGCTGCGGGTGACGCTGACCATGCCCGAGTCTGTGGATGCCGATGTCACCTTCCAGGCGGTCGATGCCAACGGCCAGGTCGTGCTGACCGCGCACGACCGCTTCGTGAACCGGTAGAGGAGGGCCTACAGATAGGATTTCGGCAGCAGCATGTGGATGCCCTTGTTGCCGTCGACCAGCTGGGTGACGCGCAGATTGCCGGCCAGCGAGCACAGCATGTAGGCCTGGTTGCGCGACAGGTTGGTGCGGGCGCAGACGTGCTTGACCATCTCGCGCACCGCCTGCTTGGCGGCGTCATCGAGATCCTCGTCGAGGCCGATCGACATCAGGTGGGTGGCGTTCTCGGCGAACGGCCAGGTGATGTCCATGTCCTTGCGCACGGTGAGGCGGAAGGTGCCGGTGACGCCGGTCTCGAGCGCGGTGATGCAAACCTCGCCGTCCGCCGTGATCGGCCGCTATGCCTCGGTGCGTTACGGGCGCTGACTGATCCTGCTTCTTCTGGCGTGGTCATCGGCCGGATCGCTCCGGCCGATGATCTGGTGATTGCTGCAAGCTCACGTCGCGAGCTGATTGCCGATCGGCAATGCGCGCAGGCGCTTGCCGGTGGCGGCAAAGATCGCGTTGGCGAGCGCCGGCGCGAATGGCGGCACGCCCGGCTCGCCGACGCCGCTCGGCGGCGTGTCGGGATCAACGGGCACGATGTGCACGTTGGTGACCAGCGGCGCCTCGTCGATTCGGACCACCGGATGGTCGTCGAAGTTGCGCTGCTGCACCCGGCCGTTCTTGAAGCTGATCTCGCCATATTTGGCGAGGCTCAGCCCCATGATCGCGGCGCCTTCGAGCTGCGAGGCGATGCGCTCGGGGTTGACGAAGGTGCCGCAGTCGATCGCGGTGTCGACCTGATGCACCACGAGCTTGCCCTTGTCGTCGACCGACACCTCCACGATGGTGGCGATGTAGCTGACGAAGCTGCGATGCGCGGCGATGCCGAGGCCGTGGCCCTTGGGCACCGAGCGGCCCCAATTGCCCTTCTCGGCCACGAACTCGACGACGCGGCGCAGCCGGCCGGTGTCGATCGGATAGCTCTCGTAGGGCTCGCCGTAGTTCCAGAGATCCTTCACCGAGGCGAGCTTCAGGGCGCGCGGAGTGCCGATCAGATCGAGCAGCGTGTCCTTCTGGTCGCGGCCGGTCGCGTGCGCGATCTCGCCGACCATCGACTGCACGGCGAAGGCGCGCGGGATGTTGGAGACCGAGCGGAACCAGCCGATGCGGGTCATCGCCTTGGCGGCGGGATTCTCACATTGGATGTTGGCGATCTCGAACGGCATGTCGACGAGGCCCATGCCGAGCTCGAACGGCGCGGCATGATCGGCGCCCGCCGCGAAGGTCGACAGGATGGTTGGCGCGGCGCTGCGGTGGCGCCAGGCCACCACCTTGCCGCTCTTGTCGAGCCCGGCTTCGATGCGCTCCACCGACACGGTGTGCAGGAAATCGTGATGGAGGTCGTCATCGCGCGTCCACTGCACCTTGACCGGTGCGCCCAGCGTCTTCGACAGCAGGGCAGCCTCGAGCGCGAAGTCGCATTTGGACTTCCGCCCGAACCCGCCGCCGAGCAGGGTGACGTTGACGGTCACGTTCTCCGGCGGGATCTGCAGCGTCTTGGCGACATCCTCGTGCGTGCCGCCGGGGCTCTGCACAGGCGCCCAGATCTCGGCCTTGTCGCCCTTGACGTCGGCGACCGCGACCGGCGGCTCCATGCTGGCATGGGCGAAATGCGGCAGATAGTACTCGCCGGTGATCACCTTGTCGGCCGACTTCAGCGCGGCCTCGACGTCGCCTTCCTCGCGTACGACGAGGCCCGGCTGGCGCGCGGCGGCCTCGAGCTCGGCCCGATAGGCGACAGAGTCGTAGCTCGCATTGGCGCCGTCGTCCCACTCGATCTTGAGCACGTCGCGGCCCTTGATCGCGGCGCCGGTGTTGCGCGCGATCACCGCGACGCCGCCAAGCGGCTGGAACTTCGACGGCCAGGGCCAGCCCTTGACCTCGATCACCTGCTCGACGCCGGGCACCTTCAGCGCCTCGGCCGGATCGAACGACTTGACCTTGCCGCCGGTCACCGGCGGCCGGGCGATAACCGCGTATTTCATGCCGGGCAGGCGGACATCGGCGCCGTAGCGCGCCTTGCCGACGGTGATGTCGTGCAGATCGACGATGCTGACCTGACCCTTGCCGAGATAGCGGAAGTCCTTCGGCGATTTCAGCTGCACGGTGTCAACCGCAGGCACCGGCAGACTGGCGGCATCGGCCGCGAGCTCGCCGAAGCCGAGGCGGCGGCCGCTGGCGCTGTGCACGACCTCATGATTGACGGCTTTCACTTCGCTCGGCGGCACGCCGAGGCGCTGGGCCGCCGCGGCTTCGAGCATCGCCCGCGCCATGGCGCCGATCTGTCGCATCGGCAGCAGATAATGCCGCGTGCTGCGCGAACCGTCGGTATCCTGGTTGCCGAACTTCACCTCGTCGCCGGGGGCCTGCACGACGCGCACGCGCGACCAGTCGGCTTCCATCTCCTCCGCCACGATCAGCGGCAGGCTGGTACGCACGCCTGTGCCCATCTCGGAGCGGTGGGCGAGGATCGACACGATGCCGTCGGGGGCGATCGAAACGAAAACCTTGGGATCGACCACGGTGCCGTGCGGCATCTTGCCGGCGCCGGTTTCATAGGCGGCAAACGCCGGGCGCGACAGCAAGGGAGCCGCGAGCACGAACCCGCCGGCGAGGCCCAGCGTCTGCAGGATGGTACGGCGCGAGACGTTCTCGACCTTGAGATGGCGCTCGAAGCCGCGGCGAGAAGCGGACTTTGCGATGTCGGGATTTGCGATGATGTTCATGATCACACCCCCGTCGAGGCCAGATGGACCGCATTCTCGATGCGCTGATAGCAGCCGCAGCGGCAGATGTTGCCGGCCATCGCATCCCTGATCTGGTCATGCGACGGTTTGGGATTCTCGTTCAAGAGTGCGGCTGCTTGCATGATCTGCCCGGCCTGGCAGAAGCCGCATTGCGGCACGTTGACCTGCCGCCATGCCTTCTGCACCGGATGATCTCCGGTCGGATGCAGACCTTCGATGGTGGTGACCTCTCGTCCCGCGACATCCGACACTGCGGTGATGCAGGCGCGCGCCGCTTCCTTGTCGACTATCACGGTGCAGGCGCCGCACAGCGCTGCGCCGCACCCGTATTTCGTTCCGGTCAAACCCAGCTCGTCGCGCAGATACCACAGCAGCGGCAGGCTCGGATCGCCATCCCAGCTCTGCTCCTGTCCGTTGATTTTCACCTTGATCATGTTCGCCCTCGCTCTGTCGGACCAATGGTCGCTGGTTCTGATCGTTGGTGGACGCGCGCGGGACCACATGTCCTTACGTGCACGCGCCGGATCAATTGAGAGTTGTCGGAAGACTACTGATGATAGCAGACCGGGACAGGCATCGGTCTACACAGGCGCGTGTGGTGTCAGAGCAGACGAGCGCTGCGCGTGCAGCCCGCTGCAATGCAAATACGGAACAATGGGCGATGCGCCGACGACAACGGCGGTCGCCTGACCAAAACGGCGACAAAAAAGAATGCCTCGCCGGCGTGGGGCAGGCGAGGCACCAAGTCTTCAGGAAGGAACGCTTCAGTTGGTACGCTAGGTACGTTGCGGCCGTCAGGCCGCCTTTGCTTTCGCCACGTGGGTGGCAATCGCATCCATCAGGGCCGGCGACAGGCAGTCATAGGGCTCGAGCCCCAGCTCCTTCAATCGCGCCCGAATCTCGCCCATCTGTTCCGGCTTCACGCCCGACTCGATCACCGAGGAGACGAAGGCTGCAAAGCCCGGCGCGGCCGAACCCTGCTCCTGGAACAGCTCGGGGTGAATGAAGTCGAGGCCGTAGAACGGGTGGCCCGTGTTCTCGATGCGGCCATACATATGCGTGCCGCAGCCGGTGCAGGCATAGCGCTGGATGACGGCGGAGGGATCGACGATCTTGAGCTTGTCGCCGTTCTCCAGCACCGTGACGTTCTGCCGCGGCACCACCGCAACGACCGAGAAGGTCGCGCCGGAGGGCTTCCAGCATTTGGTGCAGCCGCACGCGTGGTTATGCGCGACATCGCCCTTGATGCCGACCTTGACCGGCCGGTCGTGGCATTTGCAGACCAGCGTGCCGCCGGCGAAATGGCCGCTTCCCTGTTTGACGCCGTTATCGACGGACGGATGGATGTGGACAGTCATGGCGCAATCCTCCTCAGTTTTGCGTGCTTGGGGTCAGAACACGACGACGGAACGGATCGATTTGCCCTCATGCATCAGGTCGAAGCCTTTGTTGATGTCTTCGAGCTTGAGCGTGTGGGTGATCATCGGGTCGATTTCGATCTTCCCGTTCATGTACCAGTCGACGATCTTGGGAACGTCGGTGCGCCCGCGCGCGCCGCCGAACGCCGTGCCCTTCCAGACGCGTCCGGTGACGAGCTGGAATGGGCGGGTCGCGATCTCCTTGCCGGCCTCGGCGACACCGATGATGATCGATTCGCCCCAGCCGCGATGGCAGGCTTCCAGCGCCTGGCGCATCACCGTGGTATTGCCGGTGCAGTCGAAGGTGTAGTCGGCACCGCCGTCGGTGAGCGCGACCAGGTGCTGGACGATGTCGCCGGTCACCTTCTTCGGGTTGACGAAATGGGTCATGCCGAAGCGGCGGCCCCATTCCTCCTTGCCGTCATTGAGGTCAACGCCGATGATCTTGTCGGCCCCCGCCATCCTAGCGCCCTGAATGACATTGAGCCCGATGCCGCCGAGGCCGAACACCACCACGTTCGCGCCGGGCGTGACCTTCGCCGTGTTGACGACCGCGCCGACGCCGGTGGTGACGCCGCAGCCGATATAGCAGCTCTTGTCGAAGGGCGCGTCCTCGCGAATCTTCGCGACTGCGATCTCCGGCAACACGGTGAAGTTGGAGAAGGTCGAGCAGCCCATGTAGTGGTAGATGGTCTGGCCCTTGTAGCTGAAGCGCGACGTACCGTCCGGCATCAGGCCCTTGCCCTGCGTGGCGCGGATCGCGGTGCAGAGATTGGTCTTGCGGCTGAGGCAGCTCTTGCACTGGCGGCATTCCGGTGTGTAGAGCGGAATGACGTGGTCGCCGGGCTTGACCGAGGTCACGCCCGGGCCGACTTCGCGCACGATGCCGGCGCCCTCATGGCCGAGGATCGAGGGGAAGATGCCCTCGCTGTCGAAACCGTCGAGCGTGTAGGCATCGGTGTGGCAGATGCCGGTAGCCTTGATCTCGACCAGCACCTCGCCGGCCTTCGGCCCTTCGAGGTCAACCTCGACGATCTCCAGCGGCTTCTTGGCTTCGAAAGCGACCGCGGCGCGCGTCTTCATGTCTCAAACTCCTGTTTCAGTCTGTCAGGCCCGCGACCCTGTCCAGGAAAACTGGCCAGGCGCGGTCCTCGTCGTCAGTCATTTCTTGCCCATGCAGGAGTTCTCCGCTTCCGTATAGGCTGGCGGCTTGTCCTCATGCTTGGCGGGGCGAACGCGGCCCACCGCATCATCGCCGCGGGCGCGCAGGTAGACGTAGAGATCGTCCATGTAGCAGGCCACGTTCGGATTGTCGCCGAAGGCCGGCATGACGTTCTCCTGGGACGTGCTGACATTCTTGCGGCCGCTGGCAATGGTCCCGATGAAGTCGCCGTAGCTCATGTTCTTGACCGAGTCCTTGAGCGCCGGGGCGTAAGTCGATCCCATGCCGTCGGGGCCATGGCAGACATGGCATTCGGAATGATAGCGGCGGTATCCGGAGTAGGTGTACCAGTCGACCGTTCCGTCGGCGGCCACCTTGTAGGTCGGAATGCCATCCTTATCGAAGTATTTCCCGTCCTCGGACTTGACGGCCGCAGGATCTCCCGGACTTTCCGCCCAGGCATTTTCGGCGACAGTCATCCCGCCGGTTGCCAGGCTCAGAGCCGTGGCGACCGCAAACCAGATTCTACGCAAGGGCGTTTTCCCATAATTTTTAGGAACAGGCGAACCGGCGCATGGACGAGATCCATGCGCCGGAGGCAGGTACCTGGCTTACTGCGGCAGCGAGAACACGGTGAGCGCGCCGCCGAGAGCGGTGTAGTTGCTCAGCGCGGCATAGCCGCCGACGGCACCGAGACCGGCAGTCGGATCGGTCAGACCCGCCGCGAGACCAATGCCGGCCCAGCCACCGACACCCGAGAGGACGGCGACGTACTGCTTGCCGTTCGCCTCGTAGGTCGTGACGTTGCCGATGATGCCGGACGGGGTCTTGAACTTGTAGAGCTCCTTGCCCGTCTTGGCATCGACCGCCTTGAGGTAGCCTTCGAGCGTTCCGTAGAACACCACGCCGCCGGCCGTCGCGAGCGCACCCGACCACACCGAGAACGGCTCCTTGTTCGACCAGGCGATCTTGCCGGTCTTGCCGTCCCAGGCGATGAAGTTGCCCATATGGGTCTCACCCGCCGGCGGATACATCGACAGGGTTGCGCCGACATAGGGCTGACCTGCGGTGTAGCTCACCTTGAAGGGCTCGTAGTCCATGCAGACATGGTTGGTGGGCACGTAGAACAGCTGCGTGTCCGGCGAGTAGGCCGCCGGCTGCTCGTCCTTGGTGCCCAGCGCCGCCGGGCAGATGCCCTTGGTGTTGACGTCCTCACCCTGCTTGTCGGTCGAATACTGATCGACGACCTTGGGACGGCCGTAGGTTGCAGAGTTCTTGTCCATGTCGACGCCGGTGGTCCAGTTCACCTTCGGGTCGAACTTCTCGGCAACGAGCAACTCGCCCGTGGCACGGTCGAGCGTATAGCCGAGGCCGTTACGATCGAAGTGCGTGAGCAGCTTGCGCGGCTGGCCGTTGATGGACTGGTCGGACAGGATCATCTCGTTGACGCCGTCATAGTCCCACTCGTCGTGGGGCGTCATCTGATAGACCCACTTCGCGACGCCGGTGTCGGCATGGCGGGCGAAGATCGTCATCGACCACTTGTTGTCGCCGGGACGCTGCTTCGGATTCCAGGTCGAGGGATTGCCCGACCCGTAATAGACCATGTCGAGCTGCGGATCGTAGGAGATCCAGCCCCAGGTGCAGCCGCCGCCGGTCTTCCACTGATCGCCTTGCCAGGTCTTCAGGCTCGAGTCCTTGCCGACCGGCTTGCCGAGCGCCGTGGTGTTGGCGTCGAACAGGATCTGGTCATCCGGACCTTCGGAGTACGCCTTCCAGACCTGCTTGCCGCTCTTGATATCGTAAGCGGTCATGCTGCACTGGACGCCGAACTCGCCGCCGGACGTGCCGACCAACACCTTGTCCTTCACCACGAGCGGAGCCGAGGTTCCGGTCTGTCCCTTGCTCGGATCGCCATTGACGGCGGTCCAGACGTGCTGGCCGGTCTTGGCGTCGATCGCCACCAGCTTGTCGTCGGCCTGATGCAGGAAGATCTTGCCGTCCCCATAGGCGACGCCGCGGTTGACGGTGTCGCAGCACATCACCGGAATGACGTTCGGATCCTGCTTGGGCTCGTACTTCCAGACGATCTTGTTGTCCTGCGCGAGATCGAGCGCATACACCTTGTTCGGGAACGGCGTATGCACATACATCAAGTTGCCGATGATGAGCGGTCCGCCTTCGTGGCCGCGCAGCACGCCGGTGGAGAAGGTCCACGCGACCTGCAGCTTGCCGACGTTCTGAGCGTTGATCTGATTGAGCTTGGAGTAACGCGTATTGGCGTAGTCTCCCGCCGGCATCACCCAGTCCTTCGGGTTGGCCGACATCTTGACCAGCTCTTCGCTGGCCCACGCGCCACCCGCGGCAAGCGCCGCGACTGACGTCAGACATGTTGCGAGTAGCACTCTTCGCATCGTCTTTCCTCCCGGGTTCAACTGAGGTTCCGCAGCACGCGGCCCAGTATTCGTTTTCGGCATCATTGAATATCCACTTCTCGACCGGGAAACTTGCCCAAAAGAGAAAAGAGCTTGCTCAAGAGTGAAGCGAATAGAAGTTTTTGAAGGAGATTTTGCTTTGCTGGTCCGCAACATGAGCGCCATTCTTGCTGCGGAGCATCAATTTGCAGCACCGCGGTTCCACCGAAGGTTGACGTTTCCCTTGACCTTACAGAGACGAAGGCGGAGGATCATCCGGGGGAAGTTATGGAACGAAGTGCGCCGCGAAAGCCGCGGCCTTAAAATGGGAGCAATCTTGCTACAGTCTCGCTCGCCGTCCGGCGGCGGACCCGTTGCGTTTCGATCATGAATCGGTGGATGAAACATGTCCGACACGATCCGCTCGCTTAATACTTCGGGGTTCTCACCGAAGAGCCAGATCCAGCGTTGGTCAGATGCACTGACCGACCTGTGCGGACGTTTCGATGTCGATCCGCTGGAGGGCGCCTCATTCGAGGGGCGCATCAATTTCACGACGGTGTCGCGCCTGAAGCTCTGCCAGATCGAGGCCAGCCAGCACCGTATTGCGCATACCTATGCGCGTGCGCAAAAGGCCGCACATCCCTACATCAAGATCTTGTTCCAGACCTATGGAACGTCCTATTTCGAGCAGGATGGCCGCCAGATCGAGATCGGCCCGGGCGATTGCCTCGCCTATGACGTCTCGTTACCGCACACCATCATCAGCCCCGCGCTGACCCGCCATGACGTCGTGATCGTGCCCAAGGAGCTACTGCAGGAGCGCGGCTTCCGGTCGGAAAAGATGCCTGCATATAAGCTGTCTGCGCGGAGCGGGACTGGTCGGATTGCGCATGACGTCACCCATGCCGCGTTCGATGAGGCGACCCGGCTTTCGCCCAACTCGGCCGTCAGCGTCGCCGAATCGCTGATTGATCTGTTGCTCTTGCCGCTGCGTGAAGCCGATCGAATGCTGGATCGGGCGGGACCCGAGGCGGTCTATATCCGCGCTCAAGCCTTCATCCGCGAGCATCTGCGCGATCCCGATCTGTGCATCGATCAGATTTCGGCGGCTCTGGGGTGCACCAAGCGCTATCTTCACATGGTGTTCAGCGATCGTGGCATGACGGTCAGCGACTACATTTGGCGGGCCCGGCTTCAGCATTGCCGGCAGGAGCTGGAGACGCAGAGCGGCAAGACCATCACTGATGTCGCGTTCTCGTGGGGTTTTTCGAGTTCGTCGCACTTCAGCCGTGTCTTCCGCAAATATTTCGGCGTCGTGCCGTCGTCGGTTCATAAGACTGCGGCCCGCTGAGCGGTCGTGAGGTAGCCGCGCTAGCGTGCGCCGCTCCGGATGATCCTCTGGAATGCATCACCGAGAATCACCGGCTCGCGCGGTGGAAGATAGGTCAGTCCGGCGGACCGACCGAGATTCGCCAGGGCCCCGGAGGCGTCGAGTTCCGTCAAGGCCTTGTCGACCGATGCGATGAGTTCGGCCGAACTGGTCAGCCCGACATAACCGCGGTTCACGCCGATCGGATAGCTGTAGCCCGACCCGCCGAGCCTGGTGTCGGGATGAGCCGCCCGATACGCATCGAAACGTCTGCCATCGAGCAGGGTCGCGTCGAACTTGCCCTGTTCGAGCGCCCCGAGCAGATCATCCCGCGTGGGAATCAAATGCGTGATGTCGTCGATCAGCCGTCCCTTGTCGAACGTCATCAGGATTGCATCCGCCAACGTGCCGCTCTCGATTGCCAGCCGCAGCCCTGCCAGATCGCCGATGTCGGTAATCGGGCGCTGTTTCGCGGAAGGTCCGAGAACGACGGTCAGTGTTGAGAACATGTACGGCTTGCTCGGCATCAGCGTGCCGAGCGGAACGCGGCGGCGGCGGTCGTCGCGGGTGGCGCCATCGAAGTCCGGCAGCTTGGCCGTCTTGACGCCGGGCGCGACCAATCCGTCCTGGGTGAACGCATAGCTGCCGAGCAGCGAACAGCGTCCGTCCGAGAGCAGTGCGTTCGCCTCCAGCGGTGGACTGGAATCTTCGTCCAATTTGCTTTCGTACCACTGGATCTCGAGCTTTCTGCCAAGGCGGTCGGCGATCGCCTGACCGAGCAGGACGTCGAAACCGTTGCCGGGCTTGCCACGATGATGGACCGAGAGCGGCGGAAGATTTTCGTCAAGGCAGATGCGCAGCACGTCGTCAGCGGCTAAGGCGGCTGACGACACTGTCGAGATCATCAAGGCAGTCAGCCAACGGCAGAGATGGCGCATCACTGCGCTCTCCGGCTCGAGACATAGGCCCACAGCGCGGTGATCTCGTCATCGCTGAGAATGTCGCCCCAGGGCGGCATGCGACCGTTCTTGCCCTGCTTCACCGTGGTGACGAAACGAGGCTGGTCATCGGGAAACCGACGCAGGTCGGGCGTCACCGTGCCGGAGTTCACCATGTTGGGGCCGTGGCAGTGCGAGCACTTCTGAGCGAACGTCGTCTTGCCGAGGTCCACCTGGCTATGTGCGGCGCTGCCATCTTGTTGTTGGGCGAGGGCAGCCGTCGACAGGACGGCCGACATCGCCACGACGGCGGCGAAGGCCGCCGCCGCTTTCATGAACATGTTCTGTCTCACGGGCAATCCGCACTCAGTTCTTGACCGCGAAGACCCACAGCGAGCCGCCTGCCGGAACGTTGGCGAGGCGCTCGTCACCGGAGAACAGTGAGTAGACGCCGCCGTAGCCTGAGGTGACGGCGACATACTGCACGCCATCCTGCTGCCAGGTGACGGGCTGGCCTTCGATGCCGGAGCCGGTCTGGAACTGCCACAGTTTCTTGCCGCTGTCGGCGTCGAAAGCCTCGAACTCGCCGGTCAGCTTGCCCGAGAACACCACGCCGCCTGCCGTGGACAACACGCCGGAGAAGCGCGGGATGTCGCTCGGCTGCTCCCACTTGGTCTTGCCGGTCATCGGATCGATGGCCTTGAGCTGACCGCGCGGCCCTTCCGGCCAATCCCACAGATCCGTCAGGTCCATGCCCAGGTACCACTCGCCGGCCTTGTAGGTCGCAGGCTCGGTCTTGTAGTGGCCGCCGAACACGAGCGTGTTGGCGTAGGCCAACCCGGTTTGCGGATTGAACGACATCGGCTCCCAGTTCTTGCCGCCGAGAATCGACGGATAGACCGTGACCTTCTTGCCCTCGCGGGCATCGCGCGTCACATCGGTCTCGACCGGCTTGCCCGTCTTCAGGTCGATGCTGGAGGCCCAGTTCACCTTCACATAGGGGTTGGCCGCGAGCAGCTTCCCATTGGTGCGATCGAGCACATAGAAGAAGCCATTGCGGTTGGCGTTCATCAGCACCTTGGTCTGCTTACCCTCGACGTTCATGTCGGCGAGCACCATCTCCGCGACCGCGTCGTAGTCGAACGGATTGTTCGGCGAGAACTGGAAGTGCCACTTCATCTTGCCGGTCTTCGGATCGAGCGCGAGCACTGAGCAGGTGTAGAGGTTGTCGCCCGGGCGCACCGCCGCGTTGAACGGTCCGGGATTACCGACGCCCCAGAATACGGTGTTCTGCTCGGGATCGTAGGAGCCGGTGATCCAGGTCGAGCCGCCGCCCAGCTTCCAGGTGTCGCCCTTCCAGGTGTCGCCGCCGGGTTCATCCGGGCTTGGGACCGTGTGTGTGCGCCACAAATGCTTACCCGTCGCCGGATCCCAACCATCGATGAAGCCGCGGGTGCCGAACTCGGCGCCGGAGATGCCAGTCAACACGACGCCGTCGGCGACCAGCGGCGCGACGGTCATCGAGTAGCCTTCCTTGATGTCAGCGGCCTTCTGACGCCACAGTTCCTTGCCGGTCTTGGCATCGAGCGCAATCACGTTGGCATCGAGCGTGGTCCGGAACACCTTGCCGTCGTACAGCGCGGCGCCGCGATTGATGATGCCGCAACAGACCACGCGCGGCGTCTCGGCGGGATAGTCGATCTTGCTTTTCCAGATCTGCTTGCCGGTCTTGGCGTCGACGGCCATCGTCGCATTGTGGGTCGTGACGTAGAGCACGCCCTGGTACACCAGCGGCTGCGACTCCTCACTGCGGTCATCGGCGAAACTGTAGTTCCAGACCGGCACCAGGTTCTTGGCGTTGTCCTTGTTGATCTGGGTGAGCGGGCTGAACCGCTGCAGATTGTAGCCCATGCCGTAGTTGAGAACGTTCGCCGTATCAGTTGCACCCTTGACCAACTGATCGGCGCTCTGCGCGCTTGCACCATGTGATGCAAGAATAGCGAGGCCTGCGGCCAGCGCGATCCGCTTCATTCATTTCCTCCGAGATTTTTACGCGCGCCTATCCTGACGCTGCGGGAACAACACTCCGCTCGAAATCGGGAACCGTCAATACGAAAAGGTGGCAACCGCCCTTTGCGCATCGGGAAGCCGTCCTCGTTCGATCGGGACAGAGCAGCCGATCCGTTGTCTCTGCTCGCTGATCTGGGTCGGCATGATCGCACCGCTCCGATGTTGCGTTGCGGCACAAACATTGCTTCGCCGCATCATGCCGGGATAACAGAGGAGTAGGCGGATGAGACGAACCATCCTTTGGCTCGGCATGCTTTGTTGCCTTGGGGTGAGTGCGAGTGCGCGTGATCTCGGTCAGTGGGGAGCGGTCGATCCGGCATTGCGTCAATGGTACGAGGCGCTGATGCAGCCCGACGTGCCGACGGCATCGTGCTGCGGTGAGGCTGACGCCTACTTTGCCGATGAGATCCATGTCCGCGACGGCAAGACCTATGTCATCATTACCGATGACCGTCCCGATGAGCCGCGTGGCCGTCCGCATATCGATGTCGGTACCGAGATCGAGGTCCCCGATCACAAGCTAAAGTGGGACAGGGGAAATCCGACGGGGCACGGCATCATCTTCCTGAGCCGCAATCGGTATGTGTTCTGCTACGTGCAGCCGGGCGGTGCGTGAGCGAAGATGCCGTCCCGCTCAGGGGGAGCGTCCTACGAGGATTGAGGCGGAACGGCGTCCAGCCAGGCGGCTGGATTTTGTTTCGTTCCATCGATCGACAACTGCTGGGGAAATGCTCCACGGTTGTGGAGCCTTGCGTTCCCCCCGATGCGGTCCTAGCTTCGATGTTGGCGCGAGCAATGCGCCAGTCAATGATAGTCGAACTTGGGAGGTTGAAATGGCCTGGAAGACACCGAAGATCGTCGAAGTGCCGGTTGGCATGGAAATCAACATGTACGCCTGTGCTGCGCGCAAGTAACGCGTAGCGATCTGCCAAGCCACGAGGAGCGCAATTCGCTTCTGACTGGCTTGGCGGATCCATTCGATAGACGATCCGCGAGATCGTCCCGGCGACCGGCCTCTCGGCCGATCGGAAATGACGGGCACGCCGCCGAACATTGGTGACGGCCTGAGGACCGTCCAAGGATCAAACGTCCTGCGTGTCGAAGATATACAGGTCGACGCCGCCATCGGCGAAGTTGGGCAGATCGCCCGCCGCCGCCTTGCCTTCGGCAGAGCCCATTCCCGCCTGCAGCGCCTGCATCGAATCGAATATCAGGGTGGCAACGAGGTGGATGTTGGTGGCTCCCGCCGGCCCATTCACCGGGCCCCGGCTGATATCGTAGCTCTTCAGACCGGGAATCTTCTTCGCCAGCGGCACGTGGACGTTCATATAGTGTTTGTCGAACGCCTCGGCGCTCTTGGGGGTCTTGTAGAGTACGAGAACCTTGGGCATCTGCTTCCTCCGCATTCGCTCTTTTGAGGTCGATCGACCGCTTCCATTGCAGCCGATCTGCCGGTTCGGATCAAGCGTCAGGGGCGGCTTCGCCCAGGGATAGTCGTTCCAGCCTTGGTTCCGCTGCATAATTTGTTGCGCGAGGAGAAACTGATGCAGCCGGATGTCGTAGTTTCAGATAAGCTGTTTCAGGCTTATCGAAGGACAACGAGCCATGAGCTCCATCGATCTCGTCATCACCGTTTGCGCAGTCCTGTCTCCGGCCACCTGCGAGGAGCAGCATCTCGTTTTCGCGGATGGCGGCGCCTCGCTGCAGCAATGCGCGATGAAGGCGCCGCCCTACATCGCCCAGTGGATCGGCGAGCACCCGAAATGGACTGCAGTGCGATGGCGCTGCGAATATCCCCACAGCAACGACAAGGCCTGAGGCCGGCTTGGCCGTCGGCACGCTGGCTGCTTACTTCGTGCACTCCTCGAGGTCCTTGTCGGCGACCGAAACCACGGCGTCGGCCTTGATCTCGAGGCCGCGAACAATGCACTGCCGCTCGCCGGCATAGCTCACCTTGGCGTCGTAGCGCCCAGGCTCGACTCCGGTGAGCTTCAGCCGTTCGTCGTGATCGAGCTCCTTGTCCTTGTCGTTCAGCGTCTGATTCGGTCCCCAATTGTTCTGGCCGGCCGGCGAGAGCTGAAAGCCGGTCATCGTTGCGGTGGTCAGATTCCAGAGCCGAATGCCCTTGCTTTGTGCGGCGGCCGCGAGCGGGATGCCGAACAGAATGATCGCCGTCACGGCGGATGCGCGTCTCATGGCGTTTTCCCTGGGGTCCGATGTCCGTTGCCATGACTATGACACGGAAAAATCCAGTCGCGCCACATCGGCCTTGATTGCCGCGACCACGTCGTTGTTGCGCTGCGCGCGCGGCATGTCGATCGGGACTGAATGAAGCAGGCGGGCAGGGCGTGAGGACAGCAGGAAGATCCGGTCGCCGAGCCGTGCCGCGTCGTCCATGCTGTGCGTGACCAGCAGCGTGATCATGGGGCGCGAGGCCACGAGCGTCGCGATCTCCTCGCGCAGCCGCGCGGCGAGCGCGTCGTCGAGCGAAGCCAGCGGCTCGTCGAGAATCAGGAAATCCGGCTCGACCGCAAAGGCGCGCGCCAGCGCGACGCGGCGGGCGAGGCCGAGCGATAACTCGCCCGGAAAATGGCTGCGATGTCCCTCGAGCTCGAGCACGCCGAAGATGGCGGCCAGCCTGTCCTCGGCGACACCGGGCGCTGCCAGCCGGACGTTGGCCTCGACGGATCGCCACGGCAGCAGCCGCGGCTCCTGGAACACCATTGCCAGCCGGGCTCCCTCGGGCCGCGATACATGGCCCTGATAGTCGCTGTCCAGACCGGCGAGAATCCGCAGCATCGTGCTCTTGCCGCAGCCGGACGGGCCGACGACGACGCCGACCTCGCCCCGCTGCAGCGCAAAGGCAATGCCCGCAATCACCTCCTGGCGCTTGCCATTGGCGCTGGTGTAGCTCTTCGACCTGATATCGACCTCAAGCCGCACGGAGCCGCCACCTCGATGCACGCTGCTCGAACGGCTGGACGATAACGGCCTCGATCACCAGCACCACGGCGGCAAAGCTGAGCGAGTAGGCGAGCAGCAGCGGAATGTCGAACAGCTGGAAGGCGACGCCGATCTCGAAGCCGATGCCGTTGGGCCTCCCGAGCAACTCGGCGACCAGCACGATCTTCCACACCAATGACAGGCCGGAGCGCGCGGCCGCCGCAATATAGGGCGCAAGCTGCGGCAGCAGGACGTGGCGGAGGATGCGTCCGCGCGAAAAGGCAAACACCTTGGCCATCTCGTCGAGCGATGGATCGAGCGCGCGGGCGCCTTCGCGCAAGGTGACGACGGCGGTCGGCAGCTTGTTGATCGCGATCGCCGCGATCGCAGCGACCTCGGTGAGACCAGCCCAGATATAGGCGAGCACGATCACCACCAGCGCGGGCAGATTGAGCAGCAGGATCAGCCAGGGATCGCCGAGGCGGTTGGCGAGCTGGCTGCGCCCCATCAGAAAGCCGATCGCCGAGCCGAGTGCCATTGACAGAGTGAAAGCGAGGGCGACGCGGGCGAGCGTTGCGCCGAGATGCAGAAACAGCGCGCCGGACCGCGCTTCCGCCACCGCAACCGCGAGCACGGCCGATGGCAATGGCAGCTTGGCGCTGCCGGCGACAGCCGCGGCAATCCACCAGGTGGCGAGCAGAAGCGCAAAGGACAACAGCCGCAGCACTAATCCCTCGCATCCGCCCTGTAGTAGGTGCCGGGACTGAGCTCAGCCGCGGGGCCGACCAGATCGCGGCCGCCGATCGAGGCGAGCACGCCGTAGAGAACGCGGGCGTCGGCCTCTTCCTCGGCCACCGGCCGGCGCGGAATACCTTCGCGATAGCGGTCGCGATAGACGCGCAAGGTGGCGTCGTCCTGTGCGCCGGTCAGCGGGGCGATCGTTTGCCAGTCGGCGTCGGAAGTCGCCAGGATCTCCTTGGCCTTGGCCGTGACGGTTAGGAAGCGTGCGACGAGATCGCGATGCTTGGCGGCCCAGTCCTCGTCGAAGACATAGCCGATCATCGCGGTGCGGCCCTTGGCGCCGAACGGCGGCAGCAGGTCCTCGACGCCGGCAAGCCGGCGGAAGCCCTTGGCTTCCAGCGCCGCGCAGAAATTCCAGTAGTTCAAGCCCGCATCCATCTCGCCGTCGGCCAGCTTGGCGGCCAGCAGCGGCGGCGCGCCGTAGGTGATCGTCGCCTGCGATTTCAGATCGACGCCGTCGCGCTTGAGCGTGGCCTGCAGCAGCAGCCAGCTCTTGTCGAGCGGGCCGCCGGCCACCGCGAGCTTGCGTCCCTTCAGATCGGCAAGCGTCTTGATCGGTGAGGTCGCCGGCACCATCACGGCGCCGAGCGCGCTCGAATAGGGATAGAAGGTGAGCTTGGCGCCGAGCGCACGCTCGCGCGACACCCATAGCCAGTCCGACACCATGATGTCGGCGTTGCCGGCCCGCAGCGCGATCTTGCCGGCCTCCGGGCTCGCGAGCTCGACCGCATCGATCGCGATATCCGCCTGCTTGTCGAGCTGGCGGGCGCGGATCACGGCCAGCTCCCAGGCGAAGGTGCCGGTCTTTTGCACCGCAACCTTGACGGTCTCGGCGGCGCAGCATGCCGTGACCGGCAGCAGGGCGCAGGCGACAATCGCCATCAACAAACGACCGATCTGCGTCATGAGCCCGTCTGCATTTCCTCGAGAGGTGTTCTTTTCAGCCTCATTCCCTTAGCATAGCTTCGGCTGCGATGCCGCGGAGGACTGTGATGCGTAGTGCTGTTCCGGTAGGACCGATTGTCGCCACTCTCATTGCCACGATTGCGCTGTGCGGGCCGGCTCGTGCCGAGGAGCTCAACGACTATCCGACCTCGGCGCGGGCCGAATATGTGTTCGGCTGCATGAAGGCGAATGGCGAGACCAGGGAGGCGATCGCGCAGTGCTCCTGCTCGATCGACGTGATCGCTTCGATCATTCCCTATGAGCGCTACGTCACGGCCGAGACCGTCCTCAGCATGTCCCAGGTGCACAGCAATCTCGGCACCCAGTTCCGCACGTCCGAGCAGGCCGCCAACGCGCTGAACGATCTCCGCCGGGCGCAGGCCGAAGCCGAAGTGAGATGCTTCTGAAGCGCTGCCGCTCTGCCGCATCAAGTTCCTGAACCGTCGGCCGGCCAATCGTGCTCGAACACGTGGCCCTGCGTATCCTTCGCCTCCGCATGGAATTGCTTGGCACCGTTCGACACGTAGGTGAAGCGGATGTTGGGATCCTCAGAGATCGAGATGCCGCCTTCGACCGACAGCACCAGACTGCCGTTCTGCGACAGTGTCAGCCGGTCGATGAAGAAGGCCGGAATGTAGAGCTGCGTCACCTGATCCATCTGGAGCCCGGAATTGTTGGGATGCCCGACCATGACCTGCGCTTCGCGGATGCCGCTCGTGGCGCCGTCGCTGCTTTGCGTGAACTGCCGGTAGCGCATCTGGCCGATGCGCGCCTTGGCCTCGTCCGGATTCTTCGCCGCCGGCGCCGAGCAGCCTCCGGACGCCTTGACGAAGGTCTTGACCACATAGAGCTGACCATCCGTCAGCTCGGCCACGGCATGCACATCCGTGTAGTTGTTGACGCGGACCCGCGTCGAGATCGCGGTCACATTGGCGTCCGCGCCAAGCGTGAACTTGGCCGCCATCGGCGCGGGATTCTGGTCGATCACCAGCGTGATGGTCTTGATACGGCGCTCGTCGGCGGGCGACAGCTTGCTGCGCAGGGTGACCGGAACGACCGAGGCATCCTCGGCGCGCGTCGGCATCTCGATCGACAGCACATTGGTGCCGTCCTGCATCGCCTTGTTGTTGAAGATGTCCTGGACCAGTCCCGGCCAGGGATCGTAACCATCAGCGGCCTTCGCAGGTGCGAACGCAAACGCGAGGCAGGCCCCGAGAAGCAGGGTGGACGGCAGGTGGAGCCGGATCATGGCGCAATCCTCCTCGGGCAGTCGGGTGAATTAACAATCATAGCGCGTTGCCGCCCTCATTCCCATTCCATTTCCGAGAATGCCGCCGTTGCGTTGCGGGCATTGTAGTCGTCGAACAGCTCCCATTTGCCGCGCTCCGATCCCGCGGCCCCAGCGGCGTCCGCGATCGGCCTGCCTGCCTTGATCAGCCCGCGAACGTCGTGGGCCAATGTATCGAGGTAGCGACGCTCGTCACTGAGCGCCAGTGGCCACGGGCTGACAGGGCCATGGCCGGGAACGACGCGCTCGGCCGGGATGGTCGCGAGCGCGGCCATGTCGGCGATCCAGCCGCGCAGGCTGCCATCCATCACCGGGATGTGACGCAGGAATACGAGATCGCCGGCGAACAAGGTCCGGCTGCGGTCATCATAGGCGGACAGGTCGCAGTCGCTATGAGCGGTACTCCAGGCCTTGAGCGTGAGGGTACGGCCGCCGAGGTCGAGCATCATCTCGTCGTCCACGAGGATCGACGGGGGGACGAGACGGACCTCGTCGATCAGCTCGGCGCCCATCAGGCGCCGGAACGCCTCGATGTAGTGCGGTCCGCGCATTGCAAGCGCGCGCGGCAGGTTCTTGGCGCCGACGAAGCGCGTGCCGTCGCCCTCGAATGCCGCGTTGCCGAATGCGTGATCCGGATGGGCGTGAGTGTTGATGACGTAGCGCACGGGCTTGGCGGTACGGGCGCGGATCGCTGCCAGCAGCGCGCGGCCTTCGCGGACGCTGCCGCCGGTGTCGATCACGGCGACCGCGTCGTTGCCAACGATGAAACCGACATTGGCGATGGCGCCCTCGTTCGCCGCGTTCATCAGCGCGGTCTGGCCGATGTGAACGAACACGCCGGGCGCGATCTCGCTGACCTCGAGTTCCGGCGGCATGGCAAGAGCGGCGCTGCCGAGCGCCAGCGCCCCCCAGGCGGTGATCGCGATGATCAGTTGTCTCACCATCGGCTTGCCTTGCTCGCGTGAGAGGTGTGCGTCAGGCGATGGACGTTGCGGTGCAGCAATGGGTCAACTCTTCGCGATGACGGCGGCTGTTGCACCGGAGCGGCCGGCGGCCTAGCATTTTCAAAAATACCACGATGCGTTCGATAGGGATGAAAATACGGATGACGAAGCGTCACAACCTTGCCTGCTCGCTGGCCGTTGCCGCGGGGCTCACTCTGCTCGGACCGGCCGCCGCTTTCGCGCAGAGCAATGATGGCCTGGACCTGTCGATCGAGCTGGTCGATCCCAAGGTGCTCAGGGTCTGCGCCGATCCGCGCAACCTGCCGTTCTCGAACGAGAAGGGCGACGGCTTCGAGAACAAGCTGGCCGAGCTCTTTGCCGCCAAGCTGCAGAAGAAGGTGGACTACACGTTCTTCCCGCAGGCCACCGGATTCGTGCGCATGACGCTCGGCTCGCACCGTTGCGACGTGATCATGGGCTTTCCCCAAGGGGACGACCTGGTGCAGAGCACCAGTCCCTATTACCGGACGGCCTATGCGATCGTGACCAAGCCGGGCTCCGATCTTGCCGATGTGACGACGCTGGAGGATGCCAAGCTCAAGGGCAGGCACATCGGCATCGTGGCGGGCACGCCGCCGGCAACCAATATGGCGCTGGCCGGGCTGATGCCGACCGCAAAGCCCTATCCGCTGATGATCGACACCCGCGTCGATTCCTCGGCAGAGGCGATGATCAACGATCTGAAGTCCGGCGAGATCGATGCCGGCGTGCTGTGGGGGCCGATGGCCGGCTACTATGCCAAGCAGGCGAGCCCGCAACTGCATGTCACGCCGCTGGTGAAGGAGACCAGCGGGCCGAAGCTGATCTATCGCATCGCCATGGGTGTCCGTGGCGCGGACCAGAACTGGCGCCGTCAGCTCAACAAGCTGATCCAGGAGAACCAGGGGGAGATCAACAAGATCCTGCTCGATTTCGGGGTGCCGCTGCTGGACGAGAGCAATCATCTGATCACCGCCGAGGCTGCGGCGAAGCCATGATCGGTCGGCTCAGCGCTGCGGCATTGGCAGGCGTGCTGCTGATCGCCGCGGCGGTGCGGGCCGATGATCTCGTGCCGGAGCCGGACAGCTATCGCACCGAGAACTATCGCGCGCCGGTGCCGACGACCCTGAGCGGAGCGCGCGTGCTGTCGACGCGGGAGACCGAGGCGATCTGGCGCGCGAAGTCCGCCGTCTTCGTCGATGTGTTGCCGCGGCCGCCCAAGCCGAAGAACCTGCCGGCCGGGACGGTGTGGCGCGAGCAGCCGCGCCTGGACATTCCCGGCAGCATCTGGCTGCCCGACACCGGCTACGGGGTGCTGGCGCCCCAGACCGAGGACTATCTGAAGCGCGGCCTTGCCCGCGCTTCCGAGGGCGATTTGAGTCGTCTGCTCGTGTTCTACTGCCTCGAGGATTGCTGGATGTCGTGGAATGCCGCCAAGCGCGCGCTGACCTATGGCTACCGCAACGTCGCGTGGTATCCGGACGGGACCGACGCCTGGAGCCGCGCCGACCTGCCGCTGCAGCAGACGCAGCCCGAGCCGCGGCCTGAGGAGTGAGCGGAGAGGGCGGCGGTAGCGCATCAAATCAGCTACTCCATGTCCTGCTGGATCTCGCGCGCTAGGGCGAACAGGCGCTGGTCGATCGCGGTCGGGACCTCGCAGACGAACTTCATCACGCGACGCCGGTCCTCGAAGATGCGCGTCTCCCAGTTCAACTGGTTGGTCATCTCCTCGACCTTGGCCTGATCCGGGTTGGGGCCGCTGTGCATCTCCTGCAGCGCGATGGTGTCGCCGCGCACCTTGTCGACGGCCTCGCGCTGCTTGCGCATGACGCGCTCGAGGCCGTTCATCACCGATGTCCGCTGCGCGTTCAGCGTGTCGAACAGCCCGGCGAACAGCAGCTTGCCCTTGCGTATCTTCTCCTCGGCCGTACCGGTGAGGAAATCGGCGACGTCCTTCTGGGCCTGCTCCAGCGGGATACGGCGCGCGGCAAGCTTGGCGACGAGCTCGGCCACCTTCGCATCGTCCTTCCAGCTCGCGCCGACATCGTCGATCGGCGGGCCGGACCACACGGCGGCGATCGAGATCTCCGGCACCTTGGCCTGCGGGCAGGGCCAATCCGGATAGCGCGGATCGGCGGCCTGCGCAGCACCTGCCGACGCAGCGATGGCGACGGCCGCCAGTGTCGTTCTGAACCTCATGCCTCGCCTCCGGGACCGCGCCTGACAAACCCCCGCGACGGATCGTAGGCCAGGATCGCGCCGATCATGAAGACGGCGGTGCAGCCGCCGACCACCGCGAGCGAAACCCAGTTCAGCTTGCCATATAGCGCGAAGCGGATGAGCTCGACCGCGTGGGTGAAGGGATTGGCTTCGCAGAGATAAGCCAGCCAGGGACTGCCTTCCTCGACCCGCCAGAGCGGGTAGAGCGCCGATGAGGCGAAGAACATCGGAAAGATCACGAAGTTCATGACGCCGGCGAAATTCTCGAGCTGCTTGATGCCGGAGGAGATCAGCATGCCCAGCGCGCCGAGCATCAGGCCGGACAGGATCAGCGCCGGCAGCACCGTCAGATAGCCCATCGGCGGCGGGGTGATGTCCCAGAACCAGGCGATGGCGAGAAACGCATAGACCTGCAGCACCGAGACGGCGGTGCCGGCGAGCAGCTTGCAGAACAGCAGATAGCCGCGCGGCAGCGGGCTCACCAGCAAGGTGCGCATGTTGCCCATCTCGCGGTCGTAGACCATCGACAGCGACGACTGCATGCCGTTGAACAACTGGATCATCGCCATCAGGCCGGGCGCGATATAGACCTCGTAGGGGATATAGGTCTCGTAGGGCGGGATGATCGAGATGCCCAGCACCTGGCGGAAGCCGGCGGCGAAGATGAACAGCCAGACCAGCGGCCGTACCAGCGCCGAGACGAAGCGCTCGCGCTGATGCAGGAAGCGCAGGCCCTCGCGCCAGACGATGCCGGTGAGGCAGGTGATGTATTCGCCGGCCGAAAAGCCGCTGCGTGTGGGTGTGGGCGCGTGCACGGTGGTGACGGTCATGGCTCGGAGCTCCGCGCCGGACTGGCCTGGGTCGTCAGCCGCGCGAACGCCGCGTTGACGTCGGTCGCACCGGCCTCGGCGATGACCTGCGGGACGGGCCCGCGCGCCAGCACGCGGCCCTGATGCAGCACGACGAGATCATCGGTCGCGGCGATCTCGTCGAACAGATGCGTCGCCCAGAGCACGCCGATGCCCTGCTCGGCGACGAGCTGACGGACATGGCCGACGATGTCGGCGCGGGCCTTGACGTCGAGGCCGACGGTGGCCTCGTCGAGCAGCAGGAGGCGCGGCCGGTGCAGCAGGGCGCGAGCAATCTCCAGCCGGCGCATCTGGCCGCCGGAGAGGTCGCGCACCTTGCTGCCGGCGCGGTCGGCGAGGCCGATGCGCGCCAGCAGCTCCTCGCTGCGCGCGCGGGCCTCGCGGCGCGAGATGCCGTGCAGCGCGGCGTGGTAGAGCAGGTTCTGCGTCAGCGACAGATCGAGGTCGAGCGTGCGCGGCTGGAACACGACGCCGAGCAGCCGCAGCGCCTCGCCCGGCGTGCGGCCGATGTCATGGCCGAAAATGCCGATCTGGCCGGTCTGCACTGCGAACAGCCGGGTGATGAGCGAGAACAGCGTGCTCTTGCCGGCGCCGTTGAGACCGAGCAGGGCGGTGAAGCTCGCAGGCTGGACGGCGAAGCTGACGTCGTTGAGCGCCTTGCGCGCACCGTAGGAATGGCTGACGCCGGCGACCGACAGCGCCGGCACCTGGTCGGAGGCCGGCTGCGGGGTGGCGCCTGTGGCGTCGAGAGCGGGTGCGTTCTGCGTCGTCATGGCTGTGCAATCGTGATGCCCCAGGGCAGCTCGCCGACCTGGATGGTCTTGATCACCTTCTGCGCGGCGACATCGATCACCGAGACATCGTTGGAGACGCCGTTGGTGACCAGAAGATATTTCTCATCCGGCGTGAACTCCATGTGCCAGACGCGCTGGCCGACCAGGAGATATTTCTTCACCTCGTGGGTGGTGCCGTCGACGATGGCGACGCGATTGGCGGGGCCGAGCGCGACGAAGCCGGTCTTGCCGTCCTTGGTCAGGGCGATTCCGACCGGCTGGATCGCCTCGCTGCGCAGGCCGGGCACGGCGAACTTGATCTTGCCGGTGACCTCGCGCTTGGCGGGGTCGATGATCGAGACGGTGCCGCCAATCTCGGCCGAGACCCACAGCTCCGAGCCGTCGCTCTTGAACTCGGCAAAGCGCGGCCGCGCATCGACCAGCACGTTGGCGACGATCTTGCGGGTCGCCGTGTCGATGAAATGCGCCATGTTGGTGGTTTCGGAGGTGCAGATCAGGATCTTGCCGTCCGGACTGAGCATCATGCCCTCCGGCTCGACGCCGACCTGGACGTCGCCGATGCGGACGCGCTTCTCGAGGTCGAGCACCGTGACCGTGTTGTCGTTCTCGTTGGCGACATAGAGCGTCTTGCCGGCGGCGTCCTGCGCGAACAATTCGGGATCGGGGCCGGAGGGCAGGGTATCCACCACCTCCATCTTCTTGGCATCGATCACCTGGATGGTGTCGTCGTCGCCGACTGCCACCATCACGAACTTGCCGTCGCGCGTGAACGCGATCCCGCGCGGCCGCTGGCCGACCTTGATGGTCTTGGTGACCGTCCAGGTGTCGGTGTCGATGACGGAGACGGTGTTGCCCTTCTCGTTGGAGACGAAGGCGACGTAGGCGGAGGCGGAGGCTGCATGGGCCATGACGAGTGCGGCGATGAGCAGGCTGACTGCTGTGCCGAAGCGCTTGCAAAGCTGCGATCGCCCTTCGGGACGCGCGTGTGCGGAAGGCTCCACACCAGCACGCATGTCGGCCCGGCATATCGGACTAGGCATTCTCATCAGCATGGTTCGATCCGACATCATTGCAGCTTGCACTTGGTTTCGGGGCGGTCGACGCCGAGCGTGTCGAGTTCGGAGACCTGGTGCAGAAAGCCCTCCTGCGGCGAGACCGAGACGATCATGCGGCCGTCGGCCAGAAGGATCGGCTGGCGCAATTGCAGGTTCCAGTCGCGCAGGGAGAGGCGGGTGCCCTTGAAGGCGGCGATGGTGAAGTTCGGGCCCTTGAGGTAGTCGGCCATCGTCTTGGCGTCGCCGGAGTTGGTGCGCGAGGCGGCCTCGCCGACCATGCGCACGGCCATCCAGGCCTGCATGTCCAAGGCGTCCATGCGGCGCGAGGCGAGCTTCATGAAGCGGTTCTGCAACTGCGTCGCCCCCCACTGGTCCTGCGCCGGATCCCAGCTCGTCGGCCGCAGGCCGGCGGAGCCCGCGACGGGGCGCGGATCCCAGGTGCGGTAGGGCAGATAGTTGGCGAACACCTCGCTCTCGTCGGCGGTGACCAGCACGTCATAGGCCGGCGCCTTCTGCGTGAACACCGGCATCTGGCGCTGGATCAAGGTCACGCCGCTGTCGGTGCGGCGCGCGCCGCCGGTGTCCTCGAAGGTCCGCTCCTCGACGATCTTGGCGCCGAAGCGGGTGGCGGCGCGGCGCAGCGCGTCGGCGAACAGTCTGTCGCTGTCGTGCGAGCCGGTGACGAGCAGCCAGCGCTTCCACTGCTTCCAGACCAGATATTGCGCCAGGCCGTCGGCCAGCATCGAGCGCGTCGGTGCGACATGGATGACGTTGGCGCGGCAGTCCTGCTCACGCAGGCGGTCGTCGGTGGCGCCGACATTGAGCAAGGTGACGCCGCGGCCCCGCAACGCATCTGCGGCCTTCAGCACCGCATCCGCCGGCAGGTCCACGAGGACGAATCCCGTCTTGCCGGCGAGCTCATTGGCGGCCTGCGCGGCGTCCTCGTCATCCTTGACGCGGCGGTCGATCAAAGTGAAGCGCTGGTTGAGGAACTTGCCGGTGGTGTTGTTGTCCTCGATCGCGAGCTTCGCGCCGGCCACGCCATCATCGGCCGCAGGCTGGTCGAGCGGCGACAAGGTCTGCGGCAAGCTCGCGCGGCCGAGATAGCCGATCGCGATGTCGACCGGATCCGCCGCGCTGGCGGCGGTTGCGGCGGCGATGAGGCCGATCGCGCCCATCAGAGATCGGGCCAGAACTCCCAGGACCACACGTCCTCCCATTGTTCCCTCGTCCTTGTCCGGCGAGGTTTCGCCTTGCAAGATGAACGAATTGGCCTAGCTTTCAACCCCACTTTTGGCCGCTGTCGCGTCATTTCGGATCACGACCTTGAAACCTGCCGTTCTCCCCGCGTTCCTGATCCTGATGTCTGCGACATCAGTGCATGCCGAGCCGACCAAGGTGGCGGTGTTCGACTTCGAGCTGATCGACACCAGCCTGCAGGGCGAGGTGCAGGGCCCGCGCCAGGACGAGCAGAACAGGCTGGCGCATGCGGCCGAGCAACTGCGCGCGGCGCTGCAGGACTCCGGACGTTTTCGCGTGCTCGACATCGCTCCCGTCAACGATGCGGCGCACCACAGCAATCTGCAGGCTTGCGGCGGCTGCGACGTCAAGCTCGCGGGCGACATCGGCGCCGATCTCGCCATCACCGGGACGGTGCAGAAGGTCTCCAATCTCATCCTCAACATGAACATCTATCTGCGCGACGTTCATACCGGCAAGCCGGTCGCGGCGATGACTGCGGATATGCGCGGCAACACCGACGAATCCTGGACGCGCACCATGGCTTGGCTCGTCCGCAACCGCCTGCTGGCGCCGAACTACGGCGCGCCGCAGGCGCAGTAGCTGACGAGATATGACGGTGCATTCTCGCGGCGAATGACGCCCGAGCTTTGCGTGCCGGTCGCCCCTTGGAAAACAAGAGGCGCAGGGAAGGCCGGGAGCCTGCCGCCCCCATGGCCCGCCTGCGACAAGAAATGCAGGCGGCAGGTACCACAGGTTCGGCTGGGACATCCCGGCCCTCCCTGCGCGGATGGTCTTAACGGTTGCTTCGCGTTCTCCCCGGTGCGCCGGGCGTTCTGGTCACCGTGCGCGACGACGCGCTGTGAGCGCGCCGCCGCGGAGGCATCGGCATCGGGATGCCAGGACCACGCGACTTGGCCGTACGCCGTGACGCGTTCGTCCGCACGCTCTCACGGGGCATGTGATGCCCTGAGCATGCTGCGCGCCGCCGGCGTCCACCGCATCCCACCTCCACGTTCGTGACGACCGCGATACGCCCTCTCGACGAGGCGGGATGGCGCTAGACAATCACGATTTCCGGAAAAACGAAAGTGAAATTTTTGTTGCCGCCGGGCTGGACACTGGGATCGCCTTGTGGCGCCGAGCGAAATCCCCGTCGTCGCGCACGTGGAATCCGGGCGCCGGGCACGACAAGAACGCCTCGACGGGCGCGTCATCGCACCCGTCGGGCAAATCACGTCCGCGGCTGATATCAGCGTGCGAGCCGCGCCGCGTGCCAGCGCAGATGATCGGCCATATAGGTCGAGATGAAGTAGTAGCTGTGGTCGTAGCCCTCCTGCTTGCGCAGCAGCAGCGGGATGTGGGCCTTGTCGCAGGCCGCCTTGAGCAGCTCCGGGCGCAACTGCTGGGTCAGGAACTGATCGGCGGTGCCGACATCGACCAGCAGGTCGGAGACGCGCGCGCCGTCCTCGATCAGCGCCACCGCGTCGTGCTTGCGCCACGCCGCCTTGTCGGCGCCGAGATAGCCGCCCAAGGCCTTCTCGCCCCACGGCACCTGCGAGGGCGCGACGATCGGCGAGAACGCGCTGGCCGCGCGGTAGCGGTCCGGGTTGCGCAGCGCCACCGTGAGCGCGCCATGGCCGCCCATCGAGTGGCCCATCACCGACTGGCGGCGCGGATCGACCGGGAAGTTCGCCGCGACCACGCTCGGCAGCTCCTCGGTGACGTAGCTCCACATCCGGTAGTTCTTCGCGAACGGCGCCTCGGTCGCGTCGACATAGAAGCCGGCACCGAGGCCGAAATCATAGGCATTGTTGGGATCGCCCGGCACGCCGTCGCCGCGCGGCGAGGTGTCGGGCGCCACGAAGACCAGGCCGAGCTCGGCGCAGGCGGCACGAAACTCGCCCTTCTCGGTGACGTTGGCGTGGGTGCAGGTCAGGCCGGAGAGATACCAGACGACCGGCAGCTTCGCGCCGTCGGCATGCGGCGGCACGAACACCGAGAACGTCATCTCGGTCTTGGTCTCCTGGCTGGCGTGGCGGTAGACGCCCTGGACGCCGCCATGGGACTTGTTCTGGGAGACGGTCGTGAGGGTCATGGGATCACCTGTTCGGCAATGATGTCGGGCCGCTGGCGCGCGTGCCGCCAACGCGTGTCAGGCTGCGTCGTTCAATCGGGACGAGTCAAGCGACGCCGTTCTCGATCGCCAAACGCACCAACTCGCCGGATGTTCGCACGCCGAGCTTCTGGCGGATGATCGAGGAGGTGTTGGCGACGGTCTTGTAGGACGAGTGGATCAGCCAGGCAATCTCCGACAGGCTCTTGCCGGCGCTGAGCAGGCGAAGGATCTCGAGCTCCCGCGAGGTCAGTTTCGCCAGCGGGCTCTGCGCAACCGCGGCGCCCGCGAAGGCGATGCTGCGCGCGATCGCAGGCGGCAGATAGCTGCCGCCGCGGGCGACCTCGCGGATCGCCTCGGCGAGATCGTTCGGATCGCCGCTCTTCGAGACGTAGCCCTTGGCGCCGATGTCGATGGCGCGCGCGGCGAACACCGGATCGTCGTTCATGCTGAACATGATCAACCGGGCATTGGCATCGTGGGCGAGGATGCGCCGCGCGAGCTCGAAGCCGGAGACGGTCGGCAGGTTGATGTCGACGACGCAGACGTCCGGCCGGCGCGCGATGAAGCTGGCTTCGCCGCTCTCGGCATCGGCGGCTTCGAGCAGCTCGAGGTCCGGATCGGTCGAGAGCAGGGCCCGGCAGCCTGATGCCACAATGGGATGGTCATCGACGATCAGTACGCGCATGGCCTTGGGGTCCCGGACTTCCAACTCGCGTCATTGTTGCGATGCATCATGGATGCATGCTGCGCGATATTGCATGATGTTGCAATTAGATCGCCGGCGGATTTGTCTGTCAATGTGAGTGCGTATGAAACACGGTGGCCGTGAGGCGGAGAGAATGTGGCAGAATTGGTCGTTGCGGACCCGCATCAACGTGCTGCTGGCGCTGCTGCTGACGCTGGGCCTCGCCATCAACATCGGCCGTCTCGTGCTGGAGGCGGCGCCGCGCGTGCTGGCGGAGGACCAGAGCGTCATCCGCCTGACGCGGGCCTTTGTCGAGACCATCATGGACGAGGTCAACGACGCGCCGGATCCGAGCGCGCGCCTCGATCGGATCGTCGGCGATCTCCGACAGCTTCGTCACGTCAGCGTGAGACGGCAGGGCATGCCGGTGCAGACCCCGCCCTCTCCGGGCGTCGGCCGCGCGGCGCCGGCATGGTTCATCGCACTGGTGCATCCCGACAAGACCTCGGTGAGCATGCCGGTCATCGTCGCGGGGCGGAGCGAAACGCTGGTGATCACGTCGCACCCCGACGACGAGATCGCGGAAATCTGGGACGGCATCGTCACCCAGCTCGTCGTCGGCTCGCTGGTCGGGCTGGCGCTGTTTGCGATCACCATGCTCGTGGTCGGTCGCGCGCTGGCGCCGCTTTCGGATCTGTCGGACGCGATGAGCCAGATCGAGGCCGGCGCCTACGATACCCGCGTCAAGCCGGGCGGCGCGCCCGAGCTCGCGGCGCTCTGCGCCAAGCTCAACCATCTCGCCGGCGCGCTCGGTGAGGCGGTGGAGGAGAAGCGCCGCCTGGCCGAGCGCACGGTGTCGCTGCAGGACCACGAGCGCAAGGAGATCGCGCGCGAGCTGCACGACGAGTTCGGGCCGCATCTGTTCGCGCTGCGCGCCCATGCCAGCGCGCTGATGCGATTGCCGGACGCTGCGACGCTCGACGTCGCGGCGATGCGCCGGCACGGCCAGGCGATCCTCGACCAGGTCAACGCCGTGCAGCAGTTCAACCGCCGCATCCTCGAGCGGCTGCGGCCCGTGGGTCTCGCCGAGCTGGGCCTGCGCGAAGCGCTCGGCGCGTTGGTGCGGCTGTGGCGGGAGTCGCGGCCCGAGGTCGCGATCGAGACCAGGTTCACCGACACGGTCGTGCGCAGCAATGAGACGGCGGAGCTGACGATCTATCGGGTGGTGCAGGAAGCGCTGACCAACGTGTTCCGCCACGCCGAGGCCACCACGGTCGACGTCACCATCGAGCCGCTGCAGCAGACGACGGCCGGTCATCGCCGCAGCTACACGCGGGTGCGCGTCCGCGACGACGGCCGCGGGTTCAGCCCGGAGCACAAGCTCGGATTCGGCCTCACCGGCATGCGCGAGCGGCTGCTGGCGCTCGGCGGCACGCTGACGGTGGCTTCTACCGGCACGGGCGTCACGATCGAGGCCATGGTGCCGGCGGATGCAGCGTGAGCCGTGGGCTAGGAACCAACGATCGGACGGCGCATTCAACGAGCTACTTGCAAGGGGCGTGAGCCGCAATCCGGAGCACGCGCCGGCAGCTCGCGGTGATCAGATGTCCAGAACCTTGCCTGTGCTGAGCGGCGCAGCCCTGCTGGCCGCGCTGTCGTTCCACAATGCCGTCGCGCGTGACGACGGCCGCTACGCCGACTCGCCGCTCAAGGGCTGGTTCGACAGCCTCAAGAGTGGTCGCGGCCCGTGCTGCTCGGACGCCGACGGCTTCGCGGTGTCCGATCCGGATTGGGACCTCGAAGGCACGCATTACCGGGTGCGGCTCGACGGTCAATGGATCGTCGTGCCGGACGATGCGGTCATCACGGAGCCCAACCGTGCCGGGCGCACCATGGTGTGGCCGATCAAGGGATCACTCGGCACTTCCATCCGCTGCTTCATGCCGGGCAATCTGAGCTGAAGAGGCGGTGCGCCGCGTTCTCTCGCCGCGCCGCTGCGGCGGATCGCCCGTGCGCGCCGTGCCTTGGAACTTCGTCTCGTTCGGATGATTGCCACGCAAGGTCATGCCACCGAGGCAGCCGCATGCGAGGGAGAACCATGGACCGGACCAGCGACACTGAACTTCAGGAGAGGATTCGCAGGCGCGCTCACCAGCTCTGGGAGCAGGCCGGCCGGCCCGACGGCCGCGAGGATGAGTTCTGGTATCAGGCCGAGCGTGAGATCGGCGAGATGAGCGAGCTTCACGACGAGGCGACGGCGCCGCCGCCGACGATCCTGCCGGGGTGAGTGCGAGCAGAAAAAGGACGAACTGATGAGCAAGGAAACGCCGAAGGACGATCCGCGCCAGGACAGCGACTGGGGCTCGATGAAGCAGACCGACAAGCCCTGGGCCGAGAAACCCGAGAAGGAGCAGCGCTCGGAAGCGGCGAAGGACCTCGAGAAGTGGGGCGAGAGCAAAACGCATTGAGGTGGGCGGAGATGCGCCGCTCTCGCGCGATCGATGAACTCCAGGAGTGTTGAGGAAGGCCTCGTTCAACCCGGCCGTCGTTGCGGGCCGCAGCGCTGCCTCTCTCTGCCCTTCAAGGGAAGGAGGGAGGGGGCGGCCGCAGCCGGGACCATGGCCCGTATCGCCTCAGCAAGGATGAGATGAACAACGCCGAGATGAAGGCGTCTCTCCGTTGACGGGGACCCGTGCCGTCACGCGGTGTGACCCGGATCGACATCATCCGGCGTCTTCTTGTCGCGCTGCGGCGTCATCTTCGCCGGATCCTTCGCGCCCGGCACGCCGCGCGGGCCGAGCTGATCGCGCTGGATGTCGTCCTCCGAGCGGTCGGGCTCGCGTCCGTTGATGGGGAGGTCTTTTGCCATCGCCTGATCCTCTCGCTGTTCGCATCAGGGCAATGCGCGCGGTGTGCTCACGTTCCGCGCGATCCGCGCGCCGCGGCGGCAGGAACGCCGCCCCGGCGCTGCGATTGAAGCTGCAGCAACCTGCAGGAGATCAAGATGTCCGATCATCATCCCAAACCGCCGTTTCCGCCGCAGTCACAGGCCATGCCGGGAACGACCGCGGCGATGCAGCCGCGGCCCGACCATGGCGAGGCCAGCTACAAGGGCTCGGGAAAACTGACCGGCAAGAAGGCCGTCATCACCGGCGGCGACAGCGGCATCGGCCGTGCGGTCGCGATCGCCTATGCGCGCGAGGGCGCCGACATCCTGATCGCCTACCTGCAGGAGCACGATGATGCCAGGGAGGTGAAAGCGCTGGTCGAGAAGGAGGGCCGCAAGGCGGTGCTGATGCCCGGCGACATCCAGGACCCCGCGCATTGCAGGGCCATCATCCGGCGCGCCGTCGATGAGCTCGGTGGCATCGACATTCTCGTCAACAACGCCGCCCATCAGGCGACGTTCAGCGACATCGGCGACATCTCGGACGAAGAATGGGAGATGACGTTCCGCACCAACATCCATGCGACGTTCTATCTCGCCAAGGCGGCCGTGCCGCACATGAAGCCGGGGAGCGCGATCGTCAACACGGCCTCGGTCAATTCCGACATGCCCAATCCGACGCTGCTCGCCTACGCCACCACCAAGGGCGCGATCCAGAACTTCACCGCGGGTCTCGCCCAGATGCTGGCCGATAAGGGCATCCGCGCCAACGCGGTGGCGCCTGGTCCGATCTGGACGCCATTGATCCCCTCGACCATGCCGGAGGAAAAGGTGAAGACGTTCGGCCAGCAGGTGCCGATGAAGCGCCCCGGCCAGCCGGCCGAGCTGGCCACCGCCTATGTGATGCTCGCCGATCCCCTGTCGAGCTACACGTCGGGGACGACGGTCGCCGTCACCGGCGGCAAGCCGGTCATCTGAGGACCAGTGCACATCGTCTGCTGTCGCATTTGTCCGACATCCGACAAGTCCGTGCGTCGGCACGTCATACGCATGCCGGTGCTACGCGGCGGACATCATCGCGCACGGCGCGGGCTCGGCCTGCACCGGCCACACCGCCGCAGCGGCCGTATCACCCTGTCGCTCGTCGAGAATCCGCTTCACCGAGCGCGAGCAGAGGCCGCATTGGACCGTGCAGCCGAGACAATCATACACTTGCGCCGGCGAGCCGAAGACGATGTCGGCCGCCGTGACGATGTCGCGAATGGCCGTGTCGCTGATGACGTTGCAGGAACAGATGATCATGGCTGTTGCTCGCTCCTGCAAACGATAAGCAACCGGGATGCCAAGGTCGGCGCGCACGGCGCGGGCTAGTCAGAATCGTTCGAAGCGACCTGATGCGCGGGCACGCTTGCGGTCGTCCCGATGCGGTTCGCGGCATGCAGCCGTATTGCGGCCAACGTCGCCTGGGCGAGCGCCTGTCCCTGCGCATCGATCCCGGTCCACTGCGCATGACGGCCGCGGGAATCGATCTCGGCGAGCGCGACGCCGGCCGGCACGTCGCTGCCGTCGCGGACGATGCCGCGCAGGATGCCGTCATAGGGGGCCGTGACCGGTGCGCCGGAGAGATGGCCGATCACGAAGCCCTTGTAGATGCGCGTGCCGATCTCGATCGGGGTATGCCATCGGCCCTCATGCGGCGAATGCACCAGGCGCTCGACACCGACGAGCGCGCCGACGTCATCCGTTGCCAGCGTCCAGCCCTCGCGCACGATCTGGCCGAGCCGGCCCGGCCGAGTCTCGATTGCGATATCGCAATTGGCTGATGGCGAGAAGCCCGGACCGATGCCGATCGAGAGCCGCGTCATGCCGCGCAAATTCGGGGTCACCGCGCGCCGCTGCATCCGCGCGTCGATCAGGACGTCGATGGTACGGACCGGCAGGAGATCGAGCAACCCGAGTGGAGTGACAAGGACGTGCCGGGGATTGCCGAGCGCCTTGAACACCTCCATCGTGCTCTCGATGCGCTCGCCCGTCACGTTCTCGATGCGGACCGTGTCGCCGAACAGGGCGTCGTGAAACGCCATCTTACGGCGCATGACCGGCGGATTGGGATCATGCGACAGCACCACGCAGAAGCCCGCACGATGCAGATGCACGCCGATCGCCGACGCGACATCGTTGGTCCCGAGGACCACGGCGAAGCGCACTGCATTCGTCCCCATGTCCTGGTCCATACGGTGTTGGCGTCTCGTGGCTGTCGGTCGTGCGACTGACAAGCGGTCTTCCAGTTCGAATGATCAGATCCGTCGAGCAAGAGTTGGACCATCAGGCATCGTTCTGAAAACGATCGCTCTGTGAAGGTCCTGCAAAGGACGCGGCACAAAAGCCGACGCTGGATGTGTCCAGAACCCGCCAATCTGTCGCGAACCCGACAGGAAAAGCTGCTTTGCCCGCCGTTTTCGCTGGCCCGGAATCTGCACAACCAGCGCATGGCGATACCCCTGGTATTTCCGATCGTTACGGAGCCTGCGCCCAGATCACGTCTGCGGCAAAGGCAGCAGCCGAAGCTTGGCAGCCGGCGTCTTGGTGGCGTTGCGGCGCAGGATCAGGACGGATGAGGTGAGCCTCGATCTCGACCAGGACGTCCGCGATCCCGCCATGGAGGCGGCTCAGACCATCACGGCGTGCCCGTTCCATCGAGACGTGGCGGCCGCCGAGCGGCCCGCGCGCGCCGAGCAGAAAACGCTCGTGCTGACCGGCGGCTCGCGCGGCATCGGTCATGCGACCGCAAAGCTGTTCTCCGACGCCGGCTGGCGCATCATCACCTGCTCGCGCCAGCCGTTCGACGGCGGCCGCTGTCCGTGGGACGCCGGTCCCGACAACCACGTCCAGGTCGATCTGAGCGATCGCAAGGCGATCCCGCGTGCGATTGCCGACATCAAGCAGCGGCTCGACGGCGCGCCGCTGCATGCCCTGATCAACAATGCGGCGATCTCGCCGAAGGCCGAGGACGGTGGCCGGCTGGATTCGCTCGCGACCTCGGTCGAGACTTGGATGACCGTCTTTCACGTCAACTTTCTCGGACCGATCCTGCTCGCGCGCGGGCTGTTCGAGGAGCTGAAGCGCGGGCAGGGCGCGGTCGTCAACGTGACGTCGATCGTCGGCACCCGCGTCCATCCGTTTGCGGGCACTGCCTATGCGACCTCGAAGGCGGCGCTCGCCTGCCTGACCCGCGAGATGGCGCACGATTTCGCGCCGCATGGCATCCGCGTCAACGCCATCGCCCCAGGCGAGATCAAGACCGAGATGGTGTCGCCGGAGACCGAGGCGCGGTTCTCGCCGCTGATTCCGATGCGCCGGATCGGCGCGCCGGAAGAGGTCGCCAAGGTGCTGTTCTTCCTGTGCTCGGATGCGGCGAGCTACGTGACCGGCGAGGAGATTCAGATCAATGGGGGGCAGCACCTCTAGGTTGATCACCGCCGCGCGCGGCCGACACGCGGATGTGAACGCGTCATGCCGTGGCTGGCCGCAAGGAGACGAGCGGCGGGCCGCAAGTGGAAAGTTGGTGTTCAGGTGTCGTCCGTTGCGATCCGGTCGCAAACAGGCCGGCGGATGCGCAGCTATCAGGTGTCGAGTAGACAACGCGAAATCGTCAGGCGCACCGTTTTGCCGCCCGTGCGGACGTGCAATGCACGCATCGCGACGGGTGTAAACTAATTTGTTAACATCATGAAAGCCTGCAGCTTTTCTGGCCTGTCCGTTGCACACTACTTCTGCGGCAATGCAGCAAAGTTAGGCACGACAATCATCTGCAGTTAAGGGAGGATGTTAGAACACCTACAATCACGGGCGGCTTCACCAAGGCGTTCGTGACGATCAGAGAAGCGACCATGGTCCAAACGGAAACACGTCAGGTCGAAGCTCAGGACGTCAGGTCCAACGCCGTGCCGATCCCGCTCAGCGAGATCGCGCTGACCGGAATTTTCGAAATCTCGAAAATCCTCGCCGCGCCGACGCGGCTGGAGATCACCCTCGCCAACGTCGTCAACCTGCTGCAGTCCTTCATGCAGATGCGCCACGGCGTGGTGTCGCTGCTCGCCGATGACGGCATTCCCGATCTCGCAGTCGGGGCCGGGTGGAGCGAAGGCAGCGATCAGCGCTATCGCGAACGTCTGCCGCAGAAGGCGATCGACCAGATCGTCGCCACCGCCGTGCCGCTGATCGCGGAGAACGTCGCCGATCATCCCGCCTTCAGCGCCGCCGACGCGGTCACGCTCGGCGCCTGCGCCGACACCCGCGTCTCCTTCCTCGGCGTTCCCATCCGCATCGACCAGCGCGTCGTCGGCACGCTGACGATCGACCGTGTCTGGGACGGCCGCGCCGTGTTCCGGCTCGATTCCGACGTCCGCTTTCTGACCATGGTCGCCAACCTGATCGGCCAGACCATCAAGCTTCATCGGGTCGTCGCGCGGGACCGCGAGCGGCTGATGGCGGAAAGCCACCGGCTGCAGAAGGAGCTGTCGGAGCTGAAGCCGGCGCCGAAGGATCGCAAGAAGGTGCTGGTCGACGGCATCGTCGGCGACAGCCCGGCGCTGCGCGCACTGTTGGAAAAGATCAACGTCGTCGCCAAGTCGAATGCGCCGGTGCTGTTGCGGGGCGAATCCGGCACCGGCAAGGAGCTGGTGGCGAAGGCGATCCATGAACTGTCCAATCGCGCGAAGCGGCCGTTCATCAAGATCAACTGCGCCGCATTGCCGGAGACGGTGCTGGAGTCGGAGCTGTTCGGCCACGAGAAGGGCGCCTTCACCGGTGCGATCAACGCGCGCAAAGGCCGCTTCGAGCTGGCCGACAAGGGCACCTTGTTCCTCGACGAGATCGGCGAGATCTCGCCGGCGTTCCAGGCCAAGCTCTTGCGGGTGTTGCAGGAGCAGGAGTTCGAGCGCGTCGGCGGCAACCAGACCATCAAGGTCGATGTCCGCATCGTCACCGCCACCAACCGCAACCTCGAGGAGGCGGTGTCGCGCAACGAGTTCCGCGCCGACCTCTACTACCGGATCAGCGTGGTGCCCATCAAACTGCCGCCGCTGCGCGAGCGTCGCAGCGACATTCCGCAGCTGGCGCGCGAGTTCCTGCGCCGCTTCAATTGCGAGAACGAGCGCGATCTGACGTTCGACGTCAGCGCGATCGAGGTGCTGATGCATTGCGGCTTCCCCGGCAACGTGCGCGAGCTGGAGAACTGCGTGCAACGGACCGCGACCATGGCGACGGGCTCGGCGATCGGTATGGACGACTTCGCCTGCAGCCGCAACGAGTGCATGTCGGCGATCCTGTGGAAGGGCAACACGGTGACCCCGCCGCCGCCGCGCGGCCAGCCGATCGTGCCGCTGCCGATCCTGCCGCGGACCTCGGCGCCGGTCGAGGCTCCCGTCGAGTTGCCGGCGATCGATGCCGATGACGGCGAGTATTCCGATAGTTCGGAGGGCGGCGCCGTGCCGGAGCGCGACCGAATCGTGCAGGCGATGGAGCGGTCCGGCTGGGTCCAGGCCAAGGCCGCCCGCCTGCTCGGCCTCACGCCGCGTCAGATCGGTTACGCGCTGAAGAAGCACAACATCGAGGTCAAGCGGTTCTGAGCGGTGGCGGCTTGATGGGATCGAAGGGCGCGCAGTAGCGCGCCCTTCTTCGTTTGGACTTTGACGCTCCGGCGTTGCCCCAATCTCCTCCGTCATTCCGGGGCGACGCGCGAAGCGCGACGAGCCGGAATCCATTTCGTCGCGCGATCTGCCGCACGGTGGATTCCGGGCTCGTGCTGCGCACGCCCCGGAATGACGGAGGAGCGACCTGGGTCACGACCGGCGTTCGCGCGAGGTGACATCGGACAATTTGCGCTGTGAGACCACGCCTCCGACGACACGCTGCTCCCGCCCTGTCGCACTTGCGACATGCTGTCGGGAGCGCGACAGCTCGCCGCGACCTGCGACGTTTAGAATCCTCCTTAGAAATCAACCAAATGCTCTCTGGCACGGCGCTTGAAAGATATCGCGCGAATGACATCGCTCGATGTCGCACGGATCGCGGGGAGCTGCACATGGCCTACAAGATCATCGCCTCACAATGCACGGTCTGCGGGGCCTGCGAGTTCGAGTGCCCGAATGCGGCCATCCGGCTCAAGAACGACATCTACATCATCGATCCGAAGAAGTGCACGGAGTGCGAGGGCCACTTCGATGCGCCGCAATGCGCCGCCGTCTGTCCGGTGCCGGACACCTGCGTCCCCGCCTGACGCGGGCCGCGGCGGTAACATTGCAAGCGGAGTGAGAGATGGCAGCGGTTCAGGAGACCATTGATCGGGTCAAGGGCATCGACGTCGATCAATATCGCTACGGGTTCGAGACCGTCATCGAATCCGAGAAGGCGCCGAAGGGGCTGTCCGAGGACACGATCCGCTTCATCTCGGCCAAGAAGAACGAGCCGGCCTGGATGCTGGAATGGCGGCTGGAGGCGTATCGCCGCTGGCTGACCATGACCGAGCCGACCTGGGCGCGGGTCGGATACCCGAAGATCGACTATCAGGATCTCTATTATTACGCGGCGCCGAAGCCGAAGAAGAAGGTGGCCTCGCTCGACGAGATCGATCCGGAGATCCTAAAGACCTACGAAAAGCTCGGCATTCCCCTGCGCGAGGTCGAGATCCTCGAAGGCGTCGAGCGCCCGGCTGGAGGCGCGGAAACCGACGCCGATGGTGAGGCGGCCACGCCGCGCAGCAAGATCGCGGTCGATGCCGTGTTCGATTCGGTCTCGGTGGCGACGACCTTCAAGGAGGAGCTGAAGAAGGCCGGCGTGATCTTCATGCCAATCTCCGAGGCGCTGCGCGAGCATCCGGACCTGGTGCAGAAATATCTCGGAACGGTCGTGCCGACGACCGACAATTATTTCGCGACGCTCAACTCGGCGGTGTTCTCCGACGGCTCGTTCGTCTACATCCCGCCGGGCGTGCGTTGCCCGATGGAGCTGTCCACGTATTTCCGCATCAACGAGCGCAACACCGGCCAGTTCGAGCGCACGCTGATCATCGCCGACAAGGGTGCCTACGTCTCCTATCTCGAGGGCTGCACGGCACCCCAGCGCGACGAGAACCAGCTGCACGCCGCCGTGGTCGAGCTGGTCGCGCTGGATGATGCCGAGATCAAGTACTCGACGGTGCAGAACTGGTACCCTGGCAATTCGGAGGGCGTCGGCGGCATCTATAATTTCGTCACCAAGCGCGGCGACTGCCGTGGCACGAATTCCAAGATCTCCTGGACCCAGGTCGAGACGGGATCGGCGATCACGTGGAAATATCCGAGCTGCATCCTGCGCGGCGACAATTCCAGCGGCGAGTTCTACTCGATCGCGATCTCCAACGGCTTCCAGCAGGTCGACTCGGGGACCAAGATGATCCATCTCGGCAAGAACACGTCGAGCCGGATCATCTCCAAGGGCATCGCCGCCGGAAAGTCGCAGAACACCTATCGCGGCCTCGTCAGCGCCCATCGCAAGGCCTCTGGCGCCCGCAACTTCACCGTCTGCGATTCGCTGCTGATCGGCGACAAATGCGGCGCGCACACTGTACCCTACATCGAGGCCAAGAACTCGTCGGCGGTGTTCGAGCACGAGGCGACGACGTCCAAGATCTCTGAGGACGTGCTGTTCTACTGCATCCAGCGCGGTCTGTCGCAGGAAGAGGCGGTTGGGCTCGTCGTCAACGGCTTCGTCAAGGACGTGCTGCAGCAACTGCCGATGGAGTTCGCGGTCGAGGCGCAGAAGCTGATCTCGATCTCGCTGGAAGGTTCGGTTGGATGACGGCGTCACGCGGCGACAACATCACAAGGAGTGTTCGATGACGGCCTTGCTCGAAATCAAGGGGCTCCATGCCGAGATCGCCGGCGGACGGAAGATCATCCAGGGCCTGGACCTGACCGTGAACAAGGGCGAGATCCACGCCATCATGGGGCCGAACGGTGCCGGCAAGTCGACGCTGTCCTACGTGCTCGCCGGCAAGCCCGGCTACGAGGTCACCGCCGGTGAGGTCTATCTCAACGGCGAGGACCTCTTGGCAATGGAGGCCGATGAGCGCGCCGCCAAGGGCGTGTTCCTGGCGTTCCAATATCCGCTGGAGATCCCGGGTGTCGCGACCTTGACGTTCCTGCGGGCCGCCTTCAACGCCCAGCGCAAGGCGCGCGGCGAGGAGGAGCTGTCGTCGCCGGATCTCATCAAGCGCGTGCGCGAGATCGCCAAGACGCTCAACATCGACGCCGACATGCTGAAGCGGCCGCTCAATGTCGGCTTCTCCGGCGGCGAGAAGAAGCGCAACGAGACCCTGCAGATGGCGCTGCTGCAGCCCTCGCTCTGCGTGCTCGACGAGACCGATTCCGGTCTCGACATCGACGCGCTGAAGGTCGTCGCCAGCGGCGTCAATGCGCTGCGCTCGGCCGAGCGGGGCATGATCGTCATCACCCACTATCAGCGGCTGCTCGACTACATCGTGCCCGACATCGTTCACGTCTTCGCAGCGGGCCGCATCGTCCGCACCGGGACCGCGGACCTCGCGCGCGAGCTCGAGGCGACCGGTTACGCCCAGTATCAGAGCGAAGCGGCGTAGGGCGGAGCACGAGCATGGGCGTCGCGATCCGCAAGACCAAGGCCGAGCTCGGGCTGGCCGATCTGTACCAGGGCGCCCGCCGTTATCTGCCGGGCGGCGAGGAGATCACGGCGGTGCGCGCCGCCGCTTTTGACCGCTTCAACGCGGTCGGCCTGCCGCATCGGCGCGTCGAGGCCTGGCGCTACACCGATCTGCGCACGCAGATGAAGGAGGCCAAGCGGCTGGCCTCGCTGCCCGATGATGCCGCCAAGACCAAGGCGCGCGAGGCGAGCGACCCGTTCGCGGGCACCGGCTTCCGCAAGCTGATGATCGTTGACGGTGCCTTCGTGCCCGAGCTGTCCGACCTCGCCGATCTCGAGCCCGGCCTCACCATCCAGCCGATGGCCGACGCGCTCGCGGCCGACAAGCCGCTGCTGTCGCAGCGGCTCGGTCCGGTCGTGCCGGACGACGATCCGGCGCTGGCGCTCAACACCGCGCTGGCTGCCAATGGCGTCGTGATCCTGGTGGCGCCGGGCACGGCGCTGAGCCGGCCAATCCACGTCGCGTTCGTCACGACGAACTGGGTCGCAACCTCGATGTACACGCGGTCGCTGGTCAATATCGGAACTGGGGCCAGCGCCACCATCGTCGAGTCGCATCAGGGGCCCGACGGCAGCGAATATCAGGTCAACACCGCGATGCAGCTCGTCGTCGGCGACGAGGCGCGGATCGACCATGTCAAGGTGACCCGGGAGGGCAACAGCGCGCTGCACATCTCCTCGCTGCTCGCCAATATCGGCGCGCGCGCGACCTTCAATCAGCTCGGCTTCGTCGCCGGTGGCAGCCTGGTGCGCAGCCAGCTGTTCGTGCACATCGCGGGCGAGGGAACCGTAGCCGACATCCGCGGCGGATCGCTGCTGTCCGGCGCCCAGCATGCCGACACGACCTTGGCGATCGAGCATGCCGCCGAGAACTGCCAGAGCCGCGAGACCTTCAAGGCTGTCGTCGGCGACACCGCGCGCGCGGTGTTCCAGGGCAAGATCACGGTCAGCCCCGGCGCGCAGAAGACCGACGCCAAGATGATGTCACGGGCGCTGCTGTTGTCCGACGAGGCCGAAGCCGACAGCAAGCCGGAGCTCGAAATCTTCGCCGACGATGTGCAATGCGGCCACGGCACCACGACCGGCGCGATCGATGACGAGCTGCTGTTCTATCTGATGGCGCGCGGCATTCCGCCGAAGGAAGCCAAGGCGCTGCTGATCCAGGCCTTCGTCGGCGAGATCATCGAGGGCGCTGCCAATGAGAGCGTGCGGGCGGCGCTGACGGAGGCGATGCTGGGCTGGCTCGGACAACGGGAGTAGGTGATGCATGCAGCGGTGCAGGGAAGCGGCTACGACGTTGGCCGCATCCGCGCGGATTTCCCGATCCTCGGCATGCAGGTCCACGGCAAGCCGCTGGTCTATCTCGACAACGCCGCGTCAGCGCAGAAGCCGCAGGCGGTGCTTGACCGGATGAACCAGGTCTACACGTCCGAATACGCCAACGTGCATCGCGGCCTGCATTATCTCGCGAACGCCGCCACCGAGGCCTACGAGGGCGCCCGCGCCAAGGTCGCGACGTTCCTCAATGCCGAAAGTCCGGAGCAGATCATCTTCACGCGCGGCGCCACCGAGGCGGTCAATCTGGTGGCGCAGACCTTCGGGCGCGAGCGGATCGGGCCGGGCGACGAGATCGTGCTGTCGATCATGGAGCACCACGCCAACATCATCCCCTGGCATTTCCTCCGGGAGCGGCAGGGCGCCGTGATCAAATGGGCTCCCGTCGACGGCGACGGCAACTTCCTGCTCGACGAGTTCGAGAAGCTGCTGACGCCGCGCACCAGGATGGTGGCGATGACGCAGATGTCGAACGTGCTCGGCACGGTGGTCCCGGTCAAGGAGGTCATCCGCATCGCGCATGACCGCGGCATTCCGGTGCTGATCGACGGCTCCCAGGCCGCCGTGCACATGGAGGTCGACGTCAGGGATCTCGACGCGGACTTCTACTGCATCACCGGGCACAAGATCTATGGCCCGACCGGCATCGGCGCGCTCTACGGCAAGCGTGAGCTGCTGGCGGCGATGCCGCCGTTCAACGGCGGCGGCGAGATGATCCGCGAGGTGTCGCGGGACCGGGTCACCTACGGCGATCCGCCGCACCGCTTCGAGGCGGGCACGCCGCCGATCGTGGAGGCCGCCGGGCTGGGCGCCGCGATCGACTACGTTGCCTCGATCGGCAAGCAGCGCATCGCGGCGCATGAGCATGATCTCGTCACCTACGCCACCGAGCAGCTGCGCGAAATCAACTCGCTGCGCATCATCGGCAACGCCGCCGACAAGGGCGCGATCGTCTCGTTCGAGATGCAGGGCGCCCACGCCCACGACTTCGCCACCGTCATCGACCGCTCCGGCGTCGCGGTCCGCGCCGGCACCCATTGCGCCATGCCGCTGCTGGAGCGTTTTGGCGTCACCGCAACCTGCCGCGCGTCGTTCGCGATGTACAACACGCGCGAAGAGGTGGATGTGCTGGTCCGTGCGCTGAAGAAGGCACAGGAGTTTTTCTCTTAAGAGCACTCGCTCTGTCCTGGCAGAGTTCCTACTGACTCGCATCTGGCGAGTTGGAATCGAGCATTCGCCAAGCTGGCGGTGCGCTCCCTCGCCCCGCTTGCGGGGAGAGGGTTGGGGTGAGGGGGACTCTCCACACGCACCAGACTCGCGGAGAGTCCCCCTCACCCGGATTGCATCTTCGATGCAATCCGGCCTCTCCCCGCACGCGGGGAGAGGCGAAGACTGAATGTGCCGCGCTATAGCGGCTTCATCAAAGCAACAAATCAAAACCTACGCCGCCGCAGCCATCGCCGCCTGCGCATCGGCCTTGATGCGGCTGACCATCGAGCGGAAGCCGTTGGAGCGCTGGGGCGTGAGATGCTCGCGCAGGCCCAGCTTCTCGAACAGGGCGATCGGATCGGCGGCGAGAACGTCCGGCGCGGTGCGGCCGGAGACCATCGCCAGGAGGATCGCGACCAGGCCACGCACGATGTGCGCGTCGCTGTCGCCGACGAAATGCAGCACGGGCGCGGCGGCGTCGTGCCGCACGGCGGTGGCGAGCCAGACCTGGCTGGTGCAGCCCTGCACCTTGTTGCCATCATTGCGGTCGGCGTCAGGCAGCGGCGGCAGGCCGCGGCCGAGCTCGATCACGTAGCGGTAGCGGTCGTCCCAGTCGTCGAGCAGCGCGAAATTCTCGACGATGTCCTCGATGTCCGGTATCCCCGGCGTCGCAGTCTGGGTCATCCTCAACATCATCCTCTCCTCGTCATCGGCCGATCTCCGTAGATGCGGGGCCAGCTATGCCGTCATGTCAGGCTCGCTGCCGCGCCGCGCCAGCACGGAATCGACCGCGTGCGTGACCCCGTCGAAGGTGATTGGCTTGGCGATGATGGCTTCCGCGCCCTGCCGCAGGCCGGCCAGCGCGAGCGGCGACCGGGGCGATCCCGCGACCACGATGATGCCGGCCTGATGCATCTTCCGGGCGAGCATGCCGACCGTCTCGGCGCCGTCGTCCTCCAGGATGCTCATCCCGATGAGGACGGCGTCGGGCGAGGTCCGTGCCGCCTTGGTCAAAGCGTCGGCGGTCTCCGCGAAGGTGAAGGTCTCGTGACGCTCACTGAGAATGTAGCCGAGCGCCGAGCGGATCACCTGATCGGCTTCAATGACAAAGACGCGCGCCTTGCTCGCCATCAAAAGTACTCCTGCTGGCCCGTTCGAAAGCGGGTTTGATCTGCATCAAGCAAACTCCGTACCGCCGCTCCTGACCGGCCCCCCGCGAGCGCTCCGCGGTGTTCTCTACGGAAGCGCCGCTCGGAGCCGCGGCGGCATGTGTCGTTTCGGACAGCACGGCGCGGGAGCGTCGGGTGGAAACCCCCGATGTCGGATTTGCAACAAGTCCATCCTAGCGCCGAGCTTGGCCGCATCTCTTTCAAAACATGGCCTTTTTAACGATTCCAAAGCTCTGGCACAGCCGTTGCAAAACTGGGCTCAGGCAATGGTTGAGGGCTGAGTGCACGCCGACGCTTCGGACGAGCGATGCTCTCCTTCCCAATAACCCGTCTGCCGGTTCTGGAGAGAGGACGCGGTCTCGCGATGCAAGGCGCATGCGGGACATTGGCAATCGGTTGATGGAGAGCAGAATGTCATCACTTCGACAAATCGCATTCTACGGCAAGGGCGGCATCGGCAAATCGACGACGTCGCAGAACACGCTCGCGGCGCTCGCCGAGATGGGTCATCGGATCCTGATCGTCGGCTGCGACCCCAAGGCGGATTCGACCCGCCTGATCCTGCACGCCAAGGCGCAGGACACGATCCTGAGCCTGGCTGCTGCCGCCGGCAGCGTCGAGGACCTCGAGATCGAGGAGGTCATGAAGGTCGGCTATCGCGACATCCGCTGCGTCGAGTCCGGCGGTCCGGAGCCGGGCGTCGGCTGCGCCGGCCGCGGCGTCATCACCTCGATCAACTTCCTGGAAGAGAACGGCGCCTACGAGGACATCGACTACGTGTCCTACGACGTGCTCGGCGACGTCGTGTGCGGCGGCTTCGCGATGCCGATCCGCGAGAACAAGGCGCAGGAGATCTACATCGTGATGTCCGGCGAGATGATGGCGATGTATGCCGCCAACAACATCTCCAAGGGCATTCTGAAATATGCAAATTCCGGCGGCGTGCGCCTGGGCGGCCTGGTCTGCAACGAGCGTCAGACCGACAAGGAGCTGGAGCTGGCGGAGGCTCTCGCCAAGAAGCTCGGTACTCAGCTGATTTACTTCGTGCCGCGCGACAACATCGTGCAGCACGCCGAGCTGCGCCGCATGACCGTGCTGGAATATGCGCCGGATTCCGTCCAGGCCGGGCACTACCGCTCGCTGGCGCAGAAGATCCACAACAACGGCGGCAAGGGCATCATCCCGACCCCGATCACGATGGACGAGCTCGAGGACATGCTGATGGAGCACGGCATCATGAAGGCCGTCGACGAAACCCAGATCGGAAAGACTGCCGCCGAACTCGCCGCAACGGCGTAACCGCCACCGGTGCTCCGGCCCTTCATCTCCAAGGGCCGGATCACCTCCGCAACCGATCATCGAGGAAAGCCAGATGAGCGTCACCGAGAAACAAAGCGTCGCCGAGATCAAGGCGCGCAACAAGGAACTGATCGCCGAGGTCCTGAAGGTCTATCCGGAAAAGACCGCCAAGCGCCGCGCCAAGCATCTCAACGTGCATGAGAACGGCAAGTCGGATTGCGGCGTCAAGTCGAACATCAAGTCGATCCCCGGCGTCATGACCATCCGCGGTTGCGCCTACGCCGGCTCGAAGGGCGTGGTGTGGGGCCCAATCAAGGACATGATCCACATCAGCCATGGCCCGGTCGGCTGCGGCCAGTACTCCTGGGCGGCGCGCCGCAACTACTACATCGGGACGACCGGCATCGACACCTTCGTGACGATGCAGTTCACCTCCGACTTCCAGGAGAAGGACATCGTCTTCGGCGGTGACAAGAAGCTCGCCAAGATCATGGACGAGATCCAGGAGCTGTTCCCGCTGAACAACGGCATCACCGTGCAGTCGGAATGCCCGATCGGCCTGATCGGCGACGACATCGAGGCCGTCTCCAAGGTCAAGTCGAAGGAGTATGACGGCAAGACCATCGTCCCCGTGCGTTGCGAAGGCTTCCGCGGCGTCTCCCAGTCCTTGGGTCACCATATCGCCAACGACGCGATCCGGGACTGGGTGTTCGACAAGCTCCCGGCCGATGCCGCGCCGCGCTTCGAGCCGTCGGCCTACGACGTCGCGATCATCGGCGACTACAACATCGGTGGCGACGCCTGGTCGTCCCGCATCCTGCTCGAGGAGATGGGCCTGCGCGTGATCGCCCAGTGGTCGGGCGACGGCTCGCTGGCAGAGCTCGAGGCGACGCCGAAGGCGAAGCTCAACGTGCTGCATTGCTACCGCTCGATGAACTACATCTCGCGCCACATGGAAGAGAAGTACGGTATTCCGTGGTGCGAATACAACTTCTTCGGACCGAGCAAGATCGCCGAATCGCTGCGTAAGATCGCCAGCTATTTCGACGACAAGATCAAGGAAGGTGCCGAGCGAGTCATCGCCAAGTACCAGCCCCTGATGGACGCCGTGATCGCCAAGTACCGGCCGCGCCTCGAAGGCAAGACCGTGATGCTGTTCGTCGGCGGTCTGCGTCCGCGCCACGTGATCGGCGCCTACGAGGATCTCGGCATGGAGGTCGTCGGCACAGGCTATGAGTTCGGCCACAACGACGACTATCAGCGCACCGCTCAGCACTACGTCAAGGACGGCACGCTGATCTACGACGACGTCACCGGCTACGAGTTCGAGAAGTTCGTCGAGAAGGTCCAGCCGGACCTGGTCGGCTCGGGCATCAAGGAAAAGTACGTGTTCCAGAAGATGGGCGTACCGTTCCGCCAGATGCATTCCTGGGACTACTCGGGTCCCTACCATGGCTATGACGGGTTCGCGATCTTCGCCCGCGACATGGACATGGCCATCAACTCGCCGGTCTGGAAGATGGCCAAGGCGCCCTGGAAGCAGGCGCCCAAGCCGTTGCTTCAGGCAGCCGAGTAAGCACCACCGCCCACGGCCTGGCTCTCCTTCGGCGGAGAGCCAGTGCTCCCTGATCGACACAGGAACATAGAGAGGGTTATCCCATGACGCAGAGTGCCGAACATGTGCTCGATCACTTCGAGCTTTTCCGTGGTCCCGAATACCAGCAGATGCTGGCGAACAAGAAGAAGATGTTCGAGAATCCGCGCGATCCCGCCGAGGTCGAGCGCATCCGCGAATGGGCCAAGACACCCGAATATCGCGAGAAGAATTTCGCCCGCGAGGCGCTGACCGTCAACCCGGCGAAGGCTTGCCAGCCGCTCGGCGCCGTGTTCGTTGCCGTCGGCTTCGAAAAGACGCTGCCGTTCGTGCACGGCTCGCAGGGCTGCGTTGCCTACTATCGCAGCCATCTGTCGCGCCACTTCAAGGAGCCGAGCTCCTGCGTGTCGTCGTCGATGACCGAGGACGCAGCCGTCTTCGGCGGCCTCAACAACATGATCGACGGCCTCGCCAACGCCTACAACATGTACAAGCCGTCGATGATCGCGGTCTCCACCACCTGCATGGCGGAAGTCATCGGCGACGACCTCAACGCCTTCATCAAGACCTCCAAGGAGAAGGGCTCGGTTCCCGCCGAGTTCGATGTGCCTTTCGCCCATACGCCTGCCTTCGTCGGCAGCCATGTCACCGGCTACGACAATGCAATGAAGGGCATTCTCGAGCACTTCTGGGACGGCAAGGCCGGCACCGCGCCGAAGCTGGAGCGCGTTCCCAACGAGAAGATCAACTTCATCGGCGGTTTCGATGGCTACACCGTCGGCAACATCAAGGAAGTGAAGCACATCTTCGAGGCGATGGGGATCGAGTACACGATCCTCGGCGACAATTCGAACGTGTTCGACACGCCGACCGACGGCGAGTTCCGTATGTATGATGGCGGCACCACGCTGGAGGACGCGGCCAACGCGATTCACGCCAAGGCGACGATCTCGATGCAGCACTTCTGCACCGAGAAGACCCTGCCGTTCATCAAGAACCACGGCCAGGAGGTCGTCTCCTTCAACCATCCGGTCGGCGTGATCGGCACCGACGCCTTCGTGATGGCGCTGTCACGCATCACCGGCAAGGAGATTCCGGAGCAGCTCGCGCTCGAGCGCGGCCGCCTGGTCGACGCGATCGCCGACTCCAGCGCCCACATCCACGGCAAGAAGTTCGCGATCTACGGCGATCCGGACCTCTGCCTCGGCCTCGCCGCGTTCCTGCTCGAGCTCGGCGCCGAGCCGACCCACGTGCTCGCCACCAACGGCAACAAGGATTGGGCCGAGAAGGTGCAGGCCGTGTTCGACTCGTCGCCGTTCGGAAAGAACTGCCACGTGTATCCCGGCAAGGACCTGTGGCACATGCGCTCGCTGCTGTTCACCGAGCCGGTCGATTTCCTGATCGGCAACACCTACGGCAAGTATCTGGAGCGCGACACCGGCACGCCGCTGATCCGCATCGGCTTTCCGATCTTCGATCGTCACCACAAGCACCGCTATCCGGTGTGGGGCTATCAAGGCGGCCTGAACGTGCTGGTCACGATCCTCGATAAGATCTTCGACGAGATCGATCGCAACACCAACGTGCCGGCCAAGTCGGACTACAGCTTCGATATCATCCGCTAGGACACGGCGCGCGGCGGTCCGTTAAGGGCCGCCGCGTCTCGATCTGGACGACGAGGCTCATGGGGAAGGCACTGAAAGCCTGAGCCTCCTCGGCCAAAAGACGCGCAGAAGGTCCGCCAACAGGAGAAGCCAATGAGCTCGCTGTCTGCCACGATCCAGAACGTCTTCAACGAGCCGGGTTGCGGCAAGAACGCCAACAAGTCCGAGGCCGAGCGCAAGAAGGGCTGCACCAAGCAGCTACAGCCGGGCGGTGCGGCGGGCGGGTGCGCGTTCGATGGCGCCAAGGTCGCCTTGCAGCCGCTGACCGACGTCGCGCACCTCGTGCACGGACCGATCGCCTGCGAGGGGAATTCCTGGGACAACCGTGGTGCGGCCTCGTCTGGCTCGCAGATCTGGCGCACCGGTTTCACCACCGACATCAACGAGACCGACGTCGTGTTCGGCGGCGAGAAGCGGCTGTACAAGGCGATCAAGGAAATCATCGAGAAGTACGATCCGCTGGCGGTCTTCGTCTACCAGACCTGCGTGCCCGCCATGACCGGCGACGACATCAATGCCGTCTGCAAGGCGGCCTCGGCCAAATTTGGCAAGCCCTGTATCCCCGTCAACTCGCCCGGCTTCGTCGGCCCGAAGAATCTCGGCAACAAGCTCGCCGGCGAGGCGCTGCTCGACCACGTCATCGGCACCGTCGAGCCGGAGGTCACAACGCCCTACGACCTCAACATCATCGGCGAATACAATCTCTCCGGCGAGCTCTGGCAGGTGAAGCCGCTGTTCGACGAACTCGGCATCCGCATCTCCGCCTGCATCTCCGGCGACGGCCGCTACAAGGACGTCGCCTCGTCGCACCGCGCCCGCGCCGCGATGATGGTGTGCTCCAAGGCGATGATCAACGTCGCCCGCAAGATGGAGGAACGCTACGGCATTCCGTTCTTCGAGGGATCGTTCTACGGCATCCAGGACTCCTCGGACTCGCTGCGCGAGATCGCGCGCCTCCTGGTCGAGCGCGGCGCGCCGGCCGATCTGCTGGACCGCACCGAGGCGGTGATCGCGCGCGAGGAGGCCAAGGCCTGGGCGGCGATCGAGCCGTTCAAGAAGCGGCTCACCGGCAAGAAGGTGCTGCTGATCACCGGCGGCGTGAAGTCGTGGTCAGTCGTAGCGGCGCTGCAGGAGGCCGGCATGGAGCTGGTCGGCACCTCCGTCAAGAAGTCCACCAAGGAGGACAAGGAGCGCATCAAGGAGCTGATGGGCCAGGACGCGCACATGATCGACGATATGGCGCCGCGCGAAATGTACAAGATGCTCAAGGACGCCAAGGCCGACATCATGCTCTCGGGCGGCAAGTCGCAATTCGTGGCGCTGAAGGCGGCGATGCCCTGGCTCGACATCAACCAGGAGCGCTCCCACGCCTTTATGGGCTATATCGGGATGGTGAAGCTGGTCGCGGAGATCGACAAGGCGATCTACAACCCGATGTGGGAGCAGCTGCGCAAGCGGGCGCCCTGGGAGCAGGCCGACAGCAACTGGCAGGCCAGGGCGATTGCCCAGGTCAATGCAGAAGCGGCGGCGCTGGCGGCCGATCCGGTCGCCGCGGAAGCCGCGCGACGCGCCAAGAAGATCTGCCACTGCAAGTCGGTCGATCTCGGCACCATCGAGGACGCGATCAAGGCCCATGGCCTCGCCGATGTCGCCGGCGTTCGCGAGCACACCAACGCCTCGGGCGGCTGCGGCGCCTGCGCCGGGCGGGTCGAGGACATCCTGGCGACGTTCAAGGCGCCGGCCGAGCTGCTGCAGGCGGCGGAGTAGGGCGGCGCTCATGGCCAAGGTCACCATTGGAAAGAAGGCCTGCGCGGTCAATCCGCTCAAGATGAGCCAGCCGATCGGCGGCTCGTTCGCCTTCCTCGGCCTGCGCGGCGCGATGCCGCTGCTGCATGGTTCGCAGGGCTGCACCTCGTTCGGCCTGACCTTGTTCGTGCGCCACTTCAAGGAAGCGGTGCCGATGCAGACGACGGCGATGAGCGAGGTCGCCACCGTGCTCGGCGGCTATGAGAATGTCGAGCAGGCGATCCTCAACATCTACAAGCGACAAAAGCCGGAGATCATCGGCATCTGCTCGACCGGCGTCACCGAGACCAAGGGCGACGACGTCGACGGCTACATCAGGCTGATCCGCGAGAAACATCCAGATCTCGCGAATTATCCGCTGGTCTACGTCTCGACGCCGGACTTCAAGGACGCGTTCCAGGACGGTTGGGACAAGACCGTCGCCAAGATGGTCGAGGTGCTCGTCGACAAGCCGACCTCGACCCGTCGCGACCCGGCGCGGGTCAACGTGCTGCCGGGCTGCCATCTGACGCCGGGGGATATCGAGGAGCTGCGCACCATCATCGAGGATTTCGGTCTGGAGCCATCGTTCCTGCCGGATATCGGCGGCTCGCTCGACGGCCACATCCCCGACGAGTTCACGCCGACAACGATCGGCGGCATCGGCCTGGAAGAGATTGCGACCATGGGCAGCGCGTCCTGGACGATCGCGATCGGGGCGCAAATGAAGCGAGCGGCGGAAGCGATGCAGGCCAGGACCGGCGTGCCGTATCGGCTGTTCGAGCGGCTCTGCGGGCTGCTGCCGAACGACGAGTTCATGACGTTCCTCAGCAAGATCTCGGGACGCCCGGTGCCGGTGAAATATCGACGGCAGCGCGGCCAGCTCGCGGACGCGATGCTGGATGCGCATTTCCACATTGGCGGCCGCAAGCTCGCTGTTGGCGCCGAGCCGGATCTGCTGTTCGACGTCGCGAGCATGCTGCACGACATGGGCGCGCATGTGTCGGTGGCGGTCACCACGACGCAGTCGCCGGTGCTCGAGCGGATGCCCTGCGATGAAGTGCTGATCGGCGATCTCGAGGATCTCGAAAACCTGGCAAAGGAGCGCGACTGCGGCTTGATGCTCACGCATTCGCACGGCCGCCAGGCCGCCGCCCGCCTCAAGATCCCGTTCTACCGGATCGGCTTTCCGATGTTCGACCGGCTCGGGGCAGGGCATCTCCTGACGGTCGGCTATCGCGGCACGCGCGATCTGATCTTTGCGCTCGCCAATCTGATCATCGCCGATCGCGAGGACAACCATCAGCCGACGCCCGACACCTGGCTCGATCCCTGGAAGGACCTCGAACAGGCATCGATCGACACCGCCGTCGTGGCGCCACTGCATTGACGTTTCAGGAGAAAGGACCGACGACATGAAAGTCGCATTCGCTACCCAGGATCTGAAGCGCGTCGACGCCCATTTCGGCTGGGCCAAGAACATCGCGATCTACGATCTCGATCCCGAGGGCTACCGCTTCATCGAGAAGGTCGAGTTCGACGGCGATCTCAAGGAGGATGGCAACGAGGACAAGCTGGCGCCGAAGATCGAGGCGATCAAGGATTGCGCGATCCTCTATGTCGCCGCGATCGGCGGCTCCGGCGCAGCGCGCGTCGTCGCCAACAACATCCATCCGATGAAGGTCACCCAGCCCGAGGAGATCACCGATCTGCTCGGCAAGCTGCAGGCGGTGCTCAAGGGCACGCCGCCGCCCTGGCTGCGCAAGGCGCTGGCCAAGGGCCAGGAACGCGCGCTCGATTTCGAGGAATGAGGAAACCACCATGTCCGATACCGCGGTAGCCGTCGAAACCATCCCCGCCGAGCAGCGGCCCTTCGTCAAGGAGCTGATCAAGGTGTGGCGCGCCCAGGACACCCATGGCGCATGGGAAGGCAAGAAGGACATCGACCTGCTCGAGCCCTACATCCTGGACAAGGAGAAGCGGCGGGCGTTGCCGATCATCGGCGATCCCGATCCGGAGACGATCTGGCGGCTGGAGCTGTTCTTCAATGCGGTCGCACTGTCGATCGAGAAGGCCACCGGCGTCATGATCTCGCCGATGCTGAAGATGAGTCACGAGGGCTTCGGCCGCATGGTGCTGATCGGCGGCCGGCTGATCGTCGTCAACAAGCAGCTGCGCGACGTCCACCGCTTCGGCTTCGACAATCTCGGCAAGCTGGCCGACGAAGGCGACAAGTTCGTCAAGGCCGGCGTCGAGATGATCGAGAAGTTCAAGGACGTCGCGAACTACTGAACGGCGAGGATGAGAGAGATGAGCGACCTGGATACCCTGAAGGCCGAGATCAAGAAGCTGTCGGCACGCGCCATGGATGCCAAGATGAACCTGCACGACCTGTCGGAGGAACTGCCCATCAACTGGGACCAGATCCTGCCGACGGCGCAGAAGGCGCATGACGCGTTCGCCGAGCTGGAGAAGAAGCGGGCCGAGCTGAAGAAGCTCGAAACCGCGTAAGCCCGATTTGAGGATCCGTCATCATGTCCAACGCAACCCGTGACGGTCGCGACTGGCGGCCGGACTATCTGGTCGCCATCGATCCGGCCAAGTGCATCGGCTGCGGCCGCTGCTACAAGGTGTGTGGCCGCGAGGTCATGACCCTGAAGGGCATCAACGACGAGGGCGAGTTCGTCGAGCTCGACGACGACGAGGATGACGAGGTCGAGAAGAAGATCATGGTCATGAACGACACCGGCGCTTGCATCGGCTGCGGCGCCTGCGCCCGGGTCTGCCCGACCAACTGCCAGACCCATTCGCCGGCGGCCTGAGATTGTCGAGCGTGCTGCCATGATGCGGATGGAGGCGAAATTCACGATCGGCCAGGTGACTCGGCACCGCGTCTACGATCTGCGCGGCGTCGTGTTCGATGTCGACCTGTCGTTCTCCGAGGAAGAGGGCTGGCGCGCCATCACCATGGACGCCAGGCTCGACAAGGAGCAGCCATTCTACTATCTGCTCGCCGAATGCGGCGAGAGCAGCTACATCGCCTATGTGCCTGAGCAGAACTTGGTGGCGGACGCTTCCGGGGAGCCGGTGAAGCATCCCGATATCGGCGAACTGTTCGATGTCGACGATGAGGGCAGCTATCGCTACCGCGGGCGGATCTTTCAGTAGATCTTGCCACTGCCGTCATTGCGAGGAGCCGCAGGCGACGAAGCAATCCAGAGTCGTCGTGCGGCCCTGGATCGCGTCGCTGCGTTCGCGATGACGGAGACTTGTGTTGGCCACGATCTATCCGCTCGTCATTCCGGGGCGCGCGCTTCGCGCGCCCCGGAATGACGGTCGAGAGATGAGGGCCAGGCCGAAAGCGGGGACTTTTACTCGATCCCCTGTTCCCTGGCCTTCCACATCGCCGCGATCCGGAAGCGCTCGTTGATCGCGGCGGGGTTGGCGAGGATCTCGGCCTGGGCGGCGGCGAACGCGCTCTCGACGATCGCTGCCTCGTCCTTGGTCAAAGTGATGCGGCCGGCCATGTGAGTCGCGTCGGGCGCGGCCTCCCAGATCTTGCGCCGGTTCGGATGCAGCTTGACCTCGACCAGCTCGAACGCCTCGAGCTCGCCTTCGAGGCAGATGGCGAGGCCAATCACCTCGACCTTGCGGCCGTCCTGCGTGGTCTTGACCAGAGTCTTTGCCATGCTCGTGCTCCCGTCGTTGAAATCACGCCGCGACCGGCGTGTCGTCGAGCTGGCTCCATTCCGCCCAAGCGCCGTCGTAGACGGCGGCGTTCGGAACGCCGAGCCGGTAGAGCGCCAACGCCAGCATGCAGGAGGTGATGCCCGAGGCGCAGGTGGTAACGATCGGCTTGTTCAGATCGACGCCCGCGGCCGTAAAGCGTGCGGTGAGCGCGTCGGGCGCCAGCAGCACGCCGGAGTCCGGATCGACCAGATCGGCCCAGGGCAGGTTGATGGCACCTGGAATGTGGCCCTGGCGCTTGAAGGTGAACACGTCTGCCTGCGTGCCGTCGAACTTGCCGGGCCCGCGCGCATCGATGAGTTGGCCGCCGGCCTGCAGCAGGCGACGCACGTCGGCCGAGGTCGCGACCAGGCCGGGCTGGAAGCTGGCCGTGAAGCTCGCCGGCACCGGGCGCACCGGCGTCATCTCCGCCGGCCTCTTCTCCTTGGTCCATTTGCCGAAGCCGCCGTCGAGCAGGGCGACGTTGTCGTGCCCGAATACGCGGAACATCCACCACACGCGGCCCGCGGCCGAGCCGCCATAGTGACGGTCGTAGACGACGACGCGATCGGCATTGCTGATGCCGAGCAGCCCGACCTTGTGGGCGAAATCGCCCGCTGACGGCAGCATGTGCGGCAGCGGGTTGGACTTGTCGGCGACCTGGTCGATATCGAAATGCACTGAGCCCGGCAGGTGCCGGCCGCGGTATTGCGTACGGCCGTCCAGGTTGGTGCTCGGATGGTGCCAGGTGCAGTCGAGGATCTTGGTGGCGGGATCGGAAAGATGTTGTGCCAGCCAGTCGGAGCTGACCAGGGTGCTCGAGGGATCCGTGCTCATGCATGCGCTCGCGATTTGAAGAGCCAACAGGATGACTGACGCGCTTGCGGGCGTCAGAGCGTCTTCGGCATCGGATAGCCCGGGCGTGGATGGGTGTCGTAGTATTCCGGACGCTCCGGCCAGCCGCCTTCGGCGACGATCTTGAAGGTCGCGACCGTGACCGGCGCGCCGGGCGAGCACGACACTTCGGTGAACTTGATTTCGCGCTCGCCTGGGCCGGCGGAGAAATCGGCGACGGTAGTACCGTCCGCCTTGCGCGCCCGCGCAAAGCCGGGCGTGCCGACGGTGGCCGCCGGCACGGACGTCGCGACGAAGTTCGGCTGCTCGAGGCCATCCACCGCGGCGCCGAAGGCGGGCGAGCCGAACGTGAAGGTCGCGAGCACGCCGCTGCGGTCGACCGGCTTGTCCGCGGTGATCGGACGCGCCACCGAGTAGACCGTCAGCGTGCCGCCCTCCATTGCCGCCTTGATGTCGTCGAGCGAGCTCTCGACGAATTCCAGTGCCACGTTCATGTCGATCTCCTTACAAAGAGGCGCCTTTGCAGGAGAAATTTTCAAGTTCTGTGCCAGTCTATCGCAGCAGCAAAGAAGGCGAGGCGGACAGGCGGAGTTGCGCGAATCTTGCAACGCGGCTCGCAAGCGAGCCGACCGTCGCTCCTGCTGCGCCGAAGCGGCCGTGTCGGAGATGCGCCAGACATCGATGAGGCCCGACATGACGACCGACGTCGCCTACGCCATCTGCAGCTTCAACGACATTCCGAGCCGCCGCGCCATGGGCTTCCAGCTCATGATCGTCGCGGAGGACGGCAGCCACCGCCCGTGGCCGATCTTCGTGATCCGCTGGGGCAAGCAGGTGTTCGGCTATCTGAACATGTGCCCGCACGACAAGGTCAATCTCGACTGGGAGCGCAATCAGTTCCTGGACGGCAACGGCCTTCGCATCCTCTGCGGCAAGCACGGCTCGCTGTTCGAGATCGGTACCGGGCTCTGCGTCGATGGCCCGTGCAGGGGCGAGAGCCTGACGCCGGTCGCGCTGAGCGTGCTGGATGGCGACATCTGCGTGACCGGCGTGACCCTGGTCGAGGATGACGAGGAAGAGGGTGAGACCGGCCTGCAGTGTGAGGAAGGCTGAGGCGGCGATCGCGGTGAAGTCCCGACGGAAACTGCCGGGACTTCATCTTGAATTTGAAGAAACGAACGGTCTCAGACTGGCCGGTTCTCGTTGCGGTTCTTGACCGGCTCCATCCTGGCCAGTGCATCCGCGTAGGGCACGAGATCGTAGTTCTCGCTGAAGTCCTTGGCGGCGTCGAGCACGTAGTCGAGCTTGCCGGCGGTATCGAGCTTCTTGATGTCGTTCTTGTCGATCGACAGCAGCTCCAGCATCTCCTTCCAGACCGTGGATTCGTCGCAAGGCAGCACGTAGAAGGTGATGTCGTCGATCTTGATGCGGTACTTCGCCAGCAGATCGATGTTGTTGCAGAACATGAGGTACTTGCCGTCCGGCGTCAGCAGGCCCTTGAGCACCTCGGCCGCGGTCTCGAGATAGGCCAGCGAGTGGATGTAGCCGGCGAGCACCGGGATCGTTGATGCACCGTCTTGCGCGATCGTCAGCACCTGCTCGATCGAGAAGTCCGGCGGACGCTTCTCGTCCGCAACCTGGGTCTGGAACTTCAGCGCGATATCGCCGCGGAAGCCGAACCGTCCCGGCTTGGTGGTCGGCGCCTTGAGAACGGCGTTCAGCAGCCGCCCTTCCTTGTCGAGCTGCGCGAGCGCGGTGGTCTCGATCGCAACCGTCTTCTCCAATGTCGTCATCAGCAATCCCCTCGCATGTCCTTGTCAGCCGTTCGCCGCACGGCGCGGTCGAAAGGGACGTGATGCAAATTGTCTGCCGGTGTGTGTGGCGGCTTGATTTGCTTGGTTCTTTTGCCTCTCGCGCCAGTGATTGTCGGGTTTGCGCCCCGACATCGCGCCGACTCCCGCGCGACACGGCGTGAACAGCGCCTGTCGGAAAGCCGACACGCGTCGGAAACGCCACAGCGACAGCATGAAAAGCTGAGGTCTTTCAGGCGATTGCTGCATGGCATGAGACTTGCCAATTCCGTTCACAACAGCCGAATGGGAAAGGCGAGACGATGATGATCAACCTGACCGACAGCGCCATCAATGCGGTCCGCAACGCGATCACGACCTCCGACAAGCCGGTCGACGGCCTCAGGATCATGGTCGAAGCCGGCGGCTGCGCCGGGCTCAAATACAACATGGGCCTCGTCAGCGGCAGCGAGCCGGAGGACACCGTGATCGAGCGCGAGGGCGTGCGCGTGCTCGTCGATCACAAGAGCCTCGAATATCTCGAAGGCACGACGATCGATTTCGTCATCGCGCTCGAGGGCTCCGGCTTCACCTTCGAGAACCCGAATGCCAAGTCGAGCTGCGGCTGCGGCAAGTCGTTCGCTTGAGTCTTCGCTCGATCATCCAACACGCGAGAAGTGAAACCATGCTGGTCGAATCCCAGGGCATCGTCGAAGCGCCGTCGCAGATGAGCGAGCGCGAGCGGATCATCCGGGCCGTGATCGAGGAGGTCCGTCCGAACCTCAAGCGCGACGGCGGCGATTGCGAGCTCGTCGAGATTGACGGCAACAAGATCATGGTCAAGCTCGCCGGCGCCTGCATCTTCTGCAAGCTCGCCAGCGCGACGCTGGAGGGCATCCAGGCGCGCATGATCGAGAAGCTCGGCGAATTCGTCCGCCTCGTTCCGGTGGCCGGCGCAGCCAAGGCGCGGCATTAAGGAGCGGCCTTGCGTCCGGTCTATCTCGACAACAACGCGACGACACGAGCCGATCCGGAGGTCGTCGCGGCGATGTTGCCGTTCTTTACGGACCAGTTCGGCAATGCTTCATCCTCGCATGCCTTCGGCAGCGAGGTCGCCGGGGCCGTGAGGCAGGCGCGCAAGAGCCTGCAGGCGCTGCTGGGCGCCGCCTTCGACCACGAGATCGTCTTTACCTCCGGTGGGACGGAATCCGACAACACCGCGCTGCTGTCGGCGCTTGAGACGCAGGACGGTCGCGACGAGATCGTCACGACGGCGGTGGAGCATCCCGCAATCCTGTCGCTCGTCGAGTATCTCAGCGGCAAGCGCGGCCTCACGGTGCATCTGATCGGCGTCGATGCGGCCGGCCGGCTCGATCTCGAGGCTTACAAGCGCGCGCTCGGCCCGCGCACGGCGATCGCCTCGGTGATGTGGGCCAACAACGAAACCGGCACGCTGTTTCCGGTGTCCGATCTGGCCAGGCTCGCGCATGAGGCCGGCGCGCTGTTCCACACCGACGCCGTGCAGGCGGTCGGCAAGATCGCGATCGATCTGAAATCCGCTGGCGTCGACATGCTGTCGTTGTCCGGCCACAAGCTGCACGGCCCCAAGGGCATCGGTGCGCTTTATGTTCGGAAGGGCACACCGTTCGCGCCGCTGCTGCGCGGCGGCCCGCAGGAGCGCCGCCGGCGCGGCGGCACCGAGAACGTGCCGGGCATCATCGGGCTCGGCAAGGCGGCCGAGCTGGCGGCAAAGCATCTCGCGGACGAGCAGGGCCGCGTCCGCGCGCTGCGCGACCGGCTGGAGCAGGGCATCCTCCAGAGCGTCGGCCATTGCGTCGTGCTCGGCGACCTCGCTGCGCGGCTGCCGAACACCTCCAACATCGCCTTCCAGCATCTCGAGGGCGAGCCGATCGTCATGCGGCTGAACCAAGCCGGTATCGCCGCCTCGCTCGGCTCGGCCTGCGCCTCCGGCTCGATGGAGCCGTCGCACGTGCTCCGCGCGATGAACGTGCCGCCGGACCTGCTGCGCGGGGCTGTCCGGTTCTCGCTGTCGCGCGACACCACGGACGACGACATCGATCGCATGCTGCAGATCCTGCCCGACATCGTCGGCCGGCTGCGCGAGACCTCGCCGGCCTGTCTGCAGCATCGTCAATCGCCCTCGACGGACGCCCTTCGCCCTACGGAGCTCACGCAATGAAAGTCATGATCCGCCGCTCGCCGGAAACGGGCTTGTCGATCTACGTCCCCAAAAAGGATCTCGAGGAGCCCATCGTCGAGTCGGAGCACGAGTCCTTGTGGGGCGGCTGGATCCGCATCGCCAACGGATGGGTCCTCGAACTGCCGCAGATGGCCGCCGACACGCGGCTGCCGATCACGATCAACGCGCGCAAGCGCGGTGGCGAAGGGGACGAGTGATGAATGCGCCGCTTCCTCATATCGACATCGTCAAGCAGGCCGATGCCGAGGCCCTGCTCAAGGACGTCGTCGCCGGACTGAAGGCCGGCAAGGTCGTCCCGTTCCTCGGTCCCGCCGTGTCGGAGCAGTCCGGCGCCACGGTGCCGATGAATCCCGAAGCGCTGGCTGCGTTCTTCGGCACCAAGGTGGCGCTGCCGCGCCGAGCCAAGGGCAATGCGTGGGCTTCAGCCCAGCACATCGAGAGCACGCGCCACCGCTCGACGGTGACGGCGTTGATGGCCGAAGCCTTTGCCGCGCCCGTTGCACCGACACCGCTGCAGCAGCATCTGGCGTCGCTGCCGCTGCCGATGATCGTCGACAGTTGGTATGACGGCGCAATGCGAACCGCGCTCGCCGGGCGCGGCGATTGGGGCGAGGTGCAGGGCATCACGCGGGCCGGAATCGGCGAGGACCGCTGGTATCGCTTCTACGACGCCGCGGGCGCCGAGAGCGATCGCGAGAAGGCCGCAAGCTGGACTACGCTGCTCTACAAGCCGCATGGCGGGATCACGCCGGCCAGGAACTTCCTGATCACCGACGCCGACTATGTCGAGGTGCTGACCGACATCGATATCCAGACACCGATACCCGACACGGTCAAGGACCGGCGCACCGACCGCACCTTCCTGTTCATCGGCTGCCGCTTCAACGACCAGTTGCTGCGCACCTATGGCCGCCAGGTCATCAAGCGCTCCGGCGCCGATCACTACGTCCTGGTCGAGCCCGACTCATTGTCGAAGAACGAGCTGAAGTTCTTCATCGCCGAGCGGTTGACGCCGATCGCGATTCCGCTGGCCCGCGCGAGCGAGATCATCATCGGCGGCTGAGCGAGACCACGACACCGGAAATCGAACAGCGTGGCCGCAAGCTGCGCTGTTTTGCCGTTCGTCCTGTGTCCCAATTCGAGTCTGTAACGTTTCTAACAACGTCCGAAACGAGAGCCTTTCGCATGTTGGCAAGGCGACAGGCGCGATGATTTGGCTAAGGCGTTGATAGTCTGACGAAATGATCTTGTCCGCGGCGTGGCACGCGAGTTGCTGAACCCTAGCCCAAGGCGGTTTGCGGCTCGCCAGCAACGTTAAGGAGCGGACATGGACGCGTCAGTGCAGCACGAACAGGCGACGATACCGGACGGCGACAAGCTGAGCTCGGTGATGCAGACCATCGCGGAACACAAGGGTTGCGGCACCTCGGGCGGCAGCGGCAAGGCGAGCTGTGGCTCGGGCGCCGGCGAGAACGACCTGCCGCCGGAGATCTGGGAGAAGGTGAAGAACCATCCCTGCTACAGCGAGGAGGCGCATCATCACTACGCGCGCATGCACGTCGCCGTCGCGCCCGCCTGCAACATCCAGTGCAACTACTGCAACCGAAAATATGACTGCGCCAACGAGTCGCGTCCGGGCGTCGTCAGCGAAAAGCTGTCGCCCGAGCAAGCCGCCAAGAAGGTGCTCGCCGTTGCCTCGACCATTCCGCAGATGACCGTGCTGGGCATTGCCGGCCCTGGCGATCCGCTCGCCAATCCCGAGAAGACGTTCAAGACCTTCGAGCTGATCGCGCGCACCGCCCCCGACATCAAGCTCTGCCTGTCGACCAACGGTCTCGCGCTGCCCGACCACGTCGACACCATCGCCGGCTTCAACGTCGACCACGTCACGATTACCATCAACATGGTCGATCCCGAGATCGGCGCCAAGATCTATCCCTGGGTTTTCTGGAAGCACAAGCGCTACACCGGCGTCGAGGCGGCCAAGCTGCTCACCGACCGCCAGTTGCAGGGCCTGGAGATGCTGACCGAGCGCGGCATCCTCTGCAAGGTCAACTCGGTGATGATCCCAGGGGTCAACGACAAGCACCTCGTCGAGGTCAACAAGGCGGTGAAGTCGCGCGGCGCGTTCCTGCACAACATCATGCCGCTGATCTCGTCGCCGGAGCACGGCACCGTGTTCGGTTTGACCGGCCAGCGCGGTCCGACCGCGCAGGAGCTGAAGGCGCTGCAGGACGAGTGCGAAGGCGAGATGAACATGATGCGGCATTGCCGCCAGTGCCGCGCGGACGCCGTGGGCCTGCTCGGTGAGGATCGCTCGGCCGAATTCACCACCGACAAGATCATGGCGATGGAGGTGAACTACGATATCGACAGTCGCAAGGCCTATCAGGAGGCGGTCGAGCAGGAGCGTGTCGCCAAGGTCGTGGCGAAGCAGGAGGAGCTCGCCTCGCTCGCCGGCCAGTCGAGCGACATCAAGCTCTTGATCGCGGTCGCGACCAAGGGCTCGGGCCTGATCAACGAACATTTCGGCCACGCCAAGGAGTTCCAGGTCTACGAGCTCTCCACCGCCGGTGCCAAGTTCGTCGGTCACCGCCGTGTCGACCTGTACTGCCAGGGCGGCTATGGCGACGAGGACAGCCTGGAGACCGTCATCCGCGCCATCAACGACTGCCATGCGGTGTTCGTGGCCAAGATCGGCGGCTGCCCGAAGAGCGACCTGCTGGCCGCGGGCATCGAGCCGGTCGATCAGTTCGCGCACGAGTTCATCGAAAAGTCCGCGATCGCCTGGTTCAAGGACTACCTCGACAAGGTGAACAGCGGCGAAATCCAGCACGTCGTGCGCGGTGACGCCGAAATTCGCCAGGGCGCCCTGATTTCGGCGGCGTGACACCAGACCCCGGCGACGCTGTTGCGTCGCCGGGCCCCTTCGACAGGAGCCTTTGATGACCTTGAAGATCATTGCCTCGCAGTGCACGAGCTGCTCGGCCTGTGAACCCGAATGTCCGAACGTGGCGATCTCGGAGAAGAACGGCACCTTCGTGATCGATCCGAAGAAGTGCACAGAATGCATCGGCCATTTCGACGAGCCGCAATGCGCGGCGGTCTGCCCGGTCGACAACACCTGCGTGATCGACAATTCGTTCCCGCGCTACCAGCCGCCGGCTTGAGGGAGACCGAGATGAACTTCACCCTCACGCCTGCCGCGCAAAAATTCATGCGAATGATGCTGCGAACCGACGGTACCGCGGGCTCCGGCTTCCGTCTCGCGGTGTCGCCCGGCGGCTGCTCCGGCCTTGCGGCCGATATCAGCGTGCTCGCCACGCCGCAGCCCGGTGATGCCGTGGTCGAGCGCGACGGTGTCAGGCTGTTTCTGCCGGCGGAAAGCCGCTTGCTGCTCGACGGTGTGACCATCGACTTCGCGGATACTGCGACGCAGACCGGCCTCGTGTTTCACGATCCGAAGCAGGTTTCGTGCTCGACCCACGCCTTGAAGGCGCTGGAGCACTAGGACAGCCCGCCATGCCCACCGATGCCCGGCCCAGCTCTCAGACCGCCATCGAGGACGCGTTGCTCGCCGACGCGCTGCTCGGCGGCGGCCTGCCGGAGGAAGCCGAGTATCATCTGTGGCAGGCGGGCCAGAGCTATCATCTCGACGAGGTCGCGGAGACGCACCTGAAAGAGGCGGAAGCGCTGGCGCCTGGGCATGCAGCGGTCCTGATCGGCTTCTACCGGTTCTATTTCTACAAGGGACGGCTCGCCGACGCGCTGCGCATCGCCAAGCGATGCCTCGCCAAGGCGGCCGCCGAAAACTGCTTGCCGCCGCACTGGCGCGACGTTCGCGCCGGTCATGCCGAGTTCGGCAGCTATGACAACATGCTGCCGCGCTTCTTCATGTTCACCTTGAAGGGATACGCCTATTTGCAGATGCGCCTCGGCAATCTCGTCGAGGGACGGCTCGCGGTGCAAAAGCTGCTCGAGCTCGATCCCAGCGATAAGATCGGCGCACGCGTCCTGCTCGAGGTGGTCGACCGGGTGGAGCTCGACGATGAATGACGACATCGACGAGGCCATCGACTGGCAGGGCAACGACATCAGCTGTAAGGGCTGCGAGCACGCGCAGCTCAACGCATCCGGCGGCTGTCGCCTTCGGCACGCCTGCGTGCACGACCGCTACGCCCGCCGCATCGACCGCTTCTTCAACTGGAATCCGGCGCTCGCCAACGGCTACGTCAAGCATCCGCATTTCGAGGTGCGGGCTATCGCGGCGAAGCATGCCAGCCCGTTCTTTCTGCCTCCGCTGCTCGACGATCCCGAGGAGACGGTGCGCTGGAACGCCGCGCGGCGGTTGCCGAAGCGGCTGGTGCTCCGGCTGCGCCATGATCCGCATCGCGAGGTCCGCATTCGAATCGCGACCGTGCTCGATCCGGAAGACCTGATGCCGATGATGATGGACGACGACTATTACGTCCGCCTGGTCGTGGCGCGCCGTATCGTGCCGTCCGTGCTTGGCCGCATGATGGGGGACCCGGAGGCCGAGGTACGCCGCGTCGTCGCGCGGCGCATCCCCAGCGACTGGCTGCTCGGCATGATCAGTGACCCAGATCCACGGGTGCGGCTCGAGATCGCCGAGCGCCTCGCGCCGGATCTCCTCACCGCGATGCGCAAGGACGCCGACTGGCGGGTGCGTCACGAGGTTGCGAGCCGGATCGCGCTCAGTGAACTCGCGGAGCTTGCGCGCGACGAGGACCCGCTGGTGCAGGAGATGGCGCGCGACCGGCTCGCGAACCGCTTCGGAGCTGCCATGGAGAAACCGGCATGAGCAACATCGTTCGTGACAGCGAGGTCGTGGAGTTGTCGGCGCCGCCGTACTTCACGTTCGGCGAGAAGGTCAAGGCCAAGCGCACGATCCGCAACGACGGCACCTACGCAGGCAAGGAAATCGGCGAGATCCTCGCGAAGAAGGGCGAGATCGGCTACGTCGTCTCGATCGGAACCTTCCTGCAGCAGTTCTACATCTACGGCGTCGAGTTTCTCGAAAGCGGGAACCGCGTCGGCATGAAACGCAAGGAGCTCGAATCCACCGTGCCCCGCGGGGAGACCGAGGACGAGCTGCCACTGCCGGGAGCATACAGATCATGATCGAGCCACGCCTGCCGAAATATCAATGGGGCCAGCGTGTCAAGGCGCTGATCGACCTCGTCAATGACGGCTCGTTCCCGAACGCGCCGGCCGAAGCCAAGCTGGTCGGAGTCGGCGATATGGGTGAGATCGTCCAGGTCGGCACCCACACCGAGGCGAACATGCCGATCTATCTCGTCGAGTTCGGCGAGCAGCTCGTCGTGGGCTGTCTCGAAGAGGAGATCGTCCCGGTTGAGGTGCGATGATCCACGATGGCTGCAACCGCGCTCAAGCCCAGCTTTGTCCTGCCCGCGCATCCCAACGAGTTGGATCGCAAGCGGATCGCGCGCGCGCTGAAGTCACGCAAGCGCTACCGCTATGTCGAGCCGACGGTGTCGCCGGTCGACGAGGGTTATCACGTCCGCAGTCCTTGCTGCTCGCGCAACATCGACAAGGACGGCGGGGTGATCGACGTCGCGCTGCTGCGCCATGATCCCGCGAATGCGATGTGGAAGCTGTTCTGGAGAGATCACGCGCAGGGGACGTGGGAGCTGCACAGTCTGCATCGGCGGTTGACCGCGGCGGTCGACGAGCTGAACGCGGACCCTGAGCGGATCTTCTGGCAGTAGAGCGAAGAGGACGGGTGACGTGGCATTGGCCGAACAGGAATTGAATGAGATCGCGCAGGTCCTCGAGCGACCCGACGCCGGCAGCGCGGCCTTCGGCGAGCTGCGCCGCCGCTTTCCAAGGCTGGTACTGACACGTTGTGACGCGTCCGATGTCACGGAAGCGCCGTTCCGCAGCTATCCGGCATTCGACCTGCATCTGCTCGACGCCAGCGACCACTGCGCGGGTGTGACCGATGACCTTGCCAAAGCCACCGGCCTGATCCTGGCCAAGCGGAGCTGAGCATGACCAAGCCCTATCTGGTGCATGACGCCGATCGGCAGGAGCAGGATGAAGCGGAGCTTACGCCGGTCGAGGCGAGCTTCATTCCGCTCTCTGATCCCGACATTACCACGGCGGAGATTGCCGCCGTGGACGCGGCGCTGCGCTCGCCGCGGCTGTCCTGCGGTCCGCTGGTCGAGGAGTTCGAGGCGGCATTCGCAAGCTATCTCGGGCGCAGATACGCCATTGCCGTCCCGAGCGGAACGCTTGGCCTGGTCCTGGTCCTGAAAGCGATGGGCATCGGATCGGGCGACGAGGTGATCACGTCGTCGTATTCGTTCCGCGAGATCGCGCATGCCATCAGCATTGTCGGCGCCAAGCCGGTGTTTGCGGATATAGATTACTACTCGGGCACGCTGGCGCCGAGCAAGATCGAGGCGCGCATCACGGAGCGGACAAAGGCGATCCTGGCCGGCAACACCAACGGCCATCCGGCCAAATGGTCGGAGCTGCAGGCGATCGCGAAGACCCGCAATCTGCCTGTCATCGAGGATTCGACCGAGGCCATCGGCTCGAAATATAAGGGGGCGCTGGTCGGTACATTCGGTGCGGCCGCGGTGTTCGATTTCTCGCAGCCTTTCGCGCTCACCTGTGGTGAGGGTGGCATGGTCGTCACCGACGACGTCGACATCGCTGTGGCCGTGCGTCGGCACCGTTCGCACCGGCTCGACGAGCGCGCATCGGTCGTGGTCAGCAGCAGCGCGTCGCACCAGGCGGTGATGAGCGACGTGACCGCCGCGCTCGGGTTGGCGCAATTGCGGCGGATCGACGAGATCCTCGAGCGGCGCAAGCTGATCGAGCAGATCTATTACAGCGAGGTGCAGTCGTTCGAGGGCATCAAGGACCCCTATGTCGGGCCCGATGTCACCGAGGTGAACTGGTTTCTCTACCAGGTGCATCTGGGCACGCGGTTCTCGAAGTCGAGCCGGGATTCGATCGTCGAGGATCTCAGGGTCGAACAGGTCGAGGCCGTGGCCTATTCGAATCCCCTGCATCTGCAGCGGCATTATTTCGACATGGGCTATCGCCGAGGCGATTATCTCGTGACCGAGAAGGTCGCCGATCGTGTGGTGGCCCTGCCGTTCCACGTTCATCTCACCACGGATCAGATCGCCTTCATCGTCGCGACCATGAAGGACGCCTCGGTCAATGTCGGGGCGGGCGCCGCGATCTACTGAGAAGTTCTAAGTTCAAACCGAAAAGGAGAATCCAAGTGGCGACATTGACGGTAATGCCCTCCGGCAAGACGATCGAGGTGGGCGAGGGCACCACCATTCTGGCAGCGCTGCTCGGCGCCGAGGTCGAGATCCCGCACAAATGCGAGGGCCAGGCAAAGTGCGGTTCCTGCCACATCTTCCTGCAGGAGGGACGCAAGGGCGTGTCGAAGGTCACCAAGCTGGAGAACGAGAAGCTCGACACCATCGTCGGCGTCGGCTCGAAGTCGCGGCTCGCCTGTCAGGCGACCATTCTTGGCACCGAGAACGTCAAGATCGAACTCCTGGGCTTCGGCTCGGGCCTGTAACAGGAGGATCACATGGACAAATTGACGCTTCATGTCCGCTTTGCCAATGATGGCACGGTCGCCGAGATCAGCGAGCGGCCGGTCGAGCTGACGCCGCAGCAGTGGTTCGACAAGCTCAGCGAGGCCATCGGCATGAAGGCCTATCAGACCTTCGCCGGCGGCCGCGGCGTGTTCAAGGTGGCTCGTGAGCAGATCGAGGCCCTGAAGACCGCGGCTGTTTCGTGACGCGGTTGGCAGCATGAGCACCGATGCGGGACAGGCGTGCCGATTCTTCGTCTCCTACACGGGCGTCAAGCTGCCGCTGCGGCTGGTGACTGCGATTGCGCCGGAGCAGCTGTCGAACCGCAACACGTTCATCCGCGGCTATTTCGATGCCGCGGGCGTGCTGACCGGATTCGAAAAGATCGTCTATGGCGAGATCGAGCTCACGCACAGCTACAGCTACCATGCCAGCGGGGCGTTGAGCCGGGCCGAGATCGTCATGCTCGACGAGGATCCGGTGACGCTGAATTTTGACGAGACCGGCGCGCCCATCGCCGGTCAGGATGCGTCGGTGAAGGAGGCCTCGTGACTGTCGCCAAGCTGATCGAGGCTCTTGCCAGCATGCCGAAGGACGCTATCGTGCTGATGGACAGCGGCGGCGGATTGTCGCGTGTCGATGCGCTTCAGCTTGTGGACGAGCAGGGCCCGGGCGCTCCGGCCGAGGTGATCCTGCAGCCGAGCTTGGATGAGTAGAGGGCGGACTGGTCGGATGGCGGACGCTGGGACTTCAGAGACCGGAACTCCGGACGCAGGGCCGGTCGCGACCCCCTATGAGCGGATCGGCGGAGCGGTTGTCGTGGACCGTCTCGTCGAATCCTTCTACCACCGAATGGATACGCTGCCGGAGGCCAAGGGCATCCGCGACATGCACGGCCGCAATCTCGGGCCGATCAAGCACATCCTGAAGCGCTATCTCTCCGAATGGCTGGGCGGCCCCAAGCTTTATTCGCCCGAGAAGGGCCATCCGCGGCTGCGCCAGCGTCACATGGGCTTTGCCATCGGCAATGCCGAGCGCGACGCCTGGCTGCTGTGCATGCGCGGCGCGCTCGAGGAGACTGTCAGCGACGTCAAGGCCCGTCAGGATGTCGACGCCGCCATGACCAAGCTCGCCGACTGGATGCGCAACCACGCCGGCAACCCGCACGATGCTCGGGCCGCGCGGCCGTGAGCCTGCGGTGACGTCATCGCGAGGAGACGAAGGCGACGAAGCAATCCAGAGTCGCCCGCGTTACCCTGGCTTGCTTCGCTGCGCTCGCAATGACGGAGAGGGCGTGACACGTAGGCTGGACCAAGCGAAACGCGCCCACCGGCGGTCTCGCCTGCAAGATGGACCAGAAAAAGATGGACCAGAAAGGTGGGCACGGCGATCTTCCGACGGTGCAATTCACTGCCGTCCGTGGCGCCTTTGCCGACCTTACGCAATCCAGCTAATACAACGGCACGCCGAAGAAGGTCTCGTCGTCGCCGCCCCAGGCGCGGTGCAGCGCCAGGGCGTTCTGCCATTGCATCATCTCGACCTCGCTGGCATTGCGATGCGTGATTCTGCCGTCCGGCACCTCGGCAAGCAGAAAAGGCTTGCCGTTGCGGATGAAGCGGTTGAGATCCTTGGTGTCGTTGGGGCGCACGACGCAACGTGGCCGCTCGTCGATCAGGATGGTGGTCGGCAGCATCGCGGTGCTCTCACTCCATCGGATTGTCAATCGGCCAGCGGTCCCATGTCGTCGTCGGCTTTCTTCTTCTTTTTCTTGTCGGTCTTGGCGAGCGCATAGGCGCCGGCGTTCTTCAGCGTGATCGGCGGCTGCCCGACGACATATTGCGAGATCCACGCCAGGGTCCGGTCATGTGCCAGCGTAGCTGCAGATTCATCATAGGTCTCGCCGTCACCGTCGAACGCATGCGCGGCATTCGGATAGGAGAACGCGCTGACCTCGGGATGATAGGCGCGGAACATGGTCACCTCCGCGAACGGCACGACGATGTCGGCCTCGCCGAAATGGAGCAGCGTCGGAATCTTGCGCTTGGCGCCGGCCGCGTTGACGACACCGGTCGCGTAGTAGCTCACTGCGCAGGCCACGCCGGAGACGCGGTTGGCCGCGTCATAGGCGAGACCGCCCCCGGCGCCGAAGCCGACCACCGCCACCTTGCCGCAGTCCTTGACGCTGTCGACCGTTGACTGGATCTCGGCGAGCAGCGGTGCTGCCGGATCCGGCACGCTCTCGGCCGGCTCGCCCTCCGTTGCCGCTTCGATCGCGGTGGGAGGCGACAGCTCCGGCGCGATCACGACATAGCCGCTCGCGGCGAAAGTATCGGCGACCTTGCGTAGTTTGCCGGCAGCGTCGGCGCCGTCCGGCAGGACGACGATCGCCCCCTTTGGCGCGTCGGCGGGATCGGCACGAAACGCCTGAAAGGTATGGCCGTCGCTGGCGGTCAGCTTGATCGTGCTCGCCGTAGGCATGTGATGCTCCTGCTTCCGTTGCGCGGTTGGCGCGCGTTACAACAAACCCAGCTCCAGGGCGGTCTCTTCGGACATGCGCGACTTGTCCCATGGCGGCTCGAAGACAAGGGTGACCTTGACCGACACCACACCGTCGACGGCCTGTACGGCGTCCTCCACCATTCGGACGATCTCGCTTGCGACCGGACAGCCGGGCGCCGTCAGGGTCATGTCGATCTCGACCGCGCCGCCGCCCTCGTGCGCGATTCGATAGACCAGCCCGAGATCGTAGACGTTCACCGGAATCTCCGGGTCATAGACCGTTCGCAACGCTGCAATCACGCTCTCGGCTGCACTCTGGGAGCCGGTCGCTACGGCGTTCTGCGCCGGGGAAGGAGGGGGCGGGGCGTGCATGGTCATCATGCGTTGGTTCCTCTCATGATCCTGGTTCGCACCGGGGGATGGTCGTTGGAATTCGAGTCATGTTTCGCTCATGCATGGCGTCGCCTCATTCCGAACCGAGCCCCTCGGCCAGCGCGGCGACGACCGGCCATCCGACGGCGCCGGTGGGATCGAGTCGCCGCAGCGCCGCGAGCATTTCGGCTGCTCCGTCGGAATCAGTCTTGCGCAGATGGATGAAGGCTAGGGCCTTCAGCGTGTAGAGCGCGAAGCGGCCGGCGCCATCCGGCAGCGGATCATGCGGCGTCCAGTGCCGCCAATCCCGTGGCCAGCCGGCCTGGCGCGCCGCTTCCGCAAGGCCCAGCTCGGCGACCGCCTCTGCCTCGTCGAGATGGCCTTGATAGGTGTGAATCTTGTACAGACAGAAGTAGGTCGGAAGCTGCTGCGGAGCGGCCGCCAGCGCCTGGCGAAACAGCCGATCCGCCTGCGCGTGGTCGCGGCGATACGCCGCCACGCCCTGTTGCAAAAGCGCATCGATCTCTTGCGGCAGATCGCCGAAGTTGATCGTGTCGGGTTCGCTGACGAGTTCGAGCATCTGCATTGACCTCGATCAAATCACTGCAAGACGCGGACCGTTTTCGCGCGGGTGCAGCAGCGCCGGAGCCGGTACGAGGCGGGCGGAAGAGCGGGCCGATGTTGGATTTTGCACGTCGCCTCTTCGCTCCGCCGCGGCCGATGTCGCAAAGACGACGCAACGCTTGGCGAATTGGCGTGGACGCGTCGTCAGATGCCGGCGAGACGGCGATTGCGGCGAGCAAATCACTGGTTCGGAGCTTGCATGAGGCCTTCATCAATCCAGCGGGAGTGGCAGCGATGGCGATGGCAGCAACGGACATCGAGCGTCTGATCAAGGAGGCGTTCCCGGATGCCGTCGTCGTGATCGAGGATCTGGCGGGCGATGGCGACCATTATTCGGCGCGCGTCACCTCACAGGCTTTCGCCGGGAAGAGCCGGGTGCAACAGCATCAGATGGTCTATTCGGCTCTCAAGGGCCAGATGGGCGGCGTGCTGCATGCGCTGGCGCTCGAGACGTCATTGCCGAAATGATCGTTGCGGCCGGGCTGATCGGTCGCATTCAGGGAAAGGATCCAGTCTATGTCGACATCCGAACGCATTCAGAAGCTGATCGACAGCAATGACATCGTGCTGTTCATGAAGGGCGTGCCGGCGGCGCCGCAATGCGGCTTCTCCGCCGCGGTGGCACAGATCCTGGCCAAGCTCGACGTGGCCTACGAGAGCGTCAACGTGCTCGCCGATCCCTTCATCCGCGAGGGCATCAAGGAGTTCTCCAACTGGCCGACCATTCCGCAGCTCTATGTGAAGGGCGAATTCGTCGGCGGCTGCGACATCGTGCGCGAGATGTTCCAGGCCGGTGAGCTCGCGACCCTGCTCGCCGACAAGGGCATCAAGGCGTCTGCGTCATGAGCGATGCCGATGTCGCCGAGGCGGATGACGCATTCGAGATTCCGCAGCTCTACAAACATCACGCCTTCGTCTGCCTGACGCAGCGCCCGCCCGGGCATCCGCGCGGCAGCTGCGGCGCGCTCGGCGTGCAGCCGCTGTGGGACCGGCTGACCAAGACCATCGAGGCGCAGCGGTTGACGGATATCGGCGTCACCGCCGCCGGCTGCTTCGGCTTCTGCAGCGCCGGACCGATGATGGTGGTCTATCCGGACGGCGTCTGGTATCGACCGACCAAGCCGGAGGATATCGACGAGATCGTCGAATCCCACTTCAAGCAGGGCAAGCGTGTCGATCGCCTGGTCATGGTGTTGAAGCGCTGAGCTTGCAGAATGGAGCCGCTCAACGCGGCTCCGGACAAGGTGTCGACCCATCCGGACGCGTGCAGCCCTGGACATCCTCCAGACCGTCGCCCTGCCGAAGCAGCAAGATGACGGGTTCACGATCGAAGCCGGCGCAGCACCGGCCGCCGGCTTCGATCAATGGCCGGCGGATCAGCAGCGGATCCTCGAGCATCAGGTCGATGGCCGCGACGGCTTCGATCGTCTCTGGCTCGATCTCTCCCGATCTCACGCGCGGCGAGGCCGGATTGAACCAGGCCCAGACGGGGGTCCCGGCGAAATATGTGCGCAGCCTCTCGCCCGTCCAGGGTTCGGTCAAGAGGTTCCTGGCGATGACATCGTGGCCTGCTCGCGTCAGCATCAGCTTCTGCCGGGCGTTGGTGCCGCAGCCCGGCTTCTCGTAGAAGACGACGGTCGTCACGTCAGGCGCCGCCGAGCTGGACCAGCTGCGCGCCGCCGGCGCGGCCGAGAATGGTGTCGACCTTCTTGCGCACCGCCTCGATCGTGAGCGGCTTGACCACGGCGCCATGCGCGCCGGCCTTGAGACCTTCGATCGCGATCGCCTCGTCGGCCTTGGCGGTCACGATCAGAATGCGCACGCCCTTGAACTTCGCCAGGATCTCGCGGACGAGCTCGGGGCCGCGTTGCTTCAGGAAGGAAACCCCGAGCAGCACCACGTTCGGTGCCAGCCAGTCGACGCCCTTCTCGTACGCCTCCTCCGGCGTCGCCAATTCGTGGGTCTCGATTTCATCGTGCAACATGAACTGCAGGGCCGCGCGCGTGATCTCGTCGTCGTCGATCACGAACACGCGCCGCTGGTCCACTGCCTTGGCCGTCTCCACTCCGATCTGCATTGCATCCTCCTCAACGTTGTCAGCGTCTGTGCCGCAGGGCTGCAGAGGGGATCTAGCAAATCTCGTTCCGGGCACCGCCCGGCTGAAAAGCTACCGCTGTTGTGTCGTTTCGGACAGCGCCGCGCGTCGTCGCATCTTGCGAAGCATTCCGATGTCGGGTTTGCAACAACTCGCAATCGCGCCCGGATTGCTCCGCATCTCCTTTAAAACATGATCGTTTTGGCCCTGTGCGCGTGCTGGCACAGCCGTTGCAAAACCGGGTTCAGGCAATGGTTGAGGGCTGAGTGCACGCCGACGCTCCGGACGAGCGATGCTCTCCTTCCCAACAACCCGTCTGCCGGTTCGGACACACAGAGGACGCGGTCACGCCTCGCGAGCAGCGCGGGCGCGACATTGGCAATCGGTTGATGGAGAGCAGAATGTCATCACTTCGACAAATCGCATTCTACGGCAAGGGCGGCATCGGCAAATCGACGACGTCGCAGAACACGCTCGCGGCGCTCGCCGAGATGGGTCATCGGATCCTGATCGTCGGCTGCGACCCCAAGGCGGATTCGACCCGCCTGATCCTGCACGCCAAGGCGCAGGACACGATCCTGAGCCTGGCTGCTGCCGCCGGCAGCGTCGAGGACCTCGAGATCGAGGAGGTCATGAAGGTCGGCTATCGCGACATCCGCTGCGTCGAGTCCGGCGGTCCGGAGCCGGGCGTCGGCTGCGCCGGCCGCGGCGTCATCACCTCGATCAACTTCCTGGAAGAGAACGGCGCCTACGAGGACATCGACTACGTGTCCTACGACGTGCTCGGCGACGTCGTGTGCGGCGGCTTCGCGATGCCGATCCGCGAGAACAAGGCGCAGGAGATCTACATCGTGATGTCCGGCGAGATGATGGCGATGTATGCCGCCAACAACATCTCCAAGGGCATTCTGAAATATGCAAATTCCGGCGGCGTGCGCCTGGGCGGCCTGGTCTGCAACGAGCGTCAGACCGACAAGGAGCTGGAGCTGGCGGAGGCTCTCGCCAAGAAGCTCGGTACTCAGCTGATTTACTTCGTGCCGCGCGACAACATCGTGCAGCACGCCGAGCTGCGCCGCATGACCGTGCTGGAATATGCGCCGGATTCCGTCCAGGCCGGGCACTACCGCTCGCTGGCGCAGAAGATCCACAACAACGGCGGCAAGGGCATCATCCCGACCCCGATCACGATGGACGAGCTCGAGGACATGCTGATGGAGCACGGCATCATGAAGGCCGTCGACGAAACCCAGATCGGAAAGACTGCCGCCGAACTCGCCGCAACGGCTTAAGCAGTCTTGGTACCGGCCTTCCTCCCGTCGGAAGGCCGGTACCTCATCGCATGTCCCGTCGGCGCGCGGCAGGGGATCAAGCTATGACCATCGCAATCGTGGGCGTCTCGGAGTCCGTCGCTGCCGGCCTGCAACCGTCGCCGCGCAGCGGCTCCTGCGAAGAGAACGCGCGGCATCACGGCCGCCAGATTTACCGCCTGCTGACCGGCGTCGATCCCGACGAGGCGCTGATCGACAGTGACATCGGTTTCGATCGTCACGTCATCGCATCGGTTCTCGCCGTTTCAGCGATGGAGCATGGCGCGCTGGCGGAGCGCGCGGGGCTTTCGACCGTCGAACTGATCGCACTGCTGGCGCAGTTGTTTCCGGCAGCCTCGATCGACTCCTCATGGCTGCCGATCACCGGGGCCGCGGCCGCGCCGGACGAGGACGAAATCACGATGGTGCGCGATCTGCTCGCCGCGCAGCGCTCCACGGACGGCGAGGTCGGCCGCTGGCTCGCGGCCATGGTGGCGCGTCGCGCGATGGAGCCCAACCATCTCTGGGAAGACCTGGGCCTGCGCGAGCGCTCCGAATTGTCGCGCCTGCTGATGCGCCACTTCGCGCCGTTGGCGAGCCGCAACACCAGCAACATGCGCTGGAAGCGCTTCTTCTACCGCATGCTGTGCGAGGATGATGGCTTCGTGATGTGCACGACGCCGGTCTGTACCCAGTGCAACGACTTCCAGCTCTGCTTCGGCGAGGAGAGCGGCGAGAGCCGGATGGCCGAACGGCGGCGCGAGGTGGCGCTGCGGGAGGCGGCGGGCGCCGCGATGTGAGTTCGAGGACCGTGACGATGTTGATGGACAGCCAGCTTGGATCCCCGTGCAACTCCGACGGCGGACGTTGTCCTCAGGCGGAGACCTGCGAAGCTGGCGAGATCCTGATGCGTCGATGCGAGGACGCGCTGCGCCGGGCCGGGTTGCGCCCCACCCAGCAGCGTCAGCAACTGAGCCGGATTCTGTTCGGCGGCGGTGACCGCCACATCACCGCCGACGCGCTCTATGCCGCAGCCGTTGCTTCGGGCATGAAGATCTCGCAGGCCACCATCTACAACACGCTCAACCAGTTCGTGGAGCTGGGCCTGCTGCGCCAAATTGGCGTGGACGGCTCGAAATCGTTCTTCGACACCAATACGACCGTGCACCCGCACTTCTTCTACGAGGACGAAGGCGCGCTCGTCGATGTGCCCGGACAGGTCGCGTTCGAGCAGATGCCCGAGCCGCTGCCGGGTTATGGCATGGAGCGGATCGACATCGTCATTCATCTGCGCCGCAGGCGTCACGCCTGACGGCAGCGCAGGTCGCCGCGGCTTGGCGCTGCGCGGGCATGTCTCTCTGCGTCGACGTTCGATGTCCGACGCTGTTACGAATCCGACAATCCGGGGCAATGGAAAAACAATTGGATAATCAATTGATTGGCGTGGTGTCCGGCGGTGGCATGGCCGTTGCTGAGTGAATGGCAGGCCGCAATGGAGCGTCGTGCTTCTGGCGGCCGCACACAGGTTGCGACGGAGCGAGTGAATGCCAGACGTCTCCGGACAGCGCGGGTCTAGGAATGCCCGAGATGCCGGCTCTGCCCACGGGGGCACAGCCTCGGGGAGCCCGATGCCCCGGGTCATCCTCAACGATACCACGCTCCGCGACGGCGAACAGGCGCCGGGCGTCGCCTTCGCCCTCGGAGAGAAGGTCGCGATCGCTCGTGCGCTCGCCCGTGCCGGCGTTCCCGAGATCGAGGCCGGCACGCCGGCGATGGGGGCCGACGAGATCGCGGCGATCAGGGCGATCGTCGAGGCCGGTCTGCCCGCGACCATCATCGGCTGGTGCCGGATGCGCGAGGCGGATGTCGATGCGGCGATCGCGGCCGGCGTCTCGATGGTGAATGTCTCCATCCCGACATCCGACGTGCAGATCGCCGCCAAGCTCGGCGGCAGCCGCAGCGCCGCGCTGGAGCTGCTCAAGCGCGTGGTCGGCTATGCGCGAAGCCGCGGACTGGCCGTTGCCGTCGGCGGTGAGGATTCGTCGCGCGCCGATGTCGGCTTTCTCGCCGAGGTGATCGCGACCGCGAAGTCGCTCGGTGCCCGACGCTTCCGCGTCGCCGATACACTGAGCGTGCTCGATCCCGACGCGACGTCAGCCCTGGTCGGCGCCTTGCGTGCGACCACGGACCTGGAGATCGAGTTTCACGGCCATGACGATCTCGGTCTTGCCACCGCCAACACGCTGGCGGCGGTCAAGGCGGGCGCGACCCATGCGTCGGTCACCGTGATCGGCCTCGGCGAGCGTGCCGGCAATGCCCCGCTGGAAGAGGTCGCGGTCGCGCTGCGGCAGCTCTACCGGCGCGAGACCGGCATCGTGCTGGCCGAGCTCGATCACGTCGCCAATGTCGTGGCGGCCGCCGCGGCACGCGCCATTCCACTCAACAAGGCCATCGTCGGCGAGCACGTCTTCACCCATGAATCCGGCATTCACGTCGACGGCCTGCTGAAGGATCAGCACACCTACCAGGCGCTCGATCCGGTACTGTTCGGCCGCTCCAATCGGATCGTGATCGGGAAGCATTCCGGGCTGTCGGCGATCACCTCGTTGCTGTCGGATTTGCGGCTGCCGGCGAGCGCCGACCAGGCCCAGCGCATCCTGGCGCGGGTGCGCAGGCATGCCGTCGCTCACAAGGGGCCGGTGCCGAAGGAGGCCGTTGCGGCCATCTGGCGCGAAGTCTGCGATCACCCGCTGGCGAGCTTTGCCTGATCATGAGCGACATCGTCGATACCCCCATTGCAGAGCCGATCGTCGTCGAGGCGAGCCGGCCTTCGCTGCTTCGCCTGATCCGCGAGGACATTGCGTGTGTCCGCTCGCGCGATCCGGCGGCGCGCAGCGAAATCGAGACACTGCTGACCTATCCCGGCATTCACGCGCTGATCTGGCACCGCCTGGCGCATCGGCTGTGGATCCGCGGCTGGCGTTTTCCGGCGCGCTTGTTGTCGTGGCTCGGACGTTTCCTGTCGAATGTCGACATTCATCCGGGCGCCGAAATCGGCCGCCGCTTCTTCATCGATCATGGCGCCTGCGTCGTGATCGGCGAGACCGCGGAGGTCGGCGACGATGTCACGTTGTATCACGGCGTCACCCTGGGAGGTACGTCGTGGTCGCCAGGCAAGCGGCATCCGACGCTGGACAGCGGTGTCGTCGTCGGCGCCGGCGCCAAGATTCTCGGACCGATCACCATCGGTCCGCGGACCCGCGTCGGTGCCAACTCCGTCGTCATCCAGAGCACGCCGCCCGACGTCACGGTGGTCGGGATCCCCGCCAAGGTGGTGCGGCCTGAGTTCACCCATCGGCGGACCGTCGGACGGATCGATCTGGACCATCATTTGATGCCTGATCCGGTCGGTGAAGCCCTTTCCGTGATGCTGGACCGGATCGAATTCCTCGAGGCGCAGCTCGCTCACACCAGGCAGAGGATGCGTCAGGGACCGCCGCCTCCGGCGCCGACCTCTCTCTGCGAGGTTGATCCGATTTCGAGTCAAGGAGCAAAGCAATGACTGCGGCAACGCCGAACGTTCTGGACGAACTGAAGAAGACCTCCGCGGCCGAGGAGTTCTTCAAGCTGCTCGGTGTCGACTACGATCCCAAGGTGCTCAACGTCTGCCGGCTGCATATCCTCCGCCGGATGGGGCAGTACCTCGTCAGCGAGGACTTCTCCGGCGCTTCCAGTGAGGACGTCGCAGCCCGCTGCAAATCGTTCCTGGAGCGGGCCTATCAGGACTTCCTCGTCTCGACGCCGCTCGATCAGCGGGTGTTCAAGGTGCTCAAGGAGGCGGTGGCGCCGCCGAAGCCGGCTCCAAAGCCGTTCGTGTCGCTGACGACGCTCAAGTAGCGCATGAACTGACGATCGCTCCCACCAGCGCCGCCGGCACGACTGGCGGCGCTTCTGCTTTCAGGCGAGCCGTGCGCTTTCAAGTTCCTGTCGCATTCCCGACGCGTGTTGCTTGCGACGTGTCGGACCTCGTCGGCGAGTTTTCAGAAGCAGATCGGGTTCATGCGCCAAGGTGTTGAATCCGTGCCGATAATCATCGCGGCCGAAACTGGTACGACAATTGCTGTCCTGATCGCAGGACTACACACCCGGAGTGATCGCATGCATATCGTCGTCTGCATCAAGCAGGTTCCGGACTCCGCGCAGATCCGCGTTCATCCGGTGACCAACACCATCATGCGCCAGGGTGTGCCAACCATCATCAACCCCTACGATCTGTTCGCGCTCGAGGCGGCGCTGCAACTGCGCGACAAGTTCGGCGGCGAAGTGACGGTGCTGACCATGGGACCGCCGTCCGCCGAGGACTCGCTGCGCCGGGCGCTGACCTACGGCGCCGACCGCGCCGTGCTGCTGACCGATCGCTTCTTCGCTGGCGCCGATACGCTGGCGACCACCTATGCGCTGGCGACAGCCATTCGCAAGGTCAGCGAGACCTTTGGCGCGCCCGACATCGTGTTCACCGGCAAGCAGACGATCGACGGCGACACCGCGCAGGTCGGCCCGGGCATCGCCAAGCGGCTGGGCCTGCTGCAACTGACCTATGTGGCGAAGATCCGCGAGGTCGATCCTGTCGCGCGCACGATCGAAGCCGAGCGCCGCTCCGAGGGGGGCGTTCAAGTGCTGAAGACCAAGCTGCCATGCCTGGTGACGATGCTCGAGGCGACCAACGAGATCCGCCGCGGCGCCATGGCCGATGCGCTCCGTGCGGCGCGCGCTCAGATCGTCACCTGGAGCGCCAAGGACGCCGGCGTCGAGGACATCTCGAAGTGCGGCCTGAAGGGCTCGCCGACCATCGTGAAGCGGGTCTTCGCGCCGTCCCCCCGGGCGGAGAAGGCAACCATGGTCGACTTCTCGAACCGCGCACCGGCCGACGCGCTGATCGAGGAATTGTTCAAGCGGCAGCCGAAGCTCGAAGCCGAGCTGACGACGTCAGCGCACGGCTTCTGATCCAGACGGCTTTTGACGGACCAAGGGACGACGATCATGAGCGAACCCACCAAAGCACCGCCCGCCGCAGCCGGTCGCGCCGCGACCAAGAAGGAGCTGCCCGAGCATTTCAAGGCCTACAAGCACGTCTGGGTGTTCATCGAGCAGGAGCGCGGCCAGGTCCACCCGGTATCCTGGGAGCTGATGGGCGCCGGACGCAAGCTCGCCGACAAGCTGAAGGTCGATCTCGCGGCCGTCGTGATCGGTCCTCCCGGAGAAGCCGTGCAGCACGCTGCCGCGGAGTCGTTCTGCTATGGCGCCGACCTCGCCTACATCGTCGCGGACGGCGTTCTCGCCGACTATCGCAACGAAGCCTACACCAAGGCGCTGACCGACGTCGTCAACACCTTCAAGCCGGAGATCCTGCTGCTCGGCGCCACCACGCTCGGCCGCGACCTCGCCGGCTCCGTCGCGACAACGCTGCTCACGGGTCTGACCGCCGACTGCACCGAGCTCGACGTCGATGCCGACGGCTCGCTGGCCGCGACGCGTCCGACCTTCGGCGGCTCGTTGCTCTGCACGATCTACACGCTGAACTATCGGCCGCAGATGGCCACCGTCCGCCCGCGCGTGATGCCGATGCCGGACCGCGTCGAGAAACCCGCCAGTCGCATCATCGAGCACAAGCTCGGCCTCGTCGAGGAGGACATCGTCACCAAGGTGCTGTCCTTCATTCCGGATCGCGATTCCGCCAAGTCCAATCTCGCCTATGCCGACATCGTCGTGGCGGGCGGGCTCGGGCTTGGCTCGCCGGAGAACTTCCAGCTCGTCAAGGGGCTCGCCGCGGTGCTCGGCGCCGACTTCGGCTGCTCGCGGCCGCTGGTGCAGAAGGGCTGGGTGACCTCGGATCGCCAGATCGGCCAGACCGGCAAGACCATTCGGCCCAAGCTCTACATCGCCGCGGGCATCTCCGGCGCGATCCAGCATCGGGTCGGTGTCGAGGGCGCCGACCTGATCGTTGCCATCAACACCGACAAGAACGCGCCGATCTTCGACTTCGCGCATGTCGGCATCGTCACCGATGCGATCCGGCTGCTGCCCGCGCTGACGGAGGCATTCCGCGCGCGTCTGTCGCCGCATTCGCGCGATCGCATCGCAAGCTAGGCACCAGAGAGGGAGCAGGGCAATGATCGAGGAACGTTTCGACGCGATCGTCGTGGGTGCCGGCATGGCCGGTAATGCGGCTGCGCTGACCATGGCCAAGCGCGGCATGAAGGTGCTGCAGCTCGAGCGCGGCGAGTATTCCGGCTCCAAGAACGTGCAGGGCGCGATCCTCTACGCCGACATGCTGGAGAAGCTGATTCCGGACTTCCGCGAGGAAGCGCCGCTGGAACGCCATCTGGTCGAGCAGCGCTTCTGGATGCTCGACGACAAGTCGCATGTCGGCCTGCACTACAAGTCGGACGACTTCAACGAGGAAAAGCCGAACCGTTACACGATCATCCGCGCCCAGTTCGACAAATGGTTCTCGTCCAAGGTCAAGGAGGCTGGCGCCACCGTGCTGTGCGAGACCACCGTGACCGAGCTCGCGCAGGATGCCTATGGCAAGGTGATCGGCGTCAGAACCGATCGGCGCGATGGTGAGATCCATGCCGACGTCGTCGTGCTGGCCGAGGGCGTCAACGGCCTGCTCGGAACCCGCGCCGGCCTGCGCGAGCGGCCGAAGCCGGAGAACGTCGCTCTCGCGGTCAAGGAGATGCACTTCCTGCCGCGCGAAACGATCGAGGCGCGCTTCAACCTGAAGGGCGACGAAGGGGCCGTCATCGAGGCCGTCGGCACGATTTCCCGCGGCATGACCGGCATGGGCTTCATCTATTCCAACAAGGAGTGCATTTCGCTCGGCATCGGCTGCCTCGTCTCCGACTTCCAGAAGACCGGCGAGACGCCCTACGGCCTGCTCGAGCGGTTCAAGCAGCATCCGTCGGTGGCGCCGCTGATCGAGGGGTCGGAAGTCAAGGAGTACTCGGCGCACCTGATTCCCGAGGGCGGCTACAACGCGATTCCCGAACTCTGCGGCGACGGCTGGGTGGTGGTCGGCGACGCCGCACAGCTCAACAATGCGATTCATCGCGAGGGCTCCAATCTCGCGATGACCTCCGGCCGCATCGCCGCCGAGGCGATCTTCCAGGTCAAGTCGCGCCGCGATCCGATGACGAAAGCGAACCTCGCGCTCTACAAGAAGATGCTGGAGGACTCCTTCGTCATCAAGGATCTGAAGAAATACAAGGACATGCCGGCGCTGCTGCACAACCAGTCGCAGAACTTCTTCCTGACCTATCCGCAGCTTGTCTCCAAGGCGATGCAGAACTTCGTGCGCGTCGACGGCACGCCGAAGAAGGAGAAGGAAAGCAGCACCGTGCGCTCCTTCGTGAATGCAAGGTCATGGACCGGCCTGTTCGGCGACGCCTTCAGGTTTGCTCGGGCGTGGCGATGATTGGTGAATGAACGAAACAGCTCAGGCGAGGGAGATCAGACATGAGCACGGACGTCGCAGTCAGGGTCGAAGACAAGCTGTTCTACAATCGCTATCAGGTCGATCCCGGCCGGGCCCATATCAAGGTCCGTCCGCATACCACGCCGACGCCGCAGTTGAAGGCGCTTCTCAAGGCCTGCCCGGCACGCTGCTACGAGCTCAACGACAAGGGCCAGGTCGAGATCACGGTGGACGGCTGCATCGAATGCGGCACCTGCCGGGTCATCGGCGAGGCCAGCGGCGACATCGAGTGGAGCTATCCGCGCGGCGGCTATGGCGTGCTGTTCAAGTTCGGCTGACGCCGTCAGATCACGCCGGTCGACGGGGTGCCGCAAACGCAGCGCCGGATCATCAATCCTGTATTGTGTTTGATATAGGTCATTGAGTTCTGGCACGCGTTCTGTTTACATTGAGCAGCAGCAACGAGGCTGCAACGGATGAGGAACAGCACGTGAAGCTGAGCGCACGAAATGTCTTACCGGGACGAATCATCTCGGTTGAAAAGGGAACGACCACCGCCCACGTCAAGGTGGAGCTCGCCCCGGGACTGACAGTCTTCTCGGCGATCACCAACGAGGCGGTGGACGAACTCGCACTTGCCGTCGGCGACAGCGTCTCCGCCGTCATCAAGTCGTCGGATGTGATGATCGGCAAATAGGAGCGTGGCGCCGAATTGCTGCGCCGATCAGCCGCGCGACGCCTGTCGCGCGCGCAGGTCGAGCCACCAGGTTTCCATCGCGGAAAGCGACGGCTGGAGCAGCGTGCCGAAATCGCCCGCAAAGGTCCGCCAGTCGTCGATGCATTTCTGCGGCACGGCCGTCAGCACCGGAATCCCCGACGTGATTGCGTCGGCCAGCTCGCCGCGCAACCCGCTTCCGGAAGCCTCCTGCTTGGAGAACTTGTTGATCACGATGAGGTCGGCATGGGCCGCGATGGCGCGGTGAACGGCCATGCCGGCTTCGGCAAGGCCCGCGGTGTCGAGCTTGCAGGCCGTCGATCCGGTGCCGAGGTCCTGACAGATCGAGATCGTGTCGCCATTGGCGAGATCGATCACGTCCATTCCGCTTTTCTTGCCGACTTCGTCTCTCGTATTGCGCTGAACGATGCCGCCGACGCGGACGCCCCGTTGCAGCAGCTCCTGGGCAAAGGCGTCCAGCAAGGCATCGGCGTCGTCGCCCGGTCCGTAGAGAATGGCGGCGAGACGGGGCTGATTGGGCTCAGCGGAAGCAGGAAGATCGTGCGGGATCATGCGGGGCCTGGCGATCGGGGGCGGGCGGCGACCAGGGTTTATATAGAGGATGCAGCCTGTGGAGAAAGAGCAGATGTCGCGCGCGCCGACCACCGCTACGCACCATGATCTGGAAGCGCTGCTCCGCGACGATGTCCCCTATGGCGACCTGACGACGGAGACGCTCGGGATCGGCGCCGAGCCGGGCCTGATGCACTTCGCTGCGCGCGGCCGCATGGTATTGGCCCTGGCCGAGGACGCGGCGGCCTTGATCGAGCTCACGGGCTGCCATGTCGAATTGTTCGCCGGCAGCGGAACGGTGCTGGAGGAGGGGGCTCCGATCCTCCGTGCAGAGGGCACGGCGGCCGGCCTGTTGCGGAGCTGGAAGGTGGCGCAGACGCTCATCGAGATCTGGTCAGGCGTCGCCACCGGGGCGGCTGCGATCGTCGGCGCGGCGCGCGCGATCAGGCCTGGCATTGTGGTCGCCTGCACGCGCAAGAACGTCCCCGGAACCAAGCCGTTCGCCGTTGCCGCGGTGAAGGCGGGTGGCGCGGTGATGCATCGGCTCGGCCTGTCGGAGTCGGTGCTGGTGTTTCCGGAACACCGGGCGTTTCTCGGCGATGCGCCGCTTGCCGATGTCGCCGAGCGGTTGCGGCGGAGCGCGCCGGAGAAGCGGCTCGTGATCGAGGTCACCACGGTCGAGCAGGCCGTCGCCGCCGCCGTGGCCGGCTTCGACGTCATCCAGGCCGAGAAATTTCCGCCTGCCGAGATCGCTGCGCTGACCGAGCGTATCGCCATCAGCGCGGCGCTGCCGCGGCGACCAATCATTGCGGCCGCGGGTGGCGTGAATGCGCAGAACGCCGCAGCCTATGCTGCGGCGGGGGCGGACGTGCTGGTCACCTCGGCGCCCTACCTCGCGCGTCCCTGCGACGTGCAGGTGCGGATCAGCCCTGCCTCGGCCGCGGCTTGACCGCACGACCCGGCTACTGTGGGTGCCGCGGAGCGGCGCGCTTCTGGCGGTTGGCTCGCCATTCCATGAATTCACGGAACAGCCGGGGATCGGCCGATACGCCGCTGGCCTGCAGATCGTTGGCCTGTGCGTTCGCTCCCAGCATCTGGGCGGGCGGTGTATTGCGATCGAGCCAGTCCTGCGCCGTCTTGAATCTTGTCCAGCCCGCGATCGGCGCCAGCGGCGCCACCTCCTGCCATTTCGGGTGGTATGGTGGCCGTTGCAGCGCCTGCATGTTGCTGAAGAAGGCCTCGACCAGCAGAGACAGCCGGCGGTGACGGTCGCTCCCGGCCGGCCAGTTGAACGACGCCAGCACGGCCTCGGCCGCGATCGTGTTCACCGGCGCCGAGGCGCCGACGAGGTTCGGATAGTCCTCGGCGGACAATTGCGCCGGCAGATAGTCGTCGTGCAGAGCCTTGTCGTAGTCGACGGGCACCAGATGCAGATTGGGATCGCTGACCTGGCTCAGCCATTGCACCGGCTTGCCCTCGACCGTGATGATGGCGTCGATGTCGCCCTTGCGCAGCATGTCCAGCGCCAGCCGCGGCTCGATATAGAGCAGATGCGGCCTGATCCCGAGGCGCTCGAACACGTTGATCGAGGTGACGAAGGTGCCGCCGTCGGGCAGGTCGACGGCGATGGTCTTGCCGTCGAGCTCGCTCAGGCTGGCGATCGATCTCGGCGCCAGCACGTGCATCTCCTCGTTGAACAGCTTGGTGACATAGACCAGTTGTTCGCGGATGTTGTTGGCGAAGTCCTTGCGCTCGAGAAAGGCCAGGGTGTCCTTCCGGATGATGCCGGCGTCGACGCCGCGCAGCAGCAGGATGTCGGCGACCGATTGCACCGAGCCGCGGCCGATCACGGGAAGGATGCGCAGCTCCGTCCCCTTGTCGAGCGCGGATGCGAGGTCCGCGCCCATATTGGCGTAGGTGCTGCCGAACGAGCCGGTCATCAGGGTGACGGTATTGGCATTCAGCTGGTTGGCCAGATCGCGCTTCGCCGTGCCGTAACGGAAGATGGTCTTGAAGGAATCGCTGACGCTGCCGGGATCGATACCGCTCCGGACCGGACCGAAGCGCTGCCACTTGCCGCCGGTGAACTGCATCATCTGCATCTGCTCCAGCGGCGCGTGATCATGGGGGCTGGTGTTGACGGTGATGCCGGGCGTCAGCATCGGCAATTTGAGGCTTTTCAGGGATGCCGCCTGCTTCATGATATTGTCGCGCGACAGGTCGTCGCCGCAACTCCGCAGCACTGCGACCATCGCGTTTGCCGCGAGGTAGCCGAAGGTCGCAAGACCATTGCTCCTCGGTACGTCCGGCAGATAGCGGTCCATGAAGGCGGACCATTCGCGGTAGGATGGATCGCCTGCAGCCGCGGCCTCCTCGCCCTCGTAGTAATAGCCCGCGGACAGGATGCCTTCGGCATTCTGCAGGCCGGCCGGCTGCATCACGGCGGACACCGATTCCGAGACCGTCGAGATGATGTGGTCCGGACGCCAGCCGAGCTCGGCCGCGCGGCGGATCGCCATCACGGCGAATTTGGGCGTGGTCACGTCGAAGAAGATGTCGGCGCCGGAGGCCTTCAGCGTGGCGATCTGCTGATTGACGTTGGCGTCGGTGACCTTGTAGCCGGCTTCCGCCACGATCGGGAGCTTGCCGCCCAGGCCGTCCTTCAATCCCTTGACGTAATCCCTTCCGAAATCGTCGTCCTGATAGAGAATTGCGATCTTGCCGCGGCTGTGGGTCTCCAGCAGGTACTGGGCATAGACGTGCGCCTCGGCCTGGTAGCTCGGCTGAAAGCCCATGGTCCACGGAAAGTCGTGCGGCTGGTCCCATTGCGAGGAGCCGGATGCCACGAACAATTGCGGGACTTTGTTGGCGTTGAGATAAGGGCGCACCGCCAGGTTGGGAGCCGTGCCCAGGCTCGCAAACATCAGCAGGACGTTGTCCTCCTCGACGAGCTTGCGCGTCATCTCCACCGTCCTCTGCGGCGCATAGCCGTCATCGTAGGAAATGAAGTTGACGCGCCGGCCGTTGATGCCGCCCTCGGCATTGATCTTGTTGAAGTAGGCCGCGATCGTCTTGCCGATGACGCCATAGGCGAGAGCCGGGCCGCTGTAGGGCATGGTGTTGCCGATGCGGATCTCGTTGTCCGCGGCGACCGCTTGATGTCCGGTCAGCGCCAGCGGAGCGGACAGAGCCAGGGCGAGGCATGCGGCTGCTCGAGGGGGGCTGATCTTTGCATCCCGTGGTCTGCGACGTCGGCTCCATCTGGCGGCCAAGCCGGCGCGAACTGCAGCATGGATGCCGTGCATCATCAGTCCTCCCATCGATATTTGGTTCTCGGGCGCAGCAGATCGCGGCCGCCCGTCTCGCAGGGAGCGGTCCGGGTCGCGTCTCGAGCGCTTCGAGATTTATGCGTTAGCGCGCAGCCGAGATGCGTCGGCTGGCTTCCGGCGATCCTTGCTCCGCAGCCCTGAGATACCAGGTACGCGCCTTGGCTGCGTCGGGAACAGCACCGAGCAACCGCGATTTCGTCAGTTCGGCCGGGTCATAGGTGCGCGCGAGCAGAAGGGAGGCGTCCGCAATTCCGGCGTCGGAAAGCCGCGTCAGGATCAGGCGCGCGCTGGCGACGTCGCCCGCGGCGAGCAGGTCGCGTCCGCGCTTCATCAGCGCATCGACCTCGTCTCGCGGCAGCGGAACGGTCGGGCGAGGCGAGGCCATCGGGAGCGCAGCGGAGGGGGGCGAGACCGCCGGTGCTGCCGCGGCTGGCGCTGGCGACGTCGGCGTCGAGGGCCATGGCCGCATCGCCAGTTCTGTACCGCTGGGAGCCGCGAGCGCGGCGACCGTCTGCGGCGGGTCGTCCTGGGCGACCTTGGCTTCCGCAGGATCGATCTGGGCCAGGCTTTCCAGCACGGCGGTCGGCATGATCGGGCTCTTGCCACCCGGTGTCGCTGCGCTGTTGTCGAAGGAGACCATGTTGACCACCATCATGGCGATGGAGGCCGCGATGCCGACGGCGGCACCGATCTTGATGATACTACTCAGCCGCAACGATTTGTCCGGATCCTCCGGCGGCAGGGGCATCACCACGGGATCGAGCTTCGCGCTCCAGGCACGGTGGGCCTCCTCATCGTCGAGGTCAAGGGTCGCTGGCCGGGCCGGCAGGGAGCTTGGCCGGGACACCAGATGATGCGGCAGGGGGATGCCGTCGGCGGGCGGATCGAATGCCGTCGGGCCGGCCTCCGTCTGGCGGCGGCGCGGCGCATATCTGCGGAGCTCTTCGTTCGCCCAGGGCGGCGCTGGTTTCGCCGGATCGTTCTGATCTGGAGCACTCATCACTAGCCTCCTGTCTCCGACGAACGGGTCGTGGGAGATAGCTTCAGGACGTCGGGCGCGCGCGGTCCAACCGAAGCGCACATGATGCGACATCGGGGACATTGCATCAACGCTTCCGTCGAGACCGACAGGTCCGGTTTCCTTCCGACATGCACGCCATTGTTTTCGCGCGCCCTGGTCACAATCGATGTTGCTTGGTCCCTAAGCTGATCAATGTTCTTGTCGGGAAGGGTGAGTAGGTAAGGCTATTTGATGGAAATTTCCCGGCGCGCCGCATCGGTGACTACTCGCAATGCGCGAGACCGGGGGCGAGTTCTGCGCTTTGCGGAAAGATCGGTTGGAGTATCAGGATGCCGCAGCCATCTCGACTTTGCCGCGAGGTCAGGGGCTTAGCGGACCGAGGAGTTGCAGGCGCGCCGGGAAATTCTGCAACTCAGGCGAGAAATGGCGAAAGACAAATGCGGCCGGACAATGCCGGCCGCATTCACATATCCGATCGATTCTTATTCCGCCGCCAGCGCGACGGACACACCAGCGGCTTCGATCGCAACGGCAACCGACTGGATGATGGCGGCAAAGCGCACGGCGGTCTGGATCGTGGCCGCGGGCACGCCCGCATCCTGCAGGACCTTCTCGTGCGAATCGATGCACGTGCCGCAGCCGTTGATGGCGGACACCGCGAGCGACCACAGCTCGAAATCGGCCTTGGCGACGCCGGGGTTGGCGATGACGTTCATCCGCAGCCGGGCCGGCATCGTCGCGTACTCCTTGTTCGAGGCAAGGTGTACGAAGCGGTAGTAGACGTTGTTCATGGCCATGATCGCGGCGGCCGATTTCGCCGCCGCCAGAGCGGCGGGCGACAGCCGCGCGGCCGCAACCGATTCCAACGCCGCCACGACGCTCGGATTGCGAGTCGCAATCGCGCAGGCGACGAACAGGCCATATTTGGCCTGCGGCGACAGCGTCTCGTCGGAGGCCATGGACGACAGGTTGAGCCTGACGTCCTTGGCGAAGTCCGGGATCTGGTCCTTCAGCTGCTCGATCGACATGATCAGGCGACCTTCAGGGTCTCGCCGCCGACTTCGCGGTTGCACGGGCAGAGCTCGTCGGTCTGCAGCGCGTCGAGGACGCGCAGCGTATCCTTCGGAGCGCGGCCGACATTCAGGTTGGTCGCATAGACGTGCTGGATGGTGTTGTCGGGATCGACGATGAAGGTGTAGCGGTAGGCGACGCCGTCGGGCGAGCGGACGCCGAGGCCGTCGACCAATGCGCCCTTGGTGTCGGCGAATTGCCAGATCGGCAGCTTGTGCAGATCCTTGTGGTCGCGGCGCCAGGCGAGCTTGCAGAACTCGTTGTCGGTCGAGCCGCCGAGCACGACGGCATCGCGGTCCGCGAAATCCTTCGCCAGGCGCGCGAACTCGGCGATCTCGGTCGGGCAGACGAAGGTGAAATCCTTCGGATAGAAGAAGATGATCTTCCACTTTCCAGGGAAGCTGGTCTCGGTCAGGGTCTCGAAGGCGCTCTCGCCCTTCTCTTCCTGAAGATGAAAGCCGGGTTTCACGCCGACGATTTCAAACGATGGCAGCTTGCTTCCGATTCCGAGCATTGGGGCACTCCAAGAAAATTATTGCGCTGCAATAGCGAGGCGCATTGTGCATTGCAAGCGATATGCCATTCGTTTTTAGTATCAGTGGATTGTCGAAAACCCGACACGTGGCGGCAACATGCTGCGAGTGCGAGGCCGTGGCGATGGGGAGCTTTTGGATGGAGCTGGCTTGGAGCGTCGGCTTCGTGACATTGCGATCGGACATCGAGCGACGACAGCCGGAGCGCGCGCGTCGTCGCCACGGCAAAATGAGGTTGATATCCGCTTGGTCGAAGCGCCATGCGACGTCGTGTTGACGGTCTCGACGACGCCCGACGTGCAATTTCTTTGTGCGGCCGAAGTGGCAAAATTGACATTATCGCCTTCGTCGCGATGCACGTTTGACCACGGCGACTCGCTAAGCGGCATGAAGGCGACAAGCCGTCGGCAGATCACGGCGCGGCACGGTGCAAGGTGTCGCACGGCGCACAGTGTTGTCAGCTTTTCAGCAGATCGCGTCTGTTATTTCGCCTTGCTGCGCGATGACCTGACCATAGTCTCCTCGCAGATTTTCATCGGCCTGGGAGGAGTTCATCACCATGAGCGAAACTGTCTCGGCACCAAATGCAAGCGCGAGCCTGTCGATCGATCGACGATTTCTCGCGACCTCAGCCGCGCTCGCGGCAGGATGGGGAGCCCTGCCGCGGGAGCGCGCCGACATCTCGCCGCCACTCTCGGTCTTCGACCGCGAGGCGCCGCCGCACTATGCAGGCCATGCCGAACTGACGCCGCTATCCCCCCTGGACGACCGTGAGCGGCCAGTCTCCGATGATGCGGAAACGTTCGTGGGCATTGGCCTGGCGGAACAGCACAATCCTGTCGATCCGGAGCTTTGTCAGTGACAGTGCCGCGAATCTCTCCTGCAGCATCATCAGGATCGGCCGGCGCCGTTCGTCGGACAGCCGGCAGGTCAGCGTCATGTGGAAGCGGAAATCCTCCATGACATAGGGATAACCCCAACGATCGAGATGATCGCGCTGCCGTGGTGTCAGCAGATCCGGCTTGCGCCGAGCACGGTCGTCGGCCGTCATCGGAGCGCGAAATGGCTCAAAGGCCTGGACACAATCGGCCGCGAGCTGTTGCAGCGCCGGCGACGGCTCGCCGGGGATCATCGCGATGAAGCCGCTGATCGCGTCCACGATCGGACGGATGGCCGGGACGGCTCGCGGCGTGGCCGCGAACGCGGCACAGGCGCTGCGGAGCGCGGCTTCGTTCTCCGCATCGGACAGCTCGAACGGAGCCTTCAAGGTCGCGTGAAAGCCGTATTTGCGCGGGTCTGCGGTCAGCTCAGCCCAGTCTGGAACCGCGCGGACGATCTCGCTCGGAAAGCTGCGGTCATCGCCGCTCCACGCGTCGTATCCGAGCAGGCTCGCGCCGAATTCCGCCAGATCCGCCGTCGCTGGTGGAGCATAATAGATCGCATAGCGCAGAAGATTGGCCATGGTTCGCTACTCCGCCGCCATGGCACGCGCCGGCCGGGCGTTCAGCCGGTCGGTCTCGGTGAGATAGACCAGCCGGCCGGACGCGATCACGGCGACGACATGGGGGCGCAACGGCACGCGGTCGTCGACCAGAATGATATCGGCGCGGCGGCCCTCGGCGAGCGTGCCGCGGTCCGCCAGCCCGGCTGCGCGTGCAGGGCTGCCCGAGATCAGATCCCAGGCGCGCGCCAGCGGAAGAACGCCGTCGGCCGCAAGCCGGTACGCTGCCAGCAGCGGCGCTGGATAGTAGTAGTCGGAGGCCAGCACCGAGCAGAGGCCCTTGGCGATCATGTCGCTGGCCTTCGTCCACCCGGTATGGCTGCCGCCACGGACGACGTTGGGCGCGCCGAATACGATCGCGTCGTCCCCTTGAGCGGCCTCGCGCGCGGTCTCCTCATTGACCGGAAACTCTGCGATGGTCACTCCCTGGCTGCGAAACGCCTTGCGCATGGCCGGGCTGTTGTCGTCATGCGACAGCATGCGGACACCAGCCTTGCGTGCGATCTCGGCCAGCCGCGCGATCGAGGCCGGAACGGCGTCGGCGCGAGCGGCGATGCGCGCGACCAACCGGTCGAACTCCGCGCCGGGCAGGCCGGTGCGGTCGACCATGCGCTGGCGCTTGTGCGGCTTGTCCAGACTCGCCACCGTCGAATCCATGTGATCGTTGAAGGCGAACAGGTCAACGCGCCGGTCGGCGAGCCACCGGCCGATCTCCTCCTCATCGTCGAGATTGAAGGTCTCGTGACGCAGATGAAAGCGCGTGTCGGCTGCGAGCCGCGGGCGCAGCGCTTCGATCGATTCGAGCAGGCGCCGCGCATTGTCGGCGCTGCGCAGGCCCGGCTCCCATGACCAGGTCGTCGCGTGAAAGACCGTGGTGATGCCATTGCTGATGGCCTGGCGGTCGCTGTCGATCAGCGCAACGTCTGTCGGGAAATCGACCCCGGCGCGCGGCATCATCTGGCGCTCGAACGCATCGCCGTGGATGTCGACGATGCCGGGAAGCACAGTGAGCCCCTCCGCATCGAGTTCGAGACCCGACCGGCGTCCCGGTGTCCCGATGCCGGCGATCACGCCGCCGGATATGATCAAGGAAGTGTCTACGAGGTCGGTATCGACGAGGCAGCGGCCTCGCGAGATGCAGATATCGGTCATGGGGCGGCACTCTGCAGCACCGCGACGCGCGCGTCGAGGGCAGCCTCGTATTTGTCGAGAAACGCAGTGATCGCGAGCTTGCGAAAATCCGGCAGCGCCGCGCGCAGCGCCTCGTGATTCCAATCCCACCACGCCAGATCCAGCAGCCGCTGCTCGACCTCGTGCGGAAACCGGCGCTTGATCGGGCGCGCCGGATTGCCGGCGACGACGGTATAGGCCGGAACGTCCTTGGTGACGATGGCGCCAGCCGCCACGACCGCGCCGGTGCCGATGTTGCGGCCCGGCAGCACGATCGCGCCATGGCCGATCCAGACATCGTGTCCGATCTGGACATGATGCTCTCTCCGCCAGGCGAAGAACTCCGCATCGTCCGGCTCTCCTGGAAAATAGGCGCTGGCGCGATAGGTGAAATGGGCCTGCGTCGCCCGCTGCATCGGGTGGTTGCCCGGATTGATCCGGGTCATCGCCGCGATCGAGCAGAACTTCCCGATCCTCGTGTAGGTGATCTGGGAATCGTTGACCACATAGGAGTAGTCGCCCATCGTCACCTCCTGCAGGATGGTGCGGGCGCCTATCTCGCAATAGGCGCCGAGCGTCACGTCCTGGAGCTTGGCCGAGGGATCAACGGTAGGTTCAATCGAAAGCGACTTGCCGGCCATCTCGCGTCCTGTCTCTACGCCTGTGAGGGTGTTGGATCTCCCCTATGACAGAGGCGTGACATCTGCATGACTGTGACCGGCATGTGGACGGACGTGGCGCCGCAGTGTCCCTGTCACATAACTGTAGAATCCAGACGCTAGCGATAGGCCAAAGCGAGGCGTCTGGAGAATTCAATGCTGGTGGTGGATGGCCTGACGTGCCGTTTTGGCATGAAAGCCGCAGTCGACAATGCATCCTTCTCTGTTGCACCGGGCAGCTTCGTCGGCGTGATCGGGCGTTCCGGCGCCGGCAAGTCGACCCTGCTGCGGTCCATCAATCGTCTGAGCCCGGTGAGTGGCGGGCGCGTCCTCTTCAAGGATCTCGACGTGACGGCGCTGCGCGGCCGTGACCTGCGGCAGTGGCGCGCGCGCTCGGCGATGATCTTCCAGCAGTTCAATCTGGTCGGCCGATTGGACGTGCTGACGAACGTGCTGATGGGGCGACTGGCCGAAATCCCGTCGTGGCGCTCGCTGGCGCTGCTCTGGCCAGCGGAGGATGTCGCCATGGCGCTGTCCGCGCTCGAACAGTTCGACATGGCCTCCCTCGCCGCGCAGCGCGCCGATCAGCTCTCGGGCGGGCAGCAGCAGCGCGTCGCGATCGCGCGCGCGATGGTGCAGAACCCCGAGATCATTCTCGCAGACGAGCCGATCGCCTCGCTCGATCCCCGTAACACCAAGATCGTGATGGACGCGTTGCTGCGCATCAACAAGCATTTCGGCATCACCGTCGTCTGCAATCTGCATTCGCTCGATCTGGCGCGCAGCTATTGCGATCGCCTGATCGGCATGGCGACCGGACGGATCGTGTTCGACGACGTGCCGTCGGCGCTGACGGCGCAGATCGCACGTGAACTCTACGATCTCGAGGCGGACGAGGTGATGGGTTCGATCCATCCGGCACCGGCGGCAACGGTGCCGGTACTTGGCGAAGCGGCCGTGGCCTGAGACGCGGATTTCTGCAAGCTCGAGCTTCCGCATGGCGCGGGGGCGAGACCTGTTACTTACTGCAACAAGAGGGCATGTTATGATCAATCGTCGCATCGTTCTGGCGGGCGTCGCTGCGCTGGCTTTCACGGCCTCGGCGTCAGCCGAGGACTGGAAGGCGAAGTATCCTGAGCTGACCTTCGCCGTGGTCCCGGCAGAGAACGCCTCGGGTGTCACCGAGCGCTGGACGCCTTTCGTGAACTATCTCTCGAAAGAGCTGGGCGTGAAGGTGACGCTGCGTATCGCCAACGATTATGCGGCCGTGATCGAAGGCCAGCGCGCCGGCAACATCCACATCGCGAGCTATGGCTCGGCGTCGTTTGCCCGCGCCCGGCTCACCGGGGTCAAGACCGATGCCTTCGCCAACGACATCAACTCCGACGGCAGCACCGGCTACTATTCGGTGTTCTTCGTCAAGGCGAGCAGCCCGTACCGGAAGGTCGAAGACCTCAAGGGCAAGAATCTCGGCCTCGTCGATCCGAACTCAACGTCGGGCAACAACGTGCCCCGCTTCGAGCTCAACAAGATGGGCGTGACCGACGCCGAGACGTATTTTGGCAAGGTTGTCTTCACCGGCAGCCACGAGAACGCGGTGCTGGCCCTTTCGCAGGGGACTGTCGACATCGCGGCCAACCAATGGACGAGCGACAACGATTCGACGTTGGCCCAGATGCTGACCAAGGGCATGCTGAAGAACGCTGACGGTTCGCCGATGAAGAAGGACGACTTCCGCATCATTCACAAGTCGGCGCCGATCATCAACGGCCCCTACGCCTACAACACGGACCTGCCGGACGATCTGAAATCGGCGATCGCCAAGGCCTTCTTCGATGCGCCGATCAAGGACAAGGCCGCCTTCGACCGTCTCTCCGACGGCCAGAAGAAGGGCTTCCACCCTGCCACGACGAAGGACTGGGATGGCACGATCGACCTGATCAAATTCGTCGACAGCCTGCGCAAGAAGGCGTCCTGATCGACGATCCATCGATGGTGAGCCGGGTCTCGTGGGGCCCGGCTCGTCCGTTGAAGAATCCCTCGCACGTCCGAACCAAGAGCAGCACGAAGCCGATGGCTGTTGCCGTTTCGATCCTTCCGAGCCAGCAGCTTGCGGCTCTGAACGAGACCTATCGGCGGGCCGTTTCGCGCCGTCGATTGCGTCTTGCCCTGTCCGCCATGGTATTCCTGGCGGTGCTCTTCGCCGCGGCCATCGGTGCCGAGGTCAATCCGCGGACGTTCTATACCTACTTCGGCAACTTCATCAGCTACTTCGATCGCATCTTCACGCTCGACGACGGGCAGCGGGTCTGGACCAATCTGCCCGAATGGTTCTGGGGCTTCAAGAAGTGGATCAAGCTTCTGGCAGAGACGCTGCTGATCAGCTACGTCGGCACGATGGCCGGAATGCTCGTCGCATTCGGTCTCAACTTCTTCGCCGCCGAGAACACCTCGCCCGCGCCGTGGATCCGCTTCACGGTGCGCCGGCTCCTGGAATTCGCCCGCACCGTTCCGAGCGTCGTGTTCGCCCTGATCTTCGTCATTGCTTTCGGGCTTGGGCCGATCCCGGGCGTCCTCGCCATCGCCCTTCATTCGAGCGGTGCGCTCGGCAAGCTGTTCTCCGAGGTCGTCGAAAACGCCGACATGAAGCCGGTCGAGGGCGTGCGCGCCACCGGCGCGAGCTGGCTGTCCTGCATGCGCTTTGCCGTGCTGCCCCAGGTCATCGCCGGCTTCTCCAGCTACACGCTGCTGCGGTTCGAGATCAACGTGCGCGAGGCGTCCGTGATGGGCTTCGTCGGTGCCGGCGGCATCGGCCAGGAGCTCGTGGTCGCGATCCGCAAGTTCTACTATTCCGACGTCAGCGCCATTCTTGTCATGATCGTGGTCACCGTGTTCCTGATCGACATCGGTACCGGCTGGCTGCGCGGCCGCCTGTTCGGCTCGGAGGCCCGCACATGAGTATCTCCGGCTCACCCGACCCGAAGCAGCTCGCCGAGCGCTATCCGCAGATCTTCAATCGGCCGCTGTCCGCACGCCTTGCAACGCCGCTCGTGCTGGCGTTGGCCGTGGCGATCTTCGTCTTCGGTCTGGTCGATCTCGACTTCTCGCCGTCGCGGATGCTGTCCGGCCTCGGCCAGCTCGGCTGGATCGCGCGGATGATGCTGCCGCCGGATCCCGGCTCATCGCTTCCGATTTATCTCAAGGCGCTCGGCGAGACGCTCTCGATCGCGGTGCTCGGCACCACCTTGGCGGCCGTGTTCGCTCTTCCGGTCAGCCTGCTTGCAGCCAGGAATATCATCCCGTCGGCGATCTTCCGTTTTCCGGTGCGTCGCCTGTTCGACACCATTCGTGGCGTCGACACACTGATCTGGGCGCTGGTCTGGATCAATGTCGTCGGCCTCGGGCCGTTCGCCGGAGTGCTGGCGATTGCGGTCTCGGATTTCGGAGCGCTCGGCAAGCTGTTCTCGGAGGCGATGGAGAGCGCCGACCGGCGGCAGGTCGAGGGCGTTCGCGCTGCCGGCGGCAGCCCGCTGCATGAGATCCGCTTCGGCCTTCTGCCGCAGGTTCTTCCCGTGATTGCCGGCCAGGTGCTCTACTTCATCGAATCCAACACGCGCTCGGCGACGATCATCGGCATCGTCGGCGCGGGAGGCATCGGGCTGCAGCTGGCGGAGCAGATCCGCGTGCTGGAATGGCAGAAGGTGTCGTTCCTGATCCTGATGATCCTCGTTGCGGTGGCTGTGATCGACTGGATCTCAGGCAAGCTGCGCTTTGCGATCATCGGCCGCCGCGCCATTGCTTGAACAGCGCGGCATCCGAAGGTTGCGATCGTTCGCCTACGAACGATCAGGATGCAGTGCCGGCTGTGTGTGCTGCACCGACTGTCGCAAATCCTTCACGTGCCGCCTTTAGGGGAAGCTCCGGAACTGGCTGCCATGCCAGGACATACGGAGTCCGTCTTCATGAAGCTCACTCGCCTCGTTCTCGCGCTGCTCGCGCTATGTGTTGCCGCATCATGGCAGCCGGCCAAAGCCGCGGACGTCATCTGCTACAACTGCCCGCCGGAATGGGCCGACTGGGCCTCGATGCTCAAGGCGATCAAGACCGATCTCGGCTACGACATTCCACACGACAACAAGAACTCCGGCCAGGCGCTGGCGCAGATCCTCGCCGAGAAGAGCAATCCGGTCGGCGACATCGGCTATTTCGGCGTCACCTTCGGCATGAAGGCGAAGACGCAGGACGCGCTGGAGGCCTACAAGCCCGCAAACTGGGATCAGGTCCCCGCCGGCCTGAAGGATGCGGACGGCTACTGGACCACGATCCACTCCGGCACGCTCGGTCTGTTCGTGAACAAGGACGCGCTCGGCGGCAAGCCCGTTCCGGCCTGCTGGAAGGACCTGCTCAAACCCGACTACAAGGGCATGGTGGGCTACCTCGATCCGAGCTCTGCGGCCGTCGGCTATGTCGGCGCCGTTGCCGTCAACCTCGCGCTCGGCGGTTCGCAGGCCAATTTCGAGCCAGCCCTTACGTTCTTCAAGGATCTGCGCAAGAACGATCCGATCGTGCCGAAGCAGACGTCCTATGCGCGTGTCGTCTCGGGCGAGATCCCGATCCTGTTCGACTACGACTTCAACGCCTACCGCGCGAAATATACCGAGAAGGGCAATTTCGAGTTCGTGATTCCCTGCGAAGGCTCGGTGGTCTTTCCCTATGTCGTCGGCCTTGTGAAGAACGCGCCCGACAAGGACAAGGCGAAGAAGGTGATCGACTATCTGCTGTCCGACAAGGGCCAGGCGATCTGGACCAATGCCTATCTGCGTCCGGCGCGCCCGATCGAGCTGCCGGACTCGGTGAAGAACAAGTTCCTGCCGGACAGCGACTACGCCCGCGCCAAGAGCGTGAACTGGGGCGATATGGAAGCTGCGCAAAAGGGCTTCGTCGATCGCTATCTGTCCGAAGTCCGCTGAAGGAGCACCGCGCCTCCGCCGGAGACGATCCGGCGGAGGTGCACTTGATCACATGTCGCACAAATCCTTCGTCCGGCTCTGCCTGCTGCCCCTGGCGGCCGTCACCGCGGCATTCTTCCTGTTGCCGATGGCGAGGCTGCTCGCGACCGGCGCCGAGGGACCGCACGGTCTGACCGAATATCTCGCGATCATTCTCGAGCCGCGCTACCGCACGACACTCCTCAACACGCTGGCGCTGGCGGCGGCCACCACGATCGCGACCCTGGTCATTGCGACGATCGCCGGCCTGTTTCTGCAGCGCCACAGGTTTCCGGGCCGCGCGATCCTGGTTGCGATCCTGACGTTTCCGCTCGCTTTTCCGGGCGTTGTGGTCGGCTTCATGATCATCCTTCTGGCTGGCCGTCAGGGGCTGATCGGCGAGGTCTCGTCCCGGCTCACCGGCGACAAGCTCGTATTCGCCTATTCGATCTACGGGCTGTTCCTCGGCTATCTCTATTTCTCGATTCCGCGGGTGATCCTCACGATCATGGCTGCCGCGCAGAAGCTGGACCCGGGGCTGGAGGAGGCCGCGCGCTCGCTCGGCGCAAGCCCCTGGGCCGTGCTGCGCGACGTGATTCTGCCGGCACTGACCCCGGCGCTGATCGCATCCGGCGCAATCGCGTTCGCGACCGCGATGGGCGCGTTCGGAACGGCATTCACCTTGGCCACGAACATCGACGTGTTGCCGATGCTGATCTACACGGAGTTCACGCTGGCCGGAAACCTGGCCACGTCGGCGGCGCTCTCGGTCGGCCTTGGCCTGATGACCTGGCTGATGCTCGCATTGGCGCGCTCCTTCGCCGGCAGCTCGGTGGCAGCGGCAGGGTAGGCACGTGCGCGACAGAGCCATCTTCATCCTTCAACTGCTGTTCACACTGCTGGTCGCCGCCTTCCTGGCCGTGCCGGCCGGCCTTTCGATCGCCGCGGGCGTGACCGTCAACTACTTCCGCGGCATTCAATCCGGCGTGACGCTGCAGTGGGTGGCCGAGGTCTGGGAGCTCTACGCGGGCACGATCATGGCATCGATCCTGATCGCGCTGGGCACGCTGGCGGTCGCGCTCGTGGTCGGTGTTCCCGCTGCCTATGCGCTGTACGTTCGCGGCGGACGGCTGGCGCGGCTGGTCGAGGAAATCATCACCTTGCCGCTCGCGATTCCCGGGCTCGCCATCGCGCTTGCGCTGTTGCTCACCTATGGCGGGGCGGGAAGCTTCCGCCGCTCATGGCTGTTCATCCTCGCCGGCCATGTGATCTTTACGATGCCATTCATGGTGCGGTCCGTCATGGCGGTGTTCTCGACGATCGACGTGAAGTCGCTCGACGAAGGTGCCGCATCGGTCGGAGCCGCGCCATGGCGCCGCTTCATCGACGTCATCGTTCCCAACGCCGCGCCCGGCATCCTGGCGGGCAGCCTCATGGTGGTGACACTATCTCTCGGAGAGTTCAACCTGACCTGGATGTTGCATACGCCGCTGACCAAGACATTGCCGGTCGGCCTCGCCGACAGCTACGCATCGATGCGGCTCGAGGTCGCGTCCGCCTACACGCTGATCTTCTTCGTCATGATCATCCCGCTGCTGGTGGCCATGCAATGGATCGGCGAGAGAGGAAGCCTGAGGTGAGCACGATGACCCGGCATGGAGCCGCCCTCAAGGTGGAGAATTGCGGCAAGACCTTTGCTGACGGGACCTGCGCGCTCGCGCGCGCCACGCTCGACATCGCGCAGAGCGAGACGCTGGTGCTGTTGGGGCCGTCCGGCTGCGGCAAGACCACGCTGCTGCGGATCGTGGCCGGGCTCGAAACACCCGATGCGGGCGGGCGCGTGCTGTTCGGCGGCAAGGATCTGACGAGGCAGCCGATCGAGAAGCGCAACGTCGGCATGGTGTTTCAATCCTACGCGCTGTTCCCCAACATGACCGTCGCGGACAATATCGGCTACGGGCTCAAGATCCGCGGCGTGCCCAAGCCGGAGCGCGCCTCGCGGGTCGCGGAGCTGGTCACGCTGACCAACCTCGCCGGCCTCGAAGATCGGCGAATCGATCAGCTCTCGGGCGGCCAGCGCCAGCGCGTCGCGCTGGCGCGCGCGGTCGCGATACGGCCGAGCGTGCTGCTGCTCGACGAGCCGCTCACCGCGCTCGATGCGGCCTTGCGAGAGCGCCTGCGCGGCGAGCTCAACGGCTTGTTGCGCACGCTCGGCATCACGGCGATCTACGTCACGCATGACCAGGCCGAAGCCATGGAGCTCGGCGACCGCATCGTCGTGATGCGCAAGGGCGCCATCGCCCAGATCGGGACGCCGCGCGAAATCTATTTCTCGCCCGCCGATCGATTCGTCGCGGAGTTCGTCGGCGCGGCCAACATCATCGAGGCGCCGATCGACGGCGCCCAGCTCGTTCTGCCGGGAGGTCGGCAGCCGATCGCCGATCCCGGTCCACGTAACCTGGCGGTGGCGATGGTTCGGCCGGAAACGATCGGGATCGTCGACGCCGCGGCATCGAGTCTGACTGGCGTCGTCGACAGCGTCCGCTTTGTCGGCGACCGGCAGCGGATCATCGTCCGCGACGCCGCCTCAATTGCACTGACCGTGGACGCGCCGAATTCGATCAGGGTCGCTGCGGGAGAGCGGATCGGCCTATGGATTGCCCCGGACTCCATTCGGCTGTTGCCGGAGAAAGGCTGATCTGCTGATGACCAAGAGCCCCGTCGTCATCGCCCAGATATCCGACCTGCACATCAAGGCGCCCGGCCGGCTCGCCTACCGCCGCGTCAATACGGCGCGCGCGCTGGCCCGTTGCATCACGGAGCTCAACCGGTTCGAGCCGAAATTCGATCTGGTGGTGATCTCGGGCGATCTCGTCGATACGCCGTCGTCGGCCGAGTACGATCATCTCAAGGATCTTCTCGCCGAGCTCGAAACTCCATTCGTCGCCGTGCCCGGCAATCACGATTCACGCGAGCTGATGCGCGCGGCGTTTCCGGACGCTCTGCATGGTCAACCCACCGGTCCGCTGAACCGGTGCGTGGAGTTGGCCGATCTCGATCTGCTTCTGCTCGATTCCAGCGTGCCCGGCCATCCGCATGGCGAGCTCGATGAAGCGAGTCTGCAATGGCTCGACGCCGCGCTGGCCGGATCCAGCGAAAGGCCGGCCCTGCTGTTTCTGCACCACCCGCCGTTCGCCACTGGCATCTGGCACATGGACCGGCAGAACCTGCGCAACGCCGACGATCTCGCGGCCGTCCTCACGCGCCATCCGCGGGTGCAACTGATCGGGTGCGGTCACGTTCATCGCGCGACGCTGACCCGGTTTGCGGGCATCCCCTGCACGATCTGCCCGGCACCGAACCATGCCGTCGCGCTCGACCTGGCCGAGCTTCGCCCGCCATCCTTCCGGATCGAGCCACCGGCCTTTCACCTACATGCCTGGTTTCCGGGACCGGGATTTGGAACGGTCGTCACGCATCAGGTGCCGATCGGGGATTTCGACGGGCCGCATCCGTTCTTCAATCAGGACGGCACGCTCATCGACTGAGGGCGCAAGAACGAAGCGAGGCGGCGGGGTCTGGTCTAGCTCTCGACCTCGAACGTCACGCGCTCCGCCGCGAAGCGCGAGCGCTTGCTGACCAGCGGCGTCCCATCGGCATCGATGTCGGTGCTGTCGACCACCAGCACCGGACGGCCCAGCGCGAGGTCGAGCCGTGCGGCGTCGCTCGCGTCGGCGATGGCCGCCGTGATCCTGGTCGCGCCGCGGCGATAGTCGCGAATGCCGTAATGCGCAAGCAGCGCCGTCATCGAGCGGAGCGATGCGAAGATGTGGCCGGCCTCGGGAAATCGCTCGGACGACAGCCAGGACGTGCTGACGCAGATGGGGGTCTTGTCGGCAAGACGCAGTGCCTCGATTCGGACCAGCGGCGCCCCCGTCTTCAGTCGGAGCGCGTGCGCGAGTTCGCGCGTCGCCGACTCTTCGGACGCTGCGATCAACTGTCCGCGCGGCTCGCGCCCGCCGGCGCCCACGATCTCGGAGAACCTGGTTCGCGATCTCAGGGGATATGACAGACGAGGCGCTTCGACATAAGTGCCGCTGCCGCGCTCGGCGCGCACGAGGCCGCGCTCGGCCAAGGTCGCGAGCGCGCGACGCACCGTATGACGGTTGACGCGGTAGGTTTCGGCGATCTCGGTCTCGCCGGGCAGGCGGGTGCCGGCCGCGAAGCGGCCGTCGGCGATGTCGCGCTCGATGCCGTCGGCCACCCGGCGCCACAGTGCCACGCCCGAGTCAGCGCCCTGCATGCTCATCTGCGGTTCTCCGCTGCGCGACCTGAAAATCACGCCCATGTCATCAAACAGTCATGGCGCTTCGTTACGAAGTTGTCTATTAACATAGACAACTTCGCGATAGCAAGTTCGGGGTGAAGATGGAAGGCGAGACCGCGATGCAGGACCGGCGCAGGACGGCGATGCGGGTATTGGCGCATGCCTCGCATGCGGACATCCGCGCCAGGCTCGACGGACTGGCGCTGCCTGAGTATCGCGACCTGCGTCCGGCGGAGAATGGTCTCGTGATGCTGCGGGGCCGGATCGGCGGTGATGGCGCGCCGTTCAATGTCGGCGAAGCGACGGTGTCGCGCGCCGCGGTACGGCTGGAGAGCGGCGAGGTCGGGTTCGGCTATGTGCTCGGACGAGACGCCGGCAAGGCGCGTCTGATGGCGCTGTGTGACGCGATGATCCAGTCGTCGAGCCATGCGCGATCGATCGAGACTCAGGTGGTCGCGCCGCTGCAGGAGCAGATGCGCGCATCGCGGGAGCATCGAGCGGAGGAGGCTGCGGCCACGCGTGTCGATTTCTACACCATGGTGCGAGGAGAGGGCTGATGGGTCTCGCGGCATCCGATCTGCAACACGGTTTCGCCGACAATGTTCTGTCCGCGCAATCCACCTTCCGTACCGTCATGGAGGCCATGGCGCGTCCGGGCAATGTGCGGCAGGTCGAGGGCAATGTCGGCCGGCCGTCGTCGTTGATGCCTGGTGCTGCCGCGATCGCGTTGACCTTGTTCGATCACGATACGCCGATCTGGCTCGATGCGCCGCTCGCCGGCACGCCCGAGGTCGGCGCCTGGCTCAAGTTTCACACCGGGGCGCCGATCGTCGCCGATGCCGCGCTCGCCTGCTTTGCGGTGGCGGCGGACCCCGAAGCGCTGCCTGATCTGGATTCATTCGCGCTCGGCAGTGCTGAATACCCTGATCGCTCGACGACGCTGATCCTGCAGGTGCCGAGCTTGTCCGGAGGGCCGGCGTTCAAGCTGCGCGGTCCAGGCATCGACGGGACGACATCGTTCCGTGCAACGGTCGCGCCCGCCGATCTGTTCGAGCGGCTGTCGATCAATGAGAAGCTGTTTCCGCGTGGTGTCGATGTGGTGCTGGTCGATGGCTCGTCCATCGTCGCCATCCCGCGAACGACCCGACTCGTTTCCGCAGGAGAGTGAGGCATGTATGTTGCCGTCAAGGGTGGCGAGCGCGCCATCGAGAACGCGCACCGGCTGCTGGCGCATGAACGCCGGGGTGATCGCGATGTGCCCGAACTTTCGCTGGCGCAGATCTCCGAGCAGTTGGGGCTTGCCGTCGATCGCGTGATGGCCGAGGGCTCGCTGTACGACCGCGAGCTCGCGTCGCTCGCAATCAAGCAGGCACGCGGTGATCTGATCGAGGCGATCTTCCTGGTGCGTGCCTTCCGCGCGACCCTGCCGCGCTTCGGTGCGACCGAGCCGGTCGACACCGGTGCGATGCGGGTGCAGCGGCGCGTCTCGTCGACCTTCAAGGACATTCCGGGCGGCCAGGTGCTCGGGCCGACCTTCGACTATACGCATCGGCTGCTCGATCCGCAGTTGGCGGCCGCCGCCGAGCCGGAGCCGCCGGCCCGTGCCGAGGCGCCGAATGCGCCGACGCCACGTGTCACCGATATTCTCGGCCAGGACGGGCTGATCGAGCCGTCGCCGCAAGCCGATGTTGGCGCGCCGGTCGGCGATCTCACCCGCGATCCCCTAGGCTTTCCCGCCGATCGTGATCTGCGGTTGCAGAATCTCGCACGCGGTGATGAGGGCTTTCTGCTCGCGCTCGGCTACTCGACCCAGCGCGGCTACGGCCGCAACCATCCCTTTGCCGGCGAAATCCGCTTCGGCGAAGTCGAGGTCGAGTTCGTGGCCGAGGAGGTCGGGTTCGCGGTGCCGCTCGGATCGATCGAGCTGACCGAATGCCAGATGGTGAACCAGTTCAAGGGGTCGGCCACCGAGCCGCCGTGCTTCACGCGCGGTTACGGTCTCGCCTTCGGCCAGAGCGAGCGCAAGACGATGTCGATGGCGCTGGTCGACCGCGCCTTGCGGGCGCGTGAGCTGGGTGAGGATGTGATTGCGCCGGCGCAGGATGAGGAGTTCGTGATGTCGCACTCCGACAACGTGCAGGCGACCGGGTTCGTCGAGCATCTGAAGCTGCCGCATTATGTCGACTTCCAGTCCGAGCTCGGCCTGCTGCGCAAGCTGCGCCAGGAGTTCGCCGAGGCCAATGCCGCTCCCGAATTGAAGGAGGCTGCGGAATGAACGCGCCGACCTACAATTTCGCCTATCTCGACGAGCAGACCAAGCGGATGATCCGTCGCGCGATCCTGAAGGCGATCGCGATTCCCGGCTATCAGGTGCCGTTCGCGAGCCGCGAGATGCCGATGCCCTATGGCTGGGGCACCGGCGGCGTACAGGTCACCGCCGCCATTCTCGGTCCCGACGACGTGCTCAAGGTCATCGACCAGGGCTCGGACGATACGACCAATGCGATCTCGATCCGCAAGTTCTTCGCCAAGACCGCGGGCGTTGCGACCACGACGTCGACGGAAGAGGCGAGCGTGATCCAGACCCGGCATCGCATTCCCGAGGCGCCGCTTCACGAGGGGCAGGTGCTGGTCTATCAGGTGCCGATCCCGGAGCCGCTGCGCTTTCTCGAGCCGCGCGAGACCGAGACCCGCCGCATGCATGCGCTGGCCGAATATGGCCTGATGCACGTCAAGCTCTATGAGGACATCGCACGCTTCGGCCACATCGCGACGTCCTACGCCTATCCGGTCAAGGTCAATGCGCGCTACGTGATGGATCCGTCGCCGACGCCGAAGTTCGACAATCCCAAGATGGACAATTGCCCGGCGCTGCAATTGTTCGGTGCGGGACGCGAGAAGCGAATCTATGCCATTCCGCCCTATACGCCGGTCGTCTCGCTGGATTTCGAGGACCATCCGTTCACGCGCTACAAGTTCGATGCACCCTGCGCGCTGTGCGGCGCGGAGGATTCCTACCTGGACGAGATCGTGACCGACGACAAGGGCAGCCGCATGTTCGTCTGCTCCGACACCGATTACTGCGAGGGCCGCCAGGCGTCCGGACATCGTGGCGAGCAGAGCGCCGCCCCGCACAAGGAGAGCGCCCATGGCTGAGATGATCAGCGCATCCGATCAGCCGCTGCTCGTCGCGGAAGGGCTTGCGAAGAGCTACGGCCGGTTGGCAGCCTGCCGCGACGTCTCCTTCGTGCTCTATCCCGGCGAGGTGCTCGCCATCGTCGGCGAGTCCGGCTCGGGCAAATCGACACTCTTGCAGATGCTGTCGGCGCAACTGGCGCCGACGTTGGGCCGCGTGTCCTATCGGATGCGGGACGGGGTGCTGCGCGATCTTGCCGGCCTTGGCGAGGTGGAGCGCCGTTTTCTGTTCCGCACCGATTGGGGCTATGTCCATCAGGACCCGACGCAAGGCCTGCGCATGGCGGTCTCCGCCGGCGCCAATGTCGGCGAGCGGCTGATGGCGGTCGGCTGGAATCACTACGGTCAGATCAGGCAGACCGCCTCGTCCTGGCTCGCGCGCGTGGAGATCGACGTTGCCCGCATCGACGATGCGCCGCGGACCTATTCCGGCGGCATGCGGCAGCGGCTGCAGATCGCGCGCAATCTCGTGACCGAGCCCAGGCTCGTGTTCATGGATGAGCCGACCGGAGGACTCGACGTGTCCGTGCAGGCGCGCCTGCTCGATCTGATGCGCAGCCTCGTCAACGAGCTCGGCCTCGCCGCCATCGTCGTGACCCACGATCTGGCCGTGGCGCGGTTGCTGTCTCATCGTGTGATGGTCATGAAGGAGGGGCGGGTGATCGAGACCGGCCTCACCGACCAGGTGCTCGACGATCCGCGCGAGCCTTACACGCAGCTCCTCGTATCCTCGATCCTGCCGCCATGATGCAATGAGCCCAATGCGATGACCGTGATGATCGATGTCGAAAGTGCAGAGAAGACCTTCACCATGCATCTGCAGGGCGGCATATCGCTGCCCGTGGTGCGCGGCGTGTCGTTCCAGGTCAAGGCCGGCGAATGCGTCGTGTTGTCGGGACCGTCGGGTGCCGGCAAGTCGTCGATCCTGAAGATGATCTTCGGCAACTACCGTTGCGATGGCGGACGCATCGGCGTCCGGCACCTCGGCGAGATGACCGATCTCGCCGGCGCCGAGCCGCGCCTTGTCCTCCATGCGAGGCGGCAGACCATCGGTTATGTCAGTCAGTTCCTGCGCGCGGTGCCGCGTGTCCCTGCGCTCGATGTCGTTGCCGAGCCGCTGCTCGCGGCCGGCCTGCCGCGCGACGATGCGAGGGTGCGGGCGGGAGGACTGCTGCGGCGGCTGAACATTCCCGAGCGGCTGTGGTCGCTGCCGCCATCGACCTTCTCGGGCGGCGAGCAGCAGCGGGTCAACATCGCTCGCGGCTTCATCTCCGACGTCCCGGTGCTGCTGCTCGATGAGCCGACCGCGTCGCTCGATGCGGCGAACCGTGCGGTCGTGGTCGACCTGATTGCGGCGAAGAAGAAGGACGGGGTGGCGATGCTCGCGATCGTGCATGATGACGATATCCGTGCGCAGATTGCGGATCGTACGGTCGACGTCACGACATTCGCTGCGGCGGCATGAGGTACACATTGCAGATGAGCGCGAACATGTCCGATATCGTGATAGGCAATGCCAGGCTGGTCCTCGCCGACCGGGTCGTCGAGCAGGGCTGGGTGGCGATCGCCGGAGGCCTGATCGCGGAACTGGGCGAGGGGGCGGCGCCGGCCGGCAGCCTGGATGCCGGCGGCGACCTGCTGATGCCCGGGCTGGTCGAACTGCACACCGATCACCTCGAGGCGCATTTCGTGCCCCGCCCCAAGGTCTATTGGGATCCCGTTGCTGCGGTCATTTCCTATGACGGGCAACTTGCGACCGCGGGCATCACGACGGTGCTGGATTCGCTGCGGGTGTGGAGCGAGGAGGGCGCCGAGGGCGTCGACGGCCAGGCCAATGTGCTCGCGGAAGCGATCGCGACGGCGCGCGACGGCGGGCTGCTGCGGTCCGATCACTTCCTGCATCTGCGCTGCGAGGTGCCGATGCCGACCGTGGTCGAGGAGGCGCGGCAACTGGCGGGGCGTCCGGATGTGCGGCTGATGTCGCTGATGGATCATACGCCCGGGCAGCGCCAGTTTCGCGACGAAGGCAAGCTGCGCGACTACTATCGCGGCAAGAGCGGCGGCAAGACCGATGCGGAGCTCGACGTGATGTTCGCACGCCGCTTCGCCTATCAGCAGGCCTATGCGGCGCCGAACATGCGCGACATCGTTGCACTGGCGAAGACCCATGACGTGCCCCTGGCCAGTCACGATGACACGACGGAGGAGAACGTCGCCGATGCAATCAAGGACGGCATCGCCGTCGCGGAGTTTCCAACCACGATGGAAGCCGCGCGGGGCCTTCACCAGGCGGGCATCAGCATTCTGATGGGCGCTCCGAACGTGGTGCGCGGCGGGTCTCACTCCGGCAATATCGCCGCCGTGGACCTGGCGCACGAGGGCCTGCTCGACATTCTGTCGTCGGACTACGTCCCGTCGAGCCTGCTGATGGGCGCGCTGCAATTGCCGCAGCGGGTGCCGTCCATCGGTCTTGCGGCGGCCGTCCGCACCGTCACCAAGGCCCCTGCGGACGCCGTCGGCCTGCATGATCGCGGCGAGATCGCGGTGGGCAAGCGTGCGGACCTGATCCGCGTCCATGTCGCGGGCCAGTTGTCGGTCGTGCGCAGCGTCTGGCGGGAAGGACAGCGGGTGGCATGAGCGAAACCGAGGTTGCATCGGCGAAGACGCCCGCGAAGCTCGGTCCCGGCCGCCTGATCCTGGTGGTCGGGCCGAGCGGCGCGGGCAAGGACACCTTGCTCAATGTGGCGCGCCGCGAATGCGCTGGCGACGACCGGATCGTTTTTCCGCGGCGGATCGTCACGCGCGAGGCCTCGGCTTTCGAGGATAATCTCGAGATGAGCGCGTCCGCTTTTCGTGAGGCGCTCAGCGCCGGTGAGTTCGCGCTGCATTGGGAGGCCCACGGACACGACTACGGCGTGCCGCGCGCGATCAAGAATGACATCCTGGCCGGCCGCATCGTGGTCGTGAACGTCTCGCGAACGATCATTCCCGCCGCGCGGCGGGACTATGCCGACGTCGTCGTCATCGCCATCACTGCGCCGGCGGATGTTCTCGCCGAACGGCTCGGCAAGCGGCACCGCCCGAGTGACGGCGATATCGGTGAGCGTCTTCACCGGGCGGTGAGCGAGGACGCCGCAGCGGACGTCACGATCGTCAATGTCGGCGATCCCGAGCCGCACGGTCACAGGCTGGCGAACATCATCAAGCGACCGATCGACGCAGAACCGATCGGATCCGAGGGAGGAAGCGGCCATGTCGATCATCACCACGATTGAGCAGCTCGAGGCGATCTATGGCGAGACGGGGCTGGCATCGACGGCGAAGGTGGCTGATCGCGTGACGCCGCACTACCGGATCATGATCGAGAAGTCGCCTTTCGTGGCGCTGGCGACGTGTGGTCCCGAAGGTCTCGACTGTTCGCCGCGCGGCGATCTTCCCGGCTTCATCCGCATCCATGACGACAAGACGCTGATGATGCCGGATCGCCGCGGCAACAATCGCGTGGATTCCTTGCGCAACGTCGTGCGCGATCCGCGGATCGCACTGCTGTTCCTGATTCCGGGATCGGGCAACACGCTGCGTGTGAACGGGCACGGTCACCTGTCGACCGCTCCCGATCTGTTGGAGTCGTTCCGGATGGAAGGCAAGCTGCCGCGCTCCGTCCTGGTCATGACGGTGGGAGAGATCTACTTCCAATGTGCGCGCGCGATCGTTCGTGCCGATCTCTGGAACCCGGACAAGCGGGTCGACCCGCAGCAACTGCCTACGCCGGGACAGATCCTTGCGGCGATGACGGCCAACGACATCGACGGCGCGGCGTACGATCGCGAGTGGCCCGAGCGTGCGCGGAAATCGATGTGGTGAATTCGGAGCGCGGCTCTTCAAAAAAGGGGAGGCCGCGCTCCTAAAGATCAGGCTGCGACATCGAGCAGGCGTGAGGATCCCCTGACGAGCGCCTTGCGGCCGGCCATTGTGAGTGTTGCCGCGCCATTGTCGATGGAGGCGAGTCCAAATGCAGTGAGCTCGTCGACAATCATGCCGTTCAGCCTGCGGCGTTCACGCGCGGGAATGCGAAGCGCCTTCAGCGTCTCCCATTGGTCCGGCGTGAGTTCGTGTTCGAATTCCGCGTTCATGCTGCCTCGAATGTTGACGTCCGGCACTCGTCTTAGAAAGTCCGCGTGACGAAGATGCGACCTTCATGCATCCGTACTGATACGGTCCACGTCATTACGCTCGAACCCGCCCGCGATTAATTCAAATTTGAATGATCGCGAATGTGGTGCTGCATTGCAGCTCGCCGTGTTGGTAGCGGTGAACGATCGTCCGTCGTTAACAGATAATTAAGCGATGTGGGCAGCGCACAACGGTAACGCCGCTGTCACATCGGTGTGTCAAACGGCGCCATCGTCCTGCTCGAATCGGCCGGCGCATGTTTGAAGCGAAACACGTTGAATGGCTGACCTGACCGACGTTCCGCCGCTGCGATCGAACCGCAGAATCTGGTTGCGCAGTCTGGGCGGACTGGCCTTGAGCCTCTCGATTGCAGCTGCGGCCGTGTATGTCCTGGCACGCGCCGTCAAGAAGCTCGACCTTGCTCATGTTCTGTCGATCGTCGAGGCCACGGACCTTCATCTGATCGCGATGGCGCTGGCGTTCATCGTCCTCTCCTACGCCAGCCTCACGCTCTACGACCTGTTCGCGTTGCGGACGATCGGCCGCCGGGACATTCCCTATCGCGCCGCCGCGCTCGGCAGCTTCACGAGCTACCCGATCGCGCACGGCATCGGTGCGGTCGCGCTGGTCTCGCCACTGGTGCGATATCGGATCTACGCGCCGTACCGGCTCGGTGCGATCGACATTGCCAATATCAGCTTCCTGACCGGCCTGACCTTCTGGCTCGGAAATCTCACCGCGCTCGGCCTGAGCTTGATGATCGATCCGGATGCCTTCGGATGGATGGAATATTGGCCGCCGGCGATCAACCGTCTCGTTGCCGCGGCACTGCTTTGCGCCGTTGCCGCCTTCGTCGTGTGGAGCTGGCCCGGGCGGCGAAGTGCGCGCTGGCCCGTTCGACTGCCGTCCGGGCCCGCCGTGCTGCTGCAGATCGTGGTCGGCCTGTTCGAGCTCAGCGCCGCGGCGCTGGCAATGTACGTCCTCATGCCGCCGGAACTCGGCATCGACCTCGCGCGGCTGATGGCGGTCTTCATTGCCGCGACCTTGCTTGGATTTGCCAGCCATGCCCCAGCCGGCATCGGCCTGTTCGACGCAACGATCCTGCTGGGCCTGGGCGGCGTTGACCAGGAGCGCCTGCTGGCGGCGCTGCTGATCTTCCGCGCGCTCTATCACCTGTTGCCGTTTGTGCTCGCCCTGGTCGTGTTCGGCAGCGTCGAGCTGTCGCGCTCCTGCCGGAGGTCGTCGATGGTGTCAGACCGGCGAGTTCAGCTTCAACCCGATCATGCCGGTGATGATCAGCGTGAGGCAGATCAGCCGTGTCGGGTCCGCCGGCTCGCTGTAGAGGATCATACCGGCGAGGATGCTCCCGGCCGCGCCGATCCCGGTCCATACCGCATAGGCGGTGCCAAACGGCAGTGAGCGCAGCGCGAGCGACATCATCGCGAAGCTGAGCAGAATGGCGATCACGGTGGCGACGCTGGGCCAGAAGCGCGTCAGGCCGTCGGAATGCTTCAGGCCAAGCGCCCAGATGATCTCGAGAGCTCCGGCCGCGAACAGAGCTAGCCAGCCGTTCATGAGGGCCGCGCGCCCAACGGTGTAACATCGCCCACAGATCCGAGGCGGGCCTCGCGAAGCCGCGGATCGCCTGCACCGAGCAGTCCGGCCATTTCGTCATCTCCGCGCCGGTCGAACCTGCCGTCCATCTGCATGGTTTGCGCGACGCGCATATGACAAGCTGGGCGCGCGTCGGGTCTATCTCTCCTCCATCATCGTGAATACGAATCCTGTCAGCGTTGCGCCGACAGCAAAGGACAGCGTCAATACACCGACGAAGATCACGAGCGTCGCGTGCGGATCGACACTGTGGGCGATCAGGGTCGAGATGCCGAACGCATCCAGTTGGGTCAGCCCGAAGGCGAAGCCGAGCCCCATGGCGATGCCCATCAAGGTGTGGCAGGCCAGCTCGATCAGCATGGCCGGATTGACTACTGCGCTGCGTCGTTTGGGCGGCATGGGCTCGGACTCCACGCTATGGCCGATGAACGCTGGAACGGTGAACGTTGTTCCTGTGCCGGCTGGCAAAGCCGATTGCCAAACCGAGCCGACAGCGGCTACGGATGACCGAGGTTCGGTCGCGGAAAAACAAAGCTCGAACGGCCCGCAAGGGGGGCCGGCGCGCGGCCGAGCGGCGCAGCGTCGCGCGATCCGACAGGGAGGATAACCCATGACGAACGCCATTCGTTTCCACAAGACCGGCGGTCCCGAGGTTCTCGCTTGGGAGCAGATCGAGGTCGGCAAGCCCGGCCCCGGCGAGGCGCGTATCCGCCACACGGCGGTCGGGCTCAACTTCATCGACATCTACAATCGTTCCGGGCTCTATCCGGTCCAGCTTCCGAGCGGACTGGGCAGCGAGGGCGCGGGTGTGATCGAGGAACTGGGCGAAGGGGTGACGGACCTGAAGGTGGGCGACCGGGTCGCCTACGGCTCGTCGCCGCTCGGCGCCTATTCAGAGGCGCGGCTGATGCCGGCCGCGCTGCTGTTGAAACTGCCCGACGAGATCGACGACAAGACCGCCGCTGCCATGATGCTCAAGGGCCTGACCGCCCAGTACCTGATCCGGCAGACCTACCGCGTCAAGGCGGGCGAGACCATCCTGCTGCATGCCGCCGCCGGCGGCGTCGGCCTCATCCTCAGCCAGTGGGCCAAGCATCTCGGCGTTCACGTCATCGGCACCGTATCCAGCGATGACAAGGCGCAGCTGGCCAAGGCCCACGGCTGCGAGCACACCATCATCTATACGCGGGAGGACTTCGTCGCGCGCGTCGGCGAGATCACCGGCGGCAAGAAGGTGCCCGTGGTCTATGATTCCGTCGGCAAGGACACGTTCCTGAAATCGCTCGATTGCCTCGCGCCGCTCGGCTACGCCGTGCTGTTCGGCCAGTCCTCCGGCACGGTCGATCCGCTCAATCTCGGGCTGCTCGCCCAGAAGGGCTCGCTGTTCGTGACCCGGCCGACGCTGTTCACCTACGCCGCCAAGCGCGAGAGCCTGGTCGCGATGGCCAACGAGCTGTTCGACGTGGTCAAATCTGGCGCGGTGAAGATCGAGGTCAACCAGACCTATCCGCTCAAGGAGGCGGCCCGGGCTCACGCCGATCTCGCGGCACGCAAGACGACCGGCTCGACGGTCTTTCTGGTCTGATCTGGCGCGTCCTCCGGTCGCGAGATCCCGATAGGGCCGGCGCAGCCGGGTCAAACCCGCTCGTGCTTGCGCAGGTCGCGGAGGTGATCGGACCGGGCGGCCTGCAGGTCGGCGTCCCGCCCATCGATCTCGGGCAGGGCGGCTTCGGACATGATGTCGGCCGTGACGTCGGCAACCGACCGGTCGACGATCTCGTGGATGAAGCTGACGTTCGAATATTCCCCCGACGCGATGCGCGCAACGACGTCGCGCCGGGTCATCTCAGGATCGACCACGGCCTCGCGTCCGCGCCGGCCGTAGTCGATCATCACGACGAAATACTGCATGGAGCGCCGGTTCGCCTTCGGCTGACTGTGATCGCTCCATTATTTCTTTAAATCAGAATTTTGTCAAGACTGATTCGGTCCACCCTCGTCTCACCGACTCCATCCCCAGCCTGCGCGGCCGCGACCACGCCGGTATCAGCGCAGAGATAGTCCAGGCGATGTGACGTGGCGTGCGGAAGCATGTTCCCGCACGCCATGAGGACCGCGTCATCGCCCATCACTGCACGTTGAACGTCGCGCCGGGACATTCGGTGGTCACGCTGATCGGGATCGCCTGCGCCGCCGCCGCGGTCGGCTTCGGCTTCGCAACCACCTTCCAGCGGCCGGGCTTGTTCAGCCAATATCTGTGCCTCGATGTCGCAATGCGGCGCTCGGTATAGGTCGTGCCCTTCCAGATCAAAGGGCCCTTCGGCTTCGGTGCCGCGACCTCATGCCACGGTCCGAACTCGCCGAAGTCCATGAACCACAGATGCCATTCGAGCTTCTGATATTCATGATGGGACGCGACCACCTCGACGATGGGGCGACCGTTCAGCCACGACACCTCGTCCTCGAGTGGCTTGATCTGCTGGCAACGGGTATGCAACGGCTCCTGAACGCGAAGCAGATCGTCTCGCTGGCTTTGCGTGAGCATCGCCGAGGTGACGGGCAGTCCCACGTTCGGATCATCGGCCGGATATGAGCAGATCGGCACCGTCGGCGGCCCCTGGCCCGTCCAGGGATTGTTGCTGCAATAGACGCGCCTCGTCACCGACGAAATGCCGGTGGTCGCCGTTTCCTCCGCCTTTCCGGTTTCCCGGTCCCAGACACCGCTGAACGTCGTCTTTTGATTCGGCGGACAGGCCACGGTCTTGTGGGCCGTCCACCAGTGCGAAACCTCGAATTCATAGTACGAGTAGCGCGGCTCTGGATACAGCACGGCTCTGACGCTGGTCAGCGCGTGGTGCGCTTCGCACGCCGTTCCATAGGTATCCAGCCAGCACACGAGGTGGAAGTTTTCGTTCGGCCAGCATCCCGCACGCGCCGACGACGTAAAGCCGAGTGCGGCGATCACCAAGGTAAAGGCAAGAAGATATCTCCGCATGGCGTTTCCCATGATGGCGTTTCCCCCATGTCCTGCCTGTGCAGCCACAGGTTGAAGATGAGTTTGCTCCGGCGCGGCGCCTGGTCGTTGATCGGGATCAATCCGCTTGCGCGACGCCGTCAACGCCGGCCGGACGTCGGCGATGACGCGATGGCACAGCGGGTCCGCTCGCTGGCGGCCCGTGGATCGTCGGGGCGGGTCACCGCTTGGAGCCGAGATAGCGGAAGACCAGCCTGTCCCACCGCCGCCTCCGAATGCCGACTGCTACGTCCATCGCGATGAGCTGCGGGTCGAGGACTGATCCGGGCGCCGGGCGCGGCTGGTGGCAAGGCGTCACGCCCGTCGGGCGAATCAGGGTCGATGCGCCCGCACGATGGTCCGTTCATGGCCTTCGATCGCCTGCAGACGACGTGTGCGGAAACGCTTGTTTTGGGCGAGGCTTCAACGCATTGCCCCGGTCTGGCCCGCCGGGCCGAAAGATTCTTCTTTCTCTTTTTCAGAATTCATGATTGTCTACGCGCATCCCGCCTCATGGAGAGGGGCGTATCGCGGTCGTCACGACACGTGGAGGCGGGGAGTGATGGGCGAGCCGGTTTGCAGCGTGGTCATTCGCGCCGACGAACAACACCGGCTCGTACGGTCAAGTCGCGTGGTCCTGATACCCCGATGCCGGTATCAAGCCTGCGCCGGCGCTGACAGCGCCGCGTGGGTGACGGTGACCAACAAGCCCGGCGCACCGGGGAGAACGCGAAGCAGCCGTGAAAACCATCGCGCAGGGAGGGCCGGATCGTTCCGGCTGGACCTGTGGTACCTGCCGCCCGCGTTTTTTGAGCAGGCGGGCCACGGGCCTCAGTCGAGGTCCGGCCTTCCCTGCACCCTCTCGTTTGAAGAGGGTGAGACCACTGTATCACTCGGACGCCTGGGCGCCGCGAGGCTAAGGACGCACATCCCCATATGTCGCTCAGAATTGTTGATCACGACGGCGCCACAGGCGCGGGGCCTACCCTCCCTTGGAGGCGGGATGCAGGGAGAACGCCGCGGCGTTCCCCCTGCATCCGGCGTCGAGTCTTACTTGTTCGCCGCGCGGGCGCGCGACTTGGCGGCCGCCTTGGCGCGGATCCGCGAGATCTGGCCGCGTGGCAGGGTGACGAAGATCTCGCCGATCCAGTCCAGCTTGACCCCCACGATCGGCTTGGCGTTGAAGCTCTTCAGATTGACCACGGACGGCGATTTGCCGCGTTCAATCGTCTTCAGGTAGCGCTCGCCGGACTTGAGGCGTACCACCGCCTCCTCGCCGTAGAAGCTCGACAGCGGGTGCCGCTGCTCGCGGTAGACCACGATCACGTCGCCATTCTCGTATTTCGGCAGCATCGAATCGCCCGTGACCTCGAAGGCGATGGTCTCCTCGGAGATCGGGAAGGGCAGGGCGACCTCGCCGAGGCCCTCGACGGGCACCTGCTCGTAATCCGGCTCGATCACCGAGCCGGCGCCGACCCGCCCCATGATGGGGACGGAATTGAGCTCCAGATATTCCGTGATGAGCGGAATCTCGGCCGCCTTGATCAGGCGCTGGCCGCCGAGGATCTCGGAGACCGCGCCCGGCCGCACGCCCATGGCGCGGGCCAACCCTCCTTTCGTCTTTCCCGGCTTCTCGAGTGCACGCTCGATCATGGCAACGTCCAACATGGCTTTGACCTCTTTTGCGAATCTCGGAAGGGATTATATGTTTCGAATAATCAGAACTCAAGCTTGACTTTTTCTTCGGAATATCGGAAGATTTGGCCGTCGGGTGAGCCGGCGGATCCGGCGGCCCCGACCCAGAAGGAAGAGGCGAGAATGCAATCCACAGATTGGCCAGACCAGCATTCCAAGATGCTGTGCGAGCTTCATGCCCAGGGGCGGTCCTATGCCGAGATCGCGCGCGCCCTCAATGCGCAGTTCGGAACCGCCTATACGCGGAACGCGACGCTTGGCCGCGGCAAGCGGATCGGGCTGGCCGCGCCGGGCGGGCCGAAAGCCGCGCGATCCGCGCCCCGGTCGATGTCCGCGGCGCCCCGAACCGGACGGCGAGGCGCCGACGCGGCGGTGCGGCCGATGCCGTCCCCGGCGAAGCCCGCCGCGGCCGTCAAGCTGCGTTGCGTCGGCATCAGCCCGCGCCTGCTGTCCCTGGACCAGCTCGAGCGCAACGATTGCCGCTACCCCTATGGCGGTGACCGGGACGACGATCCCATCACCTTTTGTGGTCATCCGCGCCAGCCCGGCTCCTGCTACTGCACGCCGCACTACCATCTCACGCGGCTTCCGCCCGAGGAGGCCGCCGTGCGCTCCGCCGGCCCTTTGATCCTGCGGCTGGTTGCCGCCGCGTAGAGCGCGGCAAACCCGACCCGAACCGACCCCATCCATTTTCCGGAGACGAGACATGGTGCGCCCCAGACGCAGCAAGCCCCATCGCATGTCCAAGACCCACGACCGGAGAGCTCACGACCTGCCGCGAAATGCAGACGTGATTCCCGTGGAGATCGACGATCCGCTGGCGCTCGAGCCCGGCGATAAGATCGTCGCGTTGCGATCGGTCCGCAGCGACCCGCTCGGCCGGCTGCACGCGCACAAGCAGCTGGATGACGCCCAATACCGGGCCGGACGGGCGTTCCAGAACGATTGGGAGCGGGCCGAGCGAGGCCCGCAGGCGGTCGATCCCTCGCGCGAGCACGTTGACGGCGCCCGCGGGCGTGAGCCGGTCACCGAAGGCCAGAGGCAGGCGGTGCTGCGGCTCAACCGCGCCGAGCGCGAGCTCGGCGCCGACGGCGCGGCGATCACCCATGACGTCCTGGTGCACGGCCTGACCATGGAGCAGGTCGGACACAAGCGGGGGCTCGCCAGCCAGCGCTGGAATGATTATTTTGCCCGGCGCTTCAAGGAGTGCCTGGACCGGCTGGCCGTGGTCTACGGGTTGTCCACCGACAGGGTCTCCAGGAAATGCGATGGGGCCGTGCGATCGGGCCATCGGGGCGAGAGCTAACGGCCGGTACGACCGGCACTCGTTCCGTCGTCGACGGGTACGAGCGCCGGTCGGACAATCGTTTTCCCTCAGGGATGCGGCGTCACGACATAAGTGGTGCTGTAGGGCTCGACGCGCAGCGAGGCATGCGACAGCAGACCGATCTTGGCCGAAGGTGCCATCTGCAGCTCGCCGTTCGGGCCGCGATGAACGTTGTACTGCCAGGCTGAGAGGTCGCCTTTCTGCGCCAGTGCGCGCGCAACGGCGCTGGCATCGCTGCCGCCGATCGTCGCCAGCTCGTCGCTATTGAGACCGATGACGATCTCGTCCTTGACGGTCACCACCTTGAACAGCGAGGTCGCGCTGTCACCGGCGCTCGCCATCGAAGCGGTGAGCGCCAGCGTGGCGACGGCGCTGAAGAATGGGCGTGTCAGTCTGGAAGGCATGAGGACTCCTGTTGCCGACGGCATGATGGACGGCGTCGGCGTGCAGCCATTGGTTCCCGACGGGGGGCCGTCGGTTCGAAGAAATCGATGCGGCGGTGGGCTGAACCAGGGGGCGTGACGTCGCGTCTAAGCACGATTGCGGGATGCGTACGTGCCGCCGGACGGCCGGGTTGGTCCTGAGTTGACACAGGTCAAGCTGCACGCCCGGGCATGTCGTATTTGGGAACGAGTGAAGTGAAGGGTGATGCCATGTTCAGCGGGAAATATCGATCTCCTTCGGCCGGTGGAAAAATCGCGATTGCGGCCGTCGCGGCCATCGCCGCGGTGGCGAGCGCGCCGGCGCCAGCCCATGCGGGGGCGGCGGGTCCGGCCAACAAGTCGGCGGTCGCGACGGCGACATCCGGCGATTTGACCGATCTCAGCGCTCGTCGGCGCTATCGCCGCGTCTACAGGGGCAATCCGGCCGCCGGCTTGGCCATCATGGGTGCAATGATCGGCACCATCGGCGCAATCGCCGCGCATCAGCACGACGACTATTATTACTATGGGCCCGGCTATTATCCCGGACCCGGCTATTACGGGCCGCCAAGGGTGTACTACGCACCGCGGCCATATTATGTTCGTCCGTACTACGGGCCGCCCGGTTACTACTACAGTCCGTACTGACGTGACGCGGCGCTCCGTCCATGTTGTGGTGTCGGCTCAGAAGCCGCCGGCGCTGAAACGGAGCGGCTGCACGACGTCGTACGCCGCCTTGCTGATCGGGACCGCGTAGTCGACGGTAAGCGGTCCGAACGGTGATGCCCAGGTCATGCCGACGCCGACCGAGGAGCGCAGCACGTTCCTGTTCGCCACTTGGGCATTCTGGGTCGGGCCGCGATAGCCGAACACGGTTCCGGCGTCGACGAAGGCCGATGCACGCAGGCCGTATTCCTGCGGCAATCCGGGAATGTTGCCCTGCAGCTCCGCCGTGGTCGCCCAAAACAGGCTGCCGCCGACATTGTCCATCGTCGATCCTGGCGTCAGATCGCGCGGCCCAAAGCCGCCCGGCGCGAAGCCGCGCACCATGGTGGGACCGCCGAAGAAGCTGTTGAGCAGCGGCGCCTGCTGGCCGCCCCATCCGGTGATATAGCCGCCTTGCGCGCGCACCATGCCGGTCAGGTCGCTGTTGATCGACCGATAATAGCGGACGTCGCCCGTGGTCCGTAAGAAGCGAACGTCGCCGCCGAGACCGGCGAGATCCTGCGTCAACTGCGAACGAATGCCGCTGGTCGGCACCTTGTTGTTGTCGAGCGAGCTGTAGGTGACGGTATTGCCGAGCGAGGACACCGTCTGCCGTCCGGCTGCGACCGCCTGGCGAACCGGCAGGGACACCGCCGCCGGCGAGATCCCCGGCGCGAGCACCACCCTTTGGTCGTAGAGCGAATAGCGCCACAGCATGGCAGTCTGCTCGCTGACCGGCATGCCCAGGGTGAGGGCACCGCCATAGGTGTTGCTGCCGAACGATTGGAATGTGCTGACCATGCTCTGTCGCGCGAACAGCTCCATGCCGGGTGTCGTTCGACCGAGGGCGTAGGGCGAGGTGAAGGACAGGCTGGCGCCTCGCGCGAACTGCCCGTAGGTGAAAGTGGCCTGCGCAGTGTTGCCGGTGCCGAGTACGTTGCGGTCACCGATCTTCACCTCGGCGAGCAATCCGTCCGTGGACGAATAGCCGCCGGAGACGTTGAAGTCCCCGGTCGCCTGATCGACTGCCTCGACATCCAGCACCACGCGATCCCTGGCCGAGCCCGGCCGCGTCGAGATCTTGACGGTCTTGAAGTAGTTGAGGTTGCGCAGGCGACGTTCGGCGCGGTCGATCAGCGTCCGGTTGTAGGCGTCGCCCTCGCTGACGTCGAACTCGCGTCGAATCACGTCGTCATGCGTGCGCGTGTTGCCGTGGATCTCGATGCGCTCGACATAGCTGCGCCGTCCCTGCTCGATCTGGAAGGTGACGTCGGCCTGCCGATCCTGCGCATGCCGATCGATCCTGGGCTCGACCTGCGCAAACGGAAAGCCGAGCTTGCCAAGTTCGGCCGCCAGGACGTCCGAGGTCTTGTCGATCTTGCTCTGGTCGAAGGTGTCGCCCTGCTGCGTCAGCAACAATGTGCGCAGGCGGTCGCAGGCCAGCCCCTGCACGTTGCAGGAGACGTCGACTGCGGCGAATTTATAGAGGCCGCCTTCCTCGATCGCAAAGGTGAGGTTGTAGCCGCCATTTGCCGCGTCATAGTCGACGCTCACGTTCGTGACCTCGGCATCGGCGTAGCCGTGGTCACGGTAATATCGCCGCAGCAGCTCGCGGTCCTCGTTGACACGATCTGCGTCGTAGACGTTGCCCCCGGTCACGAAGCTCAGCACGTTGGTGGCCGAGGTCTTGATCACCGCGTGCAATTGTCGGGCGCCATAGGCGCGGTTGCCTGTGAAGTTGATCGCCCTGACCGGCGTCTTCCTGCCTTCGGTGATGGTGAAGACGAGATCGACGCGGTCGTTTCCGCGATCGATGATCTCCGGGACGACGCGGACGTCGTCGCGTCCCGCACGATGATACGCCTGGATGATGCGGGCGACGTCGCCCTGGACAGTTGCGCGTTGCAGGCCGGCTCGCGGCTTTGATAGCACCGCGCCCGTGAGCTCCGCGTCCTTCACCTTCTTGTTACCTTCGAAGGCGACGCGATCGAGCACTTTTGCTTCCGAGACGCGGACCACGGTCCGTCCGTCGGCGCGGCTGATCTTCACGTCGTCGAACAGTCCGCTCGCAACCAGCGCCTTCAAGCCGGCGTCGAGCGCGGCGGCGTCGTAGCGCCCGTTGGCGTCAGCGCGAAAATAGGATCGCACGGTGTCGGCATCGACGCGCCGATTGCCCTGTACTGCAAGGGCTTCGCCCGCCACCGCCGGCGGCGCGGACGTCAGCACCGACAGCGTCGCAACGATCAATGCGACGTGTCGCGATCTGCTGTCTCCGCGGTGACGGCTGTTTTGGGTCAACATGCGCGCGTCTGCCTGCTCGTCATGCCGGGATGCAAGAGCCGGTGGGCGGCCAAATCATGTCGAGGCCGTGGAGACTCGGGGGCCTGCGATCACGCCTGCGAAGGGTGGCCGGCAGGGAACCGAGCGCGGCCGCAGAATCGACGCAGAGTCGATTCAAACGGCGTGCAGCATCGTCCTCATCCGTACGCGCCAGCAGATGCTGATGCGGCGAACGTTTGTCGGGAGCAGACCATGCGCGCGATCGCCTTGGCCCTCATCGCTTGCACTTTCGTTCAATCAGCCCTTGCTGCTGCGGTCGTCCCAGAGATCGACCCACGCGCGTCGCTCGGTGTCGTCCAGAATTGGATCTACAACTATCGCACCAAACCCGACTACGCCCATGTGCCGGCGGCGGTCCGGGTGCTGTTTCATTCGCAGACGTTCAAGGAGCCGGAGAACGCGGGCATCTATCTCGGCTTCATCGCGGGGGCGATCGGCTCCAATCCCGCCAAGGCCGAACAACTCGTCAACAGCTTCTTTCCCGTGCCTCCCGAGGAGGAGTGGGTGGTCGTGCGTGCCATCGCTTATTCGGGTCTGCCGGATTGGCGCAATCTCATGCGCAGGGTCGCGCCGAAGATGCCGGGCCGCCGCGTGATGATCGACGGCTATCTGAGCGGCGCACAGCCGACCTTGATGGACATCCCCTTGGAGGAAACGAAGCCTGGCGTGATGGACAAGCTGCGTGGCGCATTGACGCAGAATCCGTTCAAGAAGGAGGAGCGCAAGCTCGACACGCGGCTCAGCTACGCGACCCACCAGGATCTGCTCGACATCCTCTGGGGTTATTACTTCGCAACCGGCTCGCGCGTACCGATCCAGCGCATCGTGCAGATGCTGCCGTGGTCGAAGAGCCGCGACACGGTCGACAAGCTGACGATCGGCAGCATGGCGCGCTATACGCTTGCCAGCTATTCGGTGCGCGATGCCAGCCTGCGCGACTATCTCCGGGAGGAGCTGGCGCGGCAGTCGGGACCGGTCAAGGAGCCGCTCAGGGAGGTGGTTGAGGCCGCCGATACGGTGCAGCTCGGCGCCGTCCGCAAGGATGCCGTCGCCGCCGTCGAGGAGCTGAAGACCAGGGGCTCTGACGCCCGGCGCAACATGGATTTCTGGGGACAGCTCGGCGTCGGCGCCCTTGCGCTCGGTTGTGTCTCGGCCGCCGCGCTGGGGCAGGTCGCCGTCGGCATCCCTTGCGTGATCGGCGGCTCGGCCTCCCAGGGCCTGCTCTCGTTCTGGGAGAAGCAGCAATAGACCCTCGGTGGCGCAGCGGAGGCGTTCGTTGGCGGCCGAGGGAAGGGGAGAGCCGGTGGAGTGGATCGGCGGGGCGTCTAGCCCTCAAGGTGCTCTTGCTGCGGAAGCGGCCCGATCGCGTGCCCGATATGCACACTCAAGAGTTGTTCGGCTTTTCGTTTCCTCTACGAAAAGTAGAAAAGGCAGTCAGCGCGCAGTCACTGCCGGCACGCCTATGAAAAAATCAGGACAGGCTGACTTTCACTGCAGCCGGATAAACCGGCTCGCGGTGAACCTCCGCGCCAGATTCGTCGACGACGACGATGGACAGCCTGCGGTCGGTGATGCGCGGGTCGTGCCGGAGGCGCCGGGCCAAATCCCGGCTGTGCTCGATCGCCCCTGCACTCGTCGCAAATTCCAGGCCGGTCCGGTCTCTGGTCGGTATGCCATCCTTCATATCGAAATAATAAGTGCGCATGGTCTTCCTGCAGCCGCTGTGTCGCGGGAGTGGGCACGGATCCCGAGCGAGATCCGCAACCCATTCTTCCCCCAAGCAAACTATAGAAGACCTCTAATGTGGAGGACAAGCTTACCGCTGCCGTAATCCCCCCGCCTCGTTCGGTAAACGACCGTTTCCACTGGTATCGTCAGCCGGAAACTGCCAGAAGGCTCAAATTGTGACGCCGAAATCAACCAACCGGTCAGTTCGGCTTGCTGCAAGAGTTGTTCGCTGGCATACTTTCAACCTCGTCGGGTTCCGCACGGTCGATTTCCAGGCGGGCCATCCTGAGGATCAGGGTCGCAGTCGTCAGACCGAGACTTTCAGCCTCGATTGCTGCAGTATCTACCTTGCGTGCAAGGCCTTCACGTTTGCTAAGGACTGGCATTACTGTTTCCTGCCAAAGGTGCGAGATGAAGAATTCAACATTCATCGCGGAGCTGCACACGAAGCTCGGAGCCCCATCGAGCGAAGCCGTGGAAAGCCTTCGTCTGCTGAAGGCATTCCTGAAGCTGGCTCCGGGCCAGCGCATCGAGGTGATCGAGATGGTTGAGCGGTTGACCGCGGAGTCCCTTTCGGAGACCGATCGCCCTCTGTCCTGAGCTCATCCCTCCCGATTACCTGCAATGGTTGCGGGAGGTCGCGTCGCAATCGCATAGATTGCATCATCCAGCGCTTCCGATTCGTGCAGCGTCCCGGCCGGCAGCAGAATCTTGTCGCCGGCCGTGCAGATGCGCTCGCCACCTTCCCAACGAAACGTGAGTCGTCCCTGGATCACGACGAGGATTTCGTCGACGGGGTGGGTATGGAAGGCGTGAACCTTGCCGGCCGCATCGTGCTGCAGCTCGATGCAGCCCTGCGTCGGCAACAGCGCCAGGATGTCGGGATCGATCGCGAAGCTGGTCTTCGTTCCAGCGATGATCTGGGTCATGCGGCCTGCTCCTTGTCTGCAATGGACGATGGCTTGGTCTGCGCCAGCTTGTGGAAGGGACAGGCCGGCGGCGGCTGGTTGTCGTCGTAGAGGAAGTACTGTTTGAACTCCCGGCCCTCCGGATTGCCGTAGCGTCCGAGCTGGGGCGAAGGCGCCGTCGTGTCGAATGGGACCAGCCGTTTGCGCACCTCGCCGAAGGCCTTGGCGGCGGCCTCCTCCGTGCCGAGCATCCGTTCGAACACCCAGCGCGGCTGGAAGGTCAGCATGAATGCGCTCGAGCGGCGGCTTTGCCGCATCACATGCGCGGGCGTGCTGCAGACGACGAAGATCGGCTCTCCGGCAAACGAAAACTCCCACATCGGATGATCGACGGTCTCGGGAATTTCGGCGGGCCACGGCTGGCTGTCGACGCGCGCCAGCTGATCGAGGATGTGCCAGAACTTCTTGTAGTAAGAGTTGATGGTCTGGACCGGGCGCGGGCGCGTGAACAGCACCAGCGAGGTGTTGGGTCCGTGCGAGCGGCTCTCCGAGACGAACAAGGCGAGCTGCTGGCCGAGCACGTCGATGTCGATGGGGTCGAGAAACAGATAACGAAGCTGATCGTGACGATAGCCCGCGACGCCGAATACGCACGGAAAGGGTCTTGCTTCGCTGCTCATCTGAGCCTCGAATTCCGAAAACAGGACACTTTGCCAGGTGCCGGCCTGATGGCCGGATCGGGCTTCGTCCCTTCTCAAATACAAACGCGACATACTGACCCTCTCTGTTCTTATGCTTAAGTACGAAGTATCAATTTGCGCCTCATCATCAGCGGCCCAAGGAGTCCAGGAAGCGACATCAGAACGAGAATTTCGATCAGGGCTGCGTAGCCGGAATCGCTGGCGGCACTGCGCAGGCTTGATCCGATGTCGGGGTTGAGGCCGCTCGCACTCACCATGGCAAAGGCGATCACCGGCTGAGCCAGTCCGGCAAAAATGCCGGCGGCCGTCGTATTGATCGATGCGCCGACGCCGATGCGCTCCGCCGTGTAGAGATGCTTGGTGCTTTTCAGGATCAGCGGCACGGTGCCCCCGGCCATCAGACCGAGCACGGCGAACACCGCGCCGACATAGAAGAAGCCGAAGCTGTGCGCCAGTGCCGGCAACAGCATCACGACGAGCAGCATGCGCAGCAAGGTGATGGAGATCAGAGCTGCATTGAGCGACTGCATCCGGTCCGCGGCATGGCCGAGAAAGATCGATCCGATGGCGTTGCCGACCATGAAAGCGAGCAGGGGACCGCCGGCCGCCGAAGGCGAGATGCCGAAATAATGCGCGACCATCGGGATGCCCCATACCCCGGCGAGCGTGGTCACGACCGCGAAATGGGCAGCGAAGCTCATGGCGCAGCCCCAGGTCGCGGCCGATCCGAGCGCATGCCAGCTTGTGACCAGGACGCTCTTCAGCGTCCGGCTGGTGTAGTTCGCCGGTGCCGATTTCAAGGTCGCGAACGCGCAGGCAAAGTTCGCGACGCCGACGCAGGCGATGAAGAGAAAACAGGCGCGCCAGCCGAAGCCGCTGACCGCAGCGGCGAGCGGGGTCGTGGCGAGGACGCCGCCGACATAGCCCGACACCTGGGAGATGCCGGACATCAAGCCGAAACGCTGGTCGGAAAAGCTCTGCGCGACGAGCTTCAGCAGCGCCGTGAACACCAGCGCGTCGCCGCAGGCCACGACCACGCGCGCGACGAAGACGTCGAGCAGGCTGGGCGACAGGGCGAAGGCGGCACTGCCGAGCACCGACGCCGTCATGCTGCACAGCACGACGCGCTTCACACCGTAGCGGTCGACCAGAACGCCCGCGGGGATCTGCATCAAGGTGTAGCCCCAGAAGTAGCTGGAGGCGAGCATCGCGACGCCGGAGGCGTCGGTGCCGAAGTCGCGCATGAAGTCGAGGCCCACGGTCTGCGGCGACATCCGCTGCAGGAAGGCGACGGCGTAGGCGAGCGCGACCGTACCCCACGCAACATAGGCGCGATCGAGGAACCGGAGCGGAGAGGATGCGACCGCTTGTTGTCCGAGCGCCGCCATCACACCCTCGCATAGCCGACGGAGAACAGGGCGTCGGCGGAATCCGGGATGATCCGCGACATCGCGGTCTCGACCAGCGAGGCTCTGCCGTGATAGTCTTGCCTGATGTGCTGGATGTGTCCGTAGGCGCCGCGCATGATCATGCGGGGCACCTCGAGCGGCTTGCCCGGATAGATCGTCGCGCACATCTCGACGCAGGCGGCCTGCAACTCGGCATCCGCCGTCTCATCGAGCAGCGACGGCGCGACTCTCTCGCAGATCTTGGCGTTGGCAGCCCACACGATCGGGTTGCGCGTACGCCATCCGTAAAGAATTTCTTCGCCGGGTGTGGCCGAGCCGTGATGCTTGAGGATCTGCGACGTAAAGAACCCATACAGGCCACGACCCTGATGTGCGGGTAATACTTCGGTCCCACTGCGATAAATGGCCGGCCGCTGCGCGATGGTCATCACGCGATAGACTGAGAACGCGACCAGTCCGACGTGATCGTAGACCAGAACGAGGCCGTATTTGCCGGTGAATGGCGACGAGGCCGCGGTCCAATGCGGTTCGATTGCTTTCCAGTTAATGGCAATGATCGAATTCATTGCATCCATGATCGGCTGCCGATCAGGCAGCTCGATCTCCGACGCGTCGGAAAAGCTGTAGACGGTGTAGTCGTCCCAGGGCGAGGCGATGGTCCTGTATCGACCGTCCAAATTGCGCGACATCGCGTGAACTCCACCACTGCAAGGTCGAGCTATACAGGCGGTCCTCCGATGGCTTAAAGGACAATATGCCCTCGAATTCTGCCAACTCTCCCCGGCGTGCTGCGGTGCGTCGAGATAGTGCCGAAAGGCGGCTGGCCATCTTTGCCTTTCCCGGAGTGACGTTGCTCGACGTTTCCGGCCCGGCGCAGGTGTTCGCCGAACTCAGCGAGATCGAGCTGCCAGGGCCGGGCTATGCGCTGAGCTACGTGTCCAAGGAGGGCGGACTGGTGCCGACCGATGTCGGCCTGATGATCGACACTGCGCCACTCTCGTCCCTGAAGCCTGAGGAGGTCGATACGCTGCTGATCCCGGGGGGGCCCGGCATCTGGAAGCTGCGGCAGGACGAGATGGTGATGCAGTGGATCGGCCAGGTGCTCCCCGGTGCCCGGCGCATCGCATCCGTCTGCCTGGGCGCCTTTGCGCTGGCCTGGGTCGGCGCGCTGGAGGGCAGGCGGGCCGCGACACATTGGCGCTACTGCCCCCGTCTGCAGGACAGTTTTCCGAACGTGAAGGTCGAGCCCGACGCGATCTTTGTGCAGGATGGCCGGGTCTGGTCATCCGCAGGCGTGAGCGCCGGCATCGATCTCGCGCTGGCGATGATCGAGGAGGATTTCGGCCATACGATCGCGCTCGACGTGGCGCGCCGGCTCGTCGTCTTTCTGAAACGTCCTGGTGGCCAGAGTCAGTTTTCGACCGTCCTGGCGGCGCAGGCGTCCGACGTCGAGGGTCGGTTCAGTGCGCTGCATGCCTGGATCATCGAGAACATCGCCAGCGACTTGCGGGTCGAGGCGCTGGCCGCGCGAGCCGGCATGACGCCGCGCACCTTTGCGCGCACCTATGTCAGCCGCACCGGCATGACCCCGGCACAGGGAGTCGAGGCGCTCAGGGTCGAGACGGCGCGCCTCCTACTCGAAAGCCGCCAGATCGAAAACGTGGTCGAAATCGCCAAACGGGCGGGCTTTGGCGACGACGAGCGCATGCGGCGGGCGTTCCTGCGGCATCTCGGTGTGTCGCCGTCGGAGTATCGGCGCCGCTTCTCGGGCTGAGCGGCGCTTGCCGCAACCGGGGCTGACAAGACTCGCCGGACTCGGCGCCCTTTCCTTTGCTTTCGGGTCAATCCCGCCGCTCGCTTTGAGGCCGGTGCGGCCATGCCTTATGCGAGCGCTCAAAGCCTTCCGTAAAAGGCCACGTGTATAATGCTGAAAATTTGATGCAGATCCGCCTCCGCCGAGGGGAAAGGCCAATGACCAACATCGTTCCCTTTCGCACGAGGACACTCTCTCCTGAGGCCGCCTTTGCGAGCGCTGAGCAGAAGGCGGTGGTTGTGGTGGCCGGTGCTGGCCTCATGGACACCGTGCGAGTCGGTGCATTCAGCGTCAGGGAGGATGCGAGAAAAACTGTCCTCCTCCTCGATCTTGCCCTGCAGCATGCGCGAGAGCTCTCGGGCCTGTTGCGGACGAGCGCGCGCGACGGATCTATGATCGTCACCTCGCTTCGATCGAATACGCTTTGCAGATTGCGCGTCAACGTATAGCCGCATTCTGACAGCCGCTGGCGGCTTTCCTCCGCATCCATTTGTACGGCGACGCAGGGAGTCGGATGTGGTAGTTGGATCTGTCGTGGAGGAAGCAACGATGACCCAAACCAAACTGGAAGTGCCCGCTGAACTGCGGGACCTGGCCGAAAAGACCATCTCGCAGGCTGAAAAAGCATTCGAGATGTTCTTCGACGCAGCCGGCAAGTCGATCGGCACAGTTCCCGGGCCTGCCGCCGACATGTCCAAGCAGGCGCTCACTCTTACCGAGCAGAACATCAAGACGGCCTTCGAGCACGCTCGAAAGCTCGTTCACGCCACCGAGCTCGAGGAGGCGATGCGGATCCAGTCCGAGTTCCTGCGCAGCCAGTTCACCAACGCCGGTGAACACATGAAGACGATCACGGCGAGCATCATGTCGGCCGCGAGCAAGGCGACCGAGCCCAAGAGCTGAAGCGCGAGCCTCGCCGTCGCAGGAGCGACGGTCTGCATGGACGGAACTCGGCGGCAGTGCTGCCGCCGAATGGATGCGAGCGGACGAGACGGGCGAAAGAGCCCAGCCCTATTTTCGCAGGCTGCCGATATAGGCGGCGATGTCGGCTGCCTCCAGCCGGTTGAGCGGGAAGCTTGGCATCTTCGGATGCGGGTCGAGCAGGAAAAACGCGACCTTCTCCGGCGTGAAATCCGTTCTCTGAGCAATCTGGGCGAAGGAGGGAACGTCCGCGCTGGCCTGCTTCTGCGTCCCCTCGATGAGGTGGCACGAGGCGCACCAGCGACGGGCCAGATCTCCGCCGTGATCCGGATCGGCGGCCCAGGCCGGTGTCGATGCCGCAGCCGCGATCGCGATCGCCATAACTCTCATCACCGAGGCGTGCATCAAGGAACTCCTGATCTTTGTCTGTTGGGTGGTGGCATACCTCGCCGGAGTGACGGCGGGTGGCTCACGAAGGAATGTTTCGCCCCCGGAGAGGAGCGATCTTGGCGGCTCCGTCTCGCAGGCACGCGCGGCACGTCGATGAATCTCGACGTCAATTACAGCATGATTTGGGAAAGTGGGACAGGTCGATCCGGCTGACGATTGCCTTCAGGAGCGCGGTCGCGCGGCGCAGCCAAGACATATCGGCCGGGCGAGACACGTCGGTCGAGGCGGTGATCGTCAACTCTTCCGCAACGTAGGACATGTCGAGCCCTCCCTGTCGCTCAGCATCTTTCCGCTCAGCCTGTTGACGAGATGCGTACCGCCACATGCTGGGCATGCGGCCGCCTCATAGGCATCGAACTGGTCGGCAAGAACCGGTGCGGCCAAGTCGATCTGAACGTTCGATCCCGTCTGGGAGCAGCGAAAAACGAGAGTTTCCATCATCTAAACATGACAAATGCCGGCATCGATGCCTTGATCTGTCTCAACAGACGATGAGGCGACCGGCGCGTGCCGGACTGCCGGAGGACAGAATGTCAGGTCAGGCTATGCGATGCGGCCTTCGCCCTGCCGATCCGTTCGGCAACGTTTACCGTGGACACGGAACCCGTCTGGGCCGCACGGAGGGCCGCATCGATCTTCGACTTCACGCGCCGCGCTGCGAGCGCAGCGAGTCTGGTCTGGGTGCGTCCGGTCTTGATCTGATCGCCAAACTCGTACCGCCATTCCCAAATGTCCGGTTCAGCAGTCGCCACGACGGTATATTGAACACCTCGGTGGATCACGGAACCCCCCCTGTCAACACTTCCACTCAAAGTCAATGTCTAACCAATCTACAATCAATCCGGGCAAATACGGGACTGGAACAATTGCCAGCTCCGCGGTGGTTAGAGGGTTAACACCACCATGCCGACAATGTTCCGCAGGTGCCCGGCTTCCGTGCACACTTTTCCGGTGCGGATATCGGCCGTGCACAATCGGCGGAAATCGCGGGGCAGCCTGAAGACGCAGACGGGGGCTGCGTTCAAGGGCCCGAAATCTGCCAGAAGGGCGGACGACGCGTGTGGCGGATTCGAGTTCCGATCGATGGCCGGCAGGAGATATCAAGGCACGACATGCCGGAGTCGATGTTAGTCCGCCATCCCGAGACGAGGTCCATCTTGCTTGCCGATGATCAAGAACTGGCGAAGACAGATAGCGTGGCAGCCGGTAACGGCAACGGAGGTCGTGACCTCCGGGTCGACGCGTTCCGGGGGCTCGCCCTTTGGTTCATCTTCATCGATCATGTTCCGGACAATTCGCTGGCGTGGCTGACGCTGCGCAACTACGGCTTCAGCGACACCTCCGAGGTGTTCGTCTTCGTCTCCGGCTACACCTGCATGCTCGCCTATGGCGGAGCGCTGCCGAAGCAGGGCTGGGCGACCACGGTGGTGCGGGCGCTGCGGCGCGCCTGGGAGATCTATGCGGCGTTCCTGGTGCTGCTGCTCGCCTATGCGGCGCTGGTCTGGGTGATCGGCGGCGGCACGCGCTTCGTCGACGAGACCAACACCGGCTTCTTCTTTCGCGAGCCCGGGCCCACGCTGGTGCATGTGGCGCTGCTGCAATTCGCGCCCGTCAACACCGACATCCTGCTGACGTTCGCAATCCTGCACATCTGCTTTCCCGTCATCCTGTGGCTGATGATCACCAGCGCGACGTTGACGCTGGTGCTTTCATTCCTGCTCTACATGATGGTTCAGCTGTTCAGCTGGCAGGTGCCGGCGTGGCCGAGCGGCGAACTGTATTTCAATCCGTTCGCCTGGCAGTTCCTGTTCGTGATCGGCGCCTGGTACGGCTGTGCCGGCACCACGCGCCTGCGTCCGCTCCTCGACTCGCGAGCGCTGTTGATCGTGGCGATCACCTATCTCGCGTTCAGCCTGTTGATGGCGCTCAGCTGGGAGTTCAAGAGTCTCGAGAACCTGATCCCGTCGGCCATCAACGGCCTGATCTATCCGATCTACAAGAGCCACCTGGCGCCGGTGCGGCTCTTGCACTTCCTGGCGCTTGCCTTCGTGGTGTCGCGGCTGGCGCCGCGGGACTGGAAGGGGCCGATTCGTCCGCTGATGACGGCCATGATCAGGTGCGGCGAGAACTCGCTCCCGATCTATTGCCAGGGTGTGCTGCTGGCCTTCCTCGGCCAGGTCATTCTGACCGACGTGGCGAGCGGGTTGGCGATGCAGCTGCTGATCAGTGTCGCCGGGATCGCGATCATGACCATCGCGGCCACGCTGCTGACATGGGAATCACAGCTCGACCGGCGCGGGCCGCGGCTGTTCTGACCACCGCTCCTCAACGCCGGCGTGCGACGGTGACCCCGAGCAGGAAGGCGACGAACAGGCTCGCGAGCGGCGCCTCGCGGGTGATCGCGCTGATGGTCGACAGGGCGGTCCCCGGCCGCCGCGCGGCCCTTGCCGCTTCGCTCAGTCGGTCAACGGCCGCTCCCAGCGTGCCCACCACCTCGCCGAGTGTGTGTGACATGTCCGTCGCGGTGTCGAGCGCGCGTTCGGCAACGCCCGGCTGTGGAGGTGTTTCGAACGTTTCGCTGTTCACTGTCGTTGCCTTCTTGCCGCGGCTCGTCGGATTGGCACCCCCGTGCCGACGCGATTCGGCCGAGGGCGAATGTAATGCTCCTGAAAATGCCGGCTGATGCGATTGGTTCCCATGGACCGAGACGTCGCTGGCGAAGCATGCGGTGCAAAATCGCGCTACGCTGGGCGACCGGCCGTCGATGAAAGGATTCCGTCTTGGCTTCTCCAGACCTTACAGCGCCACATCGCATCGCCGTCCTTGGTGCGCCGATCGATCTCGGCGCGTCGGTCCGCGGTACGCTGATGGGGCCTGCTGCGCTGCGCACCGCAGGTCTCGTCACCGTGCTGGAAAGTCTCGGGCTCGACGTCACCGACTACGGCGATGTCGGCATCGCCGACATCACGGAGCAGGTTGACGAGCCGCCGATGAAGGCCAAGCACTATCGCCAGATCCAGCGCTGGTCGCTGGTGCTGGCGCGTCGCAGTCAAGAGCTGGCGCAGACCGGCGCCATCCCGGTGTTTCTCGGCGGCGACCATTCGCTGTCGATGGGGTCTGTGAACGGGATCGCGCGCCATTGCCACGAGATCGGGCGGGAGCTGTTCGTGCTCTGGCTCGACGCACATGCCGACTACAACACGCCTGAAACCACCATCACGGCGAACATGCACGGCATGTCCGCCGCGTTCTTGTGCGGCGAGCCGGGTCTCGATGGTCTGCTCGGCGACGAGGCACGCACGTCCATCACCCCAGATCAGTTGGAGCTGTTCGGCATCCGCTCGATCGACAGAGCGGAAAAGGAACTGCTGCGTCTCCGGCGTATCAGCATCGCCGACATGCGCGCCATCGACGAATTCGGCGTCGGCGTGCTGATGCGCCGGATCCTCGACAAGGTTCGTGCGCGGAACGGCGTCCTGCATGTGAGCTTCGATGTCGACTTCCTCGACCCCGAGGTCGCCCCCGGCGTCGGCACGACCGTACCGGGCGGCGCGACCTATCGCGAGGCGCATCTCATCATGGAGATGCTGCACGATTCCGGCCTGGTCCGTTCGGTCGACATCGTCGAGCTCAACCCGTTCCTCGACGAGCGCGGCAAGACCGCGCGCGTCGCCGTCGAACTGGTCGCCAGCCTGTTCGGTCAGCAGATCACGGACCGGCCGACGCCGAGCAATGCGATCGTTCCGGATCAATAGAGCGGATGCCTCCTCACTCGACCTCGGTGAGCCCGAGGCATCCGCAATCTCGGGCTCAGTAGCGTGCGTCGTACATCTTCGACTCGACGAAGCCGAGCAGATCGTTCGGCGCAGGCCCTGTGGCGAGCCCGTTCTGATAGGCAACGCCGGCTACCGCGGCGCCGATATAGGCAGACACCTCGCGGATGCGCGGCAGCGCCGGGTAAAGGCTGCCCTGCTCGAGATCGGCGCCGGTGACGCAGTTCGCCAGGGTATGCGCGGCGGCCATGAACATCTCGTCGGTCACCAGCCGCGCGCCGCTGGCGATGGCACCCAGGCCGACGCCGGGAAAGATGTAGGAGTTGTTGCCCTGGCGCGGCACGAAGGTCTTGCCGTCGAGCTTGACCGGATCGTAGGGGCTGCCGCAGGCGAACAGCGCGCGGCCCTGGGTATAGCGATAGGCCGACTCCGCGGAGCATTCCGCCTTCGAGGTCGGGTTGGAGAGCGCGAAGATGATGGGTCGCTCGTTCAGTTCGGCCATGGCCTGCAGCACTTCTGGCGTGAAGGCGCCGCCGACGGCCGCCACGCCGATGATCGCGGTCGGCTTCAGCGTCCTGATCGCGGTCAGGAAGTCTGCGATCGGCGCCTGGTCGTGCGCATAGCGCAGCTTGTGGCCGTGCAGGTTCTCTCGCCCCTTGATGACGAGGCCGCGCGAGTCCGTCAGCCAGTTGCGCCGCAGCGCCTCTGCTTCGGACAGGCCCTCGGCCATCATGGCGGAGACGACGAGATCCGCGATGCCGGTGGCCGCCTCGCCGGCCCCGAGGAACAGCACCGTCTGGTCGCGGAGCTTGCCGCCGGTGATGCGCAGCGCCGAAAACAGGCCGGCAAGCGCCACCGCCGCCGTGCCCTGGATGTCGTCGTTGAAGACGCAGGCGTCGTCGCGATATTTGTGCAGCAGCTTGAATGCGGCGTGGTTGGCGAAGTCCTCGAACTGGATCAGCACGCCCGGGAAGGCGGCGCGGGCCGCGGTCATGAACTCGTCGACGAACGTGTCGTAAGCTTCGCCCGTAAGGCGCTTCTGGCGCAGCCCAATGTAGTAGGGGTCGGCCAGAAGCTCTTCGTTGTTGGTGCCGACATCGAGCATGACGGGCAGGCACTCTTCCGGATGGATGCCGGCGCAGGCCGAGTACAGCGACAGCTTGCCGACCGGAATGCCCATGCCGTTGGCGCCGAGATCGCCGAGCCCGAGAATGCGCTCACCGTCGGTGACGACGATCAGCTTGGCGCGATATGGCCAGTTGGCGAGGATCTCCGCGATCCGGCCGCGGTCGTTGGCCGAGATGAACAGGCCGCGCGGACGCTGGAAGATCAGACCGTATTTCTGGCAGGCGAGGCCGACGGTCGGCGTGTAGATCAGCGGCTGGATCTCGTCGATGTTGTCGCAGACCACCCGGAAGAACAGCGCTTCGTTGCGGTCATGCAGTGCGTTCAGTGCGACGTACTTCTCGAGGTCGCTGGACAGGCTGCGAAGATTGACCAGGATCCGCTCGGCCTGGGCCTCCATCGACATGACCCCGGCGGGCAGGAAGCCGCGCAGGCCGAGCGCATCGCGCTCCTGCTCGGTAAAGCCGGTGCCCTTGTTGAGCAGCGGATCGCGCAGCAGCGCGAGTCCGCGCGGAGAATAGGGGGGTAGCGTCGATGCGCTCATGCGTTGCGGCTGGGTCAAGGCAGTCTCCGAGGTCCTTTGTTCGAGCACCGCCATACCGGAGCGCGCCCGGCGTTGATCGGCATCAATCGCGGCGGGATGGCGGGAACGGGACTGTTAACACAGTTTACGTTCCGCATTGCACCAATGACGTTGTGCAACTGCGTTGCAGCCCACGCAAAGGAAAATGCGATGGCCGCTAGGCGCGGCCCGTGACGAATGACCAAAGCAGCGCCAGCACGGCGATGGCCATGATACCTGTCCCCATCCACCCCAGGGCGATCAGCCAGGTCCGTCCGCGGAAGCGGCCCATCAGCCTGGGATTGGACACGATCACCATCATCATCGCCATGATCGGCACAGCGGCGATGCCGTTGAGCACGGCGCTCCACACCAGCATATGGATCGGGTCGATGCCGGTGAAGCCGAGCCCGAAGCCGATGATCGTGGCGGCAGCGATGATGCTGTAGAAGCCGACCGCCTCGTCCGGCTTGGCCTCCAGGGTCGCGTGCCAGCCGAAGATCTCGGCGACGGCGTATGCCGCCGAGCCCGCCAGCACCGGGATCGCCAGCATGCCGGTCCCGATGATGCCGAGCGCGAACAACAGGAAGGTGAAGTCGCCCGCGAGCGGGCGTAGGGCTTCGGCCGCCTGCGTCGCCGAGTCGATCCTGGTGATGCCATGCGCGTGCAGCACCGTGGCGGTCGTCACGATGATGAAGAACGCGATCGCGTTCGAGAAGATCATGCCGATCGTGGTGTCGATCCTGATCCGTCGGAGGTCGGGGTGGTCCTTCTTCGACAGCTCGCGCAAGGGACGGTCGACCTTGCCCTGGTTCATCTCCTCGACCTCCTGCGAGGCCTGCCAGAAGAACAGGTAGGGGCTGATGGTGGTGCCGAGCACAGCCACCACCGTCAGCAGATAGTTGGCCTCCGTCGAGAAGCTGGGCCAAACCGCCGCGAGCAGCGCCGTGCTCCAGGGCACTTTGACCATCAAGGCGGTCGCGACGTAGGCGAACAGGCTGAGGGTCAGCACCTTGATGAAGGGTGCGTAGCGGCGGTAGGGCAGGAATACTTGGAGCAGCGTCGAGCCGGCGGCGAAGATCAGCGCGTGCTCATGATTGAGACCGCCGATCACCAGCGACAGCGACTCCGCCATCGCCGCAATGTCGGCTGCGATGTTGAAGGTGTTGGCGCCGACCAGGAGCGCGACGAGGCCGAAGACGATGCCGCGTGGCGCAAGCGCGGTGATGTTGGCCGCCAGCCCTTTGCCGGTGACACGGCCAATGCGCGCGCTCACCAGCTGGATCGCGATCATGAAAGGCGCTGTCAGAAAGACCGTCCACAACAGCCCGTAGCCGAACTGCGCGCCGGCCTGAGAGTACGTCGCTATTCCCGACGGATCGTCGTCGGCGGCACCGGTCACGAGACCTGGACCCAACAGCCGGAATACGCTCCAGAGCGACCGTTTCGGCTTGTTCGGTTCAGATCCGATGGTCGTGGTCATGGCAGCGCTCCCCCGGCGGTGTATGTCTCTCGAAGTCGCACGACCCCTTTTTGTTCCCGGCTCCGGAACCGGAGGAGATTACCAGCGTTCCAGATCACGTCGGATTTCGACCAGGGGGAGCGCGTGCCGGACCAGCGACAAACAGGGCACGATCAGGAGCTCGGCATGGCCGAGCGCGAGAGGCTTTTTTCCGGAGGCAGTGAGCTGGCCGGACTGATGTTGCGGTTCGATTGGGAGAGCACCTCGATCGGACCGCCGGCGCGTTGGCCGCAGAGCCTGAAGACGGCCGTCAGGATCATGTTGACATCCCAACAGCCGATCTGGATCGGTTGGGGCAGGGAGCTGATCTATCTCTACAACGATGCTTACAAGACCATCATCGGCGGCAAACATCCGTGGGCTCTCGGCCGACCGATCTCTGCAGTCTGGCACGAGATCTGGGAGGACATCGGTCCGTTGCTGGCCAAGGCCGGCGGCGGTGATCAGGGCACCTATGTCGAGGCGCAACTCCTGATCATGGAGCGCAACGGCTTTCCCGAGGAGACGTACTACACATTTTCCTACAGTCCCATTCCGGACGACGATGGATCACCCGGAGGAATCTTCTGCGCGAACACCGATGACACTCAGCGCGTGATCAGCGAGCGCCAGCTCTCGTTGCTGCGCGAACTGGCAAATGCCGGGGCCGGGGCCCGCAGCATCGATCAGGCCTGCGCAAGCTGCGCGGACGCCTTGGCGCGGGAGTCGCGCGACCTGCCGTTCGCAATGATCTACATGACCGACCCGGACGGCGAGGCGGCGCGACTGGAGGCCCTGACCGGCATCGACCGCGATCATCCTGCCGTTCAGCCGAGGCTGAGAATTCAGCCGGAGGGAACGTGGCCTCTGGCTGAAGCGCTGAAGCTGCAGGATGCGGTGCTGGTTCGTGACCTTCCGCGGCGGTTCGGCCTCAGTTTTCCGACCGGCGGATGGCGTCAGCCGCCACAGCACGCCGTTGTGCTTCCGCTGCCCGCGTCGGGGGAAGCCGGACGGGGCGGATTCCTCATCGCAGGTCTCAATCCGTTCCGTCTCTACGACGAGAGCTATGCCCGCTTCCTGAACCTCGTCGCGGGGCAGATTGCAGCGGCCGTCAGCAATGGCGGGGCCTATCAGGCAGAGCGCCGTCGGGCGGAAGCGCTGGCCGAAATCGACCGCGCCAAGACGACGTTCTTTTCCAACATCAGCCACGAGTTTCGCACGCCGCTGACGCTGATGTTGAGCCCGCTGGAAGACCTGCTCGGCCGCGACGAGGCCCAACTCACCTCCGACGCGCGATCCGTCCTCAGCCTGATCCACCGCAACGGCATTCGCCTGTTGAAGCTCGTGAACACTCTGCTCGACTTTTCGCGCATCGAGGCCGGCCGCATGACCGCGCACTTCGAGCCGATCGATCTTGCGGTTTTCACGGCCGAGCTCGTGTCCAACTTCCGCTCGGCGACGGATCCTGCCGGCCTGCGTCTCACCATCGACCCAACGCCGCTGTCCGAGTCGGTGTATGTCGACCGCGACATGTGGGAGAAGATCGTTCTCAATCTGGTGTCGAATGCGTTCAAGTTCACCTTCGAAGGTGAAATCGCGGTGTCGATCGGCTTGTCCACTGACGGCAATCATGCCGAGCTCAGGGTTCGCGACACCGGCACCGGCATCCCGCCCAGTGAACTGCCGCACCTGTTCGAACGGTTCCGTCGCATCGAAGGCGCGCGCGGCCGATCCTTCGAGGGCAGCGGCATCGGTCTCGCTCTCGTGCAGGAGCTGGTGAGGCTTCATGGAGGGGAGATCGCTGTAGACAGCGAGCTCGGTCGCGGCTCGGTTTTCACCGTGCGAATTCCGCTAGGCTCGGCGCATCTGCCAGCGGGCCAGATCGGACCTTCCCGTGTCCTGGCCGTTACCAACGTCCGTGCCGAAGCCTACATCGAGGAGGCGCTCGGGTGGTTGAACGGCGGTGTGCCGTTCGAGCTTCCTCACCCGTCATCATCCGACGACCTGGGAGTTCGCTCCGCGACGGCATCGGCCCGTGATCGCGTGGTGCTCGCGGACGACAATCCTGATATGCGCGACTACGTCCGCCGTCTGCTCGGCGAGGATTATGACGTGGAGGCGGTCAGCGATGGCATGTCTGCCCTGGAGGCCGTCCGACAGCGCCGCCCCGATCTCGTGCTGACCGACGTCATGATGCCGGGGCTCGACGGCTTCGGCCTGCTGAAAGCGCTGCGTAGCGATGCGCAGCTTCGCGACATTCCTGTGGTCATGCTGTCGGCGCGCGCCGGAGAGGAGGCCAAGGTCGAGGGGCTTGATGCCGGGGCGAGCGACTATCTCACCAAGCCGTTCAGCGCGCGCGAGCTGCTGGCGCGGGTGCGCGCCAATATCGATCTGTCGCGGGTGCGGCACGAGGCCGAGATCACGCTGCGTGAGCTGAACGAGCGTCTGGAGACGCAGGTCTCCGAGCGTACCGCGGAGCTGCAGGCCAAGGAGGCGCGGCTGCGGACGATCTTCGAGGCGAGCTACACGTTCCAAGCGCTGCTCTCGTCCGATGGGACGCTTCTGGACGCCAATGCGACCTCGCTCGAAGCGATCGCTGCGCCGCTGCACGAGGTCGCAGGGCTGCCATTCTGGGAGACGCCGTGGTTTGCGGGTACGCCCGGCATGCCCGAGGTGATCAGATCCCTGGTCGACGCCGTCGCTCGCGGCGACGGGGCGCGCCAGGAGCTGCAGCTCGAACTGCCGGTCGGCGGCTCGCGCTGGTTCGACTTCCAGATGCGGCCGGTGCGGGACGAGACCGGACAGGTGGCCGCCATCGTGCCCGAGGCGGTCGAGCTGACCGAACGGCGCAAGGCGGAGGAGGCATTCCGCCAGGCCCAGAAGATGGAGGCGATCGGCCAGCTCACCGGCGGCGTCGCGCACGACTTCAACAATCTGCTGACCGTGATCCGGTCGTCGGCCGACCTGTTGCGCCGGCGCCAGCTGTCCCCGGAGCGCATGCGGCGCTACGTGGATGCGATCTCGGACACGGCGGATCGCGCCGCCAAGCTCACCGGACAGTTGCTCGCTTTCGCGCGGCGGACGCCGATGGAGCGCCGCGTCTTCGATGCCGCGGGGCATATCGAGCGGATCGAAGAGATGCTGCAGACCGTCCTCGGAGCGCCGGCCGTGATCGAACTCGACCTCGCATTGCGGCCGCTTCCGGTCGACGTCGACATCAATCAGTTCGAGACGGCGCTCGTGAACCTCGTCGCCAATGCGCGTGATGCGATGGAGGGGCAGGGCGTCCTGACCATTCGCGGCGAGATCGTCCGAGAGGACGGTCGGTCCGGGCAGTCGTCGTTCGTCTCCATTGCCGTCAGCGACACCGGATCCGGCATTCCTCCAGATCAGATCGACCGGATCTTCGAGCCGTTTTTCACCACCAAAGGGGTTGGGCGCGGCACCGGCCTCGGCCTGTCTCAGGTCTACGGCTTCGTTCATCAGTCCGGCGGACGGGTGCTGGTCGACAGTGAGCTCGGCAAGGGCACGAAGCTGACATTGTTACTCCCGCTGACGCACAAGCCGCTGGGACCGCGCGAGCGGAGCGAGCAGGGTCCCGAACAGCTCGCCGCGCGCTGGAATGTGCTGGTCGTCGAGGACAATCCGGAAATCGGCGAGTTCTCCACGCAGTTGCTCGAGGATCTCGGCTACCGAACGGTGCTCGCGCGCAGCGGAACGGATGCGTTGCGGATGATCGACGAGGATCCCGAGAGCTTCGATCTCGTGCTCAGCGACGTCGTGATGCCCGGCATGGACGGGGTGACGCTCGGCCAGGAAATCCGCCGGCGGCTGCCGATGATCCCGATCGTGCTCAACAGCGGCTACAGCCATGTCCTCGCCGACGGCGACCGCCACGGTTTCAGCCTGATCCAGAAGCCTTACTCGGTCGACGAGCTGTCGCGCGTGCTGCGGCAGGTCATGGCCGCGCGAGCCGCAGGCGCGAAGCCGGCGTCGTCGGCATGAGAACCGCGGCAGCTTTCCCCTGACCATGGTGGGCCTCGCGCGATCCGCACTTGAAGGATCGCGCCGGACCGGCGTATTTTCGGTCTCCGGGGGAAGTCTCATGGCAGACGAGAAATGGCGGCTGCGTGGCGGTCGGGCGCAGCGGCGGATATTCGCTCTTGTCTCGGGCGCGGCGCTGGTGACGAGCGGCGGCGCCCTTGCCAAGGACGATGAGGCGGACGCGCCGGCGCCGGGCCTTGCCAACGTCTACATCGATTTCCGCACGAACTACGCCTATGTGCCCGGCGGAGCATTGTCGACGGGCCTTGGCGACACCTCCCTGTTCGGAACTCTGTCGCAGCTCGCGACCTTGCGCAAGCTGCTCGACCGTCCAGCCTTGCCAGGACGGCCGCAACTGTCGGCTCCGACCAACCAGGGCCTTGGCGTCGACGTCCCGCTCACGGTCGATCTCGGCGACGCGTTGTCGCTCTACGCGGGCTTCACCGGCAGCACGTCGTACAACGGCCTGTCCGGCTGGTCCGACGTGGCGGTCACGAGCTGGTTCCTCGGCTTCCAGGCCGATGTCTATCAGCAGAACGGCGGCGCGCTTCCGACGCTCACCTTGCAGTCGACGCTGACCCGGTCGGTGCCGGACGCGCCGTTGGCGACGACCTCGTTCAACACCGTCATCGAAGCCAAATACGCGCTCGATCCGGATGAGATGAAAGGCTGGCTCGCCGGCGTTCAATATACCCATGTCGAGGTCGACTCAGTGCTAGCGCATGTCGGCAGCACGACGGCGGGCTATGTCGGCGGCTTCTATCAGTGGGAGAACAACTGGAAGGTCTCCGCGCGCGTCGGCCTCCAGTCGTTCGGCGGTGCGCAGCTGCTTGCTGTCACGCCGATCGCGCCCTACACGCAGCCGCTGGTCAGGCTGGATCTCGACCGCATGGACGATGACGACAACCGGCTGTTCGGCATCACCGCGCAGATCGCCTGGGCGCCGAAGCCGGTCTACCAGCTGACGGTGAGAACGCCGCTCTACGCGATCAAGAACTGACGGGTTGATCGAAGCTTCGCGCCGGCTCGTGTCAGCGCATGCTCACGAACTTGCCCCAGAGGGCGGCCAGCAACGCGCCCGTCATCATGTAGTGCGGCTTGTCGCAGAACAGGCTGCCATATTGACAGACATCGGCGCCGACCGCTCCGAGCTGGTGCTGGCTCGCCACATAGAACAGGGCGGACAAGCCGGCGAGCACGACCGCAACGACATACATCGGAAGATCTCCTCCGCCGGCCGCGCCCGACGGGCTGAAGTTGCGTTGCCGGCCGGCGCAACTATCTGCGCTTGACACGTCGGGCAAATCAGGCGCATTTTGCCATCGTCGAAGAAATCATAGAGCCCGCGCCGCGAACTCGGCAGCGGGCTTTTTGTTCGCTCGGACCGGATTTGGAGCGGCGGTTATCGAAATCGCAAGGCCTGACTGCTGCATTTCGATCAAATTTGACACGTCGGGCAAATCACCGGCATAGTGTTATTATCGAATTTTCCGAAAATATGATGCCGGGTTGTCCGCGGGCATTTGACGTGAGCAGCGCAGGCCGGCATCGTCTGTCGACCATGATCGCCGGCAATTCATCGCGCGCCGGCGCGAAGACAACTTCGAACATCCGGTTACTCGCTGGCCTGCGCGAACGGGCCGGCGCGTGGGCGTGGCGACCGTCGCTCCGCCCGCAGCGGTCTCTTGCTTGAGCCGAGGGATAGGGTTCGCGCCTGAAACGATCGCGCGTTCGGCTGCGATCTGCCGCACTTTTCCTTCGCCCAGGAGAGAGAGGAAGATGACCGCCTATCTCATCGCGCTCGCCCTGATCGGCCTGGTGATGATCGCAGCCGCCGATGCGATCTCGTGACGATCACCAACCTCGCATTCACCATCCATGATACCGGACTTGACCATGTCGAAGACGATCACCGAAATTCGCTCGATGGCCCGCAGCCACACCAAGACGGCGATCAATACGCTGGTTGGCGTGATGCGCTCGCCGAAGGCGACACATGCCGCGCGCGTGTCCGCCGCCAACGCCATCCTCGACCGCGGTTGGGGGAAGGCGCCTCAGGCGCTGCAGAACAGCGAGGACGGCGCCCTCGAGCTGATCCACCGCATCGAGCGTGTCATCGTGCATCCGGATGGAGAGGACGATGCACAGGAGGATGAGTGATCCCGGTGGTGGGTGAGGCGTGTGCGCTCGTACGATCGGAAGATCGACGTTCAATTGAGTGGCGGCTTGCTGTTCACCCCGGCTTCCGCGACGGTGGCGAAACCAGATCAAAACGCGTCGGCCCGAAATAGTGTGTCAAGACGGACTCAGCGCCCAAACAAGTAGGAAAAGTCGGAGCCGGCCGACTTGACGCCGATGCGCGTTTGTTCGAGCTTTGTTCTCGATGCGAACGTCGCCCCGCGTCGTTTCTTTCCGTGGGAAATCGCAGTCTGGATATCTTCGGGTCATCAACATGATTGCATCAGCATGGTCTCGGCAGGCGCGAGTTGTGAGTGTCTTGAAGCGGCTGCTTGCTCTCTGGCTGTTGCTCTTCGGATTATCGTGCCGCGCGGCTGTCGCAAGCGATGTCCTCATCAGCTATGCGGTTGAAGCCAAGGGAGAGACGGATAGCGGCAATCTCAACGATTGCGAAAAGGTCGGCGTATGCCGCTTCCACGCTGCCGGTCTGGACGTTGAAATCGTCCTCTATTCAGAAGCAGGCGTTGCCATGCTGGAGATGATTGTCAAAGGACCGCCTGACTGCTGTTATACCTTCGAGGCCAAAGAGCAATTTCGAGCGACCATCAAACCCGGCCTGACGCGGTTGGAGATCTATCAGCGCATGTGGTCACCGCACGATGATTTCGTCAGGACCCCATTCTCCTGGAATGGACGGATTGGAACCGTCTATCTCGCATTCTCACAAAAGCGCTTGGCGAAGTAATCGGGCGCGCGGGAGCTGGCCGTTGACAATTCCTCCGTAATCTGATGTTCTGTTTTTGTTCCAGGGGAGCTCAGCTCGTGCGACTGTCCTCGTTCGCCCCTCGCCTCAGAGGCTGGAGGCCGTCGGATGACACTTGTCGCGACCAGCCTCAGCACTTCGGTAGCCCGCATGCGTTGCGCGGTAGAGGAGGCGTATTGTGCGACCTAATAAGGGGGGACTGATCGCTTCGGCCCTCTACGCCGTGCACTTTCTGGTGTTCAGCTGCCTGTCATATTTCGCCGGCTTGAAGTCAAGCGTATTGCTGGCCGAAATGGCTGTTCTTCCGGCCGGGATGATCCTTGGTTGGTTGTGGCCAGCCTTGGGTCTTCACGATCCGCCCTTCGATATCGATAGTTGGATGAATAGCTATCTCTTCTATTTCCCCGTAAGCCTGCTTGTGTCGTATCTTTTCGGATGGATGCTTCATAGTCTCTGGCGTCTGGCTGTCAGACGCATTGGTCCTGGCCTGGACCGGATCGACGCCCGTTTGATCAAACGATTCCATCGGGATTAGTCGCACGACGCGACGACCGGTGGCCTCGTTGCGCGGCGAGCGCCGATCCGCATAGCGGCGCGCAGGACAGACTGCCCGCTCCAACATTTCGCGGTCGCAAGATGAATGAGCCCGACGCTGAGCCGCCGGCGTCGTCATATGGATAGCTGCGCCACCATGTCGCGTCCAACTTCGCTCGCAGCGAGCACGCAGCGTTCATTCAACAATCTCTATCAACACAAATGGAGGCGACTATGGCCGCTCGACACTCGCTCACATTTCAGATCAATCCCGGCCTGCCGGGGCACGCCGCCGTCGTCGTCAATGATCCGACCGGGCAGGTGTATGCGGGATTCGGGCCAGAGCATCATGGTTCGATTTCTGACAAGGGAAGATTCGACGCTCATACGATGCAGGATGGAAAGGCGCCACCGAACGACTTTTCCAGCGTTGCGGATGAGGGGCAATACGCAACGTTCACAGTTCCAATCACCGAACGGCAAGCGGATCTCGCCCGTGGCGAGATCGCAAAGCTCAGTGCCGAGCCTCTCTTTTACAATGGCTGGGATCTTGCTCGTTTTTCACAAGACCCCCGCATCTGTACTTCGATCGTGAACCGGATCACCGAAGCTGCAGGTCTCGGAAAGCACCTCTATCCGGTTCCGCAAGCCAACTACGAGTATCTATCCGACATAGCCGACACGTTGGCGAAGGATCCAAAAGCGCGGAGATTGGCACGAACCGGATTGCCAGTTCCTGACGCCCTTCGTGGAATTCAGAAGGACTACGCCTACGTCGGCGGTGGAGCGGACACTCCTTCCGAGCGATTGGGACGGTTTCCCGGACAATCAAACAGCGGCGCGCGATCCGTGCCCGCCGCCCTCTTCGATGAGCGGTTTGGAGACTGGATCAATCCGGTGGAAGGAGCCGCCGTGCCAAGGCAGGCCGAGTCGGGCTTCACCATCGAGGACAAGCGTCAGCCCGTACGCCGTCTTCGATCGCGGCAGTCGACTCCGACGGATCAATCCGTATTCGATGCTGGGGCTCCGCCCGTGCCCTTCCTGTCGGGCCCGTGGACCGCGCAGCCGCCCGGCAGAAGCAGGTGATCATTGTCTACGCTGAAAATCCTCACCGCAAGAGTGTTCGAGCCACTGCTCGCGCCGGCTCGCTACAAGGGCGCGTTCGGTGGGCGTGGCTCGGGCAAGTCGCACTTCTTCGGCGAACTGCTGGTCGAGACCTGCCAGGCCGATCGAGGTACGCTCGCCGTCTGCATTCGCGAGGCGCAACGCACCTTGGCGCAATCATCCAAGCGGCTGATCGAGGACAAGATCGCGGCGCTCGGCCTCGGCCAAGGCTTTCGCTCGTTCAGCGACCGCATCGCGACGCCGGGCGACGGGCTCATCATCTTTCGCGGCATGCAGGATCACACCGCGGAATCGATCAAGTCGCTGGAGGGATTTCGCATCGCCTGGATCGACGAGGCGCAGACCCTGAGCGCGCGCTCGCTGGCGCTGCTGCGGCCGACGATCCGCGCGCCGCGCTCGGAACTGTGGGCGAGCTGGAATCCGCGCCGCAAGTCGGATGCCGTCGACGATTTCCTGCGCAGCCGCAAGCCGGACGGGGCGGTCGTGGTGAAGGCGAATTGGCGCGACAACCCGTGGCTTCCGGCGGTGCTTGACGAAGAGCGCCGACTCGACCTCGCGCTCTATCCCGACCGTTACGAGCACATTTGGGAGGGCGACTACGTGCGCGCGTTCGAAGGAGCCTATTTCGCCGATCTGCTGGCGCAAGCGAAGCGCGACGGGCGGATCGGCAAGCTGGCGGCGGATCCGCTGCTGCCGTTGCGCGCCTTCGTCGATATCGGGGGCGCCGGCGCCACAGCCGACGCGTTCACGATCTGGATCGTTCAGTGGGTCGGCAACGAAATGAGAGCCGATTTCCAGCACCTGCGGCGCTGGCGCAAGAGCGTGGAGCAGGCTCAGAGCTATACGTTCAAGGCCGTCATCACGGTCATCGCGACCGGTCTGATCGGTGCGATCTGGCTCGGCATCAAAGTCGTGCTCGGAAGGTGATGCCGTGCCAGCCAGGATCTCACGGCGAGGCCGCCGCTTCCGCATCAGGGAGGTCGACGCTTGCGAGCCTGACGTCCTCGACACCTTGAAGGAGCTCCATGCGCGCACATTCCTCGATTGCGCGCCTCTGCCCGATTTCGAGAGCGGACAATGGTGGATATCGACCGAGCTCGGACGGCCCGTCGCCTTTGCAGGAATGGTGCCGTCATCCCTCGGCAAAGGCATAGCCTATCTTTCGAGGGTTGGTGTTCTCCAAGAGCGATGTGGTTACGGCCTGCAGCGGCGGCTGATGCGTGCGATCGAACTGCGCGCGCGTCGCTCGGGCCTGGATTGCATCGTTTCGGACACGACCTGCAACATTGTCTCCGCGAACAATTCCATTCGGTGCGGATATGTGTTGTTCCAACCGGGCCGGCCCTGGGCCTGGGGGAACTCGCTCTATTGGCGCAAGATGATCGGCCGGTGAGCTGTCGACCGACGCCTCATGCAGATTGCATTGCGCTGCAGCAGAATTAAGCCGGTCCGACAGCTCCGACCCGGGCCTTTTTTTGCGGCCGTCGTTGAGCTAACCATGCGTTGTCGGACGTTGGAGACAAGCCGCGCCCGGCAGTTAACGGAAGATCGCTTCAGACGATCAAAGCAGCGGGAAGGACTCTGGGATGCCGGCCGAGGTCACCCTGCCAGAGCGTGCGCCACGGCCGCCTGACGCGCCAACCGCGCTGGCGGGTCTGCTGGTGATCGACTTCACGCGCGTTGTCGCAGGGCCGGCGTGTACACAGACGCTGGCCGATTTCGGCGCCGAGGTGATCAAGATCGAGCAGCCGCTCACGGGAGACGATACCCGCGCATACGAGCACGCCGAGCTCGGCGGAGAGAGCGCGGCGTTCCTCAGCCTCAACCGGAACAAGCGCGGTATGGTGTTGGATCTCACGATACCGCAGGCCAGAGACGTCGCTCGTGCGCTGATCGCCAAGGCCGACATCGTCGTGGAGAATTTCTCGTCGTCCGTCATGGAGAGGTTCGGGCTGGACTATCAAACACTGTCCAGCACCAATCCCGGGCTGATCTATTGCTCGATCTCGGCCTACGGACGCTCAGGTCCATTCGCGTGGCGATCAGGGTTCGATCCAATCACCCAGGCGGAAAGCGGGTTCATGTCCCTCAACGGTTTCGCCGACGGTCCGCCGGTGCGGACCGGTCCTCCGATCGTTGATCTGGCCACCGGCATGTCCGCCTGCAATGCCATCCTGCTGGCACTTGCCGCCCGGCAGCGGCTCGGTCGCGGGCAGCACGTCGAAGTGGCGCTGTTCGACATCGCCTTGGCGATGACGGGCTTCTCCGGAATGGCGTATTTGATGAGCGGCGTGAACCCCACGCGAACGGGCAATTCGCCGAACGACTCTCCGACGGTCGGCGTCTTTGAAGCGTCAGATGGCCCGCTCTACATCGCATGTGCCAACGATCGACTCTACCGCCGGTTGGCAACGGAGGTACTTGGTCGTCCGGATCTCCTGAGCGATCCTCGCTTTGCCACGCGAAGAGCGAGATGGGTCAACCGTGCGCAACTGCGCGGCCTCATCGCCGACATCCTTGCCGCGGAACGGATGGATGTCTGGATATCTCGGATGAACCAGGCTGGAGTTCCGGTTGGACACGTTCGAACGGTCGAACAGGCGTTCAACGCGGCCGAGGTCCGGATGCGCGACCGCACCTGTCGTATTCCGCACCCGACGGCAGGCTCGATACCCAACGTCGAGCCGGCAATCACCATGAAGCTCACACCGACCGTCGAGCCCACGGCGGCGCCGCGGCTGGGAGAGCATACGGCCGCAATTCTGCGCGACAGGCTTCGGTACACCGAGCAGGAGATCGAAGCCCTGCGTCAGGTAGGGGCGTTCGGACGCAACGATCCGGGAGCCTAAGGCATCGTCACTGGTGCCGGACACGGAAGAAGAGCGGCAGCGTCCTCAGCAGCCATCAGCCGGCTTTGGCCATCTCATCGTCTTCCGGTGAGTTCAGATACATGCCCGACATGGTGTCGACCCAGCACAGATGATCATGCACCTTCTTGACGCCAGAGATGTTCTCGGTGGCAACGATCGCCGCCTGCCGCGACCGCTCTTCGGTAATGACGCCGCTCAGATGAACGATACCGTCCTTGACGATGACGGACAATCCGAACGGGCACCAGTCGTTCTTCTCGAGGGCGTCGATCACGCGGTTGCGGATGTGATCGTCGTCGGCCGTTGGATCTGGAACCTGCCGCCCGAGCGCGGCAACCGCTTGCAGCAGGTTCGCCCGTGACACGATGCCGATCACCCGGTCTCCCTTGACCACGGGCAACCGCTTCACGTGGTTCTTTTCCATCAGTTCCACGATCTCAGCCAGCGCGGCGTCTTCGGTGATCGTCAAGGGAGACTTGGTCATCACCTCTGACACTTTGCGACCATGCTCGTGGACGAAGTCGGCGGCCGACTTTCCGGGCCCGAGAATGAATCGCAGCCAGCGGCCGCGCTTTCGCCCAGTGCCGATCTCCGTTCGGCGAATGAAATCGCCTTCCGAGACGACGCCCACCAGCTTCCCGCCGGGGTCGACCACTGGAAGGCCGCTGACGTGCCGTTGAAGCATGATATTTGCCGCATCCACGATGGAAGTGTCAGGGGTGACAGTGATGACGGGACGGGTCATGATCTGATGGGCGCGCATGGCGAACTCCAATGTCAAAAGCTAAGAAAAAGTAACCCGCTGCGACGGTCTTGAATTGACGCAGGTCAAAGGAGATGCCGCCGCCGTCATTGACGCAGCTCAAGGTCTTGGCATTGAATTGCAGCTATAAGACAATCTGATCCAGCGCGAGGAGAGGTGCCTATGTCCGAGTTCTCCGGGACCAAGATCCTGGCCGACGAAACGGCCGAACTGTCCGAACGTGTCGCTCTCTCCAACAAGCACGCACTTGAGCTGCTAGTTGGTTCGCAGCAGATCGTCATGGAGGAGGTTCTGTTTGCCAGCAACGAAGTGCTGGATCGCGCGCGCACGGAGACGCATCTGCTGGCCGAGTTCGTGTCGAAGCTGGCTGGCGTGCATTCCGTGACGGGAATCCAGGCGATGGTTCAGGAATGTGGACGGCATCAGATTGATTTCGTCAGGCGGGATTGCGATCGACTCTTCAAGCACGGGCAACGCCTGATTGATGCCAGCGCGAATCTTATGGGGCAACGGTGGCGAAACTGAAGAGTGCGGGTGTGTCGCGTCTCGAGGCGCGGGAGCGTGAGAGAACAACCGACAACGACCGGAGCAAGGCCGTTGTCTCCGTAGAGACCTCTTTGAAGCCGGCGGGGGGGCTCGCTACATCGAACGCAAGGTCGCTCTGTCAGGAAGCCGACGCGGGCTCCGGGGCATTTCGGCGCGAGGACCACGAGCTGGACAAGGCGTTCAGCGCGATGCTGGCTCGACTCACCGCGGGGATATCGCCGGCTGCTCTGTCGATGGCGTATCTGGATTGGGTTTGCCATCTGGCGGCTGCGCCTCAGCGTCAAATCGAGATCGTCCGAGACGCCTGGAACGGCGCGAAGCTGGTTGCCGAACGGTCATTGCATTTTGCGGATCCCAATCGCGGTCCTTGGGATCTGATCAGGCCGCAGGCCAACGATCATCGCTTTTCCAAGCCGCAATGGACGGCCCAACCGTTCAACTTGTTCGCCCAGGCGTTCCTGCTCGGAGAAGATTGGTGGCACAAGGCGACCACCGGCATTCGTGGTGTCGACCCCGCCAACGAAGCCGTCGTTGACTTTTCAATTCGTCAACTGCTCGACATTTTAGCGCCATCGAACTTTGCAGCGACCAACCCGGAAGTTCTGGAAAGGACGTTTCAAAGCGGTGGCGAGAACCTGATCTTCGGCTGGCAGAACTGGCTCGCCGATATCATGCAGGTGATGCAGCCGGGAAAGATATCGAGCAATGGTGAGTTCGTCGTCGGCAAGACTGTCGCGACCGCACCGGGCAAGGTTGTGCTTCGCAATCAGTTGATTGAGCTGATTCAATACATGCCGACGACCGAGAAGGTGCGACCAGAGCCGGTCCTGATCGTACCGGCTTGGATCATGAAGTATTACATCCTGGATCTGTCGCCGCACAATTCGCTGGTCCGATACCTGACCGACCAGGGCTTTACGGTTTTCATGATCTCCTGGCGAAACCCCGGAGCGGAAGACCGGGATCTTGCGTTTGACGACTACCGCTCGCTGGGCGTCATGGCTGCCCTGGACATGATCGGAACGATCATTCCGAATACGCCGGTCCATGCCGCAGGCTATTGTCTCGGGGGAACGCTTCTTTCGATCACGGCGGCAGCCATGGCACGGGATGGCGACCAGCGTCTGAAGACAATCACGCTGTTTGCGGCCCAGACCGATTTCACGGAAGCGGGAGAGCTGACGCTCTTCATCAATGAAAGCCAGGTCGCCTTTCTCGAAGACATGATGTGGGAGCGTGGATATCTCGATACCACCCAGATGGCGGGCGCATTTCAATTGCTGCGCTCCAACGATCTGATCTGGTCTCGTGTCTCGCGCGACTATCTTCTCGGCGAGCGCGCAAACCCGAGCGACTTGATGGCATGGAACGCAGATGCGACGCGGCTGCCGTATCGGATGCACTCCGAATATCTGCGCAAGCTCTTCCTGAACAACGATCTCGCCGAGGGGCGGTATCGGGTCGAGGGGAAGCCTGTTTCGCTCTCCGATATCCACACGCCGATGTTCGTCGTCGGGACGCTGCGTGATCACGTTGCGCCTTGGAAATCGACGTACAAGGTCCATTACGAGGTTGATGCTGACGTCACTTTCGTGCTCGCGAGCGGCGGCCACAATGCCGGCATCGTGTCGCCGCCGGGCGAGCAGGGGCGCTCCCATCAGATGCGGACCAAGGCTGCCGACGCTCCTTATCTCGGGCCGGACGAGTGGCAGAGCAGCTCTCCAAAGCTGGAGGGATCGTGGTGGCCGGCCTGGACAACATGGCTCGGACAGCAGTCGGGAGCGCCGGGCGCGCCGCCGCAAGTCGGGACAGATCGTTCGAATGATCTTGGAGACGCGCCGGGCGACTACGTGCACACGTGATCGCCGCATGTTGCGGCCAAGGAGCACCATCCCGTCGGACTTAGGCGCTGGCCCGGAGCAATGAAAGGCTTCGGTCCAATGTCGTCTCAGCCGTGCCTGACGCATCGACCTGGAGCCAATCGAGACCACCGATATCGTAGTGTTCCTGATCCTCGGCAACCCCGACCGTTGCATCGGACGCATCGGCGACTCGATGGTGAATCCGCTCCTGCCGGCTGCGCAAATCTGCAACGAGGAAGAGGCCGGCAAAGGGCACCTTCAGCCGTTTCGCGAGATCATGGATCTCCTGCCGTTCATCCGAACGTGCAAACACGGCGTCGATGATCACCGTGAAACCTTGTGAGAGCACGCGGCTGGCCCGCGTCGTCAACTCTCGATAGACTCGTGCACTCGATTCCGGCGTATAGGCCTCAGCTGGGAGGCGTTCGGTTTCCTTCACGCCAGACAGTTGCTTGCGCAGCACATCGCTGCGCAACACGATTGCTCCCGGTGGAGGAACCAAGAGAGGAGCGAGAGCCCGGGCGAGCGCAGATTTCCCCGTTCCGGACAGGCCTCCGACCGCGATCATCCTCGGCTCCGCCGGCCGAATCAGGCTGCGCGCAAGTTGAAAGTAGCTCTCTGCGGTCTCGATCGTTGCGGAGCGATCTGCGTCCGAGTGTTCAGCATCAAGGCGGTCGAACCTTGCGACAAAGACTTGTGCACGGATGGCGGCCCGGATCGCCATGAACAGAGGCAGAGCAGCCAATCCTTCGGTCTGGTCGGGCGCTGCGGTCGAGAGGTAGCGGTTCAAGAGGTGGCTTGCAGCGACCGGCTGCGCGAAGTGCAAGAGGTCCATCAGTGGAAAGGCGAGGTCGTACAGGACGTCGATCGTGGCTATTCGGTCGTCGAACTCGATGGCGTCGAACAGCACCGGCTTGTCGTCAATGAGGACAATGTTGGCCAGATGGAGGTCGCCATGGCAGCGTTTCACGTGCCCGTCCTTTGCACGTTGCTCGAGCAGGGGGCGGAGCCGCGCGAAGGCCGAGTGGCAAAGGACGCGGAGTTCTTCGACCTCCGTTTCGCCAAATCGCGAGACTGTCCGAAAGCTGGCGACGAATGCGTCGATCCAGATTGGAATGGACTCCGTCCACAGATTGGAGGAGCTCCGAACGGCGACTGCATGCGACGCTGCGATCGTCTCTGCCAGACGCTCGCCCAATCCGACGTCCAACTGCTGGCGGCGAGAAAGATGATCAAGCGTCTGGCTGTCATCGAAGCGACGCATCTCGACGGCATATTCGACCGGAGTGCCGGATCCACCGACATCGAATGACCCGTCTGGCGCCTTGGTGATGGCGACGACACGCAGATAGATGTCCGGAGCAAACGGGTGATTGATCTCCATTTCCTTTACGCACGCGGCCTTGCGCCGATCGAGCGTCGAATAGTCCAGAAATGGCAGCCGAACGGCGCGCTTGATCTTCAGGGCGCGGTCGCCGATCAGAAACACGGAAGCCGCGTGCGTGTCGATCCGGCGGACACCTGGATGTCGGGCGGTATTGCCCAAGAAGGAGAAGACCAGTTCCTGATCGGATGGTGATGCCATGGGCGGTGTTGCCACGTTCAATTCAAAAGTCCGGGATGAGCACCGCCGCGCCGACGACGTCACCCCGCCTCAGGCGAGCCAGAACGTCATTTGCGTCGGACAGCGGATAGGGCGTCGTATGGGTCCGTATTTGAGCCTGCTGCGCGACTCGCAGGAAATCGAGACCGTCTTGCCGCGTCAGGTTGGCGACGGACACCACCTGGCGTTCTCCCCAGAGGAGGGAATACGGGAACGTCGGAATGTCGCTCATATGGATACCTGCGCAGACCACCCGGCCGCCCTTCCGAACAGCCCGCAGAGCGGCCGGAACAAGCTCGCCAGCCGGCGCGTAGATGACGGCCGCATCCAGAGCAACATCGGGACGCTGGCCCGCCGCTCCGGCCCATGTGGCGCCAAGTTGGCGCGCCAAATCCTGCGCAGCCTCGTCGTGCTCGCGGGTGAACGCATAGATCTGGCGCCCCTGCCAGCGGGCCACCTGGGCAACGATGTGACCGGCCGCGCCGAATCCGTAGATGCCAAGCCTCTCGGCGTTCCCTGCCATGACCAGGGATCGCCAGCCGATCAGGCCGGCGCACAACAGCGGTGCGGTGGCGACGTCATCCTCCAGACCTCCGAGCGGGAACGCATAATTTGCGTCGACGACGGTGTGGGTCGCATAGCCGCCATCGCGCGTATAGCCGGTAAACGTCGGCTGGTCGCAGAGATTTTCCATGCCACGTGCGCAGAACGTGCAGTGGCCGCATGTGTGCCCCAGCCATGGAATTCCGACGCGCTCGCCGAGCCTGTGCGTCGTCACACCAGGACCAATCTGATCGACATGACCGACGATCTCGTGTCCGGGGATGATCGGATACCGGATGTCGGGGAGCTCACCGTCGAACACATGCAGGTCAGTGCGACACACACCGCATGCCCTGACCTTGACGCGGATCTCACCGGGACCAGGATCGGGGTCCGCGAGTGTCTCGGGCTGCAGAGGCGCTCCAGGCTTTCGCAGAACCATCGCTCGCATCGGAGAGCCTCCCGGACGAATTTGCAGGGTAATAAGATAATCAGCCCGGCAATCGTTTGATGCTCATCAAGGACTTGGTTCGAATACTGCGGCCTACCGAGCAGAGCCGGCAGGTGCGGTCGGGGAACGGAGCGGTATTGCATCCGTCACTATGCTGGGATGATAAGTCGCGCTAGACCCGCTGCGGATTGAAACTAAGATCAATCTCCGGGATTCACCCGCCTTTCACCAACTGATGTTGGACGTGCAAATGTCGACCTACCGATTGCGGAACCTGCTTTTGCCTCGCTCCATCGCTCTGATCGGAGGGAGTCCGCGACCGAACTCGGTAGGGAAGGCCATTCTCGACAATATCGTCAAGGCGCGGTTCGAGGGCAAGCTTGGCCTGGTCAATTCCCGCTATCGGGAAATATCCAACATCGCAGCCGTTGGCAGTCTCGCCGAATTGGCGTTTGTGCCGGAACTTGTGGTGATCACGACGCCACCCCCTTCGATCCCGGATCTCATTCATCGCGCAGGCGCGTTGGGGACGGCAGGGGCTCTGATCATTACCTCGGGTCTCGGGCATGGAGAGGGGTCGCTCGCTGACCAGGCCGAGAAGGCAGCGCAGAAATACGGCATGCGTCTCATTGGGCCGAACTGTCTCGGCATCATGATGCCGACCATCAAGCTCAATGCGAGCTTTTCGGCGCACATGCCGGTTGCAGGCAGCCTGGCGCTCATTTCACAGTCCGGCGCTATCGCGGCGGGGATGGTAGATTGGGCTGCTCAGCGCGGTGTTGGGTTTTCTGGAATCGTCTCGATCGGCGATCAGTTGGACGTCGATCTCGCAGATCTACTGGACCACTTCGCGCTGGACGGTGGGACCCGCGCGATCCTGCTCTACATCGAAGCCGTCAAGGACGCTCGAAAGTTCATGTCCGCGGCGCGAGCGGCGGCAAGGGTCAAGCCGGTTGTGGTTGTGAAATCGGGCCGCGGTGCCGTCGGTGCGCAAGCTGCGGCGACACATACGGGCGCGCTGGCGGGAGCGGATGCCGTCTACGATGCGGCTTTTCGCCGGGCCGGCGTTCTGCGGGTCTCCGATCTGCGCGAGTTGTTCGACTGCGCCGAAACGCTGGGGCGCGTGGAGTCGCCCATGGGCAAGAGGCTCGCCATTCTCACGAATGGCGGCGGGATCGGCGTGCTCGCCGTGGACCGACTGGTCGAGCTCGGAGGCGTGCCTGCCGCACTCTCGCCGGTCGTCCACGACAAACTCGACGCCATCCTGCCGCCGACCTGGTCCGGATCCAACCCGGTCGACATTGTCGGCGATGCCGATGCTGCACGCTACACGCTCGCGCTTGAGGCGCTGCTCGCCGATCGAGCCAACGATGCAATTCTCGTCATGAACGTTCAGACCGCGATTGCATCCGCGAGCGCCATTGCCACGGCTGTCACCGAGTTCGTCAGTACCTATCGAAAGCAGCACCGGCGCTGGGCAAAGCCGGTTCTGGCGGCATGGGTCGGTGCGGAGCAGTCGGTCATCGAGACCTTGAGCGGGGCAGGAATTCCGAACTACCCAACGGAGGATGATGCCGTTCGCGGCTTCATGCATCTCGTTCGTCATCGGGAGGTGGTCGAATCGCTTGCCGCTGTGCCGCCGGCCATGCCGAGCTCTTTTGCGCCTGACGTCGAGGCAGCCCGCAGAATTGTAGCGACAGCCCTCGCCGACGGGCGGACCTGGCTCGATCCGGTCGAGATCAGTCGCCTGCTGGAGGCCTATGATATTGCGATGGTTCCGACGTTCGCTGCGTCCTCGGTCGACGAGGCGGTCGGATATGCGGAGCAGTTGTTCGCTCAAGGCACAACTGTCGTGCTCAAGATCTTGTCGAGAGATATCATTCACAAATCCGACGTCGGCGGTGTCGTGCTCAATCTCACTACGGCCGAGGCCGTGCGTAACGCCGCGAACGAGATCATGGCCCGCGCGAAGGCCGTCCGGCCCGACGCACGGATTTCCGGCGTGATCGTGCAAGCCATGATCGTCCGCGCCAAGGCGAGGGAGCTGATCATGGGCATTGCCGACGATCCGACCTTCGGAACCGTGATCGTGTTCGGCAGGGGCGGTACCGCCGTCGAGATCATCAACGACAAAGCGCTCGGTCTGCCTCCGCTCGATCTCCATCTGGCGCGAAACCTCATCGAGCGGACGCGCGTCTCACGATTGCTGCGCGCCTATCGTGATGTCCCAGCGGTCAAGCCCGATGCAGTCGCACTGGTGCTGGTCAAGCTTGCGCAGCTTGCAGCAGACGTTCCGGAGATTCGCGAACTCGATATCAATCCGCTGCTCGCCGACGAGAGCGGCGTCATGGCCGTCGATGCGCGCGTCGCCGTCGGCAGGGTTCCGCCGAAATTCAAAGGCTCTGGTCCGTCGAATTTCGCCGTTCGGCCCTATCCGAGCCAATGGGAACGGCATCTCCAGGTCAAGGACGGCTGGCGGATCCTTGCGCGGCCGATCCGACCCGAGGATGAGCCAACCATTCATGAGTTCCTCAAGCATGTCACTGCGGAAGACCTGCGTCTTCGATTCTTTGCTCCAATGAAGGAGTTCACGCACGAGTTCATCGCGCGCCTGACGCAGCTCGACTATGCGCGCGCGATGGCTTTTGTGGCTCTCGATGAAGCGACAAACGAACTGGTCGGCGTCGTGAGGATTCACTCCGACTCGGTTTACGAGAGCGGGGAATACGCGATCCTGTTGCGGTCGGATCTCAAGGGACGCGGACTCGGCTGGGCATTGATGCAGCTGATCATCGAATACGCCAAGTCGGAGGGCCTGAAGATGATCTCCGGCGACGTCCTGCAGGAGAATGTCGTCATGCTGGAGATGTGTAGGAATCTCGGTTTCGAGGTCAAAACCGATCCAACCGAGCGCGACCTTTGCAATGTCAAACTCAGGCTCTAAGCTCAGATCTTCGGTGTCCTCTCACCCGGTCCATCGGTTCAGGTCGGATGGTGGTCGTCATTGGACGGCGGACTCGCCGCCTCGCCTTCGGAAGCGCCATGCGAGCGGAGAGTTCTGATGATCATCGTCGCAATGGGAACGATGAGCAGCGGAATGAGGCTGTTGAGCGGATGGTTGACCACGCTCGAGATTCGGGACTGCAAAGCTCGTGCTTCCAATTGCAGCGAGTCCATCGCCGAGGAGTGAATCTCGTTGGCTAGTTCGAGTTCCCGGCCGGACGGTGCACGGGATGCGATGATCAGCAGGATCGCCGCAATCGCGATATTGCAGGCTCCGAGTGCCGCGGCTGCCACGACCGCGGAGGTGACCTGGACCAATGCAAGATAGGCCGCCAGCTCGAACATCAGGAGGCCAAAGACGGCGATCAGCGCCGCAAAGGCCCGGAGGCCAAGCCCGACGAGCAAGTGCCGAAGCCTGATGTCGGCAATGACCCGGTCCGTCCGCCAGAGAAGGCGTAAATGTTTAACGACATTTTCGGTATCCACTTAAGTTCTCCGCAGCAGGAGGCCAACGGCAAGCCCGAGGGCGAAGGCCGAAGCCGTCGCCACGATCGGACGATCCCTGATCATTCGTTCCACCTGAACGTCTGTCTCGCTTAGACGCATGTCTAGCACCTCGATCGCTGCAGCGAGCATTCCGGCGGCGGCTGGTTGCGCGTCCGGGTTGTCACGCGGCGTACCCGCGCCCCGCAACAGCTGGCTTAGCTCTCGCGTCAGGCTCTCCAGCTCGGTCCGGAGGGTCGTCGGGTCGATGGCCATGTTTTGTCCTTGCGTCAAAATCACTGTAGAACGTAGCTCGGCACGATGCTTGATTTCGCTCAACCCGTTGCGCTGACGGGATTGACGCAGATCAAGCGAGGCAGATCGGCGCGATTTAGGAACGGGTGTGCCTCGGCACGCCGACTGAGGGAGACATCCAATTGCGTGCTCATCCGGGACTGACCGCGGCGACGACGGAGGATGTGCTCGAGCTTCGTCCGAGCGGATCATGGGTGTCCCTGAACGTGGCAGAGCTCGAGAGCTTGACCAGCTCTGTCGGCAACAGCATCAACAGCGCGACCGCCGTGAAGCTCGATCTTGGGGCCGTCAGCGAAATCGATACCGTCGGTGCTTGGTTGCTTGAGAAGCTCGGCCGCCGGGCTGCTGCGGGCGATCGTCGGGTCGAGATGATCGGGGTAGCAGAAAACTACGTCGGCCTCGTCGAGGAGGTCCGGCAGGTCAATCGACGAGTCGTCGAGCCGGCACCGAGACTGAACCCGATCCTCGCCAAACTCACCGACCTCGGTCGTTCGAGTCTGGGGGCCGCCCAGGACATCAAGGTGTTTCTGGACATGTTGGCCGCGCTGTTCTTTGCGCTGCTGCGCACGCTGCGCCGGCCTCAATCTCTGCGCGTGACCTCCCTCGTCTATCAGATGTACCGCATCGGGTGGCAGGCCATTCCAATCGTGGTGTTGATCACATTCCTGATCGGCGCCATCATCGCCCAGCAGGGGATCTTCCATTTTCGACGTTTCGGTGCCGAGTCTTACGTCGTCGACATGGTCGGAATTCTGGTCCTGCGCGAGCTTGGCGTTCTGATCGTCGCGATCATGGTGGCAGGGCGGTCGGGAAGCGCCTACACGGCCGAGCTTGGATCGATGAAGATGCGCGAGGAGATCGACGCGCTGGTGACGATGGGACTTGACCCTGTCGAGGTGCTGATTCTGCCCCGTATCGTTGCGTTGATCTTGACCTTGCCAATTCTCGCCTTCATCGGCTCGATGGCTGGCCTGTATGGAGGAGGGCTGGTGGCCCAGCTCTATGGCGGCATGGGACCGGCAATCTTCATCGCCCGGCTACACGATGCCATCTCGGTGACGCACTTCGAAGTGGGAATATTGAAGGCGCCGTTCATGGCCCTGGTGATCGGCATTGTTGCCTGCAGTGAGGGACTTCGTGTGAAAGGTAGTGCCGAATCGCTGGGGCAACAGACTACGACATCCGTGGTGAAATCCATTTTCCTGGTCATCGTGCTCGATGGTCTTTTCGCCGTGTTTTTTGCGTCCATTGGAATGTAGCGATGGATGATCTTGGCGTGTCCAGCGCGATCCGCGTGACCGATCTCGTTGTCGGGTTCGGCCGGCAGCTCGTTCTGAACAATCTTTCGCTCGACGTTCGTCGCGGTGAGATTCTCGGGTTGGTTGGCGCGTCAGGCGGCGGAAAATCCGTCCTGATGCGGACGATCATCGGACTCATTCCTCGGCGCAGCGGGACCATTGAGGTCATGGGGACAACCGTTGGGGGCGCCGAGGAGCGGACGACGCAGGCTGCAGCGAAGCGCTGGGGAATTCTGTTTCAGCAGGGTGCTCTGTTCTCGTCACTGACGGTCAAACAGAACGTACAGTTTCCGCTGCGCGAGAGCCTGCAGATGTCGCAGGAGTTGATGGATGAGATCGCGATAGCCAAGCTCGAAATGGTCGGCCTTCGCGCAGAGGACGGTGATAAATTCCCAGCCGAGCTATCCGGCGGCATGACGAAGCGCGCCGCGCTGGCGCGCGCCCTCGCTCTCGATCCGGCGATCGTATTTCTTGATGAGCCGACCTCCGGCCTCGATCCGATCTCCGCCGGCGACTTCGACGCCCTGATCAAGACGCTCCAGCTGACGTTGGGATTGACGGTGTTCATGGTGACCCATGACCTCGCCAGCCTCAACACGGTCTGCGACCGTGTCGCTGCGTTGGCCGATGGCAGGATCGTGGCGATTGGTCCTATGAGCGACCTCCTCCGATCAGAACATCCATGGGTCAAAGCCTATTTTCACGGCAAGCGATCCCAGATGCTGCAACCAAAAGCGAGTTGAAAGATGGAAACCCGTGCGCCCTTCGCTGTCATCGGCGGCTTCGTGCTGGCGGCCATCGTCGCGATCTTTGGCTTCGTTTACTGGCTCAACAACACCGGAGGACTCGGGCCTCGCACGACCTATCACGTGCAGTTCGAGGGCTCGGTGCCCGGCCTGCTGGTCGGGGCTGCCGTTCTGTTCAACGGAATCCGGGTCGGCGAGGTGACTGAGCTCGGTCTGGCGCCGAACGATCCGCGTCGGGTCAACGCAACGATTTCCGTGGCGTCGACGACCCCGGTGCGCGCCGACACCAAAGTAGGGTTGGAATTTCAGGGGCTGACCGGAGTGCCGGTGATCGCGCTGGAGGGCGGCGCGTCTGCAGGAGCGGCGAGTGCCGTATCGACCTTGATTGCAGAACCAGGCGCCGGACAAAGCATGACGCAGGCCGCCCGGGACGCCCTGCGGCGTGTCGACGCAGTTCTTGCGGAGAATGCCGGGCCGCTCAAAGATACGATCGCCAACCTCAAGACATTCTCGGACGGCCTCGCGCGGAATACCGGCAAGCTCGATGGAATCGTCTCGGGTCTGGAGAAAATGACGGGAGGCGGTGCTCCAGCACAGAAAGTCACCTATGATCTGAGCGCGCCAAGAGAACTGGGGCCGGTCAACAAGACCATCAAGGGTCAGCTCTCGATACCTGAGCCCACGGCCGTGGCGATGCTGCAGACTCAGCGCATGCTGTTCACGCCCACAAAGGACTACCCCGGGTTCGGTGATTTCCTGTGGGCTGACAGCATCCCCAAGTTGTTGCAATCACGTCTGATCGATGCCTTCGAGAACTACGATGTGGCCCACGCTCCGCTGCGGACATCCGATCTGGGCCAGCCGGATTTTCAGCTGCTGATCGATGTCCGCCGTTTCCGGATCAATGGCGATACCGCCGCGGTGGAAATTGGCCTGTCGGCTCGCCTCGTCGACAAGAACGGCAAGGCCATCGCGTCTCGGCTGTTTGACGAAAACCAGCCCGTTGCCCGGCTTGATCCTGCTGATGCCGTGTCCGCCTTCGATGAGGCCTTCGGCCGGATTGCCAAATCGATTCTGACCTGGACGATACAGGCGCTCTGAATCGATCGGGCTATTCCAAGCTCTTCAAATACGAGAGCAGATCGTGGATCTGCGGCGGCGCAAGCTGGAATTGGGGCATGGCCGGGTGACCAGTCATGATCCCCTCCGCGAGCGCTTCGCCCAAAGATTCGATCGGGTAGCGGAGATGGAGGCTTCGGAACGGAGGAGCCGGTTCGAACGGGCTATCTCCCGTTCGACCAATGGCGTGACATCGTGCGCAGTGGGCCTTCGCGAAAGCCTGTCCGCGTTGCTGCGCCGTCGACGCCGCGTATGACGGGGTCGCTAACGCAATCGCGGCGAGAAGGTGGCACAGAACAAGCCGCTGCATTCACGATATCCATTGGTTGGGAGTGGCGGCCACGATAGGGCCCGGATTGTTGGTTCGTTTGATTTGAATCAATCGGAACTTCGAGCGTCCGTTAGAATGCAATCATTCTCTTTGCGCTTGGCCCACCGGAGCCCCCGTATGAAGACGTCTCTTGTTGCAATCGATTTCCACGGGCAGGCCTGTGCCGATTGTGCCGTGCGGGGATTCAGTGTCTGTGCGTCGCTCGACCAGTTCGAAATGCGCGAATTCGAGCACCTCAGCCGCCGAGCGCATTTTGCGACCTGCGAGACGGTTTTCGCGCAGGAAGACACGTCGTCCTGCTTCTACAATTTATTGGATGGGGTCATGAGGCTCTACAAGCTTCTCCCCGACGGACGCAGGCAGATCGTCGGATTTGCGCTCCCCGGTGACTTCGTCGGCATGACGACGGAGGAACGGCACGGATTTTCGGCTGACGCGATCGGTCCCGTCACCGTCTGCCAGTTCGCGAAGGGACCGTTCGGACGCTTTGCCGAGGACAAGCCGAATCTGCTGCGCCGGATGAACGAACTGGCCGTGCAGGAGCTGAATCAGGCGCGTGATCACATGGTACTTCTTGGGCGCCGATCAGCCGAGGAGAAGGTCGCGACATTCCTCGTTGGCTGGAGGGATCGGCTGGTGGAGCTTCGGGGACCCTCTAACATGGTACCGTTGCCGATGAGTCGGCAGGATATCGCCGACTATCTCGGGCTCACCATCGAGACCGTCAGTCGAACGTTCACGAAGCTCGAACGGGAGGGCATCATCGCGATCCTGCCCGGGGGCGTCTCGCTTCGGGACTCGGCGCGAGCCGAAGCAATGGCTGCTGCCTGACATCGTTGGCGAAATCCGCATTGCATTGATCTGGATCAAGGACTGTCGCGCAGCCCGTAGGGAACTGTGTCTCAAACTCGAACAGGGGAGAGAGACATGCCGCTCGACGCTATGATCGTCAGCTTTGCAGTTGTGGGGGTTTTTGTCGGGTTCGCTGCGGTCCTGCTTTGGGCTGATTCACAGACAAGGCATCGGGTGTGAGGTACAGGCTGCCCTTGGACTGCGGCATCTTGCGCTCAGAAGAGTAGCGCTGCTGGTCCGACGGGGCGGCTGGACGACGCTCACGCGTTGCACAATGTATGCCGGCCCCGTCTCGGCGGCGGAAACGCCCCCGGCGTCGATTGGCACTGGCTTCGCCGTTGAGCGTTCGCCGCATTTTCCTGGACAATCCGCCGATCTGCCGTATTCCGAGGTGCAATGAAATCGAGGATCGGTGGTCGCAAGTCCGAGGGATCGTCTTTGCTGGTGGCTGTAGGCGTGTCCATAGTCCCCTGACATTTGCGGGGCCTTGGCCACCGGCTTTGGACCTCTCCCTTGGGCGGCGGTATTCGGACGCCTGGGAGATGCGGTGTGGCTGAGGAAAAGCGGGCGAGCGTCCGACCTACCAACAACGGCAAGCTGTCGGTGCTGCGTCAGCACCCGATTTTTTGTGAACTCGAGGCTGATGCGGTCGATCAGCTCTGCCGCTACGCCAAGCCGACATCGCTCAAGCGCGGTGCAACCATCTTCTCAAAAGGCGATCCCGGCTCGAGCTTGTATGCCGTGATCAGTGGCACCGTCAAAATCAGTGTCTCGTCGCCCGACGGTCGCAATGCTATCCTGAACCTGATCAGCGCCGGCGAGATATTCGGCGAAGTCGCCGTGCTCGACGGACGAGAACGTACAGCCGATGCAACGGCCAATACGAACTGCGAGATCCTGGTCATCGATCGGCGCGAATTCCTGCCGTTCGTAAAGAGCCAGCCGGTGCTGGCAATGAAGTTCATCGAGCTGCTTTGCGATCGGCTGCGCTGGACCAGCGACCAGGTCGAGCAGGTCATCCTTCAGGATCTTCCCCGCCGCCTTGCCAGTGCGCTGCTCGGCCTGACCGACAAGCGCAAGCTGGATGCCGCGAGCCGCACCATAGCCATCACGCAGCAGGAGATCAGCGAAATGGTCGGCATGACGCGGGAGAGCATCAACAAGCAGTTGCGTGCATGGGCCGCGCGGGACTGGGTCCGCCTCGAGCACGGGGCGATCGTGCTTCTGAACCCCGAGCCGCTACGCGGATTGGCGGAGGCTGGTCAAGACGAAGACGAGTAGGGGCGGCGCGGCAGTTTCCGGCGTCCTACCTAGCCGATGATGGCCGGACCCGCTGGCCGTGGGGGATGGCCCTCACGATAGGCGATCACGATGCAGAGCAGGATCAGCGAGAGGCCGAGCAGTGGCCCCGGGAATACACCCGCCATGAACAGTGCGCTGATCGAGATCGTTCCGCCGGGCGCGAGCGCGTGAAGGACGGCGTTATGGCTTGGTGGCACCAGCACAACAGGACGGCCATCGCTTCGGGCCAGGAAGCGGCGCCGTTCTGGACGTAGCGGGTGAAGACCGCCCAAGGGATGACGGCTGAGATCAGCACGAGCGCCGTTACGCCCACGATGACGCAAGCGGGATACAGTGCATCGATCGCCCGGCGATAGAGTCCGGCCATCGTAAGCCTCTTGATCGTCCGAACCGAGCATGCGGTCTATGCGATGTCCTGAATGCGCTTGATCATTTCTTGGTACTTCGGACCGTATTTGTCCCAGACCGGCTTCACGGCCTTCTGGAACGGCGCCTTGTCGGCGATTTCGACGATCTCGGAGCCACCGGCCTTGGCCTTCTCAATCGCTTCCCGCTCGTAGGCCTTCCAGAGTTCGCGCTCCTCCATCTGCGCTTCGCGCGCGAACTTCTTGATCAAGGTCTGGTCGTCGGTCGACAGGTTTGCCCAGGACCGCTTCGAGAACACGAGGATTTCCGGAATGACGAGATGCTGGGTGAGCGAATAGTACTTCGCGGCCGTATAATGATTGCTGGAGACGTAGCTCGGCGGATTGTTTTCGGCCCCATCGATCACGCCGGTCTGCAGCGCGCTGAAGACCTGATCGTAGCCCATCGCGACGCCGTTGCCGCCGAGCGCGTTCATCATGTCGATGAAGATGGGATTGCCGATCACGCGGATCTTGAGCCCCTTGACGTCCTCGACCGTCCTGATGGGCTTCTTGGTGTTGTAGATGCTGCGCGCGCCAGAATTCATCCAGCAGAGTGCGACGAGATTTGCGCTGGCATTGGCGCTGACGCGGTCCAGAAGGTCCTGACCGATCGGACCGTCCATCATCTTTTCAGAATGTTCGATGCTCTTGAACAGGAATGGCATGTTGACGACGTTGACGTCGTCGACGATCGGACCGAGCGCGCCGGCGCTGACCCGCAGTATCTGGATCGCCCCGATCTGGGTCTGCTCGATAGTCTCTTTCTCGCCGCCGAGCTGAGCGGAGGGATACATCTGGATCGACAGCCTGCCGTTGGTTGCCGCTGCAAGCTTCTTGCCGAGGTTTTCTGTTGCTGCAACCGTCGGATAACCCGGCGGCTGAACGTCGGATGCCTTGAACACCGCCTTCGATTGCGCAAGGGCGGCCGAGATCGGCGGCAGCGTTGCAACGCCCGCAAAGCCCACGCTCAGTCTGATGAAATCGCGTCTTTTCATGGCGTCTCTCCGACGGAATGATCGTGTCGCCGCAAGGTTCGATGCGATCATCTCGTTAGCCTGGTTGATCGAAATACTCCGGATTCTTGGTCTGAATTTCAGAGATGTCGTCGAGCAGGCGTTCCAGATGACTCGCCATGGCAGCCCTGGCACGATCCGGATCGCGCCGTTCGATGGCCTGGAGAATTGGTTCGTGCTCTGCGATCACTTCGGCCATCCGTCCGATCTGCGGCAGGGTCAGTCGACGATAGCGGTCGACGTGAACCTTGACCTGAACGATCAGCTTCCAGATCCCGGGATAGCCGGCGACCTCGGCGATGCCAGCGTGAAACATCTCGTCCGCCTGGTGGAAGGCTTCGCGATCCTTTGCGGCGCAGGCCTCGCGCTGACGTTCGAGGGTCGCATGCAGGTTGAGCAACTGGCTCGATGTCGCATGCTCGGCCGCCATCCGTGCGGTCGTCTCTTCGAGAGACTTTCGGATGATGATGGTCTCGGGGAGTGCTGCGACCGGAATGCGCGAGACGAAGATGCCGGACTGCGGAAATATCTCGACCAGCCCTTCGTCCGCGAGTTTCAGAATGGCCTCGCGGACCGGTGTCCTGCTGACGCCATAGGCCGTCGCGATCTGCGCTTCCGAAATCGGTTCGCCCGGCAGGCGCACGAGCGACACGAGTTCGGACCTGAGATCGGTGTAGATGCGTGACGCTGCTGTCGCGCCGCGGGGGCGACCATTGCGGCGCATGCGGGCGACCACGGGCCGTGGCGCTGCGGCCAATTTCCTCGGGGGTCGACCGGACATCTTCGTTTCCTCAACTGATATATTAGTATATGAAACTGGCTTTGCAACCGAAATTGCCGTCAGCTGAGGGCGCGTGATGGTGCAATGCGATGTACGCAGGCAGCAACCACGGGCACGCAACAAAGCCTATCGTCTTTTCTTGCCGTCTTCATCTCGCCCCTAACGGCGGATCGGCCGTTGTCGGCGGCGACTTGTCCACATCCAGAAGCAAATCTGCGGTGAAGCAGACACGCACGGATCTCGTTCATGCGAATGCCTCGCGAATGCTCTCGGCGGATGCATTCTTTGATGCTACCAATCGGGCATGAACCAGCAGACTCGGGTCGATATCCGCCATTCTACCTGCCCGCACGATTGTCCGTCGGCCTGCGCGCTCGACGTCGAAGTGCTCGATCGGAAGACGATCGGCCGCGTTCGCGGCTCGAAACGGCAGACCTATACGGCTGGCGTGGTTTGCGCCAAGGTCGCGAGATATGCCGAGCGGATTCATCATCCTGAAAGGCTGATGCATCCGATGCGTCGCACCGGTCCGAAAGGCTCAGGGCAATTCGCACGCATCTCCTGGGACGAGGCATTGGACGAGATCGCGGAGCGATTTCTCCAGGCGGAGCAGGATTTTGGCGCTCAGTCGGTATGGCCGTATTATTACGCGGGCACGATGGGGCTCGTGATGCGCGATGGCCTCAATCGTCTCACCCATGTGAAGAAGTATTCGCGGTTCTACTCGACGATCTGCGCCAATGTCGCGCGTATCGGCTTTGCCATCGGCACTGGGAAGATCGCCGGCGTCGATCCGCGGGAGATGGCGCTCTCGGACCTGGTCGTGATTTGGGGCACGAACCCGGTGAACACGCAGGTCAATGTCATGACTCATGCCGCGCGCGCCCGAAAAGAGCGGGCCGCCAAGATCGCGGCGATCGATGTCTACGACAATGAGACGATGAAGCAGGCCGACATCAAGATCATCCTGCGCCCGGGCACAGACGGCGCCTTTGCCTGCGGCGTGATGCACGTGCTGTTTCGCGATGGCTTTGCCGACCGCGCCTATATGGAGAAGTACACGGACTGTCCTGCGGAACTCGAAGCGCATCTGCAGACGCGGACGCCGCAATGGGCATCGCAAATCTCCGGCGTTCCCGTGGCCGAGATCGAGGCGTTCGCCCGTCTGGTCGGAGAGACGAAGCGGACCTTCTTCCGACTGGGTTATGGCTTCACCCGCAGCAGGAACGGCGCGACGCAGATGCATGCGGCATCCTGCATTCCCGCGGTGACGGGCGCCTGGCAATACGAAGGAGGCGGTGCCTTCTTCAACAACGCGGCGCTGTGGCATTTCGACGAGTCCATCATCGAGGGCCACGACGCCGTGGATCATTCCACTCGCTTTCTCGATCAGTCCCAGATCGGGCGCATCCTGACGGGAGACGCGGTGGCCCTCTGTGGCGGCCCGCCAGTCAAGGCGATGCTGATCCAGAACACCAATCCGATGACGGTGGCACCCGAGCAGGAGCTGGTTCGCAACGGATTTGCGCGCGAAGACCTTTTCGTCGCCGTCCACGAGCAGTTCATGACCGAGACGGCGCTGATGGCGGACATCGTGCTGCCCGCCACGATGTTCATGGAGCATGACGATCTCTATTACGGCGGCGGCCATCAGCACATTTCGGTCGGACCGAAGCTGATCGACCCGCCCGGCGAGTGCCGGTCCAATCATGAGGTGCTGCAGGGCCTAGCGCGCCGGTTGCGGGCGGTGCATCCGGGCTTCGAGATGTCGCCGCGCGAGCTGATCGATGCGACGTTGAAGAAGAGCGGCCATGGCGATATCGCCGGGCTCGAGGCCGATGTCTGGCGTGACCTTCAGCCGGACTTTCGCACCTCGCACTATCTCGACGGTTTCGCGCACAGGGACGGTAAATTCCACTTCAAGGCCGACTGGGCTCATCCGCCATTCGGCCGCGTCATGGGCAATCCGGAGCGCATGCCGTCATTGCCCGACCATTGGGCGGTGACCGAAGAGGTCGATCAGCAGCATCCGTTCCGGCTTGCGACAAGTCCGGCTCGCTCGTTCCTCAACACCTCCTTCAACGAGACGCCATCGTCGCAGGCGCGGGAAGGGGGCCCCTCCGTCATGATCCATCCACTGGATGCAGCCCCGCTCGGCATTGTCGACGGCGACATCGTCACGCTCGGCAATGAGCGCGGACAGACCTCGCTTGCCGCCCGGCTGTTCGACGGAGTTCAACGCGGGGTGCTGATCGCCGAATCGATCCATCCCAATCGCGCCCATATCGGTGGACGGGGCATCAACGTGCTCACCGCAGCCGACACCGTCGCTCCGATCGGGGGCGCTGCCTTCCACGACAACAAGGTCTGGCTGCGCAAATCGGCGGGCTGACCAGCTCGGCAAAAGCCGAGTTATCAACATCCCTTTTGATTCCAAGGCGTTATTCACCTCTCACGCCTAGGAGCGGGCCGTTCACAGGATTATTTTACCTTTATCGGGCCTCTTGCATTCCCCGCTTGAGCGTCGCTCAAATTTGTTGTAAGCATTTTGAGCAACGCTCAAAAACGTGGAGAAGTCCCATGCAGGTTCTCAGCTCTCGCGCTCCGCAACTTTTTTCGATCAATCCCATGGTGATGCTGAACGGTCTGGCGCGGTCCGCGTCTCACCTTTTGACGGCGCGCGTCGAGCGCATCGCAAATGCCTGTGATGTTGCCGGTCTGCTCGCTGCGCGACGAGCGAGGCGGCTGGCCGGACAACGTCTTTTTCGTGCCGCCGGGCGCGAAGGGCGCCGGCTTCGCCGTGGCGGCCTATTCGGCTGCTTCCGCTACCTGAGCGAACTGACCTGACCTTGTCTCGAATCCCCATCTCAGGCGCAACGAAGCGGTCACCATGTCCTTGCGTTCCATACATCCCCTCCAGCTCCTACAGGTCTGGATAAGCCTTTTGCACACGACCTACGCGCTACTCTTCGTGCTGGTCGGCGACCAACAGCAGAACGCGAAACCGCATGACCGCGTCTAACGGGATGCATCACCGGCACCACTTCATTTCATCACCAACCCAGGCTCTTGCGGTCCTTGCGGCCAAGCCGCTGCAGCACACCAGGAATCGATCATGATCAAGCAGTTGATGTCGTCGCGTCGTTTTGCCCCGCTGTTCTGGGCCCAATTCTCCTCGGCGCTGAACGACAACGTTTTGAAGAATGCGTTGGTCATCATGCTGCTCTACGGCGCCGTGGCAACGCATGGCGACGCGCTTGTGACCGTGGCGGGCGCCGTCTTCATCTTCCCATTCTTCATCCTGTCCGGGCTCGGCGGCGAGCTGGCGGATCGATACGTCAAGGGAATCGTGGCGCGCCGGCTCAAGTTCGCGGAAATCTTTGCCGCAGGCTTCGCGGCGCTGGGCTTCTTTCTGCATTCGATCCCGCTTCTGTTCGTCGCCCTCGGCATGTTCGGTGTCATCGCCGCGCTGTTCGGCCCCGTGAAATACGCGATGCTGCCGGATCAATTGACGGTCGGTGAACTCGCTACTGGCAACGCGCTGGTAGAAGGTGCGACCTTCATGGCCATCCTGATCGGCACCATCGCCGGCGGCCAGCTCGTCTCCGGCTCGTCGCATATGGGATGGGTCGCTCTCGCCGTCATCGGCCTCGCGGTGATCTCCTGGGCTTCGGCGTCGCGCATTCCGCACACTTCGCCGTCGGCACCGGATCTGCGCATCACGGCCAACCCTTGGACATCGACCTCGCACCTTCTGAAGTCGTTGCATGCCATGCCCCGGCTGTGGGACGGCATGGTGATCGTGTCGTGGTTCTGGCTGGTCGGCGCCGTCGTGCTGTCGCTGCTGCCCGCGCTGGTCAAGGATGTCGTCGGCGGCACCGAGGGGGTGGTCACCTTGTGCCTCGCCGTCTTCGCGATCGGCATCGCCATCGGCTCGCTGTTCGCGGCGCATCTCAGCCACGTCAGGCCGAATCTCGCGCTGGTGCCGATCGGCGCAATCCTCATGGGCGTGCTCGGTCTCGATCTGTCCTGGACGATCGGGACGACAGCGACCGCGAAGGACCTCTCGCCGCTCGCCTTCGTCGGCTCCTGGGCGGGAGCGCGCATGCTGATTGATTTCGCGGTTTTCGCCTTTGGTGGCGGCCTGTTCGTGGTTCCTGCCTTCGCCGCGGTGCAGGCCTGGTCGGAGCCGACTGAGCGCGCCCGGGTCATCGCTGCCGGCAACGTGCTGCAGGCCGCCTTCATGGTGGTCGGCTCGCTGGGCGTGGCCGGTCTGCAGGCCGCAGGCCTCTCGATCGCCTGGATCTTCTTCGGTCTGGCTTTGGCGAGCTTCGGCGCCGTTTGGTTCGTGCTCAACAAATGGGGCAGGGAGGGCGTGCGCGACTTCGGCGCGATGCTGTTCCGCGCGCTGTTCCGCACTGAGGTGCGTGGGCTGGAGAACCTGCCGCCGGCCGGCACCCGCATGCTGATCGCGCCGAACCATGTCAGCCTGATCGACGGTCCGCTGCTCCACGCGGTGCTGCCGATCGATGCCACCTTTGCCGTCGACACCGGGATCTCCAAGGCCTGGTGGGCGAAGGTCTTCCTGAAACTTGTAAGCCACATCACGATCGACCCGACCAAGCCGCTCGGTGCTCGCGATCTGATCAAGCTGGTCGCCAGCCAGGAACCGGTGGTGATCTTCCCGGAGGGCCGCATCACGGTGTCGGGCTCGCTGATGAAGGTCTATGACGGCACCGCGATGATCGCCGACAAGGCCGACGCCGTCGTGGTGCCGGTCCGCATCGAGGGTGCGCAGCGCTCGCATCTCAGCTATCTCAAGGATGGCCAGATCAAGCGCTCGTGGTTTCCCAAGGTGACGGTGACGATCCTGCCGCCGGTGAAGCTCACCATCGATGCGGCTCTCAAGGGCAAGACCCGCCGCAATGCAGCTGGCGCTGCGCTGCAGGACGTGATGATCGAAGCCATGGTGAAGAACGCCATGCTGGATCGAACGCTGTTCGAGGCGCTCGCCCATGCCCATCGCGACCACGACACCGGCAAGGTGATGATCGAGGATCCGCTCGGCACCAAGCTGACCTATCGCAAGCTGCTGCTGGGCTCGCAGGTGCTCAGCCGCAAGCTCGAGCAGGGCACGATGGTGGGCGAGAACATCGGCCTGTTGCTGCCGAACTCCGCTGGCGTCGCCGTGGTCTTCATGGCGCTGCAGTCGATCGGCCGCGTGCCGGCCATGCTGAACTTCTCCGCCGGCCCGGTGAACGTGCTGGCGGCGATGAAGGCGGCGCAGGTCACGACCGTTCTGACGTCGCGGGCCTTCATCGAGAAGGGCAAGCTCGACAAGCTGATCGCGGCGATCGAGGGGCAGGCCCGTCTGGTCTATCTCGAGGACGTCAAGGCCTCGGTCAGCCTGGCCGACAAGATCAAGGGAATGATCGACGGCACCAGGCCGCGCGTCGCCCGCAATGCCGACCACCCCGCCGTGATTCTGTTCACGTCCGGCTCCGAAGGCACGCCAAAGGGCGTCGTCCTGTCCCATCGCAACATTCTCGCGAACGCCGCCCAGGCATTGGCGAGGGTCGATGCCAACGCTAACGATCTTGTGTTCAATGTTTTGCCGGTGTTCCACTCCTTCGGCCTCACCGGCGGCATGATGATGCCCATGTTGGCGGGCATTCCGATCTATATGTACCCGTCGCCGCTGCATTACCGGATCGTGCCCGAACTGATCTATCAGACTGGCGCCACGATCTTGTTCGGCACCGACACCTTCCTGACTGGTTACGCACGCTCCGCTCATGCCTATGATTTCCGCACGCTGCGGCTGGTCATCGCCGGCGCCGAGCCGGTCAAGGATCGGACACGGCAGATCTACATGGAGCGTTATGGCATCCGCCTGCTCGAAGGCTATGGCGTCACCGAGACCGCGCCGGTGCTGGCGATGAACACGCCGATGGCCAACCGGGTCGGCACCGTCGGGCGCCTGTCGCCGCTGATGGAGTACCGGCTCGACAAGGTGCCGGGCATCGAGGAGGGCGGGCGGCTTTCGGTCCGGGGGCCCAATGTCATGCTCGGCTATGTCAGGGCCGAAAATCCCGGCGTGCTCGAGGCGCTGCCGGAGGGCTGGCACGACACCGGCGACATCGTCACCATCGACGCGCAGGGCTTCATCACGATCAAGGGCCGCGCCAAGCGCTTTGCCAAGATCGCCGGTGAGATGGTGTCGCTGACGGTGGTCGAGCAGATCGCCGCGACCTTGTGGCCGCAGGCGGCTTCGGTCGCGGTGTCGATCCCCGATCAGCGCAAGGGCGAGCGCATCGTGCTGATCACGACGCAGAAGGATGCCGAGCGCTCCGCGATGCAGCGCCAGGCCAAGGGCCAAGGTGCGCCGGAGCTTGCGGTGCCGGCCGTCGTGATGGTGGTCGACAAGATCCCGCTGCTCGGTTCCGGCAAGACCGACTATGTCGGCGCCAAGGCACTTGCCGAGGCGAGTGCGGCAACCGCTACGACGGAGCGCGAGCCGGAGGAGCGGGAAGTCGCGTGATCGCATCGCTGCGCCGGCGTTCTCAGCACAGTGGCCCCCGCGGCGCGGGGGTTGTGCTGCTGCATGGCATCGCCGGCCGATCATTGATGCTGCGTCCACTGGAAAAGCGGTTGCAGCGCGCAGGTTTTGCGACGCTGAACCTCGACTATGAAAGCCGCAAGAAACCGCTCGAGTTTCTTGCCGACGACATCCGCCCGGCGATCGCCGATTTCACCGCCAGGATCGACGGTCCGATCCACTTCGTCACCCACTCGATGGGCGGGCTGCTGGCACGGGTCGCGATTGCGAAGCATCGGCCGGCGCGGCTCGGCCGTGTCGTCATGTTGGGAACGCCCAATGGCGGCAGCGAGCTTGCCGACCGGCTGCAGAACGTCGGGCTCTATCGCGCTTATTTCGGTCCAGCCGGCCTGCAATTGGTGACCACGAAGGACGTCACGCTCGCCTCTCTGCCACCCGCCGACTACGAGATCGGCGTGATCGCCGGCAACCGCTTCCTCGATCCGATCGCCGGGCTGTTCCTGCTGCCGTGGCCGAACGACGGCCGCGTCTCCGTCGAGAGCTGCAAGCTCGCCGGGATGACGGACCACACCACCATCAAGGCGTCGCACATGGGCCTGCTGGTGCATCCGACGTCGTTCCGGCAGACCATCGCGTTCCTGCGCACTGGCCAGTTCGAGCCGGTGCGTCCGCTGCTGCACGGGGTCATCGCCGAGATCGGCCGCCGCGCGGCCTCTTGACGCAAGTTTTCCTTGCCCGCGGCAGCTATCCCGCGACAATCTCGCATCCGACATCAAGCGACAGGCAAGGCGATGACCGACGACAGCGTGATTCTCGACAAGCGCGGGCAGGCCCTCTGGATCACCATCAATCGTCCGGAGAAGCGCAACGCGCTGAATGGCGACGTGATCGCCGGGATCTCGCGCGGCTATCGCACGGCACATGACGATCCCGAGGTGCGCGTGATCGTGCTGACCGGCGCAGGAGACAAGGCGTTCTGCGCCGGCGCCGACCTGCAGAACTCCGGCGCGGCCTTCGCGATGGATTTCTCCCGCCCGAATGTCGATTACGCGGACTTGCTCCGGCTGTCGCAGAATTCCACCAAGCCGGCGATTGCGCGCGTCGGCGGCGTCTGTATGGCCGGCGGCATGGGCTTGCTGTGCATGACCGACATGGCGGTCGCAGCCGATCACGTCGTCTTCGGCCTGCCGGAGGTGAAGGTCGGCGTGTTCCCGATGCAGGTCCTGAGCCTCTTGCAGAGTATCGCGCCGCCGCGTCTCGTCAACGAATGGGCGCTCACGGGCGAGCCGTTCGACGCCAAGACTGCACAGGCTGCCGGGCTGCTCAACCATGTCGTTCCCGCCGCCGAGCTCGACGGCAAGATGGACTGGCTGATCGGCCGTCTCGTCGACAAGTCGCCGACCGCCATCCGCCGCGGCAAATACGCCATGCGCGCCATCGCCTCGATGTCGTTCGACGAGTCCATCGCCTATCTCGAAAGCCAGATCGCGCTGCTGGCGATGACCGAGGATGCCAAGGAGGGCCTGAGGGCGTTTGCCGAGAAGCGCAAGCCGGTGTGGCCGGGGAAGTAGCTCGCTGCGGGTAGAGTGTGTGACGGCGGCTCTGTTGTTGCCGCTGTCATGCTCCGCGAAGGCGGAGCATCCAGTATGCCGAGGCCTCCCGGTTCGATGACCACGGCCTCTGGAATACTGGATAGCCGGCTTTCGCGGGCGATGACAGTGGAGGGGTGGAAAGGTTCTTTGCTCCAACAATATTTGTCCACATAGGGTGATACATGGATCCGCGATCTCGCGACGCTTCGCGTCCGAGTCTTGCGTCAGATTTCGCCCTCTGAACGAAGAGGGCGCAGGGAAGGCCGGGCGCTCGCCGCCCCCATGCCCGCCTGCAGGAAGAAAAGCAGGCGGCAGTGACCACAGGTTTGGCCGCAACTACCGGCCTTCCCTGCGCGACGGGCTTACGGCTTATACGTGATCTCCCTGGTGCGCCGGGCTTTCTGGCCACCATCCCCGCGCGAAGCAAAGCCTCGTCGCGAGTTGACATCAGCGTCGGGATGTCAGGACCACACGATTTCGCCGTCCGCCACGCCACCAGTCGTCTTGCGCAAACGCGCCTGATGCCGCGACGGCCATCGCATCACCGGCCCAACGCTTGTGACGATCGCGAGGCGCCCCCTCTCGTAAGCCGCGACGCCGTGAAATGTGCAGCTGATTTGCCCGACAAGACAACACCCACCGGGGTGCGACATAGTAACCCGACGGGCAAAGTCGCGTCAGGAGTGCGGCCGAAGCCGCATCGGCTGCAGCTTGTTGTACATCAGGCTGCGCCACAGCCATTCGATGGGGCCGAACTGAAACAGCCTCAGCCAGCACCAGCTCGCGATCACCTGGAGCACATAGACGACCACGCCGATGCCAAGTGCGAGCGAGACGCTGAGCCGGCCGAACAGGCCGAGGCCATAGCCGTAGAACACGACGCCGAAGATGACGGACTGCATGAGATAGTTGGTGAAGGCCATCCGGCCGACGGGAGCCGCCCAGCCTAGCAGGCGGGCGCCCCAGATGGTGCTTGCAGCCGAAAGGATCAGCGCACCATAGGCAAGCGCCAGGCTCACAGTCGCAAGCGATGCGCCGGCGTCGATCGTGACAGCGAGTGCGGCCAGGGCCGTCAGCAGCAGCATGACGCGGTGATGCGGCATATCGCGCAGAAGGCCGGATCGCCAGATGACGATGCCGGCGAGGAAAAGTCCGAGCGTGCGCGGAAAGATCCACAAATGCAGCGGCGCGATGGCGCTGATTTCGGACAGCCGGAACACCAGGATCTGCGAGAAGTTGCCGTTGGCATAGATGCGATTGGCATCGACAACATGCTGCATCATCCAGGAGGAGCTTAGTAGCGGCAGCACGGGAATAAGCCAGCTGGTGAAGTACAGCCCGAGCAGGGTGAGGCTGCTCGCGATCACCAGCCAGCTTGGCGCGAACAGGAACGGCAGCACGAGCAGTCCGGCAAGCGCATATTCGGTCAGGATGTCACCATTCCACAGCAGCGTCAGGTGCAAAATGCCGATCGCGAGCAGGACGAGCAGCCGCCGGAGCAGCAGGGGGATACGTCGCTCCGGAGCGATCCGGTCGAACTGCATGGCCAGCCCGATGCCGAACAGCAGCGAGAACAGGGCAAGCGCCTTCATGGAGACGGCGCGCGCGAGACCATCTTCGATGGCGCGATTGAAGGGCGAGTCTCCGACGATGGCCCACAAAAGCTTGACCGTCTCCGGTGATGACGATCCGGCGAAGAAGGTCGTGCCCGCTTCGTGCGCTCTCGGCGTCGGCAGAAATTGCTGGAAGATCGAGATACGGAACTCAAATACGACGTTGATGGCCATGACGCCAAAGAGGGCGAGGCCCCGGAGGATGTCGATGGCTGGCAGCCGGTCGCCACCAGAGGCAGGCCCCGTCGGATTAGCTGATCCGATCGTCGCAGTCATAGGGCTGAGAACTCATAAGCAGGGAATGGACTGACTTCCGCGTTCACAGGCAGGCGTCATGATGGCTTGCTGTCACCTCTGTGATCGCTCCTGCATCGTCTGACTTCCAGGTCACGTCGATCGTCTGCACACAGGCTGGATTGCCCCATCGATAGAAATGGACATTGGCGGTCTCGGACGTTCGGCATGGTGCATGAATCTCTCCCAGCCGCACCACGATATGTCCGTCGCGGACGCAATCCGGGAACGGTTCGAATCCTTGCTTCAGCAGCGTTGCTGTCAACATCGCGGCTGGTGTTCCGGATGGGAATTCCGCCTGAAGGTGGGCCGTGAGCCGTTTTCCGCTCTCCACTGATTTGAGCCAGGAGTCCGCAACGTCGTTCTCGAACATCGGAGGTGGCCGTGTATTCATGAACAGCGGCGAGGTGAGTATTGAAAGAAATAGAACGGCGGCCGGTGGATTGAAGATGGCGATGAAAGCTGACCCCGTCGCGAGCAATGCGGCACTGGCCATGAGGCCACGCAGCATCCATGTCAGCCACCGAGGGCGCATGCGATCGGTTTGTGCGTTTCGTCGTATCATGGGAGATGAACGTTAGCCCTGCGCAGCGTTGTGCGCAACGATCGCAATATTCCCGCCCAAGGGCATCTTTGTTGCTGCGAAGGACGGCAGTTGGCGCTAGCGTTGTGAGATGATGCAAAGTGGCCCAATTGCAACCGACGGCCTTCTCATCCGGCCGATGCGGCCGGAAGAGATTCCGCTGGCCATCGACTGGGCGGCGGCCGAGGGCTGGAATCCCGGCCTGTCCGATGCCGCGTGCTTTTCCGTGGTCGATCCGCAGGGATTTCTCATCGCCGAACGTGACGGTGTGCCGGTCGCGACGGTGTCCTGCGTCAACTACGACGAACGCTTCGCGTTTCTGGGCTTCTACATCGTACGTCCTGATCTGCGCGGGCATGGCTATGGCCTGCGGCTCTGGCAGGCTGCGATGGCGCATGCGGGATCGCGTGTCGTCGGCCTCGACGGTGTCGTCGCGCAGCAGGACAATTATCGAAAGTCCGGCTTCAAATATGCCTATGCCAATGTCCGCTACAGTGGGAAGGCCGCTACGGTGCTGCCCGCTGCTGCGCGATCGGACTTCGTTGCGCTGAGCGACGTGCCGCTGGCCGACATCGAGGCCTCCGACGCGGCTGTGTTTCCGGCGTCGCGCCGCGCGTTCCTGCAGGCCTGGATCGGAGCCCCCGGCCATGTCGGCCGCGCTGTCATCCGTGATGGCGCGCTTGCCGCCTGGGGCGTGATCCGGCCGTGCCGCACCGGCTCTAAGATCGGTCCGCTGGTCGCGCACAGCCGGGCCGATGCCGAGGCCATCGTCTCGGCGCTGCTGAGCGAGATCGGCGACTCCGAGGTCTTCCTCGATGTGCCGGCGATCAACCCGGAGGCGGTGGCGCTGGCGGAGAGTCTCGGGCTGAAGCCGGTGTTCGAGACCGCGCGCATGTACACCCGCCCGATCGCGCCACTACGCATCGAGCGGCTGTTCGGCGTCACCACTTTCGAGCTCGGCTAGCTCATTTGTCGAGCGGCCGCGCGAAGCTCAATTCGTGACCGTCGGGATCGGTGAGATGGAAGTAGCGCTCGCCCCATTCGGCGTCGCGCGGCGTGGTGGAGGGCGAGAAGCCGGCGGCCAGCGCCTTGGCGTAGACGGCGTCGACGTCCGAGACATGAAAGATGATGCGGCCCCACCAGCTCCACTGCTTGTCCTCCGGCATAGCGATCAGGTTGAGATAGCCCGCGCCGACTCGGAAGGTCGTGAACGGGGTGTCGGCGCCGCCATACGGGATGTCGTCGAAGCCGAGCGCGCGATAGAAGGCGACCGCGCGGGCCATGTCATGGGTGGCAATGGTGATCGCGCTGATGCTTTCGATGGTCATGCAGGCGCTCCGGACGGGAATGGATAGCGCGGAGCAGAAAAGCGCATCTCGCCGGTGTCACGCAAGCACCGCGTTGCAACGCGCGGCCTAGCGCCTCCCCCGCCGGCTCAGCGTCGCTCCCAGCGCAAAGAAGACAGCGGCCCCGATTGCGACGGTCGCGGCGCGGGCCACATCGCCGGGCACGAGCATCGCGTGCAGGGCCGCGCCACGGCTGAACGAGCCGCGGGTACGGTGCAGGCGTGTAACCGGGTGATCGAGATTGTCGGTGCGGTCGGGCACCAGCGGCACGTCGGTCTGCTGCCCGGCGATCGCCTTGGCGGCGAGGTAGCGGTCGAGCAAAGCCGGGGCGATGGCGTTGCCGAGGATGGTCAGCAGCGTCGGCCAGCCGATCCAATATTCGCGGAAGCCGCCATCGGCAACGCGATAGACGGCGTCAGCGATCACCTCAGGCTCCACCGGCCGGCCCATTGGCCGTGGCGTATGCGCAAGGTGCGCGCGAGCCCAGTCGAATTGCGGTGTGTTCACCGCGGGCAGATCGACGATGCAGAGCGTGATGCCTGAGCGCTCGTGCATCAGCTCGGCCCGCAGCGAGTCGGTGAAGCCCCGGATCGCATGTTTGGCGCCGCAATAGGCCGCCTGTAGCGGAATGCCGCGATAGGCGAGCGCCGAACCGATCTGGATGATGCGGCCTTCGCCGCGTCGGCGCATCGATCGCAGCGCCGCCATCGTGCCGTGCACGAAACCGAGATAGGTCACCTCGGTGACGCGGCGGAATTCCTCCGGTGTGATGTCGGCCACGGTCGAGAACACCGTTTCCATGGCGTCATTGATCCAGATGTCGACCGGACCCAGGCGCTGCTCGAGCCGCTCGGCAGCGTCGAACAGGGCCTGCGCATCGGCGACATCGACGGCCTCGTATTCGGCATGGGCAAACCGCGCCTGCAGCTCGCGCTGGACGTCGCGCAGCGCATGCTCATCGCGCGCGATCAGGCCGATGCGATCGCCGGCCTCGCCGAAGCGGTTCGCGATGGCACGGCCGACGCCGGCGGAGGCGCCAGTGATGATGATGGTGCGAGCTCGTCTGCGAGGCATGTCCGGTTCTCCACGCGCCCCGTCGTACAAACGTGCAGCAGCCGGCAATGTTTCGGGCCGGTCAAGCCGGCCGAATGAATTCTCCGTCAGCCGCGATCTGAGCCGTGGAATTCGACGCATGATCGATCAGGCTTCGAGAGGGCGGCCAGCCCCCTCGAGATTGTGGGACGGAAAAGCTCGCTGAGCTTTGCAGGTGCGACCGGAGCTCAGCCCGGATTGGCCTTGAGGCCGGCGGCCTCGATACCGGCGACGGCGCAGATCTCGTCATTGTCGGAGCTGTCGCCGGAGACGCCGACGGCGCCGACGAGCGTCGTGCCGTCCATGATCAGCACGCCGCCGGGCACCGGGACCATGCGGCCCTGGGCCAGCGTGTTCACGGCGTCGATGAAATAGGCCTGCTCCTGGGCGCGCTGGAACAGGGCGCGGGAGCCGAGGCCGAGCGCCAGCGCGCCATAAGCCTTGCCATGCGCGACCTCGGCCCGCATCAGGCTGGTGCCGTCCTGGGCGGCGGCCGCCTTCAGGCAGCCGCGGGCGTCGAGCACCATCACGGCGAGCGGCTTGAGCTTCTTCTCGATGCCCTTCGCGAGCGTGGCATCCAGAATCTTGCGAGCGGCGTCGAGCTTGAGATCGGCCATGTCGGTGTCCTTTGCGATTTGTGATGAAAAGTCGGCTCTATCATCCGTCATTGCGAGCGAAGCGAAGCAATCCAGGACGAAAGAAAAGGTCTGGATTGCTTCGTCGCTACGCTCCTCGCAATGACGAACATTGAGGTCGCGCTCCGCGGCGTCCGGTCTCTCGTGACCTACGTTGATGCTTGCGCCCGCTCCAGGCTCATCGCCAGGAGCTGCGCGGCGTGAACGGCACCGCGGGCGGCGCCGTCCTGGATCTGGTGGCGGCAGGAGGTGCCGTCGGCAACGATGAACGTTGCGGCGTCGGCGTTGCGCACGGCGGGCAGCAGCGACGCCTCCGCCATCTGCTGCGAGACCTCGTAGGTCTCCGCGCCATAGCCGAACGCGCCGGCCATGCCGCAGCAGGAGGATTCGATGGTCTCGACCGTGAGCTCCGGAATGAGTCGTAGCACCTGCTCGACAGGCTTGAAAGCGGCGAAGGATTTCTGATGGCAATGGCCGTGCAACAAGGCCTTACCGGGCAGGGGGGCGAGCGGCAGCGCCAGCCTGCCGCTCTCGGCCTCGCGCGCCAGAAACTCTTCCAGCAGCAGCGCGTGTGCGCTGATCGTTTTCGCGGTGGCGTCGTTGCGCAGCGACAGCAGTTCGTCGCGCAGCGTCAGCAGACAGCTTGGCTCGAGGCCAATGATCGGCACGCCGCGCGAGGCGAACGGCGCGTAGGTCTCGACCAGGCGCTGCAGCTCGGACTGGGCCTCGTCGACGAGGCCGGCGGAGAGGAAGGTGCGGCCGCAGCACAGGGCGCGGCCGCCATCGGCCGGCTTGGGCACGTAGACGCGATAGCCGCCGGCGATCAGCACGCGCAGCGCGGCGTCGAGATTTTCGCGCTCATAGACGCGGTTGAAGGTGTCGCCGAACAGCACGACCTCGCGGCCATCAGCCGGACCGAACGCGTCGGCGTCGACGCGGAAGGTGTCGGTGCGGAAGGCCGGAAGCTTGCGCTTGGCGCTGATGCCCGCAACGCGCTCCATCAGCACGCGCAGGGGCGCAACATGATTGCGCAGGTTCACGAGCGGCGCGATGCGGGCAGCCATATCGGCATAGCGCGGCAGATAGGCGACGAGCCGGTCGCGCAGCGTGAGGCCATGCGTCGTCGCCCGGGCCGCCAGCACCTCGATCTTCATCTTGGCCATGTCAACGCCGGTCGGGCACTCGCGGCGGCAGGCCTTGCAGGAGACGCAGAGCTTCAAGGTCTCCATCATCTCGTCGGACGACAGCGCGCCGGGACCGAGCTGGCCGGAGATCGCGAGCCGCAAGGTATTGGCACGGCCGCGCGTGACATCCTTCTCGTCGCGGGTGGCGCGATAGGACGGGCACATCACGCCGCCGTCGAGCTTGCGGCAGGCGCCGTTGTTGTTGCACATCTCGACCGCGCCCTGGAAGCCGCCGGCGGCACCCGGATAGGCCGACCAGTCGAGCACCGGCTTGATGTCGTCGACGATGCGGTAGTCCGGCGGATAGCGGAACAGCGAGCGGTCGTCCATCCTGGGTGGATCGACGATGCGGCCAGGATTGAGCACGTTCGCCGGATCGAAGCGCTGCTTGACCTCCTTGAAGTCGGCGACGATGCGGCTGCCGAACATCTGCTCGTGGAATTCCGAGCGCACGATGCCATCGCCATGCTCGCCGGAATGCGAACCCTTGTACTCGCGCACCATGGCGAAAGCTTCCTCGGCGATGGCGCGCATCGCCTTGACGTCCTTCTCCAGCTTCAGGTTCAGCACCGGGCGCACATGCAGGCAGCCCTCGGAGGCGTGCGCGTACATCGTGCCGCGCGTGCCGTGCCTGGCGAACACCTCGTTGAGCCGCGCGGTGTAGTCGGCGAGGTGGGGCAGCGGCACGGCGCAGTCCTCGACGAACGACACCGGCTTGCCGGCCTCCTTCATCGACATCATCACGTTGAGGCCGGCGGCGCGGAAGTCGGCGACGGCGGTCTGAAGCGCAGGGTCTGATATCTCGACGACGCCGCCCCATTTGCAGATCTCGTTGCTCCAGGAGAAGCCGAGATCACCCATCAACTCGGAGAGCTGCTTCAGCTTGGCGAGGTTCTCGTCCTTCGTCTCCTCCGCGAACTCGACCACCAGGATCGCGTCGGGATCGCCGCGCACCGCCGCCGCGATCACCGGCTGGAACATCGCGATGTCGCGGCCCAGCCCGATCATGGTGCGGTCGACCAGCTCGACCGCGATCGGCTTCAGCTTGACCAGATGCTGGGCCGCATCCATCGCCTGATAGAAGCTGCCGAAATGACAGACGCCGAGCACCTTGGTGCGGATCAGCGGCCACAGCTTGAGCTCGATCCGGGTGGAGAAGGCCAGCGTGCCCTCGGAGCCGACCAGCAGATGGGCCAGGTTGTTGGCGGCGTTGCGCGGCGTCAGTGCGTCGAGATTGTAGCCGCCGACGCGGCGCTGCACCTTGGGAAACCTGTCGGCGATCTCCGCGGCCTCGCGCTCGCCCAGCGCCAGCATGTCGCGAAACAACCTGCGCGCGCTGTCCGGCGCGCTGACGTCACGAAGGTCTCGCGCCACCTCGCCGAAATGCGCCAGCGTGCCGTCGGCCAGCGCGGCGTCGATGGCGATGGTGTTGTCGCGCATCGTGCCGTAGCGCAGCGAGCGGCCGCCGCAGGAATTGTTGCCGGCCATGCCGCCGATCGTGGCGCGGGACGCCGTGGAGACGTCGACCGGAAACCAAAGGCCGTGCTTCTTGAGCTGGCGATTGAGGTCGTCGAGCACGATGCCCGGCTCGACCACGCAGGTCCGCCCCTCGACATCGAGCGAGACGATGCGGTTCAGGTGCTTGGAGAAGTCGACGACGATCCCCTCGTTGACCGTCTGGCCGCATTGCGAGGTGCCGCCGCCGCGGGGCGTGACGATGCGGCCGTCGTCGCGGGCGATGGCGAGCGCACGCAGCGCCTCGTCCATCGTGCGCGGCACGACCACGCCCGCCGGAATGACTTGGTAGAACGAGGCGTCTGTGGCGTAGCGGCCGCGGTTGAAGCGGTCGAAGAAGACGTCGCCTGTCATCTCGGCGCGGAGCTTCTGTTCGAGCCTGGACGGACCGGCTTTGGCGTTCGGCATGGTGATCCCTGGTGGGGCCCGGCTGTCGTCCGGCGGGCGCTGTTCCGCCCGGTGTCATTCATTTCCGCAAATGCGTCAATCTGATTGCATGCAAATTTGCGCAATCCCCGGCGTTATTCGACCTTGTCTGGCTTGGCTGCCGCCAGCGGCGGCTGGCTCTCGGCGAAGTACGCGATCGCAGCCGCGCCCTTGTTGCGCAGATGCTGGAACAGGATGTCGGACAGCTCGCTTCCGGCGCGCCGGCGCAGGGCATCGAGGATCAGCTCATGCTCGCGCATGGCCTCGCTCCAGCGTTCGCGCTTGCGGGCGAAATTGGCCGAGAAGCGCACCCGGCGGATGCGGCCCGCCAGGCTCTCATAGGTCGCATGAAGGGTGGCGTTGGCGGCGGCGTCGACGATCGCCCGGTGGATCAACTGGTTCATGCGGAAATAGCCCTGCATGTCCTGCCGCATGTAGAATCCGTACATATCATGATGAAATTGCTCGATTTCCGCGATCGCTTCATCTGAAATCTTCTCGCAGGCGAGGCGTCCGGCGAGGCCTTCCAGGCCTCCCATCAGGTCGAACAGTTCGTGGATGTCGGCGGCGCTGAGCGGGCGCACCCGGGCGCCGCGATTGGGCAGCAGCTCGACCAGCCCCTCGGCTGCGAGCACCTTGAGCGCTTCGCGCAAGGGGGTGCGGGACACCCCCAGCATTTCGCAAAGCTGCCGCTCGGACAGGCGTCCGCCGTCGGCGACATGGCCCTCGACGATGTAGTCGCGCAGCCGCGCCAGGATCTCGTCATGCAGCGAGGTCTCGTCCCGCGCAGGCACGGATCGACCGCTTGGCCCTGCCAAGGGTGGCGTCTCGATATCGGGAATCGTGGAATTCATCTTACGCATTGTAGCGGTAGTTACAGATGTGGTCGACCTCGTGCGTGCATGCGATTGAGCTCTTGCATGCTGAAGAATTGAATGCAATCATGGGTGCCAGAATGCCGTCGTCGCCCGGAGCTCTGTCGTGACCCGTCCCCAAGGCCGTCATTTCTTGCATATTCCGGGCCCGAGTCCGGTGCCCGAGCGGGTGCTGCGGGCGATGGACATGCCGGTGATCGATCACCGCAGCGCCGAGTTCGCCGAACTCGGCAAGGCCGTGCTCGGCGGCTCGCAGGCGATCTTCAAGACCACGAGCCCGGTGATCATCTATCCGTCTTCGGGCACCGGCGCCTGGGAGGCTGCCATCGTCAACACGTTGTCGCCGGGCGACAAGGTGCTGATGGTCGAGACCGGCCACTTCGCCACGCTGTGGCGGCAGATGGCGGCGCGGTGGGGAATCGAGGTCGACTTCATTCCCGGCGACTGGCGCCGTGGCGTCGACCCTGCCGTCATCGAGGAGGCGTTGGTCGCCGACGCCGGTCATCGGCTCAAGGCGGTGATGGTCGTGCACAACGAAACCTCGACCGGCGCGACCAGCCGGATCGGTGAGGTGCGCGCCGCGATGGACCGCGCCAAGCATCCGGCGCTGCTGATGGTCGACACCATCTCCGGTCTCGCCTCGGCCGACTTCCGCTTCGACGAGTGGAAGGTCGATGTCGCCGTGTCCTGCTCGCAGAAGGGCTTCATGCTGCCGCCGGGGCTCGGCTTCAACGCCGTCTCGGACAAGGCGCGCCTTGTTGCCAAGGCCAACAAGATGCCGCGCTCGTTCTGGGATTGGGAGGACATGCTGAAGCTGAACGCGAACGGCTTCTTCCCCTATACCCCGGCGACGAACCTGCTCTATGGCCTGCGCGAAGCGATTGCCATGCTGCTCGAGGAGGGACTCGACCAGGTGTTCGCGCGCCACCAGCGGCTTGCGGCCGCGACCCGCGCCGCGGTCGAGCATTGGGGTCTCGAGGTGCTGTGCCAGGAGCCGAAGGATTTTTCCCCGGTGCTGACCGCCGTGCTGATGCCGCCGGGCCATGACGCCGATCAGTTCCGCCAGGTCGTGCTCGACAATTACAACATGTCGCTCGGCTCGGGCCTGTCCAAGGTCGCGGGCAAGGTGTTTCGCATCGGCCATCTCGGCGAGTGCAATGCGCTGACCCTGATGGCGGCGCTGAGTGGAGTCGAGATGGGGCTGCGTGCGGTCGGCGTGCCGCATCGCGCGGGCGGTGTCGATGCCGCGATGGTGCTGCTGGATGAGCCATCGCAGGGCAATGCGCCGCGCCAGCTTGCGGCGGTGAAATGAGGCCAAACCGCGTGCAGCAAGCTGGGGCGTCCCGCTATGCCGCACTGCACAGAAGAAGGGGATTTGTGTGCATCTGAGGGATGTCAGCCCGGAGCGATCGGTGCTTGCGTCTTCTTTATTGACGCCAGCGGTCTGGCGGGAGAAAAGCGCGGCCAGCGCGTGGGATGCCACGTCCGCGCACCAACCAAATGACCGGGGATGGACGCCAATGACTGTGCACACGGGACGGCATTTTCTTCAGATTCCGGGACCGACCAACGTGCCCGACCGCGTGCTGCGCGCGATGGACATGCCGACCTTGGACCATCGCGGTCCGGAGTTCGCGGAGCTCGGCTTCGCCGTGCTGGCGGCCAGCCAGCGCATCTTCCGCACCAAGCAGCCGGTGATCATCTATCCGTCGTCGGGCACCGGCGCGTGGGAAGCCGCGATCGTCAACGCGCTCGCGCCCGGCGACAGGGTGCTGATGGTTGAGACCGGCCAGTTCGCTGTGCTGTGGCGGGGCATCGCCGACAAGTTCAAGCTCGACGTCGACTTCATCCCCGGCGACTGGCGTCATGGCGCCGACATCGCGGCGATCGAGCAGCGTCTGGTCGACGACAAGGCGCACAAGATCAAGGCCGTCTGCGTCGTGCACAACGAGACCTCGACCGGCTGCCTAACGCCGCCGCTCGAGGTGCGCAAGGCGCTCGACCGGTCCGGCCACCCGGCACTCCTGATGGTCGACACCATCTCCGGCCTCGGCTCGATGGAGTATGAGCACGACGCGTGGGGCATCGACGTCTCCGTTGCGGGCTCGCAGAAGGGCCTGATGCTGCCGCCGGGCCTCGGCTTCAACGCCGTCTCGGAGAAGGCGCTCGCCGCCGCCAAGGCCAATCCCGGCATGCGCTCCTACTGGGACTGGCAGGAGATCATCACCTTCAACAAGCTCGGCACCTTCCCGTACACGCCGGCCTGCAATCTGCTGATGGGCCTCAACGAGGCGCTGAAGATGCTGGAGGAGGAGGGGCACGAGAACGTGTTCGCCCGCCACCGCCGCCACAGCCTTGCGACGCGCGCCGCCGTGAAGGCGTGGGGCCTCGACACGCAATGCGCCGATCCGCAGGCGCATTCGCCGGCGCTGACCGGCGTGGTCATGCCCGAAGGCCATGACGCCGATCAGTTCCGCAAGACCGTGCTGGAAAACTTCGACATGTCGCTCGGCACCGGCCTCAACAAGATCAAGGGCAAGGTGTTCCGCATCGGCCACATCGGTCATTTCAACGACCTGATGCTGATGGGGACGCTCGCCGGCGTCGAGATGGGCCTTGCGCTCGCCAATGTGCCGCATCGTGCCGGTGGCGTGCTCGCGGCAATGGACGTCCTGAAGGCGCGCGAGGCGGCGCCAATCCCGAAGGTGGCCTGATGACCGCGCCTGTGACCGGCTCCGACGATCTGATCTATGCCGTCGACGACGGCATCGCCAAGATCACCTTCAACCGGCCGCAGGCGCGCAACGCGATGACCTTCGCGATGTACGACCGGATGGCCTCGATCTGCGAGGCCATCAACGCCGATCGGTCGATCAAGGCGCTGATCCTGACCGGTGCGGGCGACAAGGCGTTTGCCTCCGGCACCGATATCTCGCAATTCCGCGCCTTCAAGACCGCGCAGGATGCGCTCGACTACGAGGCGCGGATCGACCGCGTGCTCGGCACGCTGGAGCTGTGCCGTGTGCCGGTGATTGCGGCGATTGCGGGCGCCTGCACCGGCGGCGGCGCCGGCATTGCCGCCTGCTGCGACATTCGCATCGGCACCGAGACGGCACGTATCGGTTTTCCGATCGCGCGCACGCTCGGCAACTGCCTGTCGATGTCGAACATCTCGCGCGTGGTCTCCTTGATCGGACCGGCGCGCACCAAGGATCTGATCTTCAAGGCACGGTTGGTCGAGGCGCCGGAGGCGCTCGCGCTCGGTCTGCTCAACGAGATCGTGCCTGACGTCGAGACGCTGCAGACACGCGCGCTGGAGACCGCGAGGCTCATCGCCTCGCACGCGCCGATCACCCTCGAGGTGACCAAGGAGGCGGTGCGCCGCATTCGCCGGACCCTGTCGCGGGACGAGGGCGAGGATTTGATCCTGCGCGCCTATATGAGTGAGGATTTCCGCGAGGGCATGGAGGCGTTCCTCAACAAGCGGACGCCGAACTGGAAAGGCAAGTAGTCCAATGCCGTGCTTGCGACCTTATGCCGAGGAACATGAGGCCGCATCATGCTTGTGTTCTTGAACTGACCACAATAAGCCAGCAGTATCCTGGTAGGATGCAAGCTGGCGCTTCGAACGGGGAAGAAACACGTGCGCAAACTCATCAAGATCGCGGCCGCAACGGCGGCCTTTTTCGCAACTGCGCCCGCCTTTGCCGGCTGGGAGCCGACCAAGCCGGTCGAGATTGTCGTCGCCGCAGGCGCCGGCGGTGCATCAGACCAGATGGCGCGGATGATGCAGGCTGCCATTCAGAAGAACAATCTTCTGAAGCAGCCGGTTGTCGTGTCGCTGAAGGGCGGCGCGTCGGGCGCCGAAGCCCTGATGTACATGAAGTCCAGCGACGGCGATCCGAACAAGATCCTGATCGCCTATTCGCTGATCTACATGCTGCCGCTGTCGGCCAAGCTGCCGTTCGACTGGCACGAGCTGTCGCCGGTCGCGGTGATCGCACTCGATCAGTTCGTGCTGTGGGACAACGTCAACGGCCCCAAGACGGTGAAGGAGTTCATCGAGGCTGCCAAGGCGTCGAGCTCGCCGTTCAAGTTGGGCGGCACCGGCTCCAAGCGCGAAGATCACGTGCTCACGGTCTTCATGGAGAAGAAGACCGGAGCCAAGTTCTCCTATCTGCCCTACAAGTCGGGCGGCGAGGCTGCGACCCAACTGGTCGGCGGGCACACCGAAGCGAACGTCAACAATCCTTCCGAGAATCTCGAAGTCTGGCGCGCCGGCCAGGTGCGTCCGCTCTGCGTGTTCGACAAGGAGCGCATCTCCTACACGACCAAGGTCACGGAGACGCAGTCCTGGAACGACATTCCGACCTGCAAGGAGGAGGGGCTGGACGTGCAATACCTGATGCTGCGCGCGATGTTCCTGCCGGGCAAGGTGACGCAGGAACAGCAGGAGTTCTACGTCGACCTGTTCAGCAAGCTGGTGCAGACACCGGAGTACAAGGACTACATGGAGAAGCAGGCGCTGAAGCCGATCTTCCTCACCGGCAAGGACATGCTGCAGTTCCTCGAAGAGGACGGCTCGCTCAACAAGCAGCTGATGACGGAAGCCGGCTTCGTCGCCAAGTGAGGCTGGGCGGGGCGAGGGGATGAGGAGGATCGATGTCCAACGCTGAGCTCGAGATTGCCGTCGACGATCCGACCGCGCCGGAGGAGAATTCTCCGGCCGTCACCTCTACCCGGACCGTCGACGTCGCGGTGTCGCTGCTGCTGCTCGCGCTCGCGTCCGTACTCGCCTGGGACAATTGGCGGACCGGCGCGTCCTGGGACTCGACCGGTCCGGAGCCCGGCTACTTTCCGTTCTATCTGTCGGTGATCCTCGGCGGCGCCAGCCTTTACGGGATCGGTGCCGCCTTCCTGTCGAGCAAGGAAGCGGTCGAGACCTTCGTGACGCGCGCGCAGCTGCGGCGCGTGATGGCCGTGTTCGTGCCGACCTTGTTGTTCTGCATCGCGATGCAGTTTCTCGGCATCTATGTCGCGAGCTTCCTGCTCATCGCCGGGTTCATGCGTCTCGTCGGCAAGATCGCGATCTGGAAATCGCTGCTCACGGCGTTCCTGTTCAGCGCTGTGATGTTCGTGACGTTCGATGTCGTGTTCGACGTGATCATGCCGAAGGGCCCGCTCGAAGCGGCGTTCGGGTACTGACACCGGTCTCTCCCCCCGTCATTGCGAGGAGCAACGCGACGACGCAATCCAGGGCTGCGCACTCGACTCTGGATTGCTTCGCTGCGCTCGCAATGACGAGGAAACAGTTGGAATGAAATCATGGAAGCCTTGGGTCTGCTGCTGCACGGGTTCGCGGTCCTCCTGACCTGGAAGACGCTGCTGCTGATGATGGTTGGGCTCGTGCTCGGCGTCTTCGTCGGCGTGCTGCCCGGGCTGGGGGGGCCCAACGGCGTCGCCATCCTGCTGCCGCTGACCTTCTCGATGGACCCGACCTCGGCCATCGTGATGCTGTCCTGCATCTACTGGGGCGCGCTGTTCGGCGGCGCCATCACCTCGATCCTGTTCAACATTCCCGGCGAGGCGTGGTCGGTGGCGACTACTTTCGACGGCTATCCCATGGCGCAGCAGGGCAAGGCAGCGGAGGCGCTGACGGCCGCCTTCACCTCGTCGTTCATCGGCTCGCTGGTCGCGGTGATGCTGATCACCTTCCTGGCGCCCTGGATCTCGTCGTTTGCGCTGAAGTTCGGTCCGCCTGAATTCTTCGCCGTGTATCTCCTGACCTTCTGCTCGTTCGTGGGCTTGGGACGCGAGGACAAGCACAAGACGGTCATTGCGATGGCGCTCGGTCTGCTGCTTGCCGGCGTCGGCATGGACACCGTGTCCGGTCAGTTGCGGATGACCTTCGGCTCGACCGATCTGTTGCGCGGCATCAACTTCCTGGTCGCGGTCATCGGCCTGTTCGGCATCAGCGAGATCCTGCTGACGATGGAGGAACGCCTGGCGCTGCGCGGTCACGCCGCAGCGATCTCCTTGCGCACGGTGCTCGCCGTCTGGAAGGACCTGCCGAAATACTGGATGACCCTGCTGCGTTCCTCGGTGATCGGCTGCTGGCTCGGCATCACGCCGGGCGGCGCGATCGCAGCCTCCTTCATGGGCTACAACCTCGCCAAGCGCTTCTCCAAGAATCCGGACAGTTTTGGCAAGGGACGCATCGAGGGCGTGTTCGCGCCTGAGACGGCCGCGCATGCCTCGGGCACCGCGGCGCTGCTGCCGATGCTGGCGCTCGGCATCCCCGGCTCGGGCACCGCGGCGATCCTGCTCGGAGGCCTGATGGTGTGGGGCCTCAATCCCGGCCCGCTGCTGTTCGTGGAGCACAAGGACTTCGTCTGGGGCCTGATCGCGTCGATGTATCTCGGCAATGTCGTCGGCCTCGTGCTCGTGCTTTCCACCGTGCCGATCTTCGCCTCGATCCTGCGCGTGCCGTTCGCGGCCGTGGCGCCGATGATCGTGGTGTCCTGCGCCATCGGCGCCTACGCGATCCAGAACGCGATGTTCGACGTCTGGCTGATGCTCGGCTTCGGCGTCGTCGGCTATGTCTTCAAGAAGATCAAGATCCCGCTGGCGCCGTTCACCTTGGCGCTGGTGCTCGGCAGCCGTGCCGAGGACGCGTTCCGGCAGTCGATGATCATCTCCGGCGGCAACATGAAGGTGTTCTGGGCGAACGGGCTGGTGGGCACCATCACGACGCTGGCGATCGTGCTGCTGTTCTGGCCGCTGATCGATCGTGTGATCGCGACCTTCAGCAAGTCGGGAGCGCCGGCCGCGAAGGCCGAGGCTTAGTACGGTTGTCGCTGATCACCCGTGCCCTGCCAGCTGGACGCCTGCGCTCGATCGGCTACGCCGCTCCTACCACGAGTAGCGCACGCTGCCCTTGCCGGCATAGGAACGGGTGACGCTCGAGAACTCGCCTTCGAACGTCGCCATGGCGCTCCAGCCGTTCTGCCAGCTCATCTCGACCGAGGTCGTCGTCAGCGCGGAGTCGCGCGCCTGCGCGGCGCCGTTGACGACGAAGCTTGCGCCCTGCAGCGTCTGGAACGTCGCCGCGACCGAACGATCGGGATTGAAGTCGTGCGCCCAGGCGAGGCGGCCGCGCAAGGTGAGGGCGCCGTCTGCCAGCGCGTAGGACTTGTCGGTGCGCAGGCCGAACTCGGTGCGTGTGTCGGTGACGGTCTTGCCGGTGTAGCTCAGTGCGAAGGTCGACGTGCCGGAGATGGCCTGCTCCACATAGGCCGGTAGGCGCAGGCTCGTCACCTGCGCAGCCGCGTAAGGCGTCAGGCCGATGCCGCCTATGGGAGCGACGAAGCGCGTGCCGCCCTCGATGCGGCCGATCCAGGCATTGGCTTGATAGGTCGCGCGCAGCCGGTCGACACCGGAGATGGTGACGGTGCGATCCGCGGTGACGTCCTGCCAGCCATAGGCCAGGGCCGCTCTCAGATAGCTCGGGCCGATATGATGATGCAGATAGGCGCCGGCCTGGAACAGATCGGAGCGGCCGGAGCCGAGGCCGTTGACGCTGAAGCTGGTGCCGCCGCCGCCGAGCGCGAAGCCCGCAATCGTGCGCGGTGCGATCCGGTAGTCGGCGCCGACGGCGGTGCCGGCGATGCGGCTGGTGGTATCGTTGGAGCCGACGACTGCATTGCCGCTGGTCGTTTGCGAGCCGCCGAAGCCCGCCGCCCAGACATTCCAGCGCTGCGCAAACTCGGCCGGCCTGTCGTCAGTCAGCATCGCGAAAGCATCGGTGCGCTTGCGGGATGTGTCAGCATAGCTGATCGCGCCCCCGCCGCTGGCTTGACCTTGTGCGAAGGGATCGGTCAGCAGGCTGGCGAACTGGCTCATGGCGTTGAACGTGGTCTGTTGCACGCCGGTGGCGCTCTCGCCGGACGCTTGCGTGAGGCCCGCCTGGTTCAACTTGCCGAACACGACGGGAATATCGCCGGTGCGATCGAAGAACGCCGACAGCGTATCGCCGACCGTCTTCTGATTGCCGTTGAGTCCGCCGGGCACGGCGAAGGCGAGGATCAGATCGAGATAGACGTTGTTGGCGTCGTAGCTCAGGCTGGTCTTGAAGCCGGAGGGCAGGTTGGTCTTCACCACCGATCCGAAGCCGCCCGAGATGCCGCCGCTCGTGGTCAGGATGGTGTAGCGCTTGTCGATATAGCCGCCGCCGGTGCCGAACACGGCGTTGACGGTGGCGCCGCCGAGGGTGGCCGTTCCGGTGACGCTCGCGAATGAGGCCGTGGTCGGATCGAGCTGCACCAGATAGTACGCACCGGACTGGAAGGCGAGATTGCCGACGATGGTCATCGACGAGCCGGCGGTGCCATTGCCCGGCGCCAGCGTGCCGCCGGCATTGATGCCGACCGTCATCGGCGGATCGACGAGACCCGCACCCGTCAGGGTGCCGCCGGCATTCACGGTCACCCCAGAGGTGTTCGTGATCGCACCTTCGACGTCGAGCACGCCGCCGTCGATGGTCGTCGCCCCGGTGTAGCTGCTGGTGCCTGACAAGGTCAGGATGCCTACGCCGACCTTGGTGAGCCCCCCCGTGCCCGAAATCGTCCCGCTGAGTGTCGCGTTGTTGCCGTTGGTATCGAACGTGCCGCCGCCGGCATTGAGGGTCACGGTCCGGCTGGAGCTGAAGCCGGCGAGATATTGCAGCGTGCCGCCACCGAACGACATGCTGCCGGAAGCATCGCCGAGATTGGCATCTGATGACACCGCGAGCGCGCCCTGGTTGATGCTCCACGGCGTAACCGCGGTCGTCGTGCCGGCCAGCGTCCAGGTCGCGGTGCCCGTCTTCACGAAACTCGAGAAGCCCTGGAATTGTGCGGTCGCGCCGATCGTGGAAACGTCGAAGCTGCCGTTCGCGGCGCCACCGAGCCGGAACGTATCGGTGCCGGTGCCGACGACGTTGCCATTGATGATCGAGCTCGCCCAGATCTCCAGCACGTTGCTGCCGCCGGTGAAGCTGATGGCGGCGGGGGCTGCGAACAATCCGAAGCCGTTACCGCGCGAGATCGTGCCGCTGTTGATGATCGCGAGATTGGCGCCGATGACGCCCGCACCGGCCGTTCCAGCCGTGCCGGAGTGACTGGTATCCGTCGCGCCGGCCACGCCTGCGTCGCCGCCGGTGATGGTGCCGGAGTTGATCAGCGTGCCGCCCGCGGCGAAGGCGACGCCGGCGGCACCACTACCACCGTCGCCACTCGCATTCGGTTGGGTGCTGGATGGCGCGTCACCACCATTTCCGCCGCCACCGCCTTTGATGGTGCCGGCGTTGTTCAGCACGACGCTGCTTCCCGTCAGAAAGATACCGTAACCGCCCTGGCCGCCATTGCCGCCCCAGCCATTCACGACGACATTTAGCGAGGCAGCCGCGCCGCCATTGCCGCCCTTGCCTCCCGTGATGCTGCTGCCATTGCTGTAGGTGAGCCCGTTGCCATCGACGACCACCCCGTATCCGCCGGCGCCGCCGCCGCCACCGCCGAAATCCCCGGTGGTGGCGCCGCCACGTCCACCATTGCCGCCGGACAGCGCTGCGGAGTTGCTCGTGTCCGTGGTTACGACGGCGCCATGTGCGCCACCGCCACCTCCGCCTCCGCTGTGAATCGAGAAGCCGCTTTGACCGCTTAGTCCGTTGGCGCCCGGACCGATCCCGCCGCTGCCACCCGGTGCGGCACCGGTCGAATCGCTGCCGCCGGCCCCGCCGAGTGTGCCGGCGCCGCCACCGCCGCCGCCTCGGGTAGGAATAGGTGCATTGGCGCCGACATTTCCAACGGCCGTGGCCGAGCTGGCACCGCCATTGGCGAAGGTGTCCTGGCTGCTGCCGCCGGCGCCGCCTCTGGTGGCCTGCGCAACGGCTGGCGCCGCCGCAAGCACCGGGGTGACCAGCGCGGCCGCTGACAACCAGCACAACCGCCTCGAGCGCGAGACCGTATGGGGACCGGATCGGTTTGCGATCAGCACGTCAGCCTTTGCATCTTCGCGATTGAATCCATGTCGTGCAGGCGCCGTCAGGCGCCTCCAATCGTGCCAGACGGCATATCGCAGCCAAGATCGCCTCGGCGGGTACTGTGATTTTTTGGGTGGATTTCGAGACGGCCTAAGTTCGTCGCTGCCTGTGACCGTCGTGCAACATTCGATACGAACCAGCCTCCGCCTCCGGTTGTGCGTGGTCGTTCCGCAACCGAATGGCGCGCATGCGGCGGGCTTGTGCAGCATGGGCTGTGGCATCAGCGATCCTGCCTCAAACGCTGCGGATAGACCGCGACGAGCACCTGAATTGCCCAGATTCTCCCTGCGCGTCAGCCTCGCGGACCGAGCAGACCAAACGCGGCGGGTGAACAGGCCACACGCTGAGGCTCCCACGACCATCGGCATCAGTTGCGAGTTTCTGATTGGGACCATGCCGTAATTGGTTCGCGGATTGTGGTGGATAGGACTTGGCTGGGAACACCAAAACAATCGTACCGATGTTCGAAGCCGTCCGGTGCTTCTCCAGAGGTTGTGTCTTTGCGATGACAGCATTTTAGGCAGAGCGGTGATAGGCTCCATTCATGGGCAGATATCGTTCTGCTCACGCGCGGTGCCTGATCTCTGGTCATCGCGCCCTGATGTTTCCTCCCGAGACGATCACCTTGCCCGGCGCGTGCGTCGGGCTTTTTTTTGCGTTCGGTGGATCAGAGTTCGCAGCTCATCCCGTCGCCCTCGAAAAGAAAAAGCCTCCGTCCGGCTTTCGGAACGAAGGCTTCGAGCAAAGATGATGCAGGTCAGCGGGCGCGCGGACCCGAGGCGAGTCAGCCTCAGTGGGCCTTCTCCGCAACCGGCATGTGGTACCAGTCGGACTCGTTGTCGAGCATCGTTTCGTCGAACGGCAGAACGCCGACGTGATTCAGAGCGGCCGCGTTGACGTCGCGCACCATGTCCATCGCCGTCAGAAACTCGTTCAATTCCGTCGCGCTCATGGAAGGCTACTCCTCACACGCGCGGGCCGAAGGGGTCCGCGATCAACTGATGCGAAGAGATTAACGCGGTCTCCCTCTGGCCTCAATCCCGCCCAGGTCGAAGTTCCAACGTGGTGACATCTGGGCCACAGCGGCGGGATGCCGCAGCTTGGTCATATTGCACCTGCTCACACGACGCGGTGCAGCCGGAGATCGGCGATCTCGCCATCGGTGAAGCCGAACTCGGAGAGGATCTCCTCGGTCTGCTCGCCGAACTCCGGCGGCCGTGCCGCCATCCGGCTCGGCGTGCGCGACAAGGTGAAGGGCTGCGCCACCAGCGTGATGTCGCGGCCGTCGTCGCTGGCGACCTGCTGCGCCATGCCGAGATGCTTCACCTGCGGGTCCTCGAACATCTGATCGATCGCGTAGATCGGCCCGCAGGGCACGCCGGCGGCATTGAGCTCGGCGACCCATTGCTCGCTCGTCTTCGCCAGCGTGCGCGCATTGATCTCGGCGTTGAGCGCATCGCGGTTCTTGGAGCGCGCCGGCGCGGTCGCGTAGTCCGGATTGTCGATCCATTCGGGCGCGCCGAGCGTCTGGCACAGCCGCTCCCAGATCCGTCCCCCCGTGGCGGCGATGTTGATGTAGCCGTCGGAAGTCTTGAACACGCCGGTCGGAATGCTGGTCGGATGGTTGTTGCCGGCTTGAGGGGCGACCTCCTTCTCCATCAGCCAGCGTGCGGCCTGGAAGTCGAGCATGAAGATCTGCGCCTGCAACAACGACGTCTGCACCCACTGGCCCTCACCGGAGACCTCGCGCTCGAGCAGTGCGGTGAGGATGCCCATCGCGCAGGACAGGCCTGCGGAGAGATCGGCGATCGGGATGCCCGCGCGCATCGGGCCCTCGCCAGGCGCGCCGGTGATCGACATCAGCCCGCCCATGCCCTGCGCGATCTGATCGAAGCCCGGCCGCTTCGCATAGGGGCCGTCCTGGCCGAAACCGGAGATGCTGCCATAGACGATGCGCGGATTGACGTTGCGCACGGCCTCGTAGTCGATGCCGAGCTTGGTCTTCACATCAGGGCGATAGTTCTCGATGACGACATCGGCCCGCTTGGCCAGCCGCATGAACACCTCGACGCCCTTTGGGTCTTTCAAGTTGAGCGTCATCGCGCGCTTGTTGCGATGCAGGTTCTGGAAGTCGGAACCGCGGCGCGGGCCGCCCAGGGCCTCGCCACCATCCTCCATCATGGCGTCGATCTTGATGACGTTGGCGCCCCAATCGGCGAACTGCCGTGCGCAGGTCGGGCCGGCGCGCACCCGCGTCAAATCGAGGACAGTGAAGCGGGACAGGGCTTTGGACGCGCGCGGAAAGGCCATGCGGACGAACTCCGAGAGAACGTGACATGGTTGTATAGGAGAGCGCGCGGGAGGCGACAATTGCGTGCGGGCGGTGCGGGCCGCCCCGCTCATGCCGCTGGCGCAGGGCTTCCTGCTACGGGAACAACACGAGGAATTCACCGCTCGTCGGCGATCACCTTGCCGTCGTTGGGCAGCGTGCCTGGTGCGATCAGCTCGATGCTGCCGCCGAGCTTGGTGATGTTGCGCAGGCTGGCGGCGAGCGCGTCCTGCAGGCCATCTGATGGCGAGGCGCATTCCGCCTTCAGCGTCATCGCATCGGTCTCGCCGGCGCGGGTGACGACTAGGCGGAGGCGGCCGAGCTCCGGGTGGCGCTTGCCGATCTCGGCGACCTGCTCGGGGCGCACGAACATGCCCTTGATCTTGGTCGTCTGGTCGGCGCGGCCCATCCAGCCCTTGATGCGCATGTTGGTGCGGCCGCAGGCGCTGGTGCCGGGCAGGGCGGCGGTGAGGTCGCCGAGGGCAAGGCGAATCCAGGGATGGTGGCGATCGAGCGAGGTGACGACGATCTCGCCGACATCGCCTGGCGCCACCGGATCGCCGGTGCCGGGGCGGACGATCTCCAAGATCAGGTCCTCGTTGACGACCATGCCGTCGCGCGCTGCGGTCTCATAGGCGACGATGCCGAGATCGGCGGTGCCGAACGCCTGATAGGCATCGATGCCGCGCGCCTTCATCTCGGCCTGCAGTGACGGCGGGAACGCCGCGCCCGACACCAGCGCGCGCTTGAGCGAGGACACGTCGCGGCCGGCGCTGGCGGCGCTGTCGAGCAGGATCTTCAGGAAGTCGGGCGTGCCGCTGTAGCCGATCGGGCGATAGGCCTCGATCAACTCGAACTGCGCCTCGGTGTTGCCGGGGCCAGCCGGGATCACCGCGCAGCCGAGCGCGCGCGCCGAGGCGTCGAAGATGAAGCCGCCGGGCGTGAGGTGATAGCTGAAGGTATTGAGCACGATATCGCCGCTGCGGAAGCCCGAGGCGAACAGGGCGCGGGCGCCGCGCCAGGGATCGCTGTGCGCCGCCTCCGGTTCGAAGATCGGCCCGGGCGACGTGAACAGACGCGAGAACGCGCCGGGCGCCTGCGCGACGAAGCCGCCGAATGGCGGGGCCGCCTTGTGCAGGGCAGGCAGCTCGGATTTGCGCAGCACCGGCAGTTGCGCGAGCGCAGCGCGCGTCGTGATGTCCTGGGGATCGATGCCCTGCAGCAGCGCGGCATAGGCCGGCGCCTTCATCGCCGCGTGCAGCACGTCGGGCAGGCGGCCGAACAGATCCTGCTCGCGGGCTGCGGGATCACGGGTTTCGAGGGCGTCGTAGTGGGTCATCGTACCCAGTCCTTGAATCTTGCGGTCGTCATGCCCGGGCTTGTCCTGGGCATCCACGTCGTTCATCGTTGCGGCTCGTGCGTGGATGGCCGGGTCAAGCCCGGCCATGACGAGGAGAGAGTTCGGCTACAGCCACCGCTTCCGCCGCTTGAAGCTCTTCAGGTTCTTGAAGCTCTTGCGCTGGTCGCCGGCGCCGCCGAGGTAGAATTCCTTGACGTCCTCGTTGTCGCGCAAGCTGTCGGCGGTGCCGTCGAGCACCACCTTTCCCTGTTCCATGATGTAGCCGTGGCTGGCCACCGACAGCGCCGCGCGCGCATTCTGTTCGACCAGCAGGATGGTGACGCCGAGATCCCTGTTGATCTCCTTGATGATCGCGAACACTTCCTTCACCAGCAGCGGCGACAGGCCCATCGACGGCTCATCCATCAGGATCATCTTCGGCCGCGCCATCAGCGCCCGTCCGATCGCCAGCATCTGCTGTTCGCCGCCGGAAAGATAACCCGCAAGGCCGGTGCGTTCCTTCAGCCGCGGGAAATAGTTGAACACCATCTCGATGTCACTGTTGACCTCGCGATCGGATCGCGTGAACGCCCCGAGCTTGAGGTTCTCCAGCGACGTCATGTCGGAGACGATGCGGCGGCCCTCCATGACCTGGAAGATGCCGCGGCGGACGATCTTCTCCGGATCGATGCCGTCGATGCGCGTGCCGTCGAACATGATCTCGCCGCGCGTGACCTCGCCGTCCTCGGTCTTCAACAGGCCGGAGATCGCCTTCAGCGTCGTCGACTTGCCGGCGCCGTTGGCGCCGAGCAGCGCAACGATCGCGCCCTTGGACACGTCGAGGCTGAGGCCGCGCAGCACCAGGATGACGTCGTCATAGACGACCTCGATGTTGCGGACGGAGAGCAGGGGGGCTGCGCTCGCGGTCGCATTTGCATTGGGCTTATCGAGGGTCTCAACCATATCCGTTCACCTCACTGTCGTCCCCCGCGGGAGGCGGGGGGCCCAGTATTCCAGAGCCGCCGATGCTCGGTGGAGAAGCCGCGGCGTACCGGATCCCCCGCTTTCGCGGGGGATGACGATGGCGTGCGGAGCGGCTGCTGAGTTGATTCAGCGGCCGCCTGGCAACCTACCAACCCGCCCATTCCGCCTTGCGCGGCAGCTCGATGGTCTTGACCTTCTCGAGCTTGATCGTGCCCTTGGCCATGAGATCGTTGAGGTCGCCATCGGTCGGGCCGGTCACCTTGGCGCGATAGAGGTCGACCTTCATCGTGCCGCGGTGATCCTTGTCGGTCCAGGTCGAGGGGCTGCAGACGCCTTCCATCCCTGCGGGCACCCAGTCCTTCTTCTGGTAGAAGCCCTTGGCGACGTTCTCGCCGGTGGCGCCGCCATTCTTCGCAGCCCACTCGATCGCCTCCTTCATGTAGAGCGACGAGCAGACCGCGGCGACATAGTGCACCGGTCGATAGACCTTGCCGGTCGGGTCGGACATCTTGGAGATCTCCTGCACCGTCTTCATGCCCGGCGCATCGCCGCCCCAGGCCACCGAGGTGCGCAGCGGAAAGACGACGCCGTCGGCGGCATCGCCCGCGGTCTTGGCGGCGTTCTCGTCCATGCCCCAGACGTTGGACAGGAATTGGACGTCGACGCCGGCATTCTTGCAGGCCTTCATCACCGAGATGTTGGAGGCCGCGGTGTTGCCCAGATAGGCGTAGTTGGCGCCGGAGCTCTTCAGGCTCAGGCACTGCGCGCTGTAGTCGCCGGGCGCCAGCGCGAACACCAGCGGCGGCAGCACCTCGAAGCCGAGCTCGGTGGCGAGCGCTTCGCCCGCGGCCTTCGGCGCGTTGGGATAGGGATGGTTGGCGCCCATGTGCACGAATTTCGGCTTGCCGGGCTTGCCCTTGGCCTTCCAGTCCTCGGCCGCCCAGGTCAGCTCGGCGCGCAGTGCGTCCGAGTAGCTTGGGCCGTAGAAGAAGTTGTACGGCGCGGCCTTGGCCTTGCCGCTGGTGCCTTCAGGGTCGGTCAGCGCGGCGGCGTAGGAGCCGGACATGTCAGGGATCTTGTCGTTGGCGAGGAAGCCGGTCAGCGCCTCGGTGTCCGCGGTGCCCCAGCCCATGATCGCCGCGACCTTGTTGTCCGGGGCCGACCACTTCTTGTACAGCGCGATCGCGCGCGGCACCTGGTAGCCGTAGTCGTTGCTGTCGACCGCGAGCTGCTTGCCGCCGATGCCGCCGTTCTTGTTGACCCAGGCGAAGGTGTCCATCACGGCCTGGCCATAGGGCGTGCCGACGTCGGACGTGCCGCCCGAGAGATCCTGCAGATGTCCGATTGCGATCTGCTGCGCCTGCGCCGTTGAGGCGAAGGCGCCTGCGAGCAGCGCCAGCGCCGCCGAGCCGAGCAATGATTTCATCGTCATAGTGCTTCCTCCTGTGATGCGTTCGGGCCGGATTGTCGCCGGTCCCTGTTGGTTGAGTTCAATGTGAGAACGGATAGAGCTTCCAGTATGTCTTGATCTGGCGCCAGCGATGCGCCAGCCCGTCGGGCTCGAACATCAGGAAGGCGATGATGATCAGGCCGATCGCGATCTCGCGCAAAAAAGTGATGTTGTTGTTGAGCGCGAGCGCCTTGTCGATCGCGCCGCCCTTGAGGTGGTGGCTCAGCCATTCCATCGATTCCGGCAGCAGAACGACGAATGCTGTCCCCATCAGGGTGCCCATGATCGAACCGGTGCCGCCGATGATGATCATGGCGAGAAACAGGATCGAGCGCTCGATGCCAAAGCCTTCCTGCGAGATCACCAGCTGGTAGTGCGCGTAGAGCGCGCCGGCAATGCCGGCGAAGAACGCGGCGAGGCCGAACGACAGCGTCCGGTACTTCGTCAGGTTGATGCCCATGATCTCGGCCGAGAGATAGTGGTCGCGGATTGCGATCAGCGCGCGGCCGTCGCGGGTGCGCATCAGGTTGGTGACCAGGAGGTAGCACACCACGACATAGGCCAGCACGACGTAGAAATATTGCCGGTCGCCGCGCAGCGTATAGCCGAAAATCGAGAACGGATTGGCGGAGGCCGGCACCGAGCCGCCGGAGAACCACTCGGCGCGGGAGAAGAAGTCGAGCAGGATGTATTGCGCGGCGAGGGTGGCGATGACGAGATAGAGACCCTTCAGCCGCGCCGCCGGAAGTCCGAAAATCAGCCCGACGAGTGCTGTGATCACCCCGGCGAGCGGGATCGCGAAGAACACCGGGATCGCGTAGGTGTTGTTGATATAGGCCGAGGTGAAGGCGCCGAGCAGGAAGAAGCCGGCCTGTCCGATCGAGATCTGGCCGGTGAAGCCGACCAGGATGTTGAGGCCTAGTGCGGCGATGGCGAAGATGCCGATCTGGATCGAGACCGACAGCCAGTATTCGGAGAACACCTGCGGCGCGAAGCACAGGAGGATCACGCCGGCGATCGCGAAATTGCGGCTGGTTCTGGTCGGGAAGATCGTGGTGTCGGCCGCGTAAGAGGTGCGGAAGTCGCCGGCGGGTATCGTGGAGCGCGCAACCATGATTCAGATCCGCTCGATGTCTTTGGTGCCGAACAGGCCGTAGGGCTTGATCATCAGGATGATGATCAGCACGTAGAATGGCGCGATCTCGTACAGATTGCCCCAGTGCAGATACTGGCTGTCGACATACTGCGCGATGTTCTCGAGGAGGCCGATGATGATGCCGCCGAGCACGGCGCCACCGACCGAGTCGAGGCCGCCGAGGATCGCCGCCGGAAAAACCTTGATGCCGTAGGCCGACAGGCCGGAGGAGACGCCGTTGACCACGGCGACGACAACACCGGCCACGGCCGAGACCGTTGCCGAGATGGCCCAGGCCATCGCGAACACGTTCTTGACGGAGATGCCGAGCGACTGCGCGACCTGCTGGTTGAAGGCGGTCGCCCGCATCGCCAGGCCATATTTGGAGGCCTTGAAGAACCAAGCCATGCCGAGCATCATCAGGACCGATACCACGAGGCTCATGACGTAGACCGTCTGGATTTGAAGTCCGAACAGGTCGACGGACGTGCTGGCGAACACTGGCGGGAACGGCTGGGGGTTGACGCCGAACATCCATTTCAGCGCCGCCTGAAACACGGTCGAAAGGCCGATCGTGACCATGATGACGGAGATGATCGGCTCCCCGATCATCGGACGGAGGATCACGACCTGGATCGCGATGCCGAACGCGAACATGAAGACCAGCGTCAGCGGCATGCCGACCCAGAACGGCACCTGATATTTCGTCAGCAATGCCCAGCACACCCAGGCGCCGATCAGCAGCAGCTCGCCTTGCGCGAAATTGACGACCTGGGTCGCCTTGTAGATCAGCACGAACGACATCGCGACCACGCCATAGAGCGTTCCGACGACGAGGCCGTTGACCAGGAGCTGGATGAGGAAGGCGGTGTTCATGATCGTTCTCACTCGTCACCGCCGGGCTTGACCCGGCGATCCATCGCGAAGGAGATTTTCGGAAGAGGATGGATGCGCGGGTCAAGCCCGCGCATGACGACCTCATGTGGCAGAAGGCGCATCACTCCGCGGCCTCCGCCATGGCGCCATGTCCACCCAGATCCACCACCTTCAGCGTCGTGCGGATGCGCTGGGTGGTGCCGTCCTGGAAGCGGATGACGGTATCGACGGGGATGGCAGGCTTGCCGCCATAGATGCCGTCGATGATATCGGCGTACTTCTCGTTGATGACGCTGCGACGCACCTTGCGCGTACGTGTGAGCTCGCCGTCGTCGGCGTCGAGCTCCTTGTAGAGCAGGAGGAAGCGGGCGATGCGCTGCGCCGGCGGCAGGTGGGCGTTGACGGTCTCGACCTCCTTCTGCAACAGCGCGTAGACCTCGTTGCGCGAGGCGAGATCGGAGTAGGTGGTGAACGCGATGCGGTTCTTCTCCGCCCATTTCGAGATGATCGAGTAGCGGATGCAGATCATCGCGGCGAGATGCTCGCGGCCGGCGCCGAGCACGACGGCCTCGGCAATATACGGCGAGAACTTCAGCTTGTTCTCGATATATTGCGGCGAGAAGCGTTCGCCGCGCGCGGTCTCGGCGAGATCCTTGATGCGGTCGATGACGACGAGCTGCTTCGCCTCGTTGAAATAGCCGGCGTCGCCCGAATGCATCCAGCCGTCCTTGACGTCGGCGGCCGAGGCTTCCGGGGCCTTGTAGTAGCCCAGGAACATGTTCGGATGGCGTACCAGGATCTCGCCGATCCCCTGGCTGTCGGGCTGGTCGATCTTGATCTCGATGTCCTCAGCCATCGGCACGCCCGTCGTGTCCGGATCGACCTTGTCGGCCGGGTGCAGCGTGTAGGCCCCGAGCAGCTCGGTCTGGCCGTAGAGCGTGCGCAAGGGCACGCCCATGGCGCGGAAGAACTTGAACGTGTCGGGCCCGAGCGCGGCGCCGCCGGTGGCGGCCGAGCGCAACCGGGTGAAGCCGAGCCGGTCGCGCAGTGCCCGGAACAGCAGCATGTCGGCAAGGCTCGAATGCTGGCCCCTCTCCAGCGCGGCAAGGCCGGTCGACATGCCCAGATGATACAGCCGCTGCTTCAGCGGCGAGGCGTCCATGACGGCGGCACGGACGTCGGCCGCGATCTGCTCCCACACCCTCGGTGCGAACAGCACGAAGGTCGGCGCGATCTCGCGGAAGTCGTTCATCATCGTATCGGGCTCTTCGACGAAGTTGACCTTCATCCGGCAGAGCAGACCTTTGCCGAGCACATAGACCTGTTCCATGATCCAGGGCAGCGGCAGCACCGAGACGTATTCGTCCTCCGGTCCCTTGGGATCGAAGGCGAGATAGGTGGCGCAATGCTTGAGCACGCGCGCGGCCGAGAGCATCGCGAGCTTTGGATGCGAGGTCGTGCCCGAGGTGGTGCAGAGGATGGCGACGTCGTCGCCGACGGTTGCATCGACCATGCGGTCGTAGAGATCGGGCTCGCGCGCCGCCCGGTTGCGGCCGAGCTCGGCGAGCTTGTCCGCCGGCAGCAGCCTGGGATCGTCATATTTGCGCATGCCGCGCGGATCGGAATAGACGATGTGCTTGAGCGCCGGCACGCGCTCGGCGAGGTTGAGCAGCTTGTCGACCTGCTCCTCATCCTCAGCGAACACCAGTCGCGCCTCGCCGTAATTGAGCAGGTAGGCGGCCTCGTCGTCGAGCACGTCCCGATAGAGCCCGAGGCTCATGGCCCGGATCGCATGCGTCGCGACCTCCGCGGCAACCCAGTCCGGCCGGTTGTCGCCGATGATGCCGATCACGTCGTCCTTGCCGAGGCCGAGCTCCACCATGCCGAGCGCGAAATCGCGCACGCGCGCCTGGTAGTCGGCCCAGGTGAAGGTGCGCCACAGCCCGAGATTCTTCTCGCGCAGCGCGATCTCCGTCCCGTGCTCTTTCGCGTTCAGCCGTAGCAGCTTCGGATAGGTGTCGGCCTGCTTGACGCGACCCGCATAGTCCATCATGCCGCGTCCTCCGCGATGGACGGCGCCTCGTCGGGATCGACCAGCAGTTCGTCCTCCTCGCCGAGATAGGCACGCTTGACGTGAGGATCGGCGAGCACGGCGGCCGGGTCGCCCTCGGCGATCTTGCGGCCGAAATCGAGCACCATGACGCGATGGGAGATGTCCATGACCACGCCCATGTCGTGTTCGATCATCACGACCGTCATGCCGAATTCCTCGTTGAGGTCGACGATGTAGCGCGCCATGTCCTCTTTCTCCTCGAAGTTCATGCCGGCCATCGGCTCGTCGAGGAGGATCAGATGCGGCTCCAGCGCCATGGCGCGCGCCAGTTCGACGCGCTTGCGCAAACCGTAGGAGAGGGTGCCGGCGGGCGCCTTGCGCACCGACTGCAGGTCGAGGAAGTCGATGATCTGCTCGACCTTCTCGCGATGCTTCAGCTCCTCGCGCCGCGCGCCGGTGAGCCAATACAGAGAGCCGGTGAGGAAATTGTTCTTCAGCAGGTGATGGCGCCCGACCATGATATTGTCGAGCACGCTCATGTGGTGGAACAGCGCGAGGTTCTGGAAGGTGCGGCCGATGCCGATGTTGGCGCGCGCGCTCGGTGGCAGGCCGGTGATGTCGCGGCCGCGATGGAACAGGCGGCCCTCGGTCGGCTTGTAGCGGCCGGAGATGCAGTTGACGATCGAGGTCTTGCCGGCGCCGTTCGGGCCGATGATCGAGAACAACTCGCCCTCGCGCACGCCGAAGCTGACGTCGGTCAGGGCTCGCACCCCACCGAAACGCAGCGACACTCCGCGCGCTTCCAACGTATAGTCCAAGTCGTCCTCCCGAACTGTCTTCGGCGCTTGGCGCGCTCTTCAAGGCATCGTGTCGCGCGACGTTGAGTTCGTCGCATTGGGTGCAATCCTATCCCGGGCATCGGTTCCGCGCCATCCGACGAATGACGGGCCACCCGGGCGGGCGCATTTTGCCGCATCTCGATGCGCCTCGTCCGTGTCCAGAGGCGCGAGTCGAAGACGGTGGTCCTCGATAGGGGAAAGCGCTATCAGGAATTGTCTTGCGCCTGACAATTCCCAGGCAATATTCACTGCAGGATTGTTGCGATGCAATATGGTCGCCGCGAGCTTCGACGAGACGAGATGCCGGCTTGATCTCTCCCGATACCCTTCTGCGCATCGCGCCCTGGTCCCGCCATCTGAAGCCCGAGGAAATCGACACGGCTGCGGCCGGCATCGTCGAGCGGTCGTTTGCGGCCAACGAGCACATCTTCCTTCGCGGCGATCAATTCGACTACTGGACCGGGATCGTCACCGGTCTCGCGCGGATGAGCACGGTGTCGCGCGGCGGCAAGGCGACGACATTCGCCGGCATGTCGGCGGGCGCCTGGTTCGGCGAGGGCAGCGTGCTGAAGAACGAGCTGCGCCGCTATGACGTCGTGGCGCTGCGCGATACGCGCGTCGCGCTGATGGAGCGGCCGACCTTCATGCGGCTGTTCGAGAACAGCGTCGGCTTCAACCGCTTCCTCGTCACCCAGCTCAACGAGCGGCTCGGCCAGTTCATTGGCCTCGTCGAGGTCGGCCGCACGCTGGATGCGACGGCGCGGCTCGCCCGCAGCATTGCCTCGCTGTTCAATCCGATCCTCTACCCGAATACGACCCGCCATCTGGAGATCACCCAGGAGGAGATCGGCGCGCTGTCGGGCCTGTCGCGGCAGAACGCCAATCAGTGTCTCAAGACGCTGGAGCGCGAGGGCCTGCTGCGGGTGGAGTATGGCGGGGTGACGGTGCTCGATCTCGACCGCCTGCGCTGCTACGGGGATTAGGTCCTGCTTTTCGTTGCGCCGATACGGGATTGATCCAACGCCTGTTTTCCGTTGAGCTTGACCGGCGGCTTCGGCTGTGGACTGCTCGCCGGGAACTTCGGCCCGAGGGGGCGCGACGGTGTTGGAGTGAGCATGGCGGGGAAGGATTGCAGCGGCCGCGTGGCGCTGATCACGGGCGTCACGGGCCAGGACGGCGCGTATCTGGCCGAATATCTGCTCGGTCTCGGCTACACCGTGCACGGGATCAAGCGGCGGTCATCGTCCTTCAATACCGCGCGGATCGACCATCTCTACCAGGATCCGCACGAAGGCAACGTGCCGTTCCTGCTGCACTACGGCGACATGACCGATTCCACCAACCTGATCCGGCTGGTGCAGCAGATCCGCCCCGACGAGATCTACAATCTCGCCGCCCAGAGCCACGTCGGCGTCAGCTTCGAGAGTCCGGAATACACCGCCAATGCCGACGCGCTCGGGGTCCTGCGCTTGTTGGAAGCCATTCGCATTCTCGGCATGGAGAAGCAGACGCGCTTCTACCAGGCCTCGACCTCGGAGCTGTACGGCCTGGTGCAGGAGATCCCGCAACGGGAGACCACGCCGTTCTATCCGCGCTCGCCCTATGGCTGCGCCAAGCTCTACGGCTACTGGATCACGGTGAACTATCGCGAGGCCTACGGGATGTTCGCCTGCAACGGCATCCTGTTCAACCACGAGAGCCCGATCCGTGGCGAGACCTTCGTGACCCGCAAGATCACCCGCGGCGTCGCCCGCATCGAAACCGGCCTGGAGGAGACGATCTATCTCGGCAATCTCGAGGCCAAACGCGACTGGGGCCATGCGCGCGACTATGTCGAGGGCATGCATCGCATCCTGCAGGCCGATACGCCCGACGATTTCGTGCTGGCGACCGGTGAGACCCATTCGGTGCGCGAACTGGTCGAACTCGCCTTCGCCGAGGTCGGTCGCCGCATCGAATGGCGCGGCGAGGGGGTCGAGGAGACCGGGATCGACGCCAAGTCCGGCAAGGCGGTGGTGCGGATCGACCCGACCTATTTCCGACCGACCGAGGTCGACCTCTTGATCGGCGATTGCAGCAAGGCGCGCGACAAGCTCGGATGGAAACCAAGGACGAGCTTCGCCCAACTGGTCAAGGAGATGGTCGCCAGCGATCTGTGCGCCGCGCGGCGGGAGGCGAGCAGTGGCCACGCCGTTTGATCTCCGCGGCAAGCGTGTCTTCGTCGCCGGCCATCGCGGGATGGTCGGCAGCGCGCTGGTGCGGCGGTTGGCGAGCGAAGGCGTCGAGTTGCTCACGGTGCCGCGTGGCGAGGTCGATCTGCGCGACCAGGCGGCGGTGTTCGCATGGTTCGCGCGCGCCAGGCCGCAGGTCGTGTTCCTTGCTGCGGCGAAGGTCGGCGGCATCGTCGCCAACAACACGCTGCGCGCCGAGTTCATCTACGACAACATTGCCATTGCTGCCAATGTCATCCACGCCGCGCATGTGAATGGCGCCGAGAAGCTGATGTTTCTCGGTTCCTCCTGCATCTATCCGAAGCTTGCCGCGCAGCCACTGCGCGAGGACGCCATGCTGACCGGGCCGCTGGAGCCGACCAACGAGCCCTATGCGATCGCCAAGATCGCCGGCATCAAGATGGTCGAGGCCTATCGCAGCCAGTACGGCGCCGACTTCATCAACGTGATGCCGACCAATCTCTACGGTCCCGGCGACAACTACCATCCTGAATACAGCCACGTCGTCGCGGCGCTGATCCGCCGTTTCCACGAGGCCCGGCTCGCCGATGCGCCCGAGGTGGTCGTCTGGGGCACGGGAACGCCGCGGCGCGAATTCCTCTATGTCGACGACATGGCGGATGCCTGCGTGCACCTGATGAAGACCTATTCCGACGCCGGGCTGGTCAACATCGGCACCGGCGAGGACATCACGATTGCCGATTTCGCCCGTGTGGTCGCGGCAACGGTCGGCTATCAGGGACGGATCAGCTTCGACACCTCGCGGCCAGACGGCACGCCGCGCAAGCTGCTCGACGTGTCGCGCCTCGCCGCGCTCGGCTGGCGCGCGACGACGTCGCTGAAGGACGGCATCGCGCGCGCGTATCAAGCGTTCCTGCAGGAGAGGGGGCACGCGCAAGCGTAACCCTCCGCTGTCGTCCCGGCCTTGAGCCGCGACCCATAACCACCGAATGCTGTGAGACGCGCGGAATGTGCCGTTTGCCCATGTCAGACATCACGCGGTACGGGTCCCGGCGTTCGCCGGGACGACACCATTAGTTTGGTGAAGCGCGTGGCACTTTCACGCCCAGCGCCGTGGCCATCGCCGAAATCAGCGGCTTCATGAAATAGGCCTCGCCCGCCGGCGTGATCGACGGCGCCAGCCCATGCGCAGCCAGCTCCTCCGTCACCACGGGCCCGACCGAGGCGATCTGCGTGCGTGCCAGCCCCTCGCGCAGGCGTGCCTCGACGCCGTGCGCCCTGGCCACGTCGAACAGCCGCCGCGGCTGGCCGGAGCTCGTCAGCGCGATCGCATCGACCTTGCCGGCGATCATCTCGTCGATCGCGGTGAGGATGTTCGCATCCGCCGCCTTGGCGTCATAGACGTAGGGCAGCACGGGATCGACCTCGGCGCCCGCGGCCTTGATGGCGCCGATCAGTGCCGAATGGTCCTTGTCGGGATAGAGCTGCAGGCCGAGCCGATGACCCTGGAGATCGTAGCGCGACAGCAGCTCAGCCACGCCTTCGGATGTCGGCTTCTCGGTCGTGACCTGCGGCTCGAGCCCGAGCTCGCGCAAAGCGCGACCCGGCTTCGGGCCACGGGTGAACTTGCGTGTTTTGCCGAGCGCGGCGATGAACTCCGCTTGGAGGCCGATCCGGCGCACCACGGTCATCAGCCGCCGCAGGCCTTCGCCGGTCATCAGCACCACGTCATCGAACGGCCGCTCGATGCAGCGGCGGATCCAGGCCTCGATCGGCACCGGGTCCGGCGCATCCTCGATCGTGAACATCGGACATTGCAGCACGTCGGCGCCCTGCTCGGCGAGCAGTCGCGAGAACTGCGCCTCCTCGCGGGTTTCCAGGATCAGGATGCGGTTGCCGGTCAGCCTGTCAGCCATGGCGATGCTCGAAGTTTGAGAGTTGATGTTTTGTTCATCCTGCCCCCGCGCCGGGCGTTGGCGCAAGCGCGCGGAGGGTGGTAGAGCAGGGCCCGAACGGGCGCCAAGCCTGCCGCATCATTCCCCTCATATCATCCGCCCGGTACGTCATCGCCATGTCCGACCACCAATATGTCCTGACCCTGTCCTGCCCGGATCGTCCCGGGATCGTCTCGGCCGTTTCGACCTTCCTCGCCCACAATGGCCAGAACATTCTCGATGCCCAGCAGTTCGGCGACTTCGAGACGGGTCACTTCTTCATGCGGGTGGTGTTCACGGCCGCCGATCTCGCCGTCAACCTGCCGGCGCTGCAGACCGGCTTCGCCGCGATCGCCGAGCGCTTTGCGATGGACTGGCAGATGCGCGACCGCGCCGGGCAGCGCCGGGTGATGCTGCTGGTGTCGAAGTTCGACCATTGTCTGGTCGACATCCTCTATCGCTGGCGCACCCGCGACCTCGCGATGATTCCGACCGCCATCGTCTCCAACCATCCGCGCGAGACCTATGCCGGGCTCGATTTCGGCGACATCCCGTTCCACCACATGCCGGTGACCAAGGACACCAAGCGCGACCAGGAACAGGCGATCCTGAAGCTGGTCGATGAGACGAAGACCGATCTCGTCGTGCTGGCGCGCTATATGCAGATCCTGTCGGACGAGATGTCGGCGAGCTTGTCGGGCCGCTGCATCAACATCCATCATTCGTTCCTGCCGGGCTTCAAGGGCGCAAAACCCTATCACCAGGCCTATGAGCGCGGCGTCAAGCTGATCGGCGCCACAGCTCATTACGTGACCCGGGATCTCGACGAGGGTCCGATCATCGACCAGGATGTCGAGCGCATCAGCCATCGCGACACGCCGGAGGACCTCGTGCGCAAGGGCCGCGACATCGAGCGGCGCGTGCTGGCGCGGGCGATCCGTTATCACCTCGAGGATCGCGTCATCCTCAACGGGCGCAAGACCGTCGTCTTCATGGATTGATGTCGCGACCGCCCGTCAGCGGCCGGGGACGGTCGCCTGCGCGTTGGCGTTCGACTGCGTCTCCTTGTCGCGTTCGGCGGCCGGCATCTGCCGCTGCCGCTCGCGCTCCTGCATGAAACGGTCGTATTCCGGGGTTCCTGGACGGGGCGGCGCACCGGCCGGCAGGCCGCCGGCCCATTGCGGCATCAGGTCGCCCATCCCCGCGCCGACCTTCTCATTGATCGACGAGCAGCCGGCGAGGATCGGCCCAGCCATGGCCAGAAGCATCATCGCGGCCGGAAACAGTCTGGTCCGGTGGGGGTGTCTGGCCGGCATTGACGGGGGACCTTTCGTGCTGCGGGAGATCCGCGGCCCGGACCCTAACGACTTGCCATCAATTGGCAAAATTTGGCCGTTCGATGATTGGGGTATTAATATACCTATCACGGATTGGTGGTCCGTTGCGGAAACCTACCGTTCACGAAGCCTCCCATGATCGCCATTGACAACGGGGTCCCGAGTCCGCAGCGATGCGCCCGCGATATCGCGAACGAGATCGCACGGTTAAGACAACAATGGCCGGGGGCTGCGGTCCTGATCCGACCAGGGAGGTAGTTTCAATGTTCGTGCGAAACAAGACACTGACGCTCGCCAGTGCGGCTCTTGCCGCGGCTGCGCTCGCGTCGGGTGCGGCGCGGGCCGAAGACGTGTTCAAGATCGGCCTGATCGTGCCGATGACCGGCGGCCAGGCGTCGACCGGCAAGCAGATCGACAATGCGATCAAGCTGTACATGCAGCAGAACGGCGACACCGTCGCCGGCAAGAAGATCCAGGTCATCCTCAAGGACGACGCGGCGCTGCCCGACAACACCAAGCGTCTGGCGCAGGAGCTGATCGTCAACGACAAGGTCAACGTGATCGCCGGCTTTGGCGTGACGCCGGCGGCCTTCGCCGCCGCGCCGCTCGCCACCCAGGGCAAGATCCCGGAAGTCGTCATGGCGGCCGGCACCTCCATCATCACCGAGAAGTCGCCCTACATCGTCCGCACCAGCTTCACGCTGCCGCAGTCCTCCACCATCATCGGCGACTGGGCGGTCAAGAACGGCATCAAGAAGGTCGCCACGCTGACCTCGGACTACGCGCCCGGCAACGACGCGCTGGCCTCGTTCAAGGAGCATTTCACCGCTGGCGGTGGCGAGATCGTCGAGGAAATCAAGGTTCCGCTGGCGAACCCCGACTTCGCTCCCTTCCTGCAGCGCATGAAGGACGCCAAGCCGGACGCCATGTTCGTGTTCGTGCCGGCCGGCCAGGGCGGCAACTTCATGAAACAATATGCCGAGCGCGGCCTCGACAAGAGCGGCATCAAGGTGATCGGACCGGGTGACGTCACCGACGACGACCTGCTCAACGACATGGGCGACGCCGTGCTCGGCGCCGTCACCGCGCACATCTATTCGGCGGCGCATCCGTCGGCGAAGAACAAGGAGTTCGTCGCGGCCTACAAGAAGGCGTTCAACAGCCGTCCAGGCTTCATGGCGGTCGGCGGCTATGACGGCATCCATCTGATCTACGAGGCGCTGAAGAAGACCGGTGGCAAGACCGACGGCGATTCCCTGATTGCTGCGATGAAGGGCATGGCGTGGGAGAGCCCGCGCGGTCCCATCTCGATCGATCCGGAGACGCGCGACATCGTTCAGAACGTCTACATCCGCAAGGTCGAGAAGGTCGACGGCGAGCTCTACAACGTCGAATTCCAGACCTTCGAGGCCGTCAAGGATCCGGGCAAGGCGAAGAAGTGACGCGATAGGCGTCATCGAGGGACGCGCAAGGACCGTGCGCTCCCTCCCCCGCCCGCGGGGGAGGGCTGGGGAGGGGGCACCCCACGGCACACGCGTCATGTGGAGAGATTTCCCCCACCCGGATCACATCGTTCCGATGCGATCCGACCTCCCCCGCAAGCGGGAGAGGCGCAGACCGAGCAAGCGTTGTATGCATGCCCTTCGGATGAAGGGATGACCGGGGACTGAAACTAGACTCCATGACCGCCATCCTCACCAACCTGTTCGACGGCGTCGCCTACGGCATGCTGCTGTTCGTGCTGGCCTGCGGGCTCGCCGTGACGCTCGGCCTGATGAACTTCGTCAACCTCGCCCATGGCGCCTTCGCCATGGCCGGCGGCTATGTCTGCGCCGTGCTCGTCAACCGGATGGGATGGCCGTTCTTCGCGGCGCTGCCGCTGGCCTTCGTCGCGAGCGCCATGATCGGCGCGCTGCTGGAGCGGACGCTCTATCAGCATCTCTATGCGCGCAGCCATCTCGACCAGGTGCTGTTCTCGATCGGGCTCGTCTTCATGACGGTGGCCGCGGTCGACTACATCATGGGCTCCTCGCGAATCTTCATCAATCTGCCCGACGTGCTGCAGGGCCAGTTCGACGTCTTCGGCGTCGGCATCGGCCGCTATCGGCTGATGATCATCGTGATCTGCGGGCTGCTCACGGTGGGGCTGCAGCTGGTGCTCTCCAAGACCCGGTTCGGCAGCCGACTGCGCGCCGCCGTCGATGATCCCCGCGCGGCGAGCGGCCTCGGCATCAACGTGCCGCAGGTGTTCGCCTTCACCTTCGCGTTCGGCTGCGGGCTCGCTGGCCTGGGCGGCGCGCTCAGCGCCGAGATCCTCGGCCTCGATCCGTACTTCCCGCTGAAGTTCATGATCTACTTCCTGATCGTGGTCACCGTGGGCGGCTCGTCCTCGATCACCGGGCCGTTCCTGGCCTCGCTGCTGCTCGGCATCGGCGACGTCGCCGGCAAATACTACGTGCCGAAGCTCGGCCCCTTCGTCATCTACACCATCATGATCGTGATCCTGATCTGGCGTCCGAACGGCCTGTTCGGTCGCACGGCGACGCGGTGAGGATCGCATGACCACGAACGCACAAGCCGAGGTCGGATTTCACGCCAGGCAGCATGGCCGCTGGCACTGGAGCGAGTTCGCCTTCTGGATCGTCGTGCTGGCGGTCGGACTGGCGTTTCCCTCGCGCTACCTGATCATGACCGAGATCCTGCGGCTGGCGCTGTTCGCGCTCTCGCTCGACCTGATCCTCGGCTATGCCGGCATCGTCTCGCTCGGCCACGCCGCCTTCTTCGGCGTCGGAGCCTATTGCGCGGGCCTGCTCTCGGTGCACGGCATCATCAACGAGCCGGTGCTGGCGCTGATCGTGGCCGGCCTCGCCGCCACCGTGCTTGGCTTCGCCACCAGCTTCCTGGTCATCCGCGGCGTCGACCTGACGCGGCTGATGGTGACGCTCGGCATCGCGCTGTTGATGGAGGCGCTGGCGGAGCGCTTCTCCAACATCACCGGCGGTACCGACGGTCTCCAGGGCATCGACATCCAGCCGATCTTCGGCGTGTTCGCCTTCGACATGTTCGGCAGGACCGGCTTCTTCTATTCGCTTGCGGTGCTGTTCGTGCTGTTCCTGTTGGCGCGGACCATCGTCCACTCGCCGTTCGGCCTGTCGCTGCGCGCGATCAAGAACAATCCTTTGCGCGCCGCCGCCGTCGGCATTCCCGTCAACAAGCGCCTGATCGCGATCTACACCGTCGCGGCGTTCTATGCCGGCATTGCGGGGGCACTGTTCACCCAGACCACGGCGCTCGCCTCGCTCGACGTGTTCGCGTTCGAGCGCTCTGCTGATCTGGTGCTGATGCTGGTCATCGGCGGCTCCGGCTATCTCTATGGCGGGCTGATCGGCGCCGCCGTGTTCCGGATGTTGCAGGAACTGTTCCAGTGGATCACGCCGCAGTACTGGATGTTCTGGATCGGCCTGGTGCTGGTCGTCATCGTGCTGGTCGGCCGCCACCGCATCCACGCCTATGCGCTGTGGTTGCCCAACCTCGTCCTGCGCCAGATCGCCGGCCGCAAGGCCGCGGTGGCCCTCACCGATAACGAGGCGCCATGACCTACGCATTGGAAACCCGCGGCCTCGACAAGCATTTCGGCGGCCTTCACGTCACCCGCGATCTGTCGCTGCAGATCGCGCCCGGCGCGCGCCACGCGCTGATCGGTCCGAACGGCGCCGGCAAGACCACGGTCATCAATCAGCTCACCGGCGTGCTGGAGCCGAGCGCCGGCCGCATCCTGCTCGAAGGCCAGGACATCACCGATCTGCCGGTGCACAAGCGCGTGCTGCGCGGCCTGTCGCGCACCTTCCAGATCAACCAGCTGTATCCCGACCTGACGCCGTTGGAGACCATCGGGCTTGCGGTCTCCGAGCGGCTCGGCGGCGGCGGCAATTGGTGGCGGCGCATGGGCACGCGCGACGACATCAATGCCGAGATCGCCGAGACGCTCGAGCGCTTCCGGCTGCTCGACGTGATGAACGACCGCACCTCGACCTTGCCCTATGGCAAGCAGCGCCTGCTGGAGATCGCGGTCGCGATCGCCGCGCGCCCGCGCGTGCTGCTGCTCGACGAGCCCGCCGCCGGCGTGCCCGAGGGCGAGCGCAAGGACATCCTCGCCGCCGTCGCCGCGCTGCCGCGCGACGTCACGGTGCTGCTGATCGAGCACGACATGGACCTCGTCTTCTCCTTTGCCGACCGCATCTCGGTCCTGGTCTCCGGCGCTCTGCTGGTTGAAGGCACGCCCGACGAGGTTGCGCGTGATCCGCAGGTCAAGGCGGTCTACCTCGGCGAGGCTGCGTGATGACCGATCTGCTCGCGATTGAAAATCTTCGCGCCGGCTACGGCCAGGCGGTCGTGCTGCCGAACATGTCGCTCAAGCTGCCCGAGGGCCAGGTGCTGGCGCTGCTCGGCCGCAACGGCACTGGCAAGACCACGTTGATCAACTCCATCGTCGGCGTCACCCGCCGCTTCTCCGGCAAGCTTGCGCTCGCCGGCACCGACATCACGGCTCTTCGCGCCGACCAGCGCGCCCGCGCCGGCATCGGCTGGGTGCCGCAGGAGCGCAACATCTTCCGCTCGCTCACGGTGGAGGAGAACATGACGGCGGTGGCGCAGCCGGGACCCTGGTCGATCGAGCGCGTCTACCAGATGTTTCCGCGGCTCAAGGAGCGACGCAACAATTTCGGCAATCAGCTCTCCGGCGGCGAGCAGCAGATGCTGGCGATCGGCCGCGCGCTCACCCTGAATCCCAAGGTGCTGCTGCTCGACGAGCCGACCGAGGGCCTCGCGCCGATCATCGTCGAGGAGCTGCTGGTCGCGATCGGCACCATCAGCCGCGCCGGCGGCCTGTGCTCCGTGATCGTCGAGCAGCACGCGCAGAAGCTGCTCGCGCTGGCTGACCGCGTCGTCATCCTGGAGCGTGGCACCATCGTGCATGACGCGCCGTCGAGCGCCTTGAAGGCCGATCCGGCGCCATTGGAGCGGCACCTCGGCGTCGCGAGCGCGGCCGCGCATTGACCTGATCGTCGGGCTTGAACGCTACGGGGCGAAGCGTCATCCTTGGTTGCAGGGACGGTGTGGCTCGCGCAGTCAGCGTGAAGGCCATGCCGGAAGATCCGGCGGTATGGTGCGGCCGCCGTGGACACCGGTATGCAGGATCCGGTCGTTACAGCAGGAAGGCTGGCCAGCGCCGTTGTCGCGATGGCACTTCACCTGGAGGCGGATTTGATGGGTTCACCTCAGGATGCCCCATTGAACGAGGTCAGGGTAGGTCAGCCCATTGCACGGGCCATGGATTGCGCCATGCCCCTCCACGATCTCTCCTCGATAGAATTGTATACCGACCGGATACGGGGTAGGGGATGGACCCAGTCCATCACGCTTTGCCCAGGTAACCAGCCAGGACAGATCGCAGCCGGTCCAACAACCCTATCCAACGAATCGACGCCTTCCAAGGAGTGAGCACATGCAACGCACCAAGCCCCCATTCCGCGCCGACGAAGTCGGCAGCCTCTTGCGGCCGCAGAAGATCAAGGAAGCCCGCGCCAAGCTCGAGAAGGGCGAGATCTCGGCCGACGATCTCCGAAAGATCGAGGACATGGAGATTGAGAAGGTCGTGCATCGCCAGGCCTCGACCGGTCTCAAGCTCGCCACCGACGGAGAGTTCCGTCGCTCCTGGTGGCACTTCGACTTTCTCGCCAAGCTGACCGGATGCGAGCTGTTTCACCCGGACACCGGCATCCAGTTCACCGGCGTGCAGACCCGTCATGACGCGGTGCGCGTGATCGGCAAGCTCGACTTCCCGGATAGTCATCCGATGCTCGACCACTTCCGCTTCCTCAAGAAGCACGCCGACACCGCGCATGTCACGGCGAAGATGACGATCCCGTCACCGGCGGTGCTGCACTTCCGTGGCGGCCGCAAGTCGATCTCCAAGGACGTCTATCCCGATCTCGACGCCTTCTACGAGGATCTCGGCAAGACCTATCGCAAGGCCGTGAAGGCCTTCTACGACGCCGGCTGCCGCTACCTGCAGTTCGACGATACGGTCTGGGCTTATCTGTGCTCGCAGGACGAGCTCAAGAAGGCGCGCGAGCGCGGCGACAATCCCGACGGTCTGCAGCAGATCTATTCGCGCATCATCAACTACGCGATCGCCGAGCGGCCCGCCGACATGACGATCACCACGCATGTCTGCCGCGGCAATTTCCGTTCGACCTGGATTTCCTCGGGCGGCTACGAGCCGGTCGCCGAGACCATGCTCGCCAATACCAATTACGACGGCTATTTCCTGGAGTATGACAGCGAGCGCGCTGGCGGCTTCGAGCCGCTGCGCTTCCTGCCCAAGGGCAACAAGGTCGTCGTCGTCGGTCTCGTGACCTCGAAGGTCGGCGAGCTCGAGAAGAAGGACGACATCAAGCGCCGCCTGGAAGAGGCCTCGAAGTTCGCCCCGCTCGACCAGCTCGCGCTGTCGCCGCAATGCGGCTTCGCCTCGACCGAGGAAGGCAACATCCTCTCCGAGGAAGAGCAGTGGGCCAAGCTGCGCCTCTGCGTCGAGCTTGCCGAGGAGATCTGGGGGAAGTAAGCGCGCCGTGAACACTGCACGCCTCGACATGGGGCGTGCTGATCAGTGATGCGGAAGCGGGGCCGGAGCAATCCGCTCCGCTTCTTTTTTGCGCAGCAGCGCGCGGCGGATCAGCCGCTGTGCCGGGGCCTCGAACCCGGAATAGGTGAGATACGCCGCGGTCAGGGTCAGCCCCATGAAGCCGACCCAGAACGAGGGGCTGCCGTAGGGGATCGCTCGTCCAAGCGCGCCGAAAGCCAGCGCGATCGTGAGCTGGATCGGGAAGTGCAACAGGTAGCACGAATAAGTCATGTTGCCGGCGGCCTGCAGCAGGACTTCGGTGCGCCGCGGCAGCGTGATGGGCGTCGCGCAGACGAACAAGAGGATGGGTGTATAAACGAGCAGGAGCGCTGCGGAGCGCTCGGCAAGCTCAACGCCGGAGAGCCAGAGGGCCGGCGGAATTGTAACGACGGCGCACGCGGCGAACGCTTCCAGCCGCGCGCGGTACGGGGCATCGGCGACGCTCTGCCGCACCATGGCGGCCAGTCCGCCGGCATAGAAGAACACGAAACACTTGCCGACCAGTGTCCCGCTCGCGATGCCGGCCAGGATCATCGCCAGGTTCAACAGCGGTGATGTGGTGACGAAACGCAGCGCCAGGAAGAAGGCCGCATAGACCAGAACCTCGATCGAGACCGACCAGATCGGGCCGTTGAAGCTGACCCCGGTCGGCGGCAGCCAGTCGCTCGCCATGAAAAGCTGGGTGACGAAATGAGCGAGATCGTTGCTCTGGTAGACGAAGAAGACGCCGTGCTGCGCGGCATAGAGGGCCTGCAGCCCCGCGACCAGCAGCAGCGTTGCGAGATGCAGCGGATAGAGCCGCGACACCCGGTTGACGAAGAAGGTCCAGCCATCGACCGTGCCATCCGGGATGATCGCGCTGTACTTCCAGAAGAAGATGAAGCCCGAGATGCACCAGAAGATCACCACGCCGTATTCGCCGAGCTCATAGAACGGAAACAGGACATTGTAGAACGGCAGCTCGCTGCGGACGAGATCGACAGGGGCATCGGCGATGTAGGCGAAGTGCGGGTAGTGCCACAGCAGCACCGAGATCGTGGCGAGGAAACGCAGCAGCTCCAGTCCGAGCAGCTTGTGAGTCCCAGGCGATGTCGATGTGTGAAGCGGGGCCATGCGGTGATCGTTAACCGTCTCGACGGGATGTGCGCCCCCATCCTAGCCGGCGCGAAGTGAAGGATTGTTTTCGCAGCCTGCGGGATCAGCGGCAGGCGAGCTCGGTTCCCTGCAGGATCGCCTGGTCCCAGGACCGATAGCCCATGGCATTCAGGTGGATGCCTTCGAGCGTGAACGGCGATTCCATCGGCGGCAGGGGCAGGAAGGTCGCGCCGGTGCGCCTCGCGAGGTCCGGCAGCATGGCGCGATAGCCGGTGATGTTCGCCATGGCGGCCTTCTCCATGGCCGGCGTGAATGGCCCGCGCGCCTCGACGGAGGGAAACTCGGTGACGAAGATGCGCGTGGTGAGGTTTGATAGCTCGCGCAGCAGGGCCTCGTAGCGCCCGGCGAAGGCCTCGCCGGAGTCGGACTTGGCGGTCAGCGCATCGTTCACGCCGAGGGAGACGATGATCGCGAACGGCCGTTTCGGGCCGAGTGCGGGCTTGAGCCAGCCGGCCAGGTCGCTGCGCGTCCCGGCGCCGGCGAGACCGGCGTTGACGATCGGATGTCCGCAGGCGCTGGCCGGCAGCGTCGCCGCCTCGACGATGCTGTCGCCGAGCACGACGATCGGGTCATCGGAGCGCGCCATCAGGTTGTAGTGGACGATGAGCTGGCGAACCGTGCGGTGGTCGCTGCCCGACGGCGTCGCGGAGCGGCGCGCCAGCACGAACGTCGCGGCTGCTGCGGCAATCACCGCAAACAGCACGAATCCCAGCCGCGCCTGCGTCTTTGCTGCCATATGGACGATCGATGCCTTGATGCGACCCGACCGTAGTCTGAATTCGCAAACGGAGCTCTAATTCGCCCGCGTCCAGGTCGAGGAACGGCAGATGACGCCGCCAAAGGCGCAACCGGCGGTCGTCAGGGTGCCGCCGGTGAGCGTCATCTTGGCATCATAGGTCTTGCCGTCATCGGGATTGCTGTAGCTGCCGGCCCAGGCATTGGGGCCGGTCGGCTTCATCCCGGAGAACAGCCGCTGTCCGACCTTGGCGGGAGTGTCGGTGCCTTCCTTGATCCAGACCAGCGTGCCGCAGACGGCGCCGCCGCAGGGCGCGAATTTGACCTTGGAGGCGCCGCTTTCGCGCAGCCAGACGCCGGTGACATCGTCGGCGAGCGCCGGGCCTGCGGCCAGCACGACTGACAGACCAAGTCCAACAACGAAACGACCGATCATGCGAGCCTCCCTGATCCTTCGAGACGAGCTTGTTGCCGGCGGATCGTGTCGGCGATTGGGCGGGCCGACGGCGATACGCTTCGTCTCCATTGTGCGGCAGCATATCAGGATTCGGGCATGCTGCACCTGACTCCCCGAGGGCCGTGACGGTCGGGCTGGAGCAGCGCCTGCCCAGCCGCAGATCTATCTCGCCGCCAGATAGACCTCACCGAGCAGCGAGGAGTTCGACCACGGCACCTGCTTGTTCTTGGTGCCGGCCACGACCTCGGCGCGAACGCGCGTCAGCATCTGCTGTACCTCGAGACCGGGCGTGCCGATGTGGCGGGTCAGCGCCGCCGAGAACGGGCTGTTGTCGCCGTCGCCGTCGAGCGCGACCTTGCCCGGCGCCGTCGCGAACGCGATCAGCGTGCCGGCCCCGGACGTCGCGCCGGTACCGAGCGACGTTGGTGCGGCGAGCCCGCTGGCGCTGAGACCCCGGCCGGGGCCGGCGCCTGCCGTCTCCGGCGGGGCGAACGGATTGTTGCGGCAGGCATCGAGGATCAGGATGTTGGTGCGGACCTGGTCGTCGAGCCCGGCCAGGATCTGGTCCATGTCGACCATCGCCGTGACCACGTCGCTGCCTGCAGACGGCGCAATGTCGGTGGGGACGAGATAGTTGCGGCCGTCGATCTGCACGCCGTGGCCGGCATAGAACACCACGGCGACCTGCGCCCGCGCCGCCTCGCGCAGGAAGTCGCGCGTCTTCGCCTGCATCGCCGCGCGGTCGAGATCGAGGCCCTCCGTCACCGTGAAGCCGATGTCGCGCAGGCTCCTGGCGATGGCTCGCGCGTCGCGCGGCGGATTGGGCAGCGGCTGCACGTGCGTGTAGGCGCCGTTGCCGATGACCAGCGCCATGCGCTGCCCGGTCGGCACCGCTGCGGCCGAGGAGGGGGCCGGGGATTCCGGCCGCTGCTGGGGGCGCGCCGCCGGCTCCGACAGCAGCGACAGCCGCACCCTGGCGGTGGCCTGGCTGGCCTTGCTGCCGGCATCGGATGCGGTGGGCTTCAGCGCCGCGGCGTAATCCGCCTTGGCCGCATCGAACTCGCCCTTGGCCTCATAGGCCAGCGCGCGATGCACGTGGGCTGAGATGACGACGCTGCCCGGCGGTGTCATCACGTTGGCCGGCGGATTCTGCGCCAGCCGGACCGCCTCGGAGGCGTCGGCAACGGCGCGGTCGAGATGGCCCTTGGCGCGCCAGATCACGCTGCGGTTGATCAGCGGCGAGGCCAGCGCCGGATCGAGCCGGATCGCCTCGTTGATGTCGCCGAGCGCGCCGTCGAGGTCGCCGGTCGCTTCCTTGGAAATGCCGCGATTCTGCCAGGACAGCGCGGATTTCGGCGTCAGCCTGATCGCCTGGTCATAGTCGGCAATCGCCCTGGCGTAGTCGCCGGTGCCGCGATAGGCGTTGCCGCGGTTGTGGAAGAGCGTGCCGCTCGGCGCGCCGCTCTTGATGGCGTCGTTGAAGTCGGCGATCGCGATCTCGTACTCGCCCTTGTCGTAATAGGCCGAGCCGCGCAGATTGTAGATCGCCTGCGCCGGCTGCAGCCGCAGCGCCTCGGTGGCATCGGCGATGACGTGGGTGTAGTCGCCCTTCTTGTTCCAGCCGACCGCGTGCCAGAAATAGATCGTGGCGAGCTGGCTGCCGGAGAACACCTTCAGCGCGATGATCTTGGTGCAGGCGGCGATCATCTGGTCGGCCGGCGTCGTCTCGGTGGTACAGAGGGGGCCAAGCTGGGACTTCGACTGGGCGAGGCCGGGAGACGCCCAGAGGGCAGCCAGCAGCGGTATCAGCAGCAGGAGGGAGCGGCGCATCGGCACGGACCGTGGGGGACGAGAGGCGGGAACCTATCCGGTTTGTTGCGTCCGGAAGGTTCCGGGTTCAGGCTCTTTCCAATGGTGGGCAGATGGTGCTAGGAGGTTGGGCCAAGGGCGCGTTGCCCACTCCTATTTCCCACCCGTCGGGCCGAATGAAGAACGACCAGCTGCTCGCCCAGATCACGGAGTTCTGCCGCCAGTCGGACATGGCGGAGTCGACGTTCGGCCGGCGCGCGGTCAACGACGGCAAGCTGGTGCAGCGGCTGCGCGAGGGCAAGCGCATCACGATCGACACGCTCGACCGCATCCAGGCCTATATCGCGGCATCCACCGGCACGCTGCCGCCGCCGCGGCTCGATGTCGTTCCCGAGAAGCGCGACCCTAAGAGCAATTTCCGTTTCTTCGAGAACCGCCAGAAATATCTCCTGTTCGTGCATACCTGCAGCGAGAAGCGGGTGGTGGCGGAACGCGTCGGCCTCGAGCTCGCCAGCATCCATCCGCGGCCGCCGGCGCTGCGCCTGTTCGATGCCGGCGTCGGCGACGGCACCGTGCTGTCGAAGGTGCTGCGGACCATGCACGGCCGCTTTCCGCACATCCCGTTCTATGTCGCCGGCAAGGAGCTGAGCCTGGAGGATGTCCGGCTGACGCTCGAGAAGGTGCCGGACCGGCTGTTCGAGCATCCCGCCAGCGTGTTCGTGTTCACCAACATGAACTATGCCGAGGCGCCGTGGCTGACCCCGGCGTCGCCGGCGGTGGCCGCCTCGATGATCTGGCACGAGGTCGTGCTGCAGGGCGATTCGTCCGGGGATTTCGAGGCCCAGATCACGGCGCTGAAGCCGTTTCTGGAGCAGAACTGGCGCGCCAACGTCTCCCCGCGCACCGGCATGCCGGTCTATGAGCGGCCGATCGCCCTGGTGCTGTATCGCGAGGATCACCGCTTCCTGCTCGACGGCATCATCCCGCGGGCCGGTCGGGTCGAGGCCAATTTCGACCTGATCATCGCCTCGCAGCCCTACCGGGCCCGGTCCTCGGTCAATTTCCGCGCCAAGCGCATCATCGCACCGCTGGCGCGGGCGCTGAAGCCGGGCGGCCGGCTGATCGGAATCCACTCCCACGGCCAGGATCCGGGCCTGGACATCATCCAGGCGGTCTGGCCGGGAGAAAATCCTTTCTCGGTCAGCCGCCATGAGCTATTGCGCGCCGTGAAATACGAGCTCGGCTCCAGTGGGCGGGACTTAAATTTTAACGCCTATGCGGACAATCGCTCGATTTTCAGGTATGAGATGGAGGCTCTGCCCAACGAGGTCACCGGTGCGATCGGAACCTCGACGGCCTTTGCAGCCTGGAACGCGGCGGTGTATGTCGCGCAGATCGAGGAAGACCGCCTGACCGAGGTGGCCCACTCGTCCCGCGCGCTCGACGCCGCCAGAGAGGTTCTGCGAAAGCACAACGGGCTGTGGTTCTACGATGAATCCTACGTCATCTCGCGGCGTCGCGACTGACATTCCTTAGGGATCAATACAAACGACCGCCGTGGGCGGCGAAGAAGGGGTTGCTTGATGCGCGCGTCATATCTGTTCACCTCGGAGTCGGTGTCCGAAGGCCACCCGGACAAGGTCTGCGACCGTATTTCCGACGAGATCGTCGACCTGTTCTACCGTGAAGGGCCGAAGGCCGGCATCGACCCCTGGCAGATCCGCGCCGCCTGCGAGACGCTCGCCACCACCAACAAGGTCGTGATCGCCGGTGAGACCCGCGGCCCGGCTTCGGTCACCAACGAGCACATCGAGCACGTCGTCCGCGAGGCCATCAAGGACATCGGCTACGAGCAGGAAGGTTTTCACTGGAAGACCTGCGACATCGAGATCCTGCTGCATCCGCAGTCGGCCGACATCGCCCAGGGCGTCGACGCGCTGCAGCCCGGCGAAGTCAAGGAAGAGGGCGCCGGCGACCAGGGCATCATGTTCGGTTACGCGACCAATGAAACGCCGGATTTGATGCCGGCGCCGATCTTCTATGCCCACAAGATCCTGCGGCTGATCTCGGAAGCCCGCCACGCCGGTGTCGAGAAGGTGCTCGGTCCGGATTCCAAGAGCCAGGTCACCGTGCAGTATGAGAACGGCAAGCCGGTCGGCGTGCGCGAGATCGTGGTGTCGCACCAGCATCTGGTCGAGGACATGACTTCGGCGCAGGTCCGCGAGCGCGTCGAGCCCTATGTGCGCAAGGCGCTGCCGGAAGGCTGGATCACGCCGAAGACGATCTGGCACATCAACCCGACCGGCAAGTTCTACATCGGCGGTCCCGATGGCGACGCTGGTCTGACCGGCCGCAAGATCATCGTCGATACCTATGGCGGTGCTGCCCCGCATGGCGGCGGCGCGTTCTCCGGCAAGGATCCGACCAAGGTCGACCGCTCCGCCGCCTATGCCGCGCGCTACGTCGCAAAGAACATCGTCGCCGCTGGTCTCGCCGACCGCTGCACCCTGCAGCTCGCCTATGCGATCGGCGTGGCGCGGCCGCTGTCGATCTATATCGACACCCACGGCACCGGCAAGGTGCCGGAGGAGGTGCTCGAGAAGGCGGCCGCTCAGGCGATGGACCTGACCCCGCGCGGCATTCGCACCCACCTCGACCTCAATCGCCCGATCTATGCGCGCACCTCGTCCTACGGCCATTTCGGCCGTACGCCGGACAATGAGGGCGGCTTCTCCTGGGAGAAGACCGACCTCGTCGAGGCGCTCAAGCGTGCGGTGTAGCTCTTAGTGCCGTCATTCCGGGGCCGCGCGACAGCGCTGAACCCGGAATCTCGAAGTGATGGATTCCGGGTTCGCGCTGACGCGCGCCCGGAATGACGCCTTTTACAGACAGGAACCCCACATGACCGCCAAGCCAGGTTTCAACGACTACATCGTCAAGGACATTTCGCTCGCCGAGTTCGGACGCAAGGAGATCTCGCTCGCTGAGACCGAGATGCCCGGCCTGATGGCGACGCGCGAGGAGTATGGCCCGAAGCAGCCGCTGAAGGGCGCGCGCATCGCAGGCTCGCTGCACATGACCATCCAGACCGCGGTGCTGATCGAGACGCTGAAGGCGCTCGGCGCCGACATCCGCTGGGTCTCCTGCAACATCTATTCGACCCAGGACCACGCGGCGGCCGCGATCGCCGCCGCCGGAATTCCGGTGTTCGCCGTCAAGGGCGAGACGCTTGTCGACTATTGGGACTACACCGCCAAGCTGTTCGACTGGCACGGCGGCGGCCATCCCAACATGATCCTCGATGACGGTGGCGACGCCACCATGTATGTCCATCTCGGCCTGCGCGCCGAGAACGGCGACACGGCGTTCCTCGACAAGCCGGCGTCCGAGGAAGAGGAGGTGTTCTTCGCGCTGCTGAAGAAGCAGCTCAAGGAGAAGCCGAAGGGCTACTTCGCCGAGATCGCCAAGTCGATCAAGGGCGTCTCGGAAGAGACCACCACGGGCGTGCACCGCCTGTACGACATGCAGAAGGCCGGCACGCTGCTGTGGCCCGCGATCAACGTCAACGACAGCGTCACCAAGTCGAAGTTCGACAACCTCTATGGCTGCCGCGAGTCGCTGGTCGACGGCATCCGCCGCGGTACCGACGTGATGATGTCGGGCAAGGTCGCGATGGTCGCCGGCTTCGGCGACGTCGGCAAGGGCTCGGCCGCCTCGCTGCGCCAGGCCGGCTGCCGCGTCATGGTGTCCGAGATCGACCCGATCTGTGCGCTGCAGGCGGCAATGGAGGGCTATGAGGTGGTGACGATGGAGGACGCCGCGCCGCGCGCCGACATCTTCGTGACCGCCACCGGCAACAAGGACATCATCACCATCGAGCACATGCGCGCGATGAAGGATCGCGCCATCGTCTGCAACATCGGCCACTTCGACAACGAGATCCAGGTCGCCTCGCTGAAGAACCTGAAGTGGACCAACATCAAGCCGCAGGTCGACGAGATCACCTTCCCCGACGGCAAGCGCATGATCCTGCTGTCCGAAGGCCGCCTCGTGAACCTCGGCAATGCGATGGGCCACCCGTCCTTCGTGATGTCGGCGTCCTTCACCAACCAGACCTTGGCCCAGATCGAGCTCTACGCCAACAACAAGGACGGCAAGTACAAGAAGGAAGTCTACGTGCTGCCGAAGTCGCTGGACGAGAAGGTGGCGATGCTGCATCTCGCCAAGATCGGCGTGAATCTCACCAAGCTGCGCCCCGACCAGGCCTCCTACATCGGCGTCAAGCCGGAAGGCCCGTTCAAGTCGGACCACTACCGCTACTGATATCCGGCGCACCGCGCGGCTGACATGGCGAAGGCCGGGGCATTGCCCCGGCCTTTTGCTTGCTTCGGCGTAGTTGTGAGTTGAATCTGCGCCTGCCTCCGATCGGCATTGCGAGCCACCTTGTCCCCGCAGGTGCGCGGCCCGATGACAAGCTCCGCGAAGCAATCCAGAGTCGTGGACGGGACTCTGGATTGCTTCGTCGCTTTGCTCCTCGCAATGACGGAGATCGCGGCGCGCTCTATGAAATCAGCGGAACGCCGCGACCTGCGGTGAACGTGACAATCAGCTCGTTCGCCGCGAGGCCAGCGCCGACGCGCGGATCGCCTTCGTACGCTTCGCCGCATGATGCTCAGGCCGTGCCGCGATCCGCTTGTGCTTCTTCGTCTCCGCCGCTGCCACCTTCACGGCCGGCGCGCGATGCTTGGCATATTCCTCGCCGTCGACCGGGCCGACATGCGGCGGGTCGTGATCGAGATAGGGCCGGCCGATGCCGAACGTCTTGCCGTTGGCATCGACCCATTTCCACAGCGCCTCGGTCGCCACCCAGCGCTGTGCGCGCGTCGCGCCGTTGACGCTGACGATGTCGGCCGCGAGTCCGTGGCCGTAGCCGCCGCGCAGGCTGCCGCCGTGATAGGAGCGGTTGCTGGCGGCCTTCAGGCCGCTCGCGATCTCCTGCCGGTAGTCGTCGCGGAAGCCGCTGGTGATGCCGGGCGCGAGCCCTGCGGCCTCGGCGGCATGCAAGGTGTGGAACAGCTTCAGCTTGAAGCCGCGGTCCATGCCGCCGATCACATACTCCATCATGCTGCGGCCGATGCGCTCGGCCGCCTTCGGATCCTTCCAGGTGAAGTCGTTGTCGACGAGCTTGGTGAAGCTGCGCGTCACCTTCACCATGCGTCCCTTGCGCTTGACCGTGACGACGCGGCGCTCGGTCTCGCGGATCTTGTCGAGCTTCGGCGCGCGCTCGTACAGCGCCCACAGATAGCGATCGATGCAGGCATCGATGTCGGGGCACTCGTCGAGGATCTCGATGCGGTCGGCGCTGGCGACAGTGGGCCGGGGCGGTTCGGTCGCCGCGCCGGGCGCGGCCTGTTCGTCCGCCGGCAGGACAGCCGATGGAGTGATCGACGCGGTCGTCAGCGCAGTCTCGGCTGCGGTCGGCTGCGGCGACGTCGCGATCGGCTCCGCGGCGACGGGCGGCGTCGCTGCCTCGATCTCGGCGGCGGCCGCGGGCCATGCCGCCGCACAAGCTACCAGGACAACGGACCGACACAACGCACGCGCCAAAAGCTGCTGCGAGCTCATCATCCGGCCTCCCCAAAATCCGAGCCCCTGCTGGTGAGGGGCGGTCAGGCATCCGAGACCTGCGATTGTTCGGCGCAAGACGGCCCGGCGCAATAACGCATCTCCGCGCCCGCGCAGCTTTTGCGAGAACTGTGGCCTGCGTGCAACGATCGTGAGTTCCGTGTGTGGCGCGACTCGCTGCGAACGATCGTTCAGCGATGACAGGTGGCGGAGACCGCAGGGCCTTCGGCCGACGCTCGGTTGCCAACGCCAGCCGCGCCGCGTACTCTCTTGGAACTCGTTCGTGGAGCTGGCTACATGAGCACCATCGAGATCATCGTCGGTGGCACGAGGTTGATCCGGGACTACGCGCCCGAGGACTCGATCTGGTCGCTGCCCGAGGAAAAGCGCGAACGCAAGGCGCTGGCCGATGCGCAGCGCGATCTCGCCGTGGGGGCCGACCATCTGGCGCAGACGCCCTACGCCGTGCGCGGCTGAGCCGCCCGGTCAGCGCGAGCCGCGCCGCAGCAGCTTGCGCCCCGTCAGCATGGCGCGGGCGAGATTCTCGCGCTGCAGGCGGCTCACCAGCACGACGCCGGCGACATGCAGCACCACCAGCGGGATCAGGAGATATGACGTCACCTCGTGGGTGTCCTCGACCCACCAGATGCCGAAGAAGCGCACGGTCACCTGCATCGCGCCGGTCATCGCGGAGACGATGAGCAGAAGCAGCAGTGCGAGTTGCATCGCCGTGCCCGCGGGATTCAGCCCGAGATAGCGCCCGGTCTTGCCGCGCCGCAGATTCCACAGGTAGGCCGGCGTCGCGCGCAGCCGGGGCTTGAGACTGCGGAAGCGCGAATGGCGCGTACCCATGATGCCCCAGATCAGGCGAAAGGCGAGCAAGCCGAGGATCGCGTAGCCCGCGATCCGGTGCAGGCCGTCATGGACGTTCGGCGTCACCCAGGCGATGAGCACCAGCACGACCAGCATCCAGTGCCACAGCCGCAGCGGCAGGTCCCAGACCTGCACGGTGTCGGCGGTGTCCTGGCGTTTCAGGCTGGCTCGGGGGGCTGTGCCGTGCATGGCTCTCACGTCACGTCATCCAGCACGCTGGACGACACTTGCGCCAACTACTTGGCGATCGTGTGCTTCAGGCTGAGATCCTCCGGGCTGTAGAACAGCTCATACAGCTTGCCGCCCTTAACGCCGTAGACCTCGTAGCAGGAGCCTTCGACCTTCGAGCGGCGCACCTCGTAGCCCGCTTCCTTGGCCTTGGCTTCCGCCTCGGCGGCCGGCTTCCACTGGGCCTTGTCGAGCTTGGTGCAATCCTTGTAGCCGTCGGCCATGGCCGGCGAGATGGCGAAGCCGGCGAGTGCGGCACCGATCACGGCCGCGATGGTCAGTCTCATCAATCCCTCCAATGAGCAAATTCAAATACGATGCATCGTGGGATCAGTGGAGACGGCAACCGCCCCGATGTGTCAACGGAGCGGCGGCTGGAATCGCTCTTAGAGCTTTTCCAAGTTCGTGAGAGCGGCGATTTCGGCCGAGAATCGCAGACGGCGTGATGCGCGACGTTACGTCTCGCTCGTGCCGCTCGTCGCGACGCCGTGTCGTCTGGCGCCCGCTCTCGCCCTGTCCCGCTGGCGGGACAGGGCGAGATGCGAATGCCGGCGTCAGAATTCCAGGTTCGCACCCAGATAGAACGAACGTCCGGGGCCGGGAACGGCGGTGCCCCACATCGTCGCGGTGCCCGATACGCCGCCGCCGGTGGCCGCGACGGTGCCGGCCTCCTTGTTGAACGACATCGATGCGCCCTCGCCGATATAGGCGCCGCCGAGCGGCAGGTAGTAGAGCTTGTTGAACAGGTTCTCGACGCCGAAGCTGATGCGCAGCCTCTGCCAGGTGTAGTTGCTGCGCAGGTTCACCAGGCTGTAGCCCGGGGTCTTGAGCTCGTTGCGCGCGACGGAGACGTCGGACTTGCGGCCCACCATCACCAGCTCGAGGCCGCTGTCCCAGCCGTCGAGCCGGTGCGTGAGCGTCAGTCTGCCGTTGATCGGCATGATGTTGTAGAGACCGCTTCCGGTGTCGAGATTCCGGCCGTTGGTATAGCTCAGGACTCCCTTCAGGCCGAAATCGCCGATCGACGTCGTGCCCAGCGGCACTTTGCCGGACAGATCGAACCCGTACAGCCGCGCCTGCTGGTTCATGTATTTCATGATCACGAACTGGTTGGCGACGGCAGGCACGGCGGCGGTGTTGGTGGCGGCCTTCCACTGCACCGCATCGATGTAGTCGCGTACATGGGTGTAGTAGGGCGTGAGCCGGATCTCGGCCTCATGGTCGGCGCTGTGCCAGGCGCCGGTGAAGCTCACGGTATGGGCGACCTCGGGTCTCAGATTGGGGTTTCCGAGATAGCCGTTGCCGTCGCCGACGAAGTTGTTCATCTCCAGCGCCATGGTGTTGCGCGACCAGGAATAGCGCTCGTAGAGATTCGGCGAGCGGGTCTTCTGCATCGCGCCGAACTCGAAGGTGAGATGGGCGCTCGGCGTGTTTCGGAACAGCGCCGTCAGATCGACATTGTTGTCCTTTCGCGAGCGATCCATGGCGTTGAACGCCGCGCGGGAGCCGACCGAACTCGTCTCGTACATGCCGGACATGAACCCCGATGTCAGCGGCGTGGTGCTGGTGTTGTAGCCGACGACCGGTCCGGTGTCGGTCTCGACGCGTTCGAACCGCACGCCCAGCAGCGACAGCCAGGACGGGCTCCACTTCGCCTCCCACTCGCTGAACACGCCGGCCCGGTCGCGCTTGCCGCCGTTGATGTTCCAGAACGTCAGCGGCGCCATGCCGCCGATGCAGTTGCCGACGCCGCAATCGGGGGCCGGCGGCCACCAGTCGTCGAGACGGTAGGTCTGCAGGTCGACGCCGACGCGGACCACGTCGCGGGGCGACAGCGTGATGTCGGCCTTGGAGGTCAGGCCGTTGGTCTTGGTGCGCGTATACATCGGCATGCCGTTGACCGGATAGCGCGCACCCGTCGTGTTCGGCGGGCTCAGCGTGCCATACGAGAACAGCCGATCACCGCCGAAGTTCATGTAGTGATCGACGGACTGGTGATAGAGGCGGGTGTCCAGATCGCCCCAGTCGAACCGGCCGAGATGGTGCAGGTTGAAGCTGTAGGCATCGTTGCCCAGCATGTCCATGCGCTGGTTCGGGTAGAGCTGATAGGGCACCTCCTGCACTCCCGCCTTCAGCTCGATGAGCTGGCCGTCCTTGCTCCAGGCGATGCCCATCAGATGATTCCTGGTCTCGTAGGCGGATGAGCCGACCTGATCGAGGGGAAGCACCGGCGTGATGGAGCTCCTCAGGGTGAAGTTCTTGAAGTTGCCGCCGGCCGTATAGTTGTCGGCCTTGACCGCAGCGCCGCTGTAGCTGACGCTGTAGTTCTCGGTGGCCATGGTGGCCGACAGGTTGACGCCGCGCACGTTGCCGTTGCTGCGGTAGAAGGTGCCGACGCTGCCTTTGGTCAGCAGGCTCTGCCCCGGCGCCGCGAACAGAGCCGCCGGCGAGCTGACGGCGACGGTGCCGCCGATCGAATCGCCGCCGACGCTCACGGGCGTGATGCCCGCCCAGACCTTGGCCGCGGCGACCTGGGCCGGATCGATGTAGGACAGCGCCGGATTCATGTGATTGGGACATGAGGCGATGGTGTCCATGCCGTCGACCTTGACGCGCAGGCGGTCGTCGGCGAGGCCATGGATCGCCGGCAGGCTCGAGGCCCCGCCGGCCGAATAGAGGCTGACGCCGGGCACATCGGCAAACAGCGCAGCGGTGTCGTTCGTGATGGCGCGCTTCGCCAGGATGTCACCCGGCGCAACCGAAGTGGCGCCGGGAGGCGCGTCGACGGCGTCGGATGAGGCCGCCTGCGGCGGTGGCGCAACTGCCGGATTGGTCGCCGCCGCATGCGCGCCCCTGCGGCGGACTGTCGTTCGCGCGGCCGGGCGGGGCTTCGGGACAGCGACCGTCACCTGCGGCAGCGTGGCGGCGGAGCGAGCCTGCGATGGGTCCTGCGCGAGCACGGGACTCGAAAGGGCGAATGCCAGCAGCGCCGGCGATGTGAGCACGGTGGTTGAGCGGAGCAACCGCCGCCGGACGGGTGTCGAACAATGGTCCATGATGGATCTCGGAATAGGAATGGGAGAGGCGCCCGGCTGCGAGCGCGCCGTGGCCTCGTGAACATGTCGCGACGAGGCGGCTGCGGGCACGGCTGCGGCGACCGCCGGACGGCAGCCCACAGCGCGCGCGGACGAGACCGGCCGCATCGTGACGGGATGAGATGTCTGGAGTATCGGCCTAGAGGGCCGCCGGTGGTCCGCGAGCGACCGGCAGTTCGAGCGTAGGCCGAGGCGCCGCAACGAGGTCTGTCCGCTCGATCAGGATCGCCACGACCACCGGCATCGGCCGCGCCACGGCGGGGACGTGCGGGACAGTGACGCCGCGCCCGAGCGCACAGAACGGACAACTCGCGCATTGCTTGGCCGCAGTGCCGATGTCGTCCGACGTCGGACCGTCGACGGAGCTCTGACAGATGATGGCGACGGCATCGGGGGCCGCAACCGCAGCGCTCATCGCGGAGAGCGCCAGCGCGGACTGGAAGATCAGGGCCCATGCCGCAAACCAGACGAGAGCGCCGCCGAGCCGCGACAGCGCTGCGCGCCGCCGCGCCGAGCGCATGCGCGCCTCACGTCGTCCTGATGCGATGCCTTGTAGTTGACGCCCTTGACGAGCCACCGACTAACGCCCCCGTCCCTCGCAACTACCTACAGGAGCGGACATCCGGTTGGCAATGGACGACACGCGGCCGGCTCGACTCCCGTCGCAGTGGATCAATTCAGCCACAGTGAAGTGACTTCAACTCATTCGCGAGCGGCCGGTGCGACTGAAATGCGCGCGGGCCATTCTTGCGAGTCGAACTCAATCGCGGCGCGGTCTCGCGACGGATGACGGCCGGGCCTGGACGCCGTCAGCGACATCTGTCAAATGTATCTTCATGACCTTCCGCATTCGCATCGCAGGCGCTGCCGTCAGCAGCCGAATTACCGACCCGGCCTGATCCGTCGGGCCGGGCGCTTCCGCCTGCGAGAATTGCCTGTGAATGCTCTTGGCGCCCGAAGCGGCGCCGTATGCGAGGTCTGTATCCGTGTCTCCCAACCAACCGACGCTGCACCTCGTGTGCGGCAAGATCGCTGCCGGCAAATCGACGCTCACCGCGGAGCTCGGCCATCGCCCGGCCACCGTCGTGGTCGCCGAGGACGACTGGCTGTCGCGGCTCTATCCTGGCGAGCAGAGCAGCCTGGCGGACTACGTGCGCAATTCGTCACGGCTGCGCAGCGTGATGGGGCCGCACGTCATCGCGCTGTTGCGGGCCGGCGTTTCGGTCGTGCTCGACTTCCCCGCCAACACGCCGGCGAGCCGGGCCTGGATGCGCGGCCTGTTCGAAGCCGCGGGCGTGCCGCACCAGCTGCATCACCTCGACGTCCCCGACGAGGTCTGCAAGGCACGGCTGCGCGCGCGCAACGCAGAAGGCCGCCACGCCTTCACCGTGACCGACGAGGAGTTCGACCTGTTCACTTCATACTTCGTGGCGCCGACCCCGGAGGAAGGATTCGACGTGATCTTGCATCGGCCGTGACCTTGCGGCGGCGACTGGGACTGCTGTCGTCCCGCTGGCTTGTTGGCGGCAATCCTGGCGGTGCGCGTCGCCGCGCAACCTCAGCCGTGCCGCGGCGATCACCGCCTGGTCTCAGAAGATTGCGTCCAGCGCGCTTTCGGCAGCGGAGATGAGCTCGCGCACCTTTGCGCTTTCAGACAGTAGCGCGGCGAATGACGGGGCCGCGCCGATGTGCTGATCCAACTCATCCAAGGCGTTGCGCCACTGCTGCAACTCTTGCTGGAGGCGTTCGGTCTGGGGACGCAGGAGCGCCCGACAAGCCGCCACGGCGTGCTGTTCGACGAATCGCGAGGAATCGGGAGCAGGAAAATGAATGATGTCGGCCACGGTCTTCTCGTCAGCGCCTTCTTGTGAACGCCCGCATTCGATCGCTAATGGGGCGGCGGCCCGCCGGGCTCCGCCGCCCTGGTCGCGCGCAGCTAAGCCGCGGTCCGGGCGGCCAAGGCCTGAGCTTCGGCTGCGGCGCGGGCCATGCTGGACGACATCTCGTTCGTCACCGTGCTCTGCTCTTCCACCGCCGCCGCCGTCGAGGTGACGTATTCGCTGACGCTGTTGATCGCCTGCTTGATCGAGTTGAGCGCCGTCACGACGTCGCCCGAGATGCCGTTGAGGTTCTCGATTTCCTGGGCGATCTTGTCGGTGGCCTGCTTGGCCTGGTTGGCGAGGTTCTTGACCTCGGCGGCGACGACCGCAAAGCCACGCCCGGCTTCGCCGGCGCGGGCGGATTCGATGGTGGCGTTGAGCGCGAGCAGGTTGATCTGCCCGGTGATGTTGTTGATCATCTCGACGATGCCGCTCATCGCCTGCGTGGCTTCGGACAGCCGCTGCGCCTGGCCGTCGGCGGATGCTACCTGACCGACGGCGCCCATCGCCGTCTCGCGGGACTTGGTCATGGCTTCGGAAATCTCCCGCACAGACGCGTTCAACTCCTCGGAGCCCGCTGCGACGGATTCCATCATCGCACGGACGCGCTCGTTGCCTATGCGCACCAGCACCTGCCTGGTGACGTCGGTCGCATACTTCACGACCTTGAACGGCTTGCCGTTGAGATCGAGGATCGGATTGTACGAGGCCTGAATGTAGACCTCCTTGCCGCCCTTGCCGATGCGTTTGTATTCCGCCGCCTGATACTGCCCCCGGTTCAGGTCGGCCCAAAACTCGCGATAGGCGGCACCATCGCGCTCCGAAGGCTCCACGAACATGCTATGATGTTTGCCTTTGACCTCGGCCAGGGTGTAGCCGAGCACATGCAGGAAATTGTCATTGGCGGTGATGATCGTGCCGTCCATGTTGAACTCGATCACAGCCTGCGACTTGCCGATCGCATCGATCTGGCCGGCCAGATCCGCGTTCCTGAGCTTCTGCGCGGTGACGTCGGTCGCGAACTTGACCACGCCGAACGGCTTGCCGGCGGTATCGAGCATGGGATTGTAGGTGGCGAGAATCCAGACCTCCTTGCCTCCCTTGCCGATGCGCTTGTATTCGCCGCCTTGATATTCGCCGCGATTGAGGGCCGTCCAGAACTCGCGATACGCCGCGCTGTCGCGCTGTGACGGCTCGACGAACATGCTGTGATGCCGGCCCTGGATCTCGTCGAGCCGATAACCCAGAACGTCGCAAAAGTTCTGGTTCGCCGTCACGACCGTTCCGTCCAGCTTGAACTCGATCACGGCCTGGGCGCGATCGATGGCAGCGATCTTGGAGCCGTCCGCCATGCTGCGCAGCTTTTTCGCGGTAATGTCGGTCGCGAACTTCACCACCTTCACCGGTCGGCGGTTGCCGTCGAGAACCGGATTGTAGGACGCCTCGATCCAGACCTCGCCGCCGCCTTTGGTGATCCGCTTGAATTCTGCGGCCTGGAATTCGCCGCGGTTGAGAGCCGCCCAGAATTCGCGATAGGCCGCGCTGTCCCGCTCGGCCGGCGCCACGAACATGCTGTGATGCTTGCCCTGGATCTCATCCAGCCGGTATCCGAGCGTATCGAGGAAGTTCTTGTTTGCCGTGATGATCGTGCCGTCCATGTTGAACTCGATCACGGCCTGCGAGCGGCTGATCGCGTCGAGCATGGCCTGTGCGTCACCTTTGGCGTGTCTGCGGCCGAACATTCTCTTTCCTCTCTAGGTCTGCTCTGCCGGGGTTTCGGCACATGCACGTCTGTCGATTTCCAGGACCTTGGTTCGCTGGGGCCAAACGCCGCCGCGAGGCCCGACTCTGGTCCAGAGTGAGCGGATCGTAGTCGAATCGAATTATCCAAGTATTTGTCCGATCCCCGACAGATCGGCCGTATGCTGCCGCTCCGATGACCCCGATACCCATCGCATTTGGCCGCTTGGTACGCCGTTGTTCCGAGCGAGCCATTGGACGACCCGGCGCAGACCACGGCCAGCCCCGCGAGGCAGCATTCTGTCCGTAACAATACGGGGTGTTCGGTTATCACCGCGAAAATCGTACGCCCCCTCGCGCCGGGACGTTGTCCGAACTGTGGAACTGAATGAAATTCGTGCTTGCCACGTGTCCTAACGCACGGCCTTGTGCTCACGCGCCTGACGATTGCACAAGGGTTGACCAGGTGGTGATGCCGATCGGGCGGAGGAGCTGTTTGGGTCAAATCTCATATCTCGATCGATATCCGCTGTTTCGCTCGCGTGATCGCGAGTTCGCGCGCGATCGCTTGTTCAGCATCTACGCCGTCGATCGTTTCGACAGCTCCGACTCCAGCTTCGGCATCGAGGCCAATCTTGCGCGGCTCAGCACCGCGGGGCTGGCGTTCTGCTCATATGCGGGCGCGGCGTCGGTGTCGTTTCCGGAATCGACGATCTACAGACAGTTCTTCTCGATCCAGGGCACTGCCGGATACAGGACTGCGCGAGGCCACCAGGCGATCGTCGCCTGGAGTCCCCTGATATCCGGGGATTCAAGACTGGATCTCGAATTTCCTGCCGGCTACTGCCAACTGGTGGTCAGGGTCGAAAGCGCACCTTTGCACCAGCTGTTGAGAGCCATGATCGGCGATGACAGAGATACGAATCTGACCTTTGACGAAGGCCCAACCGATCCTGCTGTCATGGCTCTCGTCCGCCAGGACGTTTTCAGGCTTGCCGGTGAGTTGCAGATGTTCGGAGCGGACTACTCGCCGATAGCCATCGCAGAGCTCGAGCGGAGCTTGATGATCCGGCTCCTGCTTGCAAATCGGCACAGCTTTAGCAGCCGCCTGCTGAATGCGCCCCAGCGAGTCAACCGTATGGTTGTCGATACCGTCGAGTCCTATATCGAGGCACATTGGGACGAGCCTCTGGACCTTGAGAAGATCGCCGCGATCGCGGGGGTCAGCGTCCGGTCGATTTTCCGCGAGTTCTCGGAGTCGGGACGCGGATCACCCGGCCAGTTTGCCAAGCGCGTCCGACTTCAGCGGGCATCTGAACTTCTGCGACGGCCCGATGCCAACACAAGCGTCGTGTCGGTCGCCTTCAAATGCGGCTTTGGCAATCTGGGCCGCTTTGCCAGCGAGTACCGCCAGATGATGGGTGAGTTGCCCTCGGAGACGTTGCGGAACGCAAGGAAGACGTGAGCTTCCATGGGATCACGGACGCGCCTGCGCTACAATCGTATCGGACGTCGAGCGATGATATACGCGTTTGACAATGTGCATTGCGACGCTGGCCGTTTCATCGCGAGCCGCGCGATTCTCAAGCCGTGACGAATCCGATCCTCAACCGCCGATTCTGCCGGCCCTTGTTGTCGACCTTGAGAATGCGGATGCGCCGCGCTTGCGCCGTCGAGACCAGGTGCGTGCCGCCGCAGGCCTGGCGGTCGAGGCCGTCGATGTCGACGATGCGGATCAGGCCGTCGGCCTGGCGTGGCGGGGCGACCGACTTGGCGCGAAACAGGCCCGCGGTCGCCTGCGCGTCGTCATAGGGCATGTCGAAGGCACGCACCGGACGATCGTCCGAAATCGCGGCATTCACCGCATCCTCCACCGCGCGCAGCTGCTCCGGCGCCACCTTGGGCAGATCGAAATCGACGCTGAACTCGTCGGTCTCGGTCATGCGGACGCCGGTCAGCAGCGCGCCGTCGAACAGCGTGTAGACGGCGCTGTTGACGAGATGCGCCACCGTGTGCTGCTCGCTCATGCGCTGCCGGAACGCCGGATCGACGTGCAGCTCGATCGCCCCGTCCGGGATGGCGTCATCACCGATCAGGTGCCAGATGCCGTCGGCGGTCGGCTCGAACCCGGTGACGACGCGGACGATCCCGTTCCACGCGATCGTGCCGCGATCCGGCAACTGGCCGCCGCCGCCGGGATAGAACGGCGAGCGCGCCACCAGCACCGCGCCGGGGCGCGCGTCGAGCGCGGTGATGTCGAGATCCAGCACGTCGGGACGATCGACAGCGAAAGGGCGGGGCAGGAAGTCGGTCATGCAGAACGGCTCGCAATCGCATCGCCCGGATGAGCGGAGCAACATCCGGGTTCATCGAGACGGCGCGTGAGGCCCCGGATATGGCTGCGCTCATGCGGGCCACGAAGCTACGACGATACGCAGCATCGCCGCGCTGCGCAAATGGCCGTTCCTGTCTCGGCCGCAGCGCCGGGTCTCAACGGCATGCGGCCACCGTGAACCACGCCATGCGAAACGCGCCATCGCCGAGGCGCAGGCACACGGTGTCGCCCGGCTGCAACCTTTCGTACAGCGCCTGCGCAACATGTGCATCGGTGGCTCTCGCGAACGGGCCCCACGGCTCGAGCGTCACCTGATGCGTGGCGAGCCGGCTGTGGCCGAGATGCTTGGCGAGCACACGGCTGCGCAGCAGCGCCGGCGCCGAGCGGTCGAGTGCGGTGTTGAACTGGCCAAGCGTCCCGAACGCATAGGCGGCGACGAACAGAGCGGCGAGCAGCAACCGCCAGCCGCGGCGGCGGAGCTGGGTTTCGAACCGCGCCGCGACGATGAGGAAAATGATCGCGACCGCGGTCGCGAAGGCCGTCAGCGGCAGCCAGTCGACGAGGTTGATGTCCGACAGCGTGCGCGCGGCGAGCGTGCCGGCCGCCACGATGCAACCGGTGCCGAGATTGGCGCCGTAGCCGGAGCCGAGGCCGATGCGGAACCGCCCGGGAAAGCGCAAGGTGAGGATGAGCGCCAGCAGCGGGATGACGGTGACGACCGCGATCAGCTGGCCGGCCGGAAAGCTCGGGAAGAGCGACCAGGCTGCGAGCCCGATTGCGAACAGCGAAAAGCCCAGGGCGATGCGCTGCGACGGCGCGCCAATGCCGTCCCGGCTGTCGCTGTCGCCGGGCCTGTCGTCGCGCGGGTGGGGAGCGTTCATCACCGGATCCGTATCGAGGGTGTTTCCCGCTGATAGCGGAGGAGGGTTGACCGACGACGAATGCGCCGGCGATTTGACAGCGACGAGCCGGGTTGCGACTGTCCGCAGCCAGAGCAAGAAAGCCGCACCAGGAAACGCCAGGAACACCTCATGTCAACAGAGCATGTCGACGTGCTGATCGTCGGCGCCGGGCTGTCCGGCATCGCCGCCGCCTATCATCTGCAGCACAAGTGCCCGGGCAAGCGCTTCGCGATCCTGGAGGGGCGAGGCGCGATCGGCGGCACATGGGACCTGTTCCGCTATCCCGGCATCCGCTCCGACAGCGACATGTACACGCTCGGCTATTCGTTCAAGCCGTGGACCGATCCGAAGGCGATCGCCGACGGGCCGCAGATCCTGAAATACGTCCAGGACACCGCGACCGAGAACGGCATCGACCGCCACATCCGGTTCAACCATCGGGTCCGGCGCGCGTCGTGGTCGAGCGCGGACGCACGCTGGACCGTCGAGGCCGAGCGCCGGACGGAGCAGGGCACGGTCGAGACCGTGCGGATGACCTGCGGCTTCCTGTTCATGTGCTCCGGCTACTACCGCTACGAGTCGGGCTATCTGCCGGACTTCAAGGGCATGGCCGATTTCAAGGGCCGCATCGTGCATCCGCAAGCCTGGCCTGAGGATCTCGACTATGCCGGCAAGCGCGTCGTCGTGATCGGCTCCGGCGCGACCGCGGTCACATTGGTGCCGGCGATGGCCAAGTCCGCCGCGCATGTGACGATGCTGCAGCGCTCACCGACCTATGTGGTGTCGCGCCCGGCGCAGGACGCGCTCGCCAACAAGCTGCGCCGGCATCTGCCCGCTGGCCTCGCCTATCACCTGATCCGCTGGCGCAACGTGCTGTTCGGGATGTATTTCTTCCAGCTCAGCCGGCGCAAGCCGCAGCGGGTCAAGCAGCTGATCCTGGGAGGGGTGCGCGCCGCGCTGGGCCCCGATTACGACGTCGCCACCCATTTCACGCCGCGCTACAACCCGTGGGACCAGCGGTTGTGCCTGGTGCCGGATGGCGACCTGTTCAAGACCATTCGCGAGCAGCGCGCCTCGGTGGTGACGGCCGGGATCGAGACCTTCACCGAGCGCGGCTTGCGCCTTACCGACGGCCGCGAAATCGAGGCCGATATCGTGGTCACCGCGACCGGGCTGGTGCTGCAGGTGCTCGGCGGCATCGAGGTCGTCGTGGATGGCCGCACTGTCGATTTCGCCAAGACGCTCAACTACAAGGGCATGATGTATTCCGACGTGCCGAATCTGGCGGCGACGCTCGGTTACACCAACGCGTCGTGGACGCTGAAATGCGATCTCACCTGCGAATATGTCTGCCGGCTCCTGAACTACATGGACCGGCACGGCTATCGCCAATGCGTGCCGCACAATGACGATTCCACCGTTACGCCGCTGCCGTCGCTGAGCTTCAGCTCCGGCTATGTGCAGCGCGCGGTCGCCGACCTGCCGAAACAGGGCTCCAAGCGGCCGTGGCGGCTGTACCAGAACTACGCGCTGGATATCGTCTCGCTGCGCTTCGGCAAGGTCGACGACGGCGTGATGCGGTATTCGTGAGGGCAGGGGGCACGAGCGGCGCTCGCCTCTATGACGTCAGCTTGGGGCGGCTCTCTCCACATCGTCATGGCCGGGCTGGATCCGGCCATCGATGTCGTTGGGCTTGGAAGAACGCGGATGCCCGGAACCGGTCCGGGGCATGACGGGTAAGCAACCAGCAGTTTTGCTTGGGCTTACCGCTCCGCCGCCCCCTCCCGCAGCGGCGCGCGGCTGAGATCGTTGCCGGCGGCGATCGCCTTCTGCATGAGGCGGACCAACTCCTTCGCCTCGGCCTCGCTGAGGCCGCGCACCATCAGCCGCTGCGCTGCCTCGACCGCCGGCGTGATCGCCTCCAGCGTCCTTCTCCCCTCATCGGTGATCAACAGCTCCCGTGACCGGCGGTCGCGCGCGCTCGCACGGCGGACGACGAGGCCCTTCTGTGCGAGCCGGTCGATCACTCCGGTGATCGTGGTGCGGTCATAGGCGATCAGGCCAGCGAGCGTGATCTGGTCGATGGCCGGGTTGGCCGCGATCGCCGCCAGCGCCGCATATTGCACCGGCGTCAGGTCGAAGCCGGCCGCTTCCACCTCCGCCAGGAACACCGCCACGGCGATCTGCTGAAACCGGCGCGCCAGGTGCCCCGGCATGTCCCGCATCTCGGTCAATTCGAATCTCCTGTCACCAGCTTGACAAGCATACTGATGATCAGCATACTGATCAATAAGAATGGCGAGGGAGGGTGGTCACGTGCAGTTTCATCTCAACGGCTTCCAGCCGGGCGATCCCGAGATCTTCGACGCGGCCGAACGTGTCGCGAGCGCCGGCGCGACCGGCCCGCTGCCGCCCGAGGCCGATGTCCTCATCGTCGGCTGTGGCCCCGCCGGGTTGAACCTCGCTGCCCAGCTTTCCGCTTTTCCGGACATCAGGACCTGCATCGTCGAGCAGAAGCCGGGCCGGCTGCTGCTCGGCCAGGCCGACGGCATCGCCTGCCGCACCATGGAGATGTTCCAGGCCTATGGTTTTGCCGAGAAAGTGCTGAGGGAAGCGTGCTGGATCAACGAGACCACGTTCTGGAAGCCGAGCGACCAAGACAGCAAGCATATCGCGCGCAGCGGTCGCGTGCAGGACGTCGAGGACGGCCTGTCGGAGATGCCGCATGTCGTGCTCAACCAGGCTCGGGTCCACGATTTCTTCCTGGACGTGATGCGCCGTTCGGCCGCGAAGCTCGAGCCGCACTACGCGCGGCGACTGCGTGATCTGCGGATCGATCCGGCCGCGGGCATCGACGCGCACGGCGTGACAGTCAGCTTCGATCGCATTGATCCGGAGCATGAAGGCCAGGTGGAGACGGTGCGCGCGCGCTACGTCGTCGGCTGTGATGGCGCGCGCAGCGTCGTGCGCAAGGCGATCGGCCGCGAGCTGCACGGGGATTCCGCCAACCACGCCTGGGGCGTCATGGACGTGCTCGCCGTGACCGACTTTCCCGACATCCGCTTCAAGTCGCTGATCCAGTCCGCCAAGGACGGCAGCCTGCTGGTGATCCCGCGCGAGGGCGGCTATCTCGTCCGGCTGTATGTCGAGCTCGCCAAGCTCGAGGTCGGCGAGCGCGTGGCCGGGCGCAACATCACCGTCGACGAGGTGATCGCCAAGGCGCAGCGCATTCTCGCGCCCTATACGCTTGAGGTGAAGGAGGTCGCGTGGTGGTCGGTCTACGAGATCGGCCAGCGCATCACCGACAAGTTCGACGACGTGCCGGAGGCCGAGGTCGCAACGCGGCTGCCGCGCGTCTTCATCGCCGGTGACGCCTGCCACACCCACAGCCCGAAGGCGGGGCAGGGCATGAACGTGTCGATGCAGGACACGTTCAATCTCGGCTGGAAGCTCGCCGCCGTGCTGGGCAGGCGTTGCGCGCCGCAGCTCCTGCACAGCTATTCGGCCGAACGGCGGGCCATCGCCCAGGAGCTGATCGATTTCGATCGCGAATGGTCGGGAATTCTTGCCTCCGCCGCCAAGCAGGGCGGCGCCGATGCGGCCAGGACGCAGGACTATTTCGTCCGTCACGGCCGCTACACGGCGGGCACCGCCACGCACTATCGGCCCTCCGTCCTCACCGGCGACGACACTTTCCAGCCGCTCGCCACCGGCTTCGTCATCGGCAAGCGCTTTCACTCGGCGCCGGTCATCCGGCTCGGCGACGCCAAGCCGGCGCAGCTCGGACATGTCGTGCAAGCCGACGGCCGCTTCCGCATCTTCGCTTTCGCGGCCGCGGAGGATCCGGCCGCGCCGGGGTCCGCGATCCGCCGCCTGTGCACATTCCTCAGCGAGGATTCGGCCTCGCCCGTGCGCCGCCACACCCAGGTGGGCGCCGACATCGACTCCGTGATCGATCTGCGCGCGGTGTTCCAGCAGGGGCATCGCGAACTCGCGCTCGAACGAATGCCGGAGCTGCTGCTGCCGCGGAAGGGCCGTTACGGTCTTATCGACTACGAGAAGATGTTCTGTGCCGATCTGAAGAGCGGCCAGGACATCTTTGCGATGCGCGGCATCGATCGCGCCGCGGGCTGCATCGTGATCGTGCGGCCCGATCAGTATGTCGCCGACGTCCTGCCGCTCGACGACGTCGGGAGGCTGTCGGCGTATTTCGATCGTGTGCTGCTGCCGGTTCGCTGAGGGATGCAGAGGGTAAACGAAACCCAAATCCGGTCGCCGGATTTCCGGGCTTGGCGCTAGCCAGATCCCAAGGTTTCCTCGCTACAAACGAGGTCTCCGGATTGGACGATTGAGTGGGTGAGACGTCGAAATGTTGATGTTGGCGAACCGTCGCAAGAGTGAACGTCGGCTGTGCAGGAGGATCGCGAAGATTCACTATGGCAACGGCAGCCTGCCGCGGGACTGCACGGTCACGGATATTTCCGACGGCGGCGTCAAGGTGATCGCCGAATTCGTCGAGATTCCCCCGCAGTTCACCATCGTCTTCGCGCCCGACCACCAGCGCAAGTGCCGGCTGGCCTGGCGCATCGGCTGCGAGTTCGGCGCCGAATTCATCGATTGAGCGGGCCGGCCGCGCCCGCTTAACGGGACCTTAGGGTTAATCTGCCAGCGTGCAGATCATCTGGTCCCGAAGTAGTTCAGTTGCATGCGTACGCGGCCCCTTCGCTCTCTCCCTCTGCTCCGGCCGGCCGCGTTCGCGCTGTCGTTCACGGCCGTGCTGCTCGGTCTCGGCGCCTGCCAGACCACCGATCTCAGCGAGGTCACGGGGGCACTGGGCGGCAATCCCGAAAAGAGCCGCGCGGCCGCCGCCGACCCGCGCGCCGAGATCGACCAGCTCCGCGAGCGCTTCCGCGCCAATCCCAACGATCCCGAGGTGGCGCTGCGCTATGGCAGCGCCCTGCGCGGCACCGGCCAGCGCTCGCAGGCGGTCGCCGTGCTCGAGCAGGCGACGATCGCCAATCCCGGCAACAAGGCGCTGCTGGCGGCCTTTGGCCGCGCGCTTGCCGACAACGGCAATTTCCAGCAGGCGTTCGACGTGCTCAGCCGCGCGCATTCGCCCGAGGATCCCGACTGGCGCATCCTGTCGGCGCAGGGCGCCACGCTCGACCAGATGGGGCGCAACGAGGAGGCCCGGCAATACTACATGACGGCGCTGAAGATCGCCCCTGACGATCCTTCCGTGCTGTCCAATCTCGGTCTCTCCTATGCGCTCTCGAACGAACTGCCGAAGGCCGAGGAGCAGTTGCGCAAGGCCAGCGCACACCCCGACGCCAGCCCGCGGGTCCGGACCAATCTCGCCGTCATCGTCGGCCTGCAGGGCCGGATGAGCGAGGCCGAGAGCATCGCGCGTTCGGGGCTGCCGCCGGAGCAGGCCAGCGCCAGCGTCGCCTATGTCAAGCGCATCTTGGAGCGCCGCAAGATCGCGCAGCGCGAGCTGTCGCCGCGCCGCGACCGTCCGGTGGCCGGCGAGCCCGACAAGGCGCTGGCGCGGGCACTCAGCCGGTCCGACGACTAGAGCATGATCCGGAAAGGTTGAAACCGGTTTTCCCTCGTGACAAACGCCAAAGGCGTTTGCGCGGAGATCATGCTCAAACAAGGAGATGAGATCATGATGCGAGTCCCTGGAATCGCATCATGATCTCAGGCGCTATTTCGCGCCGAGCAGTTTCGCGATCGGCGCCAGCAGCGAGCCGCGCTGCGGCTTGTGGTCGATCCGGCCGGTGAGCCGGTTCGCGATGTCCTGGAACAGTTTTGGCGTGCGGCTCAGCCCCGATATCTCCGCGATCATCTGGCCGTTGTTGGCGGCGGTGCCGAACAGCTTGCAGTCGAACGGGATGACCGCGACCGGCTCGGCCTCGACGGTCTTGGCGAAGCGCTTCAGGTCGATCTCCGGCCGCTTGGGCATGCCGACCTGGTTCAGGCAGTACAGCGGCGGCCGGTCGTTGGGACGCGAGGCCTTGAGCACGCCGAGCAGGTTCTTGGCGTTGCGCAGGTTCGCCAGATCGGGCTCGGCGACCACCAGGATGTCGTCGGCATTGATCAGCGCATGCCGCGTCCAGGCCGACCATTGGTGCGGCACGTCGAGCACGATGCATTGCTGGGTCATGCGCAGGGTGTCGAAGATCGCGTCGAACGCGTCGGCGCCGAAATCATAGACGCGGTCGAGCGTCGCGGGCGCGGCGAGCAGGTTGAGATTTTCGGTGCATTTGGCGAGCAGGCGCTCCATCAGCGCCGTATCCGGCCGGTCCGGCTGGAACACGGCGTTGGCGATGCCCTGCAGCGGATCCTGGTTGTAGTCCAGCCCCGCGGTGCCGAACGCCATGTCGAGATCGATCACGACCGAATCCAGCGTCAGGTCGCGCGCCATGCTCCAGGCGACGTTGTGGGCGACGGTGGAGGCGCCGACGCCGCCCTTGGCGCCGACCACGGCGATGATGCGGCCGGTGATGACGGCCTCTGAGGCCGAGAACAGGCTGCAGACCGAGCGGATCACGTCGATGGTCTCGATCGGGCCGAGCACGTAGTCGTTGACGCCGCGCCGGACCAGCTCGCGATAGGCGACGCCGTCGGACGGGCTGCCGATCAGCACCACGCGGGTGCCGGGATCGCAGACGCTGGCGAGATCGTCGAGGCCGCCGAGAATGTCGCCGCCGGGCCTGGTCTCGATCACGATGACGTTCGGCGTCGGCTGCGAATGATAGGTCTCGATGGCGCGCGGCATGCCGCCCGCCTTGATCGTGATGTGCGCCTTGCCGAGCCGGCGGTCCTGGCTCGCGGCGAGGATCGCGGCCGAGGTCTGGTCGGTTTCGCAGAATGCCTGCACCGAGACGCGCGGGACCGGCGCGATGTGATCGTCGAGGGCCGGGCCGGTGGGGCCGGGCTGCTCATCCTGGCTCTGACGGGACGCGTTGATCATTTGCCTGTATCGCTGAGCTTGGCCTTGTCGGACTCCGGATACGCCACCGCCGTCGACTCGCCCTTGCGGTACTTCTCGAACAGGGCGGAGCGGCGCGGCGTGTAGGCGGCCATCTCCGAGCGCGGCTGCTCGAGATCGGCCGGGTTGTCGATCATCGCAGCGAGGTTGCGCTGCGTGGCGCAGCCGAAATTCTGATAGTGCTGGTTGCTGCTGTAGCCGGGATTGCTGATGTTCGGCCCGAGGTCGTCGGGCCACAGCCCGCAGGGACCGGCGACGGCGGCGATCTTCGGATAGCTCAGCCGGATGACGGCGAGCTGCCGCGGATCGTCGGGCATGGTGTTGCGCAGGGTGATCGCGTGCGAGGGAACGCCGCCGGCGGTCAGCACGGCGCGGATCTCGCGGTAGGCGTCGGCCGCGGCGCGCGCATTCGACGTGCCCGTCGGCACCTCCGCCATGATCCCGCCGGTGCCTTCGCGCAGCCATGAGCGCGCGAGCCCCGCGACATCCACGCGCTGCTGGTAGGTCAGGCCGCCGCGGCCGCTGCCGATGAAGACGACGGTCGACTGCCGGCCTTCCTCGATCGCGATCGGATGGCGGATCTTGTAGTCGTCCGGGATCGTCGCGACGACCTCACCGGTGGTGGTGTTGCAGGCGCCGAGCGTGAGCGCCAGCCCCGCGATGGCGACGATCCGGCGCAGCGCGCGCCTGCCGTCTGGTATGGATGTTGCCGACATGATCGTTCCCCCGTGCCCCGTCGTCCCGCAATCTCAGTCGATGATGAAGCCGAAGCCGGCCGGCTGCCCCGTGGCCGCGTCGACCCTGGCGGCGATGCCGTACAGCCGGTTCATGCGGCCGAGCAGCGCCGACTCTGAGTCGGTGGCCGGCGCGAAGCCGTCGTCCGGACGCGACAGCTCCTTCTGGGCGACGGCGCGCACGACATAGGGCGTCACCAGCACCATCAGCTCGGTCTCGTTGTTGACGTAGTCCTGGCTGCGGAACAGCTGGCCGAGCACCGGCAGCTGGTTGAGCCCGGGCAGGCCGTTGATCGCCTGCTTGGTCTGGTTCTGGATCAGGCCGGCCATCGCCATCGAGCCACCGGAGGGGATCTCGACCGTCGTCTCGGCGCGGCGGGTGCGGATCGCGGGGATCGTCACCGACGAGGTCGAGGCCGAGGTCAGCGCATAGGAGACCGTGATCGCGTTGTCGTTCGACAGCTCCGACACCTCCGTCATCACCCGGAGGCTGATGCGGCCTTCGCCGAGCACGACGGGCGTGAAGTTGAGCGAGATGCCGAACTTCTTGTAGGTGATCGACGTGCTGCAGACCCGCGTGGTGGGATCGCAGGAATAGCCGCCGGGAATCGGGAATTCGCCGCCCGCGATGAAGGTCGCGGATTCGCCGGAGATCGCGGTCAGGTTTGGCTCGGCGAGCGTCTTGACGACACCGGCCGTCTCCATGGCGCGCAGCGTCGCCGAGACCGACGACAAGCCGCCGCCGGTGGCGGAAAGGCCGTTGGGGCCGACCAGCGACTTGCCATAGGCGGTGAACGGGTTGGTGTTGTTGAAGTTCACCACCGCGGTGCCGTAGTTCAGGCTGGCGCTGAGATCGATGCCGAGCTGCTTGACGATCTCGCGCCGGACCTCCGACACGTTGACCTTCAGCATCACCTGATCGCGGCCGCGCACGACGATCGAGTTGACCACCTTGTCGGCACCGCCGACGAGGCGTGCGGCGATCTCGCCGGCCTGCTGCGCCTCGACCGGGCTCGACACCGATCCGGTCAGGATCACGCCTTCGCCGACGCCGTCGATCTTGACGCCGGGAATGCTCTGGCTCAGCGCCTGGCGCACGCCGTTGAGATCGCGCTTGATCGCGATGTCATAGGCGGCGACCTGCTGTCCCTCGCCGTCGAAGAACACGACGTTGGTCTGGCCGACTGCGGCGCCGATGATGTAGGCGCGCCGGGCCGAACGGACGACCGCGTTGGCGACCTTGGGATCGGCGACCAGCACGTCCTTGACGTCCTGCGGGAAGTCGACGACCACCGACTTGCCGATGCCGAGCGAGAGGAAGCGCACCTTCGACGAGCCGACCGAAACCACCGGCGTCTCCGGCCTGTCGTCGGCCGCCTTCACCGGCGTCAGCGCCGGATTGAGCGCAAGCCCGATCACGGCCGATGTCGATAGCGCGCGGACGACCCACGTCCCGAACTTTGCGCGTTGATGCCCACCCATCATCTTCCTCGTCCTTTCGGTCACTTCTGCGCCGTCAGCGAGCTCGTGATCCCATAGCGAATGATCTCGATGGCGCTGCCCCGTCGCGCCATCTGCTGCTGCTGTTGCTGCGCCTCGGTCTTGTTGCCGTCGGCGGCGTTCACGTCGGCGATGCTGCGCAGCGCCAGCGCCAGCGAGCCGGCCTGTCGCGCGCGCGCCAGGGTCTCGGCCTGCTCGGGCCTGAGCTCGAGCGTCACCGTCTTGCCGACGACGGTGTTCTGGCCTTCCTTCTCCTTCGGCGCCTGATCGATCGCGAGCACGCGGACGTTGGAGAGAATGATCTCGGAGCTGACGAAGTCGGCGGCGCCGGGCTTGTCAGGGTTCTTGTCGCGCTTCGACAGGATGACGTCGACGCGGTCGTTCGGCAGGATGAAGCCGCCGGCGCCGGTCTCGGGCGAGATCTCGGTGGAGATCGCGCGCATGCCCGCGGGCAGGATCGCCGCCATGAAGCCGGAGCCGTCCGCCTTCACCAGCTTCTGCTCGCGGATCGGCTCGCCGATCACGAACGGCGAACGGGCGATGGTGCCGACCAGCTGATTGGCCGCCTCGGGACGGTCGCCGCGCCGGATGAAGATGTTGCTCGCGGCCTCGGGCCAGGTCTGCCAGATCAGGTCGCCGGGCTTGATCGCCTGTCCGAGCCCGATGTCGGTCTTGGCGACCAGCACCTCGACCGTCGGCAACTGCACGACCGGCGCCACGGGCGCCTGCCGCTGGCCGTCGGAATTGCTGACCAGATAGGCCGCAACGCCGCCCGCGCCGAGAGCGATGGTTAACACCACGATGCGTGCGGTCATCATACGCGTGACTACTCTGCTTACTCATACGCCCGGGGCGACGCGCGAGCCGACTGACAGCCGTCCCCCTCACTTACGACTAAGCGGCAATAGTATAAGCGAAATTGAACGGCATGGGCTGCAGCAGCTGCCGTGCGGACCGATTGCGCAAGTGGTGAACAGGTTGTTAGCAAGCAAATAGCGAAACGACGCGAATGTGTTAGCTGTTTGCTCGCAGCGCGGTTGCGCGCGCTGATAGTTGCTCACCAGATTGAATGAAATTGTGAGTTGCAGCCGCGCCTCGGTGGTCGCGCGTCAGAGTGAATCATTGACTAATCACGTTGGACGCGAACGCACGCTCATCGTGAGACGGTGTGCGTCGTGGCGCGATGGCGCCGCGGCTGATGCGATCAGCCGCTCGTGCCCGCGACGAACAAGTGCCGCGCCGCACCGTAGTCCGACGGGCCGGCATTTTTAGAAAGCAGAAACGGGTTGGACATACGATTCCGTTGAGCGGGATTTCCGTCTCGGATTCAGATTTCCTCAACAATTTGCGCGCACGGTCCGGGGCATGGCGGCTTTGCCCAATTCGATTTAGTTCGACCGAAAATGCACGCAGAAATTGTAACAGGCATATCGTGCCGCGGCGTCGGCCGGGCCATCGTCGGGGACAGCATGGGGTCGGGGGGAGACGTGCAATGTCGGTTGCTCGATTCCTGAAGCAGCGCGCGGTCAGGATTCAGACGGTCGGGTCCTACACGCTTCCGAACTGGTATTCCCCTGAAGGACGGCTGCGGTCTTTCGCATGCCGCACCACGCGGGTGTCGCCGTTCCGCGCGCTGCTCGAGGTGCCCGTGGTCGGCAAGGTCGGCGATCGCCTGACCTCGTATTTCCGCGACTTCGGCAAGTTCGAAGGCGAGATCAGCGACACCGTGCATGGCGGCTTTCTGCTCGAGCTGGAGATGACGCGCGCCGAGCGCGCCAAGCTCGCCGAGAAGCTGGTCTGGCTGGAGAAGAAGCAGAAGGATCCGTCGATCCGCGATTCCCGCCGCGACGCGCGCTTCGTGCCGAACTCGCCGCATTCGGCGCTGACGCTCGCCGACGGCAGCTGCATCCCGTGCTTCGTGATCGATGCCTCGATGTCGGGCGCCGCGGTCTCGGCGGAGATCCAGCCGGAGATCGGCACGCCGCTGGCGGTGGGCAGTTGCATCGGCCGTGTCATCAGGCATTTCCCCGATGGCTTCGCCGTCCGCTTCGTCGACCAGTTGCCAGGCGCCAACGAGCTCGAACGGCGGGTCATCACGCCGCCGGCGCGCCCGATGCGGCGGAAGCTCGTGGTCCACGGCGATGACCGCCTGATCGGGGCGCCGGAGGACTTCTTCCTGGTGTGACGGCGGCGCTCCTGCGGCGCTCGACGGCGGCCGCTCCGGCCTGCGCGGTTTCGCGTATGGAGCGGCGGCAGGAATCGCGGCATGGGAACCGGCGGCCGTCCGCACGGTTAACGCGATGTTAATCGGCATCGTGACAGCTTGCGCGTGCCGGGTGCATTGCCAGGAGGACCAGTCCCATGGAGGCCCAGAAGACCGCGGTGGATGCCATCGTCGTCCTGACCGGCTGCGACCGCGACGCGGTGGCCGCCTTCATCCGCCGCATGTATCTGGCCGGCGTCCGGGACCCCAAGCGGCTGACCTTCAAGGGCCTGCAGGAGCTGACGCGGGCTTAGCGGGATCGCGAGCCGGGGCCGGCGGCTGTTGCAGCCGGGTCACGCCGCAGAACTTTCAACCCCGATTCCCGTTCACAACCCTCGTGCGAAGGGATGCGGCCGGTCGCGCTTGCGGCTAAATTGAGGCCCTTGGCCGGCATCAGAGCACCCCTTCGATCTCGCCCAGAAGGCGACACATCTGCGCAACACGCTCTGAGCGGCCGGATCATGGGTCCCGGACATGCTCAGACAGCTCTTCGCGCCACAGCTCATCGGCCTCTACATCCTGATCGGGGCCACCATCTACGTCCACTTCCGCGGCAAGCAGCGGCTGCGCTTCGCCCGCCAGCTCGGCGACCACTCCACCTATCTCGCCCCCTACAATGTGCTGATGTATGCCGGCTCGGCTGTGCCCAACACGCCGGTGATCCCGGTGGAGCAGTTTCCCGAGTTGAAGAAGCTCACCGATAACTGGCAGACCATCCGCGAGGAGGCGGTACGCCTGTTCGACGAGGGCTTCATCCGCGCCGCCGCCGCCAACAACGACTGGGGCTTCTATTCGTTCTTCAAGAGCGGCTGGAAGCGCTTCTATCTGAAATGGTACGACGACTTCCTGCCGTCGGCGCGCACGCTGTGTCCGAAGACGGTCGAGCTGCTCGACTCCCTCCCGAACGTGCACGGCGCGATGTTCGCGATGCTGCCGCCCGGCGGCAAGCTCGGCGCCCACCGCGATCCCTTCGCCGGCTCGCTGCGCTATCATCTGGGGCTCGTCACCCCGAACTCCGACAAGTGCCGTATCCTGGTCGACGGCGTGCCCTGCGTCTGGCGCGACGGCGAGGCCTTCATGTTCGACGAGACCTTCATCCACAGCGCCGAGAACGCAACCGACGTCAACCGCATCATCCTGTTCTGCGACGTCGAGCGCCCGATGAAGCTCGGCTTCATCGCCGCCATCAACCGCTGGGTCAGCCACCACATCGTCAAGGCCTCGGCGACGCAGAACGTCGAGGGCGAGCATGTCGGCGTGCTCAACAAGGTGTTCGGCAAGCTGTACGAGTTTCACCTCGCCACGCGCAAGGTGAAGGCGTGGAACAGGACGGTGTACTATGCGGCGAAGTACACGCTGACCGTCGCCATCGTGGGTGCGATCGTGGTGTCGGCGTTTCGGTGAGGATGCAGAGTAGGGCGGATTAGCGGAGCGTAATCCGCCGCTGTTATTAGCGGTGACCGGTCGCCTGCTAAACCTTTTTGTACGGTGCGGTCAAGGTTAACACCTTCATGTCGTCCTTATTCAATAGGTGATCAGAGAAGCCGCGCATAATGATGTAGGGTCGAAGTAGAGGGCTTTCGAAGCGATATCTTATCCTGCGCTTTTCGCCGGTTCGTGACAGCATCTCGCCTCGGCCGGGTTGGCTCAGTTCTTTCAAATGACGCGCAAAATTCGGGATGTCGTAGGGTTTTCCTGTTATGTGTCTCAGTGGCTCTCGAACGTCAGCTGCTGCAAAATAACCCAAATCATCGGTTGCTGCTACAGCGCACGCCAGGAGAACCTCTTTGTAGATGTGGCCCGGTTGTTGGCTCTTAGTTGCATGATAATAAGCGGACTTTACCGATTGCTGCCACTGGCCAAGAGAGGCTTTAATTCCAATGTCGACGTCGGAGCTCTCTACGACTTTGCTATCTCTCGCAATCGCAGCTTTAGTGCTGTAGAGAGCGAGCAAGTGAGTAATGTAGGGTAATCCTTGTGATAGGCCTATTATTTCTTCTAGTGCCTCATTATTGATCGTCATTTGCAGACGTGTGAGCCCATTCGTAACGATCTGTCCAGTTTCGCTGCCGGACATTCGAGGCATCGGAATTTGAATGAGTGCGCGCTCAATCGATTGATGTTCGCCGATCAGTCCGTCGACCGAGTCTGCGACCCCAATCAGAATGATGGTTGCGGGCACGCTATAGTCTGAGAGCATTTTGATGGTATCAGCCATCAATGTGCTTACATAGTTCTGGCGTACGCGATCGAACTCATCGAATATCGGAACTAGAATTAGCCCTTTTGAAAGTTGCTCAAGTGTTCGTCTCACGTCATCGGGAGTGATTTGCTCGGGCAGAGTGTCGACAAGACGACGAGATACCTCGATCTGATCGGCATTAAAGCCAATGCCCATTCTTGTCTCAGTGACGATGATGTCGTTGAACTGCTTTCTCCAAAGTGACGTGTACGTATCCGACGCGTCGCAGTTAATGCGCGGAAGAAGAAACTTAGAATTCTTTCTGCCGTGCAGCAGCTGAGAAAGAACATTGGAGAGTGAGGTTTTCCCAACCCCCCGCTCGCCATAGAGAATAGCGTGATAGCCGCGCTGCGATATCGCATTCAAAATCGCTTCAATCTGGTCGCTCCGCCCGGCAAAAAGGTCCAAGGCGTTTATGGGGGAGCCCGGCGTGAAAACGTCTCCGGCATCGAACGCCAGCTGGATCTTATCCGTCATGATCGCCTCAAATAGCATCAAGTTTGGTGCCAATCTTGTCTAATAAATGATCTATCTCGTCAAGTAATTGCAGTTTCGCTGCGTTCACGAAGTCGAGAGGTGCTTGGGCCGAAGAAGGGCAAGAGGATAATGGTGTTTTGATACCTTCCATTGGCTGATGTCGCGGCCAATCGATAACTCGTCTATCCGCGGTCAAGTGCATCAAGAATTCTGTAAAACATAATTTTTATTGACAGCTTCGTAAAATCAGCATTACAGTCCCTGCCATCCCGTTGCACGGTAGGGGACGGTTCGCGGTCGTCACGGACGTTGGCAGCGGGAGGCGGTGGACGCGGGCGGGCGCAGTGCTGTTGGCACGGACGAACGCTGGCCTCGTGGACGGTGAAGGCGTGTGGTTCTGATACTCCGACGCTAGTATCAACGTTGCGACAAAGCTTCGCTTTGCGCAGCGGATGGTGGCCAGAAAGCCCGGTGCACCAGGAAGAGCGCGCTATAGCCTGTTAAAACCATCGCGCGGGGAAGGCCGGGTGTGTTCGGCCAGACCTGTGGTGACTGCCGCCTGCTTTTTTTCTGCAGGCGGGCCACGGGCGCGGCCAGCGCCCGGCCTTCCCTGCGCCCTCCATCTGGAGAGGGCGAGAGTTAGAGCATCACTCGGGCGCGGAATGCGTCGCGAGAAGGTGGGTGCTCGTCTCAGCCTGAACGCTGTTTGAGATTGTGGATCAGTGTAGCCGCAAGGGCGGTGCCCACCCTCCCCTGGAGGGGGAGGGTCGCTCGCGCGCGAAGCGGGCGAGCGGGGTGGGGTGATCTCTCCACGCGCACCGGTGCCAGAGGAGAGATCACCCCACCCCGCCTCACGTGTCGCTGCGCTCCTCGTGAGGCGACCCTCCCCCTCCAGGGGAGGGTGATCCGGTGCTTGGCTGCGATTGGGCTTCAATGAGGAAAGCCGTGCAGGGCGCGGAATGCGTCGCGAGAGCGTGGGTGCTCGTTCCTGAATCAGCTATGCAGCCGTTGAGATTGTGGATCAGATAATGTCGCAAAGCAGGTCTTACCCTCCCCTGGAGGGGGAGGGTCGCTCGCGCGCGAAGCGGGCGAGCGGGGTGGGGTGATCTCTCAGCGGGCGCCGGTGCGAGCGGAGAGATCACCCCACCCCGCCTCACGTGTCGCTGCGCTCCTCGTGAGGCGACCCTCCCCCTCCAGGGGAGGGGGATCCCGGTGCTTGGCTGCGATTGGGCGCCAGACCAAAAAAAGCCGCGCAGAGCGCGGCTTTTTGGAAGTGTTGCGAGGACCGTGGGCGCGTCGGCTTACGCCGCCGCCGGCCCGATCGAGACCTTCAGCGTGCCCACGCCGTCGACGCCGCATTCGATGGTGTCGCCCGGAACGACCGCCGCGACGCCCGCGGGCGTGCCGGTCATGATGATGTCGCCGGCGGCGAGCTCGACCTGCTGGGACAGCTTCCAGATGATCTCCGGCACGTTCCAGATCAGCTCCGAGAGGTCGCCGGTCTGGCGCTCGGTGCCGTTGACCGACAGCCAGATCTTGCCCTTCGCGGGGTGGCCGATCTTGGCCGCGGGCTGGATGGCCGAGCAGGGCGCGGAATGGTCGAACGACTTGCCGACCTCCCAGGGGCGCTGCATCTTGCGGGAGGCGAGCTGCAGGTCGCGGCGGGTAAGGTCGATGCCGACGGCGTAGCCGTAGACGTGGTCGAGCGCCTTGTCGGTCGGAATGTTCAGGCCGCCGCTCTTCAGCGCGACCACCAGCTCGACCTCGTGATGCATGTCCTGGGTCAGCGGCGGGTAGGGGATCACGGCGCCGTCCGGCGCCAGCATGTCGGCATGCTTGGCGAAGAAGAACGGCGGATCGCGCTCGTCATTGCCCATCTCGCGGATGTGCTCGAGATAGTTGCGGCCGACGCACCAGATGCGGCGGACCGGAAAGACGCCGGCTTCGCCGACAACGGGAAGCGAAGGCTGCGGGAAGGCCGGGATGACGGTGGAGGCGCTCATGAAATGGATCTCGGGTGCGGTGAAATAAGCGGGTCAGGACGTCGCGGTCATGGGGATGACGTTCGGCCCCATGTCGCGCTGTTGCAGGCGGAAGAACGAAGCATAGCGGCCGCCACGGCGCAACAGATCGTCATGCCGGCCGCGCTCGACGATCTCGCCGGCCTCGACCACCAGGATGGCGTCGGCGTTCATGATGGTGTGCAGGCGATGCGCGATGACGATGGTGGTGCGGTTCTGGCAGAGATGCTCGATCGCCTCCTGCACCTGGCGCTCGGATTCGGAGTCCAGCGCCGCGGTGGCCTCGTCGAGCAGGATGATCGGCGCGTTGCGGATCAGCGCGCGGGCGACCGCGATGCGCTGGCGCTGGCCGCCGGAGAGCTGGGTGCCGTGCTCGCCGACCGGCGTGTCGTAGCTAAGCGGGAAGCTCATGATGAAGTCGTGCGCGCAAGCCGCCTTCGCCGCCTCGATGATCTCGGCCTCGGTCGCGCCGGGCTTGCCGAAGGCGATGTTGGCGCGGATGCTATCGCGGAACAGGTAGACGTCCTGGCCGACATAGGCGGCCTGCTCGCGCAAGCTGCGGCGCGACACCTGCGCGATCGACTGGCCGTCGATCAGGATGTCGCCCGCGGTCGCCTCGTAGAACCGCAGCAGCAGCGCCAGCACCGTCGACTTGCCGCCGCCGGACGGGCCGACCAGCGCGGTGACCTTGCCGGGCTCGGCAATGAAGCTCATGCGGTTGAGCACCGGCTCGTTGTCGCGATAGGCGAAGGAGACGTCGCGCAGCTCGATCTTGGCTTGCGTCAGCTTCAGCGCCGGCTTGTCGTCGTCAGGCTGCTCGCTGGCGGGGCTGTCGACCACTTCGAGCAGCATGCGCGCGCCGACGAGCTGGCTGTTGAGATCGATGTTGAGCCGCGCCAGCCGTTTGGCCGGCTCGGTCGCCATCAGGAAGGCGGTCATGAAGGAGAAGAACTGGCCGGGCGTGGCGTTGAGCGCGACCACGGCATAGCCGCCATACATCAGGCAGCCGGCGACCGCGAAGCCGCCGAGCATCTCCATCAGCGGGTTGGAGCGGTTGGAGACGCGGGCCATCTTGTTGGCGTTGCGCTCGACCACCGCGATGTTCTCGTCGATGCGCGCGCGCATCGCGTCCTCGAGCGTGAACGCCTTGACGGTGCGGATGCCCTGCAGCGATTCCTGCATGGTCTCCAGGATGTCGGCATTGCCGGTGAACTGGCTGTGGGCGAGGCCCTTGATGCGCTTGACCAGCTTGCGCAGCACCAGCATGGCCGGCGGCACGACGACGAGGCCGAGCAGCGACATCCAGGGGTCCTGCGCGACCATCACGGCGATCATGCTGATCAAGAGCAGCAGGTCGCGGCCGATCGCGTTGATCAGCATGGTCAGGACGTCGGTGATGGACTTGGCGCCGGCGGTGAGGCGTGCCAGGAACTCCGACGAATGCCGCTCGGAGAAGAAGCCGATGCTCTCGCTCATCAGCTTCGCGAACAGCGCGCGCTGGTTGTTGGCGAGGATCGCGTTCGAGATCTTCGACAGGATCACCGCGTAGCCGTAGGTCGAGACGCCCTTGACGAACAGCAGCAGCACGGTGACGCCGGAGAGCACCGCGATGCCGGGGATGCTCTTGTCGACATAGGCCTTGTTGATGACCTGGCCGAGGATGTAGGCGGCGCCGGCGCTGGCGCCGGCCGAGACCGCCATCAGCGCGAAGGCGGTGAGATAGCGACGCCAGTAGAGGATGCCCTGTTCCATCACGAGGCGGCGGATCAGGATCGCGGCGCCATAGGGATCGTCGGTGATCTTCTTCGGAAATTCGGCCATTCTGGTCCCTGGCCGCCGGGACAAATCGCCGGGCGGACAGCAGTGCTTGCCCGCTCGGGGCGGCTTTTTCAAGCCCCCCGGCGTCCGGCTAAGTCGTTGATTCTAGGCCGAGGCCCGCTGCAGCGTGCCGCTGTGGCGTTCCAGGAACAGTTTCTCCTCCCAGGCCAGCGCATGGGCGGCGATCGTTTCCAGATCGTCATAGATCGGCGTCCAGTCGAGCAGCGCCTTCAGACGGCTGGTGTCGGCGACCATGCTCATGATGTCGCCGGGGCGCCGCGGTGCGTATTGGACGGGAATGGCGCGGCCGGAGACGCGCCGGACGGCCTCGATGGTCTCGAGCACGGAATAGCCGCGGCCGTACCCACAATTCAGCGTGACCGAGCTGCCGCCGGCGCGCAGATAGGCCAGCGCGGAGCGGTGCACCTGGGCGAGATCGCAGACATGGATGAAATCGCGGATGCAGGTGCCGTCGGGGGTCGGATAATCGGTGCCGTAGACGTCGATCTTGGCGCGCTGGCCGGTGGCGACTTCCATCGCGATCTTCATCAGGTGCGTCGCCCCGACGGTGGCAAGCCCGGCTCGTCCGAACGGATCGGCGCCGGCGACGTTGAAGTAGCGCAGCACCACGTAGTTGAGGTCATGTGCCGAGGCCACGTCGTGCAGTATGATCTCGGCCATCAGCTTCGAGGTGCCGTAGGGCGAGGTCGGACGGGTCGGCGCGCTCTCGGGCACCGGCACCTCGTCCGGATTGCCGTAGACGGCCGCGGTCGAGGAGAACACGAAGCGGCTGACGCCGCGCTTGACCGCCGCATTCAACAGGCTGCGCGTGGTCATGGTGTTGTTGCGGTAGTAGAGCAGCGGATCGCGCACCGATTCCGGCACCACGACCGAGCCCGCCAGATGGATGATGCTGTCGACGCCGTGCTGGCCGATGACGCCGTCGACGAGATTTTCATCGCCGGCATCGCCGATGAACAGCGGCACGCCGTCGGGCACGAAGGCGGAAAAGCCGCTCGAAAGGTTGTCGATCACCACGACGCTTTCGCCGGCTTCCGCCAGCGCGAGCACCATGTGGCTGCCGATATAGCCGGCGCCGCCGGTCACGAGCACGGTCATTGTTTGACGCGATCCCTGTTTGTTTTGCTGCAGACTAACGCCCGCGAAATGAACGACCTGTTGCGTGCATAGCGAACTGGCGGCGATGCTTAATGTTGCGTATAGGGAACCGCTGCAATTGGAGTTGAGTGTGCAAGCCGAGCCGTTTTCCGCCGCAGATCTCGACGTGATCGTGCCCAACCTGCACCGGCGCTATTCCGGCGTGACCGCGACCAACCGGATGGTGGCGCCGAAGCTGGCGAGGCTGGTGCGCGCGGCGTGGCTCGGCTCCTACGCGCCCGAAGGGATCGCGCGGATGCGCGCGAGCGATCTGTTCAAATTGTGGGGCCGGCGGCGGCCGCTGATCTGGCATGCCCGCCGCAACGACGAGATGATCGTCGGCGTGATCATGCGGGCGCTCGGCTGGCCGTTGAAGCTGGTGTTCACCTCGGCCGCGCAGCGCCATCACAGCTGGATCACGCGCTGGCTGATCCGCCGCATGGATGCGATCATCGCGACCAGCGACATCTCGGCGTCCTATCTGAAGCGCGAAGCGACGGTGGTGACGCATGGCGTCGACACCGAAGTGTACTCCCCGCCGGCGGATCGCGCCGCGGCCTTCGCCGAGAGCGGACTGCCGGGCAAATATGCCATCGGCTGCTTCGGCCGCGTCCGCGCGCAGAAGGGCAGCGACGTGTTCGTCGCGGCGATGTGCCGGCTGCTGCCGCGTTTTCCGGATTTTTCCGCGGTGCTGGTCGGCGCCGTGACGCCCGAGCAGATGCCGTTCGCGAGCGAGTTGAAGAAGCAGATCGCCGCCGCGGGCCTGGAGCAGCGCATCATCATCACCGGCGAGCTCGACATCGCCGACGTGCAGCGCTGGTACCAGCGTCTCACGATCTACGCCTTCACCTCGCGCAACGAAGGTTTTGGTCTCACGCTGATCGAGGCGATGGCGGCAGGAGCGGCGCTGGTCGCGGCGCGCGCCGGCGCGGCGGAGATCGTGGTCGAGGATGGCGTCACAGGCGTGCTGGTCCCGCCCGGCGACGTCGATGCGCTGGTCGCAGCGCTCGAGCCGTTGATGCGGGATCCGGATGCCGCACTGGCGATGGGCGCGCGGGCGCGGCAGCGGGTGGTGGAGAGGTTCAGCCTCGAGGCCGAGGCCGACAAGATCGCAGCCGTCTATCGCGAACTGGTCTGAGCGATGATGTCGGCGACGAACGCATCGAGATCGCCGCCGGCGAACAGGAAGCCGGGCAGGCCGGCGGCTTCGGCCGCCGCGATGTCCGAGGCGCGGTCGCCGATCACGAAGCTGCCCTCGCGCCTGATGGGCCAGTGCTGCATCAGGTCGAGGATCATGCCGGGCGCCGGCTTGCGCCAGGGATGCTCGCGCAGATAGCGCTCGACCGAGCCTTCGGTGTGGTAGGGGCAATAGCGGACGTCGTCGATCACAGCCCCCTGCGCCGCGAGCTCGGCCCGCATCCAGTCGTGCAGGTCCGTGACGTCATCCTCCGAGAACAGCCCGCGCGCCACGCCGGACTGGTTGGTGAACAGGAAGACGTGATAGCCGGAGTCATTGAGCCGCCGGATCGCCTGCGCCACGTTCGGCATCCAGCGGATGCGCTCCGGTGAGCCGATGTAGTTGTCGTCGTGATTGATGACGCCGTCGCGGTCGAGAAACGCCGCCGGCTTGAGCTGAGCGGTCGTCATCTAGCCCTCGTCCTGCATCAGCGCCGCCTCGATCATCTCGCAGATGCCATGCGCCGTCGCGAGATGGATCTGCTGGATCAGCGGCGTGTCGTCGCTCGGCGCCACCAGCAGCTCGTCGCACAATTCGCCCATCGGGAGGCCCTTGGCGCCGGTGAAGCCGACCGTGACCAGTCCGCGCTCGCGCGCCTTGCGCAGCGCGTTGAGGATGCTCGGCGAGCGGCCGGAGGTCGAGATCGCCAGCAGCACGTCGCCCGGTGTACCGAGCCCTTCGACCTGGCGGGCGAAGACGTGATCGAAGCCGTAGTCGTTGCCGATCGCCGTCAGCGCCGAGGTATCGGTCGTCAGCGCGATCGCGGCATAGGCGGGCCGCTCCTGCCTGTAGCGGCCGACGATCTCGGCGGCGATGTGCTGCGCGTCCGCCGCGCTGCCGCCATTGCCGACGATCAGCAGCTTGTGGCCGCGACGCAGCGCAGAGATGATTTTCGTTGCGATCCGCCCGGCGCTGGCGAGCATCGCGGCATCGTCGGCCGCGCGTTCCATGGCGGCGCGGGAGCGGGTGAGATGGTTGGCGATCGGGTTGAGGGCGCGGGTCACGCGGGCGGCTCAGGTTACGTCAGGGCCGGTGTATGGGGCGCGGTGTCGCTTCGCAAGCTGGTGCACGACCGGTATTGCCGCGTCGGCAAGGACCTGCTGGGCGATGGCGGCGACATCGGTCGCCGGAATGTCGCGCATGCAGCGGTGGTCGTTCATCCGGCAGACCGGCCGGTGGCAGGGCTGGCAGGGGACCTGTGTCCTGGTCTGGACCGTCGCCGCGAGGCCGTTCAGCGGCGCCCAATGGTATGGGCTGGTCGGACCGAAGATGCCCATGGTCGGCGTCCCCAGCGCCGCGGCGATGTGCATGAGCCCCGAATCATTGGAGATGGCGACGCTGGCCGCCGCCATGGCCAGGATGCCGTTGCGCAGGTCGGTTCCGGTGAGGTCGCGGACGTCCGGGCCGCCAGCGGTGACGATCTCGGCGGCGAGCGCCTTCTCGCCGGGGCCGCCGACCACCCAGACGTCGAGGCCGGCCTCGCGCAGCAGCCGGGCCGCCTCGCCGTAATAGGGCCAGCGCTTGGCGGCACCCACCGATCCCGGTGCCAGCGCCACGGCCGGGCGGTTCCCCAGGCCATTGGCCTCGCGCCAGTGCGCGACGTCCTCAGGCGGCACCCGCAGCTGCGGGAGCGGCCATTCCGGCGGCAGCGGCGCCCCGTCGGGCAGCGCCAGCGCGGCATTCTTGTCGATGAAGCGGGGCAGCGCCTTCTCGCCCCAGCGCCAGCGGTTGAGCAGGCCGAAGCGGATCTCGCCGACGAAGCCCACCCGCTCGGGGATGCCGGCCAGCGCCGGTGCCAGCGCCGATTTCCAGGTCCGCGGCATCACCAGGGCGGTCCGATAGCGACGTTCGCGCAACATCGCGGCGAGCTGCCATTGTCGGCCGAGCGCCAGCCGGCTGCGCGGCAGGTCCCAGACGATGCCGGAGCGGACCCCGGGCATGTAATCGACCAGCGGCGCGCACAGCGACGTCACCAGCAGGTCGACCGGCCGATTCGGCCAGCGCTCCTTGAGCACCCGCACCACGGTGTGGCCGCGCACGAAATCGCCGATCCACATATAGGGAATGATCAGGATCGGGCTGGTGTCCGCCGCGTCCACCTCGACCTTGGCCGAATTCGAATTCATTCTTTGTCTGCCTAGCTCAGGCGCGCTGGTAGCCGCTCGGCCGCCGCAGGTAAAGTGGGCCGAGCGGGCCGTCACCAAAGCGCTTACACTTTGCCGCCGCATGCGCTACGCGAGGGCCGGGGTTTTCGGGATCAGGACGGGTTGCGGAATGTTGCTGGTGACCGGCGGCGCCGGGTTTATCGGATCGAATCTGGTCGCGGCGCTGAACGACGCCGGCCGGACCGATGTCGTGGTCTGTGACACGCTCGGCAGCGAGGGCAAGTGGCGCAACCTGGCCAAGCGGCAGCTGGCCGACGTCGTGCCGCCTTCCGATCTGGACGCCTGGCTGAAGGGTCGCCGGCTCGAGGCCGTCCTGCACATGGGCGCGATCTCCGCGACCACGGTGGTCGACGGCGATCTCGTGATGGAGCGCAACTTCCGCAGTTCCTTGCGCCTGCTCGACTGGTGTACGGCCAACACCACGCCGTTCATCTACGCCTCGTCGGCGGCGACCTATGGCGACGGCGCGCAGGGCTTCGTCGATGAGCCGTCGCTGGCGGCGCTGAAGACGTTGCGGCCGATGAATCTCTATGGATGGAGCAAGCATCTGTTCGACATGGCGGTGGCTGCGCGCGCCGAGCGCGGCGAGAGGCTGCCGCCGCAATATGCCGGGTTGAAGTTCTTCAACGTGTTCGGTCCCAACGAGTACCACAAGGGATCGATGATGAGCGTGCTGACCCGCCGCTTCGACGACATCAAGGCCGGACACACCCTGCAACTGTTCAAGTCGCACCGCGAAGGCATCGCCGACGGCGACCAGCGCCGCGACTTCATCCATGTCGACGACGTCGTCCGCGTGATGCTGTGGCTGTTGGCCTCTCCCTCCGTCTCGGGCCTGTTCAACGTCGGCACGGGCCAGGCGCGCAGCTTCAAGGACATGATGCTGGCGGCCTATGCTACGCTCGGTGCGACGCCGCGGATCGAGTACATCGACATGCCCGAAGCGATTCGCGGCAGCTACCAGTATTTCACCCAGAGCAAGGTCGACCGGCTGTTGGCGGCCGGCTACAACGGCGGCTTCACGTCGCTCGAGGATGCGGTCGCTGGCTATATCCGGAACTATCTCGATTCCGCCGACCGCTTCCGCTAGACGATCTGGTTCCGACCATTGCACCGAGACTGCCGCTGATGTTCGACTTTGACGATCTCTCGCAAGCGATCGCCCGCCAGACGGTGCTGTGCATCGGCGACCTGATGCTGGACGAGTTCGTCTATGGCGAGGTGTCGCGGATTTCCCCCGAGGCGCCGGCGCCGGTCATCGCGGTCCAGCGAAGCGAGACCAATATCGGCGGTGCCGGCAACGTCGCGCGCAACATCGCCGCGCTCGGCGCCCGCTGCATCTTCGTCGGTCTCGTCGGGCAGGATGCGGTCGGCGACCAGCTGGAGGCCGAGCTCGCCAAGGAGGGCGGCATCGAGAGCGTGCTTGTCCGTGATCCTTCGCGGCCGACGACGCGCAAGGTGCGCTTCGTCTCCGAGCATTTCTCCACCCACATGCTCCGCGCCGACTGGGAGCGCGCCGCACCGGCGGCCGGCGAGATCGAGCAGAAGCTGATCGAGGCCATCCTGCCGCTGATCGCGCGGGCCGATATCGTGCTGCTGTCGGACTACGCCAAGGGCGTGCTCACGGCGCGCGTGTTGCGCAACGTGATCGACGCGACGCGCAAGGCCGGCAAGCGCGTCATCGTCGATCCCAAGAGCGCGAATCTCGCGATCTATCGCGGCGCGAGCGTGCTGACGCCGAACCGCAAGGAGTTTTCGGAAGCGACCCGCAGCCGCGCCGAGACCGAACAGGAGATCGCCGCGGCCGCGCAGGACGCGATCTATCTCGCGGACTGCGAGGCGATCCTGGTGACGCAGAGCGAGCGCGGCATGACGCTGGTCCCGCGCGAGGGCGATCCGATTCACGTGCCGGCCTATCCCGTGAAGGTGCGCGACGTCTCCGGCGCCGGCGACACGGTTGTTGCGGTGCTTGCCGCGACGCTCGCGGCCGGCGCCGCCTGGGCGGATGCGTTGCGGATGGCGAGCGCCGCGGCGGCGGTGGCCGTCAGCAAGCACGGCACCGCCAGCGTGACATCGGCCGAGCTGCGCCGAAAGATCCTGCCGCATGCCTATCGTGCCGCTGAGGAGAAGATCATCGAGAGCGATGACGAGCTCGCCGCCCGCGTCGAGGTCTGGCGGGGAGAGGGCCTGCGCGTGGGCTTTACCAATGGCTGCTTCGACATTCTGCATCCCGGCCACGTCAAGGTGCTGACCGCGGCGCGCGCCGCCTGCGACCGGCTCGTGGTCGGGCTGAACAGCGATGCCTCCGTCAAGCGGCTGAAGGGCGAAAGCCGGCCCGTGCAGGACGAGCGCGCGCGCGCCGAGGTCCTGGCCGCGCTCGAGGCGGTGGACCTCGTCGCCATCTTCGCCGAGGACACGCCGCTCCGCTTGATCGAGCTGGTCCGGCCGAGCGTCCTGGTCAAGGGCGGCGACTATACGCGCGAGCAGGTGGTGGGGCATGAGGTCGTCGAGGCCGGCGGCGGCGAGGTGATCCTGATCGACATCCTGAAAGGGCACAGCACGACCGCGCTGGTCGATCGCGCCCGGAGCGAGGCGCGATGAGCGCGCTGGCAGGTCATCCCGGCCCGGCGCTGCTGGCGCGCCGCTGGCGCGATCCGGCGGCGTGGCGGACGACGGTCGATGTCGTGGCGATTCTGCTGGCGGCCTCGCTGCCGTGGTCGACCTCGCTGGTGTCGATCCTCGGCGTCGTCATGCTGATCACGATGGTGCCGTTTCTCGATGTCGAGCGTCTGCTGCAGGTCCTGAAGCGGCCGATCGCGCTGGCGCCGATCGCGCTGTTCCTGCTGGCGCTGGTGGGAACGCTGTGGTCGGACGTCGCATGGGGCGCGCGGTTCTACGCGGTGGGACCTGCGGCCAAGCTTCTGGTGCTGCCCGCGCTGCTCTACCATTTCCAGCGGTCGGAGCGCGGCCTGTGGGTCTTCACCGCGTTTCTCGCCTCCTGCGTGCTGATGGTCGTGGTGTCGACCGCGGTCGCGTTCAATCCTGCGCTCGCGCTCAAGGCCAATGCCGATCGCGGCATCTTCGTGAAGAACTACATCGACCAGGGCCAGGAGTTCTCGCTCTGCGCCGTGGCGCTGGCCTATCCGATCGCCCAGTTGCTGCGCGCCCGCCGCTTCCTTCCGGCCGGCCTGCTCACTGCGATCATGATCGCGTTCCTCGCCAACATGATCTTCATCGTTGTCTCGCGTACCGCGCTGGTGACGATCCCGATCCTGCTTGCGGTGTTCGGGCTGATCCACCTGAAATGGCGTGCCAACCTGCTGATCGCGGCCGTTGCCCTTGCGCTGGGCCTCGCGGCATGGACCGTGTCCCCGCAATTGCAGGGCAAGGTGGCGACGTTCACGAGCCAATATCAGGACTACAGGAACGATCGCGCGGTGACGTCGATCGGCGAGCGGCTCGAGTTCTGGCGCAAGTCGTTGCGGTTCCTGGCCGACGCGCCGCTGATCGGGCACGGCTCGGGCTCGACGCGTCATCTGTTCGAGCTGGCCGCGAGCGGGTCGCGCGACCTCTCCTCGAGCCAGGTCGTCAGCAATCCGCACAATCAGACGCTCTACGTGGCGGTCCAATGGGGGGCGCTCGGGATCGTGATTCTCTACGCGATGTGGGCCGTGCACCTTCTGTTGTTCCGCGGCGACGGGCTGGTGCCCTGGATCGGGCTGCTCGTCGTCGTGCAGAACATCTTCACCTCGCTGTTCAATTCCCACATCTTCGATTTCCACGAGGGGTGGATGTACGTGATCGGCGTCGGCGTGGCCGGCGGAATGGTGTGGCGATCGCGGACGCCGCCTGATGCTGGGCAGGGGACGCTCGAACCATGACGCGTCCGTCTCAACTGACCTACCGGAATATGCTGATCGCCGCGCATGACCTCCTGGTCAGCGTCGTCGCGCTGTTCGCGGCGTTCTATATCCGCTTCGAAGGCGCCAGCACCTTCTGGGAGCGGGTGCCGCTGCTCTTGCAGATCCTGCCGTACTTCATCGCCTTCAGCTTCGTCGTCTTCTACTTCTCGAGCCTTCTGACGACGAAGTGGCGGTTCATCTCGCTGCCGGACGCGCTGAACATCGTCCGAGTCGCGACCGTGCTGACGCTGGCGCTGCTGGTTCTCGACTACATCATCGTTGCGCCGAACGTCCGCGGCACCTTCTTCTTCGGCAAGCTCACGATCATTCTCTACTGGTTCCTGGAGATCTTTGCGCTGAGCGCGCTGCGTTTCGCCTATCGCTACTTCCGCTACACGCGGGTGCGACGGCACGCGCGGTCCGAGGACGCTGCCCCCGCGCTCCTGATCGGCCGTGCTGCCGACGCCGAGGTCGTGCTGCGCGGCATCGAGAGCGGCGCGGTCAAGCGGATCTGGCCGATCGGCATTCTCTCGCCATCGGCCGCCGACCGGGGGCAGTTGATCCGCGGCGTGCCGGTGCTGGGCGGCATCGACGATGTCGAGGATGTCGCGGCCGACTTCGCCCGCCGCGACCGGCCGATCGCGCGCGCCCTGATGATGCCGACGGCGTTCGATCCGGACTGTCATCCGGAAACCTTCCTGATGCGGGCGCGCCGGTTGCGCCTGATCGTGAGCCGCCTGCCGTCGCTGGAGAGCGGCGATGCGCCGAGGCTCGCGCCGGTCGCGGTCGAGGACCTCCTGCTGCGGCCGAGCGAGAAGATCGATTACGGACGTCTCGAAGCGCTGGTGCGTGGCAAGGCGGTGGTCGTCACCGGCGGCGGCGGCTCGATCGGGGCCGAGATCTGCCAGCGCGTCGTGGCATTCGGCGCGGCGCGGCTGCTCATTCTGGAGAATTCCGAGCCGGCGCTCTACGCGATCACCGAGGTGCTCGCGGCCGATCCCGAGGCTGCCGTCGCCGTCGAGGGGCGCATCGCCGACATCCGCGATCGCGACCGGGTGTTCGCGCTGATCGGCGAGTTCAAGCCGGATCTGGTCTTCCATGCCGCCGCCCTGAAGCATGTGCCGATCCTCGAGCGCGACTGGAGCGAGGGCGTCAAGACCAACATCTTCGGCTCGATCAACGTGGCCGATGCCGCGGTGGCCTCAGGGGCCGAGGCCATGGTGATGATCTCGACCGACAAGGCGATCGAGCCGGTGTCGATGCTCGGCCTCACCAAGCGCTTCGCCGAAATGTACTGCCAGGCGCTCGATCGCCAGCTCGCCGACCGGCCGACGGGACGGCCGCCGATGCGGCTGATCTCGGTGCGCTTCGGCAACGTTTTGGCGTCGAACGGCTCGGTGGTGCCGAAGTTCAAGGCCCAGATCGAGGCGGGCGGTCCTGTCACGGTGACACACCCGGACATGGTGCGCTATTTCATGACCATCCGCGAGGCCTGCGATCTCGTGATCACTGCGGCCTCGCATGCGCTGGCGCCGCAGCGCCCGGACGTCTCGGTCTATGTGCTGAACATGGGCCAGCCGGTCCGTATCGTCGAACTGGCCGAACGCATGATTCGCCTGTCCGGCCTGCAGCCGGGCTACGACGTCGAGATCGTGTTCACGGGCATCCGGCCCGGCGAGCGCCTCAACGAGATCCTGTTTGCGAGCGAGGAGCCGCCGGTCGAGATCGGTGTCGCCGGCATCATGGCCGCCAACCCGAACGAGCCGCCGATGCCGACGCTGAAGGCCTGGATCGCGGCGCTCGATCAGGCGATCGCGCGCAATGATCCGGTGACCATCAAGTCGGTGCTGAAGGATGCGGTGCCGGAATTCGGCTCGAGCGCGGCCTGAGTCTTCAATGGCGCCGCCGCGAGAAGCGGCTCAGCACCCAGGTGACGGCGCCGAGACCGAAGACGAGCAGGATGGCGTCGGCCGTCATGGAACGCTGCGCGACCGAGATGGCTGCGAGCGTCGCAAGCACGACATTGAGGATGAACACCTCGCTGACGACGCGCGAGACGGTGAAGCCGTTATCGGTGGCCTGTTGATAGAAATGCGTGCGGTGCGCCGCCCAGAACGGCTCGCGCCGTGCCATCCGCCGCAACAGGGTGAAAGTGGCATCGATCAGATAATACAGCGGCAGCAGCAGCGCCGCTGCGACGTAGCCCTGCCAGGCAAGATGGAGCAGGCCCCAGCCGAGCAGCAGCCCGATCGGCAGGCTGCCGACATCACCGAGAAAGACCTTTGCGACGGGACGGTTGAAGGGCGCAAAGCCGAGCATGGCGCCACCCAGCGCCGCAGCGATGGCGGTCGCCGGCCAGGGCAGTTCACCGGAGAGGCCAAACAGGACGAGCGTCGCCGTGATCGGCACCGCCTCGGCCACGGTCATCAAATCGAGCCCGTCCATGAAGTTGACGAGGTTGACGAACCACAGGCCGGCGATCAGCAGCAGCGTGCGCTCGACCGCCAGCGGGATCGGAAACAGCCTGAGATCGTCAGGCGCGGTGAATACGACGAGGCCGACGGCCAATCCCTGCAGGACCAGGCGCGGCAGTACCGGGATCGGCCTGATGTCGTCGATCAGGCCGACCAGCGCCAGCATCGGCACGGCGATGAACAGCATCAGCAGCGGCGCGAAACCGGCCACGGAGGCGAACGCGCCGCCGACAACGATCGTGGCGCCGATCACGGCAATGCCGGCCCCCTGCGGCGTCGGGATCTTGTGCGACGAGCGCGCATTTGGCCGCGCCAGCGCGTAGCGTTGGAGCACTGGACGCAACAGCACGATCAGGATGGCGCACATCGCGGCCGCGAGCACGGCGATGGCGGCAAGGACCGCGGTGGGATCGGCGATCATCCGCGGACCTCTGCGGCCGAGGTGAGGCGATCATAGAGCGCCACCACCGAACGGCCAATGATCCTGGCCGAGAGCTTGTCCTCGACCAGTTGACGGGCCGCCGCGCCATAACGTGCGCGCATCTCGGGCGACGCCGCCAGCTGCGCCATCGCCTGCGCGAGCGCCGCCGCATCCTCGACCGGCACGGCGAGTCCGGTCTGGTCGTGGATCGCAATCTCGCGGCAGCCGGGTGCATTGGTGGAGATCAGCGGCCGGGCGCAGGCGGCGGCCTCCAGCAGGCTGACCGGAAGTCCTTCGCGATGCGACGGCAGCACGGCCACGTGGCAGCGGCGCCAGAGCTCGGTGATGTCCTTGATCTGGCCGAGCAGGGTGATGCCGGGTTCCTTCCGCCAGGCCTCGACCTCCTCGGCCGAGACCGAGGCAGGATTGGCCGGATCAGGCGAGCCGGCGATCAGCAACTGGTCGTCGCGGCCCTGCTGGCGCAGCATGCGGTGCGCAGCGACCAGGGCGCGGACGCCCTTGTCGGTCAGCAGCCGTCCTGCGAAGCCGAAGGTGATCGGCCCGTCCGGTTCTGGCAGCGGCTGGAAGCGGTCGGTGTCGACGCCCGAGCCCGGGATCAGCGTGATCTTGTCGCCCCGGACGCCCATGGCTTGAAGCGCCTCGCGATCGTCGGGATTCTGGACCAGCACGCAGCTCGGTGTCCGGTTCATGAGCTGCGGCAGCAGCCACAGCAGGCCCTGCTTGAGCAGACGCGAGCGCCAGCTCGCCGATGTGAACACATAGCCGAGGCCGGTCATGGCGTTGACGACCGGAGTGGTGCGTCCAAGCGCGGCGAGCGAGCCGAGCACGCTCGACTGCAATCCGGAATGATGCACCACGTCGGGGCTGATCGCAGCCTCGACGGCGCGGATCGCGCGGATCGTGGGCAGGGCTGATGACGGCGACAGCCCGCCGCGTTGGAATGGGATCGGATGCAGCACGAACCGCTCGGCGGCGATCGCGGCGGCGCCGGCATTGACGTTGGTGGCGACATGCACCTCGTAGCCGGCCTCGCGCGCCGCGCGCGCCATCGGCAGGCGATGCATCAGGAAGGCATAATCCTCGTTGGCCACGTAGAGCAGGCGGCGCGGCGAAGCGGAGCGGGGCGGGGGCATCAAACTCACGGTGTAGGATGGTCGAAGCGCCGTATAGGGCAAGAGCGGCCCTCGCGCGAGCCGTTATCTGTCCTGCGGCGGGCGGAAACCGCCCGCCGGGCACCCTTCGCCCCCCGAACGGCGGAGACGACGCCTCGAATGCCGCCGGTCTCAGACCAGATGGAAGCTCGACAGATGAGACAGCAGCTCGGCCGTCGACACGTGCTGAATCGTGATGGTGTCGAGTGCCGGATCGGTGATGACGGCGTTGCCCGCGGCGTCGTCATGGATGGCGGCCTGCAGCGTGGACGGGTCCGCGAAGATGCTCTGGCTGAACACGATCTTGTCGGTGCCGACCGCAAAGTCGGCGATGTTCACCTGACCGAAATGCTCGGCGAACACGAAGGTGTCGTGTCCCTGCAGCGACACCGATGAGGATGCCGCGCCGGAGATCGAGGTCCCGGAGATCAGAGTGCCGCCCTGGCCGTCCGCTGCGAAGTGAAAGCTGTCCTGCGACAATGGGCCGACGAAGTGCAGCGACGCGCTGTTGGACCCGTCGCCCAGCGACAGCATTCCGCTCGTCTCGTCGAAATGCATCTGAAGCGATGTGAATGCGATGCTCTTGAGATCGATCTGAGCGGCGGTGCTACCGAATCCGATGAGATTGCCGCTGAAATCCGCCGACGCTGTCAGGTTCTGACCGCCGGCAGGCGTTGCCGATTGTGGAGCTGCCAGCAGCGGGCTGTTGGAGGAGGGAACACCGATCGTGCCGTCGCCGTTGAAGTCCTGATGGAATAACGTTTCGAGGTTCTCAGCCGTCGTACTTGTCCCTGATACCCACCCGCTGAGGTTCGCCTTGTAATTACCATCTCCATCTGCGGTTGTGAAGGTGAATTGACCGGTGGTCGGATCTTTCCAGGCAATGTCGTAGCCCGATCCGATCTGAATAGCGCCGATCGGAATCGTGTTGCCGAGTTGGCCGACGACCACCGGCGCGCCGCCGATCTTGATCGTCGGGCCGGACCCACCGGTGTAGAGACCATAATTGTTGTCGATCTGGACCAAGCTGGTCGATCCATCGGTCTGAATGACGATTGGTGCGGATATGCCGATCACACCGTCGCTATTGAAGTCCTGGTGAAAGGTCGTTTCGAATGTTTTGGCCGTCGCGCTCGTTCCCGACACCCATCCGCTGAGGTTGGATGTGTAGTTGCCGTTGCCGTCGGCAGCAGTGAAGGTGAACTCGCCGGTCGTCGCATCCTTCCAGGCAATATCGTAACCGGACCCGACCTGGATGGCGCCGATCGGGGTCGTGTTGCCGAGCTGGCCGACGACCACCGGCGCGCCGCCGATCTTGATCGTCGGGCCAGAGCCGGCAGTGTAGAGTCCGTAGTTGTTGCCGACCTGGACCAGGCTGGTCGATCCGTCGACCTGGATGACCGTAGCGACCGGCCCGATCGTGCCGTCGCCGCTGAAATCCTGACCGAAGACGATTTCTTCGGACATCGCCGTCGCGCTACTCCCGGACACCCATCCGCTGAGATTGGACGTGTAGTTGCCGTTGCCGTCAGCAGCAGTGAAGGTGAACTGGCCGGTGGTCGAATCCTTCCAGACGATGTCGTAGCCGGACGAGGTGTGAATCGCGCCGATCGGGGCGGCATTTCCCAACTGGCCAACAACGACGGGGGCACCGCCAATCTTGATCGATGGACCCGAGCCGTTGACGTACATGAAATATTGGTCGGCGATCTGGAGCAGACTCGTGTCGCCGTTGGCGTGGACAAGCGACGCAGTGACTCCGACGGACCCGTCGTGGTTGAAATCCTGCCCGAAGGTTGTTTCCTGGAGTTCAGAAGTCAAACTATTTCCCGAGACGATGCCGGAAATGTTCGACGTGTAGTTCCCGTTATTGTCGGCGGTCGTGAAGGTGAACTGATTCGTACCTGCGACCTGCCAAGCGATGTTGTATCCGGAGCCCGTCTTGATGGCGCCTACCGGCGCGACGCTGCCGAATTCACCGACCGTGACGGGCGTGCCCCCGTACTTCATTTCAGGGCCGGTTCCGGTCGTCCTGCTGATGAGATAATAGCGGTTTCCCACCAACGTCAGGCTGGTGTCGCCGTTCGTCTGGATCACCGTGCCGGACGAGCCGGTCAGGTGAAACCCGAGTGCATCGAGCTGCTTGAGATCCACCGCCGTCAGCGTCTGCAGCGTGCTGTAGGTGTAGAACTCGTTGAACGGATCGTTGCCGCCCTGCACGCCGCTGTTCAGGAAATCGCTCGGGTCGGACGACTGGCCGTAATCGGCGAGCTTGGTATAGCCGCCGTCGAGGGAGAAATACGCGGTCGACGCCGTGGCGCCGCCGGTCATCAGGCGCGCGCCTGGGCTCGAAAAACGATAGAAGTCGAAAATGTCCGGCTGCGGACCGTAGGGGACGCGGCCGAACGCATGCGTGAGCTCATGCAGGGCCACGCCGACCAGCAGGCTCGAATTGATATCGGTGGCGAACGTCGCGCTGCCGTCGTCGGTGGTGGCATCGTTGGCGCCGAGGCCGCCCCACAGCTTCAGCTGCGAATTCCACACCGCGACGTAGGACTGTCCCTGGATGCTGGATCCCGCCGGCAGGGCATTGAAGGTGGTATCGCCTGGGCTGGCATAGTTGATCAGGTTGGACCTGACGCTCGAATAGCTCATCCACTGGCCGCCGTCAGGACCGGCCGCCGCGCCGCCGCCGACGCCGCTATAGTCGATCTTGATGTTGACGGTGATATGATCCGAGATCATCGAGGTGAGGATCGCGGCGGCCTGCTGAATGCCGGCGCGAAAGCTCGCCGGTGCATTCATCGCCGCCGTGTCGAACAGCAGATTGATTGTCAGTCCGCCGGCGCTCACCGCGGTGACCGCGCCGATCCCGCCGAAGTCGCCCTGCGCGAGCTGGGCCTGGACCGCCTCGTCGGGCAGCTCCACGGGATTCGACGGCGGAGGGACCCCCGCGTCGTACGGAGGTGAGGTCGTGACCGACTGTAAGGTGGACACTCCGGGCATTGCCTCAGTTCCGGCTAATCGCATGAGCGGCGCATGGCTCGACCGTATCGACGCGCTGCCGAGCCGAATCGCGACCATCCCAAGTTACAGGGCATCGATCTTGCTCGGAGGTTAACGGGAGCCCCGAAGCACTGGAAAACGACCCGCTATGGCCGTCGCGGGCGTTGATCGAACCGAGGCCGGGTTACGCGTTCAGTGCAGCAGCTCGGGCAGACGGTCCAGGAACGCGGGGACCGGTAGCGCAGCACCAAAATTGTAGGGGTTGCTGCTGAGCGCTGCGCGATAGCGATCAAGCTGCGGGCCGCCCTCACGCAGGGATCTGCCGGTTCCGTCCAGGCAATCGAGCTTGTAGCGGACGGCTGCCGTGATGTCCTGTGCGGTATTGGGGTGGATTTCGAGCCCGTGACGGGCCAGCACGGCGGTGTCGATCAGCAGCGCCTGCAGCGGCTGGCGGTAGGTCTCTCGCAGCGAGAGGTAGCGCCGTCCACGCCGGTCATAGACCGGCCGCACGGTGAAGTCGGTGCGGTCATGCCAGAACTGGCAGTCGTTGGAGATGCAGTTGACCAGCAGCATCGGCGTTCCCAGCGCCTGCACGGCCGTGGTCAGGCCCGATGTCGTGCCGACGAATAGACGAGCTGCGGCGCAGAGATAGAGGTCCATCTCCGCCGATTTGATGTCGCTGTGCGCGTAGTCGAACACGCCGGCCATGCCGCGCAGCGGCGTCATGCTGCGATCGCCGAGCCTGACCACGGCGCCGCCGCGTGAGGTGATTGCGGCGATGGCGTCCAGGTAGTCGCCGACATTGGCGGAGCGATGCTGGCGCGTGGTGCCTGGTCCGTCGCCATGATAGCCGCCCTCGCGGATGTGCATCGCGACGAACCAGTCCGCGGTGACACCTGCGGCGCGCAGCCTGGCAGCCCCGGTGTCCATCAGCTCCGATGGGACCTTCACGATCGGCAGCCGCCGCTGTTCGGCCCAGGCGACCTGCGCGCGCGACGCCGCGTGGGCCCATGGCTCGGCCAGACCGTCCTGGCCGCGGACGGCGATGAACTGGTCGCCGACCAGCCGCTGATAGGGCAGCAGGTCGTCGACGAGAGCAGGGTCCTCGACGATCGTGACATGCGGCGCGAACAGCCTGAGGAACGGTTGGTTGACCACCTTGCTCGCCGGAGCAAGCAGGACGTAGTTGGCGCGCGGCAGCATGCCGAGCGCGGCCATGCGCAAATGGCAGTCGATGAAGCCGATGTGGCCGATCAGCGTCACCCATTCGTAGCCGAGCAGCCGGACCGGGAGCGCGGGATCGAAGATGCTGCTGGCGCCGGCAATCCGATCGATCAGCGCGCCGGGAATCGACCATTTGGCCGCCAAGGCGTCCTGATGGTCGAGCGCGGCCTGATAGCAGCGGAACGTGTCGTCGTAACGGCCCTGGTGATAGAAGTTCTCGCCGAGCTGGATCAGATTGTCGTAGATCAGGAGCTCGCCGGCATGCTCCAGCTCCCAGGCGCTCGGCGTGTAGGTCGACGGATCATAGCCGCCGGCATAGTTCTGGTGCGCCATCACCGAGCGGGGATCGCGTGCGACCGACGCCTCGAAGCAAGCGGCGGCCTGGACGTGGTCGCCGGCCAAGGCGTGGACGGCGCCGAGCTTGCGCAGCGCGTTGCCGTCGCCGGAGGCCGCAGCCGCTGTCAGGAAATGGGCCGCGACCGGCAGATTGCCGCGATACATGTGGGCGACGCCGACCGCGAAATTGATCGCGAAGCTGTCGATCGTCTCGGGCCGTGGCACGTCGCGCACGATCCGGTCATAGGCGCTGCACAGCGCCAGCGTGGTGAAATAGGCCTGCGCGCCCACACCGGCTCGCGCACGCACGTTGCTGCGGAAGATCAGGTTCAAGATCCGCACCGCACGCAGCGCGCTCGGCTTGCGGCTGGCGGCCAGATGAACCTGCGCGGCGGCGGCCAACGTGGTCGAGGTCGTCAGCGCCAGCAAACGGCCAAGGCGCGATCCCCTTGCCAGTTGCCGGTCCATCAGCCGGAGCAGCGTCGCCCCGGCCGGCGCAACGATGAGCCTGCTGTCGACGATGTTCGCGGCGCGAGTGGTCAGCGGCAGCAATTGCCGGCGCCGCGCGCTCAGGAACGCATAGAGACGAAATGCGGATGCCGTCAGCCACGTCCGCGGCGACCAGCGGCTGCGCGGCGCCTGCGGCGATGGTTGCGCCGTCGGCGTCGCGCGGATCGGCGCAGGCGCCGCCTTCGCACCGAGGCGGCGCCGGAGAGAGCCGAAGGGGGCGCGGACCGTCATGACGCGCGATAGCCGTGCGTGGCGGACAAGATCGCCCGCCGGGTGGCGGTCTGGGCGAGCAGGCGAGACAGCGACATCGGCCGCGTCCGCAAGGTGATCCAAGCCAGCGCAGCAAGGCGGCCGCTTGAGCCGAGGCTCAACATCAGCCCAAGCAGGTGCGTATCGAGCGCATTGCCGTCGAGCAAGGCGGATACGCGCGCAGCCTTGGCCGACGCTGCCGTATCGCCGCCCAGTACCATCCGCGCGGCGCCGAAGCGATTGCGCCGGGCGAACACATCCTCATACCCCTTTGGGAACAGCCTGCTTTGCGCAATCAGCGCGCCGATCTCCGCGAGCTTGGCGTTGAGCGAAGCCGGATCGGTTGCGGTCGCCGTCGAATAGTTCTGGCCGTGAATGCGCCAGTAGCCGAGCGCCTCGGCGATGAAGCAGCAGCCATAGGTCAATGCCAGCCGCCGGGCGAGAAACGCGTCCGAGAACGAGCCGAGCTTGACGTCGAATCCGCCGAGCGCCTGCAAGGCCGTGCGGCGGTAGAGCGAGGTGGTGCCCGAAAAGTAGTTGTCGCCAAAACGCAGCGCGTGGCGAACGTCGGCCGGCGTCAGCATCGCCGATGCGGAAGCCGGCAGCATCACCGGCCGCAGCATCCGTTTTGCGGACGGTCCCTGAGGGCCGATGATCTCGCAGCAGGCGAAGACCAGACCGGCTTCGGGATGGGTGGTCGCCTGCGCCATCGCCTTTTCGAGATAAGCCGGATGCAGCGCATCGTCGGCCCCGAGAAAACCGATCCATTCGGTGTCCGCGATCGCCAGGGCCTCGTTCTGACCGCGCACGACACCCTGGTTGGTCTCGTGGCGGATCAGTCGCCAGCTCGGCCGTTCCGCCACGAAGCGTGAAATGACCGCGATGCTGTCATCCGTCGAGCAGTCATCGATGATGATGACGCGGTCGGGGGCGCGGGTTTGGTTCGCGATGCTGCCGAGCGACTCGGGCAGGTAGTGGGCGTGGTTGAAGTTCGGGACGACCAGCGTGACGGTCGGGGAGGCAGCGCGGGCGGGCGTCGTGGTCATGGTTCAGCGAGCTTCCTGCCGCATGCTGTCGAGCCCGGCCGCTCAAACCTTGGGCAGCTCTTTCAGAACGTCGTCCAGGGCGCCGAAGGCCCGCACGCGGCCGCCATCGAGATAGAGCCCGAGATTGCAGGTGTCGCGCAGCAGGCCATGATCATGGGTGGCGAGCACGACGATTCCCGAGCGCATCGTGATGTCCTGCAGCCGGCCGTGAGTCTTCTTGCGGAACTGCGCGTCACCGACCGCGATCCACTCGTCCATCAGGATGATGTCGCCGTGAATCGAGGCTGCGATCGAGAACACGAGACGCAGCAGCATGCCCGAGGAATAGGTCCGGATCGGCAGTTCCAGATAGTCGCCGAGCTCGGCAAATTCGGCGATCTCGGGCACGCGCTGCTCGATCTCCTCGGGCGAGAGCCCGAGGATGAGGCCGCGGGTGCGAATGTTCTCGTAGCCCGAGGCCTCTTCGTCCATGCCGAGACCGATGTCGAACATCGGAACGTTACGCCCTACGGTCCGCAGCGAGCCGCGCGTCGGCTCGTAGATGCCGGCGAGCACGCGGATCAGCGTGGTCTTGCCGGCGCCGTTGTGGCCGATCAGGCCGAGCCGGTCGCCCTGCTTCAGGGTGAAGCTGATGTCATCGAGCGCCTGGACGAACTGGAACGAGCCGTCGCTCTTCGAGACCCGGCCGCCGACGCGCGAGGCCGCCTTGATGGCCAGATGCCGGAATGATCGTGCGTTCGGCGGCGCGACCGGAAATTCGATGCCGATTTGCTTGGCTTCAATGAGAGTCATTCGAGGCGGATCCAGAGCTCCCGGCCATGATGTCAGGCCCAATACACGACGCGCGACCGATAGCGCGTGTAGATATAGATCATGGCGGCGGTCAGGACCGCGACCGATCCAATGGCACCGGCCCAGGTCGCAAGGCCGGGAACGTCGCCCATCAGCGGACCGCGCGTGACCGACAAGAGATAGGCGATCGGATTGAGCGTGACGATGAGCTCGCCGCCGCGGATACTCGACGGTTCCCAGATGATCGGAGAGATGAAGAACAGGAGCTGCAGCACCGCCGCCATGACGGGCGGCACGTCGCGATAGCGCACGCAGATCATCGAGACGATCACCGAGGCGCTGACGACGAAGACGTAGACGATCATCAGGCCGAGGATGGCGAGGACCATTCCGAACCCGACCGACCATGGATAGACGAGCCAGATGAACGGGATCACCGCGATGTTGTGCAGGAAGATGATCAGGTTGCGCTGAACCATGCGCATGACATGGATCAGGATCGGCATGTCGACGGCTTTGATCATGCCGCCTGCATTGATCATCGTGTAGCAGGCCTCGCTGAGCGAGGACGAGATGAAGCTCCAGATGGTCATGCTGACCATGAAGTGGGGCAGGTAGGTCTTCATGTCGGCGCCGAGGAAGCGGCCAGCCACCGTGCCCATGATCAGGGCGGTGATCGCGTTGGTGGCCGTGATCCACCACGGGCCCAGCATGGTGCGGCGGTATTTCGATCGGATGTCACCGGCAGCGAGCGCGCGCCAGGTGACGTGACGGGTGATGAAAGGCGCGATGTCCTCGCGGCAGCGCGCCCAGGAGATGCGACGCCGATCCGCAACCACGAACCGCTCGACCTGTCCATCGGTCAGGGTGGTCATCCTTGTACCTCGCGAGAGCCGTAAGTGTTTGTCTTACCAGCTGAATGCGGTTGGACCCCCGCCACGCCGGCGGCCCATCGCCGGGGCTTGCTGGACCATGTTACGAGGGCACTGTCAACCGGTCAGCTCAGGCCGCCGCCGCGGCTCAGATCGCGACCGAGCCCGAGGCGTCGACGATCCGCGGCTCCGGCAGCGGCACCAGGAATCGACCGCCTGCGTCCAGGTAGGCCTGGTTGCGCTTCAGGATCGGGTCCGCATAGATCCAGGCGAGGACGACGACGATGTCGGGCTTTCGCGTCGCGAGCTCGCTGGAGGGCAGCACGGGGATGTGGGCGCCCGGGCTGAAGCGGCCGTGCTTGAGCTGGTTGTCGTCGACGATGAACTTGATCCGGTTCTCCAGCTCGAAATGGTAGAGCAGGGTGGTGGTGGTGGTCGAGGCGCCGTAGGCCGCGACCAGCTTGCCCGCGGCGATGGCCTCGTCGAGAGTAGCGAGCACCCGGCGCTTGCAGTTCTCGATGGCGACGAACCAGTCACGGTAGATCTGCGGCTTGGTGACGCCGCGCCGTTCCTCCTCGGCGATCAGCGTCGACAGCTCCGCCGAGCGCGGGCGCTTGCCGGTCGATTTCGGCTGCGCAAAGGCGCGGATCGAGCCGCCCTTGGTGCCGGTGCGTTCGACGTGGAACAGCGTCATGTCGTGCCGGTTCAGGAAGGTCTCGAGCGGGATCAGCGCGTGATGCGAGACGTGCTCGTGGTAGATCGTGTCGAACACCATGTTGTCGATCATGTCGACGATGTAGGAGACCTCGAACACGAAGGCGCCGTCGTCGGCGAGCAGGAGGCGGATGCCCTTCACGACGTCGGACATGTTGTCGATATGCGCAAACACGTTGTTGGCGCAGAACAGCTTGGCTTCGCCCTGCTCCGACTTGATGCGGGCCGCCAGCGCGCTGGTGAAGAAATCCGGGATCGTCGGCACGCCTTCCTTGGTGGCGGTCGCCGCGATGTCGCGGGCGGGGTCGATGCCCTGCACGCGCATGCCCTCGTTCTTGAACGCCTTGAGCAGCGAGCCGTCATTGCTGCCCATCTCGGCGACCAGGCTGCCCTTGGGGATGGCGAGCGAGGACACCACCGATTGCGCATAGCGCTTGAAATGCTCGACGAGGCCGAGCGAGACCGAGGTGCGGTAGGTGTAGTCGCGGAACAGGATGTCGGGATCGACGACGTCGAGATTCTGCAGATGGCCGCAGTCGAGGCAAAGATAGCAGTCGAGCGGGTAGAGGTCCTGCTTCTCGCCCAGCCGGTCCGCCGTCACGAACGCGTCGCCGATCGCCGAAGGCCTGATCGGCAGCACGTGATCGAGCGAGGTCGAGCCGCAAAGGCGGCAATCGGTCTTGTGCTTGACGTGCTGCATGAGGTGTCGATCCTGGGTTGGCGATCCCGCAGGCGGGACGGTCGGCCGAAGAGGAATTTGCGGCGGGTTTTACAGGCCGGCGAAGCTCTTGGCGACCTCTTCTTGCCAGACTGTGGACACTCCGCCATCCAGAAACAGGCTCTGCCCGTTGATGAACGAAGCGCGCGGGCTGCAGAGGAAGTCGAGGGCGTCGGCGCATTCCTCGGCCGTCCCGAGCCGGCCCAGCGGGACCAGCTTGCGGTAGGTCTCCATCAGCTTCTCGTTCTGCTCATAGAAGATGCGCGATTCGCGCTTCAGATAGGTCAGCGGCATGATCGCGTTGACGCGGATGCCGCGCCGGCCGAGCGTCGCGGCGTAATGCCGGACCATGGCGTTGAGGCCGCCCTTCACGACATGGTAGCCGACCGGCTGCGAACTGCCGACGAATTCGGCATAGACCGAGCTGACCACGCCGATGGCGCGGTCGCCATCGTCAGCGAAATGGCCGGAAAAGCCCTCGATCAGGTCGCGCGAGGCGGTCAGGCCGACCTGGATTTCCCCGGCCCAGGGATCGCCCTGGCCGCGAAAGCGCTGGCTCAGGACGAGGTAGCGGACCGGGCCGTTGGCCTCGGCGATCTCACCCCAGAGCCCGGCAAAGCTCTCGCTGCGCTCGAGATCGGCGGAAAAATGCTTCAAGCCGGGCTGATCGGGAAAATCGGCCGGGCGCTGCCGCGACACGACGCTGACGGCGCAGCCGCGCGCCAGGAAGCGTTCGACGACCACGCGGCCGAGGCCGCGGGTGCCGCCGACCACGACGGCATGGCTGGTCATGCGGCAACGCCCTGCCGTGCGGCGACACGCCGGACGAGATCGGCCTGATAGGCCTCGGCCCCGGCGGCGTCGCTGTCCTCGGGCGCGAAGTTGGCGAACACGCTGGCGCCGGGGCGGAACGGGCCGTTGGTGATCTCGTGCACGATCAGCAGGTCGCTGCGGATGATCAGGGTGTGAAAGAATGCATTCGACATGCGATAGTAGAAGGGGCGCGCACCGCCCGGCGGCCCCAATTCGACGACACGCTCGATCTGGCCGTCATCGTCGAACACCACGATATCGACCTCGCCCTCGATGATGTGGAACGCCTCGCTCTTGCCGGGGTGCTTGTGCGGACGGATGTAGGAGCTGGAATCGATCGCGATGATCATTTCATGCAGGCTGTCATCGCCGTCCGGATGGGCGTTGATGCGGGCCCGCCGCTTCGGGCTGGCCTTCACCGCGGCCTTCAGGGTGTTGATCTCGGCCGCGCCCACCGATGAAATGGGGCCCTCGGCCAGGAATACCTCGGGTGATTTTTGAACGAGGCTCATGGAGCGAGGTCCTTCGTGATTGCGTTGTCGAGCGCGGCGTAGATCGAGCGGAATTCCACGCCCCGCGCAGCGAGGGGAGCGAGCTTCTCGCGCACCTTGCCTTCGATGTGAGGTGCCACGGCAAACAGGCAGGTGGTGATCTGCCCATCAGCCAGCAGGCGATCCGATCCTACCACGGGGACGGCGAAACCCGGTGGAAAAAAGCCCGCTTTGTCGGGGTCGTCATCGACGGCAAGCGCGAACATGTCGGCCACGCCGAAGGCGTTGGCGAACATGATGGCGTGATGTCCGATGCCGAACAGAGCGATTCGATCCCCGTCCGGCCCGGCGAGGGTCGTCAGTTTCCCGCGCAACCGCGCCCGGGTGGGAGCAAAATCGTCACGATAGGCTTGGAACAGGCTGGAAGATCCCCGCCGCGGTGAGACCGCTGCCGGAGGACTGCCCGCGGGGGTCAGGACGGCCGCCAGCGCATCCTCCAGGGCCCCCGGATAGCGTAGCAGGGCCAGCACGCGATAGCCGCTCTCCTCGGCCAGACGGCGCAGCGTTTCCTCGACGAAATAGCAGCTGTGCTCTTCCCATAGGAAACAGTAGTCGCGCGCCGCGAGGAATTTGCTGCTGTCGGGGACCTCGATCAGCAGAAGGCCTTGGGGCGAAAGCAGGGTCTTGAGAGCCTGCAAGGCATCGACAGGGGCTGACGTGTGCTCGATGAGATAGCGGCAGGAGACGATGTCGAATGTTCCGAGCGAGGCGGCTGGAGCTGCGAGATCCGCCGCGTTGAGGCGGGCCTGCCAGGTTTCAAGATAGGGATAGCGCCCTCCGCAACCCTTCTCCTCCAGATCGAGCGACTCGATCTGCAGACCTCGCCGAGCCAGGCGGGTGAGAAGCGGCTGCTCGAAGGGGCCTGTGCCCAGCGCGCGCCCCGCAAGGGGTCTGAACGAGACGAGTCGTTCGACCAACGCATCGAGGTGGCCTTCCGGTTCGCGATATCTGATCCACGGCACCGCCGGAGCAACGATCTCGGGAGGCGGAGACTCACGGAGCTGAACAAGTTGGCAAGCTTCGCATTCGACGACGTCGAGCGCCGACGAGTGATCGACGCGGCCGTCACGCGTGAAGCGGTTGCAGACGGGGAGGACGCCGAGCGTGAGAGGCTGCGTCGTGATCGGCTGGCCGCATAACCGGCAGCCGAACGAGGATCTGGTGGGCATTGGTTCGGCTGGACCGCGAAGGGATATTGCCATTCGGAAGGAGCCGCAATAGCAGTGCAGTTGCGAACAATACAACGTAAAATGTTCAGCTTGCAACAGATGCGCGAGGGGCCAACGGTCGCGGATGCCTGGCTCGCGGATGCTTAGCTATTGGCAAACTCCGTGCCGGAGCTTGCTATTGCGGTCGTTTTCTGGATACCAGATTCGGAATCGCGCCCGGATGTATTCATCGTCGAACTGGTCAGAAAGCTGCGAACCTTCCTGATCAATTTGCCTGGTCGTCACGGCGAGATGCTACATGCGATGCTCAGGGGCTCTTGGCGGCTGTTGCTCCGCCATGCGATTTGGGATTGGCAAGAGGGGGCACGTGCGTGAAAAACATGTTTCTGACGCTCCGGACGATCCTGCGGATCGTCTGTGTGAGCACGGTCTACTTCTGTATTTTTCTCGCGCTCGGCGCCGGATTCCTCTACTCCTTACTGGCGGGGCTGACGGCTTTCGTTTTCCTTGCGGTCGGACTGGGACGGATTGTGCTTGAGCAGCTGGCGCTGTGGTCCACAATTCTGTTCGTTGTCGATAAGTCGGGGTTGTTGCCGATCACCCAGTGGCTGCATGGGATCATTGCGAGCATCAGTCGCGGGTTGACTTGACGGTCAGACCGAGATGCCGCCTACGCGTGTGGCTATGATTCGGGCGTCTTGGACGTCCTGCGTGATCGCCTTCCTCGATCTGGATTGTTCCCATGCATCCGTGGAACCGCGAATGGGTTTGAGGGGTTCAAGGAGGCGGAGGACGGTTGGCCGATGCAGCGTTTCAAGGCTTCACTAAGTGTGCTGAGTCCGATGCGCAGATCCGGTATGTTCCAGCCGCCGCCCAGGCAACGCGACCTGCTGGCCGGAATTGCACGCCTTCGAGAATTGACTTTGCTCCAGCCGCAGCGTGCGGCGCGCGCCCTCATCGCAGCGGCAGGCCGGATTCTGGGTTTGCTGCCGCCTCGCCTGGCCTTTTTGATCCTGCTGTTTTCGGAGATCGGGCAACTTCGCGGGCGGCGTCTGCTCGAAAGGGCCTATCAGGTCCATGTGGCTGCATTGCGGGCGAAGAATCCGGGCCAGCAATTCTCTGGACGGCTCGGGTGGTACTTTCCGGTCGAGGTCGCGGAACTTCTGCTTCGGATCGGTGCTGATCGCGAAGCCTATGATCTCATCGTTCAGGATGGGCTCGTCAAATATTCGCCCGCGCTGACCAACATGATGATCCGGTCGCTGTTCGAAGTCGGCGAGTTCGACAAGGCGCATTGGCTGGCATCGCGGCGGCCTCTGCGAGCGGAATCGGAAGCGGAGTGTCATCTCGCTTTCTTCAAGGGGGTGCTCGATATCATCGCGGGGGATGAGGCCGGCGCGATTGAAAGCATGTCGATTGCATGCCGCGGCTTCCCCGGCTACATGCGTCCGCATCAAAACATGGCTTCGCGCCCGGCGCTGAGTTACCAGCCCAACCCGCTCGACTTCGCCTGCGGTGCGGCGGGCAGGCTACATGATCTCTGTAATTTCGCCGGCCAGCGAGTCACTCACGTCGGCCGGGGTGATCTCGGGATTGGATTGTTCACTCGCGCGCTCGCCGCGCAGGAAGATTTGCGCGGCCAAGGATCCCCGGCCGTCTCGGCAGAGGTCAGCCATCTGCTTGGCAGGCTGAACATTCCCCTGGATCAATTGCGGATCCTACCCGAGGAGTGGTCGACCCAGATCGGTCATCTCGGGATGCTCGACATCCTGTTTCGAATGCGCGAGCTGGGGTGGTGGTCCGGAAAGCCACTGATGGTCGTGCGTTTGAACCTTGTCGCCAACAAGCCGTTCATCCGGCTGTTCGAGAGATTTGCCGATATCGTCGTCATCGGGGAGACGGTCTCCGAAGCCGTGGGCGAAGAATTGCTATCCCTGCAGCGCTGGTACGGCATGAACTTCAACGTCTTTCGGCTGCCGAACGGTGAGGTGGTGCCGTGGCAGGAGGCCGGCGCGCTTGCAATCACGCAGTGGGAGCTGGAAGGCCGGGGCCATCCGTTGCGAGACGAGTATGATCGGATCTATGGGGCAAAGCTGCAGGTGCAGCACGATTTCTGGCGGATGCGCAAAGCCTGGGGGATGAAGCCGGACGATTGGTATGTATGCCTGCATACGCGTGATGCTTCCCACTATTCAGAGACGGACGGCACCGGCCAGACCCATCGCAATTCGCCGATCGGAACGTATCTCGACGCAATCCGCGCGATCACGTCCAGGGGCGGCTGGGTCATCAGGCTCGGCGGTCCGAACTCGCCGGCGCTGCCATGCCTCGAGCGCGCGATCGACTATCCGCTCAGCCCATTCCGCTCCGAACTGATGGACATTTGTCTCATTCGGAACGCCCGGATGTTCATCGGCACCACCTCCGGGCTGACGAACGCCGCGATCAGTCTGGGCATTCCAACCGCGCTGCTGAACTGCATCACGACGGACCAGCAGTTGTGGAGCAGTGACGTCCGCTTCGCACTGAAGCCGGTGCGTCTTGCCAACGGAACCATCCTGACCCAGGCGCAGCTCACCTCCAGTCCGTGGCGCTGGCGCCTGTTCGATGCCGGTGTTCTGAGCCGCAGCGGAGCTCAGCCGCAGAACAACACGTCGGACGAGATCCAGGCCGTCGCAGAAGAAGTGCTCGATCTTGCCTCCCGATGCCCGAGGAGTCCCGAGCCACAACTTCTGGCGCGCTGGAAGAGACAGCTTTCAGTATCACACTATTATGGCGCGGGCAGCATCAGCGCCTACTACCTTGCCAAGTACGAGAATGAATTTCTGGCGCCGGACAAGGTCTCGAACTGACGGATTTCCGCGAGCGCTCTCGCATCGATATCTTCGATCCCTTGCGGAATCAGGCCGCGCGCTCTCATACAGACGCCGATATCGAGCTCTCAGGCCCACTCATGGTCGTAGCAAGGTGCTGGCCGTCGCGAGATGTCGATCACGTCGAACTCATTCGCCCCTCAGCAGGTCGCTCGCGTACTTCTCCAGAAAATACCGGCTTGGCCGCGAACTGCCGAAGAAGCCCGGCACCTGGACGTGAGGTTCCCAGCTGCCGTCCACGCCAGGAGCGGGTCCTTTCCGCAGGGGATCGGAGATTTCGAGCACCTCGCGCACGGTTTCCAGAATTTCGTCGGAACTGCTCTCGCTCACGACGAGCTCGGCGCGCGCCACGGATTCATGGGTCGGATAGGCCCAACGATACCGTTCCGAGGTCCATTCGCTCAATGACAGCATCCGGCCATCGGCCCTGTGCACGGGCTTCAGCGCAAAGCGGGTGTCCCTCGACCACAACAGCCCGATCGAACTCAACGCATTCACCATGGCGGTCGGAATGCCGAAGCTGCTTGCCACATAGGCAAAGCCGGAGGTGGTCCCGATGAACATGCGCGCACGGCGCATCAAATGAATGTCCATCTCCGGAAATGCATCGTCGCTGCGGGCATAGTCCACCACACGTTCCATTTGCGGGAACGGGGGCACCTTGCCACCGCCCATCCGGATAACCCAGCCGCCGCATCCGGTGATGTGACGGACCGCATCGAGATAGCTCGCCAGCGATGCGTTGCGGATGGATTCGCCGACCCCGTCGGTATCATTCCGGGTCTGGGCGTCCCGCACGTGCAGGCAGACGAACCAGTCGCCGTCCGCCATGCCCCATCTGCGACGGTAGTCCTGGTAGGTCAGCTCGATGCGGTTGTCGGCGAGCAGCCGGCGGTCGTAGATGTCGCGCAGCGGAAAGGTTCGCTGCCGGCTTTCCCACTGCTTGAGCGCCAGTGACCCCGCATCGTTCCAGTACACCGCACGTCCGTCCTCGAAGCGGAATGCCTGGTGGGAATCGCCGATGAAGGGCGTGAGGCTGGCGAGCTCGTGCCACACGCCGGTGCTGACGTTCTCGCCCAGCGTGAGCGTCGGACAGATGTCCGAGAACAGCGACAGGAACGGCTTGTTGGCTATCCGGTCCTTGTAGGCCAGCAGCAGCGGCTGGCCCTGCCACCACCCCATCTCGCGCATCATCAGATGAACGTTGAGGTGGCCATTATGGCCGATCAACGCGCTCCAGTCCGGAGAGAGCAGCTTGACGTCCGACAGATCGGTGTCGAGCTTCTTGAGAAGGGCCTTGAGCTGAGGGCTGGGAGCGGGAAGGTGGCGGCGCAGGCGCTTCTGTGTCTCCGTCAGCTTGGTGTAGACCTGGGGGACGTGGAACCCCTCGCCGCTGTGGTATGTCGTCAGCAGAAGGTTGCGATAGGCGTAGAACAGGTTGATCTCGGACAGCACCTTGCGCTGCGGATGGTCGGCGGGAAACCGTTCCCAATATTGGCCGCGGTCCTCGCGTGCGGCGAGGATATCGTCGTAGCGGGCAAGGTTCAGCTCAGTGACCAGGGTCTCGATCAGTTCCTTGTCGCAGAAATATTCGTGGACGTAACGGTCGAGAGGGGCCTCGAGCGGCACGGGATCGCCGTCTCTGCGAGCATCGTATTGTCGTCCTTCGAAGGACCTCTGTTCATAACGGAAGTTCCGATGCTCCAGCATGACGTTGATCAGTTCGGCAAACCGACGCAGGTCCCGGGGGCGAAGGGCGATCCAATCGATCGTGTGGGCCTGCGCCAGCAACTCCATGAAATAGCCGGACGTCAGCTTGTTCGTCAGCCTGCCAATCGCCTCCATGAACTCATCGTCAACCCGTCCCCAGTCGATGTTGGGAAACAGTTGGAGAGCATGCTTGTCCTTTTCGCACATCAGAAGGAAGAGGATCAGCTCATTGCAGTATTGATCCGAACGGGGACTGGCGAGCACCCATCCCATTTCCTTGTCCAGATCGGGTCCGCAGAAATAGCGAAACTGCCGGTCGAACTCATTTCGATGTGCATAGCGGTGAAAAACGAGTGCGACCATGAATGCCTGGCGGAACGGCAACAGCGCAAAGATCAGGTCCTTGAGGGATTCGGCCCGCTCGCCGACGACGTTCAGGTACCAGCTGATCGCCTTTACGCCACGCTCAGCCAGGCTCGATTTCAGTGATCGGATCATGCCCTGCCGGCGTGGCGCGGGTTGGCCGGCCGGATCTGGATGGATGGACTCGAAGGACATTCTGGAGCCCCATGCCCGACCGCGACGGCTGCGCAGCTCATGACTATACTGCTCTTCGAATATAGTTCTATTCAGCCGGCCGCAAGCCGTTGAGCGAGCGGCGCTCCGGAGGGGTGCGAGAGGCGGGCGGCATGTAGAACAGCCGACTGACCCGAGGTTGTGATCTCGGTTCGTTCGATGTCGTCGCTCTTGTCAACGAACTGGACGACAGATAGCCTTTGTCCGCATTTTCGTGCGTGATTGTCGATCTGGAGGTGTGACGCAGATCGTGGACCTTCGCAATGGCGAGGCCGCCACCCATGCGAGCCGATCGTAAGCGAAGGGGATGGCGAGGGCGCCTTGAAGACCGTCGACGTCCTGTAGACCACCAACGCGAGGCTGGTCCCGTTGTCAGCGCGTTGCGTGCCATCGGACGGCCGGTGAGGTCCGGGAAAAACTTGTGAATATCTCCGAATTTGTCGGCAGCCGGCGGCCTTACTGCTACGTCCTTTGGACGGATTCAGCTTTTCTGCCGAAGCTGTCCTGGAGCGCCCCGAGCCGATGAACTTTGTCCAGCCGAACCTTGCCCGCGACGAGGCCCGCGCGACGCCCCTCGGTTATCGCAAGGATATCGACGGCCTGCGCGCGGTCGCCGTGCTGCCCGTTCTGCTCTATCACGCATTTCCGACCACCGTTCCCGGCGGCTTCTACGGCGTCGACATCTTCTTCGTCATCTCCGGCTACCTGATCACCGGCATCATCCACAAGCAGATGCTGTCGGGCAGGTTCAGCGTCGCCGACTTCTATGCACGCCGCATCCGCCGCATCTTTCCCGCGCTGATCATCGTCGTGCTCGTCACCTTCCTGATCGCATGGTTCGTGCTGCCGCCACGTGAGATGAAGTCGCTCGGCACCAATATCGCGGGCGGCGCGATCTTCATCCAGAACTTCATCCTGCTCGGCCAGGTCGGCTATTTCGACCTCGCCGCGGACAAGAAGCCGCTGCTGCATCTCTGGTCGCTGGCGATCGAGGAGCAGTACTACGTGGCCTGGCCGCTGTTGCTGATGCTGATCGGCGCGTGGCGGCGCAGGAGCTTTGCGATCACAATGGCGCTCGCCGCGGCCTCGTTCGTCGCCTGCGTTGTCGTGCAGCCGCGGGCGCCCGATTACGCGTTCTATCTTCCGGTCACCCGCGCCTGGGAGCTGCTGGTCGGCTCGGCGCTCGCGTTGTGGGTCGGCGGCAGGGGCGCGGCCAATGCGCCGGGACCGGCGGTGCTCATCGGTCGCGAAATCGCCGCCTGGGCTGCGTTGCTGGCGATCGGCGCGGCGTTCTGGCTCTATGATCGCAAGCTGCCGCACCCCGGCTTCCTCACGCTGGTTCCGGTGCTGGCCGCCGCCGTGCTGATCGGGACCAGCGGCACACTCGTCCATCGCCTTGTGCTGGGCGCGGGCGCCAGCGTCTTCGTCGGCCTGATCAGCTATCCGCTCTATCTCTGGCACTATCCGCTGATGGCCTATGCGCGGACCCATTTCGTCGATGGGGTCGCACCTTCGGTGATGTGGGCCATCATGATCGCCAGCGTCGTGCTGGCCTGGCTGACCTATCGCTATATCGAGCGGCCGATCCGGTTCGGGCGGCGGCTGGTGCTGCTCAAGATTGGAGCTCTTGTGGGCGGCATGGCTGCGCTCGGATTGGTCGGACTGTCCGTCGATCGTACCAATGGCTTCCCCGGTCGGATCCCAGAGAGCATTCGCAGCTACATGCTGACCGGTGGGGAGACATCGATCCACTGGCGTCAGGGCAAGTGCCTGCTGCTACCAGACCAGAGCGCGGCCGATTTCGCCGCCGAATGCGCGGGGGAGGGGCGTCATCCGCTCGTGCTTGTTTGGGGTGATTCGTTCGGCGCGTCTCTCTATCCTGGGCTCAGATATCTTGGTGACGAGCGACGGTTCGACGTGGCGGAATACACCGCTTCTTCCTGTCCACCGCTGATTGGCTTTGTTCAGACGGACAGACCGGGCTGCAAGGGAGCGAATGATTTCGTCGCCGACCGGCTCGCTGAGCTCAAGCCCGAGCTGGTGCTTCTGTATTCCACCTGGAGTTATGGGCCAACTGAATCGGTTCGTGACGGGCTCCAACGAACGGTGTTGCGATTGAAAGCCGTCGGCGTTCCCAAGATCGTTCTGCTGGGGCCTCCGGCCTCTTGGTTAGGCGACGGCTTGCCGACCAATCTTCTTGAGTATTACTTCCGAACTCATGACCTGCTGCCGGCGCGGACGTGGTATCGCTCCAACGATAACTGGACACGCGCTCAGGAGGCGTTTCTCGAGAGCGAAGCAAAGACACTGGAGATCCAGTACGTCTCGACCCGCCAGATCATGTGCAACAATGACGGGTGTCTCGCCCGCATCGGGAAGGATGGATCAGAACTCACGAGCTATGACATCGGCCATCTGACTTATCCCGGCGCGATCTTCGTGGCCGGACGGGCGCTGGACGCTGTGCCCGGTTTTGAAAAATAGGCATGTTGGCCGATCGCCCGGGTCACTCGATGAATCGTCGGACAGAGGAAGCGGGTCTTCCAAGCGGGGATGTGGGCCAAGGCGAACCGGGCCGCGCCGGCCGGCGCTATCTGGGTTGCCTGCTCGGACTGACCGTCGCGATGCTGGGCGGCCTGTCGCTTTGGTTCGCCGTCAAGGGCGGCGACCATTTCAGCGCGATCAGCAGGCCGGGCGACGCCGCGTGGTATCGCGACTTCGGTGGCGACGGCGTCACCGAGATCCAGGACCAGGATCTGTTCTTCCACAATATCGGCCGCTCGATCGAGCATGCGCGGCAGGCGGACATCATCATCCTCGGCTCCTCGCTGGTGTCGTTCGCGATCGATGGCAACGTCATTCGCGACCGCCTCGAATGGACCTATGGCCTGAAATTCTACAACATGGCCTTCGTCGGTGTCGCCAGCGGCGAGTTCGCGCGGCAGGTCGCCCTCAAGCATCATCTTCATCCGCGCCTCTGGATCGTGAATGCCGATGACGGTGGCGGCGGCGGCAGCTTCTTCCACCGCAACCTGACCCGCTCCTTCGGTGCCGACGTCCGTCCGATCCCGAGTACGACGCTCAGCCGCTTCGGCGCACGTTACGAGGTGGTCCGGCGCAATCTGCGCTGGCGGTTCGAAGACGCGACGCGCGATGTCCGCCGCGCCTTTGCGGCGCCAAGGGCAAACGCGATTCCGGCGTTCGAGCGCGACGACCGGACCGGTGCGGCCGACATGCGCGGGTTTCCGCGTTTTCTCGCCGATGGAAATCCCGGCGTGAAGATGACGCGCGATCCGGACTGCCACGCCACGCCGGATCTCGTTGCCAATGCGCGCGATCTGGTGCAGTCGCTCGGAGCGCCCGTCGTGCTCACCCTGGTGCCGAATTTCCACGGCTGTCGGACTCAGGTGCGCGAAATCGCTGACGCCGTCGGCATCGAAACGGCGATGCCGGCGCGCACCGACTATTCGAGCTGGGACGGCGGTGGCCATCTCGATCGCAGGGGCGCCGGCGACTTCACCCGCGATCTTATCAGCGCTCTGGAGACGACCAGTGCGTTTCAACGGATGCGCGAGAATGACGATCGTCGGCAGCGTTGACCACCGAACCGACGGCAGCGTCTCGTCGCCGCAGGCGACCACGGCGCATGCGTTGAAGTACTGGCCAGACATCGACGGGCTGCGTGCGATCGCGGTGATCGTCGTGCTCATCTATCACGCCTTCCCGCAGCTGCTGCCCGGCGGCTTTGCCGGCGTCGACGTCTTCTTCGTGATCTCGGGCTATCTGATCACGGGCATGATCGACCAACAGCGCGCGGACAAGAGCTTCAGCTTCGCGACGTTCTACGCCCGCCGCATCCTGCGGATCTTCCCGGCCCTGATCACGGTGGTACTGGCGACCTTCCTGATCGCGTGGTTTGTGTTCCCGGTGGCCCAGATGGAAGCACTCGGGTCCAACATCACGGGTGCTGCAGCGTTCATTGAGAATTTCATGCTGCACGAGCAGATCGTCGGATATTTCGATCCGGGCGCCGAGCGTCTTCCGCTACTGCATCTTTGGTCGCTCGGCATCGAGGAGCAATACTACATCCTGTGGCCGGCTGCCTTCGTGCTGATCGCCCGCAGGCCGTCGCACAAGGTGGCCATCGTTGCAGCGCTGGGCCTTGGCTCGCTTGCGGTCTGCCTGGCGACCCCCGCCGAGCAGGCGGCCTGGGCCTTCTACGCGCCAACCACGCGAGGCTGGGAGCTGTTGGCCGGATCGCTCCTGGCGGTGTGGTTGCCGCAGCGTCCCATCCTTCGAACGACGGCGGCGAGCGGAAGCCTGCTCGCCGCGATCGCGGCGGCAGGTCTTTTCGCGGCATTCTTCAGCTTCAGCGCAGCCTCGCCCTGGCCGGGCGTCCGGACCATCATTGTCGTGATTTCCGCCATGCTCTTGATCGCAACCGGCGACACGCTGGTTCACCGGATGTTGCGCTGGCCTCCGCTGGTCTTCGTCGGTCTCATCAGCTACCCGCTCTATCTCTGGCACTATCCACTCCTCGTCTTCACCAGGCTGCATTTCGCCGGCGCGGCCCCGGAATGGGCGCTGTTCGCTGTGCTTGGGCTCAGCGCCGTGCTGGCCTGGGTCACGTGGCGTTCCATCGAGCGGCCGCTCAGGTTCGGAGCGGCCCCGGTCGCATGGCGGGTCGGGCCGTTGCTGGCCGCCATGACCATGGTGGGGGCGGTCGGCATCACTGCGACCACCACGCGCGGATTGCCGGTTCGGTTCGCCCCGGAGATCAGGGGATTCATGCTCTCGGGCAGCGAGACGACGTCGCACTGGCGCCGTGGCCGCTGTCTGCTGATCCTGCAACCCGCATCCGAGTTCGGCGCCGACTGCGCGGGGCAGGGAGGCCGGCCGCTGTTGCTGATCTGGGGCGACTCCTACGGGGCCGCGCTGTATCCGGGGCTGCTGCACTTCTCGCCGGAGCGCGGCTACGACGTCGCCCAGTACACGGCCTCCGCCTGCCCGCCGCTGATCGGCTACACGCTCGCAGCGCGCCCATTCTGCAAGAGCATCAACGTTGACGTCGTGCAGCGGATTGGTCGCTTGCGTCCCGATGTTGTCATCCTCGATGCGACGTGGGGCCACGGTGAAGCCGAGCTGCGCGAGGATCTACCGCGCACGGTCGAGCAGCTCCGGGCGCAAGGGGTCGGTCGTATCGTCGTGATGGGTCCGCCGCCCGGCTGGCAAGGCGTTGGTCTGTCGCACAACGTGCTGGAGTACTATCGGCAGACCGGGAAGATATTGCCGGAACGAACATGGTTTCGTTCCAACGATGAATGGACGCGCGGGCGCGACGCGCTGCTTCGCGCGCTCACCCGCGAGCTCGGGATCGATTACATCTCGGTGCGTGATGTCTTCTGCAACGACGAGGGATGTCTCAGCCGCATCGGCCCCGGCGGCTCTCAACTGACGGCATTTGATGCCGGGCATCTTACGGTGCCCGGTTCCATCTTCCTGGCGAGCGACACCCTCGACCGCCTGCTCGGTCCGTCCCGGCAGCGGTCTCGTTGAGCCGGCTATTCCGGGTCCGCCGGGATGCCGCGATAGGAGTGGATGATGAAGCGCTTTCCGGCGATGGAGTAGTCGCCGCAGTCACTGGCTTCAATGTCGAACTCTGCGACCAATTCGCGCCAGGCTCGGCGTTCGCCGGTGCTTGGAAGCGCGCGATTGGCATTCCAATCGTCGAACAGAAGCGCCGCCCCCGTCGAGACCATCCCGCGCTGGAACAGCGGCACCAGGGCGTCCATCGTCGACTGATAGAGATCGCCGTCGAAATGGATCAGCGCAAAACGCGTCTCCGGCGGCAGTGTCTTGACCGTGTCTGCAAACCAGCCGTCATAGATCTCGAAACGATGGGGCGGGATGATCCTGCCGATCCGCTCGCGCAGCTCCGGTGCGGCCAGCACTTTGCATCCGCCCTTCGCCCACGCCCCGGAGACCACATGGGGAGATGACAGGTCCACAGGAGACGTGATTTCCGGCAGTCCCTCGAAACTGTCGAACAATCTCAGAACGCGAAAGGGATTCTCGCCGGATGCGCTCTTGCTCAGCGGCTGACGTTGCAGGTCGAAGACCATCGATGTGGCAAGAGCCTTCGCGGTGAAGCCTCCCATGGTGCCGAACTCGGCGACGTCGCCATAGACGTGTGACCCATTGATGTACTGCACGGAAAGCGTCAGCATCTTTGCTATTTCCTGTGCCGCAACGATGAGAACGTCTTCGTAGGTATAGTAGGAGTCTGGCGAAGGAAGCTGGTGAAGCTTGTATCTCTCGAGTGCGATGTCCTGTATCGGCCGACCATCCTCGCTCGGAGCGGGGGCAGCGATCACAGGCGGGGACGACGTGTTCGTTCCAGGCTCCTGATGGGGGCCACCCGGCCAGGGCAATGGGGGCTCGGACATGATTGCGCGCTTGACCGAGCGCAGCCAGTAGAGCGCCGCCGGCGAGAGTGCATTTGCAAGCCCATTCTTCAACGGGGTAAGCATTCGAATATCTCCGACGCGGTGCAGCCCAGGCGCCATGCGACCTCGAAAGAAGCGGTCATCAAGACCGTTTCGGCCCGGCTATCCCGCTTAACGTTCCCGCGATGGCTGTGCAAGGAAAAGGTCGGTCGGCGACGCCGAGCAGTTCCGTGAAGGCGAGCGCATCATCTCCACGGGGAACAGCGTTGGACGTCGATCTATCAGCGGTCACGATCGGCTGCTACACGGTCCGAGCGTTGGACAACGTGTCGGAGACCTGCCACAACTTACAGGTTCTGTGCGTAGATGCTGGGGATGGCAGATGGGACTGGTCACGGCTGGGAAAGGTATCACCAACCAGATGTTACGCTCGGTTGGTTTGCAGTTGGTGCGAACTGAGACGATCGATCGGTTGGTGGCGGCTCAGCGCGCGGCAGCGTCCGCAGCGCCTCCTGCCCGGGGACCGGACCCGGTCCCCGCTGAGGTGCCGGCCGTTGCGGACCCTGTTGCCAAGCAGGTGGAGGCCGCTTTTCGGAGCAGCGTTGAAGCCAACAAGTTTCGCATGGTGCCACGCGATGGTGAGCCGGTAGAGACGGTCAGCCGGGCCTATCTCACGACGCTGCAGCGTGAATCGGCTGCGCTCCGGGTCCAGGGAGACGAGCTGGTGCAGCTACGCCGCACCGTCGAATTGCTGTCGGCCGGGGGAGCGGCCGTGCAGCAGTCACCGCCGCAGTCCGGACAGGAGGCGCCGGCGGGCGACGGCATCTATGTTCCGATCTACGATTTCGATGGACTGCGCAATGATCCCCACGTGATCCACAATCACGACTTCATGCGCGAGCCGCGCTTCGTTGCCGCCTACAAGCGCGCGGTGCAATCGACGGTCATCGACCATCGCTATTACTGGCGTGTTCACGTCGCGCTGTGGTGTGCCAGCCTCGCCCTGCGGCTCGAGGGGGACTTCGTCGAATGCGGTGTCTGGAAGGGTCTGTTGAGCACGGCCATCGCCTCCTATTTCGATTGGAACAGCGTCGGCAGGAAATTCTTCCTGTTCGATACGTTCCGAGGGGTCGACGAAACGCAGTTGGCGGACGAGGAGCTGATCAACATTCCGCATTTCCGGATCGGCTACGGGGAGGATATCTACGACCACGTCGTCAGGAACTTCGCGGAGTTCAAGGATGTCGTGATCACCCGCGGCAGCGTTCCGGAGACGCTGACCAGCGTCGACATCGGCAAGGTTGCCTACCTCTCGATCGACATGAACAATGCGGCCCCCGAGATCGCCGCCGCGAACTACTTCTGGGACAAGCTGTCGCCTGGCGCTCCGATCCTGCTCGATGATTACGGCTTTGTCCGCTACGAGGCCCAGAAGGCAGCGTTCGACGCCTTCGCGGCCGAGCGCGGCGTTGCGATCCTGGCACTGCCCACCGGACAGGGCCTGATGATCAAGCCTGACGCCTTATGAGAGGCGCGAGCGCATCCCAGCCCCTGCCTCCATTCCTGGTGCAAGCGGGCGGCCATGCGTCAATAGAGGCTGGCAGCCCGGCGTCCGTCGGCCAGCGCGTCGTGGACGTCTGCGGTCCGCTCCTTCGGCAGCTTGACGAAGAACGGGTCCGCCGGCCAGTGGTTCATGCCGGCGACCATGATCGTCATCTCCTCGTCGGGCATGCGGGGCATGAATACCAGATCAATCGCGGAGCGTGTCTTGTGCGACGGCGGGCTGCCGCGATGCATGAGGCGGGTTGCGTCGAACACCAGCAGATCACCGGTCTTGCCCAGAACCGTGTGCTCCCGGTAATTGGCGTCGCGATACTGGAAGGGACCGGTCTGCTCGTCGACATCGCAGAGATAGAGCACGCCGCGAATGACGCCGGCGGGACAGTGGTCGCTATGCCATTCCTGGGGGCCGACGCCCTCGGTCACATGCGGCTTCGAGCGCACCAGCCGGACATTGGCGACCTTGGCCGGGCAGCCGAGCACACCGCGGAAGAAGGAATCGAAATCGCCGCCGCTGAACAGCGCGTGCAGATAGTCGACGAGGGCGGCCGACGGCATCCCGGTCTGCAGATCCTGCGTGTAGGAGGCGACGCTGTTGCCGGCCCAGTCCCACGCCGAGTGGCGATTGCTGACGTCGCGATCGAAGCTCTCCGTTTCCCGGAACATGGTCGCCTTTTCCGGATTCGTGCTGATCACCGTGACGCCGTTCTGCTGGAACGCGACGATCTTGTCGGCGAGCTGGCTCGGCGTCTTGTGCGGATCGAACTTCGGCGCATGGGCCGTGCACAGCGGCGGGGCGCTGTTCGCGGCCGGGAGCAGCGTCAGCCGGCGCGGCTGCGCCGTGCCGTTCTTGTCTGCGGGGGCTGCGTCAGGACTGAGATGTCCATTCAGGCGGTCGAGCGTGTCGGCCCGCACCAGGCGGTAGCCGAGAGCGCCGAGCGCCTGGTTGACGCCGCCCTTGAGCCGCTGCTTGGCGGTGCTGATCATCGATCCCAAGGCCATGCTGTCCTCATGCTGCGTTCGGCTTGGTCGGCTGGAACGGGTCCAGGCCGCACGCCATTCGATAATACAGTTCGTATCGCGGATGATTGGCGACGAGGCCGCGGCTGTCGATCGCGTGATCGATGAGCGCCTCGAGCAGGAGACGGGCGCCCTTCGGCGGCAGATGCACCCCGTCGAAATCGAACTCCGGACGCAACAGATCGCCGTCCGTCAGGTCTGACCAGCGGTCGATCATGAACAGGTTCACCGAACGCACCTTCTGCGCCAGCTTCCAGTTGAACGCCTGGACCAGCTTGGTGCGCACCGACACCGGGCAGTCGTAGTTCTGCAGTTCGCGGATGCGCGCTTCCTGCCGGGTCGGAGGAACCACGCTCTGCACGTAGACGCGCTTGAAGCCGGCTTTGACCAGCTGATCGAGCCCGGCGACGAGCGGCCCGAGCCGGGCTTCGATCGCCTCGTCGATGAGATCCCACGGCACCAGCGGCTTGTCGAGCAGAGGCAGCGTCGTGGCGAACGGCGGAACGAAGTCGTGGGTGTCCTTGAGGAGTTGCAGGAGCGGACCGCGAACGTCGATCTCGCCGACGGTGATCATGATCAGCGGCGGCCGCACGGCCTGGCCGACCGCTTTGGCAATGGCGAAATCGACCTCGTCCATCGACAGATGCGTCGCGCGTCCGTTGCGCACCAGGCCTTCATATTCGAGGAAGGCGATGAAGTCGGGATGAAACTCGCCGGTGGCGGGATCGTAGAACTCCCGCGCCGTGGCGCCGGGGATGTACTTGGTGCGGGCCATCACCCAGGCGCCGGTCCAACGCTCGCGGAACACCATGTTCCGATACGGCAGGGAATGGCTGTCGCCGACGATATAGACCGGCAGAACCGCTTCGAGCTCGGTGTCCACGCTGATACTTCCCCTCACATCACAGGCTCGGCCGCAGCCGCCGCTCGTCCTCAGTTGTTACGGCTCGCGGCCAGTGCGCGGTAGAACTCGTCCTCGTCGCAGATGATCTGCGGCGCGGTCGGAGGAGCCGCCGGTTGCATTCGTTCGTCATCACGTGCGGATCGCACCTCTGCGCCAGCGTCCTCGCCGGTGAACTGCGCGAAGAACAGCTTCATCGCGCGCGCGACGCCCTCGGACGTGACCGAGCGCGCATCGTCGGCGAAATACGCTCCCGCGTTCTTCGCATTGGTGATGATCTCGTAGGATGCGAAGTAATGCACGTTGTCGTAGCGCCGGACCATCTCCTCCGCGGCGACGCGCAGCACGCTCTTGGAATAGGCCGTGGCCTGCAGCACGTGGCGCGGCTCCATGGTGGCCGCAAGCGGGACCGGCGAGACCGTCAGGATGATCTGCAGGCGCGGATTGGCTGCCGACATCAGGTTGATCGCCTCGGCAAGATAGCCGGTGGTCTCCATGACCGAGAGATTGTGGAACGCGTATTTGGCATCGTCGAAGTCGCCGGCGCTGCCGCACCCCGGACAGGTCGGATACACCGTGCCGTCGAGCTTGGACACCCAGCTCTCGGTCAGACCGAGCGTGAAGATGAAGATGTCGGTGGTTTCGAAGAGCCGCCGCACCGCCTGCAAATGCTGCTTCAGATCGACTTCGGCCTCGACCATCGAGACGTAGCCGCGCGGCGTGATGCGGGGGCGCAGCAGATCGAACACCCAGCCGTCGCTGTCGGTCCAGAACTGATCGGCCGGTTGGAAAGCTCCGAACGCCCGCTGCAGCAGTTGCAGCAGTTGCAAGGTGCTGTAGACGTTGCCGTAGCGCGCGGAGAACACGCCATAGCCGAAGCGCTCCTCCTGCTCGGGCGTGAGATGCGGCGGTGCGGGCTCGGTGACATGGTAATTGTAGCCCCGCTCCTTCAGGGCGCGCGAGATGTGCTGCGCGAAGCAACTGCCGGCCGAGGCGACGCGCTGATCTGGACCGAAGCGGAGCCGCGCGGTCAGATGAGGATCGAGATCGGATGGGCTGCGCTCGGCAACGGCCTGACGCCAGAAGCTGCTCGCGGGCAGCGTGGTGTAGGGACAACTCATGCATTCACCCTCTGACCGCACGGGGCCGCGACGCAATGAAAGCGAAGCGCATGCTGCTCAAGCCCTCGGCTTCATTCCGAGATAGGAATGAATGATGAACTTGGTACCCTGGATCGAGTAGTCGCCGGAATGGCTGGCGACGATATTGAAGCGGCTGACGAGGTCGGCCCAGGCCTTGCGCTCGCCGGCCTCGGGGTCGGCCTCGTTGCAGTTCCAGTCGTCGAAGCAGAGCACGGCGCCCTTCGAGATGAAGCCGCGTTCGAAGCACGGCACCAGCGCGTCCATGGTTGACGAATACAGGTCGCCGTCGAAATGGATCAGCGCAAAGCGCGTGTCGTCCGGGAGCAGCTTCACCGTGTCGGCGAACCAGCCCTCATAGATCTCGACCCGGCTGGGCGGGATGATGGCCTCGACCATGGTCCGCAGATCCGCGGCGCTGAGAATCCGGCAGCCGCCCTTCGACCAGGTGCCCGATTTCACGTGCTGCGACTCGAGGTCGACCTGCGCCGTGATTTCCGGCAGGCCCTCGAAGCTGTCGAACAGGCGCAGTTTGCGCAGCGGCTGGTTCGGCTGATAGCGCGGGTCGAACACCATCGCGTTCGCCAGGGTGCGTGCGGTGAAACCGCCCATGGTGCCGAATTCGGCGATATCGCCTTTGACGTCGGCGCTGTTGATGTACATCACGCTCAAGGTCAGCGTGCGCGCGATCTCCTTGGCGGGGAGGATAAGGACGTCGTCGATGTCGAAGAACAGGTACGGTGCGCTGATTTTGTGGGCGTCGAGCCGTTCCAGGGCTTCGGTCTGCCGCGTCCGCGGCTCCGACACCGCTTCGACGACCGGCGCGGGGGCCGGTTGAGGCTCGGGCTGGGGCTCTGGCTCCGGAGCAGCCTGCGGCCGTTCCGGGGGCGGCTGCCCCATCAGCGCGCGCTTGATCGAGCGCAGCTTGAACAGCGTCTGGGGGGGAGGCCTTCGGCAATCGCCACCTTCAATGACTTGGTCATGACAGCCCCGTTCCCCGCCGTTCGCGATGTCCGCCGCCAATTTGTAGATACATTTTGCAAAGATCGCAAAAGCGGCATGCGGGCTCTGCACTCGTTTTGCGTGGGTGTCGGCCGGCGAGGCGCCGCTGATGGTCGAACCGGTCCGGCGTGCGCGTCAAAGACGAATTGGTCCGCATCTTCAGGTGCATCACCCCTGTCCAGTCCTGCCGGGAAAGATATTCTTCTTTCGTTTTATCGGAAAATATGGTTCTCTCGCGTCATCCCGCCTCATGCAGAGGGACGTACGCGTCGTCACGATACGTGGAGGTGGGCTGCGATGGACGTGACGGCTGCGCCAGACGAGCGCAATCGGCGCGGACGGCGAAGTCGTGTGGTCCTGGCCTCTCGACGCTGAGGTCTGCGCAACGCGCCAAAGGCGCGTTGTCGCAAAATGGGGGCAAGAACGCCGATCCCCAGGGAGAGCACGGAGGACACCGTTAAAACCAGTCGCGCGGGGAAGGCCGGGATGTCCCAGCCGAACCTGTGGTACCTGCCGCCTGCACTTCTTTCTGCAGGCGGGCCATGGGGGCGGCAGGCTCCCGGCCTTCCCCGCGCCCTCTCGTTCGAGAGAGCGATCGTCGACTGATAGCTCGGATGCCAATGCGTCGCGAGAGCGCCTGTCGACGCTCTCAGCTCACACTCATTCGAAGAAGATGAATTCGTGGTCGCCGGTGTAGCCGGAGCGCTTGAATTCGAAGGCCCATTCCTCGGGGGTGTGGAAGATGCGGCAGGTGAGCTGCCAGTACATCAGGTTCACCTTCTCGCGCTCGTTGCGGTAGCCCTCGACGCAGAGATACTTGGCGCCGCGGCTGACGCGCTCCATCTCGCGCAGGGCGGCATCGAGATCGTAGTTGTAGAGGTTGTGCAGCGTGTTGATCGAGATGACCAGATCGAAGTGCTTGTCGGGGTAGGGCAGCTTGGCCGCGGTGCCGACCTGGCAGAACGGCTTCACGCTCTCCATCGTGTGCTCGATGCCGTAGGAGGAGACGTCGATGCCGGCGACCTCGAGATCCGGGATGGCTTCGCGGAAATCGTGCAGGATGAAGCCCTTGCCGGAACCGACGTCGAGCACGCGCATGCCGGGCTTGATGCCGTAGGTCGCGATCATCGCATCGGCGACCTTGCGCCAGCGGCCGTCATATTTGTAGCCGCCATAGCCGGTCTCGCGGCTGCCGTCCCAGTAGTCGTAGTCGTACTTGATCGCCATCTCCGCGACATCGGCCTTGTCGCGCTGGGTAACGCGCGCGAGATAGTCGCGCTTGGTCGATTTGTGGACGAGACTGACGAACTCGCGATAGGCCATGAAGATCTCCGGGCGTTACGATGTCGGTTAGTCGGATGTGGCGCCGATGAGGTCGAGCTTGGCGTCGGCCTTGGCGAGCTGCGCGGCGCAACGCTGCGCCCAGGCGCCTGTGTCGGCGAAGGCGCGCCTGGTGGCGCCGAGCGGCAGGAAGTCGTTCAGGATGATGCAGGTCCACTTGACCTGGTAGGCGTCGAGCAGGAGCCGGCAGCGCGCGACGCTGGCCGCGTCCAGTCCGAGGCCGTCCGTGAGCCGGTCGATGAAATGCTCGTGCACCGCCAGCGGCACCGGCACCTCCGGCTGGCAGAAGAAGTCGGAGACGAGCTTGGCCGGATCGTCGCGGCCGGCATATTCGAAGTCGAGGAAGGTGAGCTTGCCCTGGTCGTCGATCAGTGCGTTGTGGAAGCCGAAATCGGACGGCGACAGGCAGACCTGATCGGCGGGGATGGCGGTCTCGAAGGCGAGCCCTTCGGCCGCGGCGCCGCGCAGAATGGTCGCCTTCACCTCTGCCCAGGCCGGCTGCAGCCGTGCGGTCACGAACTGTCGGGCGTCGGCCACATGGGGCACGTCGCCATCGAGCGTCGCCAGCCGCGCCACCCGGCGCTCGACGGTGGCGAGGTGCTCGGCGAGGGAGAAGCAGGCCTCGGATCCGGCCGCCAGCGCCGGGCGGGGCGGAGCATTCACGGCGAGCACGAAGTCGATCGCGGCATCGACATGAACGGGCGCCAGCTCCGCGACCGTCAGCTTGCGTCCCTCGACGAAGCTGTACAGGCCAGCCTGTTCGGCGCGGTCGCAGGCCAGGGGCTCCGGCACGACACGGACCCCGTGCGACCAGGCATGGCTGACAAAACTCCATTCGGCGCCGAGCCGGTCGCGGGTGTCGCGAGCGTCGGTGAAGTAGCGCTTGAGGACCAGCGGGCCGTCGGCCGTGTCGAGACGGAAGACCTGGTTGTTGCGACCGCCGGCCAGCCGCGTCAGTCCCGTAGGGCTGGCCTTGCCGGCCTGCGCGGCGAGGCGCTGGGCGAGCGCCAGCAGGGCGGCGTCGGCGTTGGCCTCAGCCGCGGTCACGGACGACATCCGCCGCGATCTCGGCCCACGAGGCGCGGCGCTCGTAAGGGACGGCCGTGGTCGCGAACTGGTTCTCCGGGTCGAACAGCACCTTGCGCATCCCTTGCGGGAATCCGGTCATGCCCAGGATCTCCGGCAGGTCGTCGACAAAGACCTCGCAGGCCAGCGCATGCGCACGGGCGACCTTCTCGTCCTTGGTCAGCTCGAAGAACACCCGGTCCGGCGCGATCTGGCTGGCGGCCGATCCCATCAGCCCGCGGTCGGTCAGGAAGCCGCGCGCGGCGGCATGCATGTCGTGCTTCGGACCGAGAATGGGGTGTCTGGTCTTATGACTGACGATGAACAGGTCATGCCCGGCGCCGCGGGCCGCGGTCACGAACTCCGCGAAGCCAGGGTAGGGCGACACCAGGTCCATCCGGGCACCGTAGACGTAGCCCTGGAGCTCGGTGAAGTCGTCCTTGCGCCCGGAGCCGTTGAGATGGTCGCGAACGCTGTTCTTGTCGCGGCCGAGATCGGCCGGGATCAGGCCGCGCTCGAGCGCGGCCGCATGAAACACGCCGTCATAGCAGGCGATCGTGTTGTCGAAGTCGATCCCGATCCGCATGGCCTGGACTTAACGCAGCGACATGTCGATCAGCGGACGGCCGACCTTGCCGGCGGCCAGATCCTGCAGCGCCTGGTCGGCCTGGGCGAGGCTGTAGGGCTTCGACAAGAGATCCCGCACCGGGAAGCGGCCGGAGCTCAGCAGCCGGCCGTAGCGGCCGTAGTCGCGATCCGGAACGCTGTCGCCGCCCCAGGTGCCGAGCAGGCTCTTGCCCTGGTTGAAGACGCCGGGATTCAGCGTGAGCGCCGCGCCATGCTTGGCGTTGCCGATCACGACCGCGCGGCCGCCCTGCTGACGGGTGGAATTGATCGCCTGCTCCATCACGGCCGGAATGCCGGAGGATTCGACCGCGAGATCAACGCCCTGCGGCACGATCTTCTTGATCTCGGCCAGCACGTCGCCGGATGCATCGATGACATGAGTTGCGCCGTAGATCTGGGCAAGCGCACGGCGGGTCGGGTTCGGGTCGATGCCGATCACCGGCATCGCGCCGGCCAGCGCGGCGGCCATCAGCGCGTTCAGGCCGATGCCACCGGTGCCGAACACGGCGACTGCGTCGCCGGGCTGCACCTTGAGCACGTTGTAGACCGCGCCCATGCCGGTCGGCGCAGCGCAGCCGAGCAGCACCGCGACATCCATCGGCAGGTCCGGCGGCAGCAGGGTCAGGCGGTTCTCGCTGACGACAGCGTGGCGCTGGAAGGTGGTGACGCCGCCGGCGTTGACCTTCTTGCCATCCCAGTCATAGACGGCGCCGCCAGCCTCGATGCCCGTGCCCTTGATCCAGGACAGCACGACCTTGTCGCCGACCTTGACCTTGGTGACGGCGCTGCCGGCCTCGATCACCGTGCCGGTGCCCTCGTGGCCGAGGCAATGCGGCACCCATTTGTCCTCGCCCTTGTCGCCGCGCCACTCCATCACCTGGGTGCCGCAGGCGCCGGAATAGGCGATCTCGACCAGCACCTGGCCCGGCTTGAGGGCGGGGGTCTCGATCTCGGCCAGCACGAGCGGCTGGCCGGTCTGGACCAGGAGGGCAGCTTGGGTCTTCATGTGATGTCTCAGCTCAACGCGTGGATGATCTTGTCCGCGATCTGGTGGCCGGTCAGTCCCAGCACCTCGCGGGCATATTCCTGTTCGCCTGATTTCTTGAAGAACGCATCCGGCGTGCCGAAGCGCAGGAACTTCTGGTGCTTCGTCTCGGTATCGGCGAGCCATTCGGACACGGCGGAGCCGAAGCCGCCGATCAGCGAATGCTCTTCGATGGTCGCGACCAGCTTGAAGCGGCTGAAGGCCTGCTTGAGCTTATCCTCGTCCAGCGGCTTCACGGTGTGGAAGCTGACGACCTCGGCGGAGATGCCCTTCTCCTTCAATCTGTGTGCGGCTTCAATGACTTCCGGCAGCATGTTGCCGGTCGAGAGCAGGCAGACGTCGGAGCCTTCCTCGATCGTGATCGCCTTGCCGATCTTGAAATCCGCGAGGGGGCCTTTGTGAACGACAGGCTCACCCTTCTTGCCCATGCGGATGTAGACCGGACGGTCCTGCTGCATCGCAGCGCGCAGCGCGCCGCGCACCTCGAAGGCATCGCCCGGGCAGATCACGACCATGTTCGGGATCGAGCGCAGGAACGAGATGTCCTCGCAGGCGTGGTGGGTCGGGCCGAGGCCGGAATAGGCGAGGCCGGCGCCGACCGCGACGATGGTCACGGGGACTTCGTGATAGCAGACGTCGGTGCGGATCTGCTCCAGGCAGCGTGTCGTCACGAACGGCGTGATCGTGTAGGCGACCGGGCGAAGGCCGTTCATGGCCATGCCGGCGGCGACGCCCATCATGTTGGCCTCGGCGACGCCGCAGTTGAAGAAGCGGCTGGGGTGCTTGTCCTTGAACTTGTCGAACAGGCGGTTGCCGATGTCGCCCGAGAGCATGACGACGCGGCTGTCCTCGTTACCGAGCTTGGTCAGTTCGTCAGCGAAAGCGTTTCTCATGACAGGCCGAGCTCCTTGAACGCCTTCGTCACTTCGTCTGCGGTGGGGGCGCGATAATGCCAGTTGTTGTCGTCTTCCATGAACGACACGCCCTTGCCCTTTACGGTGTGGGCGATCAGCGCCACCGGCTTGCCCGAGCCGTTCGGGATGTTCTGCATGGCTTCCGCCAGCGCGCCGACGTCATGGCCGTCGATCTCGTGCGCGTCCCAGCCGAAGGCGGCCCATTTGTCGCGCAGCGGTGCCAGCATCAGGGTTTCGTTGGAGCGCGCGGTCGCCTGCCACTTGTTGTAGTCGACGACGACGCAGACGTTCTCCAGCTTCTGGGCGGCGGCGAACATCGCGGCCTCCCAAACCGAGCCCTCATTGTTCTCGCCGTCCGAGAGAAGGGCGAACACGCGAAAACTCTCGCCCTTGATTCGACCGGCGAGCGCCATGCCGCAGCCGAGCGGCAGGCCGTGGCCGAGCGAGCCGGTCGCGGCCTCGACGCCGGGCAGCAGGTTGGCCGGCGGATGCTCAGCGAGACGGCCGCCGTCCTGGCAGTAGGTGTCGAGCTCCTCGATCGGGAAGTAGCCCTTCATCGCCAAGGTCGCGAACAGCGCTGCGGCGGCGTGGCCCTTGGAGAGGATGAAGCGGTCGCGCAGCGGATCGCTCGGGTTCTTCGGGTCGATGTTGAGCACATGCCAATAGGCCGCTGTCATCGCATCGGCGCAGGACAGCGACGAGGCCAGATGCGCGGCCTGAGCCTTGTGCGACATCTCGATGATCTTGCCGCGCAGCCTTGCGGCCTGCGCCTTCAGGGCGGCGGCGTCAGGCTTGGCCGCGGTGCTCCGGACTGCAACGTTCATCGTGCTCTCCAGTCGCGCTTCCTCGGGGAAGCGCAGGGGTCTCGATCAGGGTTTATGTTCGTACTTGGTCGGCAGCTTGGCCATGACATCCTCGAAACGTCGCGCCCAGGCGATGACGTCGTCGATGCCCTGTTCCAGCGAGAAGGTGTCGCGCCAGCCAAGCTCGGTGCGCAGCTTGAAGCTGTCGAGCGTATAGGCGGTATCCTTGCCGGGACGCTCGGGTCCGATCTCGACGCAATCCTCGAACGACTTGCCGAGCCTGGCCAGGATCATCTCGACCAGGGTGCGGATCGAGACCAGCTCATAGCCCGAGATGTGATAGGTCTCGCCGAGCTTGCCGCTGCGCCCGATCTTCACCGTCGCGTCCGAGACGTCGGTCATGTGGATGAAGACGCGGATCGACTTGCCGCCGCCGTCGAGCCGGAGCTTCTGCCCGGTCATCGCGGCCACGATGGTGCGCGGCACGATGCGGTAGAGCTGCTGACCCGGACCGTACACGTTGGCGGCGCGCGTGAAGACCACCGGGAACTGGTAGTTGGCGAAATAGGTCCGCAGGCTCATGTCGCCAGCCGCGCGCGACACCGCGTAGGGCGTCGACGGATTGAACGGCGCGTCCTCACGGACCCAGCCCTCGGTCGAGCCGTAGACCTCGGGCGTCGTGACGTGGACGTAGCGGTCGAGGCCGTCATAGTTGCGCAGGATGTCGTGCAGCCGGACCGCGGAGACGACGTTGGTCATCATCCAGTGGTCCGGATGCAGCCAGCTCTCGCCGACCATGCTCTGCGCAGCGAAGTTCACGACGTGGGTCGGCCGCTCGGCTGCCAGCAGCGCCTTCAGCGCATCGAGATCGTGGTTGAGGTCGACGCGCTGGAAGCGGACCTTGCCGGCCCGCTTCTGCCATTTGTACGGCAGGAACGCGTCATGCGGCTCGTCCGAGCGGCTGGTCGCGATCACGTCGTGACCGGCCGCAGCCAGGAAGTCGACGAAGGTTGCGCCCGAAAACGAGTTCGAGCCGAGGATCAGGTACTTTTCGTTCGCAGCCATCGTCCTTGCCCGTCAGACCTCGCGCGTCGTGATGATGTCGCCGCGCTGGGCGTACAGCCACTGCATGATCATGTGGCCGATCACCATCTGCGCGTCCTCGGCGATCTGCATGTCGTCGACCGCGAAGTGGATCGGAACGTCGGCGAGCGCCTTGGCCTTGCCGCCGGAGAAGCCCAGCACGGCATAGCTGGTCATGCCGATCTTCTTGCCTTCTTCCAGCGCCTTCAGGATGTTCGGCGAGTTGCCGGAGCCGGAGAAGGTGATCAGCACGTCGCCCTTGCGCGCGAGCACCGCGAGCTGCAGCGAGAACACCTGGTCATAGCCTTCGTCATTGGCGAGGCAGGTGATCACGGACGGGTTCGACGACAGCGAATGCACGCGCAGGCCGGAGCCGGGCGTCTTCGACAGCGCGTAGAGGAAGTCGTTGGCGAGGTGGTTGGCGTTGCCGCCGCTGCCGCCATTGCCGCAGAAGAACACCTGCCGGCCGGTCTGCCAGCAGTCGCGCAGATCATAGGCGAGCTTCTCGACGGGGCTCCAGTCGAAATCCTTCAGCACGGTGCTGAAGCGGCTGGTGTAGTCGGCGAACAGGCTGCCGGGGGTCTTGAAGGCCAGGACGTTCATTTCACGACCTCCTTCTCCATCCATTTCAGATTGTACCAGCGGTCGTCGTTCTTGAGCTGGCCTTGCGAGTACATGCCGATGATTTCCTTGATCGCGTCCTCCACCGTCTTCTTCGGCCGGAAGCCGGTCGCGAGCAGGCGATCGGAGTTGACGCGATAGCTGCGCGGGTCGTTCGAGGGCGTCACGATGACCTCGGCCGGCACGTGCTTGGTGACGAGCCTGGCGATGTCGAGGATCGAGATGTTCTCGAAGCCGGCATTGTAGATCCCGGTGTGCTCAGGATGATCGAGCAGGAAGAGATACAGATCGGTGATGTCGTCGATGTGAATGTTCGGGCGAGTCTGGTCGCCGCCGAACACGGTGATGCGGCCGTTCATCAGCGCCTGCATCGTCAGCATGTTGACGGAGACGTCGAGCCGCTGGCGCGGAGAGTAGCCGCAGACGGTCGCGGGGCGCACGATCTGCACCACCATGTCGTCCTTGTAGGACAGCACGATGCGCTCGCCGCACATCTTGGTCTTGTTGTACTCGGAGATCGGCAGCAGCTCGAGATCCTCGGTGACCTGCTCCTCTTCCTTGACGCCGTAGACGCTGCCGGAGGAGGCGTAGATGAAGCGCTTGATGCCGTGGCGATAGGCGCGATCGGCGAGCTGCATCGTGGCGAGGCAGGAGATCTCCCAGGTCAGCTTTGGGTCGAGATCGCCGCAGGGATCATTGGCGACGCTGGAGAGATGAATGATGGCGTCGACCCCGGTCAGGTCGATGGCGTCGGGATTGCGGACGTCGCCCTGGACGACGGTGAGATCCGGATGCGGCTCGAGAAAGTTGCCGAACCACATGATGTCGAATGCAACGACCTTATGGCCGGCCTTCAAGAGCTTCGGCACGAGCACGCTGCCCTTGTAGCCGCACGCTCCGGTCACGAATATCTTCATCTGAGCAATCCCCGTGGCTCGCCTGTCGTGTCGCCGGCTGGCGCGTCGCGCGCACCTTTATACAAATTGGCAGAAGAAGGTGACCAGCCCGGCGGCGAAACCCGCCCGTCAAGCGTCCCCGCCACGGCGTGGTTCGTGATTAAACTCCAAATGGGCCCGGCGCAAGCTTTCCGGGTTGCCGATGTCCCGATGATAACCGCTGGTTTCCACGCAGAAAATGCGTCCCAAATAGTTGGGGATGATTTCCGTGGAGAGATCGACGATCGGCTTTCCCAGCGCGGCGATGTCGGCGATGACGGCGGGATCGAATACATAGACCGCGCCATTGGCGAGGTTCCCGGGCGGATTCTTGACCTTCTCGTGGAAGGCGATGACCCTGTGCTGATCGTCGAGCTCGAGAATCCCGCACGAGCTCGGATCATCGGTGCGGAATGCGAGCATCGTCATGATGCAGCCGGGCGGGCGGTTGCGATGGGCGGCGAGCAGCCCCGCGACGTCGAAATCCGTCAGATTGTCGGCGTGAGCCACGAGGAAGGGCTGGTCGCCGAACCAGGCGCGGTTGGCAAGCACGGTGCCGCCCGTCCCGAGCAGTTCATCTTCGTGAACAAGATCGATGCGGTCCCGCCAGCGCGATTGCGCCACGTGGGCGCGCACCTGTTCGGCGAGCCAGTGTGTGTTGAGCAGCGCGCGCTCGATGCCGCCTTCGAACACGAGATCGAGCCAGTAGTCCAGCAATGGACGGTCGTGCACACGCACCAGGCATTTCGGCGTCGTATTGGTCAGCGGGCGCAGCCGGCTTCCGATCCCCGCCGCGAGCAGGAGGGCACGCATGACGACATCCTACTCCTGGCTGAATCCGGTCTCGTCGATTTCCCGCACCAATTCCGCCGTCGTCAACGGCAGATTGCCGACGCGGGAAACCTGGAGGGCAGCCGCCAGCGATCCGAGATAGGAGGCCTGCCAGATATCGGCGCCCGCGCGCAGGCCCATCGAGCAGGCCATGAAGAAGCTGTCGCCGGCACCGGACACGTCCTTCGGGGATGGATTGAACGCCGGCAGGCGGTCCGAGGTGAAGGTGCCGTCCGCCATGGTGTTGATCAGCGCGCCCTCGGCGCCGAGCGTGATCACGAGATTCTTGGTGCGGGCCCGTTCGACCAGCCGCTCGCTGATCACGGCGAGACCCGAAATGAAGTCGTTCAGTGCGACGCGCGCCTCCCGCTCGGTCGGCGTCAGCAGGGTCATGCCCTTGAAGCGGGAGACGTCGCCGGTCTGCGACGACACCTGGCTGTCGGCCGCCATCATCACGCCCTGGGCGCGGGCGCGATCGGCGATCGCGTCGACCAGATCCTGCGGCAGGCAGCCGTAGTTGAAGCAGGAGAACAGCAGCAGATCGCAGGTCTTCAAGGCGCGCTCGACCGAGGTCAGCATCTGCCGCTGCAGGTCGGCATCCGACGCGTGCTGGCGCAGATGATTGACGCGCAACAGCGTCTTGTTGAGCGCGCGAAAACGCTGCTTGCGCGTGGTCGGCCGGCTCTGGTCGGTGAAGGCGTTGAAGTTGACGCCATGCTGTTCGAGCGTGTTGCGGGCGAACCGCGCCGCTTCGTCGTCGCCGACCAGGGTGAAGAATTTCACGTCGGCGCCGAGCCCGTGCGCATGCGCCGCAACCGCACCCGCGCCGCCGACGAAGGTGCGGGTCATCAGCGGCGTCACGACGATGGTCGGGTCCTCCTGGGACATGCCGACCGCATCGCAGGTGACATATTCGTCGACGATCAGGTCGCCGATGACGGCGACCCGCATGCCGGACAGCTTGCGGAGCAGATCCTTCAGATTCGCGATCTCGAAGCCGTGGCGCCTGGGAAATTCCTGCGGCTTGCGGACCGTGGAGATGTCGATGTTGGCGTCGCGTTCCAGCAGCGACAGCGACGCAAAGCGCAATTCACCGGACGAGAAGATCAGCCGTCCGCCATAGGCGTCCACGGCCTCCTGCTCGGGATTGGCGCGATCCTCGAACTCCTTGCCCTTGACGACGACCGTCGGCTTCAGATGCGCGATGAAGTCGGACGCCGATGTTTCCAAGCGCACGACATGGTGCACAAAGGCGATGGAACGCACATTTTCGAGGCGCATGTCCTGCGCCAGGGTCACGCCAGGCGTCGAATCGGGATTGACGCCCACGACCAGCACGTCGGCCTGCTCGGCGGCGAACTTCAAAAGCCGTAAATGTCCGGGGTGCACGACGTTGAAGTTGCCGGACACGAACGCAATCGTCTGCCCGGAGTCGCAGGAGGCGCGAACAGTCTGACAGGCCAGATCCATCTCACTCATATCGATCACCTGATCCAAGGAATTCGCCTCCGGTTCGATCGGGCTGAGGTCGGATAATCGGCCACCGTGTCATTCGCGGGCCGAGGAACTCCGATGCAAAGCGTCGCTGTCGCCCGGCACATCTGCACCGCGAATCCCGTTCCGATCTGCATCTTTCATGCTCGACATTGATTTCGTTGCGAAAAAACAAGCACGGTCCCCCGATCGGAGCGATGGAGGGGCCGGCGGCGGTCATTTCCAGCGGTCTCTTTATCAGGTGTGCGCAGCAGCACAAACAGTCCTGTTAGCTTACGGTTGTGTGGTCGCGTTGGAATGCGGCTTCCGGAGAGCTCATCATCCTTTCTCCGCGATGCTCAGCATCTTTGCTGACGAATCAGGCGGAGGATGGATCCGAGGATGCTCCGACGAGAGACGAACTGCTTCGCTGGTGGGCGGGCCAATCGGAAAAGCCTCGGAGGACGCAAGTCTCTCGCAGCATGCCTCAGTGATAGAGATCGAACTGTTCACCCTGTCCCTTTTCGAGATCGGCTGCCAAGGCGCTGCGGTCGATCCGCGGAAACAGCTTGCTGAACTCGGTCCGGTCCAGCAGGGCGAGGTAGGTCTTGAGCATGCCCCTTTCCGAGGGATGCGCGGGATCGAAGAAGTTGCCGGAATCGCGCGATATCTCGGTGCGGCTCATATCGAAGAACTGGATGCCAAGCTGCGCAAATCTTTCGACGGTCTGTGGACTCCTGATCTCGCGCCAGTGACCAGAATAGGGCCGGTAGGCTTCATCGGTATCGAGGAAGGCTGCCGCGCTTTCCAGGAACGGATATTGGATCGCAACCACCGAAAAGCCTCGTTCGCGAGACAGTCGGGCCAAGCGATCGACTTCCAGGAACTGCCTTTCGCTGAGGTGGGATGTACCCCAGAACGACAGGATGTATTGAGCGCCTCTAGACATCGTCTCGGCCCATGCGCTTCGATAGGGTGGGGCAACTATGACCGAGCCGTCCTTGCGGAATCCGAACTTCCCGCGAATCGCCTCTGGACCGACCAGTTTGTTGTTGTCCACAGGATCGAACTGCGGAATCAAGAGCGCGGACCGGATTGCTTCGATGTTTCCCCCAGTCCGGATCACGAACTCTACCACGCTGTGCAACTCTCGCCGGTGTGCATCGAGCCCCTGTGCGAAGTCCATCGTGCGTTCCTTTGTCCAGGCATCGGCAAGGGAATCGTCGAACAGGAAGTAATCCAGCGCCACGACGACGACGCGCGGTTTCGCAGCTTTGGTCGCGCGATCGACGAAATCTACGACGTGCGCGAGAGGCCAAGCCGTCAGGCAGGCGTTATAGCTGCGATAGGGGCGAAACATCTGTTCGCGGGCTTGGCCGCAGCGGGAACTTCCCACCAGCAAGATCTCAGGGCGAGTTCGCCTAATTCGCTCCAGCTTGTAAGCGGCATAGTCCTTGAACGTCCCAAGCCAGACGAGCCGGTCGCTTTGTGACTGCTCCGCCGCGATCACTGAAAGCGGAACCGTGGCGCCCAATTGCCAGCCCGCCCATTCCAACATCGCCAGCAGCGGCACGAACGCGGCAGCGAACAGCGTTATGACTATCGCGATATACCGGGTCACGGGCTTGTATCCATTCCGTCTCCTGCCGCAAAGCTCGGCCATCTTGGCCCCCAACAAGCAACATTCGGACGTTGACTGTCCACGTGTCGAGCTGACGACTCAGAGGTGCTGGCCAAAGAGCGTTGTATGGTGCTCAGGTTTGCGGTGAAGAAGCGAGTGATCGCCGGATCTCTGAGGGGTCGATCCTCGGAAACTCAGCTCCAAAATCCGGATCATTCAGCAAATGCAGCATCGTTCGGGCGGCGCCGGCCTCCGCCAAATGGTAGGCGTCCACGAAACTGGCCGTCTCATGCTCCATCGTTAGGCGCGCCAAATCGAAGAAGCGGATTCCCATCTCCTGCATCCAGTCCCGAGTTTGCTTGCTCGCGAACTCTCGCCAAGCACCGAACCTCTGAGGACCGTCCTGTTCGCGATCTAGAAGATCAACGCCAGCCCGAATGAACGGCAACTGAACGCCAATGAGCTTTACCTTGCGAGATTTCGCGATTTCCGCGAGTCGAGCGATCGGCTGTTTCAGCCGTGACGACACGCCTGGCGCGCGAGGAAGGCTCCCGGCGAGCGTTTCGGCATTCAAGTAACGTGAGCGCGCATCGGCAATATGTGCCGGTGAATAGAGGTAGGATCCGTCACTGCGGAAGCCTTCCCCATGAAGGATGGACTGGGTGCCGACGAAGGCCGTCGGCGAGCTGGCGTAGTTCCGGAATGGCGCCGGATTGCGCGCTGCCGTCCGCGCGAAATCCAAAAGGCTTGATCTCACATAGGTGAGCGCGAGATCGTAACGCATCTTTCGTGGAAGAGCGAACCATTCTTCCCAACGCTCGGCAAACAAGAAGTGATCCAGTGAGAGAATGGCGACCCGGGGAGGCGCGAACCGTGTGGCGCGCTCGAACAGATCGACCATCTGGTCAGTCGTCCAAGCCGTGAACGAGAGATTGTAGAAGCTGTATGGAACAAAATGGGCGGAACGAAACGACCCTGCGCGCGATGAACTGATCCAGATGACTTCGGGACGCTCCTGCTCGAGCCTCGCCAACTTGAACGCTGCATTGTAGCGCAGATCAAAGGGAAGCACGATTTGCCCGGGGTTCTTTCGCTGGGACTCAGCCAGATCCTGCAGAGTTTTCGTAGCGCCGAATGGCCGGGCTAGTTGAAAAAGAGTCGCGGGAAGCAGGTAGCCGGCCAGCGCGGAGGTCGCCAGAACCGTCGTGACGTAACGCCGCGTGCAATCCATCGACTGCACTGAAAGCGGTGGCCGCGGTTGATCATCCATGCAGCGGTCGTCTGAAACCATGCTCATTAACATCAGCGCAAAGCACTGCGGTGCACGCGGTGATAGCTTAGAACTGGAAGTAGAGGAACTGGGAGGTGTCTCCGGCGATGATGTTCATCAGAACCGCCGCCACCAGCGCGATCGAAGTTCCGATGGCCCACGGCAGGGACGGTCGCCACTTCAGGTTCAGAATGCTCCAGGGACGAGGGTTGTGGTAGGTGTCCAGTCCGACCTTCCAGCGCTCGAACATCGTGTTCACGTTGGGCAGGGTGAAACAGGCGACATAGCCTGCCAGGATTGCGATCATGAGGCGCGGATCGACGAGGTTCGTTGCCGTGATCTTCTCCGGGTTGGACAGGGCGAGCATCCCCTTGATGAGCCTGACCGCGGCATTCGGATTGTCGGCCCGGAAGAAAACCCACGCCAGAACCACGACGAACTGTGTCAACAAGAGCGCCGCCACCGCATACCAGGCGGTCGCCGACAGGCGGGTGAGGGCCGGTCGCTGTGCGACGAATTTGCCCCAGCGATGATTGACGATCAGAAACAGCCCGTGCAGCGCTCCCCATATGATAAAGGTGAAGCCTGCTCCGTGCCAGAGACCGCCGAGCAGCATGGTGGCGAAGAGGTTGGCGTTTCTCCGGTGCTCGCCGTAGCGATTGCCGCCAAGCGGGATGTAGAGATAGTCGCGGAGGAAGCGCGACAGCGAGATGTGCCAACGGCGCCAGAACTCGACGATGCTCAGCGATTTGTAGGGGGAATCGAAGTTGAAGGGCAGCCGGATCCCGAACATGATCGAAATGCCGATCGCCATGTCGGAGTAGCCCGAGAAATCGAAGTAGATCTGCAGCGAGTAGGCGAGCGCGCCGCCCCAGGCGTCCATCAGGTGAAGGTGGCTCGAATTGGCGGCGTGGAACACGGGATTCGCGATCAGGCCGAACCCGTCCGCGATGAACGACTTCTTGAAAAGTCCGATGGTCAGAATCGTAAGGCCGACCGCGACCTTCTCGATGGAAATCCGTCGGCTCTCCTCCGAGCCGAATTGCGGCATCATCTCGCGGTGATGGAGAATCGGGCCGGCGACCAGATGCGGAAAATACGTGACGAACAGGCCGTACTTCACAAAGCTTCGTTCATCGGAATACCCGCCATAGACGTCGGCGAGGTAGGCGATCTGGGTGAAGGTGAAAAACGAAATGCCAAGCGGGAGAACGATCGCAAGCGAGGGGTGCTTCGACGCGGTGATCGCATTGAGGATCTGGATGCCGAAATTCGTATATTTGTAGAACGCGAGCGCGGCCAGGTTGAGCGTGATGGCAGCGGAAAACAGGCCGGTGCGGAGCTTTCCGGTCTGTCCGGCAATCAGCAGACCCATCGTATAGTTGAAGGCGATGGAGATTAGGATGATCGGGACGAAGTGGATGTCCCAATAGCTGTAGAAGGTGAGCGACGCCGCGGCGAGCCAGCTGAGGCGCACGACAGGGGCGGCGAAAAAGCGAGCCAGCAGAAAATAACCGACCAGAGTCACCGGCAGGAACAGGAACAGAAACTCAAACTGCGTGAAGAGCATAACAAGTTTCTTGATGTTGCTGCATATTGCGCTGCTTTATCAATGATTGAGGGCGCTGCCAAGTTGCGTGCGCCTCTCCAACTGCGAATTTCGGGGGATGCCGCCTGCTGACGGTGGCGACGTGCGGCCGGCCTCTCGAACAGGGCGGACCCTTTTCGATCAATGATTCTTCTGCTATGGCAGCTCAAAATTCGACCCAACGACGCCAATCCAACGCCGCCGTGACGGGGGGCGCGCAATCACTCTTGCCGACGACCGCAGCGGCGAAGAAACCCCTCGATGGATCATGCAGATGACATCCCGATAGGTCTGCGCTCCCGCGCAAAGCAAACTTGGGAGGAGTGGGAAGCCCTCTGTTCCACCGGCTGACGTCGTGTCTAGACTCTCGTCGTCGGAGCCGAAAGCAGCTGCCACGACACCCACCGAGACAACCTATCGAGCGGAAATTGCGTCATGTCGACAGTCGGCCGGTCTGCACCGGAAAAGTCAGCTGAACCGGCCGGATTCGGGCGCTATCTCATCGCAGTCGGAATTGTCGGCCTGGCGGCCGCGTTCGCGTTTTCGCTCGGCTTGTCGCTCTTCTCATTCGACGCGTGGACGTTGCGCGATGGGCTGTTGCAGATTCCGCGCCAAAGCGACACCAACTGGTATCGTGATTTTGGAGGCCGCAGCATTCCGCAGATCCAGGACCAGGATATCTTCTACAGCAATCTGGGAGGATCGGTCGGAGCCGCCGAGCAGTCTGACATTGTCTTTCTCGGTCCGTCCTTCGTCAGCTATGCCGTAGACCGGCAGACGCTCGCGCAATCGCCGGTGCTCGGTCGATTGGGGATCTACAACATGGCCTTCGTGGGCATTCGCGGCGGTGAGTTCTCGCGGCTCGTGATCCAACGCTGGAAAATCCGTCCGCGTCTGTGGATCATCAATGCCGACGATCAGTTCGTGCACTTCTTCAGCAACGACCTCAACGTCACTCTTGGTCCGCAGAAGCAGCCCATTGCCGCCGTCCAGCGCAACCGACTACGGGGGTACCTGACGGTGGTCGGCCGCAATCTGCACTGGCGTATCGAGGACTTGATTGCGGCGTATCAGAACGGCCATTTCTCGCCCACCGGCCTCTATCGCAACATCGCTGATGGTGACATGGGGCTGGATGACAATCCGGGCTATGTCGCCTTGGGCAACAAGCCGATGCTGTCGGCCCGCGATCCCGACTGCCATACGACCCCCGCGATTGTCGACTATGCGAAGAGATTTCTCCAGGAAGTGGGCGGAGAGGCCGTGCTCACATTGGTCCCGCATAGCCAGTCCTGCGTCCAGCAGGCCGCAGAACTGGCGAAGGAATTGAACATCGAACTGATCGCGCCGCCATTCGATGGCCTGACGACGATCGACGGCGGCGGCCATTTGGACAGGCACGGAGCGCAGATCTTTACGAGCTATCTCGCTCGCGAGATCGTCAAGACGGCGGCTTTCAAGCGGGCATTTCCCGTTGGAGTTGGCGACGGCAAATGATGCCGATTTTGCTGAATTCCAACCAAGGAGGAGCCGCCGCCTCCACGCGGGGTCGTCCGACACGCTTCGTCCGAGCCCTCGCTCATCAGGTGGGACTCCCCGAGACCAATCGGCGCCGGGCTTAAGATTCTGAATCCTCATTTCATCCGGTTTTGCTCGCGTTCATCCCCATGTTCGGCTTGGAAAATTCCCGGGACCTCTGTTATAGCTGCGATCCAATCGGCTCAATCCTTGGTTGGCATTTGCGGCGGCGATGTCTCCACGGGGAATTCTCCCATTGGACCCGGCGAGCGTATTGTCCTTATCCTGAGACGTGATCCTTGGCGCGCAGGCGACTTGAATGGCCGGTCGTCCAGGCTCCGCCTTGATCCGAACGCGCGGAATCCGGGATTTCAAGGTTGTGTGGAACTTGGTCGTATGAAACTGCAAAAGCAAAGGCCGATGCGCGGCGGCCGCCGACGGTTTGTCTACCAGGTCTTCGTCATAGTCGGAGCGACCCTCAATCTGCTGCCGCGACGCGCGGTGTTCCTTGGTCTGGTCATCGCTTTCGCCGCGAGACTTCCACTCCGGCGGCGCCTTGCTCAGGCCTATTTTCCCTATGCGACGTCGCATCTTGCAGCTCGGCCGGAGTTTCGTTTTTCGACGGCTCTCAGCCGATATTTCCCCGGCGCTTCGATTCAAGCCCTGAGCAGCATCGGTGCCTATCGCGAGGCGGCCGGGACTGTCGGCCGCGAAACCTTGGCGTTCGATGATGCGGACACCAGATACGCGCTGGTTCGATCCTTGTTCGAACTGGGCGAGTTTTCGGAAGCGCGCGATGCCGCGGCGGGAGCGAAGCCCGAACAGCTCGAAGCGATGGTCGATCTCGCCTTCTACAAGGCCATGGTCGACGTGATCGAAGGGGATGAGGCGGCGGCGCTCGACGCGATGTTCTGGGCGGGTCGGAGCAGCCTGCATTTTTTCCGTCCCCACCAGAACATCGCAGCTCGGAATTCACCGCGCTATGTTCCCAACAGCCTCGATTTCCTCTGCGGCGCTCCCGGCCGGCTGTTCGACCTGTGCAACTTCACGGGCCAGCGCGTGATGCATGTCGGTCGCGGCGAGATTGCAATTCGGTTGTATGAGCGCGCCTTGGATGCGCAGCGGGAACTGCGGGCATCGCCGCCACCGCTTTCTGATGAGTTGAAGCGTCTGCTCGACCGGCTCGGCCTCACCTTCGATACGCTGCGGCTCGTTCCTGAGGAATGGGCGACGCAGATCGGCCATCTCGGCATGCTCGACATTCTGTTTCGGATGCGAGAGCTGGGCTGGTGGTCAGGCGAAGCCGTGATCGTCGTCCGTCCCGATAGCATCGCCAACGCGGTCTTCTTCAAGCTGTTTGAAGGTTTCGGCAAGGTCGTGGTGATCGGCGAAACCGTATCGGAGCGACTGGGTGAGGAGCTGCTGTCCTTGCAGCGCTGGTGCGGGTTGAACTTCAACGCGTTCAGGCTGCCGGATGGGCGGGTCGTGCCCTGGCAGGACGCGGGTGCGATCGCCATCGAGCAATGGGAGCGTGAGGGCAGAGGGCATCCGTTGCGTGATGCCTACGACCGGAGTGCGGCCGCCGCTGCGGCTCGCTTCGATGCGTTCCGTTCCAGGTACGGCATGAAGCCCGACGACTGGTATGTGTGCCTGCACACCCGGGACGCAGCGCATTATTTCGAGTTCATGGGCACAGGGCAGACCCACCGCAATGCGCCGATCGAGACGTCTTTGGACGCCATTCGTCTGATCGCCTCCCGTGGCGGATGGGTCATCAAGCTCGGTGGTCCGAACTCGCCGAGGCTTCCGCCGATGGCTCGCACGATCGATTACGCGCTGAGCGAATTCAGATCGGAGCCGATGGACATCCACCTGATCCGCCACGCCCACGCCTTCATCGGGACGACGTCCGGGTTGACGAATGTCGCTGTCAGTTTCGGCATTCCTTGTGCGATCGTGAATGCGATCACGACCGACGCCCAGCTATGGAACAGCAACGTCCGTTTTGCCCTCAAGCCCGTCAGACTGGCAGACGGCACCGTGCTGACGCAGCACCAACTGACGACGTCGCCCTGGCGCTGGCGCGTGTTCGATGCGGCCGTGCTGGGCCGGAGCGGCGCGCATCCGGAGACCAACTCGGCGGACGACATCCGCCACACGGCGGATGAGGTCCTGGCCATCGCCGACGGTCGGTTGGCTGAATTCGAAGGCGATCACGATGGCGCACGACTGCTGTCGCGCTGGAGGCGTGCGCTGGGGCTGCCCTATTACTACGGCACCAGCCGTCCGAGCCTCGGTTTCCTGGCCAATCATGAGACGGAATTGCTGCACGACGCTGGTGAGGGTCACTGAGCCATGCAGATGGGGGACGAAGCGGCGGAGAGGGGACCATGTGCGGCATAGCCGGCCTGTTTCGCCTCGGCGGAGCCGACCAGGCCCAACTGGCCGGGATCGTCGAACGGATGACGGCAGCGCTGGCGCATCGCGGCCCCGATGCGTCCGGCAGTTGGATCAGTGCTGCGAAGGGGCTTGCCTTCGGACATCGCCGTCTGGCGATCCTCGATCTCTCCGAGGCCGGGGCGCAGCCGATGCACAGTGCCTGCGGACGCTACACCGTCACCTTCAACGGCGAGATCTACAACCATCTCGATGTCCGTGCAGAGCTGGAGGCCGCCGGCGCCGCGCCGAATTGGCGCGGTCATTCCGACACCGAAACGCTGCTCGCCGCGATCAGCCGATGGGGCGTTGAGCCGGCGCTTCAGCGCCTGATCGGCATGTTCGTCTTCGGGCTCTGGGACGCCGAAACTCGGCAGTTGATCCTGGCGCGCGACCGCTTCGGCGAAAAGCCGCTGTTCTACGGCTGGAGCGGCGCCGATCTGGTGTTCGGCTCCGAGCTCAAGGCGCTGGCGGCGCATCCCTCCTGGGCGCCGTCGCTCGACCGCGCGGCGCTCACGGCGTTCATGCGCTATTCCTACGTGCCTGCGCCTGCCACGATCTGGACCGGCATCCGCAAGCTGCCACCGGCGTCGTTCGTGAGCTTCGCCTTGGATGCGGCTCCCGGCGGCTGGCCACTGCCGCAACCCTATTGGTCGCTGCGCGATCGCGTCGCTGCCGCCCAGGAGGATCGCATCGCCGACGAGCGCGAGGCCGTCGATCGGCTGGAGCAGTTGCTGTCGGTCGCCGTGAAGCGGCAGTGCCTGTCGGACGTGCCGCTCGGCGCGTTCCTGTCCGGGGGCGTCGACTCATCGACCATCGTGGCCTTGATGCAGGCGGGGGCGAGCCAGCCGGTCCGCACCTTCAGCATCGGCTTTGCCGAAGGTGGCTACAACGAGGCCGAGGACGCCCGCAGGGTTGCCCAGCATCTCGGCACGGATCATACCGAGCTGTACGTCGATGCGCGGACCGCGATGGACGTGGTGCCGAAGCTGCCGCGGATCTATGACGAACCGTTCGCCGACTCCTCGCAGATCCCCACGCATCTGGTCGCGCAGCTCGCGCGCCGGCATGTGACCGTCGCATTGTCAGGTGACGCGGGCGACGAGCTGTTCGGCGGCTACAACAGGCATGTCTGGGGCGGCGCGCTGCAGGCGCGTCTTGGTCGCGTGCCGATGCCGCTGCGGCGTGCCATTGGCGCCGTTCTCGGCGCGATCGCCCCAGAGCCGGCCGAGACGGTTCTCAGGGCGCTGCAGCCGGTGTTGCCGGCCCGATTGAAGGTTCGGCATGCCGGCGATCAGGTGGCCAAGCTCGGCCGCGTCATTGCCGCCGACGGCTTTGATGGCCTCTACCGGGCGCTGTGCTCGATCGATCAGGATCCGGCCGGGACGGTGGTGGGTGGCACGGAGCAGGAGAGTTGGGCGGGGAGCGAGATGCGGCAGCTCGCGGCGCGGCTCGATCCGCTCGACCGCATGACCCTGGCGGATTCCCTCAGCTATCTCAGCGACGACATCCTGCAGAAGGTCGATCGCGCGGCGATGGCGGTTGCGCTGGAGACGCGTGTGCCGTTCCTCGACAAGGACGTCGTCGAGTTCTCCGCCAAGGTGCCCGCCGGCATGAAGGTGCGGGACGGCCGCGGCAAATGGCTGGTGCGGCAGGTGCTGTATCGCCACGTACCGGCCGAGATGATCGATCGGCCGAAGACGGGCTTCAGCATTCCGCTCGACGCGTGGCTGCGTGGGCCGTTGAAATCCTGGGCCTCGGACCTGCTGTCGCCGGAGCGGCTGAGGCGGCAGGGCCTGTTCGATCCGGTGCGGGTGACGCGCATGTTCGACGAGCATCTCAGCCGCCGCCACAATCATTCCTACTGGCTGTGGAACGTGCTGATGGCGCAGGCCTGGCACGACGAATGGGCGCGCGCCGCTTAGAGCATGATGATCCGGAAAAGTGGAAACCGGTTTTCCGAAAAGATCATGCTCAAACAAAGAGATGAGATCATGATGCGATTCCGTGGAATCGCATCATGATCCAGGTCAGTCTTCGACCGTCGCGGGAACGGCGAGGCGGCCGGCGCCTTTTTCGGCGCTGAGAATCCACACCAGCCCGCCCATGCCGCCGACGATGAAGTAGACCGCGCCGAACAGGATCGAGACCACGGTGCCGTCCGCCGGCGCCAGGCCGGCATAGCCGAAAGCCACCATCATCGTCGCCTCGCGCACGCCCCAGCCGGCGATCGAGATCGGCAGCATCGTGATCAGCATGATCGGCGGGGTCAGCAGGAACAGTTGTTCGAATGCGGCTGGCGCCGCGATGGAGCGCACCGCGCACCAGGCAATGACGACGGCCAGCACGTGAATTGACAGTGACAGCGCGGCGATCTTCGCAGCCGTGGTTCGGCCGAAGATCACCTTGTTCGCGATCACCGAGCAGGCATAGACGTGACGCGTCGGCCACCACGCCTTCATCCACGCCGCCGGCAGATGGCCGATGGTGAGGAAGCCGACGCCGGCCGCCAGCGCGGCGGCGTCGACCAGCACCAGGGCCAGCCGCCCGTGCTCGTCGGCGATCATGCCATAGCTCCACGGCAGGCTCGAGACGATGATCAGCGCCAGCGCAATGAAGCCGACGGCGCGGTCGGTCAGGATCGAGTAGCTGGCCGCGCGCCAGCCGGCGCCGGTGCGCCCGATCAGCCAGAGACGCACGGCATCGCCGCCGATCGAGGACGGCAGGGTCTGGTTGAAGAAGGCGCCGATCATGTTGTAGCGGAACGCCTGCAGGTCCGTCAGCGGCGCGCCGCACAGCGCGGAGATCTCGCGCCACCGCAGGGCGCCGATGAAGATCTGCACCAGCGTGATGGCTACCGCCAGCCCGATCCAGCCGATGTTGATCTGGCTGAGCCGCTCGCGGATCGCCGCAAAGTTGATCCCGCGCAGAGCGAGATACAGCAGGGCCAGCGACACCACGATCCGGAGGAGAAGAATCAAAAACGCACGCATGCCAGGCTGGCTTCGCTCTTGGTTGAAACGGTCCAAGCCGAGTGCGATACGCGCAACTCCCGTCCTGGCAAGGCCGGACCCCGGTCGAGGGGGAGCCTTAGCCGCCCCTTGCGGTCCTGATGCCCCGGTGGCTAAACAGTCGCAGGGGTGGCGTCAATGGCCTCCGAAACGACCGGAATATCAATTTATGTCTCATGGCCGGAAGATTGCGGTGATAGGCCTTGGCTATGTCGGCCTGCCGGTCGCGGCTGCGTTCGCGCGGACAGGCTGCCCGACGATCGGGTTCGATATCGATGCGGTCCGGGTCGCGGAGCTGAAGGATGCAAGGGACCGGACCTGCGAGGTCGATGCGGCCGACCTGCGCCGGCCAGGCCTGCGCTTCACCAGCGAGCCGGATGATATCGCGACTGCCGATTTTTTCATCGTCACCGTTCCGACCCCGATCGATAGCGCGCGGCGGCCCGATCTCGGCGCCATGCTGGCCGCGACGCGCACGGTGGGGGCCGTTCTGAAACGCGGCGACATCGTCGTCTATGAGTCGACCGTGTACCCGGGCGCCGTCGAAGAAGACTGCGTCCCGTTGCTGGAGAGCTGCTCGGGACTGAAGGCGGGGACGGATTTCAACGTCGGCTATTCGCCGGAGCGCATCAATCCCGGCGACAAGACGCATCGCTTCGAGACCATCACCAAGGTGGTCTCGGCACAGAATCCGCAGACGCTCGCGATCGTCGCCGCCGTCTACGGCTCGGTCGTCACCGCTGGCATCCATCGCGCGCCATCGATCAAGGTCGCCGAGGCGGCCAAGGTGATCGAGAACACCCAGCGCGATCTCAACATCGCCTTCATGAACGAGTTGTCGCTGATCTTCCAGGCACTGGAGATCGATACCGGCGACGTGCTCGCGGCTGCCGCGACCAAGTGGAACTTCCTGCCGTTCACCCCCGGCCTGGTCGGCGGCCACTGCATCGGCGTCGATCCCTATTACCTCACCTACCGCGCCGAGAAGGCGGGCTACCATCCCGAGGTGATCCTGGCGGGCCGCCGCATCAATGACGAGATGGGCCGGCGCATCGCGCGCGAATGCATCCGCGGATTGCTGCGGCGGAAGGGCCGGGGGGGCGTCGTCACCATTCTCGGCATGACGTTCAAGGAGAACGTGCCGGACATCCGCAATTCGCGGGTGATCGACATCATCAGCGAATTGCAGTCGTTCGGCGTCGAGGTGCAGATCGCCGATCCCCTCGCCGATGCAGCGGCGGTGCACGAGGAGTATGGCATCGGCCTGACGGCGATCGAGGCGCTGCGCCCAGCCGACGCGGTGGTGTTGGCCGTGTCGCACGATCAGTATCTCGCCGGAGGCTGGGCTCTCGTGCAGGGCCTGCTGCGCGAGGAGAGCGGCCTCGTGCTCGACGTGAAGATGAAGCTCGACCGCGCGAGCAAACCCGCCGCCATCGAACTGTGGCGACCCTGACGGAGCGACCATGGCAGATCATCCCATCCTCGTGACCGGCGCCGCCGGCTTCATCGGATTCCACCTGTCGCAGCGGCTGCTTGCGGAGGGGCGCCGGGTCATCGGCATCGATAACGTCAACGCCTATTACGATCCGAAGCTGAAGGAGGCGCGCCTCGAGATCCTGAAGGCGCAGCCGGGTTTCGTTTTTCATAAGCTCGATCTCGTCGACCGCGCCGGCATCAAGGCGCTGTTCGCCCAGCATCGCTTTCCGGTCGTGGTGCATCTCGCCGCTCAGGCCGGCGTGCGCTACTCGCTGGAAAATCCGCACGCCTATGTCGACGCCAATCTCGAAGGCTTCATCAACGTCCTCGAAGGCTGCCGCCATCATGGCTGCGAGCATCTGCTGTTCGCCTCGTCCTCATCGGTCTATGGCGCCAACACCAAGCTGCCGTTCTCGGTCAAGGACAATGTCGATCATCCGATCAGCCTCTATGCGGCGAGCAAGAAGGCCAACGAACTGATGGCGCATTCCTACAGCCATCTCTACCGCCTGCCGGCCACCGGGCTGCGCTTCTTCACCGTCTACGGCCCCTGGGGCCGTCCCGACATGGCGATGTTCATCTTTGCGAAGGCCATCCTCGCCGGGCAGCCGGTCAAGCTGTTCAATCAGGGCCGGATGCGGCGTGATTTTACCTATGTCGACGACATCGTGCAGGCCATCGTCCGCCTGATCGGCCGCCCGCCCCAGGGAAACCCGGATTGGGATGGAAACAGGCCCGATCCGTCGAGCAGCCGGGCGCCATGGCGGATTTACAATATCGGCAACAATCATCCCGAACAGCTGATGGACGTGATAACGTTGTTGGAGAAGGAATTTGGGCGGCCGGCCATCAGGGAAATGCTGCCGATGCAGCCCGGCGACGTCGAGGCGACCTATGCTGATGTCAGCGACCTCGAACGCGACATCGGCTTCCGGCCGGCGACGTCGATCGCCGACGGCATCGGACGTTTTGCGAAATGGTACCGCGACTATCACCGAATTTAACGGGTTGATTCATGACCGGACGCATCATTCCTCTCATCATGTGCGGCGGCGCCGGGACCCGGCTCTGGCCGGCCTCGCGGGAGGTTCGCCCGAAGCAGTTCCTGCCGCTGTTCGGCGCCCGTTCCACGTTCCAGGACACGCTGCTGCGCGTATCCGATGCCGACTTGTTCGAACGGCCGATCATCATCACCAATCTGGCCTATCGCTTCATGGTGCTGGAGCAACTGGCCGAGATCGGCATCGAGGCGGACGTGCTGCTGGAGCCGATGCGGCGCGATTCGGGCCCGGCCATCGCCGCCGGAGCGGCGTTCGCCCAGTCGCGCCATCAGGACGCTGTCGTGCTGGCACTCGCGGCCGATCACGTCGTCCGTGACACCCCCGCTTTTCTCGCGGCGTGCCGGCAGGGGCTCGCGGCCGCCGAGGCCGGCCGCATCGTCACCTTCGGCGTCAATCCGGAGCGCGCGGCCACCGAATATGGCTATATCAGCCCGGGTGCATCGGTATCCGGGGAAGTGCGGGCCGTCGCGAAGTTCGTCGAGAAGCCGGATCAGCCGACCGCCGAGCGCTACATTCGCGAAGGCTATCTCTGGAACAGCGGCAACTTCATGTTCCGCGCGTCGGTCCTGCTCGATGAATACCGCAAGTTCGATGCGGGCAGCGTGCAGACGGTGATCGACGCTGTCTCCAAGGCCGGCCGCGACCTCGGCTTCATCATCCTGGACTCCGATGCCTTCGCGGCGGCCAAGCCGATCTCGATCGACTATGCCGTGATGGAAAAGACCGAACGTGCCGCCGTGGTGGCGGTGTCGTGCGGTTGGTCTGATGTCGGCTCCTGGCATGCGGTCTGGGAACTGTCCGACAAGGACGAGCAGGGCAATGCCGCGCGCGGCACCGCCGTGTTCGAGGATTCCCGCAACTGCAACGTGGTCACCGACAAGGCGCTGGTCGCGCTCGAGGGCGTCGACGATCTCGTCGTGGTGGCGGCGCAGGATGCCGTGCTGGTGTCGCGCCAGCGCGATGCCAACGGGTTGAAGCGGCTGGTCGCCAAGCTCAAGACCGTCGCGCCCGAAGTGACCGAGGCGCACATCAAGGTGCATCGGCCCTGGGGCAGCTATCAGTCGGTCGACAATGGCGAGCGTCATCAGGTCAAGCGCATCATCGTCAAGCCCGGCCAGCGGCTGTCGCTGCAGAAGCACTATCACCGCTCCGAGCACTGGATCGTAGTGCGCGGCGCGGCGCGGGTCACCATCAACGAGACGGTCAAGACCGTGCACGAGAACGAATCGATCTACATTCCGATGGGCGCGGTGCACCGGCTGGAGAACCCGGGCAAGATCCTGCTGGAACTGATCGAGGTCCAGACCGGGTCCTATCTCGGCGAGGACGACATCATCCGCATCGAGGACGATTACCGCCGCGAGTAGGGCGGGGTCTCGCCGCGAATCACGCGAGCCGTGCTAGATAGCCCCGGACGTCGTCCGCCGGAGAGCTTCCTTGCAAAGCACGATCGGATCGCGCGCGTTCCAGAACGCGCGCCTGCAGAAGAAGAACCGCAAGCAGGCCGACGGCCTGCTGCCGAAGGCCGTCGAGGCCTACCGGTCGGGCCGGCATGCCGACGCCCAGGCCATCTGCGGTCAGGCGCTGGCCCTCGTGCCCGATCATTTCGACGCCCTTCACCTTCTCGGCGCCTCCGCGCTCGACAGCGGTCGGCTCGACCTCGCCGAGCAGGCCCTGACCCGCGCCGTCGCGGTGGAGCCGCGCAATGCCGAGGCCCTGGCCAATCTCGGCCTCGTGCTGTTCAGCATGAAGCGCTACGAGGAGGCGCGCGCGGTGCAGGAGCGCGCCGTCGCGCTCAAGCCCAATTTCGCCACCGCGCTGACGAGCCTCGGCAACACCCTGATGAACATGCAGCTGTTCGCGCAGGCGATCGAGGTGCATGACCGCGCCATCGCGCTGAAGCCCGACTTCGCCGACGCCTACTGCAATCGCGGCATGGCGCAACTGCTCCTGCTGCGCAACGAGGAGGCCAGACAGAGCTTCGACCGCGCCTTGGCACTGGCGCCGCGGCACATGCAGGCGACCTTCGGCAAGGGGTTGGTCAGCATCAATCTGCGGCACCTCGAGCAGGCGCTCGCCGCCTTCAACGCCGCCCTTGCCATGAAGCCGGGCACGGCGGCCGTCATCGCGCAGCGTGGCCGTCTCTATGTGCAGATGGGACGGTTCGCCGAGGCCGAGGCCGATTTCGATGCCGCGCTGGCGACCGACCCCGGGCTCGAGGCGGCGCTGCTCGGCAAGGCGCATGTCTGCGTGCTCACCGAGCGGATCGCTCCGGCGATGCTCGCCTGCAAGCGGGTGCTGGAGCAGAATCCGGCGTCGGAGGTCGCGCTGATCTGGCTCGGCACGTGCCTGGCGAAGCAGGGCGACACGGCCGGCGCCATCCAGCACTTCGACCGCGCCCTCGAGATCAAGCCGGATTTCGAGGATGCAATGATGAAGAAGATCTTCGCGCTCGATTTCTATCCCGGCGCCGACGTCGCCGTGCATCAGGCCGTCCGCCGCGAATGGTGGGAGCGGATCGGCGCGCATATCTCGCAGCGCCAGCTCGCCGCCATCGACCGTGATCCGGATCGCCGCATCACGGTCGGTTACGTGTCGTCCGACTTCCGCAGCCATTCGGCCGCGCTGACCTTCCTTCCGGTGCTGCGCCATCACGACCACGCGGCGTTCAAGGTCATCTGCTACTCGTGCTCGCCGCTGGTCGATTCGGTCACCGAGCAGTGCAAGGCGGCGGCCGACGGCTGGGTCGACGGATCTCAATTGTCCGACGATGAGTTGGCCGATCGCATCCAGGCCGATCAGGTCGACATTCTCGTCGACCTCTCCGGTCATTCGGCCGGCAACCGGCTCACCGTGTTCGCCCGCAAGCCCGCGCCGATCCAGGTCACCGCATGGGGCAATGCGACCGGCACGGGATTGCCCACGATGGACTACTTCTTTGCCGATCCGGTGACGGTGCCGGCGGCGGTGCGGCCGCTGTTTGCCGAGCAGGTCTACGATCTTCCGGCGCTGATCACCACGGATCCGCTGCCGGACGCGCAGCCGACGCCGCTGCCGATGCTGCGCAACGGCTACGTCAACTTCGGTGTCTTCAACCGCGTCGACAAGATCTCCGACGAGGTGCTGAGGGTGTGGTCGGCGCTGCTCCAAGCGTTGCCGGACGCCCGCATCGTCATCAAGAACGGCGCGCTCGAGGACGCATACCTGCGCGACACGCTGATCGCCCGCTTCGCCGCGCACGGCGTCGGCGAGAGCCGCCTCACCTGTCTCGGCGCTTCGATGCGCCATGAGCACATCGCGGCGTTCGCCAACATCGACATCTCGCTCGATCCGTTCCCGCAGAATGGCGGCGTCAGCACCTGGGAATCGCTGCAGGCCGGCGTTCCCGTGGTTGCCAAGCTCGGCAACAGTGCAGCGTCGCGGGCCGGCGGCGCGATCGTCAAGGCGATCGGGCTCGACGACTGGGTGGCCGAGGACGACGAGGGGTACATTGCGATCGCCCTGAAGCACGCGGCGCGGCCGGCCGAGCTCGCTCAGCTCCGTGCGGAGCTGCCGATGCGGGTGGCCAACTCGGCCGCCGGCAACGTCGAGACCTACACGCGCAAGGTCGAGGAGGGGTATCGCCAGTTCTGGCGCCGCTATTGCGCTACTGGCGGCTGAGGCCCATCCGTCGCGGCCTGAAGCAAGGTCGCGCGTGAACAAGCCCGATATGTAGATCCACGCGTTATTCGGAGGCCGTCTTTGGCAAGCGATGTCGGTTCCCGTGCGTTTCAGAATGCGAGGCTGCAGAAGAAACACCGCAAGCAGGCCGATGCGCTGATGCCCGCGGCCGTCGCCGCCTATCGCGGTGGTCGGCGGGCCGAGGCCCAGGCGATCTGCGGCCAGATCCTGGCGTTGCTGCCGGACCATTTCGATGCCCTGCATCTGCTCGGTGTGACGGCGCTCGACGGTGGCCAGATCGATCTCGCCGAGCAGGCGCTGACCAAGGCCGTCGAGATCGAGCCGCGGAATGCCGAGGCGCTCTCCAATCTCGGTCTCGCGCTGTTCAACCGCAAGCGCTTCGAGGAGGCGCGCAAGTGCCAGGAGCGCGCCGTCGCGCTGAAACCGAATCTGCTCGTGGCGCTCACGGGCCTCGGCAACACGCTGATGCGCCTGGGCCGGCCGGAGGAGGCGATCACCGCGCATGACCGGGCGATCGCGCTCAAGCCCGACTATGCCGACGCCTATTGCAATCGCGGCATGGCGCTGCTTCCGCTCGCCCGCAATGCAGAGGCCAATGCGAGCTTCGATCGCGCGTTGTCGCTCAACCCGCGTCACATGGAGGCGATGTTCGGCAAGGGGCTGGCCAGCATCAATCTGCGTCACGTGACCGATGCGCTCGCGGCCTTCGATGCGGCGCTCGCCATCAAGCCCGGTGCACCGCAAGTGCTCGCCCAGCGCGGCCGGCTGCATCAGATGGCCGGGCGTTTCGACCAGGCGAAGGCGGACTACGAGGCGGCGCTGGCGCGTGATCCGATGCTGGAGATGGCGTTGCTCGGCAAGGCCCAGCTCGGCCATTTCAAGGACGTCGCCCAATCCGTCGACGCCTGCCGCAAGGTGCTGGAGCAGAATCCGCGCTCCGAGGAGGCCTGGCTGTGGCTCGGCGTCTGCTATGGCAAGCAGGGCGAGGTCGCCTCGGCCGTCGCACATTTCGATCGCGCCCTCGAGATCAGGCCCGATTTCGCCGAGGCGATGACCGCCAAGATCTTCACGCTCGAGTTCATGCCGGAGGCCGATTTCGCGCTCCAGCAGGCGGCGCGGCGCGAATGGTGGCAGCGGATCGGCGCCCACATCCCGCGCCGGCCGGCGGCCAAGCGCGATCTCGACCCGGAACGACACCTGACGATCGGGTACGTCTCGTCCGACTTCCGCAATCATTCGGCCGCGCTGACATTTCTGCCGGTACTCAGGCATCGCGACCCGCAGAATTTCGCGATCGTCTGCTACGCCTGCTCGCCGGTGCAGGACAGTGTGACCGCGCAGTTCCGTGCCTGCGCCGATCTCTGGGTCGACGCCGTGCAGATGTCGGACGACGAACTCGCCGACCGCATCACGGCCGATGGCGTCGATATCCTGGTCGATCTCTCCGGCCACTCCGCCGGCAACCGGCTGCCGCTGTTTGCCCGCAAGCCCGCACCTATCCAGGTCACGGCCTGGGGCAGCGGCACTGGCACCGGCCTGCCGACCATCGACTACTTCCTGGCCGATCCGGTGACGGTGCCCGACGCCGTGCGTCATCTGTTCGCCGAGCAGGTCTACGACCTGCCGGCGGTGATCACCACCGAAGCGTTGCCGGACATCGCGCCGACACCGCTGCCGATGCTCAACAACGGCTTTGTCAGCTTCGGCGTGTTCAATCGGCTCGACAAGATCTCCGACGCTGCGCTGATCGTCTGGACCCGCATCATGCAACAGCTGCCGGACTCGCGCATCGTGATCAAGAGCAGCTCGCTCGATGATCCCTTGTTGCGCGATCGTCTCCTGGCGCGCTTCGCCGCCCATGGTGTCGCGCCGGAGCGGGTCGTCTGCCTCGGCTGGTCGACGCGCGAGCAGCAGATCGCGCAGTTTGCCGAGGTCGACGTCTCGCTCGATCCGTTCCCGCAGAACGGCGGGGTCAGCACCTGGGAATCGCTGCAGGCCGGCGTGCCGGTCATCGCCAAGCTCGGCTGCAGCGCGGCGTCGCGTGCCGCCGCCGCGATCGTCACGGCGGTCGGGCTCGGCGAATTCGTGGCCGAGGACGACGAGGGCTATGTTGCGCTCGCCGCGAAGTGGGCCTCTCAGCCGGCGGAGCTCGCCAAGCTGCGGGCCGCGCTGCCGGCGATGGTCGCAGGCTCGGCCGCGGGCAACGTCGAGACCTACGCGCGCAAGGTCGAGGAGGGCTACCGCCTGTTCTGGCGCCGCCATTGCGCCGGCGCCGGCTAGTCCTGGTGTCGCGGCATCCGCTCGTGCCGCATGTGAGTTCACCGCGTTCCCGCGATCTGCACGCTCCTCGTGGAGGTAAGTCTCTTGGCAAGCAATGTCGGCTCTCGCGCCTTCCAGAATGCGAGATTGCAGAAGAAGCATCGCAAGCAGGCCGATGAGCTCATGCCGCGCGCCGTGGCGGCGTATCGTGCCGGCCGTCACGCCGAGACGCAGGCGATCTGCGGCCAGATTCTGGCGCTGCTTCCCGACCATTTCGATGCGCTGCACCTGCTCGGCGTCACGGCGCTCGATGGCGGCCAGCTCGACCTCGCCGAGCAGGCCCTGACCAGGGCCGTGGAGATCGAGCCGCGGCATGCCGAGGCGCTCTCCAATCTCGGTCTCGCGCTGTTCAACCGCAAGCGCTTCGACGAGGCGCGCAAATGCCAGGAGCGCGCGATCGCGCTGAAACCGAATCTGCTCGTGGCGCTCACGGGCCTCGGCAACACGCTGATGCGCCTGGGCCGGCCCGAGGAGGCGATCGCCGCGCATGACCGGGCGATCGCGCTCAAGCCCGACTATGCCGACGCCTATTGCAATCGCGGCATGGCGCTGCTTCCGCTCGCCCGCAATGCGGAGGCCAATCAGAGCTTCGATCGCGCGTTGTCGCTCAACCCGCGTCACATGGAGGCGATGTTCGGCAAGGGACTCGCCAGCATCAATCTGCGCCATTCCGACGAGGCGCTCGCGGCATTCGACGCCGCGCTTGCGATCAAACCCAACGCCGCGCAGGTGCTGGCGCAGCGCGGCCGGCTGCATCAGCAGGCCGGACGTTTCGACAAGGCGATGCCCGATTTCGAGGCCGCGCTGGCGCTCGATCCGCGGCTGGACGTCGCGCTCCTGGGCTTCGCGCAGCTCAGCGCCATCAAGGACAATATCGCGCCGGCGATTGATGCCTGCCGCAAGGTGCTGGAGCAGAACCCGCAGTCGGAGGTTGCCTGGACCTGGCTCGGAGAATGCTTCTGCAAGCAGGGCGATCTCGCGACGGCCTTGCAGCACTTCGAGCGTGCGCTCGAGATCAAGCCGGATTTCGGTGATGCGATTACCGCGAAGATCTTCCTGCTCGACTTCATGCCGGATACCGATTTCGCTCAGCATCAGGCGGTACGCCGGGAATGGTGGACCAGGATCGGCAGCAAGATCACGCGCCGGCCGCCGCCGGTCCGCGACCGCGATCCGGAGCGGCGGCTCACCATCGGCTACGTCTCGTCCGATTTCAGGAATCACTCGGCTGCCCTGGTGTTCCTGCCGGTCCTGCGCCACCACGACCATCAGGCGTTCAGGGTCGTCTGCTATTCCTGCTCGCCGCTGCAGGATGGCATGACCGAGCGATGCCGTTCCGCCGCCGACCTCTGGGTCGACGCCTGGCAGATGTCCGATGAGGAACTGAGCGATCGCATCGAGGCCGATCAGGTCGATATCCTCGTCGACCTCTCCGGCCATTCCGCCGGCAACCGGCTGCCGGTGTTCGCGCGCAAGCCGGCGCCGGTGCAGGTCACGGCGTGGGGCAGCGGCACCGGCACGGGGCTTCCGACCATCGACTACTTCTTCGCCGATCCGGTGACGGTGCCGGAGGCTGTGCGTCCGCTGTTTGCCGAGCAGGTCTATGATCTGCCGGCCGTGATCACCACCGATCCGTTGCCGGGATGGCAGCCGACGCCACTGCCGATGCTGCGCAACGGCACCGTCACGTTCGGCGTCTTCAACCGGATCGACAAGATCTCCGAGCCTGCGCTCGCGCTCTGGTCCCGCCTGATGGGCGCGCTGCCGGGCTCGCGGATCGTCATCAAGAACGGCGCGCTCGATGAGCCCTTGCTGCGCGACGGCCTCGTCGCGCGGTTCGTGGCGCATGGCATCGCGCAGGAGCGCATCACCTGCCTCGGCCTGTCGACGCGCGACCAGCACATCGCGCAGTTCGCAGGCATCGACATGTCGCTCGACCCGTTCCCGCAGAATGGCGGCGTCAGCACCTGGGAGTCGCTGCAGGCCGGCGTCCCCGTCATCGCCAAGCTCGGCCACGGCGCGGCGGCGCGCGCGGCGGCGGCGATCAACACGGCGGTCGGGCTCGGCGACTTCGTGGCCTCCGACGATGACGGCTACATCGCCATCGCGCTGAAATATGCTGCCGCACCCGCGACGCTGGCGAAGCTGCGTGCTGAACTGCCGGCCATGGTTGCCAACTCGGCCGCCGGCAATGTCGAGACCTACACGCGCAAGGTGGAGGAGGGCTACCGCCAGTTCTGGCACCGGTACTGCGCCTCCTCCTGACCGCATACTACAATCGCGCCGCGCCGACGATGCGCCCGTCCGCCGCTTCGAGAATCACGGCGGCATCCTCGCCCTCCGGCATGGGTTCGGTGAGGCGCAGCGCGGTGCCGCTCCAATCTGCCAGCGGACGCACCGAGCGCACCACGTTGAGCTCCTCCAGCGTGCGGCCGCCATTCTCGCCGCGGCGGATCGCCGTTTCATGCCGATGATCGAAGCCGACCAGGAGGAGGCGTCCGCGTCCTTCACCGCCGCCGACCTCGACCGTGAGCCTGTCGCCATCGCGCGCGAGCTTGAGCCGCGCCGCCGTCGCGCTCGCGCCCCTGGCGCGATCGATCGCGGCTCCCACCTCGGCCCTGTTGGAGCCGACATGACCCGTCACCCCGTCGACGACGATCTCCGGCGTGTAGGAGCCGTCGCCGAAGCGGCTGCCGTAGCGGGCCTGACGATCGGTGGCGGCCGGCAACGAGAACGGATCCTTCCAGCCCAGCCGGTCCCAATAGGTGACGTGAAAGGCGAGCGGCAGCACGTCGCGGCGCTGCCGCACCAGCTCGTTCAGATAGGCATTTGCAGGCGGGCAGGAGGAGCAGCCCTGCGAGGTGAAGAGCTCGATGACGACGGGCCGATCCACCGCGGCCGCCGACGGCGACCACGGGGCAAGCGAGGCGAGCAGCACGGCGAAGGATGAGGCGTAGCGGAGCGAGGCGAGGCTGAGGGTCATGGGTGTTCTCCCGCGATGTGACGTGATCTCCTTCGCCGGCGGGCTCCACCGTGTTACCTCCTGCCGTAGCCAACACGCAGGCGTGAAGACGCATCGACGGTTACCTTCGCGGCCTGTCGTGACGCGTGAGCAGGGCGCTCGCCACACGTGAAGGGCATCGTGCACGCCGTTCAAGAGACAGCGCTTTTCGTCCGCACCCGATGTAACTTTCTGAATCAAATCGTGTCCTGAAAAGGGTTTCCGCATTCGCCTCGCTTCAAGCGGCATGCTAGGAGAGCTTCGACCGGTGATTTGCCGTTCGTTAACCGTTGCGGCCAATCCGTGACGTCGCAATCCGGGGACATTGATGGGGTCGATGACATGAGTTCCAAGGGGGCGGGCCACAAGGCCGAGCTGAGGCAGGCGCTGCGAGTCGGCGTGATCGGAGCCGGCGTGATGGGCAGCAATCATGCCCGCGTGCTCGCCGGTCTGCCCGACGTGCACCTCGTCGGCGTCGTCGATCCGCTGCCGGCGCATCGCAGCCGCGTCACCGAGCTTGCGAACTGCCCGACCTTCGAGACGCTCGATGAGCTCGTCGCCGAGGGCGTCGACGCCGTGACGATCGCCGCGCCGACCCATCTGCATCACGAGCTCGCGCTCGCCTGCATCGCCCGCAAGGTGCATCTGCTCGTCGAGAAGCCGATCGCCTCCACGGTCGAGGAAGGCAAGGAGATCGTCTCGGCCGCGCACCGCGCCGGCGTCACCCTGATGATCGGCCATGTCGAGCGCTTCAATCCGGCGGTTGCCGCGATCAAGAAGGCGATCGCCGGCGAGGATATCCTGTCGATCGCGATCACCCGCGTCGGCCCGTTCCCGCCGCGCATGTCCAATGTCGGCGTCGTCATCGACCTCGCCGTGCACGACATCGACCTGATCCGCTGGTTCACCGAGTCCGACATCATCGAGGTGCAGCCGCAGCTCTCCAGCGCGGTCGCCGAGCGCGAGGACATCGCGCTTCTGCAGTTCCGCACCGCATCGGGCGTGTTGGCCCACATCAACACCAACTGGCTGACGCCGTTCAAGGCGCGCAACGTCACCGTGGCGACGCGCGGCAAGTACATCATGGGCGACCTGCTCACCCGCCAGGTCACCGAATGCTTCGGCTTCAAGCCGGACGGCAGCTACTCGATGCGGCATCTCCCGGTCGGCCATGACGAGCCTCTCCGCGCCGAGCTGATCGCGTTCCTGCATGCGGTGCGCTCGGGCACGTCGCCCGCCGTCACCGGCGACGAGGGCGTCGCGAGTCTGGCGATCGCCACGCAGTGCCTGGAAACCTCGAGCCATCGCCCGGCCGAGGCCGCCGCCACCAAGCTGCGCGCGGCCGGCTAGCCGGCCCGGCCTTCGCTTCATCCTCATTTCCGTTTGCGAACATGTGTCAGAGCTCATGAACCAGCACCTGCGTCATCAGCCCATTCCGTTCATCGACACCGCCGCGCAGCGCCAGCGGCTCGGCAAGTCGCTCGATGACGCCGTCGCCCGCGTGCTCGCGCATTGCCAGTTTCTCGGCGGCCCCGAAATCATCCAGCTCGAGAAGGAGCTGGCTGAATTCTGCGGCGCCAAATACGCCGTGAGCTGCTCCAGCGGCACCGACGCGCTGCTGATGGTGCTGATGGCCCAGGGTATCGGCCCCGGCGACGCGGTGCTGTGCCCGTCCTTCACCTTCTGCGCCACCGGCGAGGCGGTGGCACTGACCGGCGCCACGCCGGTGTTCGTCGACGTGCTGGAGGACACCTTCAACATCGATCCGGCCTCGCTCCGCCGCGGCATCGCCACCGCGAAGCGGCTCGGCCTGAAGCCGAAGGCTGTGATCCCGGTCGATCTGTTCGGGCAGAGCGCCGACCACGATTCGGTCGCCGCGATCGCGCAAGCCGAAGGCCTGTTCGTGCTCGACGACGCCGCCCAAGGTTTTGGTGCCAGCTACAAGGGCCGCCGCATCGGCACCTTCGGGCTCGCGACCGCCACCAGCTTCTATCCGGCCAAGCCGCTCGGCTGCTTCGGCGACGGCGGCGCCATCCTCACCGACGATGCTGGCCTCTTGGAGCGGCTGCGCAGCGTGCGCGCCCATGGTGGCGGCAGCGACAAATACGACAATGTCCGCCTCGGCCTCACCGCGCGGCTCGACACCATCCAGGCTGCGGTGCTGATCGAGAAGCTCAAGATCTTCGAGGACGAGATCGCCGCGCGCAACGCGGTGGCCGAGCGCTACACCGCGGCGCTGGCCGACGTCGTGAAGGTGCCGCGCCTCGCCGAGGGCTGCACCTCGGTCTGGGCGCAATACACCATCCGCCTGCCCAAGGGCGTCGACCGCGACACCTTCGCTGCCGCGCTGAAGGCGCAGGGCATTCCGACCGCGATCTACTATCCGAAATCGATGCATCAGCAGACCGCCTACCGCATCTTCCCGAGCGCCGATGGCGGCCTGCCGGTCAGCGAGCAGCTGTCCAGCGATGTCATCAGCCTGCCGATGCACGCCTATCTCGACGAGCCGACGCAAGGGCGCATCATCGACGTCGTTCGCGGCGCAGTCCGGGCCTGAGGCCTTACGCATCCTTGACGTCACGCCGCTTGCTGCGGCGCGGCTCACAGCGCCGGCGGGCGATCTGCCCCGTTGGCAGCCCCAAATCACACTGTCGTCCCGGCGAACGCCGGGACCCATACCGCGTGATCTCTGAAACGGGCAGGCGGCCCGATCCACGCGCCCCATCGGCCGCACGGCGTATGGATCCCGGATCAGCGCCCGCCGCCGCTTCGCGTCGGCCGGCTTGTCCGGGATGACAGCGGAGTGCTTGGCACGCATCTGGCGCCTTCTCCGGTGTTGTTCGTGCTGACGCCGCATCGGCACACTCATCGTCATTGCGAGCGAAGCGACTTGTCCGCCATAGCCCGAAGGGCGACGGCGGAAGCAATCCAGCGCTGCGCGTGCGGCCCTGGATTGCTTCGTCGCTGACGCTCCTCGCAATGACGGTGGTGAGTTGCGTGCTCGCAGCAAGCCTCGCCCCGATGAGCGCATCGACATCCGGAGTACTAATCGGCCCTACGGGCTGAGCGAAAGATCGTTGGCTACTGCGAACCGTTGATCACTCGGCCAGCTCTGAAGAGAACAGGGATGAGGGCAACGATGGCAATCACGACCAGCGGTCCGGCCCAAACGAACGTGCCGCTGTCAATGTAGCCCTCCGCCAACGCCGTTCGCAGCAGCGTGGCGGTGACCGGCAAATTGATGAGCACTGCAGTTGCAGTCCCCGGCGCATAGCGGCGCATCGCCAGTGTCGACAGAACATGCGGGACGGCGACGTTCAGCAGCATGGCCAGTGCGTAGCCACACAACAAGTAGGATCCGAGACTTTGCTTGCCCTGCAAATTCGCGAGAACGGCCGCGACCGCTGCCACCAGCGTCAACACCGCCAACGCAAACCGAAACTCACTGCTTCCTACGGTATGGTGCCATCTCCCAGCCGTTGCCGACCATCCCGGCAACCAAACGGCCTCTTCGACGTTGTGAACGGCAATTGCCGCCACAAAGAACCATGCGAGAGTTGAGTAGCTCACTCTGGGAACCAAGCTTCTAACAACGCCACATTGCATGCCTACCTTGGTCGGGACATGACCCATTTGACATGTCTCAAGTGTCCGCGAACCGGAGGTCGGACATCGGCCCGAGCATGCTTGCCAGCCGGCGGAGCGCAAGATCCGAGACGATATGTGCTGGCGCTGGCCGCAAGTCGGGAGAGGGGGCCGCGACCGGGTCGCCACAATTTACCCCCAAGCAGGCATCGCCCGCGTTCTCCGCTTCAAACCCGCCCCCCAATGCTCTAGAAGCCCCCCATGCTCGGACGTATCTTCACCGTCGGCGGCTATACGCTGCTGTCGCGCCTCACCGGCTTTGCCCGCGACATCATGCTGGCGGCGATTCTCGGCGCTGGGCCGGTGGCGGATGCGTTCTTCATTGCGTTCCGGCTGCCTAATCATTTCCGGGCGATCTTCGCCGAGGGGGCGTTCAACGCGGCCTTCGTGCCGGCCTATGCGCATGTCCATGGCGAAAAGGGGCCGGCCTCGGCGAGCCTGTTTGCCGACCGCATCTTCACCCTGCTGCTGGCCTCGCAAATCGTGCTGCTGGTCCTCGCCTGGGTGTTCATGCCGCAGGCGATGACGATCCTGGCGCCCGGCTTCACCGACGATCCGGCGCAGCGGGACCTGGCGATCACGCTGACCCGGATCACCTTTCCGTACCTGCTGTTGATCACGCTGGTGACGCTGTATGGCGGCATGCTCAACGTGATGCAGCGTTTCGCCAGCGCTGCGGCGGCGTCGATCTTCCTCAATCTCGCGATGATGGGGACCTTGGCGCTGGCGGCGTTCTTCCCCGGCGTCGGTCATGCCGCGGCCTGGGGCGTGCTGATCTCGGGCTTCCTGCAATATTTCCTGCTCGCCGGCGATCTCGCCCGTCACGGCGGGCTGCCGCGCTTCGCGCCGCTCAAGCTCGACGACGACATCCGCGCCTTCTTCAAGGCGCTGGGGCCGGCCACGCTCGGCTCGATGGGCACGCAGGTGGCGATGTTCGCCGACACCATCATCGCGACGTTCCTCCCCGCGGGCGCGATCTCGGCGCTGTATTATGCCGACCGTCTCAACCAATTGCCGATCGGCGTGATCGGCATCGCCATCGGCACCGTGCTGCTGCCGGAAATGTCGCGGCGGCTGACGGCGAACGATCATGAAGGGGCCATGGAGCAGCAGCGCCGCGCCTTCGAGTTCACGCTGCTGTTCTCGGTGCCGTTCGTCGCCGCCTTCCTCGCGGTGCCCGACGTCATCACGCGGGCGATGTTCGCGCGCGGCGCCTTCACCAAGGGCGATGCGGCGGCGGCGGGTGCGACGCTTGCCGCCTATGCCGTCGGCCTCATTCCGTTCGTGATGATCCGCAGCGCGGTCTCGACCTTCTACGCTCGGAAGGACACGGCCACGCCGGTGAAGGCCTCGCTCACCGGGCTGACCGCCAACGTCGTGCTGAAGGTGCTGCTGATGGGCTCGCTGGCCCAGGTCGGCCTCGCGCTGGCGACGGCCGTCGGCGCCTGGATCAACCTGCTGCTCGTGCTCGGCTTCGCCGTGCACAAGGGCTATCTGCGCTTCGATCGGCGGCTCACCATGTCGCTGCTGAAATTTGCCGGAACCGGCGTGGTGCTCGCGGCGGCGCTGTGGGCGACGGCGTTGGTGGCATCGGCCCATCTCGCTTCGCTCGGCCGCTTGCAGGACGAAGCCGTTCTCGGCCTGTTGATCGTGGTGGGGGCCGTCATTTATGCCGGCGCCATTCTGGTGCTGTTCGGCCCGCGCTGGCTCAAGGCCCTCGTGCGGCGCTGATGTTTGCGCTGCAGCATCGAGCTGGTGGCATGCCTGCGGAGAGTTGACCGCACGTGGGTCCAGGGGCGGCCATATGGCGTTTGCGCGAGTCTTCGTTCCGCTGCAATATGCCGTCCAATATTTGCGACAATGCAAGCGGGAAGTGAAACCAGATGGCAGCTCCTATCAAGTTCGGCGTCGGACAAAGCGTTCTCCGGAAAGAGGACGACGCGCTGATTCGCGGCAAGGGCCGCTATACCGATGATCTGGCGCCGGCTGCCGCCTTGCATGCGCTGGTGCTGCGCTCGCCGCATGCCCATGCCAAGTTCACCATCGATGTCACCCAGGCGCGGCTCTTGCCGGGCGTGGCGCTGATCCTGACCGCCGCCGACACCGCGGAGCTCGGTGGGCTGCCCTGCCTGTTCAATCTCGAGACCGATCCCTTCACCGCGCCGCCTTATCCGATCCTCGCCAAGAACGAGGTGCGCCACGTCGGTGACGCCATCGCCTTCGTCGTCGCCGATACGCTGGATCACGCGCGCGACGCGCTGGAGGCGATCAAGGTCGAGTGGACGACCTTGCCGGCCGTGACCGGCGTCGTGAACGCGATCAAGCCGGATGCGCCGCAGGTGTGGGCCGAACACAAGGGCAATGTGCTGTTCGACGTTTCGATCGGTGACAAGTCCGCGACCGAGGCGGCCTTCGCGAAAGCGCATGCGGTGGCCGAGATCCGCATCGTCAATCCGCGCGTGGTGGCGAGCTTCATGGAGACGCGCGCCGCGGTCTGCGAATACGACACCAAGCGCGATCATCTGACCCTGACGGCGGGCAGCCAGGGCAGCCACCGGCTGCGCGACATCCTCTGCCAGAACGTGCTGAAGATCCCGACCGAGAAGATGCGGGTGATCTGCCCCGACGTCGGCGGCGGCTTCGGCACAAAATTGTTTCCCTACCGGGAGTATGCGCTGCTCGCGGTCGCCGCGCAGCGGCTGCGCAAGTCGGTGCGCTGGGCCGCCGACCGCTCCGAGCATTTCATGGGCGACGCGCAGGGCCGCGACAACGTCACCACGGCGAAGATGGCGCTGGCCGAGGACGGCAAGTTCCTCGCCATGGACGTCGACCTGATGGGCGACATGGGCGCCTATCTCTCGACCTTCGCGCCGTACATCCCGCATGGCGGCGCCGGCATGCTGCCGGGCCTCTACGACATCCAGGCGTTCCACTGCCGGGTGCGCACGATCTTCACCCACACCGTTCCGGTCGACGCCTATCGCGGCGCGGGCCGCCCCGAGGCAGCGTACGTCATCGAGCGCCTGGTCGATGCCTGCGCGCGCAAGCTCGACATGAGCGTCGATGCGATCAGGCGCAAGAACTTCATTCCGCCGCGCGCGCTGCCCTACAAGACCGCGACCGGCAAGGTCTATGATTCCGGCGACTTCAATGCGCATCTCAAGCGCGCGATGGAGATCGCGCAGTGGAAGGAGTTTCCGAAGCGCGCCAAGGCCGCCAAGAAGCACGGGCTGATCCGCGGCATCGGGCTCGCGAGCTACGTCGAGGTCTGCGGCGTGATGGGCGAGGAGACCGCCAATGTGCGGCTCGACCCCAATGGCGACGTCACCATCCTGATCGGCACGCAGTCGAGCGGGCAGGGCCATCAGACCGCCTATGCCCAGATCGTCGCCGAGCAGTTCGGCCTGCCGCCGGAGCGGGTCCACATCCACCAGGGCGACACCCAGGAGATCGCGACCGGCCTCGGCACCGGCGGCTCGGCCTCGATTCCCTCCGGCGGCGTCAGCGTGCAGCGCGCCACCCATGAGCTCGGCGACAAGCTCAAGCAGATCGCCGCCGAAGCGCTCGAGGCCGGCCTCGGCGATCTCGAGATCGCCGACGGCGTGATCCGCGTCGCCGGCACCGACCGCGCGATCTCGTTCGCCGATCTCGCCAAGCGTCCGGGCACAGATCCCGCCAAGCTCAACGGCAGCGCCACCTTCGCCAGCGCCGATGGCACCTATCCGAACGGCACGCATGTGGCCGAGGTCGAGATCGATCCGGCGACCGGCATCATCAAGATCGTCAACTACGTCATCGTCGACGATTTCGGCGTGACGCTGAATCCGCTGCTGCTGGCCGGCCAGGTGCATGGCGGTGCGGTGCAGGGCATCGGTCAGGCGCTGATGGAGCAGGTGGTCTACAGCAACTCCGACGCTCAGCTCGTCACCGGCAGCTTCATGGACTACGCGCTGCCGCGCGCCGCCGACGCGCCGTCCTTCACCTTCGAGACCCACAACGTGCCCTGCAAGACCAATCCGATGGGCGTCAAGGGCGCCGGCGAAGCGGGCGCGATTGGCTCCTGTCCGGCCGTCGTCAATGCGATCGTCGAAGCCCTCTGGCGCGAGTACAAGATCGATCACATCGACATGCCGGCGACCCCGGAGCGCGTCTGGATCGCGATCCGGGAGCAGCATCGCCGTCATAGTCTCTGAGTACTCTCCCTCCGGATCTCCTCCGATATCCGCCTCAATTCCGGAATAACCCGCCGGCTGAGGGGTTGACCAACCAAGCGACCCGTCCAGGTGGGCTGGACGGGATTGTGACAACAAAGGAGCGAATTGATGAAGCGGACTGTCGTGGCTGTCGCAGCTTTGCTGCTAGGGGCCGGCGCCGTGATGGCACAGCAGGATCTGGTCAAGCATAGCCAGGACACGATGAAGGCCAACGCCAAGAACCTCGGCGGTGTCCTGATCGCGATGGTCAAGGGCGAGAAGCCGTATGATCAGGCCGCCGTCAATGCCGCTCTGGCGCAGCTCGAGGAGACCGCCAAGAAGCTGCCGACGATGTATCCGGCGAGCCTGAAGGGCGCCAAGTTCGAAGGCGACTACGGTCCGTCGCCGAAGATCTGGGAAGACCAGGCCGGCTTCAAGGCCAAGATCGAGACCTTCGGCAAGGTCGTCACCGAGGCCAAGGCCAAGATCAAGGATCTCGACAGCCTGAAGGCGACCGCGCCGGGCATCGGCAAGGAATGTGGCGGTTGTCACGAGACCTTCCGTCTCAAGAACAGTTGATCTGACCAGCCATCAACGGGGGCGGACGCGACATGGCGTCCGCCCCCGTTTGTTTGCGCCGCGCGGGCGTCCTGACGTATCACGGCGCCGCCGAGCTCCGGTGATGATCGCCGGGCCGACGATATCCTCCTGCTGTGACGGAGCCACCATGCTACGCCGCCTCCTGCTTGCTCTCTGCGTGCTCGGCGCCGCCGGCCTGGCGGTGTTCTGGTGGCTGACCCAACCGTCGACGATCACGCTCGCAGCGGCGACGCGCGCGCCGGATCTCGCCAACGGGCAGGAAATGTTCAACATCGGTGGCTGCGCGTCCTGTCACGCGGTGCCGAACCAGCCGGATCGACTGAAGCTCGGCGGCGGTCTGCCGCTGAGCTCGCCGTTCGGCACCTTCTATGCGCCCAACATCTCGCCCGACCCCACTGACGGTATCGGGCGCTGGAGCGAGGCCGAGTTCGTCAATGCGGTGGTGAGGGGCGTGTCGCCGGACGGCAGCCACTACTACCCGGCGTTTCCCTATCCCTCCTACGCGGCGGCGAAGATCGACGACGTCCGCGATCTCTTCGCCTACATGAAGACGCTGCCGCCGGTCGCCGGCGCCTCGCGCGCGCACGACATGCCATTCCCGTTCAACATCCGTCGCACCGTTGGGGTCTGGAAGCTACTGTTCTTCGACGACAGGCCGTTTGCCGCCAACGCCGCGCGCCCGGCGGAGTGGAATCGCGGCGCCTATCTGGTCAATACGCTCGGCCATTGCGCCGAGTGCCACAGCCCGCGCAACGCGCTCGGCGGCATCGTTTCGGCGCAGCGTCTGGCGGGTGGGCCGGATCCCGAAGGTCAGGGCTTCGTGCCGAACATCACCCAGAAGGGCCTGGCGGACTGGAGCGAGAGCGACATCAGCTATTTCCTCGAGACCGGACAGCTGCCCGACGGCGACAGCGCCGGCGGCTCGATGGCGCGGGTGATCCGCAACACCTCGCAGCTCACGCCCGAGGATCGCAAGGCGATGGCGGTCTATCTGAAATCGCTGCCGCCGGTTGAAGGCCCGCCGAAGCCGAAGAAGCCGGCAAGCTGATCAGTTCGGCGAGCCCGCGCACGCAGGTCAGATCGGCTTGAAGCTGCCGTCGCTCTGGATCACCGTCAGCGATACCGGCGGTGGATTCTCCTTGCGCGCGTTGCCGAAGCTGACCACCAGTCCGCCGATGTCGAACTGGCCGACCTCGTTGATGATGCGGAGCAGCTCGGCGCGGGTCGGGTTCGGCCCGGTCATCGCCAGGGCGCGGGCCACCAGGCGGCCGGTGATGTAGCCCTCGAGCCCGATGAAATCCGGCGTCTGGCTCGGATCGAGCGTCTTCATCGCGGCCTGGTAGTCGGCGACGACGCGGAGGTCGGTGTCCCACGGAAACGGGACCACCTCGGAGACGATGACGCCGCGTCCCTCCGGACCGAGCTCCTTTGCAAGGGCATTGCCGCCGACAAAGGACACCGCCGAGAACGTCGGGTTGAAGCCGCTGCGATGCGCCATCTTGATGAACTCGGCGCACGGGCCGTAGGTGCCGACCAGGATCACCGCTTCCGGCTCCGCGCGCCGGATGACCTTGAGCGCCGCGCCGACCGCGCGCGTGTTGCGCTCGAACGTGCCTTCGGCCGCGAGCTCGAGGCCGCGGCGATCGAGATGCGTCTTCACGCCGGCCAGCACGTCGCGGCCGAACGAGTCATCCTGATAGAAGATGGCGATGCGGGTGAGGTGAAGCTCTTCGGTGAGATGCTTGATCGTGGCTTCGGCCTCGGCCGCGTAGCTTGCGCGGATGTTCACGACGTTCTGGAATTCGGGCGCCCGCAGGAATTCGGCGCCCGAGATCGGCCCGATGAAGGGGACGTCGTTCGACGCCGCGATCGGCGCGGTGGCCATCGCGGTCGGGGTGCCGACGGCGCCGATCAGCGCGAACACCTTGTCCTCGTAGATCAGCTTGATGGTCTCGACCACCGAGCGATCGGGGTCGTAGCCGTCATTGCGGCTCGCCAGCTTCAGCCTGCGGCCGTAGACGCCGCCCTTGGCGTTGAGCTCGTTGAAGGCCGCCAGCAATCCCTGGCGCGCCGCCTGGCCCAGTGCGGCCGACGGGCCCTCCAGCGCCGCCACCTGGCCGAACATGATGGAGTCGTTGGTGACGCCGAGCTCGTCGGCGCGCGCAGACCCGGGCGGGAGCACGCCGGCGATCAGGGCGAGAACGATGGAGATCCGAAGGCTTGAAAACCAGTTCATTGCGATCTTCGATGCACGAGTACGCTTGATGACAACTCAGTCTAGGCGTGTTGAATGAAGACCTCGCTAAAGACGTGGCCCGCGCTTGATCGCGTTTTGGGCGGCCCTCAACAGTCAGCCGTTAACCAAGCCCGGTTTCTGGTACGCCACGACGGATCATCTTTGACCGTCCTTAACTTACCGCGGCCAGCATCGGCCGCATCGTGGTGAGGGGCAGCCGTTTGGCGGGGGCCATATTGCAGGTTGAAGAGTACAGCGCACCGACGCTGCAGGAAAAGGATGATGCTCGCAGCGGTAGCGGGCGCGAGAGGCTGCGCGCGTCGCTATCGCGATACCGGCTTTATCGTCCTGCGATCATCGCGGCATGCGTCGGCGTCGTGCTGTCGGTCGTCGGGACGGTTGCCGTGGGACGCTGGGAAAACCGGCTGGCGCGGACAGATTTCGAAGGCGTGGCCGAAGCTCAGGCGATCCTGGTCCAGAACGGTGTCAACGAATATGTCAGCCGGCTGACCGCGCTGCGCACCCGCTTCGAATCCGCCAACGACGACATCACCCGCAGCGAGTACCAGACCTTCAGCGCGCGCCTGTTCGAGGCGCATCGCGGCATGCTGCGCTTGGCGTGGCTGCCGCGGATCAAGCGCAAGGAGCGCGGCGAATACGAGGCGGCGGCGATCACCGATGGTGTTCCCGCCTTTCGCATCAAGTCCTATCCCGACGGCACGGTCGCGCCGGAGAGCGACGAATATTATCCGGTCTACTTCTCCACCGAGGCGAAGACCTCGCCGGTCTACGGTCTCGATTATTGGAGCATTCCCGACCATCGCGCCGTGCTGGAGCAGTCGCGCGACTACGACGTGATCGGCGCATTGCGCACGCGTCAGAACCTGATCAATCAGAACGAGCGCAACAACGCCGTGATGATCGGCATCCCCGTCTACGCCAAGGGGACGTCGCGCACGACGGTCGCCGACCGCCGCCGCAATCTCAGCGGCTTCATCATCGGCGTGTTCGACCTGCCGACGCTGTTGCAGTCGGTGCGCGCGAACAATCCCAACAGCCCGGCGCTCGCGATCAACCTTCTGCCGCCCGAGCGCGTGATCAACGCCTCCGGCGTGGACCCGCAGCGCTGGCCCGCGGACCCCAGCATCTGGTCGACGACCTTGCGCATCGGCGATGCCGACTGGGTGTTCCAGGCGGCGCCCGCCGGTGGCAGCCTGATGGCGAGCCACAACCGCGCGCTGGCGCTGTATGCGGCCGGCATGGCGACGACGATCTTCCTCGCCGTGTATCTCGCGCTGTCGAGCCGCAACGCCCTGCAGCTCGCGCTCGCCAATCGCCGCGTGCTCGAGCTGGCGCAGACCGACGCGCTGACGGGCCTTGCGAACCGCGCCTTCTTCCTCGAGGAAATGGAGCGCATCAACGACGAGAAGAGCGGCCGCTTCACCGTCTTCCTGCTCGACCTCGACCGCTTCAAGAACGTCAACGACTCGCTCGGCCATGGCGCCGGCGACGAACTGCTGGTGCAGGTCGCTCAGCGGCTGAGATCGCAGCTGCGCGACGAGGACGTGCTGGCCCGGCTCGGCGGCGACGAGTTCGCCCTGATCCAGGCCGGATCCGCCGACCAGCGCGCCGCCGCGATCGAGCTTGCGCAGCGCATCACCAAGCTGATCGCCGAGCCGTTCCAGCTCGGCGGGCAACGGGTCGAGATCGGCACCAGCATCGGCATCTCGCTCGCGCCCCAGCACGGCCGCGACCAGGAGCACCTGCTCAAGAAGGCCGACCTCGCGCTCTATCGCTCGAAATCCGCCGGCCGCAGCTGCTACACGCTCTATGACGATGCGATGTCGGCCGAGCTCGAGGCGCGCAACACGCTCGAGGGTGATCTGCGCGACGCCATCGCGCAGTGCCAGTTCGAGGTGCACTATCAGCCGTTCTACGACGCCGAGACGCGCGAGCGCCGCGGCGTCGAGGCGCTGGTGCGCTGGCGTCATCCGGTCAAGGGGCTGGTGCCGCCGGACAAGTTCATCCCGCTTGCGGAGTCGACCGGCCTGATCGTGCCGCTCGGCGAATGGATCATCGGGCGCGCCTGCGACGACGCCACCGCATGGCCGGACGACGTCAAGATCGCCGTGAACCTGTCGCCCGTCCAGTTCAAGCAGGCCGAACTGTTCGACGTCATCCAGTCGGCGCTCGCGAGGTCCGGCCTCGATCCGAAGCGTCTCGAGATCGAGATCACGGAGTCGGTGCTGCTGGAGCGCGCGGCCGAGAACGAGAGCTTCATCGACCGGCTGAAGGGCCTCGGCATCTCGCTGGCGCTCGACGATTTCGGCACCGGCTATTCGTCGCTGCGTTCGCTGACGGCGTTCCCGTTCAACAAGATCAAGATCGACAAGTCCTTCGTCGCCAATCTGAGCGTGCGCGACGAAAGTGCCGCCGTCATCTCCTCGGTCGTGACGCTGGCGCGGGGGCTTGGCATCCAGATCACCGCCGAAGGCGTCGAGACCGAAGAGCAGCTGGTGCAACTTCGCGCGCTCGGCGTCAACTTTGCGCAGGGCTATCTGCTGGGCCGGCCGATGCCGGTCGAGCAGCTCGAGCAGCATCTGGAGATCGCGCGCGCTGCGTCCGATGCCGACGAGCCGCAGCCGGCCGAAGACGCATCTGAGGACGACGCATCCGGGGACGACGACCCGCACTCGGCGGCCGTCGTCGCGCTCATTCCCCGGTCCGGGGCGCTGCTATCCCTCGCATCCAACGGCTGAGCGGCGAGGCGGTTTCGGCGTCCGCGTCGACCGGCAGGCGTGGCGAGCCCAGCATGGCGGCCTCGCGCGCGGCGCTCGGCGTGATGCCGTAGGCGGCCTTGAACAGCCGCGTGAAATGCGCATCGGTCCCGAGCTGCCAGCGCCGCGCGACCTCGCTGATGCGCTGCGTCCGCGATCCCGTCCCGGCGAGATCGAAGAATGCGCGGTGCAGGCGGCGGCTGCGGATGTAGTCGGCGATGCCGCCGATCGGCGCGAACAGGCGATAGAGCGACGCGCGAGACATCCCGAAATGCAGCGCCACCGCGTCGGCGCTGAGTTCAGGGCTCGACAGCCGCGCTTCGATATATTGGCGGACGCGGAGCAGCGAGGCGTCCGGCGTCACGCTGCGGTCGGCATCGCGGCGTTCGAGCTCGCCGCGCAGGCACGCCGAGATCAGCGCGATCGTGCCCTCGACCGCGGCCTGGCACTCGTCGAAACTCATGCGCGGCGCACAGTCGAGCAGCGCGCCGAAATGCCGCGCCAACAGCGGCGCCAGCGCGCCGCTGCGCGGCAGCACCAGGCCGTGCAGGTCGTCGACCTGCAGCAGGCGCGCATCGAACATCGGACGCGGCACCACCAACGTGACGTTCTCGAACGGTGTCGCGCGCGTTTCGAGTGTCTGGGCGAGATCGAGCACGCAGAGGTCGCCGGCCTCGACCCGGATCGGCGAGGCGCCCGCGACGCCCTCATAGCTGCCGTTCACGTAGAGCTGCAGGATGATGTGATCCACGCCGCTGCGGGCGACGGTTTCGGCCGATCGCCGGAACCGCTGGCCGCTCGCACGGGCCGATCCCAGCAGCACGGAGCCAAGCGCATAGGACAGCACGTCCGCTCTGAACGGAGCGGCCTCGCCGGCCGCGAGCTGGTCGACCTCGAAGAACGTCGACGTGGCCTCGCGCCACGCCGCAATGTTCGCCTCGGTGTCCATCTGCTCGGCGCAAAAGCCGTAGCTCGGCAGCAGGGACGAAACGGCTTTGATCTCACTCTTCACGCGGCGCCGCAGTCATTCTTGAGTTTTCGTCTCAACTTCTTGATCGACCGTATCGGATCGGCCGCCCGCCTTGACCCGGTGCTCCGCGTACCCGCTATAGAACGCCTGTCGCCAAGTTGCCGAAGGGAAAGCCGGGCCGTTCGACGGTCCCCCCATTGCCCCTCACGATCGAAAGGTCCGGCTTTCCGGCCCACTGGTGCGAATTGGCGGACAACGGTCTCCGGCCGCCACCGTCTTTCATGACGAAACCATGCTTGACCCATTTTCAGGACCTCGGCGCCCGTCGGTCACGACGGGCGCCTTTGTCGTGAGGCAGGTGTTGAGGCAGGCGCCCGACGGGCAGGCCGCGCCGGGTGAGAAAGCGCCTCGTCAGGTGGCGCCGAAGGCCTTGAACGTGATGATGGTGTGGGTGTCCTGAATGCCGGGCAGGATCTGGACCTTCTCATTCACGAAGTGGCCGATGTCGGTGGCATTGTCGACGTAGAACTTCACCAGCAGGTCGTAATTTCCCGCCGTCGAGTAGATCTCGGAGGCGATCTCGGCTTCCGCCAGCGCATTGGCGACCGTGTAGGACTGGCCAAGCTTGCACTTGATCTGGACGAAGAAGGGAACCATTGCGGGCTGTCTCCGGAAGGCATCTTTCGCCTCAATATAGCGTTTTCCGACGAAGTCGATACGCTTTCTCCGGTGGGCCGGCCTGCTTGCCGGGCGCGGCCGGCCCGCGCTAGGAAGGGGGCATGAGCACCCCCGTCGCACTCACCATCGCCGGTTCGGATTCCTCCGGGGGAGCCGGTATCCAGGCCGACCTCAAGACCTTCGCGGCGCTCGGCGTCTATGGCGCCTCGGTGCTGACGGCGCTGACCGCCCAGAACACCAGGGGCGTGACCGGCGTGCATCTGGTGCCGCCCGATTTCGTCGCCGCGCAGATCGATGCGGTGTTCGATGACCTCGCGGTCGGCGCGGTCAAGATCGGCATGGTGGCGCAGGCGCCGATTGCCGACGCCATTGCGGCAAGCCTCGCGCGCTGGCGGCCGCGGCACGTGGTGCTCGATCCGGTGATGGTCGCAACCTCGGGCGCGCGGCTGTTGCCGGAGGATGCGATCGACGCGCTGCGCCGCGGGCTGATCCCGCGGGCGTCGCTGATCACGCCGAACCTGCCCGAGGCGGCCGCGCTGCTCGACGAGCCGGTCGCGACCTCGGACGAGGCGATCGCGGCGCAAGGCCGCCGGCTGCTCGCGCTCGGCTGTCCGGCGGTGCTGATCAAGGGCGGCCACGGGCAGGGCGCTGACAGCACCGATTACCTGATCACATCAGCAACCAGCATCCCATTGCCGTCGCCGCGCATCGACACGAAGAACACCCACGGCACGGGGTGTTCGCTGTCGTCGGCCGTGGCCGCAGGGCTGGCGAAGGGGGAGAGCCTCGAGGCGGCCGTAGGCAACGCCAAGGCCTTCATCTCCGGCGCGATCGCGGCTGCCGATCGCTTCACGGTCGGACACGGCCACGGCCCGGTGCATCATCTCCACCGCTATTATTGAGGTCACTCATCTTTGAGGTCACTTCCCGTGGGAAGTCCGCTTAGCTGGCGACAGCCGAAATAGCTGGGGTGGGCAACGGCTGCATCATATCTGCGCCCCGGGGGAGATGACGGAATGATGACGCGTTTCGCCGCGGTGGCCGCGGTGCTGTTCGCCACGGTCGCAACACCGGTGCTGGCTCAGCGGGCCTATTCGGCCCAGGAGGAGCGCAACAAGGCGATCGTGCTCGACTTCTATGAGCAGGGCCTCAATCGCAAGGATTTCGAGGCGGCGTCGAAATATCTCGGCACCTACATCCAGCACAATCCGAACGCCGAGGACGGCCCGGAGGGATTTCGCAAGTTCATCGAATTTCTGAAGGCCAAATTCCCACAGTCGCACAGCAGGATCACGCAGGTGCATGTCGACGGCGACTTCGTCGTGCTGCGCGTTCACGCCGTCCGCGAGCCCGGCACACGCGGCAACGCCATCGTCGACATCTTCCGTCTCAAGGACGGCAAGATCGAGGAGCATTGGGATTCGGTTCAGCCCGTTCCCGAGCAGTCGGCCAATCCCAACGGGATGTTCTGAAGAACGCGTCTGAAGCCGTCTCCCGCCGGCGGATCATGGTCCGCGCGCGACAGCGACTTCCCGCCGCACGCCCTCCATCAGCCGCGAGCGGTATTCGCCCGGTGATTCGCCGAACCAGCGATTGGATGCGCGGAAGAAGGTGCTCTGGTCGGCATAGCCGAGCAGATAGCCGATGTCGGTGAGCGTCATGCGGAAATCGGCGAGATGGCGCTGGGCGAGCTCGCGCCTGACATCGTCGACGAGATCGCTGAAGGAGAGGCCTTCGTCCGCCAGCCGGCGCTGGAAGGTTCGGTCGCTCAAGCCCAGCTCGGCTGCGATGGCCGAGCGCAGCGGGCTGCCGTCGGGCAGCAGCCTGACGATCGCTGCGCGGGCGCGATACGCAGTGTCGGCCTTGACCAGACGCTCCAGCGCCTCGTCGGCGATCCGATCGTGGATTGCCGAAAGCTCGGGCGCAGAGGTCGTCAGCTTGCAGGCGAGATCCTGATCCGACACCAGGAAGCCGTTGAATGGCGCATCGAATTCGAGTGGGGATTGGAACGCCCTGTTGTAGCACGCGATCGACAGCGGCACCGCATGCGAGAAACGCGTGGCGAGCGGCGTCAGCGGACGATCCAGCATCCACCGGCATAGATTGAGCAGATTGACGACGCCGTAGTCATAGCGCTGCCGCGGAATCGGGCATTCACCGCCGAACACGTCGGTCCGCACCCAACGGCCGCCATTGCCCTGCTCGAGCGTGATGGTCACCGCGTCGCTCACCAGGCACATGTAGCGGATCAGTCGCGTCAGCCCGGCGAGCAGCGTGGGGCTCGACATCATGGCATAGCCGGCGACGCCATAGTTGTCAGGTCGCGGCGCATCGAGCTTTGCCAGCCCGATGTCCGGATTGCCCGAACGCTCGGCCGCCAGCATCCACAACCGGCTCAGCGCCTCGGTCGGCCAGCGGCGATCGCAATCGTCGAGATCGTCGATCGAGAGGCCTACGTCGGCGAACAGCGCGGCCGCATCCAGACCTTGCTCGTTCAGCGTCGTCGCGACGCCGCGCATCCAGGACGACGATGTGGTTCGAATCTGCTGAGCCATCCCTTGGCCTTCTGGGGCCAGTGCTTTGGCCTCCTCGGGTCATTGTGCAGATGCACATGAGATTGCATAGCACCGGGTATTGGCGATCGCGACACGAAATTCGTTGGTGCGACCGCATGGCTGGCGCGCAGGAGAAAATCATGCCCGTTCTGAAAACCAATGACGGCACAGAGATTTACTACAAGGATTGGGGCTCCGGCCAGCCGATCGTGTTCAGCCATGGCTGGCCGCTGTCAGCGGATGATTGGGATGCGCAGATGCTGTTTTTCCTCAATCACGGCTTTCGCGTCATCGCCCATGATCGCCGCGGCCATGGTCGTTCGGCCCAGGTCGCCGACGGTCACGACATGGACCACTATGCCGACGATCTCGCGGCCTTGACCGCGCATCTCGATCTCAAGCGCGCGATCCATGTCGGCCATTCCACGGGCGGCGGCGAGGTGGTGCATTACCTCGCGCGCCATGGCGAGAGCCGCGCGGCCAAGGCTGCCATCATCGCCGCGGTGCCGCCGCTGATGCTGCAGACCGCGGCCAATCCGGGCGGGCTGCCGAAGTCGGTGTTCGACGACTTTCAGACCCAGGTCGCCACGCGCCGCGCGGAATTCTATCGCGACGTCGCCGCTGGGCCGTTCTACGGCTACAACAAGCCTGGCGCCAAGCCGTCCGAGGCCGTGATCCAGAACTGGTGGCGGCAGGGCATGATGGGCAGCGCCAAGGCGCACTACGACGGCGTCGTCGCCTTCTCGCAGACCGATTTCACCGAGGATCTCAAGAAGATCACCTTGCCGGTGCTGGTCATGCACAGCGAGGACGACCAGATCGTGCCTTACGCGGATTCCGCGCCGCTGTCGGCCAGGCTGCTGAAGAACGGCGTGCTGAAGACCTACAAGGGCTTTCCGCACGGCATGCCGACCACGGAAGCCGAGACCATCAACGCCGACCTACTGACCTTCATCAAGGGCTGATCAGAGGAGGCTTGCATGACCTGGGGAATTCCGACGGCCCTGTTTCTTCAGATCCACGTGGTGCTGAGCCTGATCGGAATCGCGACCGGGCTCGTCATGCTCGCCGGCATGCTGGCAGGCCGCCATCTGGCGGCCTGGGCGGCGCTGTTCCTGGTCACGACCTTCCTCACCGGCGTGACCGGCTTTCCGCTGCCGCCGTTCGGTCTCGACCCGCCGCGCATCATCGGCATCATCCTGCTCGCGCTGTTGATTGCGGCCAGCGCCGCACTCTATGCGTTCGCGCTGTCGGGATGGTGGCGACGGGTCTACGTCGTCACCGCGCTGCTCTCGCTCTATCTCAACGTCTTCGTCGCGATCGTGCAGTCGTTCCAGAAGATCGGCGTGCTCAATGTCCTGGCGCCGACGCAGAGCGAGCCGCCGTTCGCCGCAGCTCAGCTCGTCACGCTCGCTCTGTTCATTGCTTTCGGTGTCTTCTCGTGGCGGCGTTTCGCGCCAACCACGCTGGCGCCGCGAGCGTCTCTCACCTGATCGATTCGACCCTTCAAGGAGAACCTCGTGTCCAAGCTCGAAATGCTGACCCCGCAGAACTGCGCCGTGGCGCTGATCGACTATCAGCCCGCGATGTATCAGGGCGTGCAGTCTCATGACCGCCTCGGCGTGTTCAACAACATCCAGATCGTCGCCAAGGCGGCCAAGCTGTTCAAGATTCCGACCGTGCTCACCACAGTCGCCAAGGACTCGTTCTCCGGTCCCTTCATGCCGGAGGTGACCGAGCTGTTTCCAGAGCACGACATCGTCGACCGCACGGCGATGAACTCCTGGCTCGATGCCGGCTTCCGCAAGCAGGTCGCTGCCACCGGTCGCAAGAAGTTCATCATCGCGGGACTCTGGACCGAGGCCTGTGTGCTGTTCCCGACGCTCGACATGCTGCGCGAAGGCTATGAGATCTACATCCCGGCCGATGCCTGCGGCGACCTGTCGCTCGAAGCGCACAACAGGGCGATGGACCGCGCGGTGCAGGCCGGCGCGGTGCCGATCACCTCATGCCAGTTCGCCTTCGAGCTGCAGCAGGACTGGGCGCGTGCCGAGACCTATGACGGCATGATGGAGATCCTGAAGGCGCATTCGCCCTACGGCATCCAGATCCGCTTCTCCAAATGGGCGCTTGGAGAGCACGCCTCGGAGGGCGGGGCCAAGTAGTCCCGGGACGAACGATGAAGATCTATCTGTTTTCGCTCGGGGCAGGGCTGCTGGTCGGCGTGATCTACAGCCTGCTTCAGGTCCGCTCGCCGGCGCCGCCATTGGTGGCGCTGGTCGGCCTGCTCGGCATCCTCGTCGGAGAGCAGGTGATCCCCGTGGGCAAGCAGCTCCTGAACGGGACCACGCTTGCTGCCGCGTGGCAGAAGGCGGCCTGCGCCACGCACATCTTCGGCCTGCTGCCCGGCCACCACGGCCGGGCAGAGACGACCAATTCTACCGCCCAGAATGAGAAGGCCTCATGAGCGATTACCCCGATCTCATCCTCCATCACGGCCTGTTCACGACGCTCGATCGGTCCAATCCCACGGCGAGCGCGGTGGCGATCAAGGACGGCGCCTTCACCGCGGTCGGCCACGAGCAGGACGTGATGAAGCTCGCCGGTCCCCGAACGAAGATCATCGATCTCAAGGGCCGTCGCGTGCTGCCGGGGCTGATCGACAATCACCTGCACATCATCCGCGGCGGGCTCAACTTCAACATGGAGCTGCGCTGGGACGGCGTGCGCTCGCTCGCGGACGCGATGGCGATGCTCAAGGCCCAGGTCGCGATCACGCCGCCGCCGCAATGGGTGCGCGTGGTCGGCGGCTTCACCGAGCACCAGTTCGCCGAGAAGCGGCTGCCGACGATTGACGAGCTCAACGCCGTCGCGCCCGACACGCCCGTGTTCCTGCTGCATCTGTACGACCGCGCCATCCTGAACGGCGCCGCGCTGCGTGCCGTCGGCTACGACAAGGATACGCCGCAGCCGCCAGGCGGCGAGATCGCGCGTGACGCACAGGGCAATCCGACCGGCCTGCTGCTCGCCCAGCCGAACGCCGCGATCCTCTACGCGACGCTGGCCAAGGGTCCAAAGCTGCCGTTCGACTATCAGCTCAACTCGACGCGGCACTTCATGCGCGAGCTGAACCGGCTCGGCGTCACCGGTGCGATCGATGCCGGCGGCGGCTTCCAGAACTATCCGGACGACTACGCCGTGATCCAGAAGCTGGCCGATGACGGCCAGCTCACGATCCGGCTCGCCTACAATCTGTTTACCCAGAAGCCAAAGGGCGAGAGAGACGACTTCCTGCGCTGGACGCAGAGCTCGACCTACAAGCAGGGCAACGACTATTTCCGCCACAACGGCGCCGGCGAGATGCTGGTGTTCTCTGCCGCCGATTTCGAGGATTTTCGCGTACCGCGGCCGGACATGCCGGCCGAGATGGAAGGCGAGCTCGAGGAGGTCGTGCGCATCCTGGTCCAGAACAAGTGGCCGTGGCGGCTGCACGCGACCTATGACGAGACCATCTCGCGCGCGCTCGACGTGTTCGAGAAAGTCAACCAGGATACGCCGCTCGAGGGTCTGCACTGGTTCTTCGACCATGCCGAAACGATCTCGGACCAATCGATCGACCGCATCGCGGCGCTCGGCGGCGGCATCGCCGTGCAGCACCGCATGGCCTATCAGGGCGAGTACTTCGTCGAGCGCTACGGCTTCGGCGCGGCCGAGGCGACGCCGCCGGTGAAGAAGATCCTCGACAAGGGCGTCAAGGTCTCCGCCGGCACCGACGCGACCCGCGTCGCTTCCTATAACCCCTGGGTGTCGCTGTCGTGGCTGGTGACCGGCCGCACCGTCGGTGGCCTGCGGCTGTATCCGCAGCGCAACTGCCTCGATCGCGAGACCGCGCTCAGGATGTGGACCGAGAACGTCACCTGGTTCTCCAACGAAGAAGGCAGGAAGGGCCGCATTGCGGTCGGGCAGTTCGCCGATTTGATCGTGCCGGATCGCGACTTCTTCTCCTGTGCGGAGGCCGAGATCGCCGACATCACCAGCGACCTCACCATGGTCGGCGGCCGCATCGTCTACGCCGCCGCCGCGTTCAAGCCGCTGGACGACGCGGCTCCGCCGCCGGCCATGCCGGAGTGGTCGCCGGTGCGCCGCTTCGGCGGCTACGGCGCCTGGCTGGAGAAGGACGATCACGGCGGCGTCCGCGCCCAGGCGATGCAGATGTGCGGCTGCGCCAGCGCATGCGGCGTGCATGGCCATGACCACGCGCGGGCATGGTCCTCCAGCCTGCCGGTCTCCGATCTCAAGAGCTTCTGGGGTGCGCTCGGCTGCGCCTGCTGGGCGGTCTGAGATGGCGGGGATGTCCGACACGCCACGGCCGATCGCCGCGGTGCTCGACTGGCGCTGGCTGTGGCACGCGGCGCGGGTCGCGCTGGTTTCAGCCTATCTGATCGGCGGCGTCCAGAAGTTCATGGACTTCCCGAGCGCGATTGCCGAGCAGGCGCATTTCGGCCTGGAGCCGGCGGCGCTGTGGGCGGCGGCCGCGATCGCCGTCGAGCTGATCGGCTCGGTGCTCGTCATCGCGAACCGGTTCGTCTGGCTCGGCGCCGGCGCGCTCGGCGTGCTCACGCTCGTTGCGATGCTCGCCGCCAATGATTTCTGGCACATGTCCGGCCATGACCGGTTCATGGCGCTGAACGCCTTCTTCGAGCATCTCGGCCTGATCGCCGGCCTCGTGCTCGTCTCGATCATCTCCTGGCGCACGCACCGCGCTTGATCCACATCTGCTCATTCGAGGTCGTCATGGTCCGTTCCTGTCATCTGCTCGGCGCCGTCATCGCCACCACGCTGCTCGCCGCGCCCGCGTTCGCCAAGGACGCGGCGCCGCTGATCGGCGTGGGCGCGCAATACGACACCACGCATGTCTATGTCGCGCCGGACGACGTCGAGAAGTTCGCCACCAGCTTCCTCGCCACCTTCGGCGGCCAGAGCACCAAGCAGGTGGTTGCGACGGTGACGCCTGCTCCGAGCAGCACGACCTCGCAGCTGTTGCAGACGCCAGTCGGCACGGTCTCGCTGTTCGGCTTCAAGACCGGAATTCCGTATCCGTTCGGGGCCGAACGCACCGGCTATCTGGTCACCGATCTGGACGCGGCGATCAAGGCGGCCAAGGCCGCCGGCGCCGACGTGCTGGTCGCGCCATTCCCCGATCCGATCGGACGTGATGCCGTGATCCAATGGCCGGGCGGCGTCAACATGCAGCTGTACTGGCACACGACCAAGCCGTCCTACACTGCGTTCCAGACCGTTCCGGACAACCGCGTCTATGTCTCGCCCGATCGCGCCGAGGCCTTCACCCGCGCCTTCCTGCGTTTCTCGAAGGGCAAGGTTGTCTCCGACGATGCCAAGGCGCCCGGCGTCGAGATCGGCCGCCCGAATGATCACTATCGGCGCATCCGCATCGCATCGGTGTTCGGCCGCATGACCGTGTTCGTCACCGACGGCCATCTGCCGTATCCGTTCGGACGCGAGACGACCGGCTACGAGGTGACTGATCTCAAGGCGACCCTGGACAAGGCAAAAGCAGCGGGCGCCACCGTGCTGGTCGAGCCGTTCAACTCGGACAGGCGCGAGCAGGCGGTGGTGCGGTTTCCCGGCGGCTATGTCGCGGAGATTCATGCGCCATTGAAGTAGGATGCTGCGGCGATTCCTGAGAGGTCATGGATGGCGTGGCTCCTGAGAAAGACCCTGGTCGCGAGTACGCTGCTCGGCGCGCTGTGTGCAGCCACGCCAGCTTTCGCCGAGGACAACGCCTCGCGTCCGGCGATCCGCACCAACCGCTGGCAGGAGGACTGGTCGGTGCTGGCCGATCCGGCGCTGCGCACGGCGCCATCAGATCCGATCAAGTACATCCCGCTGCAGCAGGACCATCCGCAGAGCTACGTCTCGTTCGGCATGAACCTGCGCGAGCGGTTCGAGAGCCTGGATGCCGCGAGCTTCGGCATCGGTGGAACGCGACCCGATCAGCATGTCCTGCAACGGCTGCAGATCCATGCCGACGCACATCTCAACGAGAACTGGCAGTTGTTCGTCCAGCTGGAGGACGACCGTGCCTTCGGCAAGGCCAAGATCACGTCCGTCGACCAGGACCCGCTCGACCTCCGGCTCGCCTTCCTCGCCTATGTCAATACGACGGACAGCGGCACGTTCAAGGCCCGGGTCGGGCGGCAGGATTTCGACTTCGACCTGCAGCGCTTCGTGTCGTCGCGCGACGGACCGAACGTGCGCCAGTCCTTCGATGCGCTGTGGGCCGACTGGGAAAGCGGCCCATGGCGCTTCATCGGCTTCGTCAGCCAGCCGGTGCAATATAATCTGGTGCGTCCGTTCGACGACACGTCGAACGGATCGTTCCTGTTCCACACCTTCCGCGTCGAGCGCCAGGTGCTCGGCACCAACGAGTTGTCGTCGTATTATTCCTACTATCAGCGCGACAATGCGCGTTTCCTCGACGCAGCCGGCCTCGAGCAGCGCCACGTGCTGGACATCCGCTTCGCCGGCAAGCTCGCGGGCTTCGACTGGGATCTCGAGGCGATGGGGCAGGCGGGCTCGGTCGGGGCGAAGCAGATCCGCGCCTGGGGCGCCGGCGCCCGCGCCGGCTACACCTTCGCCGACCTCGCCTGGCAGCCGCGCATCGGCCTTCAGCTCGACGGCGCCTCCGGCGACCGCCATCCCGGCGACAACAGGGTCGAGACGTTCAATCCGCTGTTCCCGAACGGCTATTACTTCACGCTGGCCGGCTTCACCGGCTACACCAACCTGATCCATCTCAAGCCGTCGCTGACGGTGAAGCCGACCGCCGCGCTGTCATTCATGGCCGCGATCGGCCTGCAATGGCGCGTGACCGATGCGGACGCGATCTACGTCCAGCCCAATGTCGCGGTCGCCGGCACCGCGGGGCAGGGCAGCTCGTGGTCCGGCGTCTATGCGCAGTTGCGCGCCGACTATCGCTTCAACGCCAACCTCACCGGAGCGTTGGAAGCCGTGCACTATGAGATCGGCCAGACGCTGCGCCGCGCCGGCGGCCATGACTCCGACTACATCGGCATCGAATTGAAATACGCGCTCTGAGCAACGAAAGTAGGACGACATGTCGCAATTCGAGTCCCGCAACGTGGTGCCGCTGCTGCTCAGCGTCAATGCCGGCTATGTCGACACCGCCGGGTTCCTGGCGCTGCAGGGCCTGTTCACGGCGCATGTTACCGGCAACTTCGTGACGTTCGGCGCGGCGCTGGCGCTCGGGACCTCGGGCGCGATAGCCAAGCTGCTGGCGCTGCCGGTGTTCTGCGTGGTCGTGATCGCGACGCGGCTGACCGGCACGTTGCTGTCGCGGCGGTGGTCACGCGCCTTCGAGATCCTGATCGGCGTCAAGCTGGTGCTGCTCGTCCTCGGCGCCGTGCTCGCCATCCATTTCGGCCCGTTCCACAATGGCGACAGCCGCGAGGCAATCATCACCGGCATGGTGCTGGTCGCGGCGATGGCAATCCAGAATGCCGTGCACCGGATCCATCTGCCGAGTTCGCCGCCCTCGACCCTGATGACCGGCACCACCACGCAGGTGATGATCGACCTCGCCGACAGGATCTATGTCGGCGACAAGGGCCAGGCGTCGCCGCCGGCGCGGCTCATGCAGATGGCCATCAACGTGCTCGCCTTTGCGCTCGGCTGCGGCGCCGCCGCGCTGCTGTTCGTGCGGCTGGGCAGCTGGTGCTTCGTCGTGCCGCCGGTCATCGGCGCGCTGGCTCTCGCCGTGCGTCTCGCCGGGCCGGAGCCGGCGCGCTGAGAACGCCGTCAGGGGCCGGTGCCGCGCGCCGGCCGGACGTGCGGTGCCGGCGCCGCCGGCGGCAGCCGTGTGCGCGTGTTGTATTTGCCCGAGTTCATCGAGCCATCGCGATGACGTGAGACTGCAACCGCGGCGGCGGAACGCAGTTGACGTTGCTGACGGCGGACTGCGGTGAAGGCGCAGCGGAACGCGCGCCGGCGGCCTTCAATGACGAAAAGTTTAGCCGTCCGCATCGCGGCTCGCCATTGCGTCCCACCTGCCTCACCCCCAATTCTAGAAACGAAACGGTTCCGTTCTATTAAAGGAGACGTGATGACACAGCAAGCTCTGTCATCGGCCGAGGTCCCATCGGCGGCCAACGACGATCCGGCGGTCTCGGCCCGCGATCGGGCCGTGCGGCAATGGCGCGGGGATGCCTCCGGCGAGCCTCGGCAGCAGATCGAGGCCAAGGCGCCGGCTGCGGAGCCCGGCCCGCCGCCGACGGAGCACGGGCAGCGCCAGGAGAGGTCCCGGAGGAGCCTGATCCGGCGGCATCCGCTCGGGGCAGCGCTGGGTCTCGTGCTGCTGCTCGCGGTCGGCGCCGGCGGCTACGTCTACTACGATGCGGCCGGTCACTATGAGACCACCGACGACGCCTTCATCGCGGCCCGCCAGTTCTCTATTGCGCCGAAAGTCTCCGGCTACATCACCGCCGTTCCGGTCACCGACAACCAGCACGTCAAGGCCGGCGACGTGATCGCGCGCATCGACGATCGCGACTACAAGACCGCGCTGGCGCAGGCCGATGCTCAGGTGAAGTCGGCGCAGGCGGCGATCCGCAACATCGATGCGCAGATCGACGTGCAGCAGGCGCAGATCACCGCGGGCCAGGCCCAGGTCGAGCAGGCCCAGGCCGGGCTGACCTTCGCAGAGCAGCAGGCCAAGCGCTATCAGGACCTCGCCCGCACCGGCTCCGGCACGGTGCAGAGCGAGCAGCAATACACATCGCAGCTCCAGCAGCAGAAGGCGGCGCTGACCTCGGCGCAGGCCAACCTCTCGGTCGCGCAACGCCAGTTGGAGTCGCTGAAGGCGCAGCACGAGAGCGCCGACGCCAATCTCGCTCAGGCGCAGGCCCAGCGCGACCAGGCTCAGCTCAATCTGTCGTACACGACCGTGACCGCGGCGCAGTCCGGCCGCATTGTCAATCTCAGCGCCGCCGATGGTCAGTTCGCGGCACAAGGGACGGCGCTTTCGATGTTCGTGCCCGATGACGTCTGGGTGACCGCCAATTTCAAGGAAACCCAGCTCGACGAGATGCGGCCCGGCCAGCCCGTGACCCTCGAGATCGATGCCTATCCGGAGCGCGAGATCCGCGGCCATGTCGCGAGCGTGCAGTCCGGCTCGGGCCCGGCGTTCTCGCTGCTGCCGCCGCAGAATGCGACCGGCAACTACGTCAAGATCGTGCAGCGCGTGCCGGTCAAGATCGACATGGACGATCCGCCGACGGACGTCGCGCTCGGCCCGGGCATGTCGGTGGTGCCGACCGTTCGCGTCGATCCCAAGCCGTCGCTCTATGAGCGGCTGAAGGCCGTGCTGTGAGAGAGGTCGGCCATGAGTGAGGCTGCTCCTCTCGCCGCGTCGCGATCCGCAGGCAGTCCGTGGATCATCGCGGTGCTGGTGGCGCTCGCGACCTTCATGGAGGTGCTGGACACCACCATCGCCAACGTCGCACTGCCCTATATCGCCGGCGGCATGGGCGTCAGCCAGGACGAATCCTCCTGGGTGGTGACGACCTATCTCGTGTCCAACGCGATCATCCTGACCGCCTCGAGCTATCTCGCCAAGCGCTTCGGCCGCAAGACCTTCTTCCTGCTGTGCCTCGGCCTGTTCACCTTGAGCTCGGTGCTGTGCGGCTTCGCCTGGAATCTGCAGGTGCTGCTGCTGTTCCGGATCATGCAGGGCCTCGGCGGCGGCGGCATGGTGCCGGTGGCGCAATCGATCCTCGCCGACTCCTTCCCGCCGGAAAAGCGCGGCCAGGCGTTCGCGCTGTTCGGCGTCGCCGTCGTGGTCGCGCCCGTCGTCGGTCCGACGCTCGGCGGCTATCTCTCCGACAACGTCTCCTGGCACTGGTGCTTCCTGATCAACGGCCCCGTCGGCGTCGCCGCGATGATCCTGATCGGGCTCATCCTCAAGGAGCCAGAAGAGGTCACGGCCGAGCGGCGCAAGCAGGCGCATGGCTTTGACGTGGTCGGCTTCGTGCTGGTCGCGACATTTCTCGGCGCGCTCGAACTGATGCTGGACCGGGGCCTTGAGGACGACTGGTTCGACTCGCGATTCATCATGGTGACCGCCGCGGTCTGCGTCGCGGCCTTCATCGCCATGATCCCGTGGGAGATGAACCAGAAAAATCCGACGGTCGATGTCCGCATGCTGGCGTCGCGCCAGTTCGGCGCCAGCTTCCTGGTGATGCTGGCGACCGGCGCGATCCTGCTCGGCACCACGCAGATGCTGCCGCAGATGGTGCAGCAGGATTTCGGCTACACCGCCACCTGGGCCGGCCTCGTGCTGTCGCCGGGCGGCCTCGTCACGATGGCGATGATGTTCGTCGTCGGACGCCTCTCGGGCAAGGTGCAGCCGAAATACATGATCATGACGGGCGCGGCCGTCGTGGCGTTCGCGATGTACGACCTCACCCGGGTCTACGCCAATGTGGATTTCTGGTTCTTCGCCGAATCCCGCATGCTGATCGGAATTGGCCTGCCGCTGATCTTCCTGTCGATCACGACCGCGTCCTACAACGGCATTCCGCCTGAGAAGACCGACCAGGCCTCGGCGCTGATCAACGCCGCGCGCAACACCGGCGGCTCGATCGGCGTGTCGCTGGCCGCCAACATCCTGGCGCATCGAGGGCAGTTCCACCAGAACCGGCTGGTGGAGAATGCGATTCCATCCAATCCGGCCTATCAGGACACGCTGCACCAGGTGACCAATTACTTCACCGCGCATGGCAGCTCGCTGGTCCAGGCGCAGCAGCAGGCGCTCGCCTGGATCGGCCAGACCGTGCAGATGCAGTCGTCGCTGCTCGCTTATGTCGACGTCTACTGGGCGCTGATGCTGATCTCGCTGTCGGCGATTCCGCTGGCGCTGACCTTGCGCAAGGTCAAGCTCGGCGGCGGGCCGGCGATGGCGCATTGAGTAGGCACTGTTGTTCGGCTGTCATTCCGGGGCGATGCGCAAGCATCGAACCCGGAATCTCGAGATTCCGGGTTCAGCCCTGGCGGGCTGCCTCGGAATGACGGTCAAGAACATCAGGGGCGCTCACACCGCCTCGTCGGCGATGCCGTTCCGCAACAGTCCGATCTTGTCGATCTCGACCTCGACGATGTCGCCGGGCTTCATCCACAATGGCGGTGTTCGGCGCGACCCCACGCCGCCCGGCGTCCCCGTGGCGATCACGTCGCCCGGCTCGAGCCGGGTGAACGACGAGCAGTATTCGATCTGACGTGGGATATCGAAGATCATCTGGCTGATCGTGGCGTCCTGCACCACCTCGCCGTTCAGTCGGGTCTGCAGCCGCAGCGGACTGAGATCGTCGATCTCGTCCGGCGTGACCAGCCACGGGCCGAACGCGCCGGTTGCGGGAAAATTCTTGCCCGGCGTGAATTGGTGGGTGTGGCGCTGAAAGTCGCGCACGCTGCCCTCGTTGTAACAGGCATAGCCGGCGATGTGCTGCCAAGCCTCGCTGCGCGGGATGTAGCGGCCGGGCTTGCCGATGACGATGGCGAGCTCGCCCTCGAAATCGAGATCGGTCGAGACGCGCGGGCGGATGATGTCGGTGAGATGCCCGGTCTGGCTGTTGGCGAAGCGGCCGAACACCGTGGGGTTCTCGACCTCGGAGCGGCCGGTCTCCTTGCGGTGCGTCTCGTAGTTCAGGCCGATGCAGAGGATCTTGTCCGGGTTCGGAATCACCGGCAGGAAGCTGATGGCCGAGAGCGGATACCGCCTTGCGCCCGAGGCCGCTGCAGCCGCTTCCTTCAGCGCGTCCGCTGCGATCGCCGATTTCAGGTCCGGGAAGCGGTCGCGCAGGATAGCACCGAGATCGGCGATGTCAGTGCCCTCGACCAGTCCCCAGGTCGGCGCATTGTCGATGGTGAAGCTTGCAAATCTCATCCGATGTCCTCAGGTCGAAACCGCCGCTACGGCGGAGGGAGAAGCCGGTTCTTGCGCCGATTTCGCGAAGCGCGCGATGGTGCGCTCCGGGAAGATCAGCGCGAAGGCCGAGATGGCGCCAACGATCAGCACGCCGGCGGTGAAGGTCATGGCGTGGGCGTAACCAAGCGGCGCGTTGCCGCCGGCCTCGCCGACGATCCAGCCGGTGAGCGCATTCGACACCAGCGCGGATGCCGCGTTGCCGGAATAGATCACGACGATGAGCCGGCCGCGCTGGATCGCCGGCGCCACGGCGCCGAGCGCGACGGGGCCGAAGATCGTGGTGAGGCTCGGTGCGGCGAAGGCGATCGCGATACAGGCGAGCTGCAGCGGGCCCGAGGTGACGATGCTCAGCAGCAGTGCGCAGCCGGCGGCGAGCAGCGCGAGACCGGAGGCGTGGCCGAGGCAGGCACGCAGGCTGAAGCCTTTGCGCTGCAGAACTTGCGTCAGCCAGGAGCCGCCGAGCAGCAGCGGCGACTGGAACAGATAGATCCCTGAGATGATCCAGCCGACATCGACCTGCTTGTAGCCGAGCCCGAGCTGCAGATAGGGCGGCAGCCAGGTCGCGGACATGCCGACGATCCAGTACGACGCGGTCGACATGATGATGACGCCGATCACGGTCGGATCGGCCCACAGCACGCGCGCCGGCAACGCCTTGTCCTTGGCCGCCGCAGCCTCCGGCGCATGGGCGGAGTAGGGTCCTTCGCCGCCGATGAAGAACCAGCCGAGCATCCAGGCCAGCCCGAGCAGGCCGCAGAACAGGAAGCCGGTGCGCCAGCCATAGCTCACGATGACATAGGTCAGGATCGGACCGCCGGCCAAGAGGCCGACGCTGATGCCCTGCAGCACCACGGCGCTCGGCACGCTGCGCCGGTCGGCGGGAAACCAGTTGTAGCAGGCGTGCAGCGCGGTCGGCAGCCCAGGCCCTTCGCCGGCGCCGAGGATGATGCGGCAGATCACCAGCACGGCGATCGAGCCGGAGAAGAAGATCGGGATCTGCGTCGCCGACCAGACGCCGGCCATGATCAGGAGCAGCCATTTCACCGGGAAGCGGCCGACGACGAACATGCCGACCGCCATCCCCGACAGCGAGAACAGCAGGAAGAAGCTGCTGCCGATCAGCCCGAACTCCTTGGGGCTCAAGCCCAGCTCCTTCATCATCGGCACGGCCGAGAGGCCGAATACCAGCTTGTCGAAGAAGTTCAGCGTCTGGAACAGGAACAGCATGATGAGGACGGCGATCGCGCGTCCTCCCGCATTGGGTCTGGCGGTGTCCGATGTTGTCGTCATGGCGTTTCCCCGTTTGATAGTCTCTTGTTATGATGAGTGCAGTCGTTGGTTCAGCTCGCTCAGCAGCGCGGCAAGCCCTGGCGCGTCCGTCGCGACGCCGTAGACATAATGGTCGGGTCGCACCAGCGCGGCGCCGCAGCCGTGGCGTTCGAACCAGCGTGCAACGACGGCGCTCTCCTCGTGCAGGCCGTGACCGCCGATGGCGATCAGACTGATCCCGGCGTCGCGGGTGGCAGCGTCGATCGCGCTCGAGTTCAGCGCACCCCGCCCGTCGAGGACGAGCCGCCATCCGGTGCCGGCCACGGTATCGAGCAGGGCCCGCCCACCGTCGCCGACGATCCAGGGCTGCGGAAACAGCGTGCCGTTGGCCGCATTTGCCTTGGTCGCGAGCAGTCCCTGCGTCAGCGGCGGCACGATCTCCTGCCGGGTGATGGTGCGCGGCGCGCCGCCGCCTTCGGCAAGGATACGCGCGTCGCGCGCCGCTGCGGCCTCCGGATCCTGCTCGCAGATGACGCGGCCGATCGCCTTGATGCGCGTGGTCAGCTCGCGCACATGCGTGCTGCGCTCGATCTCGTAGCTGTCGAGCAGCGCCGCGGTCGATTGGCCGCGCAACACGCGCGCGAGCTTCCAGCACAGATTGGCTGCATCGCGCAGGCCCTGGCACATGCCCTGGCCGATGAAGGGCGGCTGCTGATGCGCGGCGTCGCCGGCGAGCAGGACGCGCCCCTGGCGCCAGCGGCGTGCGACCAGCGCATGGAAGCGATAGCTGGCCGCGCGCCACAGCGTTGCGTCCTCGGGCCTGAGCCAGGGTGAGAGCAAACGCCAGACCTGCTCCGGCTGCTCCATCGCGTGGCGGTCTTCCCCCGCTCGCAGCATGATCTCGAAGCGGCGATGGTTGCCGGGGCCGATGATGTAGGTGGTCGGACGCGCGGGATCGCAGAATTGGGCCGCGGTGGCCGGAAGCTTGCCGACACCGCCGTCATTTACGAGAAGATCGACCACCAGCCACGGCTCGTCGAAGTCGAGATCGTCGAAGCTGATGTCGAGCTGCTGGCGCACGGTGCTGGAGGCGCCGTCACAGCCGATCACGTAGTCGGCGGTGACCTCGCGAACTGTACCGTCCGCCCGCTGCAGCACAACGGTCGCCGCCGTCGCATCCTGCCGGATCGTGACGAGGGTCGTGCCGAGCTCGACCGTGACGGAAGGACAGCGGCGAGCACGATCGCGCATCACCTGCTCGACCGGCGGCTGGGTGAACACCATGCTCGGCGTGTAGCCGAGGGGATAGGGCTCGCCGACCATGTCGATGCGGCGGATCAACTGCCCTTGGGCGCCGAAATGCTCGGACGCCGGGAACGGCGCGACGTACCGGCTGACTTGTTCGGCGATACCGAGATTGTCGAACAGCCGCATGATCTCGTGATCGAGCGCGATCGCGCGCGGCTTGTCGTAGATCTCGACAGCGCGGTCGATCGCCAGCGTTTTGATGCCCTGCATGCCGAGCAGGCTCGCGGCGATGGCGCCGGTCGGACCGAAGCCGACGATCACGGCCTCGAAATGCTTGTGATCTGACGTGGCGGACATGGATCTGGAAACTCTGGAGTTGGAAAACGAGTCAGGCGGCGTAGCCGACCGCGAGCTGCGCGGACTTGACGTGCTCGGCCTTGGGCGGAGCGATGCCCCATTGATCGGTGCGGCCGGGCGGCCAGACCCAATGCTCCGGCCCGCGCACGACGTAGTCGTCGTCGACCTGCAGCACCTCGGCGGTGTATTCGATCACGGTCCCGACGGGATCGATGAAGTAGGCGAAGACATTGTCGCCGGGGCCGTGGCGTCCGACGCCCCACGCGATCGGATGGCCGGCATCGATCATGCGGCCCGCACCGCGCATCACGCCTTCCCAGGTCGGCATCAGGAAGGCGACATGGTTGAGCCCGTTGACCTTCGCCGCAGCGATCACGACGGCATGGTGGTCCGAATTGCAGCGAACGAAGGCCATCGCCGCGGAGCGGTCGGTCAGGCGGAAGCCGAGCGCCTTCTCGTAGAAGGCCGCCGAACGATCGACATCGGTGCTGTTGAGATTGACGTGGGCGAGCCGCTCCGGGAGCTCGGGCCGCGGCGGCCTGGCGTCGTGCCTGATGTCGCCATGCACGAAGCGCAGCACGCCGCCCTCGGGGCCGCGCAGGCTCATGATCACGCCGCCGTCGGGGCCGGGGTTCGGCGCCGGCGCTGCGATCAGCGTCGCGCCTTCACGGATGGCGTTGCGGCTGATGGCATCGAAATCACTGGACTCGGCGAGGCGGAAAGTCACCGCCTGCAGCTCGGTGCGCTCGCTCTGGTGCAGGGCCACGACGTGATGATCGCTGCCGGTCGCACTGAGGTAGACGATGCCGTGGGCCTCCGCGACGCGCTCCAGCCCCCAGGTCTGTCGATAGAACGCTTCCGAACGCGCGAGATCTGGCGTGCCCAGATCGACGCTGCGCAGAGCCGCGACCGGAAACCGGGTCATGAGCGTGTCCTCCTGCGCGATGCCCGGGTGAGGACGCGCGACGTTTCTGTCCCTGGCCGGCGAAACCGGCTCGCCCCTTTTATTACATAAAAAATCGAAATCAATCAGAATTTATAAATTTCATGTTCTACGGCCTCGCTCTATACATGTCGTCTGATTCAGAGGAGATCGGGCGTGGATGCGGTTTTGGAGGCCGAGGGGCAGGGCCCGTCGACGCAGGCGAGTCATGTTTATGACCGGCTGCGCGAGGACCTGCTGTCCGGCCGGCTGGCGCCGTCGCGCAAGCTGCAGATGCGGTTTTTGACCGAGACCTATCAGACCGGGCAGACACCGCTGCGCGAGGCGCTCAACCGCCTGACTGCCGACGGACTGGTCGAGGTGCGCGAGCAGCGCGGCTTCTACGTCAAGGACATCAGCCGCGCCGAGCTCGCCGAGCTGACCAAGACGCGCTGCTGGGTCGAGGCGCTGGCGCTGCGCGAGTCGATGGCGGCGGCGACGCCCGATTGGGAAGAGCAACTGGTGCTGGCGCAGCATCGGCTCAGCCGCGCGCCGCGCTCGCTCAGCGCGACAACGTTCGAGGACAATCCGGAGTGGGAGAGGCTGCACCGGATCTATCATCGGGTCCTGATCTCGAACTGCGGCTCGCAGTCGCTGATCGCGTTCTGCGGCCAGCTTGCCGACCAGCTCTATCGCTACCGCCGGCTGTCGATCCGCAAGGCGTTTCCGTCACGCCCCGTCGGCGACGAGCACGCCGACATCGTGAACGCCGTGCTCGACGCCGACACCGAACGCGCGGTTGCGCTGCTCACGGCGCACTATCAGCGCACCGCGGACGTGATCCTGCAGGACGAGACGATCTTTCCGGAGCTGCGCAAGGACAGAAAGATTTAGGATCACGTCGTCGCGGCGAGGAAGAAGTCGACGCGCTTCTCGACATGCGCCTGGGCTTCCTTCTTCAGGGCGCGCATGTCCTCGCCGAGCAGGCTGCGGATCAGCACGGCGAACACGACGAGATCGAGGAAGATCCGTGCGCTGTCCTCGATGCGGTCGGCCGAGAACGCGCCCTTGCCGGCGAGACCTTCGGCGCGCGCGAGCTCGCCGATCGCGTGGCTCACATTGCAGGTGGCGCGCTTGCGCGCCGTGTCCTGGATCTCGAGCGTCAGCTCGGGAAAGCGCGGACTTTCCGCAATCGCGGTGCGCATCAGGCCGATCGTGTCCTCGACGAAGGCGCGCTCGATCAAGGTGAGCCCGAGGCTGATCAGCCGGGCGCGGAAGGTGCGGCCCTGCGGCACCAGGTTCTCATACTGCGTGTTGCGCGCGGCCTGGCGGCCGATGACGGCCGCGAACAGCGCGGCCTTGCTGGGAAATCGCGCGTAGATGGTCGGCTTGCCGGCGCGCGCGGTCTGCGCGATTTCGTCGACGCTCGCGCCTTCGAAGCCGTTTGCGAGGAACACCGTCTTTGCCGCGTCGAGAATGCGCTCCTCAACCTCGCCGGCACGTTCGAGCGGAGGCCGCCCCACCTTGCCGCGCGCCGTCCTGGAAGCAACCATTCGATCCGCCATGGCTTTCTTTCGAGGCCTTTGTGTTCCCGTCCTGTTTGGCACAGGGGTCGGGATTGTTCAATCAACGCGGCCTGGGCCGCCGCTCATGCCTGGGCTGTTAACGCGTTCCACGGAATATCAGCTTGCCCGTGGGGTCTCGAACACCGAGACTGCACAAAACGATTTGGGAGGAAAACCATGGGACGGACATTCGTTCATTTGGCGTCGCTCGCCGTCGCCTGGGTCGCGGCCGCGCCGATGGCTCGCGCCGAAACCGTTGTCTTGAAGTCCGAGCTCAAGGCCGCCAACGAGGTGCCGCCGAACGCGTCCGCCGCGTCGGGCGCGGCCGAAGCGAGCTTCGACACCGCAACCAAGACGCTGAGCTGGAAGGTCACCTTCTCCGGCCTCAGCGGGCCGCCGATCGGCGCGCATTTCCACGGTCCCAGCGAGCCCGGCAAGAATGCCGGCATCGTGCTGCCGTTCAAGAGCCCGGAGCCGCCGATCACGGGCTCCGCCGTGATCACCGATGCGCAGGCGGCCGATCTGCTGGCCGGCAAATGGTATGCCAACGTCCACACCCAGGCGAACCCGGGCGGCGAGATTCGCGGACAGATGACCCGGCAGTGAGGCGCGTGCCCGACGCGCGCGGGCTCGCCGTCACGCGGCCAGTTCCGGCTCGCCGGCCTGGCCGGGAACGGCCGAGGCCCGGCGCACGTCGAGGAACTGCTTGAACCGGCCGAGCGACAGCGGCGGCGCGACCAGGTAGCCCTGGCCTTCCTCGACGCCGCAGGCGATCAGCGCATCGACCTGCTCCTGATGCTCGATGCCCTCGGCGACCACGGACATGTCGAGCTCGCGCGCCAGCGCCACCAGCATCTGCACCACCACGATGGCGGACTGGTCGCGGGTGATCGCGTCAACGAAGAACTTGTCGATCTTCAGGATGCGCGCGCCGAGCCGCTGGATATAGGACAGGCCACTATGGCCGATGCCGACGTCGTCGAGCGCGACGCGGAAGCCGAGTTCGCTGAGCTCCTTCACGACATCAGTCGCCTTGGCGAGATCGGCGAGCTCCTCGCGCTCGGTGACCTCGAGCACGACCTGGCGGGTGGAGACCGATGACGACGCGACCGTCTTGCGCAGATCGTCGATGAAGCGGTCGCCGAGCAGATGGCGCGGGGTGATGTTGACGGACAGCTTGAACAGCTTGTCCTGCTTCATCTCCGGCTGCAGCTCGCGCAAGGCGGTCTTGAGAAGCTGCCAGGTCAGCTTCTCGATGCGGCCGGTGGTCTCGGCGAGCGGGATGAAGCTCATCGGCGGGATCAGCCGGCCGTCCGGCTTCTCCCAGCGTGCCAGGATCTCGCAGCCGACGATGTCGCCGGTCTTCAGTCGGAAGGTCGGCTGCACATAGGGCTTGAACTCGTTGGCCGCGAGCGCGCGGTCGAGCTCGGCGACCGGGTCCATCGGCCGGCTGAGATAGCTCGTCAGCAGCAGGCCGAACATGCCGCCCAGCGTGCCGGCGGCGAGCATGGTCAGGAGATAAGCGAGGTCGCCGCGGGTGCTCAGGCTCTGCGGCCGCACATGGATCGTGGCCTGCAGCGGATAGCGGTCGGACACGGTGGTGAACGCGACGGTCTGCGCCGGAGACTTGGCGGATGCATCGGGATGATAGCCGGCCACCTGCTCGCCATCGGGCAGGGTCAGGGTGACGTTGCTCTCGGCGCGCAGGCCGACCGGCATCACGTCCAGCAGGTTGCCATCGATGCGCAGGATCGCAGCCAGAGACCGTTGCGCGTCGATGTCGCGCATCACGCCGAACGCGGCGCCGGTGAACTGCTCGACGCGGAACAGCCGCAGCTCGCCGTCGGCGGACTTGAACATCTCGTCGCGCCGCGCCCAGCCATTGTCGAATTCGAGCGTTTCGGAATAGGCCGCACACTCGACCGCGCCGTCGCGGTCGACGGTGCGGATGTCCTTGATGATGGTGCCTTGATAGACGTGAAGGCGCAGCGCCTGCAGCGCGGCGGCGCTGCAGTCCATCGGACCTTTCGCGATCAGGCGGTTCAGGATCGATCCGGCCGAGTCGATGGCCGCCTCGGAGCGGCGCAGCGCCACCTTGCTGAGCTCGCTGAGCTGCCGCGCGGTCTGGTTGCCGATCAGCGCGGTCACGGCGAAATCGGCGCCGGCCAGGAAGATCCCGACGCAGGCGGCCACCGCCCCGACGCGAAGCATGTGTTTGCGCTGCAATGCCATCGTGTCGTGAATGACCCCCGTATGACCACGGGTATCCTTCAATCCAACCTTCAACTTTCCGTATATGCGCTCATGGATGCCCGTCCGCAGCGGCACGGTGAGCGGTGGGCGCAGAAAGCTGGTTAAGAAAGGGCTACCGGCTCAAGCCGCCTTGTCGGTGGTGTCGAGCGGCACCGCCGTCTCGGCGCGCTCGGCCGGCAGCAGCATCAGGGCGGCGAGCGCCGACAGGCTGAGGCTCGCTGACACGATCAGCACGCCGCGGCCGAGCCCATCGATCAGCAGGCCGAACAGCAGCGGCGCGAAGGCCTGGCAGATCCGCGACGGGGCCCCGATCAGGCCGAGCCGGTAGGCGTAGTTGACGGGGCCGAAGATGGCGAGCGGCAGGGTGCCGCGAGCGATCGTCAGGATGCCGTTGCCGGAGCCGTGCAGCAGCGCGAACGCCGCCGCGGCGCCCCCGCCGAACAGCCCGATCGTCACGGCGCCGATCGGATGGGTGATGCAGGCGAGCCGCGCCGAGGCGAGCGGATGGAAGCGGCTGAGGAAGCCGGCCTCGAACACGCGCGCCGCGACCTGCGCCGGCCCGATCATCATGCCGGCGAACAAGGCTTGCGCGGGCGTCGCGCCGAACGCCTGCATCAGCCGCGGCAGATGCACCGCCATCGCCGCGGTCACGGTCCAGGCCGCCGCCATCGCGAACGCGATCAGCACCATCGGGCGGTCGAGCGGGATGTTGGGCTTGCCCGTCGGGATATCGCCGGGCGCCATCACGGTCGCCCGCGGCAGCGACAAATTGAGCGGCAGGCCGATGACGAGATGCGCGATCGCCCAGGCGAAGCAGGTCTCGCGCCAGCCGATCGTCGCGAGCCCCCATGTGCTCAGCGGCCAGCCGACGGTCGAGGCGAAGCCCGCGATCAGGGTGATGCCGGTGATCGCGCCGCGCGCGTCCTTGCCGTAGATGCGCCCGAGCGCGCCGAACGCGGCGTCATAGAGGCCGAGCCCCATGCCGACGCCGAGCCACAGCCACGCCAGCGCCATCACCCACAGCGAATGCGACAGGCCGAGCAGTGCGAGCCCGATCGCCAGCACGATGTTGGAGGCGCACAGCACCTGGCGGCCGCCGACGCGGTCGATCTGGCGGCCGATGCGCGGACCCAACAGGCCGGAGATGATCAGCGAGGCGGAAAAGGCGGCGAAGAACCAGTTGTTGGACAGGCCGAGATCCCTGGCGATCGGGTCGGCGAGGATGGCGGGAAGATAGTAGCTCGATCCCCAGGCCAGCGTCTGGGCGGTGCCGAGAGCGATGACCACGCCCAGCCGTCTTGCCTGCATTCCCGTCGACCTCTCCTTGGCTCGGCGTCATGAGCAGCCGCGGCCGCTGCGGCCAGCCAGCTTGGCTTTGGCGTCATCGGCACAGCAACTGTCTACGCCCGATGGCGCCGGTCCGCCACAGCAGCCGGGCAGGGCTGCAATGCTCTCCACTCCGCCGCGGGTGCAGACGCCGGTCTCCGGCAGTTTCAACTCGACACGATGCGCGGCGGCCTTGTCCCCGGCGATGTCGGCGGTGATCGAACGGACCTGCTCATAGCCCGTCATCATCAGGAAGTTCGGCGCGCGGCCGTAGCTCTTCATGCCGGCGAGATAGAGCCCGGGCTCGTCGGCCTGCGCCAGCTCGCGCGCGCCATGCGGCCGCACCGTGCCGCAGGAATGCTCGTTCGGATCGATCAATGGCGCGAGCGCAACAGGAGCCTCGATCGCGGGATCGAGCCGCAGGCGCAGCTCCGCGAGCAGCGACAGATCGGGGCGGAAGCCGGTGGCGACGATCAGCTCGTCGGCGGTGATGCGGCGGTCGCCGTCCGCGGCGATCCGCAACCGGCCGTCCTCATCGGTGATCCCCGTGACGCCGAAGCCGGGCTCGAGCCGGATGCGGCCCGAACGTACCAGCGCGGCGAAGGCCAGGCCGAGTTCGCCGCGCGCGGCGAGCTGGTCGGCGCTGCCGCCGCCGAACGCCTTCGCGGGATCGTCGCCGCGCAACAGCCAGATCGCCTGCGTGCCCGGCGCGACCTCGGCCAATGCGGCCAGGTCGATCAGGGTGCCGATCGCCGAGTGGCCGGCGCCGAGCACCGCGACCGTCCTGCCAGCATAACGGCTGCGCTGCGCGCCTCGGACGTCCGGCATCGCGTAGGCGATGCGCGCCGCATGCGCGGCTTCGCCGAGCGCGGGCAGTCCGCTATGGCCGGCAGGGTTGGGCGAGAACCAGGCACCGGAGACATCGATAACGGCGTCGGCCTGCAGCGCCGCCTCGCCCTTGCCGTTGTGGATGCGGATCTCGAACGGCGCATCGGCGCGTCCCTTCGACGTGGCCTTGTCGAAGCCGGCCCGGCTGATCGCGGTGACGCGATGCGAGGTCCTGACGACGTCGCGCAGCGCAGTGCGCGTCGCCAGCGGCGCGAGATAGGATTCGATCAGCTCGCGCCCGGTCGGATAGACCTCGGGCTCGGGCGAATTCCATCCCGTCGCAGCGAGCAGCCGCGCCGCCGCGCTATCGATGTTGTACTTCCACGGCGAGAACAACTGGACGTGCTGCCATTGCCGCACCGCGTGCGCGGCTTCCGGACCCGCTTCCAGCACGACCGGGGTCAGGCCGCGCGCCAGCGCATGGGCCGCTGCCGCCAGCCCGACCGGGCCGGCGCCGATGATAGCGACCGTCTTGGCGTCCGTCATGTGCGTCCTCCTATACTTCTAGAATAATCGAATTAAAGGGCGAAATCATCAGGCCGCCGGCCTCGCGGTGCCGCAGTCGCGCTCCTCGACGCAGCATTCTGAGACGAGAAAGCCGAGCAGGGAGCGCATCACGTCGTATTCGGCATGGCAGACCAGCGTCGTGCCCTCGCGCATTTGCGAGATCAGCCCGACCGCGACCAGCGTCTTGACGTGGTGCGACAGCGTGGAGGCCGGGACCTTCAGCCGCTCCTGCAGCCGGCCGACCGGCATCCCGGCATGCCCGGCGCGCACCAGCGCGCGGTAGATCTTCAGGCGCGTGGTGTTGCCGAGGGCTTCCAGGCGGGCAGCGGCGTCATCGAGCTTCATGGTGTGGAGGATGCGGCATGCGGCCCGCCGGAGTCAAACGATATTTCTAGAATATTGGAAATATCCAAGAGCGCGCTCGGCGCGGTCGGTTGTCCGGCGCGCTATCGCAGCCGGTAGCCGGCATGGCAGCCGACGCAGGCCGCCATCGTCTCGCCGAGCGCCTTCAGCGCCGGCTTGAGGTCGCCGGTCACACCCGCATTCTGCGCTTCGATGGCGAAGCGGCTCGCCGCTTTGTGCATGGCGGTGCCGGCCTCCTGCATGCCCTGGGGCATGAACCCGGCGACCTCAGCGGCGCCGTGCAGGCGCAGTGAGCTCATGCCCAGGCGTTGCTCGGCGATCTGGCCGGCTTTGTCCGGCTCGCCCGCCGCAAGCGCGTCGTTGATCTGCTGCAGCGCCAGCAGATGGTCGCGCATGTTGGCGAGGGTGTGCTCGGCGAGATCGGGCGGAAACGCCACCCGCTCGCGCGGGTCTGGCGGAAGCGCCCCATGGCTGCCGTGGTCGTGATGGCCGTGGTGCTGCGCCGTGGCGATGCCGGCGGACGCAACAAGGGCCAGCGTGATGGCGGCGAGACGCAGGCGCATGAGGACCTCCCATTCGGGCGAACGCGGTGGCGTCTTCCCTAGACCGCGCGGCCGGGCGGCGCATATGATCCTGATCATATGCCGAGGACCTGCCATCTCTCGCCCGAGGGCACGCGCCCGTCGCTCGACTGGCGCGCTCTTGCACGGCTGTCGCCGTTGCTCGCCGCGCTGCCCGCGGCCGCGCGGTTGCAGACCCGGCGCATCCAGGTGCCGCGCCAGGGCACGGTGTTCTGCCGGGGGGATCGGCCGCGGGCGATGTTCTTCGTGCTGACCGGCGAGGTGAGGCTGGTGCGCCGCTCGCGCGCCGGCGACGACATCGTCCTGCAGCGGGCCCGCCGGGGCTTTCTCGCCGAGGCCAGCCTCGATCAGTCAACGTATCATTGCGACGCCGTCGCGACACAGGACTCAGCGCTGCTCGCGATCGACCGCGAGGCCTTCGCCGAAGCGCTGCGTCGTCCCGAGATCGGGGACCGATGGTGCGATCATCTCGCCCGCGAGTTGCGCAAGGTCCGGGCGCAGTCGGAGCGGCTCAGCCTGAAGACGGCGCGCGAGCGGATCGTGCATTTCATCGAGACCGAGGGGGAGGGCGGCGAGGTCGAGCTCGGCCGGTCGAAGAAGGACTGGGCCGCCGAGCTCGGCGTCACCCATGAGGCGCTCTATCGTGCGCTGGCACGCATGGAACGGGACGGCGAGCTCACCGTCGATGGCACCCGCCTGCGCTTGCGGTGAGCCTTCGGGCGCCGCGTCTCCCGATCGTCGACACGGACCATTCGAACTCGTCAGCCTTGACGCCGGATCATCATATCGATAGTTCTGGATATATGGAAAACGAGCAAGCCGTTCTGGCCTTGGCGGCGCTGGCGCAGCCGACGCGCCTGCAGGCCTTTCGCACCCTGGTGCAGCACGAGCCCGACGGTCTGCCGGCCGGCGAGCTCGCACGTCTGCTGGAGGTGCCGCAGAACACGCTGTCGGCGCATCTGTCCGTGCTGGCGCGCGCCGGCCTCGTCAGTTCGATCAGGCACAGCCGCTCGATCGTCTACCGGGCCGATCTCACGCAGTTTCAGAAGGTCGCGCTGTTCCTGCTGCAGGACTGCTGCGGCGGCCGGCCGGAGGTCTGCGCGCCCGTCATCGCAAGTCTCACCCCGTGCTGTCCGCCGAAGCGCAAGGAGAAGAGCCGTGTCTGACCGCATCTACAATGTATTGTTCCTCTGCACCGGAAATTCGGCACGCTCGGTGCTGGCCGAGTCGATCCTGCGCAAGGACGGCGCGGGCCGCTTCCACGCTTTTTCCGCCGGCAGTACGCCGAAGGGCGCGGTGCATCCGTTGGCGCTCGAGACGCTCGCGCGCATGGACTATCCGACCGACGATCTGCGCTCGAAGAGCTGGAGCGAGTTCGCCGCCGCCGGCGCGCCGGCGATGGATTTCGTCTTCACGGTCTGCGACAACGCCGCCGGCGAGGCGTGTCCGATCTGGCCGGGGCAGCCGATGACTGCGCATTGGGGCATCGAGGATCCGGCGGCGGCCGCAGGCACGGAGCTGGCGAAGCTTGCGGCGTTCACGACCGCCTTCCGCTATCTGAAGAACCGGATCGACGCCTTCATCAATCTGCCGCTCGGTCGCATCGATTCGATGTCGCTGGGCACGCGGCTGCGCGAGATCGGGACGGGCGAGGGCGCAACGTCGTTCCGCTCCGACGTGGCCTGATCCGATGACGATCTTCGAACGCTATCTGACGGTCTGGGTCCTGCTCTGCATCATCGTCGGCATCGGTCTCGGCCATCTGATGCCGGGGCTGTTCGCGGCTGTCGCGTCGGCGGAGGTGGCGCGGGTCAATCTGCCGGTCGCGGCTCTGATCTGGCTGATGATCATTCCGATGCTGCTGAAGATCGATTTCGCGGCGCTCGGCAACGTGAAGGAGCATTGGCGGGGCATCGGCGTCACCCTGGTCGTGAACTGGGCGATAAAGCCGTTTTCGATGGCTCTGCTCGGCAGCGTTTTCATCGGCCACGTGTTCGCGCCGATGCTTCCCGCAGGCCAGTTGTCGTCCTACGTGGCCGGTCTGATCCTGCTGGCGGCGGCGCCGTGCACGGCGATGGTGTTCGTCTGGTCGAATCTGTGCGACGGCGAACCGCACTACACGCTGAGCCAGGTCGCGCTCAACGACGTCATCATGGTGTTCCTGTTTGCGCCGCTGGTGGGCCTGCTGCTCGGCGTCGCCTCGATCTCGGTGCCCTGGACCACCCTGCTGCTGTCGGTGCTGCTCTATATCGTCGTGCCGGTCATCGTCTCGCAACTCTGGCGCCGGGCGTTGCTGCGTAGCACGGACGGGGCATTGGAGCGCACCTTGCGGGTACTGCAACCGGTCTCGCTCGTGGCGCTGCTCGGTACGCTCGTGCTGCTGTTCGGCTTCCAGGGCGAGCAGATCCTGAAGCAGCCGGTCGTCATCGCGATCCTGGCCGTGCCGATCCTGATCCAGGTCTATCTGAACGCGGGGATCGCCTATTGGCTGAGCCGCCGGCTCGGCGTGGCCTGGTGCGTCGCGGCTCCGGCCGCCTTGATCGGCGCCAGCAATTTCTTCGAACTGGCGGTTGCCGCCGCGATCAGCCTGTTCGGGCTCGACTCGGGGGCTGCGCTCGCGACCGTCGTCGGGGTTCTCGTCGAAGTCCCCGTGATGCTCTCGGTCGTGCGCATCGTCAGGGCGACGCGTCGCTGGTACGAAGCGGGACTGCCGGCTTAGCTCCGGTCAGTGCTTCGGCAGAGCCGGTTTGCCTCACCGCCGCGACTCGTCCTGATCGTCGTCGTCGCCTTCGCGCTCCCGGCGGGCCGGCTCGTAGCTCAGCGGCTCGCCTTCGGCCCGCGCATGCAGCGCCGCAAGATGCGGGTAGGCTCCAAGACCAGCTCCAAGACCAACTCCAAGATCAGCTCCAAGACCGCCGTCAACGGCACGGGCCACCGGCACCAGCGTGGGCGCTGCGTTCCGGCTGGCTTGTGACATGGCCAAGAGGCCGCCCAGCCCCGCCAGCACGGCTGCCAATGTCATCGTCTTACGCATTCTCGTCTCCGAACTCACCGCGCCCCCGGCTCGCTCCGTCCGGACGCGATGATGTCGCAACGAGCGTGACAGCATCCTGTCAGGTTGAGTCAGCGAGACGTCAGCTTGTCTCGGGCAGGATGCCGATCCCTTGGAATTTCCCACCCCCGCATCGGCCTGAGCGCAATTCCGACATCGGAAGTTCAAACTAAAATCCGCACCAGCTCCTTAGCATTTGCGAACGCTCCGCAAGTCGACCCCCGCAAGTCGACCTCCGCAATTCGAACCCAGTGGCGAGAGCGCAACAAATCACGACGAGCTTTGAAGATCAGAGCGTCAGGCCCCGGGAAGATCATGCATTTGCCTCAAATCGGACGGTTCATGCGCATCACGGTATTTGCGATGCTGATCTCGACGGCGGCATCCGCGGCGACGGTGGCGCGCGAGGACGATCGCGAGCGCCGTGACGCCGTGCGCCGCGCCGTCGAGGCGGGCGACGTCCTGCCGCTATCGGAGATCCTGCCGCGATTGCGCGGCCGGGTCGCCGGCGACGTGATGGGAATCGATGTCGACCGCCAGCGGGGCCGCTGGCGCTATGAGTTTCGGGTGATCGGCCGCGATGGCCGCGTGCGCGAGGTCTATGTCGATGCGCGCAGCGGCGAGATCGAACGGATCGAGGAAAAATAGATGCGAGTGCTGCTGGTCGAGGATGATCCGCGGCTGGCGTCCGACCTGGCCCGGACGCTTCAGGCGGCGGGCTATCTGGTCGAAACGTCCGACAACGGCGAGCAGGCCTGGTTTCTCGGCGACACCGAGGACTATGGCGCCGTGATCCTCGATCTCGGCCTCCCCGGCATGGACGGGTTGTCGGTGCTGAAGCGCTGGCGCGGCGCCGGGCGGCACGTGCCGGTGCTGATCCTGACCGCGCGCGCGAGCTGGGCGGAGCGGGTCGATGGCATCGATGCCGGCGCCGATGACTACCTGCCGAAGCCGTTTCGCAATGAAGAGCTGTTGGCGCGGCTGCGCGCGATCGTGAGGCGCTCCGCCGGCCATGCGGCGCCGGTGCTCTCGTCCGGCGATCTGGCGCTCGACGAGCGCCAGATGAAGGTCAGCCTGTCCGGCGTGCCGGTGACGCTGTCGCAGCTCGAATACCGGCTGATCGCCTATCTGCTGCGGCAGAGCGGCCGCGTCGTGCCGCAGCATGAGCTGGAGGAGAACGTCTACGGCCTCGGCCACGAGCACGACTCCAACGCGCTCGAGGTGCTGATCCGGCGCGTCCGCAAGAAGCTCGGCGCCGAGATCATCGAGACCCGCCGCGGCTTCGGCTACATGATCCCGGAGACGGCGGAATGAGACTCGGCTCGCTGCGGCTGCGGCTGGTGGCGGCGGGCACCATCGCGCTGCTGGTCGCGCTCGGCGTCGCCGGCTTCGGCATGGTCGTGCTGTTCAAGCGCCACGTCGCGCGGACGCTCGCCTCCGATCTCGACATTCACCTGCGCCAATTGCTGAACGGCCTCGAGGTCGATGCGGAAGGGCGCATCGTGGTCGCGCGGCCGCCAGCCGATCCGCGCTTCGTGGTCCCGCTGTCGGGGCTGTACTGGCAGATCTCGGACGATCACGGCCAGTTGCTGCGCTCGCGCTCGCTGTGGGACACCATCCTGCCGCTGCCGATCGACGAGCCCGGACCGAGCGACGTGCATCAGCATGAGCTCGCCGGGCCGGATGGCGAACACGTGCTGGTCGCCGAGCGCGGCATCCTGATGAATCCGGAAAGCCAGATCCGCGTGCGCGCGGCCGTGGCCTACGACCTCGACGGCGCCACCAGCGCGGTGCGGACCTTCGCCAAGGATCTGTCGATCGCGCTCGCCGTGCTGGCCGTCATCCTCGCCGTCGGCACCTCGGTTCAGGTCACGCTCGGCCTGCGTCCGCTCGGCGTGCTGCGCCGTGGCGTCGCCGAGATCCGCAGCGGTCGGCGCCAGCATCTTCCGGTCGACGTGCCGACCGAGGTGGCGCCGCTGGTCGAGGAGGTCAACGCGTTGCTCGATGCGCAGAGCCGCGAGATCATGCGCTCGCGCAGCCGTGCGGCCGATCTCGCCCACGGCTTCAAGACGCCGCTCGCCGCACTCACGGCCGACGCCGCGCGCTTGAAGGAGCTCGGCCAGCTCGAGCTGGCGCGCAACGTCGAGGATGTCGCCGAGGCGATGAGCCGGCAGGTCGATCGCGAACTGGCGCTGGCGCGGCTGCGCGGCAAGGCCCGCGGCGGGCCGGAGGCCGCGACCGAGCTGGCGCCCCTGGTGAATGCGCTGCTCGGGACCCTCGGCCGCACGCCGGCGGCCGCCCATGTCAGCTTCGATGGCCAGGTGCCCCCAAGCCTGCGCGTCGGCATGGATCGGACGGATCTCGCCGAGGTGCTCGGCAATCTCTTGGAGAACGCCGCGCGTCATGCGGCGAGCACGGTTCGCATCGTCGCCAGTGCGACCCCTCTGATCGTCACTGTCGAGGACGACGGTCCGGGCATTCCGGACGCGAAGATCGGCCGCGTGCTCGAGCGCGGCGGCCGCCTCGACGAGCAGGGGCCGGGCAGCGGGCTGGGGCTCGCGATCGTGCAGGACGTGCTCGAAGCCTATGGCTGGCGGCTGCAGATCGGCCGTTCCCAGCTCGGCGGCGCCAGGATCACGATCGCGCCGGCCATCGTCTCGGCACTCCGCTGGCCGCAGCCTGCGACGTCCCAGGCCACCCCGGCGCCGTCCATTCTGACAGCAGGCTGACATCCCGCGTCAGCGGCGCGACGCCCCCGGTCAGCTATCTCCTCCGGTCCTACCACCCCGCGCTCCGGCTTGCCGGCAGCGGGGCCAAATGGCCGAAGGAAGCTGATCATGCGTATTCGAAACTCCGCCAAGACGTATGGCTCCGTCGCGATCGCACTGCACTGGATCGTCGCCGTGCTGGTGCCGGCGGCCTGGATCTCAGGCCATCTCGGCGACATGCTGCCGCGTCCCTCTCATGATACGGGCCTGTTCATGCACGTCTCGCTCGGGCTGGCGATGCTGGGCTTCGCGCTCGCGCGCCTGGCCTGGCGTCTGGCCGATCCGCCGCCGGCGCCTGAAGCGACCAAATTCGGCCCGTGGACGGTTCATGTCGGCGAGATCACGCATCTGCTGATCTACGGCATCATGTTCGCCATTCCGGTCCTCGGCATCGTCACCCAGTTCGCCCGCGGCTACGGCTTGCCGGTGTTCGGCCTGTTCGAGATCGCCTCACCCTGGGTCGGCGACCGCGGCTTCGCCCACGACATGAAGGAGATGCACGAGGCGCTGGCCAATGGCCTGATGATCCTGATCGGCCTGCACGCGGGCGCTGCCTTGCTGCACCATTACTGGCTGCACGATCGCACCCTGCGGCGGATGGTGCCGGGACTGCGGTGATCGCTCCTGTCATCCGGGCCTGCTAAAAGGCCTCCGTCGATCGCGCCATCGGAGGCCGCCATGCCGGCAACGCCGCATATTGAAAAGCACTTCACCGCGTCGGAGGTCGTCCGCGACGTGGTCATCGGCATGGCCGACGGGCTCACCGTGCCATTCGCGCTCGCCGCTGGTCTTTCGGCGGCGGTCGCCAAGACCGACGTGATCGTCACGGCCGGCCTCGCCGAGGTCGTCGCCGGCGCGATCGCGATGGGGCTCGGCGGCTATCTCGCCGCCCGCTCCGACGCCGAGCATTATGCCGCCGAGGAGACGCGGGAGCACGACGAGATCGAGAAGCTTCGCGGTCGCGAGGTCGAGGAGGTCGCGGCGATCTTTCGCGGCTATGGTCTCGAAGGCCAGGCCTTGACCACCGTGGTCGACGCGATCGCGTCCGATCGCAAGCGGTGGGTCGATTTCATGATGCGCTTCGAGCTCGGCCTCGAACGCCCGGATCCCAAGCGCGCGCCGGTCAGCGCCGTGACCATCGGCGGCTCCTACGTGATCGGCGGCCTGATCCCGCTGATCCCCTACATGTTGGCGCCTGACATCTCGTCCGCGCTCCGGATCTCCGTGATCGCGACCGGCATCGCGCTCCTGATCTTCGGCGCCATCAAGGGCCACTTCACCGGTGTCAACAAGATCAAGTCCGCACTGCAGACGGCGCTCGTCGGTGGCCTTGCCGCCGGCGCGGCGTTCTGGCTGGCGCATCTGTTCGGCTAGGGCGGGCAGGATTGCGGCTGCGACATTCGAGAGCCCGTCACGGGCCTTAGTGGTTCCGCCTGCCATGCGGCGCAACGCCTCCGCACGTTGCTTTGCCCACGGCAGCGGAGATATCTCCCGATGTCAATCCGGGGCATCGCGAAGCGATGAGCCCGGAATCCATAACCACGAACTGCTGAGGAGTGCGCGACGGCGGCGACGAGCTTCTCGGGCCCTACGGCCATCCTGAGTATGGATTCCGGGCTCGCGCAGACGCGCGCCCCGGAATGACGACGAGGAGGGAGTTGCGAAGCGCACTTGCATCCGTGCGTGAAGCACCATTCCACGTAGATCGTCGGTCGAAAGGGGGTGAGGAAGCGTACGCGTCGCATCGCGCCCACCGCGATTCGGGCGGTGGCGATGGTGGGCTTTACCAGCTCGACGCACAGTCACGATTGATGGCGCGCTGGATCAACGAGGGACCGTAGGGTGGGCAAAGGCGCGCCGGCGTACGGCCTTGTCGGGCGAGCTTTCGCGCGCGCCGTGCCCACCGCCCGCACCCAGCGCCACCGATGGTGGGCACGCGCCGCCTTTGGGACGAGCAAGCTCTCGCGATCGCTCATGATCTCGAATGGCGAGTCATCGAGAACTACGAGATCACGACCCATCATGAATCGCGGCATTGCCGAAGCGCTGGAGACATATTGGTACGAACGAGCGGCGAAATCTCGATAGCCCTGACTTCTTCTGCTTTGGGCCAAAATCTGCCCTCTAGCGGTCGAGGAAGGCCGGTCGGTTTCACCCAGGTGGCAGACATCGGCGGAGGCCCCCGATCAGCTTCGGGCCATCGGCGGGCTTGTGCACCGGAGCAAGAGATGGTCACCCGACGACGCGAATACCGAAACCCGCCGCGCCTGCCGATCAAGCCCGCGTGGACGTGGCCGCGGCACACCCTTTCGGATTGGTCAGCCTCATGCCATGATGTGTGATGATGCGCGCGCTTCTCCTCATGACTTCGATCATCGTGCTTGCAACCGCTCCAGCCGCAGCTCAACGGTTCGATGGCAATGATCCGGTGTGCCTCCAGACATGGGAATGGGGCGGGTCCAGCACAATCTCGTGCCAGTATCGGTCGTGGGAGGCGTGTAGAGCGGGGGCTGCGGGCCTTTCGGCCATGTGCTTGCCGAACCCCTATGCACAACGCCCGTCTGAGCCAAGCCGCCGTCGGCCTCCCCGGTAGGCGCCCATTGCGATCTGACAACACCCCAAGCTTCAACGGAGCTGGCACGTGCCATCCGATGTTTGCTCGGGCTGATTGGATCCGGTCTTCGTTCTGAGAAAAATAAATCGATTGCTATTTTTCAGAATACATGCTTGATTGTCGCCGTCCCGTGCTCCTCGAGAGGGGCGCTTCGCGATCGTCACGGAACGTTGGGCGCGGGATGCGATGGCTGCAGGATGCCGCAGCGTGGGGCGACCCGCGCGGACGAACGGCAGCTTGCGGACGCGAAGTCGCGTGGTCCTGGCGCCCCGATGCTGGCGCCAAGTCGTCGGGCGATGATCCCGAGGGCGACGGTGGCTACCAAGCCGGACACCGGGGAGATCGCGAAGTAAGCGTGAAAACCATCGCGCGGGGAATGCCGGGATGTCTCGGCTGAACCTGTGGTGACTGCCGCCTGCTTTTTTTCTGCAGGCGGGCCATGGGGGCGGCCAGCTCCCGGCCTTCCCTGCGCCCTCTGCCTGATCGGGGGGCAACACCGATGACATCACTCGGGCGCATGGCGCCGCGAGAGCAGTGACGCACGTCTTCATGGCGATGCCCAGGGGGGGGGGGAGCCCGTCGCGGGAACCAAATTCCGCAGCCAAGGTTAGCTGGCATGCAGGAGGACTCCCGATGCGCCGTCCGAAGATTCAGCCGTCCCGCAACAAGCTCGACATGACCGATCAGGCCCAGGTCCGCGTGGTGACCAAGCGGCTGAAGATGTCGCCCGGGGAATTGACCGAGATGGTCGAACGCATTGGCAACTCCATCGCAGCCATCACCAAGGAAGTCGCGCAGCAGCGGGCCGCGAAGGCTGCGCCGGAAGGAGCTGTGATCGCCTCGGTGACGGTGACCGAGACCAAGGCGGAAGTCATCGTGCCGGACGAGACGCCAGCGGCAACCTAGCAATCGACGCTGATCATCGAGACCCCCGGCAATCGATCTGGGGAATCGGACGAAGGGGGCAAAGGATGGACCAACGCACCGACCTCGGTGACGCTTTGACGCAGGCGGCGTTCAATCTGCGCAAGACCAGGATCAGCGAAGGCCGTCCGTTTCCTCTCGGCGCGACCTGGGACGGGCTCGGCGTCAACTTTGCGATCTTTTCCGCGCATGCGACCAAGGTCGAGCTGTGTCTGTTCGACGACACCGGCGAGACCGAGCTCGAGCGCATCGAGCTGCCCGAATACACCGACGAGGTCTGGCACGGCTACCTGCCGGCCGCGCGGCCCGGCACGGTGTATGGCTATCGCGTGCACGGACCCTACGAGCCGGACGCCGGTCACAGGTTCAATCCCAACAAGCTCGTGATCGACCCCTATGCCAAGCAGCTCGTCGGCAACCTGCGCTGGGGGCCGGAGCTGTTCGGCTATCGGCTCGATCATGCCGACAAGGATCTGTCGTTCGACGACCGAGACAGTGCGCCCTTGATGCTGAAGTGCCGGGTCATCGATCCCGCCTTCACCTGGGGAGGCTCGCGCAAGCCGGAAATTCCGTGGGAGCGGACGATCTTCTACGAGATGCACGTCAAGGGGTTCACCAAGCTGCATCCAATGGTGCCCGAAGCCGACCGCGGCACCTTCGCCGGTCTCGCGCACCAGGACATTCCGGCCTATCTGCGCTCCCTGGGCATCACCTCGGCCGAGCTATTGCCGATCCACGCCTTCATCGATGACAGCTATCTGGTCGAAAAGGGCCTGCGCAACTACTGGGGCTACAATTCGATCGGATTCTTTGCGCCGGAGCCGCGCTATCTGAAGACGCCGTTCGCGACCGAATTCAAGACCATGGTCAACCAGTTCCACGCCAACGGCATCGAGGTGATCCTCGACGTGGTCTACAACCACACCGCCGAAGGCAACGAGCTCGGGCCGACCTTGTCGTTCAAAGGCATCGACAATGCCAGCTACTACCGGCTGATGCCGGACCAGAAACGCTACTACATCAACGACACCGGCACCGGCAATACGGTGAACCTGTCGCACCAGCGCGTGCTGCAGCTCGTCGCGGACTCGCTGCGCTATTGGGCGACCGAGATGCGGGTGGACGGCTTCCGCTTCGACCTCGCCACCATCCTGGCGCGCGAGCCCTATGGCTTCGACGAGGGCGGCAGCTTCCTGGATGCCTGTCGTCAGGACCCGGTGCTGTCCAGCGTCAAGCTGATCGCAGAGCCCTGGGACATCGGTCCGGGCGGCTATCAGGTCGGCCAGTTTCCGCCGGGCTGGGCGGAGTGGAACGACAAGTTCCGCGACACCGCGCGGGCGTTCTGGAAGGGCGACGGCGGCACGCTCGCCGATTTCGCCAAGCGCATCTCGGGCTCGGGCGACCTGTTCAACAAGCGCGGCCGAAGGCCCTGGGCGAGCGTGAACTTCATCACCGCGCATGACGGCTTCAACCTCAACGACCTCGTCTCCTACAACGACAAGCACAACGAGGCCAACGGCGAGGATAATCGCGACGGCCACAGCAACAACCACTCCTGGAATTGCGGCGTCGAAGGACCGACCGACGACCCCGAGATCACCGCGTTGCGGGAGCGGCAGAAGCGCAATCTCCTCGCCACGATGCTGCTGTCGCACGGCACGCCGATGCTGCTTGCCGGCGACGAGTTCGGCCATACCCAGAACGGCACCAACAACGCCTATGCGCAGGACAATGAGACCACCTGGCTCGACTGGATGGGCATCACGCCGCAGGGGCGGGCGTTGCGCGAATTCACGCGCAAGCTGATCGCCATGCGCAAGGCGTTTCCGATCCTCTATCGCAGCCGCTTCCTGATCGGCTCGCACAATGAGGACCTCGGCGTCAACGACGTGACCTGGCTCGACCCGTCGGGCGAGGAGATGACGACGGAGCAGTGGACCGACGATCACGCGCGTTGCTTCGGCATGCTGCTCGACGGCCGCGCCCAGGAGACCGGCGTCAAGCGGCGTGGCTCGGATGCGACGCTCCTGCTGGTCTACAACGCGCATTTCGACGTCGTGAACTTCACGCTTCCGTCCGTGCCCGAAGGCCACAATTGGCTGGCGCTGCTCGACACCAACCAGCCGGATGCTCAGCCGCAGTCGTTCCCGTTCGGCCACGTCTACGCGGTGACCGGGCGATCGCTGCTGGCCTTCGGCCTGTCGTCGGAGCAGCAGCCGATGCGCGGCCTGCGCCATGGCCTCGGCGCGCTGCTCGACGTCGCGGAGGCGCCGCTGGGGTAGGATGTTCGGCGGATCTTGCGGTCAGGCACCGCGGGCGTATTTCGCAAGCCGCGCGTCGAGCACGCCGAGCATGGCCTCGCGCGCCGGATCGCGCGAGCCGCGCAGCCAGACGGCCGCGAGCGGAAGCCGTCCGGCGGTGCTGCCGCGTGTCATCCGCAGCGGCACGAAGCGGACGCCGGAGACCGCGAGCCGCGAGGTCCAGCGCGGCACGATGGCGATGCCGAGCCGCGCGGCGACGAGATGCACGATGGTCTGCTTCTCATCGGCGAACTGCGCGATAGCCGGCGACAGCCCGGCCTGTGCGAACAGCTTCATGGTGAGGTCGTGGCTGTGCGGCCGCGACCGGCGGTCCGGGACGATCAGCGGCTGGTCGGCGATGTCGGCGAGCGAGACCACAGCACGCGAGGCCAGCCGGTGCCGCTGCGGCAGCGCCACCACGGCGCTCTCGCTGAGCAGCGCGCGGAATTCGAGCCTGATATCGGGGCGCTCGGGCGGCCTGACAAAGGCGAGGTCGAGCGCGCCCGACAGGATCCTGGGCAGCAGCCGGATCGTCTTCTCTTCCGTGAGCTGCACCGCGATGTCGGGATGCCGCGCGCGAAAATCGTGCAGCAATTGCGGCAGCAGCCCGGCGGCCGCGCTGTCGATGGCGCCGACGCGCAGCCGCTGCGCCTTCGTGCTTCGGGTACGGCGGCGGAAGCCGGTTTCGACCGCCTCGACACGGGCCAGGATCGCCCGGGCATCGCGCAGCAAGATCGTGCCTTGGTCGGTGAGTGATACCGCGCGCGTCGTGCGGGCGAACAGCGGCGTCGCGAGGTCTTCTTCCAGCAGCTTGATCTGGCGTCCGAGCGCCGAGGGCAGCATCTGCAGCCGCTGCGCCGCCTTGCCGAAATGCAGTTCCTCGGCGGCGGCCACGAAGCAGCGGAGCTGGTGCAATTCCATGGTGGGGTCCTGAAGAGGTGATGGGCCGGATTATATCATTTTTTTGTATAATGATGCGAGCATTGAAGCCGGCCTGGTTCGCCGCCTACGCTTGTCAGATCAACGACAAGACGGGACAGGGAGGTGACGATGGCCGGAGAGCTGGAAACGCGCGTGCTGCGCAGGATCACGTTGCGCATCGTGCCCTTCATCATGCTGCTCTACTTCGTAGCCTTCATCGACCGCGTCAACGTCGGCTTCGCAGCGCTGACCATGAACAAGGACATCGGGCTGTCAGCCTCGGCCTATGGGTTCGGCGCCGGCATCTTCTTCTGGGGCTATTTCCTGTTCGAAATCCCCTCCAACCTCGCGCTGGACAAGTTCGGCGCGCGCATCTGGATCGCGCGGGTCATGATCACCTGGGGCCTCGTCTCCGGCGCGATGGCGTTCGTGCAGGGACCGACGAGCTTCTATGTGCTGCGCTTCCTGCTTGGTGCTGCGGAAGCAGGCTTCTTCCCCGGCATCATCCTCTATCTCTCCTACTGGTTCCCGGCGCGCCAGCGCGCGGCCGTCACCGCGCTGTTCATGGCCGCCGCGCCGCTCTCCACGGTTCTCGGCTCTCCGGTTTCCGGCGCGCTGCTGGAGATGGACGGCATTCTCGGCTTCAAGGGCTGGCAGTGGCTGTTCCTGATCGAGGCGCTGCCGGCGGTGCTGCTCGGCTTCGTCGTGCTCGCCTACATGACCGATCGTCCGGAGCAGGCGCGCTGGCTCGCCGACGACGAGCGCGACTGGCTGGTGCGCACGATGAATGCCGAACTGGCGAGCAAGGCCGCGACCGCGAGCCACAGCATCTGGCGCGGGCTGGCCGACATCCGCGTGCTGGCGCTCGCGCTGGTCTATTTCGGCACCTCGGCCGGCCTCTACACGCTCGGCGTCTGGGCGCCGCAGATCATCAAGCAGTTCGGCCTGTCGTCCTTCACCGTCGGCTTCCTCAACGCGGTGCCACCGACCGTGGCCGTGGTCGTCATGATCCTGTGGGCGCGCCATTCCGACCGTACCGCCGAGCGCACCTGGCACGTCGTGCTGGCCTGCGTGGCCGCAGCCGTCGGGCTCTGGTTGGCCGGGCTGTCGAGCAGTGTCGCCGCCGTCCTCGCTGCGCTCACGCTCGTCAATGTCGGCATCTCCTCCTCGAAGCCGCCGCTGTGGAGCATGCCGACCATGTTCCTGTCCGGCTCGGCCGCCGCGGCGGGCATCGCAACCATCAACTCGATCGGCAATCTCGGCGGATTCGTCGGTCCCGCGATGATCGGCTGGATCAAGGACCAGACCGGCAGCTTCAATGGCGGGCTCTATTTTGTCGCCGGCCTGCTGGTGGTATCGGCGGTGCTGACCCTGTTGCTGTCACGTTCACAAAGTGCGAAGGCCCAAGCAGCCACGCCGTCCTGACCTCATCAACGGAGCTCTTTCATGCGCACCCATTCCATCGCCGCCATTCCCGCCGACGGCATCGGCCCCGAGGTCATCTCCGAAGGCGTCCGCGTGCTCGAGGCGCTCGCCAAGCGCGCGGGCGACATCAGCTTCAACGTCAAGACCTTCGACTGGGGCTCGGACTACTACAAGAAGCACGGCGTGATGATGCCGGCCGACGGACTCGCGGAGCTGAAAAAGTTCGACGCGATCTATTTCGGCGCGGTCGGCGCTCCCGACGTGCCCGACCACATCACGCTGTGGGGCCTGCGGCTGCCGATCTGCCAGGGATTTGATCAGTACGCCAACGTCCGTCCGACCAAGATCCTGCCCGGTGTGGCCTCGCCCTTGCGCAATGTCGGCGTCGGCGATCTCGACTGGGTGATCGTCCGCGAGAATTCCGAGGGCGAATATGCCGGCATGGGCGGCCGCGCGCATCGCGGCCTGCCGGAGGAGGTCGGCACCGAGGTCGCGGTCTTCACCCGCGTCGGCGTCACCCGCATCATGCGCTACGCGTTCAAGCTGGCGCAGTCGCGCCCGCGCAAGTTCCTCACCGTCGTCACCAAGTCGAATGCGCAGCGCCATGGCATGGTGATGTGGGACGAGATCGCCGCCGAGGTGGCGCGGGAATTCCCCGACGTGACCTGGGACAAGATGCTGGTCGATGCGATGACCGTGCGCATGACGCTGCAGCCGAAGAGCCTCGACACCATCGTCGCGACCAATCTGCATGCCGACATCCTGTCCGATCTCGCCGGCGCGCTGGCCGGCAGCCTCGGCGTGGCGCCGACCGGCAACATCGATCCGGAGCGGCGCTTCCCGTCGATGTTCGAGCCGATCCATGGTTCGGCGTTCGATATCACCGGAAAGGGCATCGCCAACCCGGTCGCGACGTTCTGGACCGGCGCGCAGATGCTCGAGCATCTCGGCGAGACGGACGCGGCCGCGCGGCTGATGGCTGCGGTCGAGAAAGTCTGTGCAGCCGGCATCCTGACCCCCGATGTTGGCGGCACGGCGACGACCAAGCAGGTGACCGACGCCGTCATCGACGCGATCCACGGCTCCAACGCCTGAGGCGTGCTGTTCTCTTGCACAATTCTGGCGTGTTCCGTGTCGCGCTTGCAATGGACGCTGCGGGGCGTATATCAGCGCTTCCGCTGCGTCCGCGCATGCCAATCACATGCGTGTCATAGAGACGCGAGACACGGCTTAAGGAGAAAGGACACATCATGCGTCGTCACCGTCGAGCCAAGATCGTCGCGACTGTCGGTCCCGCGAGCAATTCTCCGGAGATGCTGAAAGCGCTGTTCCTCGCCGGTGTGGACACCTTTCGTCTCAACTTCAGCCACGGCACCCAGGCCGATCACGCCAAGGTCCATGCCGCGGTCCGCGCCCTCGAGAAGGAAGTGCAGCGGCCGATCGGCATCTTGATGGATCTGCAGGGTCCTAAGATTCGCGTCGGCACGCTGCGCGACAAGAAGATCCAGGTCGAAGCCGGCGAGACGATTCGATTTGTTCTCAACGGCACCGAGGGCGACAAGACATCGATTCCGTTGCCGCATCCGGAAATCTTTGCGGCAGTCTCGCCCGGTCACGATCTTCTGATCGATGACGGCCGCGTGCGCGTCCGCGTCACCGGCCTCGGCGACGACTGGATCGAGGCCAAGGTGATCGTCAGCGGCGCGATCTCCAATCACAAGGGCGTCAATCTGCCCGGCACCATTCTGGAGCTATCGCCGCTGACGGCCAAGGACCGTTCTGATCTTGCCTTTGGGCTCGACCTCGGCGTCGACTGGGTGGCGCTGTCGTTCGTGCAGAAGCCGTCCGACGTGCTGGAGGCGAGGGGCCTGATCAATGGCCGCGCCGGCATCATGTCCAAGATCGAGAAACCGGCGGCGCTGGAGCGGATCGACGACATCATCCAGCTCTCTGACGCGATCATGGTTGCGCGCGGCGATCTCGGCGTCGAGATTCCCAACGAGGACGTGCCGGGCAAGCAGAAGGAGCTGGTGCGCGCCTGCCGGCTCGCGGTGAAGCCGGTGATCGTCGCGACGCAGATGCTGGATTCGATGGTCGCGACGCCGACGCCGACGCGCGCCGAGGTCTCCGACGTCGCGACCGCGATCTATGACGGCGCCGACGCGGTGATGCTGTCGGCGGAATCGGCCAGCGGGCAATATCCGCGCGAGGCGGTGGCGATGATGGACAGCATCATCAAGGCCACCGAAGGCCACAAGATGTACCGCTCGATCGTCGAGGCGACGCAGCCGGGCGAGGAGCAGACGCCGCCGCATGCGGTGGCGACCGCGGCGGCCGATCTCGCCTCGGCGATCCACGCCAAGGCGATCGTGGCCTATACTTCGAGCGGCACCTCGGCCTCGCGCGTTGCGCGCAAGCGGCCGAGCCTGCCGATTCTGGCGATCACGCCGAATGAGGACACCTCGCGGCGGATGTGCCTGCTGTGGGGCGCGCACAGCGTGCTGTCGCAGGACGTGCAGAGCTACGAGGAGATGGTCGAGCGCGCGACCTTCTTCGCCGTGCAGGAGGAGTTCGCTGAAGCCGGCGACCTGCTCGTCGTCGTCGCCGGCATTCCGTTCGCGCAGACCGGCACCACCAACAATCTGCGCGTCGTCACCGTGCCGAGATAGGAGGCTGATTTTCCCTGTTCGCGCTGCCCGCCTGTCGCCTGATTGTCGCACCCCGCTGGTATCGCGGGGCAGTGACGAGGGACATCGCGAGTCGTCAAACGAGCGGTGTCCGGTCGCGGTCCGGCAGGATGGGTTCTGCCGGTGCGGCGTTTCGTCATCGCGGTGTCATCAGGGACTGTTAGGTGGGCGCGCATGGGACTTGAGACTGCTGGTGAAGAAAGCCCGGCTCGGCGCTTTCGGACGTTGTTCATCTCGGACGTTCATCTCGGAGCCCGCGGCTCGCAGGCCAATCTCCTCGTCGATTTCCTGCGTCACCATGATGCCGACACGATCTATCTGGTCGGCGACATCATCGACGGCTGGGCGCTGAAATCGAGCTGGCATTGGCCGCAGTCGCATAACGACCTGGTGCAGAAGATGCTGCGCAAGGCGCGCAAGGGCGCCAAGATCGTCTATGTCCCCGGCAATCACGACGAGTTCCTGCGCGGCTATTACGGCACGCATTTCGGCGGCATCGACGTCGTCGAGAACATCGTGCACACCGGCACCGACGGCAAACGCTATCTGGTGATCCACGGCGACATCTTCGATCTGGTCGTGCAGAATGCGCGCTGGCTCGCCCATCTCGGCGACAAGGCCTATGACTTCGCCATCCAGATGAACCGTCTGGTCAACTTCTTCCGTCGCATGTTCGGCGTTCCCTATTGGTCGCTGTCGCAATGGGCCAAGCAGAAGGTCAAGAACGCCGTCAACTACATCGGCGCGTTCGAGACGGCGCTGGCCTCGGAGGCGCGGCGGCATGGCGCTGATGGCGTGATCTGCGGCCACATCCATTGCGCCGTCATCCGCGACCAGGACGGCATTCGCTACATGAATTGCGGCGACTGGGTCGAGAGCTGCACGGCGCTGGTCGAGCACGAGGACGGCCGTTTCGAGATCCTGACTTGGACCGATCCGCAGCGGCAACCCGCGCCGGTTCCGCAGCTGGCCGCCCGCGCCGCCTGACACCGGTTCCCTTGCCTCTCGGCAATCGGGCGCGGTAAAATAGGGGTATGACAGCTCATTCCCCGATCCTGCCCGTGACCGCCGCCGACATCGAGGCGGCGGCACGCGTCCTCGCGCCCGTGGCCGTGCGGACTCCGCTGCTGCCGGCTCCCGTGCTCAACGAGCGGTTCAAAGCGAACGTCTTCGTGAAGCCGGAGGTGCTGCAGCGGACCGGCTCGTTCAAGTTCCGCGGCGCCTACAACAAGCTGGCGTCGATCCCGGAAGCAGCGCGCGGCAACGGCGTCGTCGCATTCTCCTCCGGCAATCATGCGCAGGGCGTCGCCCATGCCGCCACATTGCTGGGCATGGACGCCACGATTGTGATGCCCTCGGATGCGCCGGCGGCCAAGCGCGAGCGCACCAAGGCGTTCGGTGCCGACGTCGTGCTCTATGATCGCGATCGCGAGGACCGCGAAGCGATCGCGCGCGACATCGCAGCAAAGCGCGGCTCGACGGTGGTGCCGCCCTATGACGATCCCTACGTCATCGCAGGGCAGGGCACCGTCGGTCGTGAAATCGCCGAAGATCTCGCGGCGCTCGGCCTGTCGCCGGATCTGGTGATCGTCCCGGCTTCGGGCGGTGGACTGCTTGCCGGCGTCTCGACCGCGGTCAAGGCGCGCTTTCCCAACACCCGGATGGTCGTGGCCGAGCCAAAGGGTTTTGACGACCATGCGCGCTCGCTACGGGCCGGCCACCGCGAGGCGCACGACGCAAAGGGCCGGACCATCTGTGACGCGCTGATGGCGGCGATTCCAGGCGAGATCACCTTCGCCATCAACAGCCAACTGCTGTCGGCCGCGGTCGAGGCTTCGGATGAGGAGGTGGGGCGCGCGGTCGGCTTTGCCTTCCGGGAGCTGAAGCTCGTGGTCGAGCCCGGCGGTTCGGTCGGGCTTGCAGCATTGCTGGCCGGCCGGCTGGATGTGGCGGGCAAGACGGTGGTGATCGTTTTGTCCGGCGGCAATGTCGATGCTGAGCTCTACGCCAGGCTGATCGCCTGACGATCAAGCCTCAGTGAAAGCTGAGGCCGCCTTTTGCAAATCCCCCGCCGCCCATCCGCAGTCCGGACTGCGCGACGTGCGGCGTGCTCCGCGCCGGGCCGCCCTGCATCCCGCCTTGGCCACGCGCCATCGACGGATGCGACGCGTTGATGTTCGGCTTGAACGGTCCGGAATTGCCGGGGAAGGGACGCCGCACTTCGCGGGCGTCGAATGGCCGCCCAGGACTGCGCTTCAGTGGATCGCGCTGGATTTTCGTAGCCACGGGCGGATTTGTCGGCGGCACGATCCTGTCGCGCAACTTGGTCTGAGCGATAGGCCCGGGATCGACGACCTTGTTGGGACCCGCGTTGTTGATGGCATTGCCTTTCGTGACCACCGTTGGCGGCAGCGGTCCGTGCGGCACGGTGGCGGCCGGCAGCGTCGGTTGCGGGGCTGGATGGCTCTGGATCTGCGGACCGGGATTGAACGGTCGCGCGATCGGTGCCAGTTGCGGTGGCATCATGAGACGGCTCGGTTGCAGCACGGGGATGGGCCGAGGCTGTCCCTGCAGCCGCAGTGCGACCGGCGCATATGGGCTGTCGGCATAGGATTCACGGAAGCTCTGATAGGCGGCCGGCGAATTCGCCAGCACGGCCTGGTGCCAGGCCGTGGCCTGCACGAGGCCGGCGAGCAGTGCGCGGATGCGGTCGGCGAGCGGATCGCGCGGATACAGCTCGATGAACTCGCGATAATATTGCGGACGGTTCTCCGACAGCACGTAGTCATAGGCCTGCCGCACGGAACGGCTCGGCAGGTTGGCCGCCATCTGGATCACCGGCGTATTCTCGGCAGGGCGCGCCGCCGCGACCAGCGTATCCCCGAAGAAGGTGAAATCACTGGTCAACGAGGAGCTTTCCCATGGCGTCTGTCGTCCGTCGGTGCTCTGGTTCACCTGTAGGCGAATGCGCTTGAACAATTGCTCGATCGGCAGGTTCGGCTGCCGCGCCAGGTTCAGGAACGCCTGCGCGTACGGGCTGTGCTCGCCACGCCCGTCGAGCGCCTCGGCGCCGGGCGAGGTCGAGTATCCGAGGATGGAGCCGTTCGGCGCGTCGACGATGGCAAGTCCGCGTCCGGCATCGTTGATGGCAGGGAATGGATTGTTGCGGCAGGCGTCCAGCACGACGATCCGCATGCGGCTCGGGATGGCGTCGAGCGTTGCCATCAGGTCCACCAGACGGATGGTCCCCGTCGTCAGGTCGGAGGGCGCTGAGATACGGGCATCGATCGGGATCAGATAGTTCTCGCCCGCGAGCTGAACCCCGTGGCCGGCGTAGTAGACCATTGCCACGGTGTTCGGGCCGTGTGCTGCCACCCGGCTCGAGAAATCCTCGACGACCTTGAGCATCTCGTTCTGCGTCAGGTCGGTCGCCGTGATCACCTCGAAGCCGGCCGAGTTCAACAGCTTGGCAACAGCATGGGCGTCGTTGTCCGGGTTCTCCAGCGGCGGCGCGTTCTGATAGCTCGCATTGCCGATCACGAGCGCGACGCGTGGCTCGGCTCCTTGAGGGATCGCGGCGGGCGTGTTGCTCTCCTTGGCCGGTGAGGGAGCTGCCAGCGCGCGCGGTGGTGTGTGAAGGTTGTCGAGCTCACTGCCGGCGGCGAACGCCGAGTCCGGGCCGACCCAGGCCATCAGGCCCAGCAGCGCGGACATGAGCAGGGATTTCCAGGCGGATGTTACAGCGCGAAATTTCGGAACGGACACGGCGTTCTCCTCGAGCATGCGCAAAGCGAATGGCTTGAGGATCAGGCTACGCAGATCACGCAGCAGCGTACGTGATCCGCGTCACCCATCAACGCGGCACCTTTCGGTGCTCAGCGATCGAGGTTCAACAGGAGGCGGCCGAGATGCACTCGCCCTACGAGAAGAATGCGATCTTCTCAGGCTGGGTCATGCGACGGATCGGCGCCAACGAGTCGTTGGCGGGTGCCTGCGGCCGCTGCAGAAGGCCGTTCGACAGCAGCGTCGATCCCAGCGACGGCTCGTAGGCAGGCTTGGGCATCGCGGACGCGCTGGTGCTGTGAGCCGCGGCGGCGGTCGGGCGGACCTGCTGGATCGGCGCAACGTCAGCCTTCGGGGCCGCTGCGGGAGATTGAGCTGCGACCGCAGCCGCCACGGCGGCCAGGGTCTCGATGGTGATCGCCTCCGGAAGCGGTGGCGATACGGGCACGCTGGGGACCGGCGCCGGGGCTGCAGGCGAGGCCATGCGCGGGGCCGCCGCGGGCGGGGCCGGCATCGGCGGAGCCGACATCGTGGGCGCAGCGGGAGCCGGCGCCGCGCTGGCAACCGGGGCTTCTGCCGTGGTCAGCACGAGATCCGGCTCCGACGGCGCTGTCTCGCTGAAGCTCGCGACGATGTCGTCGTCGACCGAGGTCGGCTCCTCAATGTCGAAGCCGAGCGTCCTGGCCCGGCTGAACTCCTCATCGTCGATCGGATCGGGGGCACCCATCTCCGCCGCGACCAATTCCAGGATGGCTTCGTCGTGGGCTTCTGCGGCGACGGCGTCATCCAGGGCCGCCGCGGCGTGCTGCTCGATCTCGAGCAGGGCTTCGTCCACCGACGGCTCGGTCGCAGCTTCCGGGGGCTGCACCACCGCCGAAGCGGCGGTGTCGACCATCCTGGCCTCAACCGCTGCAGCCGCCATGATCACAGCATCAGCGCCGGAGGATGTCTCGACCGATTCGATCGCGGCCACTGCGGCAACGAGCGGAATGGTCATCTCAAGCCCGGCTTGGGCCGCCTCCATCTGTTCCGGCACGGGCTGCGGCTCCGGAGCCACCTGTGGCTCAGCCGAGACCGTCGCCGCCGCAGTCGGACCCGATGCGACATCGGGTGTCGGCGGGGCCGCAGCTTCGGTCGCCGGTTCGATCTCGTCAGCCGCGGGCGGAATGCTTGCTTTCTCCGCGTCGAACTCCTTCAGCCGCGTCTTGATGATCTCGAAGGCCGCAAGCAGCGCGACCTTGGGGTCGGCGCACGCAAGCTGGTCGCAGGCGGCCTCGATCGACGTGACCTGTGAATCGATCAGGTCGCAGATCCGCGAGTCCGCACCGATCTCGCGCCAGCGCCAGGAAATTTCCTTGATGATTCGGATGCCCTTGCGCACCGGCGCCAGGTTCTGCTCGAGGGCCATGCTGTCGACCGCAGTGGCGGCGGCGAGTGCGGCGTCTTCGACCGTGGCGCGGATCGCGGCCAGCGCTTCGGGCAGTGCCTTGCTGTCGGCCTGCTCGAACTCCTGCTGCTGCTGACGCTGTGAGGCCAGCGCATGCTCGATGCGGGCCACCGCGTCGAGCACCATGCTGGTGTCGGCATTGCGGTTGCGCTTGGCGTATTCGCCAAGGAACCAGCGGCCTCGGGACGTCTCCATGAAGGCGTCGCGGATCGCCTCGTAATCGGCCTCGTTCGGCTGAGCCGCACGGGCGGATATCGGCGAGAGGGCGAAGACTTCATCGACCATGGCAAACCTATCGCGCACATTGCTGCGCGTTGGCATAACGATCACCATGATATTGATCGAATCGCAATTGAATTGATGCCACTGTCCCGACAAATCTCCACCACATCGCCGGTATTGTCGCGCCGATTCGCGGACAGGTTGGGGCTGTTCTATGGCGCTGTGTTCGTGCTCTCGGGCACGCATCTGCCGTTCTTTCCCGTATGGCTACGGGCGATCGGCCTGGATGCCGCATGGATTGGGGTCATCGTTGCGGTTCCCGCCGTAACCCGCTTCACCGTCCTGCCGCTGATCACCGCGGTTGCCGAGCGCCGGCAGGCCCTGCGCGCCGCGATGCGGCTGACCACCTTCGCAACGGCATCGGGCTTTGTGGCTCTTGCCTTCCAGCGCGAACCCTGGCTGGTATTCCTGGTCTACGTGGCAACCTGCTGTCTCTGGACACCCGTTGTCCCGCTGACGGACGCTTATGCGCTCCGTGGCGTGATGAGCTATGGCCTGAACTACGGTCGCCTGCGGCTGTGGGGATCGGCCGCATTCATCGCCGGAACGCTGCTGTGCGGCGGGCTGGTCGACTTCGCGCCGTCGTCCGAGCTGATCTGGATCATCGTCTCGGTCGCGCTGTGCGGTGCGGCAAGCAGCCTGCTGCTGCAGGCGCTGCCGCCGCTGCCGCATGGCGCCGGCCTGGCCCGGGACGGGCGCAGTCTGCTGGGCAATCCGAGCTTCCTCTGCATCATCGCCGCTTCGGCGCTGATCCAGGCAAGCCATGCGGCCTACTACACGTTCTCCGCCATCGAGTGGAAGGCGCAGGGCTTCAGCGGGCTGACCATCGCTTGGCTCTGGACCATGGGCGTGCTGGCCGAGATCGTCGTGTTCGCCCTGTCGCCCCGGTTCACGCTGGCGCCCGCGAGCCTGGTCATGATCGGCGCGATGGCGGCCGTGCTGCGCTGGAGCCTCACGGCCCAGGAGCCCCATGCGGGTGGGCTCGCCGCGGTCCAGATCAGTCACGGCTTCACCTTCGGGCTGACCCTGGTTGGAACCATGGGGCTGTTGGTCCGCCAAGTGCCGGCGCAGCTGACGGCGCGCGGGCAGGGCTATTATGCGGCTGCGAGCGGAGTGGTCGGCTCGGCGGCATCGGCCCTCTCTGGGCCGGTCTATGCGGCCTATGGACCCGGTGTCTACTACGTGATGGCCGCGATGGCCGGAGCGGGCGGCGTCCTGATGTGGATCGCGCACCGAAGCCTGTCGTTTCAGCCCCACAACGCCTGATCGGGCGGATAGACCAGGCTGTCCTCGTAGTGCAGGCCATGCTCGCAATCCTCGGCGAGCAGCAGCGGACCGTCCAGATCGACGAAACGGGCGAAAGGCGTCAGCAGCATGGCCGGTGCCATCGACAGCGATGTCGCCACCATGCAGCCGACCATGATGTCGAAGCCGAGAGCGCGCGCGGCTTCGGCCATGGCAAGCGCCTCGGTGAGTCCTCCGGTCTTGTCGAGCTTGATGTTGACGGCGTCATAGCGTCCGCGCAGCGCTTCGAGCGAGTCGCGGTCATGCACGCTCTCGTCGGCGCAGACGGTGAGCGGGCGCGCGATCTTTCCGAGCGCTTCGTCTTTCCCTGCGGGCAGCGGCTGCTCGACCAGCGTGACGCCGGCGGTGGCGCAGGCTGCGAGATTGGATTCCAAATTCGCTTCGGTCCAGGCCTCGTTGGCGTCGACGATCAGTTGTGACTGCGGCGCCGCCGCTCGCACGGCTGCAATCCGCGCAGGATCGCCGTCGCCGCCGAGCTTGATCTTGAGCAGCGGGCGATGCGCGGCCTTGGCTGCAGCTTTGGCCATCACATCGGGGCTCCCGAGCGAAATCGTGTAGGCCGTGACGCACGGTGCCGGTGCGCGACGTCCGAGCAGGTCCCAGATGCGCCGGCCGCTCCGCTTGGCTTCGAGGTCGAGCAGCGCGCAGTCGAGCGCATTGCGCGCCGCGCCCGGCGGCATCGCCGTCTGCAGGGCGGCGCGGTCGAGACCAGAGGCGACCGCATCGCGCATCCCGAGCAGGGCGCTCAGCGCCGCATCGGGCGTTTCGCCATAACGCGGATAGGGCACGCATTCGCCGCGGCCAACCATCGTCCCGTGTCGCAGCTCCGCGATCACTGTCACGGCTTCGGTCTTGGCGCCGCGGCTGATCGTGAAGCTGCCGGCGATCGGCCAGTGGCCGATCCGGGCGTCCAGTATTGGAAAACCGTTGGAAGTCATTTGAAAGTCTGGCGCTTTGTGAACCGGAATGAGGCGCTTGGGACTTGCGCGATCTGACCGACTATGGCTGTTGATAGTGGTCTCCGGCAAGGTGGTAGCGACGCGGTGGGATTTTTCTCGTCAAGGAGCGGACGTCCAAGGCTCCGAGGATGGCCGTCGTGAAGGGCGGCCCTGATTTGCAGCGCAGTGGCGATGGCAACGCGCTGTCGCTGCGCGCGACCGGCGCCTGGACTGCGCCCTTTGCGCCGTCGCTCGAACGGCTCGTCGCCGATGCCGAAAAGCTCGCCGGCAAGAAGATCGATGTCTCCATCGACGTCTCCCAAGTCTCCAAGCTCGACACGTTCGGTGCCTGGCTGATCGAGCGGCTGCGCCGCAGCTTCACGACCGGAACCGTCGAGGTCCGGATCGATGGGCTCTCTGCGAACTACGCCAGCCTGGTCGACGAGGTTCGACGCGTCAGCACCGCGCCCAATGGCGACGCGACGATGGTGACCATCACCGGCATGCTCGGCCAGATCGGTCTCAGTGTCGCCGGCATCTTCGGCACGATCGCCGCGCTGATCGACATGCTCGGCGCCGTGATCGTCGCCAGCGGCCGGGTCCTCATTCATCCCCGCAGCTTCCGATTGACCTCGACCATCCATCATCTCGAGCAGGTGTGCTGGCGCGCGGTGCCGATCATCGTGCTGATCACCTTCCTGATCGGCTGCATCATCGCTCAGCAGGGCATCTTCCATTTCCGAAGGTTCGGCGCCGACATCTTCGTCGTCGACATGCTCGGCGTGCTGGTGCTGCGCGAGATCGGCGTGCTGCTGGTGGCGATCATGATCGCGGGCCGGTCGGGTAGCGCCTACACGGCCGAGCTCGGCTCGATGAAGATGCGCGAGGAGATCGACGCGCTGCGCACAATGGGCTTCGATCCGATCGAGGTCCTGATCCTGCCGCGCATGCTCGCGCTGGTGATCGCACTGCCGATCCTGGCCTTCCTCGGCGACATCGCCGCGCTCTATGGCGGTGGGCTGGTGGCTTGGTTCTATGGCGGCGTCGATCCCGAGGCCTTCCTGCTGCGCCTGCGCGATGCGATCTCGATCGATCATTTCAAGGTCGGGCTGCTCAAGGCGCCGGTGATGGCGGCGGTGATCGGGATCGTCGCCTGCGTCGAAGGACTGGCAGTGCAGGGCAGTGCCGAGTCGCTGGGGCGCCACACCACTTCGTCGGTGGTGAAGGGCATCTTCTTCGTCATCGTGATGGACGGCGTGTTCGCGATCTTCTTCGCCGCGGTCGGGATGTGAGCTGAGATGACGCAGGAGGTCTCCGATCCGATCATCCGCGTGCGTGACGTTACCGTGCAGTTCGGCAAGACGCGCGTGCTCGACGGGCTCGACCTCGACGTCAAGCGCGGCGAGATCCTGGGCTTCGTCGGTCCATCCGGCGCCGGCAAGTCGGTGCTGACGCGCACCATCATCGGCCTCGTGCCGAAGCTGTCGGGCAACATCGAGGTGTTCGGCGTCGATCTCGACGCCGCCGATCGTGCCGGCCGCCGCGCCGTCGAGCGGCGCTGGGGCGTGCTGTTCCAGCAGGGCGCGTTGTTCTCCTCGCTCACCGTGCGGCAGAACATCCAGTTCCCGGTCCGGGAGTATCTCAAGGTCTCGCAGCGTCTGCTCGACGAGATCATGATCGCAAAGCTGGTGATGGTCGGATTGCGGCCCGATGTTGCTGATCGTTTCCCGAGCGAGCTGTCGGGGGGCATGATCAAGCGCGTGGCGCTGGCACGCGCGCTCGCGCTCGATCCGGAGCTGGTGTTCCTCGATGAGCCGACCTCGGGGCTCGACCCGATCGGCGCCGGCGATTTCGACGAGCTCGTCCGGACCCTGCAGCGCACTTTGGGACTGACGGTTTTCATGGTAACCCATGATCTCGACAGCCTGTATACGGCGTGCGACCGCATCGCCGTGCTGGGCGACGGCAAGATTATCGCCGCGGGATCGATGGCCGACATGCAGGCCTCGGAACATCCGTGGCTCCGACAGTATTTCCACGGCAAGCGTGCCCGAGCCGTGATGGGGTAGCGCGACGCGCCCCAGGGACGATTTTTGTGAGCGGGAGTGGGGACTGCCGCGACAAAGTTGATGGGGTGGGTGCCGCTGTCCGGCGCCAACCGACAGTGCACGGAAGCGGGGGCCGGATGACCACCGCGACGTGCCGGTACCGGAGTTGGTAATGGAAACGCGGGCGAATTACGTCCTGATCGGGTCGTTCACGCTGGCTGTGATTGCCGCGGCGATCGGATTTGTCCTCTGGTTTCAGAGCCTGCACACGACCAAGCAGCGCAGCCCGCTGCGGGTCGTGTTCGAGGGTCCGGCCGCGGGTCTGCGCAACGGCGGCAGCGTCAACTTCAATGGTATCCGGGTCGGTGAGGTCATCTCGGTCAAGCTCGACAATCCGCGCCGCGTCGTCGCGCTGGCGATGGTCGAGAACAACGCACCGATCCGCAAGGACACCCTGGTCGGGCTCGAGTTCCAGGGCCTGACCGGCGTCGCCGCGATCTCGCTGAAGGGCGGCGAGGAGGCTGCGCCGCCGCCGCCGCTCGACGAGGATGGCGTGCCGGTGCTGCGTGCCGATCCGACCCGGCTGCAGGACGTGACCGAAGCGATCCGAGCCACCTTACAGAACATCAACAAGGTGGTCGCGGACAACCAGGACGCCGTGAAGAACTCGATCAAGAATCTCGAGGTGTTCACCCAGTCGCTGGCCCGCAATTCCGAGCGCATCGATGGCGTCATGAGCCGTGTCGACGGCATCATGGGCAAGGCCGATACCCTGATGCTCGGTCTCAACACGCTGGCCGGCGGCAAGGATGGCGGCGAGCTGTTCCTGACGGTGAAATCGATCCGGGAGCTCGCCGAGGATCTGGACAAGCGCTCCGGCGCGCTGATGGCCGATGGACGGCGCACGCTGTCCGACATCAGCCGCGCCGTGAACAATTTCGACCGCAATCCGACCCGGGTCCTGTTCGGGGCCAGCAACGCCAGCCCGAGCAACGCCCAGGCCTCGCAGCCCGCGCCCGCGGCGCCCACCAGCGGGCGGCGGTGAGGGAGGCGGGCGGGCGCAGGGCGTAGCGAGAGGCAGCGCCTCGGTGCCCTCCGCGGCGATGCACCGATTGCTCCACGCTCGGCTTGGCATTGTCCCGTCTCATGCTGACTGGCATCCCGGGCGCCTGCAACGACGGCTGCCGTGCCGGTCGGGCCGGCGACGGGCAAATCCGAAAACGCTTCACTGGACCCCGATAAGCGAAACGGAGGCCTCGCGGCCTCCGTTCTCTATTCTCATCGCGGTCGGCTCCTCGCCATCCGCTAGTCGCTGTTCGCTGCTCCCGTCACGCCAGCCTTCCGGCGGCGTGGGCGAGCAAGGTGTAGACCAGCCCGGTCTCCGAGGTGAGCTGGGCACGCAGCGCCTGCGGATTGCGGTCGTCGCGTGCGACCTCGTCGAGCAGCCGCTCGAACTCGGTGATGTAGCGGTCCACCGTCTGCTTGAAGGTACGGTCGGCGCGGTACTTGCGGGCGACCTCGTCGAACGCCTTCTGGCCGGCCGGGGTGTAGAGACGCTTGGAGAACGCCTTGGTCTCGCCCCGCTGGTAGCGGTCCCACATCTCGGCCGCGAGATTGCGGTCCATCAGCCGTGCGATGTCGAGCGACAGCGACTCCAGCGGATTGCCCGACTGCTGCGCCGGACCGCGGCCACGCGGCGGCTGGGGCTGGCCGGCGGTGCTGTTGTCGGCCCGGTTGAGCAGGTCGGACAGCCAGTTGTCGCTGCGCTGATCGGCGACCGGACCCATCGGCGGCGCCTCGACCCGGCGTGGCTGCGGCGGCGGGGCCGGCGGCTGCATGCCGAGATCCGGCGGCGGCAGGTTGGCGACGCTGGTCGCAGCCGGCTCGCGCAGGCGCATGTCCGGCCGGCCGCCGACGGCTGCGGCGACGATCGGCTCTTCCTGACGGATCACGGCCGCTGGCGCCGCGACCGCGGCGGGACGCGACGCGCTGACCACGTCGAGACCGCGGCCGTGATGCGCGACGATCCGGTTGAGTTCGGCCAGCGCCTCGATCTGGTCGACGATGACCTTGCGCATCTGCGCCGTGCTCTCGGCGGCCTCCTGCGGCATCTCCAGCACGCCGCGGCGCAGCTCGTTGCGCGTCGCCTCGAGCTCGCGATGCATCTCGGCGGTCATCTGCTTCATGCTCGACACCAGCGTGGCGAACTTCTCCGCCGACTGCTTGAACATCGCATCGGCTTCCTGCGTGCTCTGCTGGTAGATCTCCTGCATCTGCGACGTGGTGAGGCGGCGTTCCTCCTCGGCGTTGGCGCGGATGGCCTCGAACTGGCGGCTGAGCGCGGTCGAGCCGGCCCCCGCCGTTTCCGCCACGACCCGGGCGATGTCGCGGGCGCGCTCCTCGGCGGCCGCCAAGGACTCGTCGAGCAGGGTGGTGAAGCGCGTCAGACGCTGGTCGAGATCGGCGGTGCGCAGATCGATGGTGGTGACCAGCGATTCCAGCGTCGTCTTGCGATCCGAGATCGAGACGGTCGCATCGCGGTTGCTCTGCTCGACGATGGCCGCCGCCTCGATCAGCGCCTTGCCATGCGCGTCGAACTGGCCGGACAGCGAGTTTAGATCCTCCAGCGCCCGCGACGTCTTGGAGTTGAACACGTTGAGCTGGTCCTCGAGCGTCTGCGTCGCGGTGCCGTTGCGCGCGGTGACGTCGTTCATCGCGGTGACGAAGTCGGCCACCCGGGTGACCAGCGCCCGCTCCAGCGAGTTGAGGTTGTCGTGGGCGCCGGTCAGGACCTCCTGCAGCAGGATGTTGCCCTCGCGCAGACGTTCGAACAGGGCGACCGTGTCGGTGCGCAGGATCTTGCTCGTCTCCTGCATCTCCGTGACCGCAGCCACCGAGACCTGGCGCGACTGCTCGATCGCCGCGCGCGAGGCCTGCTCCAGCTCCTTGAGCGACTTGGTGATCGCGGTGGTCGCGAGCTCTCCCGCCGAGGTGATGGTGCGGGCGACCTCGGAGCCGTTGCCATTGACGCTCTGGGCGAAGTTCTGGCCGCGGACCTCGATCGCCTTCAGCGCGTCGGTGGTGACGCGATCGATCTCGATCGTGAGCTGGTTGGTCTTCGAGTTGAGTGCCTCCACAAGGGTGCCGCGCTTGCCGTCGAGCATCTGCGACAGCCGCTCGCTCTGCTGCTGCACATAGGTGACGATCTCGTCGGTCTTGCCGGTCATGGCCGAGCCGAACGAGTTGCCGGCGGCGAGCACCGAGCGCTCGATCTCGGTCGAGGTCGACTTGACCCGCGTGGAGACCTCGTTGGAGGCGGCGACGAGCGCGCTCTGCGCATTGAGCGCGCTGCTCTGGATCGCATCGGTGGTGTTCGCCGCGACGGAATTGATGACGCGCTCGATCTCCGACGACATCGCCTTGAGCTGGCCCGCGGTGTCGGTGGAGGTGGCGGTCAGCAGGTTCTGTGCCTCGCGCGCGCCGCCGACGATCACCGCGACCGTCTCGGTCGTGGTCGTCGTCAGCACCGCCTGGGCTTCGCGTGCGCTGCCGACCAGGGTGGCCGCGGTGTCGGCCGACGTGGCGGTCAGCGACATCTGCGCCTGGCGCGCGCTGTTGAGGATCGAGGTCGCGGTATCGGCGCCGACGGACGACAGCGTCCGCTCGACGTCGACGGCCAGCGACTTGACGTGCTCGGTTGCTTCCGTCGAGGCGGTGACGAGCTTCGACTGGACGTCGCGGGCGCTGTCGACGATCGCTGCGGCCGTGCTGGTTCCGACCGCGGCGAGCGTGCGCTCGACGTCGGCCGCCAGCGACTTGACGTGATTGGCCGCTTCGGACGAAGCGCTGATCAGCGTGCTCTGCGCTTCCCGGGCGCCGCCGGTGATCGTTTCCGCGGTGGTCGTCCCCGCGATCGACAGCGAGCGCTGGACGTCGACGGTCAGCGCCTTGACCTGTTCGGCCGCTTCGCTCGATGCCGCGAGCAGGGCATGCTGGGCATCACGGGCGCCCGCCGTGATGGCTTCGGCGGTTTCCGTCCCGGCACTGGTCAGCGAGCGCTGCACGTCGGCTGCGAGCGACTTCACGTGCTCGGCCGCGTTGGAGGAGGCGGACACCAGCGTGTTCTGGACCTCGCGTGCACCGGCGAGGATCGAGGCTGCCGTGGCCGAGCCGGCGGCCGTCAGCGCCTGCTCGACGTCGACGGCGAGCGACTTGACGTGGGTGGCGGCATCGGAGGAGGCGGACACCAGCGTGTTCTGGGCCTCGCGCGCACCGGCGAGGATCGAGGCTGCGGTGGTCGAGCCTGCCGCCGTGAGCGTGCGCTCGACGTCGGCCGACAGCGACTTGATCTGGTCGGCGGTCTCGCCGGAGGCCGCGACCAGCGTGGCCTGGGCCTCCCGTGCACTGGTCAGGACGGCCTCGGCCGCGCTGCTGCCTGCGTTCGACAGGGCACGCTCGACCTCGGCGGAGGTGTTCTTCAACTGCGATCCGACGTCGGTCGAGACGTTGAGCAGCGCCTGCTGTGCCGAGCGGGCCCCGGTCTGGATGGTCTCGCTGGTGTTGACCACGAGGTTGGTCAGCGCCCGCTCCGCATCTTCCACATGCGACTTGATGCTGGCGGACAGCAGCTCGGCGCGCGTCATCAGTTCGTCGCTCGCCTGGCGGCCGCTGCTCTCGATGCGGCCGGCCACGGCCTCGACGCGCGAGCCGAGCAGGTCCTCGAACTGCGACACGCGATGGTCGATGTCCTTGGCGATCGAGCCGACGCGGGTCTCGATGCCCTGATGGATGTCCTGGAAGCGCGCGGTGACGGCTTCGGTCAGCTCGTAGCTGCGGCCGTCGATGATGTTCGACAGGCTGTGGATGCGCTGATCGATCGCTTCGAGCGCCTTGTCGGTGCCGTCAGTCAGCGAGGAGGTCAGTATGTTGAGGCGGGAATCGATCGACTGGATCGCCTGCGCCGAGCCATCGGTCAGCGAGGAGGTCAGCACGGTCAGCCGCGAGTCGATCGCGTGCAGCACCTGGGCAGCGCCGTCGGTCAGCGAGTTGGACAGAGTGCCGAGGCGGCCTTCGATCGTCGAGGTGACCGAGGTCGCGCGGTTGTCGAAGTTCTCCTCGAGCGACTTGAGGCGGCCCTCGACGCTGTCGTCGAAGGTCTTGATCTTCGCATCGAGCGAGGTGTCGAGGGTGGTGATGCGGGCCTGCAGATTGGTCTCGAACTGGTTCAGCCGCTGATCCAGCGTCGCCGTGATCTCACCGCTGTTGGACGACAGCCGCGTATCGAACGTATCGACATAGGACTTGAGATTGTCGGAGATTTCCTGGGTCCGCTGGCCCATGCGCTCGACGATCTCGCCGCCATAGGTCTTCACCGTGCGGTCGAATTCGGTGATGTGCCGGGTGATCAGCGCGCCCAGCGTCGAGCTGTCGCGTGCGAAGCGCTCGGCGAGCTCGGTGCCCTGGTTCTTCACCAGCTCGTCGAAGGCGCTGATCTGGATCGACAGCGTGTCGTGGGTGCTCTCGGTCTGGCTCACGACCTTGGCGACCAGTGAATTGACGGTCGCATCGAGCGACTCGCTCGCCTTCTCGCCTGACGTGACGATGTGGCCGGACATGCGCTGGCTCGCCTCGTCGATCTTGGTGACGAGATCGCCGCTGCGCAGCTCGAGCTCCAGCAGGAGGGACTCGCCGGACGCCTTGAGCTGGTCGTGAACCTGCTCGGTTCGCACCGAGATGCCGTCGACGATGGCCGCCGTGCGCTGCTCGAACTCGCTGGTGATGCGGTCGATGCGCTCGTTGAGCATCTCGTGGACTCGGTCCGACAGGTCGGCGAACTCGTCGTGGACGTGGCCGGTCTTGAAATTGAGGCTGGTGGTGAGCCGCTCCGAGGCGTCGAGCACGGCGCGGGTGGTCTCGGCGCTGGCCTCTTCGAGCCGGTCGAGCAGATCGCCGCCGCGCTCGCCGAGCGCGAGGATCATGTTGTCGCCGGCGTTGCCGAGCGCGGCCGTGATGTGGGCGCCGCGCTCTTCCAGCGCGCCGGTGATGCTCTTGGCGACCTCGTCGACCCGCGAGGCGATCGCGTCCGAGATCAGCGCGATGTCGTGGCGAAGGTCGATCTGGACGCCCGAGATGGCGCTGCGGACCTGCTCGGCCTGGCCCACGAGGTTGTCGCGCTGATGGGCGATGTCCTGGAGCAGGGCGCGGATGCGGACCTCGTTGTCGCTGTAGGCGCGCTCGAGCGCCGCAACCTCGTTGGCGACCAGCATCTCGAGCTCGCCTGCGCGAGCGATCGCGCGCTCGACGCCGTCGCCCATCGCCGCGACCTCGCGGCGGATGGCCTGGCCGACGGTCACGATCGAATCGCTGACGGCGCCTTCCGGCTCGGAGAAGCGGATCGCGACCTGCGCCATCGACTGCGCGATCATGCGCAGCTCCTGGCCGCGCCAAGCGAGGCTCGCGAGGAAATAGAACAGCAGAACCGGGGCAAAGAACACTGCGGCGAGGCCTGCCATGACCAGCACGCCGCCGCTCTGGCCGATCAAGGTCTGCAAAGCGGGCAGGAAGCCGATGGTCAGCAGGACGCAGCCGACGATCCAGATGCCTGCAAAGGCGGTTGCCAGCGTGTAGACGCCGCGTGACGGGCGGCCCTTTTGGATCGCCTGCAGCAATTGGCCGATAGTCTCGCGGTCGTCATTGGCCGGGCGGCGCGCGGCGAGCGGCGGCGGCTCGATCTCGTCAAGGCTGCTGCGGTCGATGCCCGGACGGGAGTCGAACGAATCCAGACTGGACACGCCGTTCGGCATGACGGGCGGAGCCCCGTCAGCGTGGACCGAGCCCTGCGAGTCCGTGGGCGCGGACGAATCGCTGATGTTCAAAGCCTCCTGAATGGCGGACAGCGCAACTTCAGTCGGGTCTTTGACCTTTTTCGGAGTGTTCGCCATGTTGAGTCCGAGCCCTCGTCTTAATTTCGATCCGGCGAGCCGCGTACGAGTGCCCTCTCGTAACGCTCGAACCGGACGTCATCCCTCGCAGGCACCAGGGGTGGCAAATTCCGCCAGGTGACCCACTCCATCCGGGCATCATCCTATTGGCTGTGCCTGTTGAAAGAAATGGCCGTGGTTAAGAGATTCTTAATCATCGTTAACAGCAGCCGCCGTTAACACTCTAGAAGTTCTGCGAATTCCCGTTTCTGCCGTGATTGGGGCAGAGCCGGGCCCAAATCGCGGCAAACCCGCGGCAATTGGGCCGGTAACAATGCATTAACCATTGTCGTGCTTGGCTTACCATAGGCGCGCGAGGCGCGCCCGGACCGGATTGCCGCCATGATTCCCGACCTTTCACGGATCGAATGGATGCCCTCGCCCCCGCTGGTTCCCGATGACGGGCCGATCAGCCTGGACCTGCTGCGCCGGATGACGCTCGGCGACAGCGCGCTCGAGCGCGAGGTGCTCGCCATGTTCTCCAGCCAGGCCGTCCGCCTGCTGGAGCGGTTGCAGGTGATGCCCGAGGATGCCGCCACCGTCGCCCACACGCTGAAGGGCTCGGCCCGCGCCGTCGGCGCGCTCGACGTCGCCGACGCGGCGGAAGGGCTCGAAGCGGCGCTGCGGGCGGGCGATCCGGCCGATGCGCTGGCCTGGCTCGGCACGGCGATCGCGCAGGCCCGCGCGGCGATTTCGGAGATGCTCGGCGCGGCCTGAGCGGCCGGCGGCAGCACTAGCGCGGAGCGGAGCGGTCCGTTATAGGACAGCCCGACCTCATTTCCTGCGCAGCACGAGCACACATGGCCAAGATCACCTTTGTCGACCATACCGGCGAATCCCGAACCGTTGACATCGAAAACGGCGCGACCGTGATGGAAGCGGCGATCCGCAACGCCATTCCCGGCATCGAGGCCGAATGTGGCGGCGCGTGCGCCTGCGCGACTTGCCATGTCTATGTCGACGAAGCCTGGCGCGAGAAGGTCGGCCCGCCGACCCCGATGGAAGAGGACATGCTCGATTTCGGCTACGATGTCCGGCCGAATTCCCGTCTTTCCTGCCAGATCAAGGTCTCCGACGAACTCGACGGCCTCGTCGTCGCCACCCCCGAGCGTCAGGCCTGACCGTTCGCCTCGCGCCCTCATCGCCGCGCTTCGGCTGATCGCCGCCAGGCCTATGCCGGCGGCGCGATCGCCATGCCGCGGCGGACCCAGGGCTGTAGCGCAGCAACGAGATTCGGCGTCAGCGGCGCCGGTTTGCGCGTCACCTCGTCGATCAGGACCATGACCGCGGTGGCCGACGCCACGCAGCGCCCGTCCGAGAACACGACCTGCTCGCAGGTCACCGACGTGCGCCCCAGCCTCACGACCCCCAGTCCCAGTTCGATCGTGCCCGGCCAGCGCAGCTCGGCCCGGAAATGCATGTCCAGCCGCACCATGATCCAGGCCAGCCCGTCCTGGGTCAGGCCATGGCGCGGGTCTTTCATCAAGGTCACCCGGCCGGTCTCGAAGTAGGTCGCGTAGACCGCATTGTTGACGTGCTGGTTGGGATCGAGGTCGCCGAAGCGGACATTGTCCGCGAGGCGGTAGGGAAAGTCCTCCAGGCGTGGCGCGTGGTCGCGGCGGGCCGTCTCTGTCACCGATTGATCTCCATCATTCATGTCCCCTTCAAACCCGGCTAAGGCCACCGCTGCAAGCCGCGCGCGAGCCAGGGGCGGCTTTTGTGCCTTCCCTGCGACCACACCAATGGCTACAAATTCGGAACCGCCATCTGCCGCCATCCGTCGAGCGGCGCCTCCAACGAGAAGAGCGACATGAGCGAAGCGATCAAGACCGATGTGCTGATCATTGGCGCGGGCCCTTGCGGACTGTTTGCCGTTTTTGAACTGGGGCTGCTCGACATCAAGGCGCATCTGATCGACATCCTCGACAAGGTCGGCGGCCAATGCGCCGAGCTGTATCCGGAGAAGCCGATCTACGACATTCCCGGCGTGCCGATGGTGACGGGGCAGGGCCTCACCGATCAATTGATGGAGCAGATCAAGCCGTTCAGTCCGACCTTCCATCTCGGCGAGATGGTCGAGAAGGTCGAAAAGATCGGCGATCCCGGTTTTCGCGTCACCACCGATGCCGGCAAGGTGTTCGAGTGCAAGGTCGTGGTGATCGCGGCCGGGGGCGGCTCGTTCCAGCCCAAGCGCCCGCCGGTGCCGGGCATCGAGGCCTATGAAGGCACCTCGGTATTCTATGCCGTGCGCAAGATGGAGCAGTTCCGCGACAAGAATGTCGTCATCGTTGGCGGCGGTGACTCCGCGCTCGACTGGACGCTCAACCTGCACCCCATCGCGAAGCGCATCACGCTCGTTCATCGCCGCGACGACTTCCGTGCCGCGCCCCACAGCGTCGAGCAGATGCGCGCGCTCGTCGCCGGCGGCAAGATGGATCTGCGCATCGGCCAGGTGACGGCGCTCGAAGGCGCCAATGGCCAGCTGTCGGCTGCGACGATCAAGGGCAACGACAACGCGGTCGAGACCGTCCCCTGCGAGATGATGCTGCCATTCTTCGGACTGACGATGAAACTCGGTCCGGTTGCCGAGTGGGGCCTCGCGCTCGAGCACAATCTCATTCCGGTCGAGACCTCTGCCTTCGAGACCTCCGTGCCCGGCATCTTCGCGATCGGCGACATCAACACCTATCCCGGCAAGATCAAGCTGATCCTGTGCGGCTTCCACGAGGGCGCGCTGATGGCGCAGAAGGCGCACCGCTACGTGTATCCGGAGAAGCGGCTGGTGTTCCAGTACACGACGTCGTCGTCGAGCCTGCAGAAGAAGCTCGGCGTCAACTAATTTGTCGGCGGTATGGAACCTTCCGCCGCCGGACCAACTCAAATGTGAAGAAATGTTTCCTGCGCGTGCCGGTTTCACCGGCGCGCCAGACCTGTTATGGGGCTGGAACGATGCATGAAACGGCCGTACTGTGCGGCCATTCATTTTGTGACTTGGTCAAGGTGAGATGATGATGCGCAATGCGTTTCCCCGACTTCGGCTGGTGCCTGGTGTGACGAAGCTCGCGATCGGCGCGCTCGTCGTTGCCGGTGCTCTGCTGACGCGGCCTGCGCTCGCGGCTGAGCCGACCGCGGCCGGTCTGTGGCAGAAGGTCGAGGATGGCAGGCCCGTCGGCTGGTTTCTCTTCATCGACCACGACGGCGTGTTCGAGGGCGTGATCGCCAAGACGTTTCCGCGTCCCGGCGACAATCCGAACGAGGTCTGTTCGAAGTGCAGCGATGACCGCAAGAATGCGCCAGTGCTCGGCATCTCCTTCGTGCGCGACATGAAGCGCGAGGGCCTGAAATACGAAGGCGGCAACGTGCTCAATCCGCGCGACGGCAACATCTGGAAGGCCAATATGCGGGTCAGTCCGGACGGGCAGACGCTGATCCTGCACGGCTATCTCGGCATCTCGCTGTTTGGCAAGGACGAGACCTGGACCCGCCTGCCGGACAGCAACATGGCGCAGATCGATCCTGCGATCCTCGCCAAATATCTGCCCTCGCAGGCGACGACGGCAACCGGCTCCGCCACCAAGCAGGCGCCTCCGATGATGAAGAAGCCGGCTGCAGTCAAGTAGACTGCTTCCGAACTGCGACCGTCCTCGCTCCTGGCCGACAAGGGATCGCGATCTCGGACACCGCGTCGGCGAAAAGCTTGATCCAGATCAACCGCGTGGTCGAGGACAAGGTCTCCATGATCATTCGAGCGTTGCTTGCCGGTGATCGTGCAGGCCATTGGCCGCAGCGGTTGGAATTCGACGAGGGAGCGATACTGATGCTGCGTTGGATCATCGCGGGGAGCGCGGCCATCTCCATGATCCCGATCGCCGCTGCTCAAACCTATGATTCCAATTATCCTGTCTGCCTACAAAGGTGGGAATGGGGTGGTAGCACCTATGTCGAATGCACCTATACGTCCTGGGATCAGTGTCGAAGGGCAGGCCGGGGCCTCGCGGCAATGTGCGGGAACAACCCATATTGGGCACAACGACAATCAGGATCGCTTGGCGGTGGTCGCCGTCGATTTGCGCGCTGAGCGTTGGGACGGCGAGGCCGACACGTTCTTCCAAGGCGGCCCGGCTCTCCATCCGCTCCCAACTCACCATGAGGTCCGCGATCTCGCCGCCCCGCAGCCCTTGTTCCTGAGCGCCCGCTCACGGAGGGGCGTCCCGAAAGACGGTGAGCGGAGCGGAGCGCTTCAGGCCGTTCTTCCTCTGCGATCCCTACCCGAATGGCCGACTACTGCCTCACCACGCCCGCCGGCGGCAGCGGCTGGCTGGTGACGTTGGGCTCGGCCGCATCGAGGTTGAGCACTTGCGCCGCGGCCGGAAAGGCGGCGTCGGCCATCACGGCATGGCCCTCCGCCGTCGGATGCACGGCGCCGCCATAGACCGCGGATAGCACGCCCCAGCTCGCATCGTGGATGTCGGACGGCTGCATCGCCGCCGGCAGCCCTTGCGGATAGGTCATCGCCGAGAAGTAGCTGTCGTTGGCATCGCGGATCCAGCGCGCGCGCGGCAGATAGGGACGATACTCGCTGGCGCCGCGGCCGCACAGCAGCGGCTCGTTGGCGGCGCTGACGATGTTCGGATCGAAGCTGGCGCCGTCGGCCGAAAAGCATTCGCGGTCGAACGGCGGATCCTGCGTCGAGCGGGCGCAGAAGCCGTGATCGGCAAACGCGGCCTGATGCGCATCGACGAAGGTCATGCGGTCGGCCTGCGGATCGCGGCACAGGACTCCCGCGGTACATTGCGCCAGTCCGCGCAGTGACGGCAGGAACTCGTTCTCGACGAAGCCCGCGACCTTGGCGAGCCGCTGCGGATTGGCATTGAACGATGGGTGGACCTCGAAACCGGCCGGACCACCCGGGCAGGGCGTGCCGGGGCCGCTCAGTGCCGGGTTGCCGTAGGAGGTGTAGATGACGTGCGAGAGGTCGCCGACCAGCGGCTTCAGCGCCTCGCGCAGCTTGGCAAAACCCTGCGGCAGGTCGCGTGCCAGCTCGCTGCGCGATTCCTCCACCGAGCCGATCACGCCTGAGCGCTTGAACAGCGTGCGTTCGGTCGGCGTATCGACGATGACGTCGGCGACGAGACCGGAGAAGTTGATGTCGTTGGCGCCGATCGACAGCAGAATCAGATCGAGCTTGCGGTCCGGCTGGCGACGCTTGGCCGCGGTCAGCGCCTCGCGCAGCTCGCCGAGCTGGCCGTTGACGCTGCCGGCGCAGGTGGTCGCGGCGCGGCCCGGCGTGCATTCGCGTGCGCGCTGGCTGCCGAACAGGCCATCGGCGATGGTGGCGCCCGTGCAGGCGAGCGGCAGGTAGGTGACCGCGACATGAGGATAGCGCACCGCGAGCGCCAGCGCCGTGCGGGTCTGGTAGCTGTAGAGCGAGCGGTGGCAGGCGGCGTTGAGCCAGACCGCGCTGTGCTTCTGCCAGTTCTGCAGCGTGTCCGGCGCCTCGCAGGCGCGGCCGCCTTTGAAGCCGGCCCGGCTCGGCCGATAATATTGCGCCGTCGGACCGCCGAGATAGGAGCGGAAGCAGAAGCCGTCGTCGGCGAGCGCGATCGGGCGGTCCGGGTTGCCCTCGCCGGAGGCGATGCTGTCGCCGAGGCCGGCGATCAGGACGTCGCGGACCTGGATTCCGGTCGACACCTGCTGCGTGCCTTCCGGGCTGGCGACATCGACGGATGCGACGGTCTGGCGGCCGTAGCGGACGCGCAGGTTGACCGGTTCGGCGCAGTCGAATGTCGAGGTCTGCGGCCCGTCGCCGTCGTCGAACGACCACGCGCAGGTGGCGCCGACCGGGACCGGGCCGGTCAGGCGCACGGTGATCGGATGGTCGATCGGCGTGAGATAGCTTTCCTTGACGTTGTCGCGCGTGCACGGCTCGTTGATGCGGCCGGCGAGGTCGATGCAGAGCCGGTTGACGACGTTCCGGGCCCAGCCGCGGCCGTCGCTCTGCACCGCCAACGCCTGCTCGGCGGCGAGAATGGAGCGGTCGCGCGTGCTCTCGGTATGCAGCAGGAAGTCGCGCTCCTCCCGGAAGAGACGGAAGCGGTTGCGCACCTCCCAGCTGATCTGCAGCGGCGCTGCGCCGAACTGCGCGGCCGCCTCGGTGGCGGCGAGAGGGGCGAGCAGGCCGGCCAGGACGCAGGCGGCGAGCAGCGGACGAAGGGGCATTCGGGTCATGCGCAAGGATTCACGTCAGGGATGGGGCGGAAATAAGAGGATCGCACGCGAGTTCAACCGGTCGAGGGTCGAACCGTCGCGTCATCCGCGAGACGATTGCTGCTCAGCGCTGGGAGTGGCGCTTGATGCGCTGGGGAACCGCGGCGGGCGCCGTGGCCGCGGCGCGCTTGGCGGCGACCTCGTCCTCGCAGGCTGAGTTCAGCCGGCGCCGCTCCTGCCACGGCTTCACGACGTTCAGCCAGAGTTCCCTGATGCCCATGATGGAGATCGCCGTCGCGAACGGGATCACGAAATACAGCACGCGGAAAACGAGCAGGGTGGCCAGCAACTGCTCGCGCCCGAACTGCGGCAGCGCCACGAGCATCGCGGCATCGAACACGCCGATGCTGCCGGGCGCGTGGCTGGCGAAGCCGAGCAGGGTGGCGAGGATGAACACCACCGACAGCGACAGGAAATCGATCGGCGGAGCGGCGGGGACGAGGAGGTACATCGCCAGCGCGCAGAAGCCGAGGTCGACCACTCCGATCAGGATCTGCACGAGCGTGAGCTGCGCCGAGGGCAGCACCACCTTCCAGCCGTTCTGGCCGAGCTGGCGCCGGTTCTTGCCGGCGGTCAGCCAGCCGAGATAGGCGAAGATCGCCCCCAGGATGCCGATCGCGATCAACTGGTTCACCGCCGGGGGCAACTGGTCCATCGCGGTGGCGGCGGCCGGATGCAAGGTCATACCGATGCCGAGTACGAACAGATTGCCGAGCCAGAAGGTCAGGCCTGACAGGAAGCAGATCTTGGCGACGTCGATCGCGGACAGGCCGTAGTCGGAGTAGATCCGAAACCGGATGGCGCCGCCGGTGAACACGGTGGCGCCGATGTTGTGGCCGATCGAATAGCTGGTGAAGGCGCTCATCGCCGCGATGCGATAGGGCACGTGTTTCTTGCCAATCGTTCGCAGTGCAAAATAGTCATAGAAGGTCAGCGTGCAGAACGCGCCGACCACACACAAGGCCGCGAGGGCGATGTGACCGGGCGGGATTTCGGTGAGCGCGGTCAGGATGACGCCGGCATCGACGCCCTTCAGCGTGCGCACGAGTGTCGTGATCGCGAAGGCGATGATCGCAAGGCTCGCTGCAATCCCCAGCCGCTTCCAGCCGATCCATTTCTTGAAGCCACGCCCAAGCGTGGTCAGCAGGCGCTGCATTCATCCTCCCGGCGGGGCGGTACTAGATCTTGGAAAAGAGGCGAAACCATTGATCGATGGGGCGGGCAATTCGTGACAGCCTGTTCCTTATGCTAAAATGCGCGCCTTGTGCAGTCCTTGACACAGCTCAGCTCCGACCCATGCGGCGCGGGTCTGTCACACTCCGGTCACATAGCTGGCGGCCCGTCCGCCTCAATTCGGTCCAACTGGTCGCCCGCGCGGTTCACGAGAACCCTCGTCCCTGCGACCGGTTCGGCAGGGGCGGTACGCCGGAACAACCGCCGTAGCCGCCGGTTAGCGCACAGCGAACATGGCGACGATCGGTCAGGGGAGGGACCTGCCATGTTCCGAACCGAGAGGACGTGAAACAAATGGGACTGTTCACCAAGGACATCAAGACGATGAACGATCTGTTCGTTCATCAGCTGCAGGACATCTATTACGCCGAGAACCAGCTCGTCAAAGCGCTGCCGAAGATGGCGGACAAGGCGACGGATCAGAAGCTCAAGCAGGGCTTTCTGACCCATCTCGATGAGACGAAGACGCATGTGACGCGTCTCGAACAGGTGTTCAAGATGCACGGCATCGCGGCCAAGGCGGTCGACTGTCCGGCGATCGACGGCATCATCGAGGAGGCCGACGAGGTCGCCGGCGAGGTCGACGACAAGGCGGTGCTGGACGCAGCGCTGATCAACGCCGCCCAGGCGGCCGAGCACTACGAGATCACGCGCTATGGCAGCCTGATCGCCTGGGCCAAGCAGCTCGGCCGCAGCGACTGCGCCGCCGTGCTGCAGAAGACGCTCGACGAGGAGAAGGCGACCGACATGAAGCTGACCAAGCTCGCCGAGAGCGGCGTCAACCTGCGTGCTGCGAGCTGATCGCGTCACCAGAGCCGATGAGACAAAACGCCGCGCGGACATCCCGCGCGGCGTCGTCGCATCCGGATGCCACGCGTCAGCTCTTCCTCAGCGCGAAATTGGCGCCGCAGAACGCCATCAGGGCGCCGAGGCAGAGCGCGGCGAGGCCGGCCAGCACACCCGAGGCCGACGGCACCGGGCTCGGGCCGGAGATCGCCTGGCCGATGCCGGCCAGCATCAGCACGCCGACCACGACCAGGAAGTTGCGCATCCGCTGCGGGATCTCGCCCGATACCGCGCTGTGCATGATGTTGGCGATGAAATAGCCCGAGGAGAAGCCGACGGTGGCGATCAGCCACCAGGCGATCGCCGATCCCGCCGGCATGAAGGCGCCGCTCTCGGTCTGCCACAGGCCGCCGAGATCGAGCCCGTAGCGGGCGCCGAGCATGTGCACGGCCAGCGCCAGCAGCACGCCGGCGGCCATCGCCCCGGCCAGGATCAGGTGGCGCGGAAAATAGATCGTTTCGCTCATGCTCCGCTTGTAGGATAAGGCGCGCGCCACACGCAACAGGACCGATCCATTTCCGAGCGCACCACCACGGCCGGCGATGATGCGATCCGCTACGCCTACAAGGCGTCGCTGATCGGGGCCGCGCACCAGTTCGAGCTGACCGGGCAGGGGCTGTCGTGGCGGTTCGCCGGCCGGACCGGCCTGTGGCCGTACGCCGACATCGCCGCGATCCGGCTGTCCTACCGACCGGTGTCGATGCAGGCGAAGCGTTTTCGGGCCGACATCACCCATCGCGATGGCCGCCGCCTCAGCATCATCTCCGTCTCGTGGCAGACGGCGGCCCTGATGGCGCCGCAGAGCGAGGCCTACCGCGCCTTCATCGTCGGCCTGCATGCGCGGCTCGCCTTCAGCGGCAGCAACGCGCGGCTGACTGCGGGCCTCGGCCGCTTCACCTACGGCGCGGCGCTCGCCGCGATTGCGCTGCTAGCCGTGGCGATGGCCGGGCTTCTGGTGCGCGCGCTCGTCATCGCCGAATGGTCGGGCGCGTTGTTCCTGATCGGCTTCGCCGCGCTGTTCGCCTGGTATGTCGGCGGCTTCATCACCCGCAACAGGCCGCGCAGCTACACGTTCACGGAGATTCCGGCCGCGCTGCTGCCGTGATCACGCAACCTCATCGCCGGTCACCGAATGTGATCATGCAGATTTCGCGCACCATGCCAGAGTGAGCGAGTCGCCTTCGGAGTGGGACGATGCAGGATCGCGCGCTGCGCAGACCGGATGACGCCGAGATCGCCGCGGTCAACGCGCGGCATTTCGCCGATACGCCGCTGCGGCCGGCCGATCTCCTGTTCGTGTTCGGGACCCGCGTCGACGAGGAGCTGCGTGCCGAGACGGCGGTGAAGCTGTGGCAGCAGGGCTACTTCCGCCACGCCATCGTCAGCGGCGGGATCACGCCGGGCGCTGATCTTTCGGAGTGTACGCTGATCAAGGCCGCCATGGTGAGGCGCGGCATTCCGGCCGAGCGCATCCTCGAAGAGCACCACGCCACGAATACCGGCGAGAACGTCGCGCTCGCGCTGCCGGTGATCGACGCCGCGCTCGGCCTCGCCAATGTCGGCAGCGTGATCTGCCTCGGCAACAGCTGGACCGCGCGGCGCTACGCGATGACCCTGCAGCGATACTGGCCCGAGGTGGAGAAGATGCTGCTCACGGTCGACGGCTTCGGCATCCCGCGCCATCTCTGGCACACCCATCCCGAATTCCGCCGTCGCGTGCTCAGCGAATGGGACAAGATCGAACCTTATAAGGCGAAGGGCTTCATCGCGGAGTGGCCGTGATCTCAGACGAAGCCGGAATGGCAGCAACAAGCTCCGTCATTGCGAGGAGCGAAGCGACGAAGCAATCCAGAATCTTCGCGGAGCCCTGGATTGCTTCGCTTCGCTCGCAATGACGGTTAGCACCAAATTGAATCCATTAAACCCGACATGCAGAACGTTTGGACGCCTGCACCGTTACGGGCCAGCATTCACTTCAGACCAAAGAGGGAGCTTATATTTGCGAGCGCCGTAACGATAGTAGGCCGCTATGATCAAGCCGAACAGAACCCCGGCAACGACGGCTCCGGTGATCGCCACGACACCGGACCCGCTCACCTTGGACCAAACGAATATCCACATGATGGCTCCCCAGGCGGTGCCAAACCACGCCGCCGTAAAGGCGAAGTTGAAGCCGAAGCTGGCGAAATGCGGTGGTGGCAAGGGCAATCCGAGGCGCCAGAGCAAGCGATAAAGCGGAGGCTCGTAACTGCTTCGCCACATGCCGGTTGCAGCCAGGATGGCCAATGCGGAATCCAGTCTTGACGGGGAGCTCATGGGGTATCTGCACTCGAATTCGCAACCGACCGTTTCATCTGCCGAGCTTAAGGAACCCGTTTGCGTCAGCCAAGTCTTGATATCAGCCAAGTCTTGATATCGAGGGGAGCTGACGCTCAAGGCCTCACCACCAGCACCGAGCACTTGGCGTAGCGCACGACGTGGCCGGCGTTGGAGCCGAGGAAGTAGGTGCGCATCGCCGGGCGGTGCGAGGTCATCACGATCAGGTCGGCGTTGACCTTGGCCGCCTCCTCGAGGATCTCGTGATAGATGCCGCCCTGGCGTACCGTGTAGCTGATGCGCTCGGCCGGGATGCCGGATTCGCGCGCCACGATCGACAGCGCTTCCTCGGCGGTCTCGCGCTGCTGCGCATCGAAATCGGCCGGGACGTATTCGGCGAGCATCACCGGCGTCATCGGCATCACGTTGAGCAGATGCACCGTGCCGCTCCAGGTCTGCGCCAGCGTGGCCGCGGTGGCGATGGCCGGCTTGGCGAGGTCGGTGTCAGCCAGATCGATCGGCACCAGAATCGAGTTGAACATCGAAGGTCCTCCTCTCTGTCCGCCGGCATTACGCGCCGGCCCCGACCTGCCTGTCAATCGACCGAGCCGTGTTTGAGCAGCTTGGGCGTGACGAACCTCAGGAGATGGCCGCGGGTGAAGCTGATGTCGCCCCAATCGTCGGTGTCGAAATCGAGCACCGCGAGTCCCGCGGTCGGCATGTTGCGCATCAGCTCGTGGCGGGCCTCGGAATCGCCCTCGCCGGTCAGCGCCAGCGCCAGCTCGTGCATGCCGGGATTGTGCCCGACGAGCAGGAGCTGCTTCGGATCACGCGCTGCCGCGAGGCGGATGTGATGCAGCATCTGCATCGGCTCGGCGCCGTAGAGCTCGGGAACGGTCTCGACCTGCGGGGGCGGGACGCGGTCCTTCATCGCCGCAAGCGCGAGGTCCCAGGTCTGCTGCGCCCGAACCGCGGTCGAGACCAGCACCAGCTCCGGCACCGGCGGGTGGCTGGCGATGAAATCGCCGATCATGGCGGCATCCTGGTGCCCGCGCTCGTCGAGACGGCGGTCCTGGTCGCGGCCGGTCGGCGCGTCAGTCTCGGTCTTGGCGTGGCGCAGCAGCATCAATCGGCGCATGGAATTCCGTCTCGAATCGTTCAGGCTGGGTCAGCCTGTACCACGTCTCTTTATCGCCATTAAAAGCGTCATGACGTCCGGCGCAGGGTTCGCTAAGAAAACGCCATGAACGAGACTTCCACAAGCGTGAACGATGACGCGGATGCCGCAGGTGCACACGGCCGCACCAGGCTGAATTTCGACCTCGATGTCGACGTCTGCGTCGTCGGGGCGGGATTGGCCGGCTTGACGGTGGCGTTGTGCGCGGCCCGGCAGGGGGCGAGCGTCGCGGTGCTGGAAGGCCGCCAGGTCGGATGGAACGCATCCGGTCACATGATCGGCACGGTCATGCCCGGGTTCGACCTGCCGCTGCCGGATCTGATCGAGCGCGTCGGGCTCGCGCATGCCCGGGCGCTATGGGCGTTGTCCTGGTCCGGTGCCGAGTTCATCCGCGCCCAGGCCACCGCGGCGATGCCGGGCATCGGGCTCAGCGAAGGCGCGCTCGAAGTCTCCAATGTCGACGCCGGCGACGCCTTGATCCGCCGCCTCCAGATGCTGCACGAGGATTTCGACACCGAGGTCGAGGGCTGGCAGGTCGAGCGCGTCAGGACCGAGCTCAAGACCGACCGCTACTTCCATGGCGTCCATTACCCCAAGGCGTTCCAACTCGACGGCCGCAGGTACGTTCACGCGCTGGCGCGGCTCGCGCACCGGGCCGGGGCAAGGATCTTCGAGGACACGCCGGTGGTCAGCATCGACGCGTCGGGCGTGCGCAAGCGCATCGTGACGCCGTCGGCGCGGATGCGCGCCTCGCACATCGTGCTCGCCGGCAACATCCATCTCGGCGCGCCGCTGCAGAAGCTGTCCGATACGCTGTTGCCGGTGTGGCGCTATGGCGGCGTCACCGCGCCGCTCGGCGAGCGGCTGGCTGATGCGATCGCCTTCCGGGGCTCGGTCAGCGACACCGACGGCATCGATCATTTCCGCGTCGTCGACGGCGACCGGCTGATGTGGGCGAGCCCGGAGACGACCTGGGACGCCCGGCCCAGCGGATTTGCCGCGGCGCTGCAGCGCCGGATCCGCACGGTGTTCCCGCAACTCGGCCGCGTCGAGATCGCCGAGACCTTCGGCGGCGTCACCGGCCAGACCGTGCACGGCATGCCGCAGATCGGCCAGCTCCGCAAAGGCCTGTGGGTTGCGAGCGGCTTCGGCCGGCAGGGACTCAACACCTCGGCGATGGCCGGGCAGTTGATCGCGCAGGCGATCCTCGCCGGCGACGATCGCTGGAAGCTGTTCTCGCCGTTCGAATTGGTCTGGGCCGGCGGCGTCAGCGGCCGGGTCGCCGGCCATGTCGTCAATCTCTGGATCCGCGGCCGCGCCGCCGCGGCCGGGACGCTGGCGCGGCACCGCGAGCGCGTCCGCGCGCAGGAGCGTGTGCGCGAGATCAGGGCGGCCGAAGCGCGGCGCCGGGCGGCCGAACGGCCCGGCTCGCGGCTGCCGCTGCGGCCACAGCCGTCCGATCTGAACCGCCGTCCCGACGCCGGGGAGGGCTGACACCTCGCAAGAAAGTGAGCCGTCGCGCCCGCGCCCGACGTAACTTCGCGGGATCCCGTCCGTAGATCCGGTAACCCATCGCCGCACGGAGACCTCCATGATCGACCGCCGCATGATGTTCACCACCGCCGCCGGACTGTTCGGCTTCGCCGCCCTGCGCTGGCTCGGCGGTTCCGCGCCGGCCCGCGCCGCCGAGAAGTTCGAGATCGAGAAGACCGAGGCCGAGTGGCGCGCGCAATTGACGCCGCAGCAATACGAGATCCTGCGCGAGGAGGGCACCGAGCGGCCCTGGACCAGCCCGCTGCTGAAGGAGCATCGCAAGGGCACCTTCGCCTGCGCCGGCTGCGACCTGCCGCTGTTCTCCTCCGACACCAAGTTCGACAGCGGCACCGGCTGGCCGAGCTTCTTCAAGCCGCTCGACAATGCCGTGGCGACCCGCCAGGACAAGACCTACGGCATGGTCCGCACCGAGGTGCATTGCCGCCGCTGCGGCGGCCATCTCGGCCACGTGTTCGACGACGGCCCCAAGCCGACCGGCCTGCGCTACTGCATGGACGGGCTCTCGCTCACGTTCCACCCGGCAAATCCGTCGTCGACCTGACAGGAATTTGCGCCCGGATATTCCGGCTCGTCCGTTCAAGGCTCGATGGGGGTCTTCAGGACGCGCCGGCAGCCGTGACGAGCGGCCGTGCCGGAGCGCGATTTGGCGCGCCCGGCCCGGCAAGAACTGCCGGCTCGGCAATTGTTCACCAGTCTTGACGCCGGTTTTTTTACGTTGTGGTTTTACAACCCGCTGATTTCACAGCATTTTCGCATCTGGCACAGCGATTGCGACAGCTCTCCACGAAACGCGGTGCGGGCCGACCCGCCACCGGCATCACAGTGGAGAGATTGGTATGGGTATCTTCGACGCGATGAACACTTCGGTGAGCGGTCTGTCCGCTCAATCATTCGCGCTGCAGAATATTTCCGGTAACATCGCGAACGCGTCGACCGTCGGCTACAAGGGAATCGGCACCAGCTTCGAAGACCTCATCCCCAACGCGACCAACCCGACGCGCCAGAATGCCGGCGGCGTCACCGCCTTCGCCAAGGCCACCATCACCACCCAGGGCACCGTCTCGACGTCCTCGGTCGCCACCAACATGGCGATCAACGGCGACGGCTTCTTCAACGTGCAGAAGGCCTCCTCGGTCGTCGACAACGTGCCGGTCTTCACTGGCGTCACCAACTACACCCGCCGCGGCGACTTCCAGCTCAACGCCAACGGCAACCTGATCAACGGCGCCGGCTATTACCTGATGGGTGTCGCGGTCGATCCGAAGACCGGCAACGCCACCGGCAACGTGCCGACCGTGCTGCAATTCGCGAACAATTTCGTGCCGGCGCAGGCGACCACCGCAATCCAGTACGCCGCCAACCTGCCGACGCAGCCGAAGACCGCCGCCAGCGGCAACGCTGCGACCGGCACGCTGGTCGCGGCCGGCGGCCTCAACTCGGCCGACCTCTCCAACGTGCCGCTGCCGGTCGGCACCAATTTCTACGCCGACTCCACCGTCACCGGCGCCACCGCCGTGAACAAGGTGCCGGCGCAGATCACGACCTCGACATTGTTGAGCGGCGCCAGCGGCGACTCGATCTCGAGCAATTTCACCACCGGCGACACCATCACCATGACCGGCAGCGCCGGCGACGTCGTCACCTTCACCTTCGTCGCCTCCGGCGCCTCGGGTACCCAGATCAATGTCGGCGACTCCGTCGGCACGCTGCTGGCGAAGATCGCGGCCGTCACCGGCGTGCAGCCGACCATCACCGCCGGCAAGATCACGCTGCATTCCGGCAGCGGCGAGGACTGGAACTTGAGCAGTGCCTCCCCGGGTTTCACCGCGCTCGGCCTCACGTCACCCGTGGCGCTGACGCGCACGGCGAGTCCCGGCACCGGCATCGTGATCGGCAACGATCTCACCAACTTCAACAACGAGACGATCTCGGGCGGCGCGGTCACGGCCTACAACTCGTCGGGCACGCCGGTGAACGTGCAGCTGCGCTGGGGCAAGGTCGACAGCTCGACGCTCGGCACGGGCCACAAGGACACCTGGAACCTGTTCTACCAGACCAACTCCAGCGCCACTGGCTCGACCGTGGCCTGGCAGAACGTCGGCACCAATTTCACGTTCGCCTCCGACGGCTCGCTCGTGTCGCCGACGACCTCCAACATCTCCATTCCCAACGTCGTGGTCGACGGCACCACGCTCGGCACCGTCAGCCTCAACATCTCCTCGGGCGCGCTGACGCAATATGCGAGCACGATCGGCTCGGCGACGATCAACCAGATCAATCAGAACGGCTTCGCCGCCGGCCAGCTGCAGTCGGTCGCCGTCAACAACAGCGGCGTCGTCACCGGCACCTTCTCCAACGGCCAGACCATCAACCTGGCGCAGGTCACGCTGTCGCACTTCAACGGCACCAACTACCTGAAGGCGCTCGACGGCGGCGCCTACGAGGCGACCGACCAGTCCGGCCAGGCCATCATCGGCGCGACCGGCAAGATCTCGGGCGGCTCGCTGGAAGGCTCCAACACCGACATCGCTGACGAGTTTACCAAGCTGATCGTGACCCAGCAGGCCTATTCGGCCAACACCAAGGTGATCACGACGGCCAATTCGATGGTGCAGGATCTTCTGAACGTGCTGCGCTGATCGCGCTGAGACGTGGCAGTTGAATTGACATAAGGCTACCGAACATGGGTTTGAGTTCTGCCCTCGCCACCGCGATGTCCGGCCTGCGCTCGACGCAGGCCGCGCTCTCGATCATCTCATCGAACGTCGCCAACGCGAACACGCCCGGCTACGTCGCGCAGAACCCGAACCAGATCGAGGTCGCCAGCGGCGGCTTCGGCTCGACGGTGACGACGACGGGCGTCAACCGTCAGCTCGACTTGTTCGTCCAGAACCAGCTCCGCACCGAGACCTCGGGTGGGACCTATGCCAATCAGATGGCCAACATCCTGAGCCAGCTGCAGACCGTGTACGGTACGCCCGGCGGCAGCGGCACGCTCGAGACGGCGCTGAACAATTTCACCACGGCGCTGCAGTCGCTGTCGAACAATCCGAGCAACCAGTCGGCGCAGTCGGTGGCGCTGTCGGCGGCGCAGGGCGTGGCGCTGCAGCTCAACGCGACCACCAAGGGCATCCAGACCCTGCGCACCAATGTCGAGCAGGACATCGGCAATTCGGTCACGCAGGCCAACGCGGCGATCAAGCAGATCGCGACGCTCAACACGCAGCTGCAGGGCCTCGACAGCTCCGACCCGCTGGCGGCGACCCTGCAGGACCAGCGCGACAACGCGATCAACACGCTTGCCAAATATGTCGACATCCGCGTCGTGTCGGATCCGACCAACGGCACGAGCGTGTTCACCAATTCGGGCATCCAGCTGGTCGGCGCAGGCCTCAGCTCCGAGTTCACCTTCTCGTCGCCGGGGACGCTCGACGCCACCTCGCTCTACAACAGCGATCCGACCAAGACCGGCGTCGGGCAGCTCAACATCAAGCTGTCGAACGGCGTGTCGCTCGACGTCGTGTCGAACAATCTCCTGAACTCGGGTCAGATCGCGGCCGACCTCAAGCTGCGCGACCAGACCCTGGTGCAGGCGCAGACCCAGGTCGACCAGCTCGCGGCGACGATGGCCTCGGCGCTGTCCGACAAGACCACGGCGGGTACCGCGGTGGCGGGACCTCCGGCCGGCTTCGACGTCTCGACCAGCGGGCTGCTGGCGGGCAACACCATCAACCTGACCTACACGGATTCGAGCAACGTCCAGCGCCAGGTCAAGATCGTCAACGTCAACGATCCCGCGGCGCTGCCGCTGAAGAACGCCTCCGGCGCCAACCCGTCCTATGTCGGCGTCGACTTCTCGCTCGGCATGGCCTCGGTGGTGTCGCAGCTCAACAGCGCGCTCGGTGGCGCGCATCTGCAGTTTTCCAATCCCTCCGGCACCACGCTGCGGATCACCGATGACGGCACCAGCCAGGCGGCGGTCAAGGCGGCCTCGGCCACCACCACCGTGCAGACGCTCGCCAGCGGCAACGCGCAACTGCCGGTTTTCACTGACGGCGGTGCGCTCTACACCGGTGCGATCACCTCGACCGGCTCGCAGATGACGGGGCTCGCGGGGCGGCTCAACGTCAACCCGGCATTGCTGAACGATCCGACCAAGCTGTCGACCTATTCGACCTCGCCGCAGACCGCGGCCGGCGACGCGACGCGACCGGACTTCCTGTTCGCGCAGCTCACCTCGGCGACCTTCAGCTACTCGCCAACCACCGGCCTCGGCTCGGCGGCGCAGCCATTCCAGGGCACGGTGTCCGGCTATCTGCAGCAGTTCGTCAGCCAGCAGGGCAGTGCCTCGACGCTGGCGACCCAGCTCAGCCAGGGCCAGGCCGTCGTGGTCAGCACGCTGAAGGAGAAGTTCCAGGGCACGGCGGGGGTCAACATGGACAGCGAGATGTCCAACCTGATCCAGGTCCAGAACACCTATGCGGCCAACGCCCATATCATGTCGGTCGTGCAAAGCATGATGCAGAGCCTGCTCCAGGCATTTTAGTGAGGCGCGTGTAAGATGTCGATCAGCAGTGTCAACTACGGAAATTCTCTGCTCGGCCTGTCCGTGCGGAACATCTCGAACCAGCTCGCGGACCTTTCCACGCAGCTCTCGAGCGGCGTCAAGGCGAACAACTACGCCGGCATGGGCCCCGACGAAGGCTTCGCGATCGCGGCGCGGGCGCAGCTCTCGAACATCTCGGCCTTCACGCTGACGATGACCCACGTCAATACCGTGATCGGCGCGGTCAATACCTCGCTGCAGTCGCTGTCCAAGATTCATGACCAGGTCCAGAGTGGCGCCTCGGCGACGCCGCAGAACCTGACCAGCACCGGCCAGACCACGGGACAATTGACGGCGCTGTCCAACCTGTCGGCCATCACCGGCATCCTCAACACCCAGGTCGGCGATCGCTACATCTTCTCCGGCAGCGCCACCGACCGGCCGGCGATCGCATCGGCCGACGACATCCTGAACGGCACCACGACGCAGGCCGGCCTGAAGCAGGTCATCGCCGAGCGGCAGCAGGCCGATCTCGGGCTCAACGGTCTCGGGCGTCTGAACCTGTCGGCGTCGGCCACGATGCCGATCACGCTGGCGGAGGACGTCGCCGGCTCGCCGTTCGGCTTCAAGCTGAGCGGCGTCACCTCGTCGCTGACCAATGCCACGGTGACCGGACCGTCCGGCTCGCCCCCGGGCATCTCGGTCGATCTCACCGCCGGCAATCCGAATGCGGGCGACCAGATCAGCTTCACCTTCAAGCTGCCCGACGGCACCGCGGAATCGATCAAGCTGACGGCGTCCACCACGACGCCGGCGCCGACCAATACGTTCGCCATCGGCGCCACGCCGGCGGCCACCTCCGCCAATCTCAACGCGGCGCTCAACACGGCGCTGTCGACACTGGCCAACACCTCGCTGACCGCTGCCTCGGCGGTCGTCGCCGGTGACAACTTCTTCAACACGGCGAGCTCCGTGTCGGGCACGGTGGTCAACAACAAGCTCGCAACGCCGGCGCCGATCACGGGAGCGACGCTGCTGTCGGGCGGGGCGGGCTCCGACTCGATCGCGACCAGCTTTGCGACCGGCGACACCATCACCGTCAACGGGCAGACGCTGACCTTCGTCGCCTCCGGCGCCAACGGCAACAACCAGATCAATGTCGGCGACAGCGTGCAGACGCTGCTGTCGAAGATCGATACGCTCAGCGGCACGTCGACGCCGTCGACGGTCAGCGGCGGCGTGATCACCTTGCGCACCAACGACGCCGCCGGCTTCTCGGTGTCGAGCTCGAACGCGGGTGCGTTCGGGGCGCTCGGCTTCTCCGGCACCGTGACGGCGCCGACGCCGCCGTTGCGCGTCTCCGGCTCGCCGCTGGGGTCGGCGACCAGCCTCGTCAACGGTTCGGCCAACACCGTCGCCTGGTACACCGGCAACAGCGGTCCCGGCTCGGCGCGGTCGAGCGCGACCATCCGGGTCGACACGGCGCAGAGCATTCAGTTCGGCGCCCAGGGCAACGAGTTCGCGATCCGCAACCTCGTGCAGCAGACCGCGGTCTATGCCGCCGTCAACACGCCGCCAGCGGGAGCGAATGCTCCGCAGCAGATCGGCGCGCTCAGCCAGCGCATCGCCGCCAACCTGACGCCGCAGCTCGGCCAGCAGGCGATCTCGGACATCCAGACCGAGTTCGCCAACGCCCAGACCACGATGAAGGACGCCACGGCGCGCCAGACCCAGGCCAAGGCGGCGATGCAGGCCATGGTCGACCAGACCGAGGGCATCTCGCAGCAGGAGGTTGCGAGCCAGATCCTGCAGCTCCAGACCAACCTCCAGGCGTCCTACCAGACGACGGCGATGCTGGCCCAGTTGACGCTGGTGAAATATCTGTAGCGCCCCGGGGGCGGCGGTTAGGTTTTCGTTAACCACGTCTCTTTAGCTTTTGTTCAGATCTGGGGCGAGAGCCTCTTTGTCTGGAGGCGGACGTGAGTGACGGAACCGACGAGCGCATTCATCTGGTGGTCGCGACACCATGCTTCGGCGGCCAGGTGTCGAGCATCTATGCGAGCTCGATCTTCGCCCTGCAGCGCGAGTTGCGCGCCGCGTCCAACGTCGACCTCACCGTCCACATGCGCGACGGCGATGCGCTGATCACCCGTGCCAGGGCCAATCTCGTCACCCTGTTCCTCAACGATCCCTCGGCCACGCATCTGCTCTTCGTCGATGCCGACATCGGCTTCACGCCGAAGCAGGTGTTCCGGCTGATCGCGTCCGGCGGCGACATGGTCGCCGGCGTCTATCCGGTCAAGAAGGTCAACTGGAACAAGGCGCGCCGTGCCATCAATTCCAACCGCATGGACGTGCCGGCGGCATCGCTCGACTACGTGCTGGAGATCGACAATCCGGATCACGTTGCGGTGGTCAACGGCTTCACCCGCGTGCGCTATGCCGGCACCGGCTTCCTGATGGTCCGCCGCCGCGTCATCGAGACGATGATCGCGCATCCGGCCTACGCCCCGCTGCAGTTCTTCCGCGAGCATTCGCAGGATGCGCTGGCCGGCAGTCCGAACCGCTTCGCGCTGTTCGAATGCATGATCGACCCGGCGACCGGGACCTATCTCAGCGAGGATTTCGCGTTCTGCAGGCGATGGACCGATCTCGGCGGCGAGATCTGGGCCGATCTCGACAGCCGGCTCGATCACGTCGGTCCGTCCGTGTTTCACGGCAATGTCGCCTCGCAATTCGCGTCGGCGGTGGCGGTTCCCACCGCCGCTGCGGCCGACGCAGCCTGACGATCCGCGCGATGACCCCGGCGGTAACCCGGTCGCAGATATCCCAGTCATCCCGGATCGACCGGCGCGAGCAGGGCGCCGCGACCGGACTGCGCGATCTCTTTGCCTTGCTCGGCGATCTCCTGATCGATGGCGGCGATACCCGCCTGGCGCTCGATCGCCCCTGGGGCCGCAACGTCTATGGCTGCGGGCCGTCGCCCGAACCCGATGTGCTGTGCTTCGCATCGAGCACGGCTTCGCCGATTTCAGAACGCGCCTATGCGCGCGTCGAGCTGGCGCGCGAGCAGCTGATGCATGCGGCGATCTCGCTCGGCCTCGACGCCGCGCTCGACCGGCGCACCGAGGAGATGCGTCGCGAACTGCGCGGATATCTCGGCCTTGCCGACGAGATCGACATCGTGTTCTCGCCGTCCGGCACCGACTCGCAACTGCATGCGCTGGCGCTGGTGCGGGCGGTGCTGGGCGAGGCCGTCACGAGCATCGTCGTCGGCAGCGACCAGACCGGAAGCGGCACCGCCGCGAGCGCCCGGGGACACCATTTCAGCGCGCGGACGGCGAACGGTCTGGCGGTGCGGACGAACACGCCGATCGAGGGGCTCTCGGGCGACGCCGTGTCGCTGCCGCTGCTCGACGGCGCATCGATGCAGCCGCGCGCTGATATCGATGCCGAGATGCTCGACAGCGTCGAGGCGCTGGTGCGAAGGGGCCGTGGCGTCCTGCTGCAGGTCATGGATTCCTCCAAGCTCGGCTGGCGCGCGCCGGACATGGCCTGCCTGGACGAGGTGGCGCAGCGCTGGCCGGGGCGCGTGCAGGTCGTCGTCGATGCCTGCCAGATGCGGCTCGGCGCGGCGCGGCTGCGCGATCATCTCCAACGCGGCCATCTGGTGCTCGTCACGGGCTCGAAGTTCTTCGGCGGGCCCGCCTTCAGCGGCGCGCTGCTGGTGCCCGCGGCCGCATCGGCTGCGCTGCGCTGCGGACATCCGATCGCGCCCGGCCTGTTCGACTATGTCAATCGCAGCGATTGGCCGCTCGCCTGGACGGATCTGCGCGCGCGCACGGCGCCGCGCGCCAATATCGGCCAGTGGCTGCGCTGGGAGGCCGCGCTGGAGGAGATCGCCGCGTATCACGCCGTGCCCGAGACGTTCCGCCGGATGGCGATCCGGCAGCTCGGCGAGTCCATCGAAAGCCTGCTGATGCTGTCGCCGGTGCTGCGTCCGATCGCCGCCCGCGCGCCTGCGCCGGATGGGAGCGATGGCGAGTTCGGCTTTCCCACCATCTTCCCGTTCGCGCTCCAGCGTGACGGCGGCCCGCTCGGCCTCGGTGAGACGCAGGCGGTGTATCGCGCGCTGCAGCGCGATCTCGGCAGCCGCTTCAGCGGACGCGCAGTCGAGATTGCCGCGCGCCAGTGCCTGATCGGCCAGCCGGTGCGGATTGAACGCGCGGGCGAGGCGCCGTCGGCCGCGCTGCGGCTGTGCATCGGCGCGCGCCAGGTGACGGACGCATGGTGCGACGACGTCACCGCGGCCCGGGTCAATCTCGAATCCGACATCGACCGCGTCGCCGACATCGTTGCCAAAACAGAGCTGCTCGTATCGGATCTGAGCAGCCAGGATCTCAGGGACCTCTGCAATGCCGACTGATTTGCTCGCGCTGGCCGACGCCACCGACGCAGGATGTGCCGACCGGATCGGCATGGCCAAGCTCGCCAAGGCCGCCTTCGACGGCCAGGACCTGAAACCGATGTGGGCCGCCTTGCTCGCCAAGCTGCTCGACGGCCGCGCGGAGCCGGGCGAGGGGCTCGATCTCGCGCTGATCGCGCAGCTCATCGGCGAGAAATCGTCCGGGCTCGCGATCCAGCACGACGTTCTGCAGTCGCAGCAGCTCTACCGCGTTGCCTGCAACAGCGCGACGCCGCGGCTGCGCGTGCTCGCGCTCGCGGCGGCCACCGACATGGGCAGCAACACGCCGATCGAATTCCTGCTCGAGGACACCGACTTCGAGCTGCTGCTGCTCTATGTCGTTCCGGGCGCGGACCTGCTGGCGCCTTTGCCCGCTCATGACGTCGCCATCGTCATCGCGTCCGATTCCGAGGATTGTCAGCACGCGCTGCGCGAGATCGATGCCGTCGCGGCGCGCTGGCCGCGTCCGCTGCTGAATCCGCCGGAGCGGATCTGGCATCTCGACCGCGACAAGCTGCATGCGCGGCTCGCCGGCATCGACGGGCTCACCATTCCGGCGACCATTCCCGTCGACCGCGAGCGCCTGATCGGGATCGCCGACGAGCGCGAATGGATCACGGACGTCGACCACTCGCTCGTCTTCCCGGTCATCGTGCGGCCGCGCGGTTCGCATGCCGGCGTCGGCCTGGAGAAGGTCGACGAGCCGCTCGAGCTGTCGCTCTATCTCGACGAGCGCAGCGAGCAGGAGTTCTTCGTCTCGCGCTTCGTCGACTATGCCAGCGAGGACGGTCAGTTCCGCAAGTACCGCATCGTGTTCGTCGACGGCACGGCCTACGCCTGCCACATGGCGATCGCGCGACGCTGGGACATCTGGTACCTCAACGCCAACATGGCCGGCAGCGAGAGCAAGCGCCTCGAAGAGGCGACCTTCATGCAGACCTTCGACATCGGCTTCGGCCGCCGTCATCGCAGCGTGCTCGATGCGATCGCCGCGCGCGTCGGTCTCGACTATTTCATCATCGACTGCGCCGAGACCAGGGACGGCACGCTGCTGGTGTTCGAGGCCGACAATACGGCCGTCGTCCACAACATGGATTCGCCGGAGGTCTTCCCCTACAAGCCGCCGCAGATGCAGAAGATCTTCGCGGCCTTCGCGGCCATGATCGAGAAGCGCGCCGCGTCGCGGGCGGAGCAGGCGGCGTGACCGCCGGGCTGCGCATCGATCCTGCGTCGCGGACGGCGGAGACGCTCGATCCGCGACATTGGGACGAGATGCGCGCGCTCGGTCATCGCATGCTCGATGACATGATCGACTATGTCGCCGATATCCGCGACCGGCCGGTGTGGCAGCCGATGTCGCCGGCGACACGTCAGAGCTTCCGCAGCGCGCTGCCGCATGCGCCGACCGATCTCGCCGAGGTCTATCGCGATTTCAGCGAGCTCGTCGTTCCCTACGCGACCGGCAACGTGCATCCTGGATTCATGGGCTGGGTGCATGGCGGCGGCACCGTGGTCGGCATGCTCGCCGAGATGCTGGCTGCCGGATTGAACGCCAATCTCGGCGGCCGCGACCACGCGCCGATCGAGGTCGAGCGGCAGGTCGTCGACTGGACGCGTCAGTTGTTCGGCTTTCCGGCAAGCGCCAGCGGCATCTTCGTCACCGGCACCTCGATGGCCAACCTGATGGCGGTGCTGGTCGCTCGCCGCAACGCGCTCGGCGCGGCGGTTCGCTCGGCGGGTCTCGGTGAGGAGGGGCGGCGCTTGCGCGCCTACACGTCGAAGGCGGCGCATGGCTGCATCGCCAAGGCGATGGACATCTGCGGACTGGGCAGCGACGCGCTCGGCTGCATCGCGGTGGATGCCGCACATCGCATCGACGTCGGCGAGCTGCGGACCGCGATCGCGCGCGATCGCGCCGCGGGACTGCATCCGTTTCTCGTCGTCGCCTCGGCGGGTACCGTCGATATCGGCGCCATCGACGACCTCGCTGATATTGCCGAGCTCTGCCGTGCCGAGGGGCTCTGGTTTCACGTCGACGGCGCCTTCGGTGCGCTCGCGATGCTGTCAGCGGAGCTCGCACCGAAGCTCGCCGGCATCGAGCAGGCGGATTCGATTGCGCTGGATTTTCACAAATGGGGGCAGGTGCCCTACGATGCGGGCTTCCTGCTGGTGCGCGATGGCACCAAGCATCGCGACGCCTTCGCCTCGCCGGCCGCCTATCTGCGCCGGGAAACCCGTGGTCTCGCGGCGGGCGCCGAGTGGCCCTGCGATCTCGGTCCTGATCTGTCGCGCGGCTTCCGGGCGCTGAAGACATGGTTCACGCTGAGGACGTTCGGCACGGATGCGCTCGGCGCCGTGATCGCGCGAAGCTGCGAGCTCGCGCGCCATCTCGAGGCGCGGGTGCGCGCCGAGCCCGAGCTCGAGCTGCTGGCGCCGGTCAATCTCAACATCGTCTGCTTCCGCTATCGTGCCGACGATGCCGATGCGCTCAACGGCGAGATCGTCGCCGACATCCACGAATCCGGCCTCGCCGCGCCGTCGACCACGATGCTCGACGGACGGCTGGCGATCCGTGCCGCGATCGTCAATCATCGTACCGGGACGAGCGACATCGGCCGGCTGATTGCGGCGGTCCTCATGTTCGGCCGCCAGCGCGCGGCCGGTCTCACGCCGTTGATCGAGGTCGATGCGCCGCCGCTGGCGCTCTGAGCGCAAACCGCATCTCGGCGTCGTCCGCTGGTCGATGACGACCGCCGGCAGAATGTCGCCGCGCGTCGAAACCTTTCCAAAGGTGGTTGACGCGTTGTGAACGACGGGCGCGTTTGTTGAATCAACGAGCCTTTTCAAAGGGCGTTCTTGCGCGATGACGCGGCAATCAGCAGCGCCGATGCGCCTGTTCCGCTGATTGAGGCGGCTGCGCACCACAACCCTTCAGCGTTTGTTAGCCACTGCCATTCACCGTGACGCCCGTCGTCCGGGGTCGTTCAAATCGACCTGGGCTGCACCCTGATCTCGAAGGGATCGGGGTTTATTTCACACCAGAAGGGTATGAAAATGTCAGGTATCGTCCTCTCGGCGTCGGTGCGCCAGAATCTGCTGTCGCTTCAGTCGACAGCTCAGCTCCTCGCCACCACCCAGAACAATCTCTCCACGGGCAAGAAGGTCAACTCGGCGCTCGATAATCCGACCAACTTCTTCACCGCCCAGGGTCTCGACAACCGCGCTTCCGACATCTCCAATCTGCTCGACGGCATCGG
>NZ_JAUEUK010000003.1:0-666903 GCF_032487555.1 Bradyrhizobium sp. SZCCHNRI1029
TACGACCGCCCAGATGGGCACATCAAACCGCCCGAACGAACTCAGATCTGGATAAAACTTGGGGGCAAGGTCACTGCAGACGAGGCCACTCTGGACGCTGTCTTGCCTGAAGGTGTCGACAGCTGTGGAACGACACGGAGAAAGCAACTTGGACACGAGGTACAAAATGCATCATGCCGAGCTTCGAGACAGACCAGGTGACTCTTCCAATCTGGCTAGGGATGCTTCTAGATCAGCGATTGCGCTCCCATATCGCGCGCTTGCCACGCTCCGGGCCCTAAGCAGGTGCGCCCGTGCTTCCTCCAGACGCTTCACGTGCAAGCAGGCCCGCACACGTGCAGCATGTATCGGAAACCTATGCCCTCCATAGCGACTGGCGCGTTCGAAAAACCGCATTGCGAGATCCAGATCAGATCTACAACGAGCAGTCAAAGTGCCTAGCATCGTCCAGAACTCTGCTTCATCGACACCGAAGAGCACGTCGTGGCCGAACGCGTCTTGTCCAAAAAAGCGCCGCCGCGCATCCGTCAAGATGTTCGCGAGTTGGTTCGGAGCTTCGAGATCAGCCTCAAACTTGGATAACAGATTAATATCGAACCACTTTTCATCCACAATGGACCTGCAAGCAATCCAAGCCTTGAAATTGTGGGCATGATCGAATCCCTGACGCAATGCCTCCGAAAGAAACGAGAGTGCATCATTCACAATGGTCAATCCTCTGCTTCGATCTTGCGAATATGCAGCAGTCGAAGCCTCGCCTATGACGTGTGCCACACGGCTCAACGCAGGACGAAATCCGAAATCGATGCCCGTCCAAAATGCGTCTATCGACTTGGTATATTGAAATGTTTGTCGATAGAAGATTGGACGATATTTCGCAGCCGCGCCGTACTCTAAAAGCTCGGGGCTTTCTAAGGTTTGGCCTATAGCGGCTATTCGTTCATCGTACTCCGCGACCGACCTCAGGGGGAGCAATCTTGCTTTCGAGTATTCCACGAGCAAAGACTGCAGCAACGCCGACGAGGATCTAACGAGAGAAAGGCTGCGTTTCGCGCAGCGTTCAGCTTCGCTGAACGAGCGTTCTTGATGTGATTGAAGTCGCTGCAAGCGACCTCGCCACCTGACCACGGATGACTTTACAATTAAACTATAAGCCAATGCGTCACGATCGTCAGCTGAACCACTAACGGAATCGAGCTTGTCGTTCAGCGACTTCGCCAGCGTTAGCTTTCTCTGTGCATCGAATACACCGTATTCATCCCTTAAGAAAAGCAGCATAAGCGAAACCGCGACGGGCACTTTTCGCGGGTCTACTATCGTTTTCAGGATAGCGATGCTCGCCTGCAGCCCCTTCTCCCATCGAGACGAGGAATAGTCGTTCTCCAACAACGTAGTTTTGAGCTCAAGTCGCGCCAGCTCCACCCATTGCACGGCAGTTTCAACCAAGGGATTGAGCGCAATGTCGCCCAGGACACGCTCTGCCTGCCGGAGAAGACTGCGCCCCTCTTTTGGTCCACTCAGGGTCGCCTCATTCATCAGGTCATATATTCGACCGACCCTGACATCTTGCGCCAACTCGTGGTGGTCGAACCTAAATGGACTACTCTGAAACAAGTCGTCCACGAATCTGGCGACGTGACGAGCCTTGTTAATGACCATCTGGAAAAGAATCGCCGGCGGGTATTCGCTCGGCTTCTCTTGATCGATCAGGTGATGGTGCTTTCGGCAAAGCAGCATCAAGTTGTTCTCAGAATCGAGATCGACGTGCGGAAACGACGCTTTGAATTCGGATCGACTACCCTCATTCACCGGCAGGATGTGACAGAGCTCGCCGATCATCTCGATGTGCCCATTGGACCATCTTGCTGCGATTTCCCCACAAGCCCCGTACTCACAGCGGCCAATCGATCTCATAAAGATCGAGGTTCGGACACTCTGTCGGATTTTTTCTCTTGAGGCCATACGCGCAACCCGCATGTCGCTCGACAAAATAATCTGATTTAGACGAAAGGCGCTTCTGAACGGCGTGGCTGTTGGCAGCTCTTGATACAAGGCAATATTGAGAATTAACACGTTTTAGTTGTAAGTTTTCTATGTGTAAAGTCATCTGCGTCTATGAGCGGAGATGGCTGTGAGAGCCGTTCAATCGGCTGCATCCGTTTGATTCTGCTGCGCGATGATGCTGATGTGGCTTACTAGGCGACCGCCGGAGACGCTCAAAGAATATAGAGAATAAGCGCTCAAATCAGCTGATTTGGATGATTGCCGCTCGATCGCGGGGCAATCGATAGTGGTCGGGTACCTTTACTGTTTCACGCCACCCGCGGCACGCCGTGATAGCGCTCGACCACGATGTCGCGCTTGGTGGCGTCGACGCGCACGGTCATGTCGTAGCGGCCTTCGTTCAGCTCCTTGGCCAGCACCTCGGCGTTGCGATGCAGCCAGGAGATGCCGGCGCCGTCGGCAGCGTCGATGGTGAGATCGAGCGTGGTCCGCGCCGCCGCGAGACGGTCCTCGATCGTCTGCAGGAGCGCGTCGACGCCGTCCCCGGTCTGGGCCGAGACCAGCAGGCATGGCCGCTCCGGCGGCCGACGCCCGGCGATGTTGGCGAGGTTCTCGCGCGCTGCCTGGTCGAGACGGTCGATCTTGTTCCAGACCTCGATGATGGTGTCGGTGGCCTCGGGATCGATGCCGAGCTGGCTGAGCACCAGCTCGACATCGTGCTGCTGCGCCTCGGCATCCTCGTGCGACATGTCGCGGACGTGCAGGATCACGTCGGCCTCCAGCACCTCCTCGAGCGTGGCGCGGAAGGCGGCGACGAGCTGCGTCGGCAGGTTGGAGATGAAGCCCACGGTGTCCGACAGCATCGCCTTGCCGCCATGCGGCAGCGTGATCGCGCGCAAGGTCGGGTCAAGCGTCGCGAACAGCATGTCGGCGGCCTGGACGTCGGCGCGCGTCAGGCGATTGAACAGCGTCGACTTGCCGGCATTGGTGTAGCCGACCAGCGCCACGACGCGATACGGCACGCGCTGGCGTCCGGCGCGATGCAGCCGCCGCGTCGCCTGGACCTTCTTCAACTCGTTCTCGAGCCGCGTGATGCGGTCGCCGATCAGGCGGCGGTCGGCCTCGATCTGGGTCTCGCCGGGACCGCCCATGAAGCCGAAGCCGCCGCGCTGGCGTTCGAGATGGGTCCAAGACCGCACCAGACGGCTGCGCTGATAGTTGAGATGCGCGAGCTCGACCTGCAGCGCGCCCTCCTTCGTCTTGGCGCGGCGGCCGAAGATCTCCAGGATCAAGCCGGTGCGGTCGAGCACCTTGGTGTTCCAGGCCTTCTCAAGGTTTCGCTGCTGGATCGGCGACAGCGCGCAATCCATCACCACCAGCTCGACGCCATGGCCGGCGATCACACCCGCAATCTCTTCGACCTTGCCCTTGCCGAGATAGGTCGCAGGGCGGATTTGCCCGATCGGCGCGAGAATGGCCTCGGCCACCGTCAGGTCGATGGCCCGCGCGAGGCCCGCCGCCTCGTCGATCCGTGCCTCGAAATCACGCATGTCGGATTGGCCTGCTTGCGCGCCATCGTCGCCGCGGCGCGCTCGCAAGTAGGGGCCGACCACGATGACGAGCCCGGTCCCCTTATTGTCATCCGGCCTCGACAGGCCGATGGTCCCTTCGCGATCGCGGGGTTCCAATCAGGTCACTCTCACGTCAGGTCACACTCACGCAGACGCGTCCTCGCCGCCTTCGAACAACTGGATCGGCGCGCCCGGCATGATGGTGGAGATCGCATGCTTGTAGACGAGCTGCGAGTGACCGTCGCGCCGGAGCAGCAGGCAGAAATTGTCGAACCATGTGACAATACCCTGCAGTTTCACGCCATTGACCAGGAAGATCGTGAGCGGCGTCTTGGTCTTGCGGACATGGTTGAGAAAGGTGTCTTGTAGGTTTTGTGCGCGGTCGGCCGCCATTGTTGTTATCTCGCAGTCTTGTGCTTTTTCTTATTGAACCTTCGATGACCCGATCGCAGGCCCCGGATTCATCGAGGTGACCCATGGTCCATTGAGATCCCCCTCGAGGGACCATGGGATGCCGGATTAGAAGACAGGCGAGCATATTAGGCAAGCCGCTTGCAAGGAGGCCGGTTCCAAAAGAACCGGATTCATCCGTAAAATTCCGGAAATGGACGAATTTTCCAATGTAAATTCGTCCAGTCGGCAAGTTTGGCCGAGCTGGAGCCTCAGCCGACGCCGAGCGCCTTCAGCTTGCGATGCAGGGCGGACCGCTCCATGCCCACGAACTCGGCCGTGCGCGAGATGTTGCCGGAGAAGCGGCTGATCTGGGCGATGAGATAGTCGCGCTCGAACACCTCGCGTGCCTCGCGCAACGGCAGTCCCATGATGTGCTCGCCATTGTTGCTGGTCGGCATCGCCGGCACCATCGATCCCACATCCGGCGGCAGCATGTCGGCGGTGATGATCACCTCCGGTCCGCCGGCGGCCAGAATCATGACGCGCTCGACGTTGTTGCGAAGCTGACGGACGTTGCCGGGCCACACATGCGACTGCAGCACGGCCATGGCGTCCTGGCCGATCTGCCGCTTCGGCAGGCCGGTCGTGGCCGAAATCTGCTCCATGAAATAGTCGATCAGCTCCGGAATGTCCTCGCGGCGCTCCGACAGCGGCGGAACCCGGATCGGAACCACCGACAGACGGTGATAGAGGTCCTCGCGGAAACGCCCGGCGGCAATCTCCTCCTCGAGATTCCGTGCGGTCGAGGAGATGATGCGCACGTCGACGTGCACCTTGGTGGTGCCGCCGGCGCGCTGGAACGTCTGGTCGACCAGCACGCGCAGGATCTTGTTCTGCGTCTCGCGCGGCATGTCGGCGATCTCGTCGACGAACAGCGTGCCGCCGTGGGCCTCTTCGAGCGCGCCGGTCTTGCGCGCCTGCTCGCCATTGGACTGCTCGATGCCGAACAGCTCCTCCTCCATCCGCTCCGGCGTGATCGCGGCGGCGTTGATGACGACGAACGGGCCCTCGGAGCGCGGCGACTGAGCGTGCAGCGAACGCGCGGCGAGCTCCTTGCCCGAGCCGGGAGGGCCGACGATCAGGATGCGGCTGTTGGCCTTGGCGGCGCGCTCGATGGTCTGGCGCAACTGGTTCATCGATGGCGAGCGGCCGGTCATGCTGCTCGCGGTCGGCGCCAGCTGCTTGAGCTCTCGCACCTCGCGCTTGAGCCGGGAATTCTCCAGCGCACGCGTCGCTACCAGAATCAGCCGGTCGGACTTGAACGGCTTCTCGATGAAGTCATAGGCGCCGCGCTTGATCGCGGCGACCGCCGTTTCGATGTTGCCGTGGCCGGAGATCATCACGACCGGAAGGTCGGGATGGTCCTTCTTGATCTGCTCGAGGAGCTGCAGACCGTCGAGCTTGGAGCCCTGCAGCCAGATGTCCAGGAACACCAGGTTGGGACGGCGGCTCGTGATCTCCGCGAGCGCCGAATCGCTGTCGCGCGCGGTTCGCGTCGTGAAGCCTTCGTCATCCAGGATGCCGGCGACCAGCTCCCGGATATCGGCTTCATCGTCGACAATCAGAATATCACTCGCCATGGGTCACGCCTGTCTCGTCAGCTGCCGGTTGCGGCTTGGATTTTTGGTTCATCATTGGTCGTTTGAACCGTGTCAGCGGTTTCGCCGCCAACCTCGGTCTTCTGCGCATTGTCAGACGCCGCCGCCTGCTCCTTCGCGCCCGTCTTCGCGGCCTGGCCGGAGACGGCAAAGCGCAGCCGCATCCAGGCGCCGCGCTGGCCGGGACGGAAATCGGACGCGTCCTTCAGCTCGAGCTTGCCGCCATGGTCTTCCAGCACGCGGCCGACGATCGCGAGCCCGAGGCCGGTGCCCTTGGCGCGGGTCGTGACATAGGGCTCGAGCAGCCGCTGCCGCGCCACCTTCGGCAGGCCGATGCCATTGTCGATGACGTCGATCAGCACGTCCTCACCCTCGCGCGAGGCGACCACGTCGATACGGCCCTTGCCGAGCTCCGCCTCTGGCACCACCTCGATCGCCTCGGTGGCGTTCTTGATGATGTTGGTCAGCGCCTGCGAGATCAGGCGGCGATCGAACTGCGCGCGCAAGGGGTCCTGCTTGATCTCGGTCTCGATGTCGATCTCGGGATGCGCGACCTTCATCAGGAACACGGCCTGCCGCACGGTGTCGGCGACGTCCTCGCCTTCCATCACCGGCTTCGGCATCCGCGCGAACCGCGAGAACTCGTCGACCATTCGCCTGATGTCGTCGACCTGCCGCACGATCGTCTCGGTACATTGCTCAAATATCGCCTTGTCCTCGGTGATGACCTTGCCGAATTTGCGGCGAATTCGCTCTGCGGACAGTTGAATTGGCGTCAGCGGATTCTTGATCTCATGCGCGATGCGCCGCGCGACGTCGCCCCAGGCCGAGGTGCGCTGCGCCGACACCAGCTCGGTGATATCGTCGAGCGTGATGATGTAGCTGTCGCGCGCCTGGTTGGTCTGCTCGGCGGTGACGCGCACCGACAGATTGCGCTCGTGGCCGTCGCGCTGGATCGTGATCTGACCCTGCACCAGCCGCTGCTTGCCCTCGCGCGCGGTCTTCATCATATCGTCGAGCTCGGGCAGCACGTCGGAGAGCGGATGATCGAGCACCTCCTGCTCGGCATGTCCGATCAGCTTCTCGGCCGAGCGGTTGAGGATGCCGACGCTGCCAGAGGCATCGACGCCGATGATGCCGGCGGAGGCCGACGACAGCACCGCCTCGATGAAGCGGCGCCGGCTGTCGATCAATTCGCTGGCGCTGACCAGCTCGTCGCGCTGGGTGCGCAGCTCCTGGGTCATCTTGTTGAAGGTCTGGCCGAGCTGGGCGAGATCGCCCTCCGAGCGATGCACCGGGACCTGGACGTTGAGATCGCCGGTCGACACGGTGTTGGCGGCATTCATCAATTGCCGGATCGGCGCCACCAGCCAGTTGGCGAAGTTCAGCCCGATCAGCACCGAGGCCATCAGGATGGTCAGCGCGATCACCGCGAACATCAGCGCGAAGGCGATCTGGATGCCGAAGCGCCGCGCCTCGACCTGGGCGTATTCGGCGACCGACAGCTCGGTCTGCTTGAGCTGCTCGACGACCTGCGGATCGAGCGGACGCGCGACGTAGAGGAAGGTGTCGTTGAACGCGCGCAGCCGGATCACCGCGGCGACGTAGTTCGACTCCGGCAGGACCGCGATCTCGGGCTCCTCCTCCCGGACATTGTTGAGGAACTCGGGCGCCGGCGGCGAATAGGCCAGTTGCACCCCGCCGGTCTCGGCCCAGACGATCGGGTTGGTGTTCTTGTCGATGATCATCGCGCCGGGCAGATTGCGCGAGGCGGCGCTGGTGGTGAGCAGCTCGCGGAAGCTGGCGCGGTCCTGGTCGAACAGCGGCCGCGCGCGTGCGATGTCGGTCGCCATGCCGATGATGTCGCCGCGGATGAACTGCGCGTGCTCCTGCATGTAGGCGCGCGCAATGGTCAGCGAGTTCTGGATCGCGACTTTCGCTGGTCCGGAGAACAGCCGGTCGAGGCCGCGATCGATGGTGACGTTGGCCGCCACGGCGACCAGCACCGCCGGCAGGACCGCGATCACCGAGAACAGGCTGACGATCTGGACGTGCAGCCGCGCCGCCGCCCGGCCGCGCCGGCGGGCCTGCACCACCTGCCAGACCTCGCGGATGATGATCCCGACCAGGACCAGGATCGTTCCGGCGTCGATCAGGTAGAAGGTCTTGACCACGTCGGTCGTGGGCTCGACCGGGGTCAGCCCGACCAGCACGATGAAGGTGAGGAAGGCCGACAGCAGCGCCAGCGCCACCGCCACCGGCGCCAGCCAGGTGCGCCAGGTCCAGCGCCGGCCCTCGGTGGACGACGAATCGAAGGGGGTGGCCGATGTCTCTGCGCTGGTCATTCCGGCAAGGTGGGTGATGCTGAACGCGGCACGTCCGGGAATCGGACTGATGCATTCCTACCACGCTGTTGCCAAATTGCGACAAATCCGCGGCGCCGGAGCGCGTCGCGGATTTGTCTACATTAATTCTCACCTGAGGCGGGTCCGAGCCCGCCGTAGAGGTATCAAATAACCGTCAAGCGCCGCTGCGGTACACTTGAATGTCGAGGTCGCGGATCTTCTTGCGCAGCGTGTTGCGATTGAGGCCGAGCAGATCGGCGGCGCGGATCTGGTTGCCGCGCGTCGCCGCCAGCGCTGCCGTCAGCAGCGGAATCTCGATCTCCTTGAGGATGCGGTGGTACAGCCCCGGCGGCGGCACGCCGTTGGGAAATCCCTGGAAGTGCGAGGACAGATAGGCCTCCACTGCTCCGCCCAGATTGTCGATCGAGGTCGGCGTGTTCGAGCCGGTGGTCACCGCCGGCGGCGCCAGCTCGCCATCGATGACTGACGCCGTGATGACGTCCTGCGGATACAGCGCGGCCAAACGCCGGGCGAGATTCTCCAGCTCGCGGACATTGCCCGGCCAGCGGTGCTGCTTGAGCCGCTCCAGCGCCGCGGCATCGAGCTTCTTCGGCGGCAGCCCGTCCTTCTCGGCCAGCGCGAAGAAGTGGCGGACGAGATCCGGCAGGTCCTCGATGCGTTCGCGCAGCGGCGGCAGCCGCAGGGGCACGACGTTGAGGCGGAAGAACAGATCTTCCCGGAAAAGCCCCTGCTGGATCAGGATGCGAAGGTCCTTGTTGGAGGCGGCGACGATGCGCACGTCGGTCTTGATCGGGGTGCGGCCGCCGACGGTGGTGTACTCGCCCTGCTGCAGCACGCGCAAAAGCCGCGTCTGCGCCTCCATCGGCATGTCGCCGATCTCGTCCAGGAATAAGGTGCCGCCCTCGGCCTGCTCGAAGCGGCCGGAGGCGCGGGTGTTGGCACCGGTGAAGGCGCCGCGCTCGTGCCCGAACAGTTCCGATTCGATCAGGTCGCGCGGGATCGCCGCCATGTTGACCGCGACGAACGGCCCGTTGCGGCGCTTGCCGTAATCGTGCAGCGCGCGCGCCACCAGCTCCTTGCCGGTGCCGCTCTCGCCCGAGATCATCACCGTGAGGTCGGTCTGCATCAGCCGCGCCAGCACGCGGTAGATGTCCTGCATCGCCGGCGAGCGGCCGACCAGCGGGATCGATTCGAACTCGCCGTCGTCGGGCTGGCTCGCCGCACGCTCCTTCGGCTCGGCCAAGGCACGGCCGACGATCGCGATCAGCTCCTTCAGGTCGAACGGCTTCGGCAGATACTCATAGGCGCCGCGCTCCGACGCCTTGATGGCGGTCATGAAGGTGTTCTGCGCGCTCATGACGATGACCGGCAGGTTCGGCCGCATCTTCTTGATCCGCGGCAGCAGGTCGAACGCGTTCTCGTCCGGCATCACCACGTCGGTGATGACGAGATCGCCCTCGCCCTGGCTCACCCAGCGCCACAGCGTCGCGGCATTGCCGGTCAGCCGCACCTCATAGCCGGCGCGTGACAGCGCCTGGTTCAGGACCGTGCGGATGGCCGTATCGTCGTCGGCAACGAGAATGCTACCTGCAGGCATAGGTGGTCCTCAATTTGATCCCTGTGAGGCATGCAACGGCGTCCCCGAAACGTCATCGCCATGGCTGTGATTTGGGCTTTGGTCTGGTTGTTTGGTTGCGCTGTACATCGGCATCAGCACCCGGAAGGTCGTCTTGCGCGGCTGCGACTCGCACTCGATGATCCCGCCATGGTCGCCGACGATCTTCGCGACCAATGCAAGTCCGAGGCCGCTTCCGGTCGGCTTGGTGGTCACGAACGGATCGAACAGATTGGGCATCAGGTCTTCCGGCACGCCGGGGCCGTTGTCCCTGACGCAGAACTCCAGCGGCAGCGACACCCGCGATTTCTTGCCGGGCACCGACAGGCGCACGCCCGGGCGGAACGCCGTGGTGAGCTGGATCTCCGCATCGGAGCCGAGATCGACGACCGCTTCCGCGGCATTCTTGACCAGGTTCAGGAACACCTGGATCAGTTGATCCTGGTTGGCGAGCACCGGCGGCAGCGACGGATCGTAGTCCTCGACGAAGCGGATGTTGCGGGCAAAGCCGGACTGCGCCAGCCGCTTCACGTGATCGAGCACGGAATGGATGTTCACGGGCCCGCGCGCCACCGGGCGGTCGTCGCCGAACACCTCCATGCGGTCGACCAAAGTGACGATGCGGTCGGCCTCGTCGCAGATCAGCCGGGTCAGCATGCGGTCCTCGGAGGAGGCCTGCTGCTCCAGGAGCTGCGCGGCGCCGCGGATGCCCGACAGCGGGTTCTTGATCTCGTGCGCGAGCATCGCGGCCAGTGCGATCACCGAGCGCGCGGCGCTGCGATGGGTGAGCTGGCGGTCCATCTTGTCGGCGATGGTGCGCTCCTGCAGCATCACCACGATATGGCCAGGCCGCTCCGGCAGCGGCGCGACGTGCAGGTCGACGAGCCGATCGGCGCCGGTGCGCGGCGTGCCAAGATCGACCTTGTACTCGTTGACCGGCGCGCTGGTGGTGCGGACCTGATCGATCAGCGCCAGCAACGGAGAGCCGAACGGCACCAGCTTCTTCAGCGACTGCCGCTGCAGAAACTGGGTGGAGGAATCGAAGAACGATTCCGCCGCCATGTTGGCGTCCATGATCATACCGTCCGGGCCGATGACGAGGACCGGATTCGGCAGGGCGTTGAGGATGGCGTCGCCATCCGATGGAAGTCGCTTGCGCTGTTCTGCGGCTGAGCTCATGCGGCTGCACTCCAGGCAAAATCGTCGAAGGCCTCACGCAGCGCCCGATGCACCAAGGACGGCTGCTCGGACGTCAGGATACGGTCGCGCCAGGCCTTCAGTTTTTCGGCCGGCGCTTGCGCGTGCTGGGCGGCGACGTCGAGCCCCCAACTGAGATGCTTGCGGGCGTGGCGCAGGCCGACACGCGCGCCATAGTGACGGCAGATCTCGTCATAGAGCGCGGTGAGAAGACCGAGCTGCTGCGCCAGCTCCGGCGCGCCCTCTTCCGCACCGCCCTCGAGTCGGCGGCCGATCTGGCCGGGCAGCCAGGGCTGGCCTTGCGCGCCGCGCCCGATCATCACGGCATCGGCGCCGGAGGCGTCGAGCGCCTCGCGCGCGTCCTCATAGCTGGTGATGTCGCCGTTGACGACGACCGGCAGATCGACGGCGTCCTTCACGGCGCGCACCGCGCTCCAGTCGGCTTCGCCCTTGTAGAACTGCTGCCGCGTACGGCCGTGCACGGTGATCAACTGCACGCCCGCGGCCTGCGCGCGGCGCGCCAGCTCCGGCGCATTCAGGCTGCGCTCGTCCCAGCCGAGCCGCATCTTCAGGGTCACGGGCACATCGACTGCCTCGACCGTCGCCTCGATCAAGGTCAGCGCATGATCGAGATCGCGCATCAGGGCCGAGCCGGACTGGCCGCCGGTCACGTGCCGCGCCGGGCAGCCCATGTTGATGTCGATGATCTCGGCGCCGCCATCCTCGGCGACCTTCGCGCCCTCGGCCATCCAATGCGCCTCGCAGCCGGCGAGCTGCACCACATGCGGCCCGACGCCGCTCGCCTCGCAGCGCAACCGGGATATCCACCGCCCGCGCACGAGATCGTCGCTCGCAGTCATCTCGGACACCACCAGCCCGGCGCCGAGCTCGGCCGCGAGTCGGCGGAACGGCGCGTCGGTGATCCCCGACATCGGCGCGAGAATGGCCCGGTTGGCGAGCGAAACGTCGCCTATCTTCAAGGCTTTGGCTTGTGTATTGGCCGGACCGGTCACGAACGACTCTTAAAGCTCTTTGGACGCATCATCGCGTCTGCGCTGCACTCTCAAGCACAAATCTTGTGCAGTCAAGCGTCATGCCTACACTTTAGCCAAGACGATCGGCATTTCAAGTGCAGCGCAGCAAAATATGCTTGTTCGGCAGTCATGGTAAACCCGTGAGCCGCCGGATTTTTGCATGGCTCGGCAAGGTGCTCGCAGGCGGCAGGTGCGATCGCCCCCCCTCAACGCGCCAGCGGATCCCGGCGCTTGTGTCGCGATCGCAGGTGCCGTTCATGCGACGTGTGATCCTGCTCGCTTAACATCTTCTGCAGATGTAAGAAGCCGCGAACCCCATCATCCTCATCAGCATCGATACCCTGTTCCCATGACGACTTCTCAGCGGACTGCAGCCATTCTCGTCGCGGCCGGACGTGGCCTGCGCGCCGGCGCCGGCGGTCCGAAGCAATATCGCATGATCGGCGGCCGCACGGTCATCCATCGCGCGCTCGCCGCCTTCGCCGATCACCCCGAGGTGGCGGTGGTCCAGCCGGTGGTGAACCCCGACGACATCGACATCTTCAACACAGCCGTCTTCGGCCTGCGCCACGAGGCCCCAGCGCATGGCGGTGCGACGCGACAGGCCTCGGTGCTCGCGGGCCTGGAAGCGCTGGCGCTGCACAAGCCCGACATCGTGCTGATCCACGATGCCGCGCGTCCGTTCGTCACGCCCGCCGTGATCTCGCGCGCGATTCGAGCGGCCGGCAAGACCGGTGCGGCGATTCCCGTGGTGCCGGTCACCGACACCATCAAGGAAGTCGGCACGGGCGGCGACATCACCGCGACACCGGAGCGCGCGAAGCTGCGCATCGCCCAGACGCCGCAGACCTTCAAGTTCGACACGATCCTGGAGGCACACCGCCGCGCCGCGCGCGACGGCCTCACCGAGTTCACAGATGATGCGGCGATCGCCGAATGGGCGGGATTGACCGTCGCGACCTTTGAGGGCGATGTTTCCAACATGAAGCTCACCACACCGGAAGATTTCGTGCGCGAGGAAGCGCGCCTTGCCGCGCAGCTCGGCGACATCCGGACCGGCACCGGCTACGACGTCCACGCCTTCGGCGAAGGCGACCATGTCTGGCTGTGCGGCCTGCGTGTGCCGCATAGCAAGGGGTTCCTTGCCCACTCCGACGGTGACGTCGGTCTGCACGCTCTGGTTGATGCAATTTTGGGCGCCCTGGCCGATGGCGACATCGGCTCGCACTTCCCGCCCTCCGACATGAAGTGGAAAGGCGCCGCATCCGACCAGTTCTTGAAATACGCCATCGAGCGCGTGACCGCCCGCGGCGGCCGCGTCGCCAATCTCGAGGTCACGATGATCTGCGAGCGCCCGAAGATCGGCCCCCTGCGCGACCAGATGCGCGCCCGCATCGCCGAGATCACCGGCGTCGACATCTCGCGCATCGCGGTGAAGGCCACCACCAGCGAGCGGCTCGGCTTCACCGGCCGCGAGGAAGGCATCGCAGCGACGGCGAGCGCGACGATCCGTCTGCCGTGGAGCGCCTAGAGGCGCACCACCCTGTCACCGTTCATGGAGCTTTCGATCTGACGGTCGGATGAGGACAACGCAGCCATGGCCAGCGAACGTCAAATCGGCTCTACCAGCGCGCTGGCCCGCTCGCTGCTCGACCTCTGCCGGTCGCGCAAGCTGATGATCGCGACCGCCGAGTCCTGCACCGGCGGCCTGGTCGCCGCGGCCCTGACCGACATCCCCGGCTCCTCCGATGTCATCGACCGCGGCTTCGTCACCTACTCGAACGAGGCCAAGCGCGCGATGCTCGGCGTCGAGGCTTCGACGCTGCAGACCTTCGGCGCCGTCTCCAAGGAGACCGCGATCCAGATGGCGGTCGGCGCGCTGGAACGCGCCGACGTCGACCTCGCCGTCGCCATCACCGGCATCGCCGGCCCCGGCGGCGCCACCCCCGGCAAGCCGGTCGGCCTGGTCCATTTCGCCGTCGCCGCCCGCGACGGCCGCATCACCCACCGCGAACACCGCTTCGGCGCCATCGGCCGCAGCACCGTGCGCACCCGCTCGGTGCTGGAAGCCCTGCGCCTGCTGATGGAGCTGGCGCGGCCACAGGTCGCTGCCAAGCCGAAACGCGCGGCGGCGACGCGACTACGTCCGCGCGTGGCCCGCACCCCGCGGCTGCATCCGGTCAAGCGGCCGAGGCGGCCCCGGACGTAGTTGGAAGTGACGCGCGCGGCTCTCGCCGCATCGTCATCGCGAGCGCAGCGACGCGATCCAGTTCTACCGACCTGCATCGTCGAGCTGGTGCTCCTGACGGATCGATCGCGAACCGAACCGCGGCTGGAATTGCGCATCATCGGCGCGGTCGAGGTCAGGATCGGACACCTGGACCGCATGGACGGTTTCCGTCTGGACGTCAGGGACATCGGTCATTGGCACCGGGAGAGAATGCGCTTCGAGGTGGTCGATGACGAATCGCAGTTGCTATCTCTGCAATGTGCCGATTTTGAATTCCTCCTGATCGGTTACGCTGAAGGCACGATCAATTGAGCATCGAAAGTGCGCCTCGCAATGATGATAAACGGAGAGTTGCCGCACGATCTCGAAAGCGTGATTTAACAATGTTGTCATGAATCAAGCTTGGGCTGGCGTTGAACCGTCAAGGACATCGCGACGACGGACGCGAAGCGCTCCTGACAGCATGACAAGCTCGCTAGACCATCGCGCACCGCGAACTTGATCGACGCAACCCTCGCGAGAGCGCGCCGAGCTACATGTCAGGAGGAGATCATATTGCTAGACCGCACATTCGCTGCCCTCTCGTTCGTCCTCCTACTCCTGACCTCCTCCGCCCAAGCCGCTGGCTTGCAGCTCTTGGAGGTCGATCACGGATTCCACGGCATGATCTGGACGCCTTGCGCCGCAGACGCCGGTAGCGTGCCGGTTGGAAGCCTCGCGATCCCAGGGCTGGAGACACTGCCCGGGGTAAAGAATTGTCCAATCAATGGCACGAAGCTGCCATTGGTCGTCATGTCCCACGGTCGCGGCGGCTGGATCGGTGGAAACCACGATGTTGCGGAAGCGCTGGCGGACGCGGGATTCATCGTCGCGGCGATCAACCATCCCGGCGACAGTGTCGGTGACCTGGCGCAGCGCGACAGCCTGTCGGTCTGGCTCTCACGGCCGCAGGACATCATGCATCTGATCGATTTCATGTTGAACGATTGGACAAGCAGAGCCGCGATTGATCCGGACCGGATCGGCTTCTTCGGCTTTTCGCGCGGTGGCTACACCGGAACCGTTCTCGCCGGCGTCGACCCGGACTTTCAAAGGGTGGCGCACTACTGCACGCAACAGAACCCGTTCTGCGAGCAGGTCCGCAATGGCGAGTTTCCCAGAAGCTGGCCGCACGACGAGAGGATCAAGGCGGCCGTGCTGGCCGACGCCGCCCACACGGTCGGATTCACGCGAGCAAATCTCGCGAGCATCAAGATTCCCCTCCAGGTCTGGCGCTCGGAGCTCGGCGGCAACGGGGTCGATCCGGAAGGGACCGCCCGCGTAACCGCGAGCCTTCCCGGCACGCCCGAGGTCCACACCGTGCCCGCCGCGCATTTTGCTTTCCTCGCGCCGTGCTCCGCGGAGCTCGCGGCCGCCGTCCCGCGCATCTGTGCTGATACGCCTGCGGATTTCGACCGCGCGGCGTTTCACCGAGAGTTTGACGCCCAGGTCGTCAGGTTCTTCTCCGAGAAGCTGGGCAAGTAGGATCCGTGGCAGAACCTGCGTTCCGCCGCGTCGCTCTCAAGCGCGCCAGAACGGGCGCCGGCACAGCCGCCGCGCCTCGTCGCGTGTCAGGCCGTAGTCCTGCAGCACCTCGTCGGCGATCCGCGGCAACTCCCGGGCGAAGCGGCGGCGCTCGCGCCAGCGCTCCCACCAGAGCCGCAACCATGACGCGGGCTTGAGGTCGGCGCAGCTTTGATGGGGAGCCGGTGGCGCCAAGTAGTAGATCTTGGCGCCCGGCCTGGGCGAGATGGGATGGCGCGACAAGGGATCACGACCGAGCGCGCAGAGCCCCGGCGATCGCGAGGCGCCGCGGAGCATACGCTCCTCGATGGCGATGACCCTCGGATCGTCGGTCGTGCTCGGCATGGCGGGCTCCCCTTCAAATGAAGAACCTGCCGGCAACAAAAAAGCCGCCAGGTCCCTGGCGGCTGTTCGGATCAAATGCTGCAAATCGTCAGATTGAGCGCGATCCTCCCGCCGCCAGCGAGCTACGGTGCGTGATGCGACCAAAACGATGGGGGGCGGCGGTGATCATGGCCGGCTCTATAGCCGATCCATCTGAGGTTGTCATCCATCGAATGGATGCGAGGCCGAGCGGCCTCCCCCAAATTTGCTCAGGACGGAAAAGCACCGACGGTCCGCGCAAGTTGCCGCGCCAACGGTCCAGGCAGAGCCTCATCGAAAATCCGGCTCAGCGTGCGGTAATACCAGATCGTGCCATCCCTTCCACCGGTGAAGCGTTGCCACACGACGTCGCCGACCTCATCAAGGTCGCTCGCGATCGCTTCCGCGTTGTCAACCTTGTCAGCGAGCGAGACCAGCAGCGATGACACCGGCTTGAGCGGCAGCCGGGCGAGATAGGCTTCCTTCCGCGGGCGCCATTCGGGTTTCGGATCGACCCAGGAATCCGTGCAGTCCGCGACGATCCCGGCGACGCCATCGCCAAAACGCCGGCGGATCTCATCCAGCGTGGCCTGCCCGCCCTGGTCCTCGGCGGCGTCATGCAACAGGCCCGCGATGGCCTGCACCTCGCTGCCGCCCGCCGACAGCACGCGGCTGGAGACGCTCAGCAGATGCGCGATGTAGGGTACGTTGCTGCCCTTTCTCAATTGGGTCCGGTGCAGCCTTGTCGCATAGACGAGCGCTTCGTCGTAGAGATGAGAGAGTGACATTGCTTGCTTTCTTCTCTGGCTGACGCAGGGTCAGACCGATGGTTCGTCGTTGGTCACTATCGGCATTGTTCCAATCATTGGGCACCACGTCGAGCATCATCCTAGCCGACCCGTCGGGCAAATCAGCTGGCGTGCGCAATAGCGGAGAGCCCGTTTCCGGTGTCTTGCTGCGATCAAAGCGCATCGCGAGGGCGTGCGCCAAGACACTGATTTCCTCAATCCGTTCAATGTCCGACTCACTGTCCAGTCCTACCGACGAAAATATTCTCGTTTCTATTTTCCAGAACTCGTGTTTCCCTCCCCTCATCCCGCCTCGACACGAGGGGCGTATCGCGATCGTCACGACACGCGAGGTGGGAAGGCGATGGCCGCCGAGGGGCCGCAGCGCGTCTTGGACGTGCGGACGAACGGCTCTTGGCGGACGTGAAGTCGCAGCGTCCTGACACCCCGAAGCTGGTGTCACGCCGGTGGAGATGATGATCCGCCGGTCACGGGGGCAAAACAGCCGGTCCCCGGGGAGACTGCGTATAAGCGTGAAGACCGTCGCGCGGGGAATGCCGGGATGTCTCGGCTGCACCTGTGGTACCTGCCGCCTGCATTTTTTTCCGCAGGCGGGCCGTGGGGGCGGCGAGCTCCCGGCATTCCCTGCGCCCTCGTGATCTGAGAGGGCCGATCGAGATGCACAGCCCGGGCGTGATGGCGCCGCGGAGGATGCGGCTGCCTGTCCGCTCGATGCCGTCCCCCATCATCCAGATCGCCCACGATTATCGTACGCGCCGCCCTGGCCTAAAGGTTTTGGTTAATTTTGTCCTGCTACGTCTCGCGCATTCTTCTCTGACAGTGGATTCGGGACCCCATGGCTTTCTTCTCCGGCAAGTCGGCTGATCGCACGCATAACCTCCTGATGACGGAGCTGTTCGAACGTCATCGCGACGCCATCCTGGTGATGTCCGACGGCAAGATCATCGCCTGCAACGAGACCGCGGTCCGATTCGGCGGCTTCCGCAGCAAGCAGGACCTGCTGTCGCGTTCGCCGGCGACCATGGCGCCGGAGTTCCAGCCCGATGGCAAGCGCTCCGCCGACGTGGTGCGCGAGATGGATGCCAAGGCCAGGCGCGAAGGCCACGCGACGTTCGAGTGGACCACCAAGCGCGCCGACGGCAGCCCGGCGCTGGTCCAGATCACGCTGGTGCCGACCCAGGTCGAGGGCCAGACCTACGTCATGAGCTTCCGCCGCGATCTCTCCGACCTTGTCGCCGCACGCGAGGAGAAGAAGCGCGCGCTCGACCGGATCGCCAAGGATTTCGAGACCTCGGTCGGCGCCATCGCCAATGCGATCTCCGGCGCCTCGCGCGAGGTCGAGACCACGGCGGCCTCGCTGACGACGACCGCGGATCAGGCCGCGCAACGCGTGGCGCTGGTGGCGTCGGCGTCGAACTCCGCCTCCTCCAACGTGCAGTCGGTGGCCGGCGCCACCGAGGAGCTGTCGACCTCGGTCAGCGAGATCAACCGCCAGGTCGCGACCTCCTCGACCATCGCCGCCGAGGCGGTCGAGGCGTCCTCGCGCACCAACGACCTCGTCAACAGCCTGGCGGACGCGGCGGCCAAGATCGGCGCGGTCACCGACATGATCAACGCGATCGCGAGCCAGACCAACCTGCTGGCGCTGAACGCGACCATCGAGGCGGCACGCGCCGGCGATGCCGGCCGCGGCTTCGCCGTCGTGGCCTCGGAGGTGAAGAGCCTGTCGAGCCAGACCGCCAAGGCGACCGACGAGATCAGCGCGCACATCAGCGCGATGCAGCGCGCCACCAGCGATACGGTGGCTGCGATCCAGGGCATCGGCGGCACCATCGGCCAGATCAGCGAGATCGCCAAGACCATTGCGACCGCGGTCGATCAGCAGGGCCACGCGACGCAGGAGATCGCCCGCTCGGTCAGCCAGGCCGCCAGCGGCACCCGCGAGGTCGCCACCAACATCGGCTCGGTCAGCCAGACGGTGGAATCGGCCGGCGGCGCCGCCCGGCAAATGCTGGGCGCAGCCGGCCAGCTCGCCAAGCACGCCGACGAGCTGCGCGGCAAGGTGAAGGACTTTTTGACCGCCGTGCAGGCGGCGTAGGTTTCGGTCGCGGCTCGACGTGTCCGCGATTGCACGGCTCCGCGAAGATGTCGCGGAGCAGCTGTTTGAAGACGTGGATAGGATTTTGAAGCCAAGTTGCGCTGGCCACGGCTTCGTGGGTGCAACTTGCTGTGAGTTGGCAGGCCGCCAGCCTCACCCTCCGCTGTCATCCCGGGCAAGCCGCAGCGGCGCAACGCGCCGCGGAGGCGCCGACCCGGGATCCATACGCCGCAGCAGATGTGGTTAGACGAGCTCGGAGTTACCTGCCTGCCGCCACAAGCAGTCCTGTGGTTATGGATCCCCGCTTTCGCGGGGATGACGACGGAGGGTGAGGCGCCCTCTATCGTCTACCACTGGAAGACATGGAGAAAGACTTACGTCGACGACACCGCGGGCTTGCGGCCGTAGATCGCATCGGCGCGCTTTTCGAACGCCGCCGACATGCGCGCGAAGACGGTGTCGAACATCGAGCCCATCAGCATCGCCAGCATGCGGCTCTTGAACTCATAGGCGATGAAGAACGTTACCTCGCAGGCGCCCTGCTCGCGCGGCTCGAAGCTCCAGCGGTTTTCCAGGCTGGAGAACGGCCCGCTGACATACTCGACCAGGATGTTGCGCTTGGCCCGATCCAGCGTCACCCGGCTGGTGAAGGTCTCCTTCACGAGCTTGAACGACACCGTCATGTCGGCGACGACGACCTCGGTGCCGTCAGGCTTCTGGCTGCGCTGGCGCACCACCAGCTTCTCGCACAGCGGCACGAACTCCGGATAGCGCTCGACATCGGCGACGAGGTCGAACATCTGCTCGGCCGTGTGCGGCACGCGCCGCTTGTTGGAAAATCTCGGCATCTCGTCTCGATCAGCGCGCCATGGCTTCGCGCGCGGCCTTCAGCTTGGCGAAATCCTCGCCGGCGTGGTGCGAGGAGCGCGTGAGCGGGCTCGCCGACACCATCAGGAAACCCTTGGTGTAGGCGACGGTCTCATAGCCGGAGAACTCCTCCGGCGTGACGAAGCGCATCACGGCGTGATGCTTCTTGGTCGGCTGCAGATACTGGCCGATGGTGAGGAAATCGACCTCGGCCGAGCGGAGGTCGTCCATCACCTGCAGCACCTCGTGGCGCTCCTCGCCGAGGCCGACCATGATGCCGGACTTGGTGAAGATGGTGGGATCGATCTCCTTGACCCGCTGCAGCAGCCGGATCGAGTGGAAGTAGCGCGCGCCGGGCCGAACCGAGAGGTAGCGCGATGGCACGGTCTCGAGATTGTGGTTGAAGACGTCGGGCTTGGCGGCGACGACCTGCTCCAGCGCGCCGTCCTTGCGCAGGAAGTCGGGCGTCAGCACCTCGATCGTGGTGGTCGGACATTTCGCGCGGATGGCGCGGATGGTCGCGGCGATATGGCCGGCTCCGCCGTCGGCGAGATCGTCGCGGTCGACCGAGGTGACGACGACATGGGCGAGGCCGAGCTTGAAGGTCGCCTCCGCGACGTGCTCCGGCTCGCCGGCGTCGAGCGCCTCGGGCAGGCCGGTCTTGACGTTGCAGAAGGCGCAGGCCCGCGTGCAGGTGTCGCCCATGATCATGAAGGTGGCGTGCTTCTTGTCCCAGCACTCGCCGATATTCGGGCAGCCGGCCTCCTCGCATACGGTGACGAGGCCGTTCTCGCGCACGATGTTGCGGGTGTCGGCGTAGCCGCGGGTGGTCGGCGCCTTGACGCGGATCCAGGCAGGCTTCGCCGGCGAGATCGAGTCCGGCCGGTTCGCCTTCTCGGGGTGGCGGGGGCGCAGCGGCGTGTTCGCGTTGATGTCGACGATGGTGACCATGGGATTCGCACAAACCTCTGTTGCGCCCTAGCTATTCCGTGCCGCGGCGCGCCGCAACCGGCTGGCCGAGGATACCAGGGCATGGCAGATATGGGCAGCGCGGAACAGCGCTCAGCACGGCGGATTTCCTTGAGAATGGCGCAAAAACCGGCAAAAGCCCCCGGGGTTTCACGGCCCCGGCGCAATGCTACGGCCAAGCGGCTGACGCGGGCGTTCTTCGCCCGCGAGGTGCTCGCGGTGGCGCCGGAGCTGATCGGGGCGACCTTTCTGGTCGACGGCGTCGGCGGGACCATCGTCGAGGTCGAGGCCTATCACCACACCGACCCCGCGGCGCATTCGTTCCGGGGCCCGACGCCGCGCAACCAGGTGATGTTCGGTCCGCCCGGTTTCGCCTACGTCTACCGCTCCTACGGCATCCACTGGTGCATGAACTTCGTCTGCGAGGTGGAGGGCTCGGCGAGCGCGGTCCTGATCCGGGCGATCGAGCCGACCTTCGGGATCGACGAGATGCGGCGGCGGCGCGGGCTGGAGGATGTCAGGGCACTATGCTCGGGGCCGGGCAAGCTGACCGAGGCGATGGGGATCACGATCGCGCACAACGGCCTGCCGCTGGATGCTGCACCGATCGAGCTGTTCGCCCGACCTGAGGATGTAGAGGTCGTCACCGGCGTCCGCATCGGCATCACCAAGGCGGTCGAGCTGCCGTGGCGGTTCGGGCTCAAGGGCTCGCGGTTTTTGAGCAAGCCGTTCGCGCGCTAAGCCCATCGCAGTCGTTCCGGGATGGTCCGAAGGACCAGACCCGGAATCTCGAGATTCCGGCTTCGATGCTTCGCATCGCCCCGGAATGACGGAGGAGGGAGAACGACGTCACGCGCCCTGCAGCCGCGACAACGCCTCCTGGAACTTGGCCTTGCGCGCCAATGCCGCCTCGCGCTTTTCCTTCTCCTCCTCGACCAGTTCCTCGGGCGCGTTGGCGACGAACTTCTCGTTGCCGAGCTTCTTGTCGACGCGCTCGATATCGGCCTCGGCCTTGGCGATTTCCTTTCCAAGGCGGGTGCGCTCGGCGGCGAGATCGACGACGCCCTTGAGCGGCAGCGCGGCGACCTCGCCGCGCACGACGAGCTGGGCGGAGCCTTCGGGCGCCGTATCGGCGAAGGAGATGTCGGAGAGACGCGCAAGGCGCTTGATGACCTCGCTCCAGCGCGGTGCGCGCTCCCTCGTCTCGGCGGAGGCACCGACGAGCGCGAGCGGCATCAGAGTCGCCGGCGGGATGTTCATCTCGGCGCGGACCGAGCGGATGGACGTGACGAGATCGACCACCCAGCCGATCTCGGCCTCGGCCGCCTCGTCCTTGAAGCTGGCGGCGTCGAACGAGACCAGCAGCGGCGGCACCAGGGGGTCGCCGAAGCTGGCGGCCGACAGCGCGGCGATCTCGGCGACCGTCGGCCTGTCGGTGCGGTGCGGCCAGGGTGACAGGGTCAGCAGACCGTCGCGCTTGGCGGTCGACTCCCACAGCGCCTCGGTGATGAAAGGCATGAAGGGATGCAGGAGCTTGAGGATCTCGTCGCGCGCCCAGGCCACCATCGCGCGGGTCTCGGCCTTGGCGGGGCCGTCCTCGCCGAGCAGGGTCGGCTTGGAGAGCTCGACATACCAGTCGCAATAGACGTCCCAGACGAAGCGGTAGATCGCATTGGCCGCGTCGTTGAAGCGATACGCCTCCAGCGCCTCGGTGACCTCGCGCGTGGCAGCGGCCGCCTCATGGGCGATCCAGCGGTTCAGCGTCTCCTTGGCGGAGCCCGGATCGAAGCCGTCCGGCACGGTGCAACCGTTCATCTCGGCGAAGCGGCTGGCGTTCCAAAGCTTGTTGGCGAACTTGCGGTAGCCGTCGACGCGCTGGGTCGACAGCTTGATGTCGCGGCCCTGCGCCGCCATCGCGGCCAAGGTGAAGCGCAGCGCATCGGCGCCGTGCTCGTCGATCAGCGCCAGGGGATCGATGACGTTGCCTTTCGACTTCGACATCTTGGCGCCCTTCTCGTCGCGGACGAGCGCATGGATGTAGACCGTCGAGAACGGCACTTCCTTCATGAAGTGCAGGCCCATCATCATCATGCGGGCGACCCAGAAGAAGATGATGTCGAAGCCGGTGACCAGCACGTTGGTCGGATAGTAGCGCTTCACCTCGGGCGTGGCGTCCGGCCAGCCGAGCGTCGAGAACGGCCACAGCGCCGAGGAGAACCAGGTGTCGAGCACGTCCTCGTCACGCGTGATGAAGCCTTCGCGCTTGTTGCGGTCGAGCGCCATCTCGCGGCCCTGCTCCGCCGTGATGACCTCCTGCTCGACGTAGTAGCCGATCGCGTGACCGACGGCCTCCTCCTCGGTCTCGGCGACGAACACCTTGCCGTCAGGGCCGTACCACGCGGGAATCTGGTGACCCCACCACAGCTGGCGGGAGATGCACCAGGGCTGGATGTTCTCCATCCAGTCGAAATAGGTCTTCTCCCAGTTGCGCGGCACGAACGTCGTCGCGCCCGACCTGACGGCCGCGATCGCCGGCTGCGCCAGGGTCTTGGCGTCGACGTACCACTGGTCCGTGAGATACGGCTCGATGACGACACCGGAGCGGTCGCCATGCGGCACCATGTGCGTGTTCGGCTCAACGCGCTCGAGGAAGCCGAAGGACTCCAGCCGCTCCAGGATCTTCTTGCGCGCAGCAAAGCGCTCGATGCCGTGGAACTCCCTGGCGAACTCCTCGGAGCCCTCGGGAAGGCCGCGCAGATAGTCCTCGTTGTCGACCAGCGCGATGCAGCCTTCGCGATCGAGGATGCTGATCTGCGGCAGGCCGTGGCGGCGGCCAACCTCGAAGTCGTTGAAGTCGTGCGCCGGCGTGATCTTGACCGCGCCGGTGCCCTTCTCCGGATCGGAATAGGTGTCGGCAACGATCGGGATCTCACGCCCGACCAGCGGCAGGATCACGCGCTTGCCGACGAGGTGCTGATAGCGCTCGTCGTCCGGATGTACCGCGACCGCGCTGTCGCCAAGCATGGTCTCGGGACGCGTGGTGGCGACGACGATGAAGCTGGTCGGATCCTCGGGGCTGAACGTCGTCCCCTCGATCGGATAGCGCAGGTACCAGAGGTTGCCCTTGACCTCGATCTGCTGGACCTCGAGGTCCGAGATCGCCGTCAGCAGCTTCGGGTCCCAGTTGACCAGCCGCTTGTCCTTGTAGATCAGGCCGGCACGGTGCAACTCGACGAACACCTTCACGACGGCCTTGGACAGACCCTCGTCCATGGTGAAGCGCTCGCGGCCCCAGTCGCAGGAGGCGCCGAGGCGCTTAAGCTGGTTGATGATGGTGCCGCCGCTCTCGTCCTTCCACTGCCAGACGCGCGCGAGGAACTTTTCGCGGCCCATCTCGCGGCGGCCGGGTTGCTGGCGCTCCATCAGCTGACGCTCGACCACCATCTGGGTGGCGATCCCCGCGTGGTCGGTGCCCGGCTGCCACAGCACGTCGCGGCCGCGCATACGCTCGAACCGGCACAGGATGTCCTGCAGCGTATTGTTGAGCGCGTGCCCCATGTGCAGCGAGCCGGTCACGTTCGGCGGCGGGATCACGATGGTGAAGGGATCCGCATTGCGCCGATCGGGGCGACCGGCGGAGAACGCGCGGGCATCCTCCCAGACCAGGGACATGCGACCTTCGAGATCGGTGGGCTGATAATTCTTATCGATCATGGCATTTCCAGCGGCGCGGGGCCGGCTGTCCAATTCGGGATGTCGCGGAACTCGTCCGGGCCTTTTGTGACACGACCTGAAAAAGCTCGCGCAAGCTGTTGGTGCTTGGGCTGTTTTCGGACTGATGTCCGACCGCGGACCGCGCTCCTGGAAGAGCCCTCTCGATCCGTCCGGCAGGGATCAGCTTGACAGGGCTAGAAAGCCGCCGCGGCGCGCCAAGTCAACAGCAGCGGCGAACATTGACGGATAGCGTCTACCGCCCGCCGCGGCTCACTCCAGAACGGAACACGAGATCGTGCCGTCCTGGCGTCAGCGGCCGCGCGAGACGCGCTCGATCTCGGCCTTGACGATGCGCTCCACCAGGGCCGGAAGATTGTCATCCAGCCACGATTTCAGCATCGGACGCAGCATCTCCTTGACGAGGTCCTCGAGCGTCCGGGCGTTGTTGCTCAGCACCGTATTGGCCAGCGCGTTGAACGCCGATTCGACGGCGTTCACCGTCGATGGGGCCAGGATCGGCTGCTTCGGTGTGACTTGCTCGAACGCGGACTCGAAGCTGGCAGCCTTCTGATTGAGCCGCCCGGCCTCGATGAACTCGATATCGTCCCGCGGATCCACCTTTCGGAAGGATGCCGCGGCGGGGGCTGGCGCTGGAGCGGGAGTCGGTGGGGCCACTGCCATGTCGTCGGTCAACTCGAGTACTTCAGGTTCGGGCTCGGGTGCTACCGGCCGAACCTCTGCGACCGGAGTCGTTTCATCCAAACCCGCCAGCAATGCGTCAATGTCATCCTGGTTGTTGCTTGCGGACGCCGCCGGCGGTGCGGGAGGCGGAGGTGCGGGCTTGGCGGGAGCCGCAGCAGCGATCTTCGAAGGTGGGATGTCGTTCATTACCGGCTTCGCAGCCGGGGCCGCCGGCTTCTCGGCCTTGACCGGCTCCGGCGCGGCGGCCTTGTCTGCCGCCGGCGGCTTACCCTCGTCGTCGGCAATGATACGCCGGATCGACGCCAGAATCTCCTCCATGGAGGGTTCTTGGACCTTCGCAGGCTGCGTCATTTCCGACTCCAAATCAGCAACGCTGCCGTACGAACCGGCTCAGCGCAAAAGTCCCGGGCGCCGGCCCCAAGTGGCTTGGACTTCTCAACGGACATGCCAACTTGTCTCCGGACAAGGCCTGATCGATGCAAAACAACAGAACGATACTGCCCATGTCGGAGTCTATTCTTGGAAGAACTTCCGACGCAGTCCGAATCGTTCGGCGGCCATTTTGAGGCTATGTCATGGCAACAAATGAATGCAAGCAACGCTGGCCGCGAACCCGGTGGAGCACGGAGGTCGCCCGTCAAGCGTCGCCCATTCGTCACAACCACAGCATGTGCCACAAAAAAATCCCCCGGCCAAGGACCGAGGGATCAGGGTCGATATTAAGAATGTACTAACGACCATCCGGCGTCCGTACACCCGCCCAGTTATCCCGGACCTGCTGGTAGTGCACGCTGGGATCGTAGGTGGTCGTCGGCAGGTTCAGCACCTGCGGTGACAGCCGCCCCACGGTCTGAAGCACCGTATAGGATGCCACCACGCGGTCATGCTGGGCGTTCACCAGCGAATTCCGCGCGTTGACCAGCGCCTGCTGAGCGTTGAGCACGTCGAGGGTGGTGCGCTGCCCGGCCTTGGCCTCTTCGCGGACACCATTGAGGGCGATCTCGGAGGCTGAGACCTGGGCCTGTGCCGACTGCACCTGTGCCTTGCCCGCGAGCAGCTTGCCCCAGGCAGATACCACGTCGGAGCGAGCCTGATCGCGGGTCTGCTCCAGGACCAGACGCTGCTGCGCCAGCGACTCCTTGGACTGCCGGATCAGCGCGTATTCCGCCCCTCCATTGTAGATCGGGACGTTCACCGAGGCGACAGCCGACGCGCTGAACCCACGATAGGATTGCAGGCTCGACTCATAGCCCTGCTGCGCCTGAGCCTGGACGTTTACGGTCGGCAGCAGAGCACCCTCGTTGATCCTGACCTGCAGATACTGGACGTCGATGCCGTACATCGCCGAGGTTACGTTCGGGTTTTCCGTCAGAGCCGTTTCGACCGACTGCTGGAGGGTTGCCGGCAAATAACGGTCGACAGGAGAGCCCGGCGCCAAGTTCTGGGGATCGTTGCCGATGATTCGGCGGAAGTTCGAGCGGGTCGCCGTTAGTTGGGCCTCTGCTGTGAGCTGCTGCGTGCGGCCGGCGGCGAGCTGAGCCTCGGATTGCGCGACGTCGGTGCGGGTGACCTCGCCGACGTTGAACCGATCGCGGGTCTGCTTGAGCGTCTGCTCCAGCACCCGCGTGTTGCTGCGCTGGACCTCGACGATCGCCGCATCGCGCAGATAGTCCATATAGATCGTGGCCGCCGCTAGCAGCACCTGCTGCTCAAGAATGCGGAGAGCCTCGCGTTGCGCCGAGACGTTCGCCTCAGCCTTGCGCACGCCGTTTGCCGTCTGCTGACCGTTATACAGATTCTGGTTGACCGTCAGGCCGACGCTTCGCGGCCTCTGCACGCCGTTCACGGCCGGCGTCGCGGGTGCCGCTTGCAAATCCGTATACTGAATGCCCGCCGTCGCATTCAGACTGACCTTCGGCCGATACCCCGAGAGTGCCTGCGGAACGCCTTCGTCGACCGCACGAGCCTGGGCCCGCGACGCGTTCAGTTGCGGGTTGTTCTGATAGGCACGCACCAGCGCAGCCTCGATCGTGTCGGCCAGCGCAGGCGTCGGGCCTGCACAAGCCATCACGAGGACCACAGCCGCCGCTGCGGTGACGAGCTTCACCCCAAACATCCCTGTTCCATTCATTTGTTACCGGCTCGAACGCCAGAGCCGGGCCGTAACCTGTTGAAGAGACTCCCGCGCACCTCGCACCTTATTCCCCATGCAAGCGCAACGGAACCACCCAAGCCTGGAACCCGTATCGAAAACTGTCAACGTGCAGCATCCAGGCCACACTTCTGATTTAAAACAGAATTTTGCCCGCCCGCGGCCGCGAAGACGACGCACCAAGCCGTGCTGCGCGACGGGCGGCTCGGCAATTCAGAGGGGTCGCTAAGGACCTCGTCGGACGACTTAAAAAACGAACTCGGGGACCCGCTCGAGACCGGAAATGACCGGCGCCGCAGCATCGAACAGAACCCTGCTGCCGATATCACCATGCGATCGCGTAAAGATCATGGCGCGGGCGGGACGCGCGGCGGCGAAGACGCCGACCAGGCGGCCGCCCTCCTTCAATTGACGGCAAAGACCGTCCACAGCGACCTCGGTCGCTCCATTGAGGAGAATCACGTCGAAGCGGCCGTCCGCCGGATCACCCTGCGCGGCCGGCGCGACTCGAATCGTAACCGGGCAGCCATCGACGGCGGCAAGCAGCTGCTTGGCGCGCCCTTCGATGGCAGAATCGACCTCAGTCGCCGTCACGCTGCCCGCCAGTCGGGCGGCCAGCGCGGCGAGATAGCCCGTCGCGCATCCAACCACCAGCACGCTGTCGGTCGGCTTGATCTCGGCAGCCTGCAGCAGTTTTCCCGTCAGCATCGGCTTGATCAGATACCGCTTGGCCGAGGCGGTTTCGGAGACGTCGAGATCCAAGTCGAGGTAGGCCAGCGCCTGCCGATCTGTGGGAACGTAGGCTTCCCGCGGCACGGTCAACAACGCATCCAGCACGCGGTGATCGGTGACGTCGTTGGTCCGGACCTGACCATCGACCATTTTCTGGCGCGCCGTCGCGAATGAAGACATGAGCAGACCTGCAAGCAAAGCGGATGGACCGCGGACGATCTGCGCAATCTTTTGGTACAAGGCCCTGGAAAAGGCAACATGCGGGTTTCAACGGAGCCGCTGGGACGCCACCTGTGAGTGAGCCGACCGCCGGCTACTCGATCACCACGGCCAGTCGCCCGAGCAACTGCGCGATCTCGTCAATATGTTCGGAATCACCGCGCGTCATCATGTCGGCCAACCGCGTGAGACATTCGTCATCGCTGAGACGCTCGACCTGGTCGGGAATCAACGAGGGCGCGGAGACTGCTTCAGCGAATGGGACGACGGTGTTTGGCATCTACGACACTCCATGACCGCGGGCACTGGCCGGTTCCAGCAAACTATCGGGGCCGGTTTGCTCCCTTCCAAGTGAATTTCCTGTCATCGAACTGTGGGCGACCGCTGCCCAGCAAGCGTTCAAAATCAATCTAACCATCTGAAATTTCGGTATTTTATTCCTGAGCCCGCAATCGTCGCAAAGATGCGATTTCGTTCTATGCAAGGCGAAACGGCTTTGTTATACGCAGCCGCATTCGCGAACATTGCTTCGCCTGTTCCTCGGTAGCTCAGCGGTAGAGCATTCGACTGTTAATCGAATGGTCGCTGGTTCGAATCCAGCCCGGGGAGCCATTCTGGCCATGCCGAATGGTTCTATATATCCTCCCAATCCCTCTTTCTTGTGACGCGGGACATCCGCCGATTGGCCGCGAACGTGCGCCGATCTTCGCTGTCTTGCCTTGACCGCGCATGGAGCGTCGGGCAAGCGGGGCGCATCTCTTGCAAGTGACGACCAGCGATGCCGATTTCCGATCATCTGAGAGCCGTCCGCAGCAAGATCGGCCATGATCTTTTGGCGACCACAGCGGTTTCCATCTCCGTGTTCGACAACCAGGGCCGCATTCTGCTCGGGCGCGACGCGGAGACGGGCCTCTGGACGTTGCCCGGCGGCGCCATCGATCCGAATGAGCACCCGGCCGACGCGGCCACCCGCGAATGCTTCGAGGAGACCGGGCTCGTGGTCCGGCCGATTCGCCTGCTCGGGGTGTTCGGGGGCCCGGAGTTCCTCATCCGCTATCCCAACGGTGATCTGACCTACTACACGGTGATCGCCTTCGAGGCCGTCATCGAAGGCGGCGCGCTTGCGCCCGATGGCGAGGAGATCGCGAGCCTTCGATTCGTCGATCGTGGGGAATGGGACCAGCTCCCGGTGTCGCCATCGAGCCGGATCATCTCGCGGCAGGCGCTCCAGCACGACCCCACCCCCTACTTCGCTGCCGCGAGCTGGCGGCCCGAAAGCTGAACCGGACTCGAGTCGTTGGATCCTGTCGCCGCAATTCTCATGCTGATGGCCGGTCTGCTTCACGCGAGCTGGCATGCCATCGTCAAGACCGGCAGCGGCCTCTCCCTCCTCGCTGGCATGGGTCTGGTCAGCAGCGCCCTGATCCTGCCCTTCCTGTTTCTCGTTCCCGTTCCGGCACTCGCTACCTGGCCGCTCATCGTGGCCTCGCTGGTCTTGCACGCGGGCTACAAGGCGAGCCTCGCAATGGCCTACCGTTCGGCCGAGCTTGGACGCGCCTACCCGATCGCGCGTGGCATCGTTCCGCTGTTCGCAACGCTATTTGCCTCGCTGGGTCTGCAGCAACTGCCACGGAGCGGGCAGTTGATCGGAATTGCCGTCATCGTCCTCGGCATCACCGGCCTGGCGAGCGACCGAATCCACGGTCCGATCGACCGCCGCGCGTTCTGGGCCGCCGTCAGCGCCGCCGCACTGATCGCCGGCTATTCGGTCGTCGATGCGGCAGGCACCCGGCAGACCGAAGGCTGGGCTTCGTTCACGGTCTGGATGATCGTACTCGACAGTGTCGTGTTCTTTCTCGTCGCGATGATGCTGCGAGGACCTGCGCTGGTGTTGGAGATCCGAGACGCCTGGATCCCGGTGCTGATCGCAGGCACCCTGGGGCTGACGTCGTTCGTGGTATTCCTTTGGGCCTTGAGCCGCAATCCGATTGCCAATGTGGTCGCGTTTCGCGAATGCAGCGTCCTGTTTGCGACGCTGATCGGCGTGCTGTTCCTGAAGGAGCGTGCAACGCCGCGACGACTCTGCTGTGCAGCGCTGATCGCAATGGGGCTGGTCGCGGTCGCCCTGCTCAAGCCGGACTGAGATTCTTCAAACAACCGGAGCCATCACCCCCGGACATCATAGTTCCATCTTCATCGCATGATGCACAACAGAAGGCCGGCCAGCGGCCCCGGACAGGAAGTTCCGTAAAACCCCTGGTTGCCGAATCGCGACAACTAATTCAGTGTTAACTACTTTGCCATTTTCGAGCCTCAGCCTATTGTCCTTGTAGCGTGAGCGTCCTTCAGTCCTGCTGATACTGAGGTGGCCCATGCCTACTGTCCTCATTATTGATGATGATTGTGCCACGCGCGCTGCGCTGGAAACATTATTGAAGAAGAAGCGGTTCTGCGTGTTTCTCGCGCCGGACGGTCCGACCGGCATTCGATTGATCGGCAGCGTGTCCTTCGATGCCGTCGTGATCGACATGTTCATGCCGGGCATGGACGGCATCGCAACCATTCGCGAGCTCATCAAGCTCGATCCCACGGTCCCGTTCATCGCGATCTCCGGTTACGCGTTCACCGACAAGAAACTGGGTGCTCCAGACTTCCTCGGTATGGCAATCAAGCTCGGAGCGACGGCAGCGTTGCAGAAGCCGTTCGACATCCTCGATCTGCTCGAAGCGGTCGATCGTGCGATCGAGGTGCGCCAACGACTTCTGAGCGAGGCGCGGCACGTCGCTCCTCATCCACGTCTGTCAGGAAGGGCTCATGATGAACATCCTGGTCGTTGATGACGAAGTCGGCGTTTGCTGTGTCATCCAGCACCTTCTGGTTCGCGAGGGCTACGCGGTCACTGCCGTCACCGACGGTCGGCTGGCCATGGATGCCGTGTCCCGCGATGATTTCGCCGCGGCTCTGATCGATCTCAACTTGGCCGACATGGACGGCAACGAGGTCATCCGGGCTGCACGGGCGGCCCGGCCCACGATGCCCATCGTGATGATGTCGGGCATGGTGCTGGAATCAGGACGCGGGACGCCTGATTTGCTCGGCCCCTCGCCCAGAATGGTCGGCCTTCATCGTTTGGCGAAGCCGTTCAAGCCGAAAGACCTGTCGCAGCTGATGCGCGACATTCTGGTGCAGGACACCGAGCTTCTCGCCGTCGCGGTTTGACCGCCAGCGATTCTGCCGCTTGCGTCGAGCCGGACGTTTGGAGCGGGTCGCCTCTTCGGCCTTTGCCAGTGAAGCGGCCTGCGACTCGCGGCAGGCGTTGCGGATCTCTTGCTCCCGGTCGGCTACGGGCCGGATCGTGATCGCTGCACGGCATCACCTGCCGCGCGGGCAGACGGGTCACCGACGACGCGAAGCCTTGGGATGTGAGCCCGTTCACACTGGAACAAAGCGGACCGCGGTATATTTGGAACGAAGGGCACCGCTAACCAATTGGGTCCGTCGTGCCCGATCGTTAGAATTTGAACGATCCGCTCAATTTGAAAAAAGTGGAATTTCGCCATCGTGGCTCGCAGTTTGCGCGAGGGCGAGATGAGCGAAGCCGAATACGAGTTGTTGATGGACGTTGTGAGAACCGCTATTGCGCCCGAGACCGAGACCGATTCCATGGCCCGCTTGTTCTCAATTCTGCATTTCCCCACGGCGGCCAACGACAACCAGGGCGCCTGGCCGCTGATCCCGTTTCCGGACGGCTGGTTCGCGGCCTGCTGACGCGCGATCTTCTGTCGTCATGCAAGCCAAGGGATCGGCACGCCGGAACGCTGCCGCGGTCTTCATTTTCTGAGATGGCGACTGCCGAGGCCGCCGCCCTTCAGATAACCGGCGCTACTTCCTGACTGCGAATACCCAGACGACGCCGCCCTGCGGGACGTTGTCCTCCAGACCGATGTCGCCTTTCGAGAGCGCATCCTGGATGCGCTGCGCATCGACGCCCCAGCCGGATTGCACGGCGATGTACTGCGTGCCATCCGCCTCATAGGCGACGGGCATGCCCATGATGCCCGAGTTCGTCTTCTGCTCCCACAGCAGCTCACCGGTCTTGGCATGGAACGCCCGGAACATCCGGTCGTTGGTGCCGCCGACCAGAACGAGATCGCCCGCCGTCGCGGTCACCGACCCGAACAGCTGGGATTTCGGGAAATTGTGCGACCACACCTTCTTGCCTGTCGCCGGATCCCAGGCCTGCAGCTCCCCGAAATGGTCGGCACCGGGCCGCACCGTGAGCCCGATGTCCTCGGCCTTGGTGCCGAGCCAGAGCTGGCCGGGAACGAGCGGCAGCTTCTCCCCGGTGAAGCCGCCGCAGAAATTCTCGTTCGCCGGCACGTAGACGAAGCGCGTCTTCTGGCTGTAGGCCGCGGACGGCCAGTCCTTGCCGCCCCACAACGAGGGACAGAAGTCGACACGCTTGCCGAGCGTCGGCTTGTGCGCGGGATCTACGATCGGCCGTCCCGTCTCGGGCTCAATTCCCTTCCAGACATCGGTGTGGACGAAGTTCCAGCCGTTGACGTAGTTGATTCGCACCGGCGTGCGCTCGAGCACCCAGAAGATGGCGTCGCGTCCGGGATGGATCAGGCTCTTGAAGCTGCGGCCGTCCCGCTGCAGGTCGACCAGCATCGGTGCATCGACCTCGTCCCAGTCCCACGAGTCGTTCTGGTGATACTGGAAATGCGTCTTGATCTTTCCGGTAGCAGGATCCAGCGCGATCACCGAGCTGGTGTAGAGATTGTCGCCGGGGTGCAGGCCCCCCGGCCAGGGCGCGGCGTTGCCGACGCCCCAATACACCGTCTTGGTGTCCTTGTCGTAGGTGCCGGTCATCCAGGCAGACCCGCCGCCATTCTTCCAGTCGTCGCCGCTCCACGTGTCATGCCCGGGCTCGCCTTCGGAAGGAATAGTGAAGGTGCGCCAAAGCTCCTTGCCGTCCTCGGCGTCATAAGCGGCAACATAGCCGCGGACGCCGAACTCGCCGCCGGATCCGCCGACCATCACCTTGCCGTCGACGATGAGCGGCATCAGCGTGAGATATTGTCCCTTCCTGTAGTCCTGGACCTTCTTGTCCCACAGCACCTTGCCGGTCTTGGCGTCGAGCGCGACCAGATGATCGTCCGTCGTGGCGAGGTAGAGCTTGTCCTGCCACAGGCCGACGCCGCGATTGGTCGGATGCAGCTGGAACAGATCCTCCGGGAGCTCGCGCTTGTAGCGCCAGTACTGGTCGCCGGTCTTGGCATTCAGCGCGATCACCTGCCCCATCGGCGTCGTGATGAACATGACGCCGTTGTTGACCAGCGGCGGCGCCTCGTGCCCCTCGACCACGCCGGTGGCAAAGGTCCAGACCGGCACCATGTCCTTGACGTTCGTGGTGTTGATCTGGTCGAGCGGACTATACCCCTGGCCATCATAGGTCCGGCGATAGAGCATCCAGTTGCCTGGCTCGGGATCTTCGAGCCGCGTGGGCGTGACAGGACTGTAGTTGTCGATCGGGCCGGCCACGGCTGCCGGTGTGGCGAGACAGGTGAACGCCAGGGTGCTCGATAGCAGCCATTGCTTGATCGCGGTGGACGTGATGGACATGGACAAACCTCCCCTGCTTCGTTTTTCGATTCACTTGTTGTCGTGACGGGTGTCGAGACGATGCGAGTTCCGATAGGCACATGGGATCTCATCAGCCCTGTTGGCCGCCTACCTTTCCAATGAAGGACGCAGCGATCATGAGCGCGCCGTCCTTGATCACGAGGGGAAGCGCGGCGAGCCGCCGGGGCGCGGGGCCGAACACGACCTGCGCCCCGCGCCTCGGGTCGTACTCGGAATTGTGGCACATGCATTTGAAGACATCGTCGTTGCCCTCGGTCGCCTTGATCCAGGCCGTGACCGGGCATCCCGCATGCGAGCAGATGGCCGAATAGGCGACGATGCCTTCGGCCGCACGCCGACGCGTGTCTTCGTCGAGTTCGTTTGGATCGAGCCTGACGAGCAGCACCTCGTTCAATCGCGACCCGTCACGCACGATCGCATTCGCTGGATCCTTCGGCCACCCATGAACCGGTGGCTCGCCAATCTTCAAGTCATCAGGCGTGACCGTCTGCCCTTCGCGTTCCCCTTCCGAGAACACGATCAGGTCGCCTTTTTGCGGCCGCTTCTCCTTGCGCGGATCGTCGTCATCGGCCGCCGCGCTGGCAACCGTTGCGCATGCGGCAAGCGTGCCGAAAACCACCGAGCGGCGTGTCGGGTGATCATCCATGACAGATCTTTGCGTGTGAAGTTGTGTGCGAGTCGCAGGCGTGCTGTTTTAGGGAGCTCGACTCCCCGCAACGCACCCTGACATAGAATAATTAGAACGACACAACCTTACGAAATCAAGGCGTGTTGCGCGATTTCGCCGCGATGTCTTCAACTATCGTCGCTGCTGCGCGTCATCGCCGGTGCAGCGGTTCGGCGAAAGCTCCTCGTGATCGGAAGCGACGGTGTCGCCAGCTCCGTCTGGAATTGCGACCACGCGAGTTGTGGACCATGGTTCGCGATGAGGGCGGCGCGACAATCCCTCTATGCGCTGCCGTGCCCGATGCCGACCAGTTCGAAACGCGGCTGGGCGGATCGAAATTCCAGCTGGCCGAAGGCCCGGATCGACGACGTCGGCCTTCGCGACGAGAATGGTTGCCTAACCGAGAGATTGCCTATATTGCTCCGCCCACAGGGGCCACGTGGCGGAGTGGTTACGCAGCGGTCTGCAAAACCGTTTACACCAGTTCAATTCTGGTCGTGGCCTCCACTCGATCAAAATCAAGCGGTTGGACTACCCATTGGGGCCGCGAACCGGCGCTAGATGGGCAGATCGTCGATGCCGCCGGGATAGCTGACCTGCGCGCGCGGCCAAGTCAGAATTGCCCCTCGTTCACCGGCCGAGACGCCCGTCCGATCCGAGCCGGATCTGCCGGCCAGCCGGGGCGCGTAATCCCGGAACTGCACCACATTGGACTTTTCTGCTTCCGGCATGGCTCTCATCCTCGTTCCATGCGGCAATGCAAGAAGCGTACCTCCGGTTCCTAAACCCGCCGTTTACGGTTGCGCCAATCCGGCTTGCGGGCCTTTGGGCGGGGCGTGAGCTCCGGCTGCGCTTTTTCCACCTCCCGATACCGCGCCAGCATGCGCTCGAAGCTCGCGTCGAGGGCCGTGGCGATCTCCGGCCGCCGTTCCAGCGCGGCCATCAGCATCCCCGCAGCCTCGATGGTCGACAGCCCGTCGCGGCGCGGTTCGCGCCGCAGCCGGCCGTAGCGCGACGGCTGCCGCGGCCCGAGGATCACGCGCTGGCATTTCAGCATCCACGGATTGCGCCACCACAGCGCCTTGGCCTGGCTCCAGGTGCCGTCGAGCAGGATCACGCCCTCGATCGACTTGAGGATGGCGCGCTGGTTGTCGGCGACCTCACCCTTGCGGGTCACCGCGACCACCTCGCTCTCGGGATCGAGCTCGGCCGCCTTCGCCGAGCCGAGATAGAGAATGGCCCAGCGCGCGGGATCGGCGACCGGCCGTCCCAGTGCCTTGGCGAGGCTTGGCCAGGATAGCCCGACCTTGACCACCGCGTTCTTGAAATGCAGGGCGGCGAGCCGCGCGGTGCCGAGCGCGCGATCCTGCTCCTGCGGATGCTGCAGGATCAGGAGCCCCAGCCGGCTCTCCAGCGGTGTGACGCTGTCGCAGATGCACAACGGCAGCGGTTTCTGGCAACGCGGGCAATCGGGCGGCGCCTCGGTGGCGAGCGGCGGATGGTCGTGTGGTTCTGGCATGCGGCGGCTATACGCGCCCGCGGACAGGGCCACAACGGCTCATTCAGCGGGCGCGGCGAGCGGCTCCGGGGTCGAGCGGCGGCGCAGCCGGTCGATCAGCAGGTAGATCACCGGCGTGGTGTAGAGGGTGAGGATCTGCGACACCAGCAGCCCGCCGATGATGGTGATGCCGAGCGGGCGGCGCAGCTCGGTGCCCGGACCGGTCGCGATCACCAGCGGCAGGCCGGCGAACAGCGCGGCGAGGGTCGTCATCAGGATTGGGCGAAAGCGCACCCGGCAGGCCTCGAAGATCGCATCGGCCGAGGACATGCCGCGCTGGCGCTCGGCCTCGAGCGCGAAATCGACGAGCATGATGCCGTTCTTCTTGACGATGCCGATCAACAGGATGATGCCGACGAAGGCGATCACTGTCAGCGGTGTGTTGGTGACCTGCAAAGCGAGCAGCGCGCCGAGCCCGGCCGACGGCAGGGTCGAGATGATGGTCAGCGGATGCGCCAGGCTCTCATAGAGCACGCCGAGCACGATATACATCGCGGCCAGGGCGAACAGGATCAAGAGCGGCTGGCGGCCGCTGCTCTTGTTGAAGTCCCCGGCATTGCCGTCGAAGCTGCCGCGGATGCCCTCCGGCATGTGCAGCTCGTCGACGGCGCGCTGGATGTTGGCGGTCGCGGTCTGCAAGGGCACGTCCGGCAGCAGGTTGAACGACACGGTGGTCGAAGGGAACGATTGCGAGTGATACACCGCCAGCGGTGACAGGCCGCGCTCGGCCTTGACCAGCGCCGACAACGGCACCTGCGCGTCCCCTGCCCCGGCCACATAGATGCGGTCGAGATTGGAGGGATCGGTCTGGAATTTCGGGTCGATCTCCAGCACGACCATGTACTGGTTGCGCTGGCTGTAGACGATCGAGATCTGGCGTTGCGCGAAGGCGTTGTTGAGCGCGTTGTCGATATCCTGGACGCGGACGCCGAGGCTCGCCGCCTTTTGTCGGTCGATCCGCAGCGCGAGCTGCAGGCCACCGGGATCGCGGTCGCTGGAAATGTCGGTGATGCCGTCGACCGTCTCCAGGCGCTTGGCGACAATCGGCGCCCATTTCTGCAGAAGGTCGAGATCGGGGCTGCTCAACGTGTACTGGTAGTCGGAATCGCTCTGACGGCCGCCGGTGCGCACGTCCTGCGCGGCGAACATGAAGAGCCGAATGCCGGGGACCGTCGCGAGGCTCCGCCTGAGGCGGTTGATCACGAGCTCAGTGGAGACGCCCTCGCGCTCCGCCGGGGGCTTGAGATTGATGAACATGGTACCGCGGTTGGACGTCGCGCCACCCGGCCCGCCGCCGCCCCCGATCGTCGAGCCGATCCCGGCCACGGCGGGATCGGCCATCACGATGTCGGCGAGCCGCTGCTGCAGGCCCAGCATGGACTGGAACGAAATGTCGGCCGAGGCGCGCGTCGCACCGATGACGAAGCCGGAATCGTCGGTCGGGAAATAGCCCTTGGGCACCTTGATGTAGAGCGTCACCGTGAGCGCGATGGTGGCGAAGAACACGATCAGGGTGAGAAACGGATAAACCAGCACGCCGCGCAGCGTCCAGGCATAGAAGCGGACCATGCCGGACAGCGCGCCTTCGACGATACGGTCGAACCAGGTGGCACGATCGGACAGCGTCTCCTTGATGTAATGCGCGCAGATCATCGGCGTCACCGTCAGCGACACCAACGTCGACACGACGATTGCGAAGGTCAGCGTCAGCGAGAACTCACGCAGGAGACGGCCAACGACGCCGTCCATGAAGATCAAGGGCACGAAGGCTGCAATCAAGGAAAGGCTGATCGACAACACGGTAAAGCCGATCTGGCGGGCGCCATCGAGCGCGGCGCGCATCGGCGACAGGCCATGCTCGAGATTGCGGTACATGTTCTCGATCATGACGATGGCGTCGTCGACGACGAAGCCGACGGAGATCGCGAGCGCCATCAGTGACAGATTGTCGATCGAGAAGCCTGCGAGCCACATCGCCGCGCAGGTACCGGCGAGCGCCAGCGGCACCGAGACGCCGGCCGCGACCGTCGGCACCAGACGGCGAAGGAACAGGAACACGACGACCATCACCAGCACGGCGGTCGCGAGCAAGGTCCACTGCATGTCGTCGACCGAGGCGCGAATGGTCCCGGTGCGGTCGACCAGAGTGGAGATCTCGATGCCCGCCGGCAGCCATTGCTTGAGCTCCGGGATCAGCGCCTTCACACGGTCGACCGTCTCGATCACGTTGGCATCGCCCTGCTTGGCGATCTGGATCAGCACCGCTGGCTGCTTGTTGAACCAGGCGATCGAACGCACGTTGCGTACGGAATCCTCGACGTCGGCGACATCCGACAGCCGCACGAAGCTGCCATTGCTGCTCTTGATCAGGATGTCGCGGAATTCGGCCGCGCTGCGCATCTGCCGGTTGATGGCGATGGTCTCGCTCTGGCGGCCGCCCTCGAAGATGCCGACAGGCCCGATCGGATTGGCATTGATGATCGCCGTCCGGACATCGTCGGTCGAAATGCCGGCATTGGCGAGCGAGACCGGATTGAGCGCGATGCGCACGGCGGGTTGATCGGCGCCGCTGACAGTGACGTTACCGACGCCGGGCACCTGGAACAGCCGCTGCGCCAGCACGGTGTCGGCGACGTCGTACATCGCGCTCGTCGTCATCGTCTTCGAGGTCAGGGCGAGAACGAATACGGGAGCCGCGGCCGTGTTCGCCTTGCGGAACCGCGGCAGCGCCGGAAGGTCGCTCGGAAGGTCCGACAGCGAGGCATTGATGGCTGCCTGCACGTCGCGCGCGGCCTTGTCGATGTCGCGGCCGATCGAGAACTGGATCTGGATGTTGGTGGTGCCGAGCGAGCTCGTCGAGGTGATCTGGTTGACGCCCGCGATCTCGCCGAGTCGTCGCTCCAGCGGCGCCGCGACCGTCCCCGCCATGACGGACGGGTCCGCACCCGGGCGCGACGCGCTGACGAAGATCGCGGGGAAGTCGACGTTCGGCACCGGTGCGACGGGAAGGAAGATATAGGCGACGATCCCGACCAGGAACAGGCCGATCGAGAGCAGCGTGGTGCCGACCGGCCGGCGGATGAACGGCTCGGAGATCGAGGCCATCACTGGATGCCTTCGGTCGCACCTGCGATCGGCGGCGACGGCAGGTCCGGCGCCGACGGCAGCGCGCGCTTGAAGCGACGATTGATGCGGTCGAGCGCGAGATAGATGACCGGCGTCGTGTACAACGTCAGCAATTGGCTGAGCAGCAGGCCGCCGATGATGGAGATGCCGAGCGGAAAGCGCAGCTCCGAGCCGGTGCCGCTCTCGATCGCCAGCGGGAGCGCGCCGAACAGAGCGGCCAGGGTCGTCATCATGATCGGGCGGAAGCGCAGGAGACACGCCTGCACGATGGCGTCGTAGGGGGGGCGGTTCTCGTGACGCTCCGCCTCGAGCGCGAAGTCGATCATCATGATCGCGTTCTTCTTGACGATGCCCATCAGGAGGATGATGCCGATCAGGCCGATCACCGAGAGATCCTGGCCGAACAGCATCAGGGCCAGGATGGCGCCGACGCCCGCCGACGGCAACGTCGACAGGATCGTGATCGGATGGATGTAGCTCTCATAGAGCACGCCGAGCACGATGTAGATCGTAACCACGGCCGCGAGCAGCAGCCAGGGTTGGCCGGCCAGCGACTTGGCGAACTCGGCGGCATCGCCCGAATAGACGCCGATGATGCTGCCGGGCATGCCGATGCGGTTCTCGGTCGCATGAAGCGCGTCGACCGCCTCGCTGAGCGCCGCGCCGGGCGCGAGGTTGAAGCTCAGCGACACCGCCGGAAACTGCGCCTGATGCGAGATCGCCAGCGGCGCCGTGGTGCGCTTGAGGCTTGCCACCGCAGAGAGCGGCACCTGGCCGCCGGCGCCAGGCAGATAGAGCTTCGACAGGACCGACGGGTCGCGCTGATACATCGGCAGCGCCTCCAGCACCACGCGGTACTGGTTGGCCTGGCCGTAGATCGTCGAGATCTGCCGCTGCGCGAAGGCGTCATTGAGCGTGTCGGTGACGCCCTGCAGGCTGACGCCGAGCTGGCCGGCGCGCTGGCGGTCGATGGTCAGCTCCGCGCGCAGGCCGCCCTCCTGGGCTTCGGAGGAGGCGTCGCGGAATAGAGGGTCGCGGCGCATTTCTCCGACAAGCTGCCTCGCCCATTTCGACACCTCGGCGGCATCGGCGCCGGTCAGCGTGTACTGATATTGCGAGCGGCTCGCCTGGGTCGAGATCTGCACGTCCTGGACCGGCTGGAAGTACACGGTCATGCCGGGCACGCCCGAGGTCTTCTGCTTCAGCCGATCGATCACCTCGGCGACGCCATCTTGCCGCTCGCCAAGTGGCTTCAAGGTCATGACGAGACGGCCGACATTGGTGGTCGGGTTGACCGATCCGGCGCCGATCACCGAGACGACGCCGACGACGTCGGCGTCAGCTTGGATCGCGGCGGCGACGTCCGCCTGGCGTTTCGTCATTTCGGCGAACGACACGTCGGGGCCGGCCTCGGTCACCGCAGTGATCGAGCCGGTATCCTGCAGCGGCAGAAAGCCCTTGGGCGCGACGACGTAGAGCGCCAAGGTCGCCGCCAAGGTCGCGAAGGTCACGACGAGCGTCTCGGTCTGGCGGTCGAGCACCCAGAGCAGGCTGCGGTGATAGACCGCCACCGTGCGGTCGATGAAGCGGCTGATGGCGTTCAGCCCCGGCAGCACCCATTCCTCGCTGGCATGCTTCAACAGCCGCGAGCACATCATCGGCGTCAGGGTCAGCGAGACCACCGCCGACGTCACGACTGCGATCGTCAAGGTCAACGCGAACTCGCGGAACATGCGACCGACAAGCCCGGACATGAACAGCAGCGGAATGAACACCGCGATCAGCGACACGGTCAGCGAGATCACGGTGAAGCCGATCTCGCGCGCGCCGCGCAGCGAGGCGTTCATCGCGCTCTCGCCATTTTCCATATGGCGCACGATGTTCTCGATCATCACAATGGCGTCGTCGACGACGAAGCCGGTGCCGATGGTGAGTGCCATCAGCGAGAGATTGTCGAGACTGAAACCGGCGAAGTACATCACGCCGAAGCTCGTGATCAGCGACAGCGGCAGCGCGACGCCGGCGATGATCGTGGCGCGCAGCGAGCGCAGAAACAGCAGCACAACCAGCGTCACCAGCACCACGCTGAGCACCAGCGTGAACTGCACGTCGTGCACCGAGGCGCGGATGGTCACGGTGCGATCGCTGACGATGGCGAGCTTCACGCCGGCGGGAAGCGTGCGCTGCAGCTTCGGGATCTCGGCACGGATCTGCTTGACGACCTCGATAACGTTGGCACCCGGCTGGCGCTGGATGTCGAGGATGACCGCAGGGACACCCTGGTACCAGCCGCCGGTCCGATCGTTCTCCAGACCATCGATAATCGTTGCGACATCGCCGATCGTGACCGGCGAGCCGTTGCGGTAGGCGATGATGATCGGCTTGTAGGCGTCGGCGGCTCCGATCTGGTCGTTGGCCGTGATCAGATAGGCCTGCTGGGCACCGTCGAGCGATCCCTTGGGACCGGAGACGTTGGCGCCTGCGATGGCGGCGCGCAGGTCCTCCATCGAGATGCCATAGGCGGCGAGCCGCGCCAGGTCGGCCTGCACGCGCACCGCGGGCTTGAGTCCGCCGAGCACCGAGACGCGGCCGACGCCGGAGACCTGGCTCAGCCGCTGCGCCAGGATCGTGTCGGCCATGTCGCTCATCGCGCGCAAAGAGATCGTGTCCGAGGTCAGCGCGAGCGTCATGACCGGTGCGTCGGCCGGATTGACCTTGGCGTAGGTCGGCGGATAGGGCAGCGACTTCGGCAAGACGCCGGCGGCGGCATTGATCGCTGCCTGGACGTCCTGCGTGGCGCCATCGATGTCGCGTCCGAGATCGAACTGCAGCGAGATCTGGCTGACGCCGAACGAGCTCGTCGAGTTCATCGCCGAGAGCGACGGGATCTGGCCAAGCTGGCGCTCCAGCGGCGCCGTGATCAGCGAGGCGATCACATCGGGGCTGGCGCCCGGCAGTTGCGTCGTCACCTGGACGGTCGGGAAGTCGACCTGCGGCAGCGCCGAGACCGGCAGCGCGAGATAGCCGAGCAGGCCGCCGATCAGCAGCGCGACGCCGAGCAGCGAGGTCGCGATAGGACGGCGGATGAAGGGTTCGGAGACGCTCATCGCGACTGCTCGTCACTTTTGCGGTCGCGTCATGGCTGCGCCTTCGCGCCGCGACCTGCTTCACTCCCTCCCTGGGGCGCTGCACCGGCATCGGTCTGGCCCGCGGCCTGAGGCCTGCGACGCGGCTCGCCGTCCTTCGCGCCGTCAGGCGGAGCTCCGCCCTCCTTGGCCTGGTCCTTGCCTTGATCCTTTGCTTGCGGATTGCGGCCGCGTTTGCGTGGCGCCAGATCGGCCTGCGGCGTCTGCTCGGCGCGCCCGACCACCACTTTGACGCCCTCGGCGAGGTTGGCAAAGCCTGTCGTCACCACACGGTCCGAGGGGCTCAAGCCGCTCGCGATCACGGCCTCGCTCTCATTCTGCTGCACGACCGCCACCGGATGCGCAGAGACGATGTCGCCCTCGCCGATCACGTAGCTGAACGTACCTGCCGGCCCGCGCTGCACGGCCGACGTCGGCACCGTGATCGCCTGCGACAGGGTCTCGACCTTGAGGCGGACATTGACGAACTGTCCCGGCCAGAGCTGAAATCTGCCGTTGGGGAATTCTGCTTTCAGCTTCAGCGTGCCCGTCGTCTGATCGACCTGGTTGTCGATGCCCCGCAACGTGCCGGTGTCAATGACGGTGACGCCGTCATTGCCGAACACGTCGACGGCGAGCGGTCCCTTGGCGGCGGCCGCATTGACGCGCATGATCTGCTGCTGGGGCAGGCTGAACTGAACCGCAATCGGCTGCAGCTGCGTGATGACGACGAGGCCGGTCGCGTCAGAGGCATGAACGATGTTGCCCTGGTCGACCTGGCGCAGGCCGGCGCGGCCGGAGAGCGGCGCCACGATCTTGGTGTAGCTCAAGGTCGTCGCCGCATTGTCGATCGCGGCCTGATCCGCCTTGATCAGCGCCTGCTGCTGCGCCACCACCGCGCGCTGCGTGTCGGCCTGCTGCTTGGAGCCGGCATTGCTGGCGGCGAGCTGCTCGTAGCGGGCGAGGTCGAGCTTCTGGTTGGCGAGTTGCGCCTCGTCCTGCGCCTTCTTGGCAACGGCCTGATCGTACTGCGCCTGATAGATCGCCGGATCGATCTCCGCGAGCACGTCGCCCTTCTTGACGTCCTGCCCTTCGACGAAATTGACCGCGATCAGCTTGCCGTCGACCTGCGAGCGCACCGTGACCGTGTTCAGCGCGCGCACCGCGCCGACGCCGTCGAGATAGACCGGCACGTCCTTGATGGCAGGCGAGGCAGCCAGGACCGGAACGGGAAGGTCGGGCCGCGCGAAGCGGTTATTGGCCTGCTGCTTCTGCTGCATCGCCGACCAGCCGATATAGCCGAGGCCGCCGAGGATCAGCAGCGTGATCGCGATCGACACCAGTCGCCGTGCCACGCTGGACCGCGCGCGCTTCACTGCCGCTGCTCCCTTCTCGTCCGGTTTAAAGAGCATCGGCCGACTTCTCCATGCGCGGCTCCCAGCCGCCGCCGAGCGCCTGGTAGAGGCTCACAAACGCCTGCAGGCGCGCCAGTTGCGCCTGCGATAGCGCGTCCTCGGCCTGGAACAGCGTCAATTGCGTATTCAAGACGGTCACGATGTCGGCAGTTCCCGCGCGCAACTGCTGCTCCGACAATTCGAACGCACGCCGCGAGGCGGCGACGACCTGGCGCTGCAATTGCAGTCGGATCGTGGTCTGCTTGATCGAGAACAGCGCATTGTCGACGTCGGTGAAGGCCTGGATCACGGTCTTGCGGTAGGTCTGCAGCAGTTCATCCTGCCGCGCCTTGGCGTTCTCGAAGTTGCCCAGAATCCGGCCGCCGTCGAAGATCGGCTGGGTCAGGCTGCCGGCGAGGCTGAAGAACGCCGCATGCGGCTGAAACAGCGACACCAGTGCCGCGCTCTGGTAGCCGCCGTTGCCCGTGAGCTGGATGCTCGGAAAGAACTGCGCCCGCGCGCTGCCGACATTGGCCGTTGCCGATGCCAATTGGGCCTCCTGCCGGCGGATGTCCGGACGCTGCGTCAGGATCTCCGACGGCAGACCAGGCGTGACCCGCGGAGTCCTGATCTGATCGAGCGAGCCGCCAATGACCCGAATGCCTTCGGGCGATCGCGCGACCAGCACGGCCAGGGCATTGACGTTCTGATCGAGCGTCTGGCGCAGCGGCGGCACCGCCGCCTTCTGATTGGCGAGCACGCTCTCCTGCTGCGCGACGTCGAGATCGTTGCCGGTGCCAGCCTTCTGCCGCTCGCGGATGGCATCGAGCACACGCGTGGCGCTGGCGATGTTGCGCTCAGCCGTCCGAATCCGATCCTGCGCGGCCAGCACCTGGAAATAGGCATTGGCGACGGTGGCAAGCGTCGTCAACTGCGTGACGTCGCGGTCGAAGCGGTTGGCTACCGCGGTTTCCTCGGCCGCCTGCAGCGCGTCGCGATTCTGGCCGAAGAAGTCGAGCTGGTAGCTCGCAGAGAGCGAGGCTTGGTAATTGACGACCTCGCGGCCGCCATTGGTGAGCCCGCTGGAGCTCGACCCGGACGTGCGCGAATAGGTCTCCTGCCCCGTGCTCGACAGGCTTGGCAGCAGCGCCGCGCCGGCCTGCCGCGCCAGCGCATCGGCCTGCCGGAACCTTGCCACAGCAGCGGCAATGTCGAGGTTGACGCTCTGCGCCTCCTCCATCAGCTGGGTCAGCTCGCGTGATCCGAAGCCGCGCCACCAATCCAGCGGCGGCGGCGCCGCCATATCGGAACCGGACGCCGCCTTGTAGCGCTGGGGCAAGTCGAGGGCCGGATCGGGAATATCCTGGGTCAGCAGGCAGCCGGCCGAGTTCGCCGCCAATCCGATCGCCGCCAGCCAGTGGACAAATCGCCGCAGGGTAGCCGGCACACGGCGCTCCCGCATCCCGGCGACGATCCGCGGGTCAGCGGACGCGCGGCAAGGCTCGTCGACGGCGATCGGCACGATGGACACTGGCGTGATGCTTCCCTGTAGTCTTGGGAATCATTCTAGCCGCAGCCCACGGCGGCGGACAGCCCTGCAGCCCCCCCGTCGCCCCAGCAGCGATGGTGCCGATAAAGTCCACCGAATCGACGAATCTCCCGTAAATCAGCGGAGTTTCGTGAAGGCAGAGCCACGGGCCCCCGGCTGCCGCCTTACCAAGATTTCATCTGTCGAATGCCGTTTTGGCCGGGGTGTGACGCGGCGAGCGCGCCCGTGAAACCCTTTGGCTGGGACTCCGTAACTTGCACGTGAACTTCAGGGGGCATTCATGCGAGTTGCGGTGGTCGGAACGGGTATTGCGGGTAACGCCGCGGCCTGGTCCCTGGCGAAACGTTATCCGATCACCGTCTACGAGCGTGATCTCCGTCCGGGCGGCCACAGCCATACCGTGACGATCGACTATGACGGCGCTCCGGTCTCGGTCGACATCGGCTTCATCGTCTACAACGAGCTGAACTATCCTGAGCTCACCGCCTTGTTCGACCATCTGGGGGTCGAGACGGTCGACAGCAGCATGAGCTTTGCCGTCACCGCGGATGCCGGCCGCTTCGAATGGAAAGGTGGCGGAAACACCTGGCTCGACACCGCCAAGGGGCTGTTCGCGCAGCCGAGCAACCTGCTGTCGACATCCTATCTCTGGATGCTCAGGGACATCCTGACCTTCAACGAGCAGAGTACAGCCGACTTCAAGGCCGGCCGCCTGCATGGCCTTACGCTCGGTGATTATTTCCGGCGCAACCATTTCGCCCCGCGACTGCTCACCGACTATCTGGCGCCAATGGGGGCCGCGATCTGGTCAGCCCCGGCGTCCGAGATGCTGGACTTCCCGGCCGAGAACTTCGTCGCGTTCTTCAGCAACCACAGGTTGCTGCAATATGACCGTCCGGTCTGGCGCACCGTCAAGGGCGGCAGCCGGCGCTATGTGGAGAAACTGACGTCGAGCTTCCGCAACCAGATCAGGCTCGGCAGCGCCGTGACCAGCATCGAACGCACCGCCCACGGCGTCGTCGTTCAAGACAGCAGCGGGCGTCGGGACACCTATGATCACGTGGTGATTGCCGCACACAGCGACCAGGCCTTGTCGATGCTCACCGACGCGGACGAGCGGGAGCGCGGCATCCTCGGTGCGATCAAATATTCGCCCAACACGATCTATCTGCACCGTGACAGCAGGCTGATGCCGAAGCGCCGCCGCGCCTGGGCCTCGTGGAATTTCCTGCGCTGGCAGCGTGAGGGCGTTCCCATGAACGACGTCGCCGTCACCTATTGGATGAACAACCTGCAGGACATCGACGACGCCAAGCCGCTGTTCGTCAGCCTCAACCCACCCTTCGCTCCGGCCCCGGAGCTGACCTTTGGCAAATACATCTGTGAGCACCCACAATATACGGCTGCGGCCTTTGCGGCGCAGAAGCGCCTGGCAGCGATTCAGGGGCAGCGCCATACTTGGTTCTGCGGGGCCTGGACCGGCTACGGCTTCCATGAGGACGGGCTGCGCTCGGGTCTCGCCGTGGCGGAGGCGCTCGGCGCGAGCGTGCCATGGCGCGGGTTTCCCACCGAGCTCGCCGAGGCTGCGGAATAGGCGCGATATGGACATGGATCACTCGGGACAGGATGACCGAACGGAAGCGGCCGCGCTCTATGTCGGAGAGGTCATGCATGCCCGCATGCGGCCGACCACGCACCGCTTCCGGTATCGCGTTATGAGCCTGCTGATCGATCTCGGCCGGCTCGACCAGGTGGACCGGCAGGCCTCGCTGTTCGGGGTCAATCGGCGAGCGCTCTACAGCTTCCACGAGGCCGACCACGGTCCGCGCGACGGCTCGTCGCTGCTGGCCTATGCGCAGACCTGCGCGGCGGATCAGGGGATCGATCTCGGCGGCGGACGCGTGCTGTTGCTGTGCTATCCGCGGCTGCTCGGCTACGTGTTCAATCCGCTGTCGGTCTATTTCTGCTATCGCAGCGACGGCACCCTGGCGCTGATGATCTACGAGGTCCGCAACACCTTCGGCGAGATCAAGCCCTATGTGCTGCCGGTCAGATCCAATGAGCTGTCCGCGGCAGGGCTGCGCCAGACGCAGGACAAGACCTTCTACGTCTCGCCGTTCATCGACATGGCGATGCGCTACCATTTCCGGGTCATGCCGCCGGGCGACAAGGTCAAGTTGCGGATTCTGGAAACTGGCCCCGACGGGCCCCTGCTCGCTGCAACCTTCTCTGGCCGCCGTCGCGGGCTGACGTCTGGCTCCCTGCTCGCAGCCTTCGTCTCGCTCCCGCTGGTGACTGTCAAAATCTTCGCCGCGATCCATTGGGAGGCACTGCGGCTGTGGGCCAAAGGCGTCCGCCTCGTCCCGCGTGGCGAAATCAGTGCAAGCCCTGGAACCAATACCGGCTTGGCGGGGAACGGCAGCCACGCTTATATGTCACGACGCTGACCGGAAACGGCCGGCTCGCTCTGCGTCCGTGATCCCTGCCCGCACAGGTGCCGCACCGGCCAGCCGACGGGGACGTGGGCTGGAGCCGTTTGCGTGAGTGGACCTGCCATGCCGGACGTCATCCCAGTCACCCCTGATACCATCGACAAGGTGCTTGCCGATCTTCCCCGCCTGCCCCGCCTTGCCCTCGGCTTCGGCTCGCGGTTGCGAAAAGGCACGCTCGACGTGACCCTGCCGGACGGACGGGTGATCCGGCTTGGCGGCGTTGAGCCCGGGCCGGCCGCCGCAATGATCCTGGCCAATTACGGCTTCGCATCGCGTCTTCTCAATGGCGGCGACATCGGCATCGCCGAGGCCTATCTGAACGGCGACTGGGATACGCCGGACCTGACGCAGTTTCTCTATCTGTTCTGCGTCAACCAGCACCTGCTGCAGTCGATGCTGGAAGACAAGCCGCTGATCCGGTTTGCCCAGCTGGTCCGGCACTGGTTCAACCGCAACACCAAGCGTCAGGCGAAGCGCAACATCTATGCCCATTACGACATCGGAAATTCGTTCTACTCGGCCTGGCTGGATCCGAGCATGACCTATTCCTCGGCCTTGTTCGAGGAGCACACCACCGACCTCACTGCAGCGCAGACCAACAAGTACAAGCGGCTGGCCGAGGCGATCGATCTCAAGCCCGGGCAGAAGCTGCTCGAGATCGGCTGCGGCTGGGGCGGCTTTGCCGAATATGCCGCCAAGACGTTCGGCGCCAAGGTCGTTGGGTTGACGATCAGTCAACAGCAGCGCGACTTCGCGCAGCGCCGCATCCAGGAGGCCGGGCTCGCCGAGAAGGTCGAAATCCGCCTGCAGGATTACCGGGACGAGCGTGACCACTACGATCGCATCGCCTCGATCGAGATGATCGAGGCGGTCGGCGAACAATTCTGGCCGAAATATTTCTCGCAACTGCGAGACCGCCTGCTGCCGGGCGGACTGGCCGGTGTCCAGGCAATCACCATCCAGGACAGCCTGTTCCAGCACTACCGCCGCGAGGTCGACTTCATCCAGCGCTACGTCTTTCCCGGCGGCATGTTGCCGACACCGCAGATTCTGAAGTCGCTCGGCGACCGCTTTGGCATACCCGTCATCCGCGAGCGGATCTTCGGGGAAGATTATGCCAGGACGCTTGCGATCTGGCGAAATAACTTCCGAGAGGCTTGGCCGGACCTCACGCCCGCCGGATTCGACGAGCGCTTCAGGCGGCTCTGGGAATATTATCTGTCCTACTGCGAAGCGGGTTTCCTCTCCGGGAATATCGATGTTCGCCAGGTCGTCTTTGCGAAATCGGGGGGCTGATCCAGCCGGCTTACGCTCCCCTGGATATCAGGCTAGGGTCCTCTTAAGTGTGCTCGAGGAAACTCCTACGGTATCTGCAAAATGACCATTCATAACGACGTCGTCGCGGCGATCGGCAACACACCGCTGATCAAGCTCAAGCGCGCCTCGGAGGCGACGGGCTGCACCATTCTCGGCAAGGCCGAGTTCATGAACCCGGGCCAGTCGGTCAAGGACCGCGCCGGCAAGTGGATGATCCTGGAGGCCGAGAGGCGTGGCGATCTCAAGCCCGGCGGCCTCGTGGTGGAGGCCACTGCCGGCAACACCGGCATCGGTCTGGCCGTGGTCGCCAGCGCGCGCGGCTATCGCACGCTGATCGTGATTCCGGAGACGCAGAGCCAGGAAAAGAAGGACATGCTGCGGCTGTGCGGCGCGGAGCTGGTCGAGGTGCCGGCGTTGCCGTTCAGCAATCCCAACAACTATCAGCATGTCGGCCGCAGGCTCGCCGACGAACTGCGCATGACCGAGCCCAACGGCGTGCTGTTCGCCGACCAGTGGAACAACCTCGACAACGCCAAGGCGCATTATGAGTCCACGGGACCCGAGATCTGGGAGCAGACCGACGGCAAGGTCGACGGCTTCATCTGCGCGGTCGGCACCGGCGGCACGATCGCCGGCACGAGCCGCTATTTGAAGGACAGGAACAAGGACATTGTCACCGCCTGTGCCGACCCGCACGGCTTCGCGATGTACGAATGGTTCAAGAACGGGGTCGTCAAATCGACGCCCGGCGATTCCATCACCGAAGGCATCGGCATCGGTCGTGTGACGCCCGTGATCGAGACCGCCAAGGTCGACGACGCGTTCCTGGTGTCCGACGAGGACGCCGTCAACACGATCTACGACCTCGTGCAGCATGAAGGCCTGTGCCTGGGAGGCTCGACCGGCGTCAACGTCGCTGGCGCGGTGCAACTCGCCAGGAAGCTCGGCCCCGGCCACACCATCGTGACCATCCTGTGCGACTCCGGTGCGCGCTATCAGTCGAAGCTGTACAATCCGGAGTTCATGCGTTCGAAGAACCTGCCGGTGCCGGCCTGGCTGGAGCGGCGCAGCGGGATCAAGCCGCCTTTCGTTTGAGGGCGAGTAGCGAGTAGCGAGTAGAATTTCTCGCCCTATTCGCAAGTCCCGATTCGCTTCCTCATCAATGCCGCAGAATCTGGCTCAGGAACAGCTTGCTGCGCGCATGCTGCGGGTTGGCGAAGAATTCCTGCGGCGTGTTCGATTCGATGATCTGGCCGGCGTCCATGAACACGACGCGGTTGGCGACCTCGCGTGCAAAGCCCATCTCGTGGGTCACGACCAGCATGGTCATGCCCTCCTTGGCGAGATCGACCATGGTGTCGAGCACCTCCTTCACCATCTCGGGATCGAGCGCCGAGGTCGGCTCGTCGAACAGCATGACCTTCGGGTTCATCGCCAGCGCGCGCGCGATGGCAACGCGCTGCTGCTGACCGCCCGACATCTGGCCCGGATATTTCTGCGCCTGATGCGGGATCTTGACCCGCTCCAGGAACTTCATCGCAGTCGCCTCGGCTTCCTTCTGCGGGATGTTGCGCACCCAGATCGGAGCCAGGGTGCAGTTCTCCAGCACGGTCAGATGCGGAAACAGGTTGAAGCTCTGGAACACCATGCCGACCTCACGGCGGACTTCGTCCACCCGCTTGAGATTCGGACCCAGATCGATGCCGTCGACATTGATCTCGCCCTCCTGGAATTCCTCCAGCGCGTTGATGCAGCGGATCAAGGTCGACTTGCCCGAGCCCGAGGGCCCGCAGATCACGATGCGCTCACCCTTTCCGACGGAGAGGTTGATGTCGCGCAGGACGTGGAATTCGCCGTACCATTTGTTGAGGGCGGAAATGCTGACGATCGAATTTGCAGTCATGGATCTCTCGACGATATCTGGGTCAATGGCGCCGGTGCGCGTTGAGGCGGCGCTCGACCAGCATGGAGTAGCGTGACATGCCGAAACAGAAGGCGAAGTAGATCATTCCTGTGAAGGCAAAGCCGGTGAAAGCCGTGGTCGGTGTCGCCCAGACCGGATCGGCCAACGAAGCCTTGAGGCTGCCGAGCAAGTCGAACAGCGCCACGATCGAGACCAGCGAGGTATCCTTGAACAGCGAGATGAAGCTGTTGACGATACCGGGGATGACGTGGCGCAGCGCCTGCGGCAGCACGATGAAGCTCGTCGTCTTCCACCAGGACAGGCCGAGCGCGCTCGACGCCTCCGCCTGGCCGCGCGGAATGGCCTGCAGGCCGCCGCGGATCACCTCGGCCATGTAGGCGCCGGAGAACAGCGCAACGCCGATCAGCGCCCGTACCAGGCCGTCGACCCTGACATTGCCGGGCAGGAACAGCGGCAGCATGTAGGTGGCGAAGAACAGCACCGTGATCAGCGGCACGCCGCGCACCAGCTCGATGAAGGCGATCGAAAAGACGCGGATCAGCGGAATGGTCGAGCGGCGGCCGAGCGCAAGCGCAATGCCGATCGGCATCGACGCGACGATGCCGATCACCGAGACGACCAGCGTCACCAGCATGCCGCCCCACAGCCTTGTGTCGACGATGGGAAGGCCGCCGCGATCGAGGCCCATGATCGCAATGACGATGGCGATGCCGGCGAAGGTCGCGGCCGTGGCGATGACGCTGCGCAGCGCCCTGCTCCCGCCGCCGATGATGAACACCAGCGCGGTGACAATGATCGCGGAGAGCGCGAGATCATTCCACACGGGCTGGTGAGATTGCTGCAGTTCATTGCGGATCCAGACCAGCGGCCAGATCACGAGCGATGCGAGCGTTCCGATCAGCACGACCAGCTTGCCGAGCAGCCACAGCAGCATGCCGACCACCGGCACGTTATCGCCGGCGCGCACCAGCGCGTTACCGGCCGTATCGATGCTCTCGACGAACAGCTGGAGGGTGCCTGTGGTCCAGCTCACGCCGAAGCCCTCCAGCCCACCGCCATAGAGCAGGAAGAACGCGACCACCGGCAGCGCGAAGAAGAACAGACCCGCATTAAGGCCTTTGGCCGGCAGGCGCGGAATCAGCAGCGGCACGAGCAGCACCACCGCCAGCACATAGGTCAGATTGACGCGCCAGCGGTCGGCCTCCGGGTAGAAGCCGTACATGAACTGGCTGAACTTCGCCGAAATGTAGGGCCAACAGGCGCCGACCGGATGGCCGGCGTTCTGCGCCAGGCATGCATCGCGGTCCTTGCCGACCCACACCGCGTCGACCAGCAGGAACTTGACGGCCGGGATCACGGTGAACCAGATCAACAGCGCGCTCACCAGGGTGAGCAGGATATTGGTCGGCGAGTTCAACAGCCTCGTGCGGACGAAGCCGACGAAACCGGTCGTCTTGATGGGCGCCGGGCGTTCTCCGGCCATGTCCTGACGGATGAAGGTTGAGGCCGTGATGTCGGTCATGCGCCAAGTCTCTTCCCAAGCCGCCAGCTATAGAAGCTCATCATCGCGCTCGTAATCAGCGACAGCGCCAGATAGACGCCCATCGTGATTCCGATGATCTCGATGGCCTGCCCCGTCTGGCTCATCGTCGTGCCCGCGAACACCGACACGAGATCGGGATAACCGATAGCGACCGCGAGCGAGGAATTCTTGGTCAGGTTCAAATACTGGTTCGTCAGCGGCGGCAGGATGACGCGGAGCGCCTGTGGCACGACGATCAGGCGCAGCACGGTGCCGCGGCTCAGTCCAAGCGAGAGCCCCGCTTCCATCTGTCCCTTGTGGACCGAGAGGATTCCCGCCCGTACCACCTCGGCGATGAAAGACGCCGTGTACATGGTGAGCGCCAGGGTCAGCGCAACGAGCTCTGGAATGATGCGGGAGCCGCCGGCGAAGTTGAATCCCTTGAGCGCCGGCACCTCGAACGAAATCGGCACGCCGAACACGAGCATTGCAATTAGCGGCAGGCCGATCAGCAGCCCCAGCACGTAGGGCCAAATCCGGATCACATGGCCGCGCAAGAACAGCTCACGCCGCGCGTAATAGTGCAGACCGATCGAGACCACGATCGCCACACCGAGCACGATCGCGAACGGCGTGAAGCCGGGCTCCTCGATCGGGCGCGGAACGATGAAGCCGCGGTTGTTGAGAAAGAAGGTCGAGAAAAGAGAGATGCTCTGCCGCGGTCCGGGCAGAGCCGCCAACACCGCGAGATACCAGAACAGGATCTGGAACAGGAGAGGCAGGTTCCGGATCAGCTCGACATAGGCGCCGGAGACCCGCGAGAGCAATACGTTCGGTGACAAGCGGCCAAGCGCAACCAGAAAGCCAAGGATGGTCGCCAGCACGATACCGATGACGGAGACCAGCAGCGTGTTCAGCACGCCGACGATCAGCACGCGGCTGTAGCTGTCGGAGCCGGAGTAGCTGATCAGGGTCTGGTTGACGTCGAAGCCGGCCGTATTGTTGAGAAAGCCGAAGCCCGACGTGATCCGCTGGGTGGCGAGGTTGCTGCGTGCGTTGGCCACGATCTCGTAGCCAACCCACACCAGCACTGCGACGAACAGGATCTGGAGGATGATGCCGTTCCATCCTGCCTTGCCACCCAGCATACGCTTCAGCCGAAGCCCATATTGCGTAGGCGGTAACCTTGCTTCGATGCTCATTCGCCGCAGCCCCGCTATCGCGCAGTGATCAGCGGATCGGCGGCGCGTATTGCAGGCCGCCCTTGTTCCAGAGCTGGTTCAGACCGCGCGCGATCTGCAGCTTGGAGCCGGCGCCGACGTTGCGATCATACATCTCGCCGTAGTTTCCGACCGCTTTCACGATCCGGTAGAACCAGTCCTTGGTGAGGCCGAGCTGCTCGCCGAGATTGCCGTCGGTGCCGAAGGCGCGCTTGAACTCCGGCTTGTCCGACTTGGCCATTTCATCGACGTTCGCCTGCGTCACGCCGAGCTCCTCGGCCGTCACCAGCCCGAACAAGGTCCACTTGACGATGTCGAACCACTGGTCGTCGCCATGGCGGACCATCGGGCCCAACGGCTCCTTCGAGATCACTTCCGGCAGCACCACGTGATCGGCCGGATTGGCGAGCTTCAGCCGCTCGGCGTAGAGGCCGGAAACGTCGGTCGTGAAGACGTCGCAACGGCCAGATTCGTACGCCTTGATGGTCTCGTCTTGGCCGGCGAATGCGATCACCTCGTACTTCATCTTGTTGGCCTTGAAGTAGTCGGCGAGGTTCTGCTCAGTCGTCGTGCCGGTCTGCACGCAGATCGAGGCGCTGTTGAGCTCGAGCGCCGAATTGACCTTCAGGGCCTTCTTCACCATGAAGCCCTGGCCGTCGTAATAGGTCACGCCGGCGAAATTGGCGCCCAGCGAGGTGTCACGCGACAGGGTCCAAGTGGTGTTGCGCGACAGCACGTCGATCTCGCCCGACTGCAGTGCAGTAAAGCGATCCTTGGCGGACAGTGGAACGAACTTGACCTTGGTCGGATCGTTGAAGATCGCGGCGGCAATGGCGCGGCAAACGTCGACGTCGAGCCCGGTCCAGTTGCCCTTGTCGTCGGGCGCCGAGAAGCCAGGAAGGCCCTGGCTGACGCCGCAGGCGAGCATGCCGCGATCCTTGACGGTCTTGAGCGTTTCGGCCTGGGCGCCGACGCTCGCCAGCACCGGGGCGAGAGCAAGAGTAAGAGCCAGAGTGACGCGTTTCATAAATACAGCCTTTCGCGGGTCGTCCTTGGGGAGCGATGAATCTCAGCGCGTAGGAGGGGCCGACCTGAATCCGCCTCTGCAAACGCCATACCAAGAATATGGCGCGCGCCATGCACGACGGAGCCGTGCATGCGAGATGAAGCGGAAATCGCGGCAAGCCCCTCAACGTGCAGCGATCGAATTGCGCCGGCATCACAGAACGACTGGCGGTCCGGGTCAAGGGGTTGACGGGCCTGTTCTGCATTCTGTTATTAACGACCGCAGTGCGGCCTGATTTCCAGCTATCCCGGCAGGTTTAAAGAGAAAAGACACGCGAATGGCATCATCGAACGACCCCGCTGCGGCGGTGCGACAAAACGTCGAGACACGGCTGGTCACGGCGGGGCGGGACACGAAAGCGCAGCACGGATTCGTGAATCCTCCTGTCGTTCATGGTTCAACGGTCCTGTATCCAACGGCTGAAGATCTGCATGCACACCGCGGTGAATTCCAGTACGGCCGCCACGGCACCCCGACCACGAAGGCGCTGCAGCAAGTGCTGATGGCGCTCGAGGGGCCGCAATGCGCCGGCGTCGGCATCGCGCCGTCAGGCCTCGGCGCCATCTCGACCACCCTGCTGTCGGTGCTCAAGGCCGGCGACCACGTTCTGGTGTGCGATAGCATCTATCGTCCAACCCGAAATTTCTGCAACGGCATGCTGGCACGCTATGGCGTCGAGACGACCTATTTCGACCCCTTGATCGGCGCAGGAATTGAGCAACTGCTCAAACCGAATACACGCGCGGTGGTTGTCGAGGCGCCGGGCTCGCAGTCCTTCGAAATGCCGGACATCCCCGCCATCGCCGCGGTTGCGCATGCGCACGGCGCGCTGGTCATCGACGACAACACCTGGGCGACGCCGCTCTACCACCGCTCGCTCGACCAGGGCGTCGACATCAGCATGCAGGCGGCCACCAAATATATCGGCGGCCACTCCGACATCATGTTCGGGACGATTTCGGCCAATGCGAAGGCGTGGCCGCTGATCTCCGAGGGCATCCGCCTGCTCGGCGTCTGCGCCGGACCGGACGACGTGTTCCTGGCCTTGCGCGGCGTACGGACGCTTGGCGTGCGCCTGGCGCAGCATCACCGGTCAGGCCTGGAGATGGCGCGCTGGCTCGCCGCGCGTCCCGAGGTGATCGAGGTGCTGCATCCCGCGCTGGAAAGCCATCCGGGGCACCCGATCTGGAAGCGCGATTTCACCGGCGCCTCCGGCCTGTTCAGCATCGTGCTGCAACCAAAGGCGCAGGCCGCCGTCGACGCCATGCTCGACACGCTCACGCTGTTCGGCATGGGCTATTCCTGGGGCGGCTTCGAGAGCCTGGCGATCCCGTTCGACTGCGCAAGCTACCGCACGGCGACCACATGGGCACCCGGCGGTCCGACACTGCGGCTGCACATCGGTCTCGAGAATACCGAGGATCTCAAGGCCGATCTCGATCGCGGCTTTGCCGCGTTCAACGCCGCTTGACCACGCCGCCCGCAGGGGCGGAGCGCCGCGCGATCGGGCAACCGGGGCCGCCAAATTGGCGTTGATCCCCGGCCGATTGGGCGTAGCCTTGGTCTGAAGACAAGCGGGAACGAACGGGAATCATGGTTCTGCTCGATCTGATGGGTGGCGTGGCGCTGCTGCTGTGGGGCCTTCACATGGTCCACAGCGGCATCCTGCGCGCCTTCGGCCCGGATCTCAGGCTGCTGCTGTCGCGAGCGCTGCGGAACCGTTTCAGCGCCCTCGCGGCCGGACTCGGCCTCACCGCGCTGCTCCAGAGCAGCACGGCAACGGCGCTCATCACCACCTCCTTTGCTGCGGAAGGCCTCGTCGGCCTGATCCCCGCGATGGCGATCATGCTGGGCGCCAATATCGGCACCACGCTGATCGTCCAGGTGCTGTCGTTCAACGTCGCGGCCGTCGCGCCGATCCTGTTCGTGCTCGGCCTGGTGGCGTTCCGCAGCGGGCCGCGATCGCGCATCAAGGATCTCGGCCGGGTGTCGATCGGCCTCGGCCTGATGCTGCTGTCGCTCCATATCCTGATCGACACGCTCGCGCCGGCCGAGGAGGCGCCGGCGATGCGCGTGTTCATGCAGGCGATCACCGCCGACGTCACGCTGTGCATCATCTTCGGCGCCGCCGTCACCTGGATCGTGCATTCCAGCGTCGCGAGCGTGCTGCTGGTGATGTCGCTGGCCTATGCGCATTTCATCACGGCCGATGCGGCCATGGCACTGGTGCTCGGCGCCAATCTCGGCAGCGCCGTCAACCCGGTGTTCGAGGGCGCCCGGCGCGACAATCCCGCGAGCTATCGCCTGCCCGTCGGCAATCTCCTCAACCGCATCATCGGCGTCACGCTGATCGCACCCTTCCTGCATCCGCTCGCGGCTCAGCTGCAGCAATGGCAGCCGGATCTGTCGAAGCTGACCGCGCAGTTTCACATGGCATTCAACCTCGGCACGGCGCTGGTTTTCATCGGTCTGCTCGGCAGCATCGAGAAGCTGCTCGTCAGACTGTTCCCCGACCGCCCGGCCGAAGTCGATCCCGCCAAGCCGCGCTACCTCGACGAGACCGCGCTGGAGACACCGTCGCTGGCGCTTGCGGACGCGGCGCGCGAGGCGCTGCGCATGGGCGATCTGGTCGAGACCATGTTGCGCAATGTCATGACCGCGATGATGACCAACGACCGTGGCCTCGTGGATCAGGTGTCACGCGCGGACAATGTCGTCGACCGGCTCGACGAAGCCATCAAGCTTTACATCACCAAGCTGACGCGGGGCAGCCTGGACGACCGCGAGGGCAAGCGGGCGATGGAGATCATCTCCTTCGCGATCAACCTTGAACACATCGGCGACATCATCGACAAGAACCTGAGCGAGCTCGCGACCAAGAAGATCAAGCGCAGGTTCCAGTTCTCCGCGGAGGGCGCCGACGAGCTGCAGGCCTTTCACCGCCAGATCATGGAGGCGCTCCGCGTCGCGTTCGGCATCTTCATGTCCGGCGATGCGCAGCAGGCGCACCAATTGCTCGATCAGAAAGCCGAGCTCCGCAACGCCGAGCTCGGCGCGACCGAGCGGCACCTCGAACGTCTGCGCGACGGCCGCTCGGAGACGCTCGAAACCACCTCACTGCATCTCGACGTGCTGCGTGACCTCAGGCGGATCCACTCGCACATCTGTTCGGTCGCCTATCCCGTGCTCGATGCCGCCGGCGAGGTTGCGACGCGCCGCGGCGAGGCGGCTGACAGCGTGGCGACGACCGTGCCCGTGCCCGTGACCCTGCCCCCATCCTCGGCCCAGCCGCTGCCGCGCTGAGCGCAGGACGGCCCCACGAACGGGCGACGGCACATCCGCCCTGTGAACCTGAAGCCCGCTCCGGTCAATTGCTCAGCGTCTGCGACTCGCGCTGACGGTTCTTGAAGATCAGCATCACGTTGCGGACGTAGATGATGTTCGACAGCAACTGGCCGAAGATGATGACCGGCTCGCGCTTGACGAGACCATAGATCAGCGTCATGAGGCCGCCGCCGATCGAGAAGAACCAGAAGGCAAGGGGCACCACGCTCTTGCCCGCGCGCTCGCTGGCGATCCACTGCACAAGGAAGCGCGCGGCGAAGGCCAGTTGGGCGGCGAGGCCGAACACCAGCCAGAAATCGAATTTGGCGATGAAGATGTCGTAGAGATAGTTGCTGAACGCCTGCCCGAATTGAATCAGCATTACTTTACCTCGATCACAACCGGCGTCGGCTTCTTGCGGCGGATCAGCCACCACACGCCGGCGAGATCCATGATCCCGATCCAGAGCCGGTCGAAGAACCCGTAGTTCGAGACACCGGAGTGCCGGGGTCGATCTGTCACGTCGATGTAGGCGATGTCGTAGCCCTCACGCCGCACCAGGGCGGGAAGGAAGCGGTGCAGACCATCGAAATACGGCATCATCAGGAAGACGTCGCGGCGGACCGCCTTGAGGCCGCAGCCGGTATCGCGGGTGCCGTCATGCAGCACCGCATTGCGGATCTTGTTGGCAAGCCGCGATTGCAGTTTCTTGAAGCCGGTGTCCTTGCGACCGACGCGCTGGCCTGCGACGAGGCCGACACCCGCCCCGCCCTTTTCGAGCGCAGCGATGAGGTCGGGCAGGAAGGCGGGATTGTTCTGCCCGTCGCCGTCCAGCGTCGCAACCATCGCGCCGTGGGCCGCGCGGATGCCGCTTCTGACGGCCGCCGATTGCCCGGACGACTTCTCATGGCGCAGCACGCGCAGGTTCGGCCGCCGCGCCATCTCCTCGGCGAGCCGTTGCGCGGTGTCATCGGTCGAGCCGTCGTTGACGTAGATGATCTCATAGGCCCAGAGACCGTCGAGCGCGGCCGCGATCTCGGTGATCAGGGGCGTGATGTTGCCGGCCTCGTTGCGCACGGGAACGACGATGGAGACGGCAACGGGGGTTTCGGTCGACAAGATGAGACTCGCGATGGCGTGACTGGACCGGTTCCTGCCCCGGGCGATGCGGCGGAGGCTTATTATGGGGCTTGGGGCCGCCTATCAACCCCTTTAGCGCGGTACGATTTGGCCGTCCTTGCCCAGGCGAAAGCCCAGCCGTCGTGCTGCGAACCAGTAGCGGACCAGCATGGCGCAGGCCAATCCGACCACGGCGCCGGCGACCACATCGCTTGGATGATGCGCCAGCAGCACCAGCCGACTCAGGGCAATCACGATGGCATAGATGAACATTGGTATCCGCAGCCGCGACCAGACGGCCGCAATGGCGAATGCGAGCGCGAAGGCGGTCACCGCATGCGCCGACGGCATGCTGAAATAGGCCGGCGTGCCGTTGAAGGGTTCGAAATTGAACGCGTTGGCCTTGCCGCCGACGAAGGGACGGCCGCGCCCGATGATATATTTCAACACCTGGGCCGATAGCACGGAGAGCAGAACCGCGAAGAAGAAAAACTGAACATGCGTCGCAAAGTTCAGAAGGCGGCTGCGCGAAGCCTCAGGCCACAACGGCGCGATCAGGATCGTCGCGACGACCCCCACTGCCAGCAGTCCCAGCACGTATTCGTCCTGGCCGAATTCGGTGATGATGCGCACCGGCCACAGGCTCGGTGTTCCACGCGCCGGCATCAGCCCGATTTCGTAGGCATCGAAGGTGAACATCAGCACCGAGACCACACTCAGGCCGATGGCACCGAGCAGGAGAAGCTCGCGTTGCAGGCGTTGCCGGCCCGCAGCGTCCGGCGCGGTCTGCGGCCGCCGAACCAGCCGGCCGAACGAGAATTTGCCGACCAGCGCGAGCTGGGCGAGATAGCCTGACGACAGCGAGGGCGTGTCTGGCGCCGACATCTACTCGGTGCCTTCCGAACGATAGATCGCAATCGAGACCGGGCGGCCTTGCGAGATGTTGTAGCCGTCGATGCGCTTGGCGACGTTGTAGCGCAGCCCGATGGCCTCGGCGCGCTGCACGAACGCCCGTTCGGTGCGCTGCTCGACAAGCGCGAAGCGGCACGCGCCATGGTTGAGGAAGTCGGCCGCCCCCGAGCCGTCGGTGAGCTGCGTCGAGGTTCCTGTCATGAACACGAGGCTAGGTTCGTGGAAACCTGCCGCTGCCGCCTTCGGCCCGACGCAGACCACGTTGCGCAGCGCGCGCGCAATCTCCGCGCTGGGAAACAGCGGTGTCAGCGCCGGCAGCACGGCGCCATACACCACGAACGCCAGGAACATCGCCGCCACGCCGGCATTCAAGAGCGAGCGCTCGGCACGGCCGTCGTCATAGAGCCACCAGGCGAACAGGCCGAAAATCAGCGACGCCGCCACGAACGGCCAGGCCAGGAACACCGGCTGGTGCGTGACGATGATGGCGCCGATCACGGCCACCACCGATGTGATGGCGGGAATCGCGAACCACCAGGCGGCGCCGCGCCGCAGCCAGTTGCGCGCCAGCACCCGCCGCTCCAGCGCGCCCACGGTGAGGATGGCGATTGCCGGATAGAGCGGCAGCACATAATGCGGCAGCTTGGTCAGGACGGCCTCGAACACGACCCAGGACGGCAGCAGCCAGGCCAGCAGGAACTGCGCCCCCGGCTCGCGCCGCGCGCGCCATACCGCAGGCGCCGCCATAGCGGCCAGCGGCGCGCCGGGCCAGAAGGTGATGAACAACAGCAGCAGATAAAGTCCCGGCGGTGCGCCGTGCGACTCCTGGGCGCCGATCTTGCTCAGCATGTCGCCGCCGACGGAATCGGCGAAGAAGGTGTCGCCGGCGCGCAGGAAGATCAGCACGAACCAGGGCAGCACCAGCACCAGCATCCACATCAGTCCCCATAGAGGGCGCAGACGCGATAGCCAGCCGGCACCACGATCCATGATCGCCAGCGCCACGATCGTCAGTCCTGCGAACATCAGAATCAGCGGGCCCTTGATCAGGATGCCGCCGGCGAGCGCCGTCCAGAAAATCGCAGGCGGTCCCCACGGTGGATGCACCGGATCCTCGCCGCGCTGCCACGACAGATACACGCGGGCCAGCGCACCCATCGCAGCCACCACGGTGAACAGCAGCATCGCGTCGGTCTTGGCGAGCCGGGCTTCCGCCCCGAGCAGCACCGAGCAGCACATCAGCAGGGCGGCGAACACGGCGCCGCGCCGTGTCACGAAGGAGAGCGCGGTCCAATAGGTCAGCAGCACCGCGCCGATGGCACCGATCAGCGAGGGAATGCGGTAGACCCAGATGCGCAGCTGCGCACGCGGCAGACCGATCGCCGACGCCGTCTCGACCGCAGCCGATTGCAACCAGTAGATGCCGACTGGCTTCTTGTAGCGCACGTCGTCCTGGAAGCGGATATCGACGTAATCGCCGCTCTCGACCATCTGCTTGGTCGCCTGGGCGAAGCGCGCCTCGTCGCGATCGATCGGCGGGATGGTGAAGAAGCCCGGCAGGAACAACAGCAGCCCGCAGACGAGCAGGAACGTCACCGCCCTGGTGTGGCTCACGGTGACGACATCGATCATCCGCGCCAGCCGATTGCCTGGATTGACCAGGTTCTTCGGCTCGCGCGGCTCTCCAAAACGGGGGCGGGCAAAGGTCTCGACCATGGGGTTCCGAATACGCTGAAACCGCTATGTCGACAACCGCTTAGCGAACCCTCACTGGATTCTGACCACAACTGTGTCCGCAGCGCCCGTGGCATCGATCACGGTGAGGCGGGCAAAGCCGGGCCCGGGCGGATCGATCAGGCGCTGGCGCCGGCTGTCGATCTCGCCGACGGCTAGTCCATTGACCAGCATGGTCAGCGGCAGCACGCCCCCGGACACTTTCACCGGCATCACCGACGCCTCGGGACCGGCGGACCGGTCGACATCGATGCGGGAGCCGTTCAGCGGGAACTGAATGTGCGGCGCCTGCTCCGCGCCGGTCCGCACCAGTTCTCCGACCGGCCGGAACCGGCGCAGGGGCAGCGGCAACTTTGAATTGCTGGCGACAAGCGCACCCTTGGGCGGCTTTGGCAGTGTCGCCGGCAGCCTGCCGCTGCGGGCAAAAGCGTCGAACAGGATCGGCGCCGCGGCGACGCGCCCGATCAGGCCGGGCACCGGCGCGCCGTCGGGCCTGCCGACCCAGACGCCGATCGTCACGCGGCCGTCGAAACCGACCGACCAGGCGTCGCGATAGCCGTAGCTGGTACCGGTCTTGAAGGCGATCCGGTTGCGGGCTGCGTTTTCCGGCGGCGGGGTCCCCAGCAGCACGTTGCCGACCTGCCAGGCGGCCGCCGAATCCATCAGCCGCAACGGCTCGCGGGCATCGTCGGTGCCCTCCCCGGTCATGATCTCACGCATCGGCCTGGTGGTGCCCAGTCGCGGGAATCCGGCATAGAGCTGGGCGAGGTCCTGCAGGGTCACGCCGACGCCGCCGAGGCCCATGGCAAGGCCTGGGGCTTCGTCCTTCGGCAGCACCAAATTGCCGCCGGCCTGTTTCAGTCGCGACGACAGCCGGCTGGCGCCGACACGGTCGAGCAGCACGATGGCGGGAACGTTCAGGGACAGTTGCAGCGCCTTGCGCACCGGCACCGTGCCCTGGAACGTCATGTCGAAATTTTCCGGCGCGTAGGAGCCGAAGCGCACCGGGCGGTCCTCGATGAGGCTCTCCGGGTGCACGAAGCCGTCCTCGAAGGCGAGCCCATATATGAACGGCTTCAGGGTCGATCCTGGCGAACGCACCGCGCGGGTCATGTCGACCTGCCCTGCCCGCTTCTCGTCGAAATAGTCGGCCGATCCGACATGGGCGAGCACGTCGCTGCTGTCATTGTCGACCACGATGATGCCGACCGAGACGTTCGGTCCCAATGCGATGGCGCGATCGCGCGCCAGCGGCTCCAGCACCTTCTGCAGCGAGGCATCCAGCGTAAGGCGGATGATCGGCTGATCCTTGACGGTCGCCGAGGCCTGGTCGGCAGCATGCGGCGCCAGGATCGGCATCGGCTGGCGGAAGGCCGGCACGGCTTGCGCCTTCGCCTGCGCCGCGTCCTCGGCGGAGATCACGTTCTCCGACACCATGCGGTCGAGAACGCGGTCGCGGCCGCGTCGAGCGGCCTCCGGATGCCGGTCGAGCCGCCGCGTCTCCGGCGACTGCGGCAGCGCCACCAGGAGTGCCGCTTCCGCCAGTGACAGCCGCTTCGGCTCCTTGCCGAAATACGCGATCGAGGCGGCGCGGATGCCTTCGAGATTGCCGCCATAGGGCGCGAGCGTCAGGTAGAGATCGAGGATCTCGTCCTTGCTCAGCTCTCGCTCGAGCTCGAGCGCGCGCACGATCTGCCTGAGCTTGGCGTGCAGCGAGCGCTGCCGCCTGGGCTCGAGCAGCCGTGCCAGCTGCATCGTGATGGTCGAGCCGCCCGACACGATGTGGCCGTGCGCGCCGAGCTGCATCGTGGCGCGCGCCAGCGCGCGGGGGTCGACGCCGTGATGGTCGTAGAAGCGCTGGTCCTCATAGGCGAACAGCAGTCTCAAATAGGTCGGATCGACGTCCTTCTTCGCGCTAATCGGCAGCCGCCAGCGCCCATCCGCCATCGCATAGGCGCGCAGCAGCTTGCCGTGGCGGTCGACGACGGTGGTGGACACGGCTTTGGCCTCGCGCAGCGGCAGCGGGCCGAGAGAGATGGTGTAGGCGGTGAAGGCAAGGACGACTGCGACGAACAAGAACAGCGCGCCCGCGAGCAGCCGTTTGACGCTCCGCCATCTCCTCGGGTCATGGCCGGGCTTGTCCCGGCCATCCGCGCCTTCGTCGCCGCGAGCGATGGATGCCCGGGTCAAGCCTGGGCATGACGGAGTGTGCGGCACCGTCCGGCCACCCAACTCACGATCACTCGTTCCACCCTCGCTCATTTCGCCGCGCGGACCTCCACGGAGCCCGTACCGGTCCGACCATAGCGTGAGGGATTGTACATGTCTTCGACATAGGCCTGTGGCAGCACGTATTTGCCCGGCGACACCGCCCGCACCACATAGGCGACCGTGAACACGGACTTGGAATCCGCGGCGCGGTCGAGCGCGGCGGTGAAGCGGTCGTCGCGGAACTCGGTATTGACCGGTTCCTGGCCGTCCTCGATCCAGTCGAGCGTGCCGCTGTCGCCCGACGACACCAGATGCGGATTGTCGATCTCCAGCCCCGCCGGTAGATAGTCGGACACCATGATGTGCCCGTATTCCGGCTTGGCCTCGGTGACCTTCAGCACGACAGCGAAACGGTCGTTCTGCTTCGCGGTTCTGATATCGGCCGGCTTGCCGTCGAGCGTGTAGTAGCCACGCTCGATCTTGAAGCCGTTCGATGCCGCCGGCTCCGGCGTCAGCGGCGAGCCGGAGACGGAGACCACCGCCTGCACCGGCGCATCACCGGTGTTGGTGATCTTCAGCGGCTGGCCCGAGAGCTCAGCCGCCTTGTAGCTGCGGTACAGCGCCTGCTTCACCGCCTGCCCGTTGACATCGAGCGTCAGCGTCTCCTTGGCGAGCGCACGCGCCGCCAGCACCATCCATGCATTCTCCTGCGTCGAGGTGTACGGCGTCAGGCCACGCGCGGCCTCGACGCGAGTCACCGCCTGCGTCAGCGTCGCGCGCGGCGCATTGCCTTCGCCGGCCAGCGACACCAATGCCGCCGCGTCACGCAGGTCGGATCCGTAGTCGGCCCGGCCGAAGACCAGCACCGGTTTGGGCGCGAGGCTGTCGGCGGCTGCCGCATAGACCCGCTCGGCGCGGGCGCGGTCGCCGACCAGCGCCAGCGCCGCGGCGAGCTGCGCCTTGGCAATTGGAGTTGCGAGATTGCCGAGCTTGGTGTCGGCGAGATAGCGCAAATCGCCGATCGGCGCCGCGCCGTTGCGCGCGAGCACGTAGAGGCCGTAGGCGAGATCGCGGCCGCCGCTCTTCTCCGGCTCCTCGGCATTGACCACCGAGTTCCTGACGCGGTCGAGCGCGCTCTTGAACAGCACGTCCGGCACCGCAAATCCCTTTTCGCGGGCGCGGGTCAGGAAGTCCGTCACGTAGGCATCGAGCCAGGGATCGTCGCCGCCGGCCGACCACAGGCCGAACGAGCCGTTGGAGCCCTGACGCGCCAGCAAGCGGTCGATCGAGTCGCGGATGCGCTGGTCGACCTCGGTGTCCATCGCGAGATGCGCGCCGGCTGCGAGCTCGTTGACATAGAGCAGCGGCATCGCGCGGCTGGTGATCTGCTCCGAGCAGCCATGCGGATAGCGGTCGAGCGCCTTGAGGATGGTTGCCGCATCGAGCGCGGTCGACAGTCCCGCCGACAGCGACACCGTACCGGTGCCCGCCACGAGATCATTGAACATGTCCGATGTCAGCGTCAGGCTCTCGCCCTTCGCGAGCGTGCGGATCGAGCGCCGCGCCAGCACCTGGGTCGCCGGCTTGACGTCGAGCTGATAGTGCCGCGCCAGCGCCAGCCCGTTGGGGCCCTTGATATCGACGTCGAGCTGCGCCGTACCGGTGCCGCTGGCATCCAGCGGCAGCGTCGACGACGCCCGCTGCTTGGCGGCGAGCTTCAGCGTGACGTTGGCATTGCCGGAGACCTTGACCGGGCCGCTGGCCTTGACGCCGACGACATAGTCGCCGGGCGCGCCCTCGACGTTATCGAGGTCGAACGACAGCGTGCCGCGGTCGCCGCTCAGCAAAAAGCGCGGCAAGGTCGCGGTCAACACCACCGGATCGCGCACGGTGACGTCGACATTCGCCCGGCCGACTTTCGTGGCGCTCCATGCGACCGCCATCACCCGCGCAGTTCCTGCGAACTCCGGAATATCGAAGCTGACCTCGACGGTGCCATCGGGCCCGACGGTCACGATGCCCGAATACAGCGCCAGCGGCTTCTGCGTCGGCGGCGAGCCTTGCAGCTCGGCTCCGCCACTGTCACCGCCCGAGCGGATCTGGCCGCGCGTGCCCTGCATGCCGTCGATCAGCTGGCCATAGAGGTCGCGGATCTCCGCGGAGAGCTGGCGCTGGCCGAGATAGTAATCGTCGGGCGCCGGCGGCTTGTAGTTGGTGAGGTTGAGAATGCCGACATCGACCGCCGCGATCACGATCTTGGCGTCCTCGCCGGGATTGAGCCCACCGACCTTGACCGGAATCTTCAACGCCGAGCCCGGACGTACCAGCGCAGGCGGCGTCAGAGCCACGTTGAGCGTGCGCGCTGATTTGTCGATGCCGAACCAGGCGACGCCGAGCGCGCGGCCCGGCATGCGCTGCGCGGCCGCATCGAGCGGACGGCGCAACGTCGTGACGACATAGGCGCCGGTGCCCCAGTCCTTGCCGACCGCAAGCTTGACTTGGTTGGTACCTTCCTTGACCTCGGTGGTCTGCGTCGTCAGTAGCCGGTCGCCGAGCACGTTGACCGTCAGCTTGCCGGCAGTGCGCGCATTGACCGTCACGATCATGCTCTCGCCGGACTGGTATTGCGGCTTGTCGAGCGAGGTCTCCAAGAGATCCGGCGTGTCGGCGCTGCCGTCGGTGTACCAGCCGACATCGAACTGCAGCGACGTCACCGGGCCGTCGGCATCCGCCGACTTGACGTCGAGGCGATAGCGCCCGGCCTCCGGCTGGAAGCTCAGCCGCGCCGGCTTGTTGGCTGATATCGTGACGTCGCCGTCGCCGACGCGCCGCGTCGATTTCACCGGCTCATACTCCCAATAGGAGTTCTGCCGGTACCACTGGTAGCGCGACTCGATCTTCAGCAGCTCATAGCGCAGCCCGCTTCGCGCCAGCGTCTTGCCCTCCGGCGAGACGAACACGACGTCGAACTCGGCCTTGTCGCCCTCGCCGACGCTCTTGCCGGAGAACGACGGCTTGATGCCGATCTGCGCCGCCTTGGGCGCCACGGGGAGCACCAGCTTGCGCTCGACGGCGCGGCCGCCGGTCTCAGCCAGGCGCACATAGATCTGCGCCTCCTGCGGCCGGCTGGAGGACGGCGGCTTGGGCAGGCTCACCGGGAACGTCGCCGCCCCCTTCTCGTCCGTTTCCGGCATGCCTTCGATCGGGGTGCGCTCGTTGGAGGCGCTCTCCTCGTCGGCGACGCCGAACTGGTAGCCCGGGAACCCCGGCCGCTCGGGCGCGGTCGTCACCAGCAGGTCGCCCTCGAGCTGCAGGCCGGAGGCCGGCGCACCGTAGAGGAAATGGCCGTCGACCTTCACCTCCACCGGAGTCTCAGCCTTGATCTGCTTGTCCTTGGAGCTCAAATCGAATTCCAGCCGTTCGGGGACGTAATCCTCGACCATGAAGGTGGTCTCGCCGACCGCCGTCCCCTTTGGGTCGGTGAAGGCGCGCACGCGGTAGGTGCCGGTCGGCACCGCCGAGTTCAGCGCCACGCTGAACGAACGGCCGCCGGCGCCCTGGTCCGGCAGCACCGCGCGGCGAAACTCGACGCCGTCGGGACGCTCGACGACCAGCGTCAGCGGCGTGCCGGTCATGGCATTGCCCTTGCCGTCGCGCAGCAGCGCGGTGAGGTAGACCGTCTCGTTGGAGCGGTAGACGCCGCGCTCGGAATAGACGAAAGCGTCCGGCCCCGTGGGCGCTTCGCGCCCGGCGACGCCGCGATCGGACAGGTCGAAGGCTGACGTCTTCAGGCTGAGGAAGGCATAGTCGGTCTTCTCGCCCGACACGGTCAGCATCGCCGGCGACAGCCCGCCCTCGCCACGCGCCAGGCCCGTCTCGAACAGCACGTGGCCGGCGTCGTCGGTCTTGCGCGTCGCGAGGATCTCGTTGTTGCGCGCCACCAGCCGCACCTCGGCGCGCGCGACCGGATCAGTCGAGGCCAGCGAATTGACGAACACGTGAATGCCGTCATTGCCGGAGAACGCGGCGACTCCGAGATCGGAGACGATGAACCATTGTGTCGCGAGTTGGCCGCCGTCCTCGTCATTGCCGCTCGTCGGCCCCTTCGGCGCCGCCGTCATCACATACACGCCGGGCTGCATGTCGCTCAGCGCCTGATCGACCGGGAAGGCGGTGGTGACGTCCTGGTTCAGGGTCATCGCGGTCGACAGCTCGCCGCTCCACACCTTCATGCCGCGCTCATTGCCGAGATCGGTGAGCTGATAGCTCGACAGCGGCCGCTGGAAGTCGCTGTCGATGACGGTGTTGATCAAATTGCGGTCGCCGATCCGGAACACGTTGACGGTGACCGCCGGCGTGTTGACGCTGACCAGCGGAATGCCCTTCTGCCCGGTGCGCGGCAGCACATAGGCCTTGCCGGTGAAGCGCACGAACGGCTTGCGGTCGCGAACATAGATGTTGAACTCGGCCGATTTCGGCAGGCTCTCCTTGACGCCCGACGGCAGCCCGGCGCGCAGATTGATGTTGTAGCGCTCGCCGTGCTTGAGACCCTCGACGCAGAGCTGCTTGTCCTCCGAGGTCAGCGCCGGCTTGTCATTGCCGGCCTGGGCCACGAACGGCGAGAAGTCGGTGCGCTTGGCGAGATCCTCGGAGAACTGGAAGCAGGCGCGCGGGCTCGCCGAGTCCGAATCCACGGTGTAGTCGAGCAGCTTGAAGCCGTGCTCGTCGCGCATCCGCTCATACTGCCCACGGACATCGGCCACCTCACGCAGCTCGAGCGACATCCTGAGCGAATCCAGCGCTGGCCGCCACAGCTTGCGCTCGGCCATGGTCTTGCCGAGCACGGCCAGCGCATCCGCCTCCTCGCCGGCATTTCCGGCGCGCTGATAGGCGATGTAGGCCGCCGTCGAGGCCCGCTCCAGGAGGAAGGTCTGCTCCGACGGATTGATCGGCTTGATCTGGTTGAGCACGGTGCGCGCCAGCCGCAGCCAGTTACCGGAATCATCCGGCGCAGCGGTCGCGATCTGCCCGAGGATCTGCAGGCCGGTCCGTAGGTCGTTCCGCCGCAGCGCCGCGTCGGCATCGGTGCGAAGCGTCGCCAGCGGCTTGTTCACCGCCCCCGCCTCGCTCTTGATCTGCGCCTCCAGCTTGATCGCGGCATCGGCGAGGTCGTCGCGCTTGAACGCCTTGTCGGCGGCAAGGGCAGAAGCAAGACCGAGCGCCATGATGGCGCAGAGGACGGCGGCGCGAACCAGACCGATCATGGGGCAGCTCCTTGGACGGCGATTGGGGCGGCTGTTCCGGACACGCGGAGAGATGTCCGTGTTTGGCCGATTCGTGGCGAGAATGGACGCGAAATGGTGACGGACTGATGGCAAAGGTTGCAGCGGACCGGCGAGCGGCCCGTCCCAGGCGCGACCATCGGCACGCACATGCGACAGGAAAATCTGTTCATCAACGGGCAATTCACAGGACATGGCATACAGACAAGCCGCGGCGGCCGTCGATCCGGCGCCGCTGACGCGCAAATGGGGCGATAGACCCACCTCCGCCTCCGCTTGGTCTCGCCGGGCCTCCGTCGGGTTCGGCCGCTCTTGGCGAAACGGAAGATTTTTCATATGACCCGTGCTATGGAAAGCGCGCCGGCCGGGCTTTGCCCTCGGCACCCATCCCATGACGCTCATCCTCCGGACGTTCATCTTGGGATGGTCACCGGGCGATAGTCGTCTCGCGACGCCGGTCCCATAGCTCAACTGGATAGAGTAGCGGATTTCTACTCCGCGGGTTGCAGGTTCGAGTCCTGCTGGGATCGCCAGTCGCCACGCCAGCGCCATCTTGGCGCCCCGCCACTCGTCCATTTTGAAACATTGCCGTGAACGACAGGGCGTGCGCACCCGAGCTCGCCCTCGTTTGGCGGGCGCGTAGCCATGGCGTTGGGGGGCTCGGTTGGCGAAACATGAGGCATCCCGGTTTCTGGTCAGAATCCTGCGGTCCCGATTCCGCGACCACAAGACGGAGCTGTCCGAGTTGCAGCGTCACATCCGGCGCGGCGACATCGTCTGCGACATCGGCGCCAACAAGGGCAGTTTTCTCTACTGGCTGGCACGGTGGTCGGCGCCGGGGCGGGTCGTCGCCTTCGAGCCCCAGCCGGATCTTGCCGAACGATTGGCGCGGCTCTGCTCCCGGTTCTCGCTCGACAATGTCGTCGTCGAACCGCGCGCCGTCTATTCGTGCTCCAGCAGGAAAACCCTGTTCGTTCCCGAAGGGCATCAGCCCGGAGCTTCGCTGCTCCGGCCCGCCGAGACCTCGAAGGCGATCCAGGTGCAGACGACGTCGCTGGACGACTATCTCCCCGACACCGCAAACGTCTCTGCGATCAAGATCGACGTCGAGGGTGCCGAACTCGACGTACTGCGCGGCGCCGAGCGCACCTTGCGCCGATGCCGGCCGTTGATCGTGGTCGAGTGCGACCGCCGCCTGGCGACGCTCGACAGGGTGAAGGAGACATTCTTGCTCCTGCGGAGTCTCGGCTATCGGGGCCAATTCCTGAGCCGCGGGAGATTGCTTCCGTTGTCTGCCTTCGACCCGGAAATCCATCAGCGCGCCGATGGCGAATGGTTCTGGAAGCGGAAGGACTATTGCAACAACTTCATCTTCAGGAGCGTGCGCGCGCCGACGTCCTGTGACCACGAAGCTTTCCTGGCACCGATCGAAACCACTTCGCCGGGCGCACGAAGTCGTCCTGAAACAGTCCCCCGGCACGTTGCCCAGCATCACATCGACTGATGGGGGTTACCGATGTCCACGTTGCTGAGCTTTATTTTCGAATCCTATTGCCTGAGCTGCCGGGCGATGTTTCCGGAGCTTGATACCGGTCAGCCGACCGTCGCTGAGTAGCGCGCGCCGAGCGGCCGGACTCTCGACCCGAGGTTCAGCCGCGCGGACCCAGCGGTTCTGCTTTGGCTGTTCGCCTGCAACGCAGGATGCCTCGCGTGCATTAAGCTTTCCTCTTCAGCTTAACGCCGGCTTCAATTTGACGCCGACGCCCTTCATCCGCCACGTGCTGGGCGATGGAGTTGAACCATGTTCGAACTAGCCATTTTGACTGCAATCTGTTTCATCGCCACCGTCGCCCTCACGATCATTTACCAGCGGCGCCAGGATGTCCTGTACGGCCCCTACATTACCGATGTCTCGTGGCCGACGGCGCTCCCCGACGACCGCGTCGAAGCGTCGTCATCCTGAGCCTGGACGCACTCCCGGAATGCTCCCGCACAAGCCGTCGCGATCACGCCAGGGAAGAGTGGCGGTGCGGCCGACGCCCGATTTCAGAAGCCGATGCGCCCGCCAGAATCGTTGAGCAGCGCATCGAGCCGGTCCGGGCTCATGCTTTGTCCGCCGGGCATCTCGATGCTGACGCAGGCGGCGCCGAGACGCAGATAGGCATTGGCCGTCAGCAGCGCGTCCTGCGCGCTGCGGCACCTGATGGTAGCGATCGCGCTGGCGCTTTCGGCCCGTACGGTGAAGGACGCTGCGGCCATGAAGGACTGGCTCATCTGTAAGCGGCGGCTGAAATGAAGCCGAAGCTTATTCAGAGGAGCCCGACGGTATCATTGAGGTGGATCAAAGCCGCCAGCCGAAGACTTCGCTAAGCGCCCCCCTCAGCTTCGGTTCAGCGACAGGCTGATGCGGGTGACGATGCCGTCCCAAGCGCGCTCCCAGACCCGGGGGTAGTTGATCAGCACGCAATGCACGTAGCCGCCAACGAAGTTGCAGCGATTGTACCAGACATAGTCGCCCTTGTAGCTCGACACCGCGAAGAATCGCGAGGTGACGCGCTTGTATTGAATATTCGGCGGAGGGTTCTTCCTGGCAAGGAACCGCGCAGGTGACTCCCGCGCGTTATTCGATACCGACTGCACGGTCAGATTGGCGCGGCCGTCGGCAGTCTGGAAGCGTTGGCCGTAGCCCTCGGGTTGGCCCGCCGTGTCGCTGAAGATCGAGACCGGAATGTCGACCGTTGTGCCGGTCTCCGGGATCCTATAGGTGTTCCAGCGAACCGATTGGGCCGTCGCGGCGGTGCTCCAGCAGGCGGCGCACGCAAGCACTGCCATCGCCTTGATGATCGGATTCATGTGTGTCGTCCCGAACGGCTTGAGAACGCGATGACGTTGGATCACTTTCGCGGCCGCGCGAAGGCAATGTCCGACATCAACGGCAGGCGAACGCACGACACCCGCCGAAGTTCATGGCTCCCGCAGGTCCCGTGCTCGGTCGCTTCCATCATTGAACGCGGGAGGGGGCAAGGTTCCGGGTTGCCGCCGGACCGTCACCAGCCATGAGCTCGTTCGTTCCGGTCTCGGAGGGCTGCTCCAGCCTTCGCAAGAAGGCATCCAGTTGCGGCGCGAGTTGCGAGACGACGAACCTCGAGCCTTCCGGGGTGAAATGGATGGTATCCCAGACGATCGGGGTTTCCGCGTCAATCGTCAGCGGACAACGCCTCTTGCTGCAAATCGTGTCGAGAATGGAAACGTATTGAACGAGCGGATACGCGCGGGAGATCTCTCTCAGACGATCGTCCGCCTCGAACGACGCATCTTTCGGCACCAGCGAATTGCCGATCGGGACGTGCGTCTGCTCATGGTTGAACAACGTCGAAGCCAAGGGAACTGGAAACTCGATCGAGGGACCGAGCAGCAGAACGGGAACGCCCGTTTCCTGAGCGACCGCCAGCAGCGCGTTCAAATAACCGTCGACGCGCCGTGCGGGAGGCCGGCCATAGGTTTCGAGATAGGCGCGCCAATTGCCGGAAAGAATGATGGCGTCAAAGCGGTGCGCCTTGATCTGATCGCGCAGCAGCTGATTGACGTCGTTACAGTTTCGCGAGCTGCTCAGCTTGAGCTCGACGAACGGCGGGCAGCCCCCTGACGTGAGCTGCAGAAGATGGTAGGCATCGGACGACAGGTAGCTGCGCAACGCCCAGGCATAATGCGCGGCAAGGCTGTCGCCGGCGAGCAGAATGTTGCGCTTGTTCGCAGCCGGTTTCAGGCACGCCTCGAAATCGTAGGCCGATGCCGGCTCATCGGGCTGCAAGAAGCAGCTGTGCGCACGATAGAACGGCTCCATCGTCCGGGAATCGTACCGGAGCATTCGTGCCTGTGATTGCGGGAAGCGATCGGCGTAGCCGTCATGCGCGACGCCGTGAACTCCGACCGCGACCATGACGGCGGCAATGCCCGCGATCACCGGGGAGCCACGCACGCCACCCCATACCGTTCGTGCGCGCGCAGGCCGCTCGACGATGACGTAGGACAGATAGGCCAGCAGCAGCGAGCACAGCAGGAGTCCAACCGTAGCTGCCGCCGAGGTCGCCACATCCAGCGGCAGCGCGGCCCTGCCGAGGACGAAAACCGGCCAGTGCCAAAGATAGAGCGAGTAGGACAAACGGCCGAGGAATGCTCCGAGCTCACTGAATGGCAGCCCGGGTCTGCCCTTCTCCTGATTGAACGCGACGATGTAGACCGCAGCACCGACACAGGGGACCAGCGCGTGCAATCCCGGGAAGCGGGTCTCTGCGCGGAAGATGACCACGGCAAGCAGCATGGAGACCATGCCCGCGGCCGCGAAGGCCAGGCGCGTCACGCTTCCAACCGGCGACCATCGATGCAGGAAAAACGCAATGCTTCCGATCAGGAACTCCCAGGCCCGCAGCGGGGCGATGTAGAAGGCGGTCGAGGGCGATTGCTTGATCCAAAGCTCGTCGAGCACACACAGCGCGATCGTTCCGAGGATGACCAGCCCGAGCGACGGCTTCGACGTTGGATCGGGAAACAGCCGGCTCCAGAGCCAAGTCACGACCGGAAACAGGAAGTAGAACTGCTCCTCCACCGACAATGACCAGGTGTGGATGAGAACCTTCCCGATCGTTGGTAGATCGAAATAGCCGGTCTGCGACCAGAAGAAGACGTTCGACGAAAACAGCACCGTGGAGATCGCGCTTCCGAAGAACATTCGGTAGTCGCCTGGAGGCGCCAAGAACCACGCGACCATCCCGGTGACGACGATCATCAAATAGAGCGCCGGAAGCAGCCGCCTCGCCCTCCGTTCGTAGAACTCAATGAAGGAAAACGAATCGGATTGAATGCCCGTCCAAATGAGCCGGGAGATCACATAACCGGAGATGACGAAGAAGAGGTCGACGCCGACAAACCCACCGCCAAAGCCCGGCAGCTCGTAATGAAATCCAATGACCGAAACCACGGCTACGGCGCGCAGCCAATCGATGTCCGGCCGGTATTCCAAAACCTTTGTGCGCGTCATGCTGGCAGCCTGGGCGGGCCGTTCGCCCTAACAGGTTACCTGCTGACATGTTCCAAAATGAATTGCAACGTTCAGAAACACACGGAAATACCGTTGTTGGTTGGTGTATCCGAATTGCCGCACCGCCTCAGGAGCCCATCACGCGGGGATGCTGGAGGATAGCGGGCACGGCCGGCGCCCATTCCGCCTGCGGCGTCATCCGCTTCGCATCGGCAGGATTGGCGATCGGTCGCGACATCCCGGTACCGACATGGGGACGGTGATCGAGAGCTCGACAGAGCAGCGAGAACGCGCAGCATCCGTCCAGGCCCACCTTGCGAGCAAGCCAGATCCATGCGCCGCGCTCGCGCGCGCTGCCCAACGCAGCCTTCGACCCGACGGCCGCTCGGGTGTCGGTAACTGCTCAACCTTGGGCCTTCTCTTCTTGCTCAAGCCTAGCAACGCGCCTTCATCACCGAGGGCGGGCATGCCACGCGCGCTTCCTCCATCATGATTCATGAACTGCCCATCATGCTGGCGCCTCAACTGGGCTCGACACGAGACGTCCGTGCGATCCCCGCTCGATGATGGTGGGGCTGTTGTATGATCAGCACACCCGCCAGCGAGATTTCGGCGACCGGCTTCCGTCGTCACCACCCACATGATACCAGTCATGCCAAAGAACCCGGCGAGCGAGTGGCGACATCGCCATCGCCGTTAACACCTCGCCACAAATTGGCCGAGGTCGAGGTGAGCTGCCTCTATACTTAGAGTTGCTTTTGCAACCGCACTGGCGCCGTGGCCCGGACGGTGCTCATCGGCACCGGGCCGCACAGGCTGAGCACGCTCAAACAGCCTCCCTGAAGGAATTAAGCTTAAAAACGTGCGGCGCCGCGTCTCCGCAACCTGGCAACTTCTTTCAACAGCCAAGACGTGCAACAATACTGCACGCAACTAATATCAACCTCAGATTTAATTTACTAATCATTTACTTTCCGCAACTTTGCCCCAAAAACTGCACGATGCTGGGTTCCTCTTTCACAATTAGAACTCTTCTGGGACTCTACAAAAACCACCTCCCAGAAACGGGATCTAACAACCTCGGATATACTTTTCATAACTCACTCTCCGTCTTCGTTTCGCGTACAGAGGTCCCACAATGACAACACTCATCAAGGCTCTCCCGACCCATCTCGAAGAGACCCGTATCGACTCCGAGACGCTGCGCACGATCCTGATGCTCTGCGGCGCCACGGCGTTTGGCTTCATCCTCCACGCCACCTACGGTCTCGATCTCAGCTACGCCTTCTTCTGATTTGATCAGTCAACCGGTCGCGGGCTGGCGACTCTTCATTGCCGGACGCGATCGGCGTCGGTCCCGACTCGCGGGGTTATTGAACAGCCCCGCGCGTCGCCTTTTCGAAGCGCTACGCCCCACGCGAAGAATATGGCAGATGCCGTCAATCACAGGCTTGATCGTGCTTTTGCACAGCCTGGCCGCGCCGCTCCCACAATTCCGCCGCGACGACGCGACACGCTGAGGGTGTTGAGAATTGCGGTTGCTTGAGGACGAGTAGCGTCATGCGTTCACCAGTATATGATCTCTATCAGATGAAGCAGGATCGCCTGCCGAAGGGAGCCCGTTCGGCATGGCTGAGGACAAGGCCGAATGAGCCGCCCCCCATCGCCGATGACTGGGTCTTCGTCGGCAAGGAACGGCATCCGAGCCGGTGGACGGTCGCAGAGATGAATGAAAAAGGCACCTGCTACCGCGAGATTCCGATCTGGCTATCGAGCCGCCGCAGCATGATGGCTGGATCGGCGGCCGAAAACGGCGCTCAGCCGCCGGCCGCCTGAGATTTCATCGGGGGTCGCGGACAAGGCCGCGATACGCGAGGTTCGTCGGCAGCCTCGCCAGCGCAATGAACGAGGTCGGCGGTCCTAAGCGAGTTGGACGCCGTAATAGTCGTCGACCTTGCGCCCCGCCCCGGCATCCCCCCAGTCCCACTCACGCTCGTCGGAATATTTCGGCGCGCCCCGCAGCTGGTTTTCGGTCACGCCGGTAACGTAGCCGCCGAGTCGCGTGTCGTACTTCAGGGATTGCCAGGGCAACGGGTAGTGATCATTGCCAAGCCCGAGGAAACCGCCGAAGCCCAGGACGGCATACGAGACCCGCCCGCTGAGCTTGTCGATCATCACGCGTTCGATGGTGCCGATCTTGGTGTCGTCGGCGCCATAGACGGCCGTGCCTTCGACCTTGTCGCTTCCAATCAGGTTGCCATATTCGCGTTCATCGAGCATCGATGTCACGTGATCCTCCCGGTGCTAATGGATCGATAACGTTCGGCCGTCACCGGCCGTTCCCAAGGGCCTGAAGGGCTCTCAGTCACTCGCCGACGGGTTACTGTCCTGCTCGGGATGACGTGTCGCCTCGCGGGACGGAGCATCGGGAGATGTGGTCCTATGAACCTGCTGCGCACGCTCCTTGTCGGCGGGCTGATCCTCCCCGCGTCCTGTCCTGACGATGCCTTGGCCTTGCTGCGCCATCGGATGGCTCTCCTTGGTTGGTAATCCACGCAGGGCGTCGGATTGGATAGTGCCGACGCCACTCCGATTCGATCGAAAACGACGCGGGCCGCGCCTGTTCGTTCCTCCCTGAGCCAACAGGCCGCAGAGCCGACCAGTGCATCTGGCGCGCGACACGGTGCTTTCAGCGATCCAAATGAAACGTTGGCGGTCTCAGGCCGTTGACCACGTCCCTCGAGAGGAGACACCGCATGGCAGGCGATCGCACAACGTCGATGTCCCGCCGCGAGATGGTCGGAGGCACCGCAACACTTGCGGCCGCATCGCTGACCTCGGCAACAGCGAAAGGACGCGAGACGATGGCCGCAAATTCAACCCCGCCCGAACCGCTCGTGGACCCCAAGGACAAATATCCGAAGCCGCCGTTCGAACACCAGTCGCAGCCCTGGCCGGGTCTTGCGAGCAAGATGTCGCCGCGGCCGGATCACGGTGAGACCAGCTACAAGGGTTCCGGGCGTCTCGCCAGGCGCAAGGCGCTGATCACTGGAGGCGATTCCGGCATGGGACGCGCGGCCGCCATCGCCTACGCGCGGGAAGGAGCCGACGTCGCGATCAACTACTACCCGACCGAGGAGCCGGATGCGCAGGAGGTCATCGCATTGATCGAGGCCGAGGGGCGAAAGGCCGTCGCCATCCCCGGCGATCTGCGCGACGAGGAGTTCTGCCGGCGGCTGGTGCAACAGGCCGTCGAAGCGCTGGGCGGACTCGACATCGTCGTCAACAACGCCGCGCGGCAGCAGGCACGCCAGTCGATCCTGGATGTCTCGTCCGAAGATTTCGACGCGACGATGAAAACCAATATCTATGCCCCGTTCTGGATCATCAAGGCCGCCCTGCCCCATCTGAAGCCGGGATCGGTCATCATCGGCACTTCGTCCGAGCAGGCCTACGATCCCTCTCCCGACCTCTATGACTACGCGCAGACCAAGGCGGCGACCATGAACTACGTGAAGTCCCTGGCCAAACAGCTCGGGCCGAAGGGCATTCGCGTGAACGCCGTCGCTCCCGGGCCGATCTGGACGCCCCTTCAGGTCTCAGGCGGGGCCACTATGGAGAAACTCGAAAAATTTGGTGGTTAGACTCCACTCGGTCGTCCTGGCCAGCCGGTGGAGCTTGGATCGATCTACGTCCAGTTGGCCGCTGCGGACGCGAGCTACGCCAACGGGCAGGTCTATGGGTCTTCGGGAGGGTCCGGGCAGCCCTGAAGCCGCCCGCCTCGCTCAAATGCGGGTGACAGGCTGCGGAAGCGAATACGCTTCCGTATGCACCTGACGGATGGTTGTGAACGCAGCGACAGCCGACGCCAAGCTGAACGCAGTCAGTAGCGCAATGAGAATCGTTCGTGGGGTCATCGGACGCTCCTGCATTCTGATTGGTTACTCGTGCCGCGCAGCCTTCGGCTCGCCGAGCGGCGCAATCTCGCCGTCGAGCCAGTCCTGCTGGAGGGCGAGCGCATTCCAGCCCTGGGCCATGCGCCGATAGCGCCGGAAGGCCGGCTCTTCCTGCGTGCGCTCCGCAAGCTGGAGGCAGTTGTCCGCGTTCTCTCTGAAAAGATCTGATTGTTTCATACAAATTTAGCTGGTGGGCGCCGCGCGCCGATGCAATCGTGTTACACGATATTGATGATCATGGAACTGTCGGCAGTTCTCTATCGAAAGCGGGGAGCAGTACGTTCTGTTCCAAGTTGCAAGATGGTCGTGAGACCGAGCATCACAACGCTCTGCCGTGGTTTGCTGACTCTCTGACCTCTTCCCCTTCGGGATCGCGGCGCAGCCCTGGACTGCATTGTCATCCCGCGCTCCGAACAACGAGGTCCCCGCTGCACCCGCTACTTGCTGCGCTGCGGTCGGAGCGTTGCGGAACTGGCGGGCGCATCGCCCGTCGCTCCCGGGCCGCGGGACTTGGCGGTGGACGACCATGAAGGCGGCCACGACACTGAGTTGAGAATCGTGCTTCTCGTAACCCCTCGGCACGACCAGCGAAGGCTAATCTCTGGCTTGGTTCCGGAAAGGGATGGCTCATCCTCGCAAGAGAGAATGGCTCATCCTCGCAAGAGAGAAAAAGAATTCTGGAACGTTCCGCCTGGAGTGGAGTTGAGCCATTTGTGCCGGCAAATGCCGGTTCCATCAGCCGGAGAAATCGGCCTCCCGGCTTGATTTGATTAGTTGCCGCGGCTTCTATGCCGCCCGTCATAAGTGTCTCAGATTCTTGATGGTAGACGATTCTGACTTGGGGGAACTTGATGAGCGATGATGCTGCTGCCGGTGCGATGCCCATGCGCCAGGGGTTCGGTCGCCACGGCAACGGAGTCGAGGCGGCCGATGCCAGCCAGGATCTGCTCCGCGTCCTCCAGGCCATGCGTTCCGGAGATTTCTCCGTGCGCATGAGCGGCGACTATCTCGGCATCGACGGCAAAATCGCTGACACGTTCAACGAGATCATTGCAGCCAACGAGCGGATGGCGCAGCAGCTCGAGCGCGTCGGCCAGGTCGTGGGACGCGAGGGAAAGACGCGCCAGCGCGTGCGGTTCGGCATCGCCAGCGGCTCCTGGGCGGATATGGAGAGCTCGATCAACACGTTGATCGACGATCTTCTATGGCCCACGCGCGAGGTGACTCGCGCGGTCGCCGCCGTGGCCCAAGGCGACCTCCTGCAGACCGTGAAGCTGGATGTCGATGGCCGGCCTCTGGGCGGCGAGTTCCTGCAGTCGGCGACCATCGTCAATACGATGATCAAGCAGCTCAGCGTCTTCACGTCCGAAGTGACCCGCGTGGCGCGCGAGGTCGGCACCGAGGGCAAGCTCGGCGGACAGGCCCAGGTTCCCGAAGTCACGGGCGTCTGGAAGGACCTGACCGAGAGCGTCAACTCGATGGCCAACAACCTCACCGGCCAGGTCCGCAATATCGCGGAGGTGACGATCGCGGTTGCCAATGGCGACCTGTCGAAGAAGATCACGGTCGACGTGCGTGGTGAAATTCTGCAGTTGAAGGAGGCGATCAACACGATGGTCGACCAGCTGCGCTCGTTCGCGTCGGAGGTGACGCGCGTGGCCCGCGAGGTCGGCACCGACGGCAAGCTCGGCGGTCAGGCCATCGTTCCCGGCGTTGCCGGCACCTGGAAGGACCTCACCGACTCCGTCAACGCGATGTGCGGCAACCTCACCGCTCAGGTCCGCAACATCGCCAACGTCACCACTGCGGTCGCCCGCGGTGACCTGTCACGCAAGATCACGGTCGATGTGCGCGGTGAGATCCTGGAGCTGAAGGACACCATCAACACGATGGTCGACCAGCTCAACGCCTTCGCATCCGAGGTGACGCGCGTGGCGCGCGAGGTCGGCACCGAGGGCAAGCTCGGCGGCCAGGCGCAGGTGCCGGGCGTTGCCGGCACCTGGAAGGATCTCACCGACAACGTGAACTTCATGGCGTCGAACCTGACGGCACAGGTCCGCAACATCGCCGACGTCGCGACCGCCATCGCCAGCGGCGATCTATCAAAGAAGATCACGGTCAACGTCTCCGGCGAGATCCTTCAATTGAAGGAGACGCTGAACACGATGGTCGACCAGCTCAATGCGTTCGCCGGCGAGGTCACGCGCGTGGCGCGCGAGGTGGGCACCGACGGTCGGCTCGGCGGCCAAGCCAACGTGCTCGGCGTTGCCGGCACCTGGAAGGATCTCACCGAGAGCGTCAACTCGATGGCGTCGAACCTGACGGCGCAGGTCCGCAACATCGCCGAGGTGACGACCGCCGTCGCCAACGGCGACCTGTCGAAGAAGATCACCGTCGACGTGCGCGGCGAGATCCTGGAGCTGAAGGACACCATCAACACGATGGTCGACCAGCTCAACGCGTTCGCCGGCGAGGTGACCCGCGTCGCCCGCGAGGTCGGCACCGAGGGCAAGCTCGGCGGGCAGGCCATGGTGCGCGGCGTCGCGGGCACCTGGAAGGACCTGACCGACAGCGTCAACTCGATGGCCTCGAACCTGACCGGACAGGTCCGCAACATCGCGGAGGTCGCCACCGCCGTCGCCAAGGGCGACCTGTCGAAGAAGATCACGGTCAACGTCTCCGGCGAGATCCTTCAGCTGAAGGAGACGCTGAACACGATGGTCGACCAGCTCAACGCCTTCGCCGGTGAGGTGACGCGCGTGGCGCGCGAGGTCGGCACCGACGGCAAGCTCGGCGGCCAGGCCGAGGTGCCCGGTGTGGCCGGCACATGGAAGGACCTCACCGACAGCGTCAACTCGATGGCCGGCAATCTGACGGCGCAGGTGCGCAACATCGCCGAGGTGGCGACGGCCATCGCCGGCGGCGACCTGTCGCGCAAGATCACGGTCGACGTGCGCGGCGAGATCCTGAGTCTCAAAGAGACGCTGAACACGATGGTTGATCAGCTCAACCGTTTCGCGGGCGAGGTGACGCGCGTCGCCCGCGAGGTCGGCACCGAGGGCCGGCTCGGCGGCCAGGCCAACGTGCCCGGAGTCGCCGGCACCTGGAAGGATCTCACCGACAGCGTCAACTCGATGGCCGGCAATCTGACGGCGCAGGTCCGCAACATCGCCGAGGTGACCACGGCGGTGGCGCGCGGCGACCTGTCGCGCAAGATCACCGTCGATGTGAAGGGCGAGATCCTCGAGCTGAAGAACACCATCAACACGATGGTCGATCAGCTCAACGCCTTCGCATCGGAGGTGACGCGCGTGGCGCGCGAGGTCGGCACCGAAGGCAAGCTGGGCGGCCAGGCCGAAGTGCCCGAAGTCGCAGGTACCTGGAAGGACCTCACCGACAGCGTCAACTTCATGGCCTCGAACCTGACCGCGCAGGTCCGCAACATCGCCGAGGTCGCGACCGCGATCGCCGGGGGCGACCTGTCGAAGAAGATCACGGTCGACGTGCGCGGCGAGATCCTGCTGCTCAAGGACACCCTGAACACGATGGTGGAGCAGTTGCGCTCGTTCGCGGCCGAAGTGACGCGGGTCGCGCGCGAGGTCGGCACCGAGGGCCGATTGGGCGGCCAGGCCGTTGTGCCCGGCGTCGGCGGCACCTGGAAGGATTTGACCGACAACGTCAACCTGCTCGCGGCCAATCTGACCACGCAGGTCCGAAACATCGCCGAGGTGACCACGGCAGTGGCGCGCGGCGACCTGTCGCGCAAGATCACCGTCGACGTGAAGGGCGAGATCCTGGAGCTGAAGAACACCATCAACACCATGGTCGATCAGCTCAACGCCTTCGCCGGCGAGGTGACGCGCGTGGCACGCGAGGTCGGCACCGAAGGCAAGCTCGGCGGACAGGCGCAGGTGCCGGGCGTTGCCGGCACCTGGAAAGACCTCACCGATACCGTCAACTTCATGGCCGCGAACCTGACCGAGCAGGTCCGCGGCATCGTCAAGGTCGTGACCGCCGTCGCCAACGGCGATCTCAAGCAGAATCTCACGGTCAAATCGAAGGGCGAGGTCGCAGCGCTCGCCGACACCATCAACAACATGACGGAGACGCTGGCGACCTTCGCCGACCAAGTGACGAGCGTGGCCCGCGAGGTCGGCGTCGAGGGCCGGCTCGGCGGCCAGGCCAACGTGCCCGGCGCGGCCGGCACGTGGAAGGACCTGACCGGCAACGTCAACCTGCTCGCGGCCAACCTGACGTCCCAGGTGCGCGCCATCGCCGAGGTCGCAACGGCCGTGACCAAGGGCGATCTCACCCGCTCCATCCAGGTCGATGCCCGCGGCGAGGTGGCCGAGCTCAAAGACAACATCAATACGATGATCACCAATCTGAGGCTCACCACCGACCTCAACACCGAGCAGGACTGGCTCAAGACGAACCTCGCCAAGTTCACCAACATGCTGCAGGGCCAGCGCGACCTGACCACCGTTGGCCGCCTGCTGCTGACCGAGCTGACGCCGCTGGTGAACGCCCACCGCGGCGTGATCTACCAGGTCGAGACCGAGTCCGCGCCACAGCTGCGCCTGCTCGCCTCATACGCCGATGACGGCATCTATCCTCACCGGACGCACGTCCAGTTCGGTGAGGGGCTGATCGGGCAATGCGCGATCGACAAGCGCCAGCGGCTGGTCTCGGAGATCCCATCCGACGTCATCCCCGTGGGCTCCGCCCTGCTCCGCGCCGTCCCTAAGAACCTCGTGGTGCTGCCGGTGTTGTTCGAGAACCAGGTCAAGGCGGTGATCGAGCTGGCGTCGCTCAGTCCGTTCACGACGTCGCAGATGACGTTCCTCGAGCAGCTCACCGACTCCATCGGCATCGTGCTCAATTCGATCGAAGCCACGATGCAGACCGAGGGACTGCTGAAGCAGTCGCAGCAGCTCGCCGCGGAGCTTCAGACCCAGCAGCGCGAGCTGCAACAGACCAACGAGCAGCTCGAGCAGAAGGCGCAACAGCTCGCCGAGCGCAACGTCGAGGTCGAGCGCAAGAACCAGGAGATCGAGCAGGCCCGCCGCGCGCTCGAGGAAAAGGCGACCGAGCTCGCGCTGACGTCCAAGTACAAGTCCGAGTTTCTCGCCAACATGTCGCACGAGCTGCGCACGCCGCTCAACAGCATCCTGATCCTCGGCCAGCAGCTGACCGAGAATCCGGACGGCAATCTCACCCTCAAGCAGGTCGAGTTCGCCCGCACCATCCATGGCGCCGGCACCGATCTGCTCAATTTGATCAGCGACATCCTCGATCTCTCGAAGATCGAGTCCGGCACCGTGACGGTCGATGCCGAGGAGATCCTCACCACCAACCTCCTGGAGACCGTGGGGCGTCCGTTCCGCCACGAGGCGGAAAATCGCCTGCTCGCCTTCAACATCGACGTCGACCCGAACCTTGCGCGTAGCATCGTCACGGATTCCAAGCGCTTGCAGCAGGTGCTGAAGAATCTGCTCTCGAACGCCTTCAAGTTCACCGCCGAAGGAGGGGTGCGCTTGAAGGTGTCTGCGGCGCTCGGCGGATGGAGCGCAGAACATCCGGTGCTCAACACGGCACCGGCCGTGATCGCGTTCGAAGTCTCGGACACCGGCATCGGCATTCCGCAAGACAAGCAGAAGCTGATCTTCGAGGCGTTCCAGCAGGCGGATGCCGGCACGAGCCGCAAATATGGTGGCACTGGTCTCGGGCTCGCGATCAGCCGCGAGCTCGCCAACCTCCTGGGCGGCGAGATCCACCTCAAGAGCGCCCCCGGCAAGGGCAGCACCTTCACGCTGTATCTGCCGCTCAAATATTCAGGTCCCGCAACGGCGCCGCGCGTCAGTCCGGCATCGCCCGTTCCCTACGTTCAACCTCCAGCCCTACAGCAAGCGGCCGCGCCAGAGCGCGGGATCGAGCCCCCGCCGGACGATCGTCTCGATCTCGAACCCGGCGATACGATCCTGCTCGTGGTCGAGGACGATCCACACTACGCGCGCGTCCTGATCGACCTCGCGCGCGACCGGGGCTTCAAGGTCCTGACCGCCAGCCGCGGCGCCGAGGCGCTGGATCTCGCCAAACAGTATCAACCGGCCGCGATCTCTCTCGACGTCTTCCTGCCGGACATGCTCGGCTGGACCGTTCTGAGCCAGCTCAAGCATAATCCGCTGACGCGGCACATCCCGGTGCAGATCATCACGCTCGACGAAGACCGCCAGCACGCTTTGGCGCGTGGGGCCTTCTCCTTCGTCAGCAAGCCCACGACAACGGAAGGCGTCAGCGCGGCCCTGTCGCAGATCAAGGAATACGCGAAGCCGCGACGCAAGCGGCTGCTGATCGTGGAGGACAACGCGGCCGAGCAGCTCAGCATCCGCCAGCTGTTGGATCACGACGACATCGAGATCATCGCGGCGGATACGGGAGCTGCGGCGCTCGAGACGCTGCGCAGCGCACCGTGCGACTGCGTGGTTCTCGATCTGCGGCTGCCCGACATGAGCGGGTTCGACGTGCTCGATCAATTGCGCTCCGACGAGTTCTTGTCGAGCGTTCCGGTGGTCGTCTTCACCGGGCGGGAATTGTCGGCCGAAGAGGATGCGGAACTGCATACGATGGCGCGGAGCATCGTCGTCAAGGGCGTGGAATCGCCGGAGCGGCTGCTCGACGAGACGTCGTTGTTCCTTCACCGCGTGATTACGGAACTGCCGCTCGAGAAGCAGCGCATGCTCGAGAAGCTGAACAGTTCCGACGAGGATCTGATCGGCAAGACGGTGCTGCTGGTCGACGACGACGCCCGCAACATCTTTGCTCTTTCCAGCGTGCTGGAACGCCGCGGCATGAAAGTGCTGACGGCCACCACCGGGAGCGAAGCGATCGACCTGGTGCAGAGCAATCCCGCGATCGCGATCGTCCTCATGGACATCATGATGCCGCAGATGGATGGTTATCAGACGATCGGCGTCATTAGGCAAAACCCCGCCTTCGTCCGGCTCCCCATCATCGCGTTGACCGCGAAAGCCATGAAGGGAGACCGCGAAAAGTGTCTCGAAGCTGGCGCCTCCGATTATCTGGCAAAACCCGTCAACACCGAGCAGCTGCTTCTTGCGATCCGCATGTGGCTGCACCGCTGAACGGCTCATCATGATGGAACATGCGAAGGTCAACATCCTCTTGGTCGACGATCAGCCGGCGAAGCTGCTGGCCTACGAGGTCATCCTGAAGGAACTCGGCGAAAACCTCGTAGTCGCCACGTCTGGTCGCGAGGCGCTCGAAATTCTGCTGAAGAACGAGATCGCGGTGATTCTCGTCGACGTCTGCATGCCTGAGCTCGACGGCTTCGAGCTGGCGCAAATGATCCGTGAGCATCCGAGGTTCCAGAAGATTGCGATCATCTTTATCTCCGCCATCCAGGTGAGCGACTTCGATCGCCTTCGTGGCTATGAGATGGGCGCCGTCGACTACGTGCCGGTCCCTGTCGTGCCGGAGGTGCTGCGCGCCAAAATCAAGGTTTTTGCCGAGCTCTATCGCAAGACACGCGAGCTCGAACATCTGAACCTTGAGCTGGAGGACCGGGTACGGGCCCGCACCGCCGAGCTTGAGCGATCGACAGCAAAGCTCGTCGAGAGCGAGCAGCGTCGGAGCATGGCGATCGCGGCCGGCAGGATGGGCTCGTGGGACTGGGACGGTGTCAATGGCGACTGGATGTGGGACGAGGGGCAGTACCGCATCTTCGGCGTCACGCCGCAGAACTTCGAGCTGAACACCGTGAACATCATGGCGCTGCTGCACCGGGAGGATGCCGAGCGCGCCCGCCAGGTGGTCGCGGAATTCAGCCGTGGCGCGACGTCGTATGAGGCTGAGTTCCGGATCCACCGGCCCGATGGCGAAGAGCGGTGGTGCGTGGGAACGGCCGCGGCGACCACCGACAGGACCGGCCGCGTGGTCCGCGTCAGCGGGGTCACGATCGACATCACTGAGCGCAAGCGCGCCGAGGAACGCCAGAACCTGCTGACCCGCGAGGTCGATCATCGTGCCAAGAATGCGCTGACCTTGGCTCAGTCGATCGTTCGCCTGACCAAAGCCGACAGCGTGAAGACCTATGTCAACGCGGTAGAGGGGCGCATCAGCGCACTGGCCCGCGTTCACACCATCCTCTCGCTATCAAGCTGGGAAGGTGCGAAAATAGGTAGGTTGGTGGCCGAAGAGCTCGCGCCCTATGCAACCGGCGGCCAAGTCGCCTTTGACGGCGTCGATCTGCAGCTTGAGCCTGCGACCGCGCAGACGCTGGCGCTGGCGCTGCACGAGCTGGTGACAAACTCGGCCAAATACGGCGCGCTGTCGGTCCGCTCCGGGCATCTCTCGGTCAAATGGAGCATCGAGGATGAGCGCCTGGATCTGATCTGGATTGAAACCGGCGGTCCCTTGGTGCGCGCGCCGACCTCGCGCGGCTTCGGCACGCGCAGCCTGATGGCCAGTGTGGAAAGCCAGCTCGGTGGGCGCGCCTCGTTCGACTGGCGTCCCGAGGGATTGGTGTGCCGGCTGGTCGTCCCGCTCCGCCCCGGCGCGACCCCGCCGGAGATCACGAGCCCTTGCGCAACGGCGGCGCCGGGCGACGCACGACAACGGGCTGCTGGCTGACCGCTCCGGATAGCTCAGGCCATGTCGCGCGAGATCCGGACCGGGATCGACTTGGCGGCGGGCACCTTGCTCCCTTCCGCGTAGTGCCATAGCGGAATCAATCCGTTGCATTCGGGGTAGTAGGCCGCAACGCTGTAGCGCGGAATGTCGAACGCCACTGCCTGGAGCCCGCCCAGCGAGCGCTCCACGCCGTCATCGGCCTCGGTCGAGAGCCGAACCGGCTCGCCCTGCTTGATGCCCAGATCAGCCATGTCGCTCGCGTTCATGAAGACGATCTGACGGCCACCGGTGACGCCGCGAAACCGGTCGTCCTCGTTGTAGATGGTGGTGTTGAACTGGCCGTCGGCGCGCAAGGTCATCAGCTGGTAAACGCCATTGCCTTCCTCCGGCGGATTGAGCGCCGCCTTGGGCACGGTGAAGTTCGCCTTGCCGGTCGGCGTCTTCCATTTGCGTTCGCGGGCACCAAGCGGCCGCGGAAAGCCGCCGGGCTCAAACAGGCGCTTGTTGAAGTCTTTGAACTGCTCGGGATAGGTCCGCTCGATCGCGTCTCTGACGCGCGCGTAGTCGCCCACCCAGGCATCCCAATCGACGCGCGGATTTGGCTTCAGGGTGGCCTTGGCGAGACCGGCGACAATGGCTGGTTCCGACAACAGGGTCTCTGCGACGGGTTGGCGCTGCCCGCGCGAGCCGTGAATGCAGGTGGTGGAGTCCTCCATCGAGACCGCCTGATCTCCGCCTGCCTGCCGGTCGATTTCGATGCGGCCGAGGCACGGCAGCAGATAGGTCACCTCGCCTGGGACGATGTGGCTGCGATTGAGCTTGGTTGCGATCTGCACCGACAGCCGCAGCTTCGACCACGCCGGCTCCATCAGCGAGCGTTCAGGGACGGCGCGCAGGAAGTTACCGCCGAGACTGACGAAGCCCTTGACGTCCCCCTTGATGATGCCTTGGCAGGCATCGACCGTGCTGAGACCGTCCCAACGCGGCGGCTCGAACGAATAGAGCTCGGCAAGCTTGTCGAGCGGCACCAACTTGGTCTTCTCGGAGATGCCGACGGTGCGTTGCCCCTGAACGTTGGAATGGCCACGAACCGGCGAGATGCCGGCCCCCGGCTTTCCGATGTTGCCGCGTAACAGCAGCAGGTTGACAATCATCTTCGCGGTTTCGACGCCATGCCGATGCTGGGTTATTCCCATCCCATAATTGGCGATCACGGCGTGCGAGCCTGCATAGACCTTGGCAGCCTCCAGAATGGCGCCGCGCGTGAGGCCGGAGGAGCGTTCGATATCGCTCCACGACGCCTGCCGGCAGCAGGTTGCGAAAGCTTCGAAGCCGGACGTGTGCCGCTCGATGAAGGCGACATCGAGCACGGGCGGGCTCTTGGTCGCGACCGCGGCATCATCCGCCTCGATCACGGCCTTGCACAATCCGAGTAGCGCCGCACCATCGCCGCCAATGCGCAGCTGATGATACTGCGTGCTGATCCGCGTTCCCCCCGTCAGCACCATTTGAATGGGATTTTGCGGATTGGTGAAGCGCTCCAGCCCACGCTCCCGCAGCGGATTGAACGTGATGATGGGCACGCCGCGTTGTGCCGCCTTCTGCAACGGATGCAGCATGCGCGGCGAGTTGGTGGTCGTGTTCTGGCCGAAGAAGAAGAAGCAATCCGCCTTGTCGAAATCCTCAAGGAGCACCGTACCGACGGGGACGCCAATCACCTCCGGCAGAGCAACTGATGTGGATTCGTGGCACATGTTGGAGCTGTCGGGAAAATTGTTGGTGCCGTACATGCGGCCGAAAAGCTGATACATGTAGCTCGTCTCGAGCGAGGCCCGGCCCGACGTGTACATGACGACCGAGCGTGGATCGAGCCTGTTCAACTCCGCCCCGATGTCGCGAAGGGCCTCGTCCCAGCTCACGGCAACATAGCGATCCGCCGCAGCGTCATAGCGCATGGGATGAGCAAGACGCCCCTGCTCTTCGAGCTGATGATCCGACCAGGATCGCAATTCTGTCAGACTGTGCCGAGCAAAGAACTCCGGTCCGACTGTCTTGCCGGTGATTTCCCACGCGGTCGCCTTGGCGCCATTCTCGCAGAATTCGAACGGGTGCGGCTTTGCCGGCCTGGCCCAGGAGCAGCTGACGCACATGAAGCCGCCTGGCTTGTTCTGTTTCAACAGGATCTCGCTGCCAAGCAGGGTCACCTCCTCCTGCGTCAGGATGCTGGCGACCGCGTGCACCGAACCCCATCCGCCGGCCGGAGCCCTGTAGTCCTGGATTTTTGCTTTCTCGCTCACGACGCTCTCCGCGGCCTGTTCAAAAGCGGCAAACCCGGGATGAGCAGCGAAGTTCCGATTCCTCACTGAACGTTGCGAGGCTATCGTCGAAGTCCCGCGGGCGAAGGTCCGCGCTAGGAATTGGGAACGACCCGGCCCGCCTCGAGTCATTTCCATGCCTCTGGCGGCGTTCCCCCATCTCGCTGGAGGCACTCCGTGTGGACTGCGGCCCGGCGTTCGACCCCTCGGGCGCTGGGCCCGTCCCACTGAGGTAGCCGGGTTTTCTCCCGGCTTCCGATCTCAGCATCAAGCCGCGCTGCGCTTGAGATGGCGGCCTTCCTTGACCTCTTCGATGATCTTGGCGCTGAAGGCTTCCAGATCTCCGGGATTGCGCGAGGTGATCACGCCCTGATCGACCACGACCTCCGCGTCCTGCCAATGCGCGCCGGCATTGGCAACGTCCGTCTTGATCGATTTGTAGGACGTCATCTTTCGCCCCTTGGCAATTCCGGTCTCGATCAGGAGCCACGGCGCATGACAGACCGCCGCAACGATCTTCTTGGCTTCAAAGATCTCCTTGATGAACCGCAGCGCCTTCGGCTCGAGCCGCAGCAGATCCGGATTGATCTGACCGCCCGGCAGCACGACGGCGTCGTAGTCCGAAGCAGACGCCTGGTCCAACGTCTTGTCGACCTTGACGGTCCGTCCCCAGTCCTTCTCATCCCAGCCCTTGATCTCGCCCGGCGCGAGCGAGATGATCTCGACGGTCGCGCCCGCCTGCTTGAGACGATCGCGCGGCACTTCGAGCTCGGATTGCTCGAACCCGTTGGTTGCGAGGATCGCGATCTTCTTTCCCTTGATATCCATTGGACTCTCCTGGCCATTCGACACCGCCGGCAACCTCGCGCCGGCCTCCATGTTCCGCCTGGCAGGCCAGGCGGATCGTCACAACTGGTCGATCGAGTCAGCGCTCGCCTGGGTGGAACCAGCCTGCCTATGGCGCCGTTTGTTTGGACGTCCCTGCCTTGAATGGATGGGCGGCGTCGAGCGGCACGGCATCGCTGCATCGGCGGATCGCAATCTGGAGGCGCTCGTGCCCTACGCATTGTTTGAGAATGACGAACAGATGACCCGCCCGTTTCGCACCGAGCGCGAGGTCTGGGAGGCCGCGGAACAGGCCGATCTCATCACGCTCGGCACGCATGGCGAGAAAATCCTCGACAACAATTTCGAGATCAAATCATGCGAGGCCACACCGGAAGAGCTTACCGCCGCGCCGCCGGACATCGTATTGCCCGAAGCTCACACGCCCGATGCTGATCGAGGGAGCCGGACTACCGACCAATCTTTCTCCTCACCGGCCAAATTGAAGATGCGGACGTCCTCATGACCCGGCGCAGGTTGGCATTTGCGGCTCAGGTGATCGTCGGCCATGTCGGTTCCTGGCCTGATCATCGGACTACGGACGAGCGGCGGATCGCTCGGCCTTACCGCCAGCCTCTCATGCGCGCCGGGCGCCGCGCTGCTTGCGAGGCAGTCGGCTCGCTTCCTCCAGCTTGAGCCGCTCTCGCTGTTGCCGCAGCCGGTCAAGCGTCTCCAACATGTGGTGCAAAAGCACTTCGGCGGCCGCCGTCGAGGCCCGAGCTCGCCGTAGCTGCACGATTTCACGGCGCTGCCGCCCGACCCGGAGACGCATACGGTCGATTTCGGCTCGAACCACACATAGATCGCGCATGAAGCACCCGAGCAAGAGTAGGATCGCACAATAGAACAAAATAGGAACACTTTGCAAGCTTTCCCGTTGAAGCCGGGCAACAACGGGAGATCCCCATGGCCGAACAGCTGCAGAAAGATCCCGAGGACTGGGTTTCCGGAGCCGATCCGATGACGGATGCCCAAGCTTCCTACTTGAGAACGCTCAGCGAGCAGGCTGGCCGATCCGATCCCACGCGAGCGGAGATGACGAAGGCTGAAGCGTCCGAACTGATTGATGAGATGAGACGCGCCGCAGGGTTGGATTGAACCGGACGTATTCGACTCACCAGGACGATGGGCCGGCAGATCGGTATTCCAATGTTGGCGATGCCGGTCCGAAGCTGTCGCGAATCAGAAATCGGTCGTTTAGTCTCCGCAGCATTTCGCGGGAGTCCACCATGGTTGCGGACAGTGACAGCAAGGTTGCCTGGCATCGCGCCCAGCTCAAAAAGAATCGCGCGACCTTGAAACAGATCGAGACGGCGCGGTTCACGGTGGGCGAGAGCGCCGATGCGAAGGCGCTTGAACACACCAAGCGGCAGGTTGCGGAACTCCAGGTCAAGATCCGCGAATCCGAGCACCTCATCGCTCAGCACGACAAGCAGACGCGACGCCCGCTGGCGACCGACCTGCGAAGCCTCTCGAATGTCGCTTGGCGTAACTGGACCGGCAATGGCCCGCGCTGAGGGCTCGCTGCCATTCAGTCCACGATTTTCTGATGCACGCCTCCAGGCTGTTGCATAACCGTAGACACATTCGACGGCTGTGATTTGCCAACCGTCGGCGCCCAGCGCTTCAGTCGCTCATCGCTCCTGCTGATTGCATCGAGGTCGATGCGTCCTTCCGCCAGAGCCTCCTTGGCGCAGGCGAGCGCGCGGTGGAACTGGGTGCCGTCATAGGCCACCAGCAACAGATCGGCGCCGCCGTTGAGAGCCTCCACGACAGCTTTGCAGAGATCGCGGCCGTAGATCGCCCCCATCACGATATCATCCGTCACGATCACGCCCGGATAGTTCCAGCGGCCGCGAATGAGTCCCTCGAGCACGGCTTTGGAATGTGAGGCAGGCCGCTCTGGATCGATCGCATCGACCGTCACGTGACCGACCATCATTGCCGCGTGCGAGCCCTGCAGCACCTGTCGGAACGGCCGCCAATCCGACCGTTCCAAGACATCTGCCGGCGTGCCGAGCTGTGCCGAGAAATGATGCGTATCGGCTGCGACGCGCCCCAGACCAGGGAAATGCTTGACGGCCGCGCGGACACCGCTTGCTTCCAGGCCACGGACGTAACCGAGCGCAATGTCGCCAACCACCGCGGGATCGTTGGAGATCGCGCGGCGGCCGATCAAGGTGTGAAAGTCCAGTCGGTTGCGTGTCCAGCTCGGGCGAAGGTCGACGACCGGAGCCAAATTGAAGGTGATGCCGGCAGCCGCGAGAGCCTCACCCTGGGCGCGCCCCATCGCGAACGCATCCTGCGCGCGCCGCGAGGCCGGCAGATCGGCCAGCGTTGCGAGGCCGGGCATGTTCGGCAGGGTCGGAGACAGGTGTGCGACGGCGCCTCCCTCCTGATCCGCCGCAACCAGCAGAGGCGGCAGCCCGGCACTCCGGCGCGCGTCCTGCAATCGCGCCATCTCGGCGCGCAGCTGAAGCTCGGTCCGGCCGCGGATGTTGTGGTGTGTCACATAGACGCCCGCGATCAACCCCTGCCGGGCCAACGCGGCTGCGTCATCGACGGCCGTGTAACCGACGATGAAATGCCGGCCGAGCAAATGCGCCACGTCGGGGGGCGTCCGGAACGTCTCGTACTTGCGCCAGGCAAACATGAACTGCGTCGACGTCAGCATGATCAGCGGAACGCACCATGCTACGACCAGAGCGCGTCCGGCGGGCCCCCGCCGCCACCGACCGCCGAGCATCAGCAGCAGCGGAACGGCAAGCCCGATGAGGAGCAGGGCTGCGTGGCCGCTGCCCCGCAGCCGAACCAGATAGGGCTCGTTGCTGTTCAGCGTGACGAAAATGAAGAGCAGAGCAAGGATCCAGAGAACCGCGGTCCTGATACGTCCGAGCATGTGTGCAGCCGATCATCCGAGGGGAAAGACGGCCATTGCCGTAACAATCACGTTTTCCCTGCGCCAGATGTGGAATCGCGTCTGCACGAAATCTGCAAACAAATCCTGAAATGCTGCAGATCCCCTCGTGAGCTGCTGCATGGGCAGGCGTCATGCTTGGCTCATCGGCTTGTGCCTCCCGGCCCGAACGATGACCCAAACCAAGGATTCCTCCATGACGACTCTCGCCGAGCCGACGGCTGCGCCCGTCGCGCCCGATTCCATGTGGCTCAAATTCGCCATCACTGCCGGTCTCGTCGGCCTCGCCGACACGCTGCTCTACAACGGCCGGCCGATCGGCCTGGCATTCCCGCTGTTTTTCGCCGCGCTCGCCGCGGCGAGCATTCTCGCCAATCTTGCCAAGACCGATCGAAACCGTCTGGTCGGAGCTGCAGTTCTCTTCGTTGCCGGCCTGGCTCCCGCCATCGAGGAGCTGAACCTGCTTTCTTTTCCTGTCCTGCTGCTCACGACGCTGTCGGCTATCACGCTGGCGACCAACCGATCCGCGCGCGGCTTCCGGCTTCCGCTGACCGCCGCGCGGCAGTTGCTCCTGATCGGGCCGTTTCGACTGATACCTGATGCGATCGTGACGCTGCGCACGAACATGATCACGCGAACTCTCGTTGTCTGGAGCATCCCGCTGGCACTCGGCTGCGTGTTCTTGGCTCTGTTCGCAGCAGCCAATCCGGTCATTGAGCGGTGGTTCGCCGTCCTCAGTCCCGAGCGCGTCGCCTCCCAACTCACGATGGGGCACGCGATCTTCTGGCTCGTGACGTTGTCCATGGTCTGGTCATTCGTCAACCTTCGCTGGCGCGAGCGGACCACGACCTCGAGCCCGCCGATCGAAAGCGAGCCCGATCAGCCGTCAATCCTGACGACCGTGCTCGGCCCTGAAACCGTGATCCGGGCGCTGATCCTGTTCAACATCCTGTTTGCCCTCCAGACGGCGCTCGACGGCGCATATCTGTGGGGACGTGCTGCGCTTCCGGACGGCATGACCTATGCGACCTATGCGCACCGAGGCGCCTACCCCTTGATCGTCACGGCGCTGCTCGCGGCTGCCTTCGTCATCGTCGCCGTCCGCTCCAAGACCACGGCAAACGAGTCGCGACTGGTCCGGCCGCTGGTCTATCTCTGGGTGGCTCAGAACGTGATGCTGGTCGTGTCCTCGATTCAACGGCTTCACATGTATATCGAGACTTATGCTCTGACCTATTGGCGAATCGCGGCCCTGATATGGATGATCCTGGTCGCGATCGGCCTGATCCTCATCGTGCTCAGGATCGCTCTCGACAAGTCCAACGCATGGCTGATCCGTATGAACCTGCTGGTGCTCTCGGCGACCATCTACGGCTGTGCGCTGATCAATTTCGACCGGCCGATCGCAGACTTCAATGTCTCCCATAGTCGTGAGGCGGGACAGAGCGGCCCTCTCATCGACGGCTCCTATCTCGTCTGGCTCGGGCCCGAGGCACTGCCGGCCATCGAGCGGGCGATGCTGTTGCGACCGACGGACCGAGGGCTGGCCAGCGACCGTGATCGGCTCCTTGAGCAACAGGAAAGCAGCATGGCGTCCTGGCGATCCTGGAGTTTTCGCGGCTGGCGCCTGCAGCGCTATCTCGATACACATCCTGTGTCGCAGAAACCAAGCTGATGCCTCGCCGCGGAGTAAAGCTCGTGTCTCCCCGAATCCTCATCGTCGACGATGACCCGCATATCCGCGAAGTCCTGCGCGTGGCCTTGAGCAAGGCCGGCATGGCGGTGAGGGAAGCCGCCGACGGCCGCGCTGCGCTGGCCAGGGTCACCGAAGACCGGCCGGACCTGATCGTGCTCGACGTCGGCATGCCGGAGTTCGACGGCCTCGAGGTCTGCCGGCGCATTCGCCGGACCTCGCAAGTGCCGATCCTATTCCTGTCGGCCCGCGACGAGGAGATCGACCGCATTCTCGGGCTTGAGATCGGCGGCGACGACTACGTGACAAAGCCGTTCAGTCCGCGCGAGCTGGTTGCCCGCGTCAACGTCATTCTCCGCCGGGTCGCGAACGGCGGAGGTGATCGCTCGGCCGAGCCGGAGAAGCTCGTCCATGGCCGGCTCCGGCTCGACCCGCAGCAGCACCTGGCCCGTTTCGATGACATGCCGCTGACGCTCACCGCGCTGGAGTTCAGCATCCTGCGCACGCTGATGACGCGTCCTGCGGTCGTGTTCAGCCGCGAGCAGATCATGGCCGCCGCCTATCAGCTCAACATTCAGGTCTCCGACCGAACGATCGACAGCCACATCCGCAACATCAGAGCGAAGCTCGCAGCCGCGCATTGCGAGGACGCGATCGAGACGGTCCATGGCGTGGGCTTCCGGCTCGGCCGCTGCGGCACCCCATGATCGCGCCCAAGCCCAAGGCAAAATGGCGGCCGTCGCTGGGACAGATCGTCTTTGGCGTGCTGGCGCTGGTCGGCACCTTGCCGCTCGTCGGGCTGTTCTTCTTTCGCATCTATGACAACCAGCTGATCCGCCAGACACAGGCGGAACTGATCGCGCAGAGCCGAGTCCTCGCGGCGGTCTTCGCCGAGGAGGTTTCCGCGCGCCTTGCCACCGGCGTTCCGCTCGGCGCCGAGGTCCCGCCCGAGTCACGTCCGGATGCGTCCGACGAGGTGACGCCCATTCGCCCCCTGCTCGATCTTCTGGCCAACGATCTTTTCGTCCGCCGCCCGGACGCCCGCGACGCGGTCCATCCTGCGGATCCGGCCTACGTCGCGATCGGCACGCGGCTGCTGCCGATCGTCAGGGAGACGCAGAAGGTCACCTTGGCCGGGTATCGCGTGCTCGACCCCCAGGGGGTCGTGATCGCCGGCCGCGATGAGATGGGCAAATCACTCGCTCATATCGACGAGGTGGCTGCCGCCCTGAAGGGACGCTACAGCGCCGCGCTCCGCATTCGCATTCCGGACAAGGCACCGCCACCGATCTATTCGATCAGCCGCGGCGTCGGCGTCCATGTGTTCTCGGCCATGCCCGTGATCGTCGACGATCACGTCGCCGGGGTCATCTATACCTCGCGCACGCCCCGCAACATCTTCGAGCATCTCTATCAGGAGCGCGGCAAGTTCATCGCCGCCGGCTCCACCATTGTCCTCACGACGCTGCTGGTCGGCCTCGTCGTAGCACGCACGATCACACGGCCGATGCGCGAGCTGGTCGATCGCGCCGGCAGGATCGGACGCAACGATCCCGCGGGTTTCCGTCCGCTCGCCCATTACGGCACCCGCGACTTCGCGGAGCTCGCCGAGCACTTCTTCGCCATGGCCGAGCAACTGGCGCAACGCTCCAACTACATCAGGAGCTTTTCCGCGCATCTGACGCACGAGCTCAAATCGCCGCTGACCTCGATCAAGGGCGCAGCCGAGCTGCTGCTCGACTCCCTGGCCAGCCCTTCCGAGACCTTGACACGCGCCGAGCAGGAGAAATTCCTCACCAACATCCTTGGCGACGCCGACCGCCTCGCGGCGCTGGCCCAACGCTTGCGCGAGCTGGCACGGGCGGAGACGGTGTCGACGGTCGAGGCCGGTAGCATAGCTGAGGCCGTCGGCACGCTGCGAGTGCGTTTCCCCTCGACTGTCATCGAGACGTCCGGCCCGGTCGAGCGCAGCACCACGCTCCCGAACGAGACCGTGCTGATCGTGCTCACGCATCTCGTCGACAACGCCGTCCGGCATGGCGCCCGGCGCATCCGCCTCGAGGCCGAGGAGAGCAAAGAGATGCTGATCGTCATCGCCAGCAATGACGGCGATCCGATCTCGCCGGAGAACCGCGACCGCATCTTCGATGCCTTCTTCACGACCCGGCGCGACAGCGGCGGTACCGGCATGGGGCTGGCGATCGTGCGCGCCATCATGGCAAGCCATGGCGGCGAGATCTCGCTGGGGCCGGGCGACAACGGTGTCGCGTTCGAGCTGCGGCTGCCGATCGAAGGCCCATGACGTCGACCTGAGATAGCGCGGTCTAGTGGCGCCGCGTCAAAGTTGCCTCCGATCGATTCGTGGCAGCCGCAATCCCCACCTCATTCAAGTCCCTGTCGGCGAATATCTTCTCCCATTCGTTCGTATACGAGCAATGTATGCCACGGTGCCGCCGGCTGCATGGGCCGGCCGAGAATGCCGCAGAACTGCATGGCAATTCGCAAATGACTTGGACCCGCGATCCGCGTAATCTTCGCCCCGATTGCGCCACCGGCCAGCGTCCCGCTTGGCCTTCGGGAGACCTTGATGAATTCGAGCCGTTTCGAGATCAGCCGCCGGACCGCCCTCCTGACCTCCGCTGCCATCGCCGCGAACGTGGTCAATCCATTCCGCGCCTTCGCCCAGGAGACGCCGCGCAAGGGTGGCGTGTTCAACGTTCACTACGGCGCCGAGCAACGCCAGCTCAACCCAAGCCTCCAGGCTTCAACCGGCGTCTACATCATCGGCGGCAAGATCCAGGAGAACCTCGTCGACCTCGATGCCAACGGCCAGCCGGTCGGCGTACTTGCCGAGAGCTGGGAGGCGACGCCGGACGGCAAGACCGTCACTTTCAAGCTGCGCAAGGGCATCACCTGGCATGACGGCAAGCCGTTCACGTCGGAGGACGTTGCCTTCACCGCGATGAACATGTGGAAGAAGATCCTGAACTACGGATCGACCCTGCAGTTGTTCCTGACTGCGGTTGACACGCCAGATCCGCAAACCGCGATCTTCCGCTACGAGCGGCCGATGCCGCTCAACCTGCTGCTGCGCGCCCTGCCCGATCTCGGCTACGTCTCGGCCAAGCACATCTACGAGAGCGGCGACATCAGGCAGAACCCCGCGAACCTCGCCCCCATTGGCACTGGTCCGTTCAAATTCGTGAAGTACGAACGCGGCCAGTATATCATCGCCGAGCGCAATGCCGACTACTGGCGGCCGAACGCGCCCTATCTCGACCGCATCGTGTGGAAGGTGATCACTGACCGTGCGGCGGCGGCGGCGCAAATGGAGGCAGGCGAGCTGCACTACAGCCCGTTCTCGGGCCTGACCATCTCCGACATGGCGCGGCTCGGCAAGGATAAGCGCTTCATCGTCTCGACCAAAGGCAATGAGGGCAACGCGCGCACCAATACGCTCGAGTTCAACGTCCGCCGCAAGGAGCTGGCGGACGTGAAGGTCCGCCGCGCCATCGCGCACGCGATCAACGTTCCCTTCTTCATCGAGAACTTCCTCGGCGATTTCGCCAAGCTGGGCACCGGTCCGATCCCGTCGACCTCGACCGACTTCTATCCCGGCGCCAATACGCCGCAATATCCCTACGACAAGGCCAAGGCGGCGGCGCTCCTGGACGAGGCCGGCTACAAGCCCGGCGCCGGCGGCACCCGCTTCTCGCTGCGGCTGCTGCCCGCGCCATGGGGGGAGGACATCTCGCTGTGGGCGACCTTCCTCCAGCAGTCGCTGGGCGAGGTCGGCATCGCGATCGAGATCGTGCGCAACGATGGCGGCGGCTTCCTCAAGCAGGTCTATGACGAGCACGCCTTCGATCTCGCGACCGGCTGGCACCAGTACCGCAACGACCCCGCGGTTTCGACCACGGTCTGGTATCGCTCCGGCCAGCCCAAGGGCGCGCCGTGGACCAATCAGTGGGGTTGGGACGATGCCAAGATCGACAAGATCATCGATGACGCGGCGACCGAGGTCGATCCGGCCAAGCGCAAGGCGCTCTACGCAGATTTCGTGCGCGAGGCCAATACCGAGCTGCCGGTGTGGATGCCGATCGAGCAGATCTTCGTCACCGTGATCACGGCCAAGGCGCGCAACCACTCGAACACGCCGCGCTGGGGATCGTCGAGCTGGCACGATCTGTGGCTTTCCGCCTGAGCCGGAATCCGTCAGGATAAGGCCATGCGCATCTTGAGCCTTGCGGGGCGGCGGCTCGCCGCCTCGATCCCCACCCTGTTCCTGATCCTGATCGGCGTCTTCCTCCTGCTGCAGCTCGCGCCGGGCGATACGGTCGACGCGATGATGGCTCAGATGGGCGGCGGCGATGCGGCGACCGCCCGTGAGCTGCGCCGCTTCTACGGGCTGGATCTGTCGGTCCCGATGCAGCTCGCCAACTACCTGTGGCGGCTGGTGCGTCTCGATCTCGGCTTCTCCGCGATCTACGGCAAGCCGGTCGCCGCCGTGATCCTGGAGCGGCTGCCGCCGACCCTGCTGCTGATGACCTCCGCTCTCTCCTTTGCGTTCTTCTTCGGCCTCGTGTTCGGCGTGATCGCGGCGCGCAGCGTCAATCGCTGGCCGGATACGCTGATCTCGACGGTCGGCCTGATCTGCTACGCCACGCCCTCGTTCTGGTTCGGCCTGATGGCCATCGTGGTGTTCTCGATCTATCTGCAATGGCTGCCCGCGGGCGGCTTCGAGGACATCGGCGCCGTCAGCAACGGGATCTGGCGCGTGCTCGACGTTGCGAGCCATCTGGTGCTGCCGTCGCTGACGCTCGGCCTGATCTTCCTGGCCATCTATCTGCGCATCATGCGCGCATCCATGCTCGAGGTCCTGAACCTCGATTTCGTCCGCACCGCGCGTGCCAAGGGCCTCGACGAAACCCGCATCATCACCCGCCACGTGTTGCGCAACGCGCTGCTGCCAATGGTGACGCTGATCGGACTCCAGGCCGGAACGATGCTCGGCGGCTCGGTCGTGGTGGAGACCGTATTCTCGCTGCCCGGCCTTGGGCGCCTCGCCTATGAATCGGTGGTCCAGCGCGATCTCAACACGCTGCTCGGAATCGTCTTCGTCTCCGCGCTGCTGGTGATCCTGGTCAACTTCGTCACCGACCTGCTCTACGCGCGGCTCGATCCGCGCATCACGGCGGAAGGCTGAACATGGACGCCGCGAAGCGCTACTTTCGCAGTCCGGCTGCGGTGCTGGGCCTGATCCTGCTGCTGATCGTCGTAGGCATGGCGATCAGCGCCGGCTATCTGTATCCGCGCGATCCGCTCGCCCTCGCCGGCCGGCCGCTGATCTGGCCGTTCGCCAATCCACGGTTCCTGCTCGGCACCGACAATTCCGGCCGCGATATCGCCGCCCAGATCTTTCACGGCGCCCGCATCTCGCTCCTGATCGGCGGCGTCGCCACGTTCATTGCCGTGGCGATCGGAATCATGGTCGGCGCGCTCGCCGGCTACTACGGCGGGTGGGTCGACAACATCCTGATGCGCATCACCGAGGCCTTCCAGACACTGCCGAATTTCGTGCTGCTGCTGGTGCTGGTCGCGGTGTTCGGCTCGACCTTGACGACGGTCACGATCGCCGTCGGCATCGTCTCATGGCCGGCGCCGGCGCGGTTGACGCGGGCTGAGTTCCTCTCGCTGCGCAGCCGCGAATTCGTCCAGGCAGGCCGCACCCTCGGCATGCGCGACACCCAGCTGATGCTGGGCGAGATCCTGCCCAACGCGCTGCCGCCGGTGATCGTCTATGCCGGCGTCGTGATGGCGGTTGCGATCCTTCTGGAGAGTGCACTCGCCTTCCTGCGGCTGTCCGACGCCAACGTCGCCTCCTGGGGCAATCTGATCGGCCTGGGACGCGATGTGCTGCGCGTGCAGTGGTACGTATCGGCGATCCCCGGTGTTGCCATCCTCATCACCGTGCTTGCGGTGTCGCTGGTCGGCCAGGGCCTCAACGATGCACTGAACCCCCGGCTGAAGCAGCGATGAGTCCAGCCAAGCCCGTTCTGACCGTCGACCGCCTCAGCGTACGTCTGCCGAAAGGCGCCGACCGCATGCATGCGATCTCGGAGGTCTCGCTTTCGATCGCCGAAAACGAGATCGTCTGCATCGTCGGCGAGTCCGGCTCCGGCAAGTCGATGATGGCCAACACGATCATGCGGCTGCTGCCGGACGGCGTGACCACCGACGGCGGCCGCATCCTGTTTGCCGGCCACGACCTCTGCACCGCCACCGCGGCCGAGATGCGCCGCATCCGCGGCGCCGAAATCGCGATGGTGTTCCAGGAGCCGATGACCGCGCTCAATCCATTGCGCACGATCGGCGACCAGATCGGCGAGGTTCTGGACATCCATACCGATCTGTCGAAAGTCGAGATCAAATCACGCGTGCTGTCGCTGCTGTCGGACGTCAACATTCCCGATCCGCCGCGCGCGGCGAAGGCCTATCCGCACGAGTTGTCCGGCGGACAACGCCAGCGCGCAATGATCGCCATGGCCTTGGCGCTCGATCCGAAGCTGCTGATCGCCGACGAGCCGACGACGGCGCTCGACGTCACGACGCAGGCCCAGATCCTCAAGCTCATCCGCGAGCTGCAGCAGAGGCGCAAGACTGCGGTGCTGTTCATCACGCATGATTTCGGGGTCGTCGCCGAGATCGCCGACCGCGTCGTCGTGATGCAACATGGCAGCGTCGTCGAACAGGGCGCGGCGGCGGATGTCCTACAACGGCCGCAGCATGACTACACCAGGCAACTGATCGCCGCGGTACCGCCGGTAGCAGCGCCCCCGGCACGCAAGCTGTCGGACCGGATGATCCTCACCATCTCCGGTGTCTCGAAGACATATCGCACCGGCGGCTTCCTCGGCCGCGGCGAGCGAATCACCCATGCGGTCAGGGACGTCTCGCTCGCGCTGCCAAAGGGCGCGACGCTCGGCATCGTCGGCGAGTCGGGCTCCGGCAAATCCACCCTCGCCCGCTGCATCATTCGCCTGATCGATCCCGACGCAGGAACGATCCTGCTCGACGGTGAGGACTGGGCGCCCCTCTCCCGCAGCGAGGTCAGAAACCGGACCCAGCAGATGCAGATGGTGTTTCAGGACCCGTTCGCCTCGCTGAACCCGCGGCGCAAGGCGGTCGATCTGGTGGCGCAGGGACCTATCGTGCACGGCACCTCGCGAGAGCAGGCGCTGACGGAGGCGCGCGAGCTGTTCAGCCTGGTGGGGCTCGACCCGTCGGCCGCCGATCGCTTCCCGCATGAGTTCTCCGGAGGTCAGCGTCAGCGCATCGGGCTGGCGCGCGCGCTGGCACTGAAGCCCAAGGTGCTGGTCGCGGACGAACCGGTGTCCGCGCTCGACGTCTCCGTTCAGGCGCAGGTGTTGAAGCTGCTGACCAGCCTGCGCGAGCGCCTCGACCTGTCGATCATCTTCATCACGCACGACCTGCGCGTCGCAGCCCAGATCTGCGATCTGGTCGCGGTCATGAAGGACGGCGTCGTCGTCGAGCATGGACCCACGCACGACGTGTTCGGCAACCCGCAGCATCCGTATACGCAGGCTCTGCTCGAGGCCATTCCGGGCGGCGACTTCGCCCGGACCGAACATCCCACGTCTTAGCCGATCTCACGCGCGTCGCGATATCGGTACAACAGCAGCATCAGCGGCGCGAACGGACGCAGCAGGGCGTGCGCCGGAATGGTGACCGGCTCCGTGAACGGCAGCGCCAGCTCGTTGGCCGGCACGCCCCGCACCGCTTTCGCAAGCTCCGCACCGAGGGGGATCGTGAGCGCGACCGCGCGGCCGTTGCAGCCGGTCCAGCCATAGGCATCAGGACCGAGGCGATGAATCCGCGGCATGTAGTCCGTGGTCATGCCTACATAGCCGTTCCAGACATAGTCGAACCTGACCTCGCCGATCTGCGGCCACAGGCGCTGCAGGCGTTCGGCGACCCGCGCCTTCAGCCGCTCGGCCTTATTGCCGGGGCCGATCACGGCGCCGCCGGTGACCAGTCGGTTGCGGGCGTCGTAGCGCGCAAAATAGAGTTCGCCATGGGTATCGGACATCGCCTGCCGCGCCGGGATGACGGTCTTGCGGACATTGTCCGACAGCGGCTGCGTCGCCATCTGCCACGACAGCACGGGCATCACCTCGTGCGCGATATCCGGTGCGAGCGCCTTGGAGAACTCGCCGCTATAGGCATTGCTCGCCAGCACCAGCGCGCGCGCCGACAGCTCCCCCCGTGCGGTGCGCACGATCCAGCGATCCCCCCGCCGGGCGAAGTCGATGACCGGTGAGCGCGCATAGATCCGGCCGCCCAGGCTCAGCACCGTCCGCGCCAAGCCACGCGCCAGCGCGAGCGGATTGATGTGGCCGCCGGTCTTGTTCCAGAAACCGCCATGCCAGGCGTCCGAGCCGAGCATGTCTCGCGCCTGATCGCGCGACAGCAGCTCGACCGGCGCACCGAACTTCGACCACTGCTTGAACCTGCGCTCGGCGATCTTGATGCGGCCGGGCGTATGCACCGGCTGGACCCAGCCGGCCTGTTCATGCTCGGCGTCGATGTTGTACCGTCTCACGGTATCGAACAGATTGGACGCGCTGTCGCGCAACATCGCCACGAAGCGCTCGCCCGCGGCGCCATGACGCGCGACGAGGTCGTCCGGATCGGGACGTGACAGCGTCGGAATGACCTGACCGTTGTTCCGGCCGGATGCGCCCCAGCCGGGCTCCATCGCCTCGACGATGGCGACGTCCGTCCCAGCTTCGCGCAGATGCAGCGCCGTCGACAGCCCCGTGAAGCCGCCGCCGATGATGACCACGTCGGCCTGCACACTGCCCTGAAGCTCGGACAGGTCGGGTCCAGGCGGGGTCTGCGCCGCCCAAAGGGATGGCGGCCATTGAACGGAATCTGTGGTGGTGCTCATCGCGGACAGCTCATCCTTGCTGGTCGACCACCCTGCCGGAGATCGATCTTGCCTTGCGCCCAGCGCCCCGCAGCGCCGGTTGCGGCGCATGGGTCGATTGGGCATAGTTCGGCCGCCAATATGCCAAGTTCGCTGCAAGGAGACAAACGCGTGGCCCTCAAGAATGTCATCGGTATCGATCACGCGGTCGTCGTGGTGAAGGATCTCGACGCCGCGGCGGAGACCTGGAAGCGGCTTGGTTTTACGCTGTCTCCGCGCGGCACGCACAGTGCCAAGATGGGATCCGGCAACTACACCATCATGCTCGATCCTGACTACATCGAGTTGCTCGGCATCCTCGCCGAGACCGATCACAACGTTCCAACCCGCAATTTCCTTGCCCAGCGCGGCGAAGGCATCGAGCGCATCGCCTTCACGGCGACCGATTCCGCGGCCGGCGCCGAGGAAATCCGCGCGAAAGGTTTTGAGCCGATTGGTCCCATCGACTTCGAGCGTCCGGTGCCGCTGCCCGACGGCAGCATCTCGGCAGCGAAATTCCGCGTGTTTCAATGGCCGGTCGCGGAGGCTCCGGGCGGCCTGCGCATCTTCGCCTGCCAGCACAAGACGCGCGAAACGGTGTGGATCCCGGAACTGATGCGCCATGCCAACGCCGCCAAGCAACTGAAGCAGGCGCTGATCGTGACGCCGGATCCGGCCAAGGACGCGGCTCACCTGTCGCGCCTGATCGATCGCGACGGCCGGGACGAAGCCGACGGCGCCGTGACCGTCACCTCGGGCGGTGACCGCGCCGATTTCGTATTCCTGACCAGGGACCAGCTCGCAGCGCGCTATCCGGGTGTGTCGCTTGCCGGCCTGCCGGAGCGAGGCGGCGCAGGCCTGGTGCTGGCCTCACACGATCTGACCGCCACCGAAAAGGCTCTGGGCGCGGCAGCGGTGCGCAGTGGCGCGAGCCTGATCGTTCCGCCCGCGTCGGCCACCGGCACTCTGCTCGCTTTCATGGCCGGCTGAGCGCCGGACTGCGGCCGCGCGCGTCGCGGCCGCAACGATCTCATTCCGCCGGCTGGAACATGGCCGGCCGGCCTCGCTGGCTGTCGAGCCACCCGACCAGCCGATCCATGAGTCCGCCGCTCGACTCGGAGGGCTGCGCCGACGAGACGAACGGATCGCAATGACACTTCGCTCCGGCCGCGCGCGACATCTTCGCGACCGCCTCCGTCATAGCCGGCGCGCCGCAGGTGTAGACGACGTCGTTCGGCGTGAGCTCCGGCATGTGTTCGGTCGGCCGGCCGCTGCGAATCGCCGGCGAGACGTTCTGCGGCTCCGACACGATCGGGATGATCTTCACGTTCGGGAAGCGCGCCAAGCGGCACAGCGCCTGATGCATGTAGAACGACTGCAAGGTGCGTGACACGACGATGAAGACGATCTCGCGCTTCGGATTCTCCGTGATGGCGGCGACCGCGATCGCCCACATCGGCGCGAAGCCGGTGCCGCTCGCCACCAGGATGATCCGGCCGCGATGCTTCTGACGGAAGAACGCGGTGCCGAGCGGCGCCGTCAGCTTGACGCGATGGCCGACCTGGATGTCACGGCCGAGCGCCGAGGACACCAAGCCATCCTTCAGGATGCGGATGTGCAGATACAGCAGATGGCTATCGGGTGCGCCGACCATCGGATAGGTCGGGCTGTAGCAGCGTGTCGGAAAACCGCGGTACTGGACCTTGGCGTATTGTCCAGGGAAGAATCGCAGCGGCTTCGGCATCTCGAGGGTGACACCGACGACGTCGGGCGCGAGCCGCACGAGATCGCCCACCTCGCAGTTCATCGTCACCGTATCCGGCACGGGCTCCGTGATGATCTTGAGGTCGGACACGACACGCGCCTGGCACGCATGCGCCATGTCGCCTTCCATGCCGCCGAACAGCTTGCCGTCGATGACCGTCACTTTACAGGAACCGCAGATTCCGCTGCGGCAGTCATGGGGCAGATCCACGCCACTGTTGATGGCGCCGTCGAGCAGGATATCGCCCACATTCGCGTAGAACGTTTCCCTGTTGTACTGGATCTTGCAAATCTTACCCATTACTGCACCTCAAGTCGCATCGGCCGGATCTGCCTGGTATGTCTGATCTGGGTATGGTCGAACGCTGCGACACGCATGAACACGCCATTCTTGATCGGAACGTCGTACTTGCTTTTCGTGTCCATTTTGCGGGCAATTTCGAGCGTCCAGTGGCCCGCGGCCCAACGCGCAGCGCAACGGATGTCCGCGCGATCACCGGTGAACTCGCCGCTGACGAGAACACCGGGCACCACGGTCCCGATCGGCGTCTGGGCATCCGCCTCGGCCGAATAGGGCACCGATTCGGCCTCTGTCATGAACCAGCGCGCGCCTTCACTCTCGCCGATGTTGGGATCGAGATTGATCTCGCCCATCGCCGCGGTCATCGCGGCGACGTCCTTCGGCAGGCGCTTCGGTCTCACGCCCCGATTTCCCAGTCTTGCGGCCTCCCTGTCGATCACGAAATTGTCCGAATAGTTCGCGGTCCCCGGATCCGGTGCGAACCCGCCCTTGTAGGGCGTGAGTCCCTTGACCTGATCCGGTGTCGGCTCCGCAGGCGGACCGAAATGATCATCGTCCATCCATCCGGTCGGGCCGCCGCTCGTCGCCTTCCACAGCCAGGCGTCGGCATAGAGATTCGGCGCCGGCGTGTAGTGGATGCCGCGACCCGACAGCGTCGGCGGCTTGTCCGGCATCGGCTGCGAGCTCATGTGAAACGTTCGGTCCGCGGCCAAGGTGATCGGCAGCGTCGTGAACAACAGCGAGAACTTGTCCTCGTTGAAATCGTTCTCGTCGCCCTTGTCGAATCCATTCTGCAGGAGATGCCAGCCATCCGCCTTCTTGATCAGCGGCAGCTGCTTCAACGATCGCGTCGGATCCTCCCAGATGACGAGGAAGTAGACCCACGTGCCGTCATGCGCCGCCTTGATCCAGACGCGCGATTCGCCGGTACCGTCGAAATTGTCGCCCTGGTTGGTCGTCACCATGTGCGGCTGGATGTTGCGCCAGACACGATCCGACGAATCGCCGTCAAGCGTCGGCGCATCCGATGTCGCGATTCGATACACCGTGACGGTGTCCTCGGCGTAGTAGTCGGCGGCGAACATCGCCGAACCGATCACGATGGCTGCGGCGATCGCGACCATGAACGGGTTGGATTGGAAGCTCGGATTGCGGCGGCGGGAATTGCCCTTGGCAGGTGTCGGCGGCGGACGCATGCGGCCCGGCGGCACACGCGGCTCGGACCGGGCCCGCATCGGCTCCTCCATGCGCCGCGGCGCCGGCATCGGCTCACGTGCTGCAGGCCGCGCAGCTGGCGCCGGCCTCCTCGGAGGCGCCTCCGCTTCCTCCAGCTTTTCCGACTGCTCGACCAGCATCGTGAGGAGTTCGACGGGATCGAGCTTTGGCGGCGGCGGCGGCAAGGGCGCCGGCCGGAACACGCGATAGAGCTGCATCTTTCCGCCGATGCTGAAGTGAACCAGGACGTGCAGCACCACGAAGGCCGGGATCACCCAGGTCGCGTACCAGTGGATCATCATGGTGACGTAGCCGGAGGCTACGCCGAAGAAGAGCATGCCTCCGGTGACGATCAGGATCGCCATGGAGATGAAAAGCACCCAATGCAGCATCACGCTGATCGAGCCCAGCCGCGCCGGCCGGCGGCCGAGCAAGCCCTTGAAGCGCATCTTGTCGATGGTGACGCGACGGCCGAGCCCTGACTTCGAGATATAGATCATGTAGGCGACGGCGACGCTCGCGAGCACGACCCCAGCCGGCATGTGCCAGGTCCAGGTCCGGTGCCGGGGCAGCAGCCAGTCGAGATTGTTGGCGATCCATGCGTGTCCAGGCGCTTCGGTCGCCATGCGAAGCCCCGTCAGGAACGCGATCACCGTGGCCCCAACCAGGGTCCAGTGCAGGATGATCGTTCCATAGTCGGTCTTGCGGATCTTCATGCGTGCGCCTCCAGAGCTGCGCGCACGCGATCGGCGCGATTCACCGCCGACCTGGCGACCGTATTTCGTCTCAGCGGACCGATCCGGCGCAGGATGATCAAGTATTCAACCCTGCGGGCCGCCCCTCGACCCGAATCCATTCCCGCATCACGCGTCTCGATGGTGATGTCGTCCAGCAACTTTGTCGTCCCCCGGATACGCTTTACTAAGTGAGCAACTTCGTCCGACTTCGGCGTTACGGCGCCGTTCTGCACCCAATCGTTGCCCCGCTACGCTTGAGCGTGATCGGTTGGATCACGCCTATGGTTGATCAGCTGCCGTGGCCCGAGCCGGTGACGAGTTGCTCGGATCGCACGCGGACTGATCTGCTTCGTCCTCCCTGGAGTTGATGTTGATCTCGTGCGCCCGATGCTTGGCGGGTCACCGGTTCCACAGCGGCCGCACGTTCGATGATAGAACACATCGTCGGTCGCCATGCCCGGCTGAGCTGATTGCACGTCTTGGATTGGTGCGCGGAGCCGCATGTCCTTGTGTTGCCGCCGCCATCATGATCGTTCTCCGCACCATCATCGAATACCGCATGATCGAGATGACAACGCCTGTGCGTTGCACCGCAGGAAGATTTATTCGGCTTCGTGGCGTCATTCGGCCCGGACCGCGACCAATGAGTACGGAACCAAGGTGATAGACGGACGAATGTGTGACACGCGTCGCGTGCCGATGGCTGCTATCACGCTGCAACTATCGACGATCGCGGACGGATTTCGCACGGACCCGATCGCGCTGAACGATGCCACACTTTTTCAGAGCCGCCCCGGCGCATCGCGCCTCGTGCCGGTCGTTTACCCGCGACGCTGCGACGGAATTGCCCACTTGTCCAATTGTTGCCGGAAAATCGTCGGTATCGACTGTCAATAGCGCGGAGTGAAGCACTGTGTTTGGGAGACGCGCCTGGATGAGTCTGGCTCAAGACCGCCCGAGAACGAAAGCCGCGGCTGCCCTCAACGACCTTCTCTCGGGAAGCGACGATCCGGTGACGCGCGGGTTGCGCCAGGCTGTCAAACGCATGGCCGGCATCGGCGTGTTCAGCGGCGTCATCAACATCCTGATGCTCTCGGGCTCGGTTTATATGATGCAGGTCAATGATCGCGTCGTTCCGAGCAAGAATCTCGCCACGCTCGTCGGCCTGTCGGTGATGATTCTAGCCGTCTATCTGATTCAGGGTTATTTCGACGCGTTGCGCACCCGCATGCTGTGCCGGGTGGCGACCGTGTTCGACGCGAGCTTGCAGGACGCGATTCATCACGCTCTGGCCACCCTGCCCCTGCGCGGCACCAAGCCGATGCTGATGCAGCAGCCGCTGCGCGATCTCGACCAGCTGCGCGCCTTTATGTCGAGCATGGGACCAACCGCCTTTCTCGACATGCCATGGATACCGATCTTCCTGATCGGCATGTTTCTGTTTCATCCGCTGATCGGCATCACGGCCGTCATCGGCACGGCCGGAATCATCTCGATGACGCTGGTGACCGACCGGTTGTCGCGTCAGGCGAGTAAATCCGCCAGCGATACGAGCGCCGCGCGGCAGGTTCTCGCCGACGCCACCCAGCGCAATGCCGAGGTGATTCGCGCGCTCGGAATGCTGGATCGCTTCTCGGCACGCTGGAACGCCGTCAACGAGCGCTATCTGAAGGACAACATTCGCGCGAGCGATGTCTACGCCAATCTCGGAGCCGCCGCGAAAGTGCTGCGCTTCATCCTGCAATCGGGCATGCTCGGCATCGGCGCGGCGCTCGTCGTCTCCGAGCAGGCCTCCGGCGGCGTGATGATGGCCTCGTCGATCCTGATGGGCCGCGCGCTCGCCCCGATCGAGATCGCACTTGGCAGCTGGAAACAGCTGGTCGCCGCGCGCCAGGGCATCGCGCGTCTGCGCGATATCTGCAAGGCCACCGCCAGGCCGGAAGCGCCGCCGGTCGCGTTGCCCCGCCCGTTCCGCGAGCTGACCGTACAGGAGCTGACGGTCACCGCGCCGGGCACCGATCGGCCGATTGTTCAAAACGTGTCGTTCTCGATCAAGGCAGGCACGGGTCTGGCACTGCTCGGCGCGAGTGCATCCGGCAAGACCTCGCTCTCGAAGGCGCTGGTCGGCATCTGGCCTGCACAGCATGGATCCGTCCGCCTCGACGGCGCAGCGCTCGACCAATGGAGCAACGAGGATCTCGGCCGCCACATCGGCTACCTGCCGCAGGACGTTGCCCTGTTCGACGGCAGCATCGCCGACAACATCTGCCGCTTCGACGAGAATGCGAGCTCGGATGCGATTCTGAAGGCGGCGCAGATCGCCGGCGTGCACGACATCATCCTGCGGCTGCCGGAAGGCTATTCGACGCGAATCGGCCAAGGCGGCATGTCGCTGTCGGCCGGTCAGCGGCAGCGCGTGGGTCTGGCCCGCGCGGTGTATGGCGATCCCTTTCTCATCGTCCTCGACGAGCCGAATGCCAATCTGGACACCGACGGCGAGAACGCGCTCAGCCGCGCCATTCAGATCATGCGGCAGCAGAACCAGAGCATCGTGATCGTGATTTCGCACCGTCCCAGCGCGCTGAATGCGCTCAACATGGCGCTGGTGCTGTACGAGGGCAAGGCGATCGCATTCGGTCCCTGCCAGGAGATATTTGCCCGCGTCGCCGGAGCCAACAAGGCCGCGGGACCCGCCGTCACGCATGCCCCCGCTCCGCCCAGGGTTGCTGCTCCCGCAGCGGCGCCAAATCCGAACGCCCGCTCGCTTCGTCGCGCCGCCCCAGCAGAAAGCGCTTGATCAATGAAACACATCAACGACTTCAGGCCGTTCGACGACGACGATTATGTGCGACCGAAGACTCGCGCGGTCGGTCCGCAGGGCGATGCATTGATCCTCGAGCTGCAGCGGCTGCAGGGCGCATTCGACGACGGCTCCGACGAGGACCCGCGGCAGCGCCACGGCACACGGGACGGCGGCAAGAAGCGACGGCGTCCGCCACCGTCGCCAGGCAGGCCAAAGCCGCGTTCGAAGAAGAAGGGCAGCACCATGGGCCGCGCCCTCGGTGCGTCGCTGTCGCTGTTCGGTCTCGGCGCCCAGGCGCCCCGGACACGCCGGGGTGAAGGCATCCGCGAGATGGACTGGCAGCAGCCCGCACCGATGCGCGGCAACGAGCCGGAGCTGTCGCCGCCGCCGCGCCATCCGCCCGCGCGCATGGCGGGCAGCAATTCGGCGCCCCTGCTCGACCTGCAGGATGCACGACGCGACGGCAATTTCGGCGTCGGCGCGCCGCGCGCGGTCGGGCAGCAGAACCTCCCCGCCCGTCTGGCGCATGCGCCTGCCGTTCCGCAAACCCGTGTCGGCCGCCTGGTCGGCACCGCCGGCACGGCCTTGACCACCGGCATGACCTTCATTGCGACGCAAGGAACGGCGGCCGATCTCGACGACGGCTCGGACGAATCGCTGGTGCCGCGCGTCAGCCGCATGTTCGAGAACGAGTTGCGTCTCGGCTTGCGGGTGCTGCTTGTCGCCGGCGTTCTCGGCGGCGGCTGGCTGACCCTCGTGCCGCTCGCCGGCGCGATCGTGGTCCCCGGCAATCTCGTGGTGCAATCCAACGTGAAGGCCATTCAGCATCCGACCGGCGGCATTGTCGCGGAAATCAAGGTCGACAACGGCAAGCGCGTCGCGGCGGGCGATCTGCTCGTGCGGCTCGACGCTACGCAGAGCCAGGCCCAGCTCCAGGCGATCACCAAGCAATTGAACGAGCAGCGCGCCAAGATTGCGCGGCTCTCGGCCGAGCGTGACGGTCTCGATCAGCCGGACTATCCGTCCACTCTGACCTCACGTCAGGACGATCCGAACGTCCGCACCGTGATCGCGTCGGAGAACGCGCTGTTCAAGGCCCGTGCCACGACCCGCAAGAGCCAAAAAGAGCTGCTGCAGGGCCGCATCGTCCAGCTGAACAACGAAATCAGCGGCATGGAGTCTCAGCTCGAATCCAAGAACAAGCAGATCGAGCTGATCAAGGGCGAGTTGGCCGGCGTGCAGGAGCTCTATGACAAGCGGCTCGTTCCGCTGACGCGACTGACCACGCTGCAGCGGGAAGCCGCTCGGATCGACGGTGAACGCGGCCAGCTGGTGTCCAGCGTGGCGGAGACGAGGTCCAAGATCAGCGAAGCCGAGCTCCAGACCGTCAAGATCGATCAGGATTTCCGCAGTGAGGTGGTCAAGGACCTCAGCGAGTCCCAGGCCAAGGAAGGCGATCTGGTCGAGAAGGGCGTCGCCGCGCGCGACCAGCTCGATCGCATCGAGATGCGCGCGCCGAACTCCGGCACCATCCACCAGCTCGCGATCCACACCATCGGCGGCGTCATCAAGCCGGGTGAGACCGTCATGGAGCTGGTCCCCGATTCGGACGAACTGCAGGTCGAAGGGCACGTCCAGCCCAAGGATATCGATCACGTTCACACCGGGCAGGATGCGATGGTCCACTTCAACGCCTTCAACCAGCGCACCACGCCGAAATTGAGCGGCCAGGTCTCGTTCGTGTCGCCTGATATCACCAATGACCCGCGAACCGGCTCCACCTTCTACACGGTCAGGATCACGCTGTCCGACGAGGAGCGCAAGCGGCTCGGCAACGTCAACCTGATGCCCGGCATGCAGGCCGAAGTCTACGTTCAAACCGGCAGCCGGACGATGCTCAGCTATCTGATGAAGCCGGTTCTCGATCAGTGGCGCCGCGCCTTCGTGGAGTAACAAGACCGAACGGCCGCGGTCGGCGTCATCGCTCACGAATGAACGCAGACCGCGTCGGCACCTCGACATGAACGTTGCAAATTTTCCCCGCACCTCAGACCCGGCGATGGTGCCGGCAAGTGCGTTACCGTCCGCCCAGCCCGGCGCCCGCACCGAGGCGTCTGATCACGCACGCAAGCCGCGACTGCCGCCGCCAGCGGCCGTGCCGACCCAGGAGGGTCCCCAGGGGCTGCGCTTCGACTTCAACGACGGCTGTCGTGTCATGCTGCCCGACACCGGACACGCCTGGCACGTCCGATTGAGCGATCTCGAGACCGCCAACGTCCTGTTCGACATCGACCTGCGTTCTGGGCACGTCAACAGCAGCAAACGCTACTTTGTCCCGTTCAGGCTCGAAGTGTGGTCAGGGCCCGAGCTGCTGCTGTGCCACGACTATGACGCCACCGACCGCGACGTCCTGATCCAATTCCCGGTCGGCACGATCGGCGACATCATCGGCTGGATGAGCTATGCAGTGAAGTTCAAGGACCTGCATCGGTGCCGCCTGAGCTGTGCGATGGGCGAGCCGCTGATCCCCCTGTTCCGCGACGCCTACCCTGACATCGCATTCCTCAGCCACGAGACGGTCCAGCCGGAGCGATACTACGCAACCTACTCGGTCGGGCTGTTCTTCGACGATGCCGAGCTGGTCCATCAGCCCTATGATTTCCGGCAGGTCGGCCTGCATCGGACCGCAGCTCACATTCTCGGCGTGGATCCGGCCGAGCGTCCACCTCGCGTCGCGTTGAGCGAAGACAGCCGTCCCATCGAGGACCCCTATGTCTGCATCGCCATGCAGGCAACGACCGCGTGCAAGCACTGGAACAATCCCGAGGGCTGGCAGAGCATCGTGGCCTTCCTCCGCGCGACCGGCTATCGCGTGATCTGCATCGATCAGACCGCGGAGCGCAGCCACGGCGCCTACCGGACGCAAATTCCCGCCGCAGCCGAGGATCAGACCGGCGACCGGCCGCTGCCCGAGCGCGCCCGCTGGCTCAAGCATGCCGCATTCTTCATCGGCCTTTCCTCGGGGTTGTCATGGCTGGCCTGGGCGGTCGGCACTCCGGTCGTGCTGATCAGCGGCTTCACCCACCCGACCAACGAGTTTGCGACCCCCTATCGGGTCATCAACCATCACGCCTGCAACAGTTGCTGGAATGATGCCAGTCATCGCTTCGACCATGAGGACTTTCTGTGGTGCCCGCGATGGCAGGGCACGTCCCGACAGTTCGAATGCACGCGCCTGATCACGGCCGCGCAGGTCGAGGGCATGTTGCGCCGAATTCCCGGATTCGGACAGGGATTGTATCCGCAACCGCGCACCTCTCAGCAGCAGGCGGCGCCTGCGTCCTTTGATCGGCATCGAACCTCGAGGGCAGAGTCTGCGCCGGAATCCGTGGAGAGCGACGAACCGGTCGCGCTCGCAGCACTGCTGGCGCGACCGTGCGGCGACGTTGCCCGCGGGGGCCTTGCAGTCGGCGTCACGGTCGCCGCCGGCAGGCTGCTGGATCAGGCTGCCGCCGGCATCGCGGAAGGCGATCGCGCAGCCACCGCGAGCGATCTCATGGGCGCGCTGCAGAACTACAAGCAGAGCATCGCCATCGTCAGGTACCTGACCGCAGCCAATCCGGACGACGCCGGGTTTCAACGCAACCTCTCGGTCGCCTTGAACCGCATTGGCGCCGTGTTGTTCGTTCAGCGAAACCTCGAGGCTGCGCATGCCGCCTATTCCGCCAGCCTCGCCATCATCCGGAAGCTGACCGCAGCTCACCGCGGCAATCTCAGCTTTGAGCGCGACCTCGCGTGGTGCCACGCTCTGCTGGCGGACGTGCTCGCCGCCCAGGGCCGCCATGCCGAAGCCTTCGAGCAGCGTCGCGCCAATACCGCGCTGATCACCCACCTCGCCAACACGGTCGCCAACGATCCGTCGCTGCAGCAGGCGCTTGCAAATTCCTACCAGAGTCTGGGCGATGCCTTCATTCCACTCGGCAACATCGACGGCGCGCTCGCCGTCTACCGGATCAGCCTGGGCCTGACCAAGCAAGGGCTGGACGCGAACGGGCAGAATGACCCGGCCTGGAATCAGCTCTACACCACACTGCTGCAGAAGATCAGGACTGCGCTCCTGGCACAGCGTCAGGCCGCGCCGCCGTCCTGAACGGCGCACGGCGAGGTCGGCCGATACGCCCAGGCGCCTTCGCCCTCTCACTCCCCCGGACAGACGATCCATCGTGGCGTTTTTCCAGCGATCGCGCCGCGACAATGCCGCGCGCCCGTGTCGCCGGGCAACCTCGAGCGCATCAGACCAACCCCGCGTCTGATCTCCGGAGACCGGCCACTCACCGGCGAGATGCAGGCAGCATCTTGACGACAACATGCAATTCGCGCCCGATCGCCGTACCCCGCATTTGTCGCTTGCCGCCAGAAATCAATCACTTGGCACGTGATCGCGACGCATCTGTCACAGATCCGCGATGTCCCGAGAACAACATATTTGCGGACTCCCCCACGCCTTTTTTGGCCCGATTGCTCCGAACATATAGCGAGGTGCGACAAAGTAGCGCGCGTCAGAAAAGCGCGCGACACAGCGGCGCACGGGCGTGAGGCGCGGCGCAGCACGTCCGACGCAGGGCCGATGCGCTTCCGCATCGTCCGGCCAGTTTCGGTACGGGGCCCTGCCGGGCGTCGGATGAACTTGGGGAGAGATGATCTATGGCGAATAACACCTTCAACCCGACGGCGCTGGCCAACGGAACGTCGAACCTGCTGGTGCGCGCCTCAGCGCTCAAGATGTCGACCGACCTCGTCCAAGCCGGCGTGGTGTTCAACGATGCGGTGCGCGCCTCGCTCGGCCTGTTCACGCAGGCAGGCAGCGGCAACTCGAACCCGTTCCTCGGCAGCTACACGACCGATCTCCACGCCGTACAGAACGACATCGCCGCGATGCTCGCAAATCCCGGCCAGGTGACCCTGGGCGGCCAGGCCTTCACGCTGAATGCGACCGACACCGCCGTTCTCACCAACGTGCAGGCGCAGATCTCGACGCTGCTCACGGCCGCACCGCAGACCACGAATGCTGCGACGATCACAGCCGCGGATCAGACGCTGCACGCGGTCCAGCAGGAGATCCTGCAGGAGATCAACGGCGACGCGCATCTGTCCGGCGCGCTCAACAAGGTCAACTTCCTCGCCAACACCGGCGGCCAGGACGTCGGCTTCCAGAACACGCCGGCCGGTGCCGATGATGCGGCGACCTTGGCCGCAGCGACCGCAGGCAACACGCTGAAGGATGTCGGCCTCGTCTTCAACAAGGTCGTCGACCTCGCCTCCGGCGGCATCAGCACCGCGAACCTGCAGGAGGTAACGAACGACCTCACGGCGATCTCGCAAGGTCTCACCAAGATCCTCAACAACAAGACCCAGCTTGCCCAGATCGAGAATGGCGAAACGGCGAACGCGGCCGCGCTCACGACCATCCATCTGCAAACGGTGCTCGGGCAGATCAATCTCGAGCTCAACCAGTATGCCAAGGCGGAAACAACCGGCAATCAGGCTGCGCTGCGCGGCACGGCGGACAATCTGCTCGACAGCATCGACATCATTCAGAACGACGCCAATCTGAACAAGGCCGCGGGCGGCAACGGCATGCCGGGCCATGCCGGCGGGTTCGCGGAGGATCCGGGCGGGTTGACCGGCACGGTCACCAAGTTCCAGGACAACCAGGCGCAGACGAATTTCTGGGCCGCCTTCTTGGCGGAAGGCAACACCATCAACGCGACCCTGCAGAAGATCGCAACCGGCGGAGCGCAGGCCAGCGCCGCACTGGTCACTCAGATCCAGAACTATCAGGCATTTGGCGCCAATTTCGATGCCGCGCAAGGCAACGTCTTCCGTGGCCGCTTCGACAACGAGCTTCTGAGCGGCACGCTCGAAGCCGACACGGCGGCCGCGGTGAAGGGCCTGCAAGGCATCCTGAACGGCGATACGGGCGCTGCGCTTGCCGCAGACAAGGCGATGCTCGCCGCGGCCGGCCAGGGCTTCGCGGCCGACGCCATGGACGTTTCCGGCAACAACATCGCCATCGGCGGCGCGACCTATGTCGGCTCGGCGACCACGGTCTCGACGGCCACGTCGGTGCACGGACTCGCCCAGGGCACGATCCCGGTCACGGCAACCCCGAACATTGCCAACGGCACCGGCGGCTCATCGTCGACGCCGCCGGCTGGCGGCGCCACGCCGGTGAATTTCAGCCCGACCGCGCTTGCCAACGGCACGTCGAACCTTTTGACCCGTGCCACGGCGATCCAGCATTCGACCGACCTGGTGCAGGCTGGCGTCGTCTTCAACGACGCGGTGCGCGCCTCGCTCGGCCTCTTCAGCCTCGCCAACAGCGGCAACTCGCCGGCCTTCCTCACCAGCTACCAGGCCGACATCACGGCGGTGCAGACCGATATTGCGGCGATGCTGGCCAACCCTGGTCAGGTCACGCTCGGCGGCAAGACCTTCGCCTTGAACGCGACCGACACGGCGGTGCTGACCAATGTCGAGGGGCAACTGGGCACACTGCTGCAGGCGGCGGGACAGTTCGCCAACGCCAGCACATCGGCAGCGGCAAGCCAGACGATCCACGCGCTGCAACAGGAAATCCTCGGCGAAATCCACAATGACGCGCATCTGGCGAACGCGTTGAACAACGTCCCCTTCCTCGCCAATACCGGCGGCCAGGACGTCGCCTTCCAGACGTCGCCCGCGGGCGCGGACGATCCGGCGAGTCTTGCCGCCGCTACCGCCGGCAACAGCCTGAAGGACGTTGGTCTGGTCTTCAACAAGGCCGTCGAGGTCGCCTCGGGCGGCATCAACACCGGTAACCTTGCCGAGGTGACCGCGGACTTCACCGCCGTCCAGCACGGACTGACGGCCATCCTCAACAACAAGACCCAGCTCGCGCAGATCGAGGCTGGCGAGACTGCCAACGCCGCGGCGCTGACGACGATCCATCTGCAGACGGCGCTCGGCCAGATCAACCTGCAGCTGGGCAAGTATGATCAGGCTGCGACCACCGGCAATCAGGCCGCTCTCCGCGGCACGGCCGACAACCTGCTCGACATCATCGACATCATCCAGGGCGACACCAACCTCAACATGGCGGCAGGTGGCAACGGCAACGCCGGCCATGCGGGCGGCTTTGCCGAGGATCCGGGCGGGCTCAAAGGGACGGTCACCAAATTCCAGGACAACCAGGCACAGACGAATTTCTGGGCCGCATTCCTGGCCGAGGCCAACACCATCAACGCCACGCTGCAGAAAATCTCGACCGGCGGTGCGCAGGCGAGCGCGGCCCTGATCACGCAGATCCAGAACTACCAGCAGTTCGGCGCCAATTTCGACGCCGCCCAGGGGGCCGTGTTCCAGGGTCGGTTCGACAACGAACTGCTCAGCGGCACGCTCGAAGCCGACACCGCCAACGCGGTCAAGGGCCTGCAAGGCATCCTCAACGGCGACACCGGCGCGGCACTTGCGGCAGACAAGGCGATGGTCGCCGCGGCCGGCCAGGGCTTTGCCGCCGACGCCATGGACGTCTCCGGCAACAACATTCCGGTCAATGGCGGCACCTATGTTGGGACGGCCACGACGGTCTCGGCGGCGACCTCAATCAAGGGGACCGCGCACGGCACCATTCCGGTCACCGCGACACCGAACCTGGCCAACGGCACCGGCGGCACTGCTGCGGCAGGTACCACCGCCGCCGGTGGCGCTGCAGCCGGTGGTACCGCAGCGAACGGAGGCACGTCGACCGGCGGCACGGCGGCTGGCGGAACGGCGGCTGGCGGAACGGCGGCTGGCGGAACGGCGGCTGGCGGCACGTCGACGGGTACCACGGCCAACAACGGCAGCAACGCCACGCATCACAGCGATCATCACCATCATCACGATCAAAGCCAGGGCGCGCATATGAGCCAGGCCGCGGCTGCCGGGCCCGACATGTCGCATCTCCACGCGATGCATCACATGTGGGGTTGACGAGGCAGCCGCAGCAGCTGCTGCGGCTGGGATACGGATACCCGGGAGCAAGCAGATGAGGTCCACTCGCGCAGTGCTCCCGGGGGAAATGAGAAGGACAATGAGCCGGGCGAGACGACACGCGTTGAAGAAGGAGGCCTCGGAAGATCAACAAAGATGCACGTTCCGTTCCGCACCGCGGAGGCTCGTCACGCTGGAACTTTTCTAAGGAGAGATCGGTGACCGGTCGCAAGATCGGGGCAACTTCTTGTCTGGACCGTGCGTCGAAGCGCCGCTGAGCGACGATGTTGCGGGGATGCCACGACGGAAATCAACGAGTTAGTAAGCTTCCGACCGCCGCCGTGACCCGGCTGCGACAGGAGCCATTTGCCCGAACAACATCATATTTGAGGACTCCGCGGCGCTTCTTTTGGCCCCATTGGAGCAAATAATTCCCAGGTGCTCTGAGGCTGCGACATTTCGCCCGTTCCGCGAAGGAGCGAACGAGACGTCGCTGCCCGATCAACGCCCGCGTGCTGCCGATACGCCAAGCAGCAGACGCCGGGTTGAAACTTGGGGAGATGATCAATGGCAGCCAATACCTTCAACCCGACGGCGCTGGCGAATGGCACGTCCAATCTGCTGGTTCGCGCCTCTGCGCTCAACCCGTCGACCGACCTCGTCCAGGCCGGCGTCGTGTTCAACGACGCGGTTCGCATCTCGACCGGTCTGTTCTCGACGCCCCAGAACAGCGGCAACTCCAACCCGTTCCTCGGCAGCTACACCACAGACCTGCATGCCGTGCAGAACGACATCAACGCGATGCTGGCCAATCCCGGAGATGTCACGATCGGCGGCAAGGCATTCACGCTGAACGCGACCGACACCGCGGTGCTCACCCAGGTCTCGAACGAGATCACGACGCTGATCAACGCCGCGCCCAACACGACCAACCCGGCGACCCTCGCCGAGGCCGACCAGACCATCCACAACGTGCAGATGCAGATCCTGGCGCAGATCCAGGGTGACGCGCATCTCTCGGCCGCGCTCAACAACGTTCCCTTCCTGGCCAACACGGGTGCCATGGACGTGGCGTTCCAGAGCCTTCCCGCCGGCAACGACAGCGCCACCAATCTCGCTGCAGCGGCCGCGGGCGACCTGACCGCCATCGGAACGGTGTTCAATGCCGCCGCTGACCTTTCGCTGGGCGGCATGAGCGCCAACAACATCAACCAGATCCAGGCTGATTTTACGGCCGTGACGCAGGGCCTTCAGGCGATCCTGAATGACCCCGCGAAGCTCGCTGCGATTGAAGCCGGTGAAACCGCCGTTGCGGCCCAAACGACGACACTTCACCTGATGACGCTGCTCAGCCAAGCAAACCTTCAGCTGAACAAATACGATGTCGCCGAGACGATGGCCAATCCGACGGCGCTGCGCGGCTCCGCCGACAACATCGTCGACATGATCGACGTGTTTCAGAACGACGCGGCGCTCAACGCAGCGGCGGGCGGCACCGGCGCGCCTGGTCACATCGGCGGGTTCTCCGAAATGCCCGGCGGCCTGACCGGGACCGTCACGAAGTTCCAGGATAATCAGGCGCAGACCAATTTCTGGGCGTCGTTCCTCGCCGAGGGCAATACGCTGGGTGCGAAGTTGGTTGCGGTCGCAAATGGAACAGGTACGGCGTCACAGGCCCTGATCGACCAGATCACGAACTACCAGAACTTTGGCGCCGCGTTCGATGCGGCGCAGGGGGCGGTGTTCAAGGGACGGTTCGACGACGAGCTCGCCGCCGGAGCTCTACAGTCTGACACCATCATGGCCACCAAGGCATTGATGGGCATCATGAACGGCGACACGGGTGCAGCCCTGGCGACCGATCAGGCGATGTTGAAGGCTGCCGCCGCGAACTACATCGGCAATGCCGGAGACATTGCTGGCAACAACATCGCGATCGGCGGATCGGCCTACGTGACCTCAGCGACGAGCTTCGTGACAGCGACTGCGGTCAATGGCATTGCCCAGGGCACCGGCATGCCGGCGGGCGCCAATCCGAACATCGCCAACGGCACGGGCGGAACGCCTACGAGCACGACCACGCCCGGCGGCGGCATGGGCGGAGGTGGCACGACCGGTGGTGGCACCACCGGAGGCGGCACTGCGGGCGGTGGCACCACGGGTGGTGGGACGACCGGTGGCGGCACGACGGGCGGTGGAACGGCCGGCGGAGGAACCACCGGCGGCAACAACACCACCACGACGCATCACTGCGGCGGCCACCACAGCCATCATAGCAGCCACCACACGGCGGCAGCCGCGGCCACGGCCGCAACGGCGGCAGCGGCCTCGAGCGGTCCGGACATGTCCCACCACCACGCGATGCACCACATGTGGGGCTGACGCCTTCAGCAACCTGACCAACATTGGCCGGCGCAGACCCCCTTGGGTCTACGCCGGCTCGTTGCGTTGTGGCAGCACCGGCCATCGACGCTGCACGCGGCCGGACAAGCTCCATCCGCTGCTCGAAGGGTTCTAGCCGACCGTTTGCGATCGGCCTCGCCTAAGCCTCCGTTTCGCTTCAATCCGCCTCGACAACGGCATTCGTCGAACATTCAGCAAGTTGCCATCATGAACGAGCTCGCCGTCGCCTTCCGTCCCCGCCTCGTCCCCGCAGCGTCCGACGGCAGACAGCCGTCGGCGGCCGCGCTCAATGATCAAGCCTTGCGCATCGCCGAGCAGGCCTACCGGAAGGTTCTTTCGCTTCAGCCCCGTCATTTCCGCACCCTGTGTAGCCTCGCCATGGTCCGCCTGCAGCTCGGCGACACACATGAGGCACGCGACCTGCTCGACCAGGCCGCAGAGGAAGCCGGTGACGCCGCGGATCTGCACCTGTCGCTCGGCAAGTCCTTTGCAGGCCTCGGCGACCTCGCCAAAGCGAGCGCGCATCTGCAGCGCGCCGTCGCGCTCGACGAGACCTCGACCGAGGCCAGGCTTCTGCTCGGCAGCGCGCTCACCAGCCTCGGCGATCCTGCCGGCGCGGTTCGGCATCTGGAGCTGTTGCTGGCCGCGGACGCGGGCAGCGCCGATGCACACCAGGCGCTCGGCTTTGCCTTGCAGCGCCTCGACCAGTACGAGCGCGCGCTCGCGCATCACGAGGCCGCACTCGACGCGCGGCCGGATTTCGCCGCAGCCGCCGCCAGCCTCGGCGACGCCTGCCGCATGCTTGGGCGGCACTCGGAAGCCATTGTCCACTACTCGCGGGCGCTCGCGATCCAGCCCAACGCGCCGGTCGTGCTGCTCAACATCGGCGGCTGTCAGCAGGCCACCGGTCAGCTCGACGCCGCGATCCACACCTATCAGCAGGCCCTTGCCCTGAACCCCCGGCTCGCAGAGGCGCACTACAATCTCGGCAATCTGCACCTGGAGATGAAGAGCGGCCCTGCCGCCATCTTCCATTACGAGCGTGCCATCGCCGCGCGGCCGGACTTCCCGGAGGCCCATAACAACCTCGCCAATGCGCTGCGATCGCGCGGCAAGCACGACCTGGCGCTCGCGCATTACGACGAGGCGGTGCGCCGGCGCCCCGACTATGCCGTCGCCCACCGCAACCGCGGCGATGCGCTGCGCGACATCCAGCGCTACGAGGACGCCGTCGCGAGTTATCGAACCGCCCTCGCCCACGATCCCCGCGATGCCACGACGATGAACCATCTCGCTGGCGTGCTGATGATCCTGGGGCGGCTCGACGAGGCGGCGCTCGCGTATGAATCGGCCCTGGCTGTCAACCCGCGCAGTATCGGCACGCACCTCAATTACGGCGTGGTCAAGCCGTTCGCGGTCGACGACGCGCGCTGGGCACCTCTGCAGGATCTGGCCGCGAGATCGGAGACACTCACCGAGGATGCGCGCATCGCCCTGCACTTCACCCTCGGGCGGGCTTATGCCGACATCAAGGACGGCGAACGGTCGCTGGTGCACCTCAACGCCGGCAACGCTCTCGAGCGCCGCCGCATCAACTATGACGAGAACCAGACGCTGCGCCAGATCGAGCGCATCCGCGCGGTGTTCTCCAGGGACATGCTACAGGCGCGCGCAGGCCATGGCGATCCATCGCACGCGCCGGTGTTCGTCATCGGCATGCCCCGGTCCGGCACCAGCCTGGTCGAGCAGCTCCTCGCCAGCCATTCCGCCGTGCATGGCGCCGGCGAGGTCAACTATTTCGCGGCCGCCGCGGGGCTGTTCACCGATCGTGACCGCGGTGACTATCCGGAGATGCTCGCCAAGCTGTCCGACGCCGACATCACGACCCTCGCGCACGCCTATCTCGACCGGTTCACGGACCTGCCGGCGGACACCAAGCGCATCGTCGACAAGATGCCGTCGAACTTCCTGTTCGCCGGGCTGATCCATCTCGCGCTGCCGAATGCCCGGATCATTCACGTGCGGCGCAATCCGATCGACACCTGCCTGTCCTGCTACACCCAACTGTTCGCCGAGCCGCAGCCCTTCGCCTACGATCTGGCCGAGCTCGGCCGCTACTACCGGGCCTACGACGCCTTGATGAGCCATTGGCGCTCGGTGCTGCCAGAGGGCGTCATGCTGGAGGTGACGTATGAGGACATGGTGCGCGACTTCGATGCGCATGCCCGCAAGATCGTTGCGCATTGCGGGCTCGATTGGGATGACGCCTGCCTGTCGTTCCACGAGAACGAGCGTCCGGTGAACACCGCCAGCCTGGTCCAGGTCCGTAAGCCGCTGTTCTCCGGATCGGTCGGCCGCTGGCGCATGTATGGCGACCGGCTCAAGCCGCTGCTCGATGCGCTCGGCAGCGAGGCCGTGCGGCCGACGATTGCCGAGGCGATCGCGGGCGCCAAGCCGCCCCAGCCGGTGAACGTCGCTCCGCCCGTGGTGACGCCGACGACAGCATCGCTTTCCTTCGCTTCGCAGCAGGCCGGATCGCTGCAGACTCTGGCCGAAGGCGCCGCCGCCGTGGCAAAGAAGCTGCAAGGCCGCGGTGACTTCAAGGATGCCGAGACGATCTTCAAGCTGATCCTCGCGGGGCAGCCGAACCAGTTCGACGCGCTGGTCGGGCTCGGCATGGTCTGCACCACCACCAACCGGCTCGACGAGGCCAAGGAGTTCTTCCGGCGCGCGGTCGCGGTGAACGACAAGTCCGCCGAGGCCCATGGCAGCATCGGAGCCGTCGAGGCCTCCGCCGGCCATTATGAGACGGCCGTCCAGCACTACGAGACGGCACTTGCGCTGGCGCCGAGCCACGCCGGCATCCTCTATGCCTTCGCCATGGTGCGCCAGAACCAGGGGCTGATCGACGAGGCGATGGCCCTGCTCCGGCGGGCGATCGACAACAAGCCGCAGCACCTCGATGCGCATTTTGCGCTCGGCAACCTGCTCTATACGGCGGGCAAGGACATCGAGGCGGCGAAGCACTATCTCAAGGTTCTCGACTTCAGTCCTGAACACGCCGAGACCCACAACAACATCGCCAACGTGCTGCTGCGCCAGGGCCATCGCGAGCGCGCCATCGAGCACTACAAGCGGGCGATCGCGAGCCGGCCCGACTATGCCGACGCCTATGGCAATCTCGGCAATGCCTTCCTTGAGCTCAACCGGCTCGAGGAATCGATCGAGCAGAACCTGCTGGCCATCAAGATCAAGCCGGAACGCTTCGGCTCCTACAACAATCTCGGCGTCGCCTACCAGGCGCTCGGCCGCTTCGACGAGGCGACGGCGGCGTTCCAGAATGCCTTGGAGCTGGCGCCGGACGACGCGCCGATCCATCTCAATCTCGCGAACATGTCGAAGTTCAAGCCGGACGACAGCCGGCTTCCTGGTCTGCGGCAGCTCCTCGAACGCGTCGACCGGCTCGATCAGGAGAAGCAGATCGCAGCCCATTTCGCGATGGGCAAGGCGTTGTCCGACCTGAAGGACTACGACCAGGCATTCTCGCATCTGCACAAGGCGAACACCCTCAAGCGCAAGACCTTCGACTACGACTCCGAGCAGCGGCTCGGGATGATGAAAAATGTCGCGGCGCGCTTCACGCCCGAGTTCTTTCGCATGGTTGCAGGGCACGGCGACGACTCCTGGGCCCCGATCTTCATCGTCGGCATGCCGCGCTCAGGAACCACCCTGATGGAGCAGGTGCTGGCCAGCCATTCCAAGGTCTTCGGCGCGGGCGAGCTCGAGACCTTCAAGGATCTCGTCGGCGAATGCGCCAACCGCCAGAAGATCGTTCCGGCGTATCCCGATCTGATCACGCTGCTGCCACCCGAGGAGATGACGAAGATCGGTCAGGAGTACACCGCCCGCGTTCGGACGCTGGCGCCCGAGGCCGAGCGCATCGTCGACAAGATGCCGCTGAACTTCCTGTTCGTCGGGATGATCCATGCGGCGTTCCCGCGCGCCAGGATCATCAACACGCGGCGCGACCCGCTCGACAATTGCGTTTCCTGCTACTCGCTGCTGTTCACCGGCTCACAGCCCTTTGCTTACGACCTGACCGAGCTCGGCCACTACTACCGGGGCTATGAGGGCGTGATGGAACACTGGCACCAGGTGCTGCCGCCCGGCGTCCTGATGGACGTTCGATACGAGGATCTGGTCGACGACCTCGAGGGCGTGTCGCGCCGCGTGCTCGATCATTGCGGCCTCGACTGGGAGGATGCCTGCCTCGACTTCCATCGCACCGAGCGCATGGTGCGCACGGCGAGCCTGATGCAGGTGCGCGAGCCGATCTACCGCCGGTCGATCGGAAGCTGGCGCCGCTACGAGAAACATCTCGGACCGCTTTGCGAAGCCCTCGGCATCGACCTTCCGCCGCCGGAATCCACATGACCGCCGGCAAATAACCGGGTGCTGTTGCCCAGGGATTGGTGACAGGCGCGGCACCCGGCTATCCGGCCGCGCGGCGGAGCGGCCGGAGCATTGTGCTCCGTGGCCTTTAAGAAATTATCTTCGTCATATGCAGAAGCGTCAGTTTTAATACGCAGACCGACAACTAATTACACAATCAAAGGTTTATCTATCCACTCAGCCATTGGCTGAGGCGAATTGCGTTCGCAGACCGGCCAGATCGAACCCATGAGCCACCAGGATAGCACCTTCGGTCGTCCTTATCAGTTCAATTGATAGTTCGCTCCTAAGGGGTTTGAGGCCTGTCGACGGGCATGCCGCGATGCGGCACCGGTCCGGACACAACCTTTCGGCGAGTTTCGGGTATCGGTCCTGCCTCGCGGTCCATCTGATGCTGACGCCGGTCCCAACGAGGGTGTGTCATCCGCCACGGTCATCTCGGCCTGCACCTTGATGGCGCCCCACGGCATTCGGCGAGGTTGAAGCGCCCGCCCAACTCTGGCTCGCAGCAGCTTTCTCCTTTCCCGTTTGAATCCCCCCAGCGCCTCCACCGGCCGGACGAAGCCAGACTGTGACGACGGCCCAGCAGGCGCTTGACCTGGAGGCCAAGGCTTGGTTTGACCCGTTTCATCCGGTCAGAGCCCGACCGGATCCAGCCCCCAACCGTGGAAGATCCCTGACCATGCGCATCACTCTCGTCGGCTCCCGCCATTTCGGTGTCGCCACACTGAACATGCTGCGCGAGAGAGGAATCGAGATCGCGCGGGTCGTCGTTCATGATGGCGAGGACCGGCTCGCAGCCGCGGCGCGAGCAGCCGGGATCGAGGTCGTGGTCCAGGCCAATCCGAAGGTCGTGCCCGCCGGTGAGATCGCCCCCGACACGGACCTGATCGTCACGGCACATAGCCACGCCCGCGTCACCCACGAGGCCGTCGCAGCCGCCCGGCTCGGCGGCATCGGCTACCATCCCTCGCTGCTGCCGCGCCACCGGGGCATCGCCGCAGTGGAGTGGACCATCAAGGAGGGCGATCCGATCGCGGGCGGCACCATCTACCACCTCGCCGACCGCATGGATGCCGGCGCCATCGCCGCCCAGGAATGGTGCTTCGTCAAGAAGGGCGAGACCGCGCGCGAGCTGTGGGAGCGCGCTCTCGCACCGCTCGGGCTCAAGTTGCTCGGCGATGTCGTCGAATCGGCCAAGGCGACCGGCACGATTCCGGCCAAGCCGCAGGACGAGCAGTTCGCGACCAACGCGCCCAGCCTCACCCCGCACTGAACATCTGATCGCATCGCCCCGATAAGTTGTGGACATCCTCCCCGCTGGCGCCTTCGCGGTGCCCTGCGAACGGCAGCATGGGCGGTCAGCGGAAGGATGTGGGCGGTCGTCCGCTCATGTGGTGGGCGAAGGCGCAGTTTGCGCACAATGCCGCCCGAATGGCTCAAAGCCGGGTTCCGCATTAATCGTTAATGGACTGAAATTGCTCGATAAAAATTCGTTGCGGCGCTGCGGCAAATTTTCGTCACAATTCCTCCAAATAAGGTACCAATCAAACGACATTGAGGGACAACGATTCATGCGTCTCGACCGCATTGGAATGGCTTTCGCCGCGTCGATCCTGGTGGGTAGCTCGGCCGCCCCCGCATTCGCCCAGTCGCCCTATGACGGTCAGTGGCAGGTGACGATCGTCACCAACAGTGGCAGCTGCGAGCCCACGGCCAGCTCGACCTTGATCGTCGCAGACGGTAAGATTTCTGCGGCTGGCGCCAATGTGTCGGGTTCGATTGGACGCGAAGGCCTCGTCAAGGTCTCCATCAATGGCGCATATGCGAATGGGCAGCTCAACGGCAATTCTGGCTCGGGCAAGTGGAACGGCGCCTCGGCCGGCATCCCCTGTAGCGGCCGCTGGCAGGCTTCGCGCCTGTAACGGCGCGCACACGCTCCTGAAGATGGTGCGGCGGGCCGCGGCCGCCGCCGTCGTTTTGACAGCGGGTATGACCGCCTCGCCGGGACACGCCGATCCGGGCCCCTTCACCGGCATGGCCGGAACGTGGGGCGGCAGCGGCACGGTTGCCCTTGAGGACGGCTCAACCGAGCGTATCCGGTGCCGGGCCAATTACGGCGTCTCGGGACCGCGGATGACGCTCGTCCTGACCTGCGCAAGCGATGCCTACAAGTTCGGGCTGCAGGCCGAGGTGATCGCCGAGGGCTCGGCCATCTCGGGGACCTGGAGTGAGACCAGCCGCGGCATCAATGGCGTGCTGCAGGGCCGTGGCGGCGGCGGCAACTTCCAGCTGCTCGCGACCACCGCCGGCTTCAACGCCAACATCGCGCTCGCCACCCGCGGCAAGAGGCAGTCCGTGTCGATCCGGGCCGACAGCCAGTTCCGCGCAGCCAACATTTCACTGTCGCGGTGATCTCGATCAACCGCCACGCTTGGCGCCGGGGATTGCACCTGCGGAGGGCGCCGGAGCAAGCTGCGCGGCGGTGCGCTTGATGGTCTTGGCGACCAGCAGCGCCTGCTCCCGCGTCATGGCGAAGTCCTGCACACCTTTATGGGTGGTCAGCGACAGCACCATGAGATGAGGCTCCCGCTCCGGCCAGCCGGTGGCAAAGGCGGTCACGAAGTCGGCTGAAGCGGCGCGTTCGGTCATGTCGTGTCTCTGGCTGCCTTGGGCTGTATCGCGGCGGTCGCTTTAGGACGAAACACAGCCACACTCCACGTTTTTCTCGATGACACGCGTCCGTCGCGAGCAAAGCCTGCAGCGGCGTTGGTGCACTGCACCGTTGATTTCATTTGCATTGCTCTGCACGCGAGGTGATACAGCCCGCCTTCGCCGCCCTCCTCCCTCTCCCCGCCACCTCATGAATCGTCCCGCTTCGAAACTGATCGCCGCACTGTGGATGACGGGCTGGCTCAGCCTGATGCTGGTGATGGCGGTGGCCGGACGCGAAGCCATGCGCGAGCTCAACGTGTTCGAGCTGATGGAGCTGCGCTGCCTGATCGGCCTGGTGATGCTGTCGCCGGTCATCGCATTTAGCGGCGGCTTTGCCAGGCTGCGCACCTCGCGCCTCAAGCAGCACGCGGCGCGCAACCTCGTCCATTACGGCGCGCAGCTTGGCTGGTTCTTCGCGCTCACCTTGATCCCGATCGGCCAGGTGGTGGCAATCGAGTTCACGATGCCGATCTGGACGGCGCTGCTGGCGGCGGCCTTCCTCGGCGAGCGCATCACCCTGTTCAAGCTGGCGGCGATCGGGCTCGGCCTCGTCGGCGTCGTCGTGATCGTCCGCCCGGATACCGGGGCGATCAATCCGGGACAGCTCATCGCGCTGGCCGCCGCGGTCGGCTTCGGTATCTCGATCGCGCTGGTCAAGCTGCTGACGCGCACCGAACCCACCGTGTCGATCATCTTCTGGATGCTGGTGGTGCAATCCATCGCCGGCCTCATCCCTTCGCTCGTATTCTGGACGCCGCCCTCGGCCGCGACCTGGGGCTGGATCCTCCTCGTCGCCTTCTGTGGGACCTTCTCGCATTTCTGCATGACGCGGGCGCTGCTCTACGCCGACGCCACCATCGTGGTGCCCATGGATTTTCTCCGCGTTCCGCTGACCGCCACCGTCGGCTGGCTGGTCTATGCGGAGCGTCTCGACGGATTGACCGTGGTCGGCGCTGCGTTGATTCTCGCCGGAAACCTGCTGAACCTGCGTCCGCCGCAGCCTCGGGCCGTGCCGATGGGCAGTTCGGCTGGGACCTGAGGCGCCGGGGAGCCCTCAAGCGGCGTGATCCGGATCACGGAACCGGCGCGCTACACGCGATCGTCGTGGATCGGGCGCAACACCCGCGAACTGGTTTGTGGCGGAAGCGTGATTTTTTGCCCGGGAACAAGACTTTTCGCGCCGATCCGCGACAAATGCTGCAGTGAACGCTTCGCTTGATCGTTGGGGGATCTCCTGATGCGCTATCTCACCGTCGCCCTGTCCCTGCTCTGCATGGTGCTGACCGCTGAAGCCGCCAAGGCCGACCGCCGCGTCGCCTTCGTCGTCGGAAACGGCGCCTATAAGAGCGTGGCTCAACTGCCGAACCCGCCGGTCGACGCCAAGGCCATGGCGGCCACCCTGCGCAACGTCGGCTTCGACGTCGTCGAGGGCACCAATCTCACGCGCGACAAGATGACCGAGAAGCTGCTCGATTTCGGTCGCAAGGCGCAGGGCGCCGACATCGCGGTGTTCTATTACGCCGGGCACGGCATCGCCATTGCGGGCACCAACTACCTGCTGCCGGTCGACGCCGACCTGAAGTCGGAAATGGACGTCAAGCTGGGCTCAGCCATCAATATCGACGTGACGCTCGACCAGACGATGGGGGACGCCAAGGTCAAGCTGGTGTTCCTCGATGCCTGCCGCGACAATCCGTTCGCCGCCAAGATCAAGTCGAACTCGCCAACCCGCAGCGTGTCGGTGCAGACCGGTCTGGCCGAGATGAAGTCCGGCGAGGGCACGCTGATCGCGTTCGCCACCGGCCCGGGCCAGACCGCCCTCGACGGCGAGGCCGGCGCCAACAGCCCGTTCACCCGCGCGCTGATCTCGCACATCGCCCAGCCCGGCGTCGAGATTCAGCAGGCCATGACCGCCGTGCGCGCCCAGGTCAATGAGGAGACCAGCAAGGGCCAATTGCCCTGGGGGCATACCAACCTGATCGGCGCGGTCTACCTCAACCCGGCGGCTGCCCCCGCTGCAACGGCCGCCACGGCCGGCACGACGCCGGCCGTCGCGACGGCCACCGTGACCGCAGGCGAAGCCGAGCTCGAATTCTGGCGCTCGGTGAAGGACTCCAACAAGCCGGAAGAGCTCAACGCCTATCTCTCGACCTACCCGAACGGGCAGTTCAAGTCGCTGGCGATGGCGCGCATCGCCGCGATCGAGAGCGGGGCCATCAACACCGCCACCCGCAACGTCGCCAAGGGCGTCGATCCCGCCACCTACACCGAGGAAGGCACTCAGGTCAGCGAGGATCAGATCGGCCTCGACAAGACCAAGCGCCGCGACGTGCAGCGGCGGCTGACCGGTCTTGGCTTCGACACCAAGATGACGGGCGTGTTCGACGACCAGACCCGCGGCGTCATGAAGCGCTGGCAGGCGGCCCGAGGCTATCCGTCGACCGGATTCCTGACCAAGCTGCAGCACAAGGCGCTGCTGGCAGAGCCGCAGCCGGCGCCGGCGACCGCCGCAGTCGGCGATGAGGCCAGGCCGCGCCGCGCCAAGCCGGCGGGCAACGTCGCGGCCGGCGGCCCGCCGCCGCAGGGTGCGCCGGTCTATCGCAATCCGCCGCCGCAGGACAACGCGGGCAACGCCGCCGGCGCCGCCTTCATCGGTGGCATGATGGGCGGTGTGCTCGGCAGCGCGCTCCGCCGGTAAACGTCTTCGTCTTTCCCGCGTAAAAAAAGCCCGGAGCACGAGCTCCGGGCTTGTTCGTTAGAATGCAGCCGGCCCTCAGAGCCCTGCCGCCTTGCGCAGCGCCGCATTGATGCGGTCCTGCCAGCCCGGCCCTTCGGACTGAAAGTGCTCGAGAACGTCCTGGTCGATCCGCAACGTCACCTGCTCGCGCACGCCAGGAACCGCCGCCTTCTTCGGCGGCGCCTCCACCGGCTTGGTGGTCACCTTCTTGAACGCGGCCTCGGCCTCGGTACGGGCGTCAGCGAGCGTGCGGGGCCGCCGCGGCTGGTCGGCCATGGTCAGATCCCCTCGAACAGTGCGGTGGACAGATAACGTTCGGAGAACGAGGGCACGATCGCCAGGATCGTCTTGCCCGCGCTTTCCGGTCGCTTGCCGATCTCGATCGCGGCCGCAATCGCCGCGCCCGAGGAGATACCGCCGGGAATGCCCTCGTTGCGGGCCAGCGCGCGCGAGGTCTCGATGGCGGTGGTGCTGTTGATCTTGACGATCTCGTCGATCACGGACCGGTCGAGAATGTCGGGCACGAAGCCGGCGCCGATGCCCTGGATCTTGTGCGGCGAGTGCTGGCCGCCCGACAGCACCGGGCTCTCCTCCGGCTCGACCGCGACCACCTTGATGCCGGGCTTGCGCGACTTCAGCACCTGGCCCACGCCGGTGATGGTGCCGCCGGTGCCGACGCCCGCGACGAACACGTCGATATTGCCCGCCGTGTCGTTCCAGATCTCCTCGGCGGTGGTGCGGCGATGGATGTCCGGGTTTGCGAGGTTCTTGAACTGCTGCGGCATCACCGAGTTCGGCGTCGTCCGCAACAGCTCCTCGGCGGTGGCGATGGCGCCTTTCATGCCCTGCGACGCCGGCGTCAGCACGATCTCGGCGCCGAGGAACGCGAGCATCTTGCGCCGCTCCACCGACATCGACTCCGGCATCACCAGCTTCAGCTTGTAGCCGCGCGCCGCAGCAACGAAGGCCAGCGCGATGCCGGTATTGCCCGAGGTCGGCTCGATCAGCACGGTGTCGGGCTTGATCACGCCGGCCTGCTCCATCGCCAGGATCATGCCGACGCCTATCCGATCCTTCACGCTCGCGGCGGGATTGAAGTATTCCAGCTTGGCGAGGATGGTCGCCTTGACGCCATTTTGCTCCGGCAGCTTTCGCAACCGCACAATCGGCGTATTGCCGAACGCGTCGACAATTGAATCAAATACGCGCCCGCGTCCGGGACGCTGTGCTGACGACTCCATGAAATCACTCCTCTGCGCGCCCCGCGCGACGTCGACAACGATTCCGACCATCTTCAGCGAGCCTGTTGCGCTGCGCAAGCACGTTTGCGCGATCTTAGGACGATCGCGGCGCACAACAAGTCGTGGCTAAATTGCGAAAAACCAACGCATTTGTGTTGCGACAAGGTCAATAAACTCGGTGTATGCTTGATTTCAGCCGGACGAAGATTCACGGTGCAGGTCGACTGCAACCCGGGCGGACATCAGCAAGATGTCATCTTCGGAGTGATACAATCGGGGCGTTCGTGCCAAACGACAGCACCGTTGTAGAATAGACATAAGAACAGACCACCCAAACAAACTCTTTGTGTGACGGACTTGATATCCGCGAAAGTTGGACTCGTCGGAATAGACCCGTTCGAACGCGACTCGTTCGAAATCGACCCTTTTCGAAATTGACGTCGTTCAAGCAGAGATCGCCAACAAAGAGATCGTCCAGGAGGTCAATATGTCAGCACTCGCTGATCTCGTGTCGACCGCAACCGCACGCCCGAATCCTCGCGGCTGCGATCTGCCGACATGCCCGGTCTGCTCCGACTCCATGATTGCCGCGGAGGCGTCGGCATATTTGGCTGACAATGCGATCAGCTATCTCTGGACCTGCGACACCTGCGGCTATGGCTTCGTCACCAAGCACTCCGTGAAAAGCCGCTTCGTGTGCAACTGAACGGTCTGCAACTGAACGGCGCCAGGGCGAGAGAGTTCCGCGACGTGATGTCGCGGCCGTTCCGTCGCTAAGGATAACGCGACCGTCGGGCAGGTCGGCAATGCATGATCAGCACAATTTCAAGAGGGCCGGCGCATAGGGCCGGGCTCACAACGAGCTGGCGGCCTTCACCTGAAGCGGCCGTCAGCCGGCGCGCGGGGCGATGTCGCCGCCCGCCCAATCGGCCTTGGTGCGCTCGTAGAATTCCGTGAAGCGCCCTTGTGCGATCGCCGCGCGCATCCCGGCCATCAATTGCTGGAAGTAGGCAATGTTGATTTCCGACAGCAGCGTGGCGCCGAGCGCCTCGCCGGCCTTGATCAGATGATGCAGATAGGCGCGGGCATAGCTGCGCGCCGCCGGCCACGGGCTCTCCTCATCCAGCGGCCTGTCATCATCGGCATGACGCGCATTGCGCAGGTTCACCGGCCCGAAGCGTGTGTAGGCGACGCCGTGGCGGCCGTTGCGGGTCGGCAGCACGCAGTCGAACATGTCGATGCCGCGCCGGACCGACTCCAGGAGATCGTCAGGCGTGCCGACGCCCATCAGGTAGCGCGGACGGTCGGCCGGCAGCACCGGCGCGGTCGCCTCGATCATCTCGAGCATGACCGCCTGCGGCTCGCCGACGGCCAGGCCGCCGATCGCATAGCCATGGAAGCCGATGTCGACCAGCGCCTGCGCGCTGGCGACGCGCAGTGCGGGCACATCGCCGCCCTGCACGATGCCGAACAGCATGTAGCCTGCCGGCGCACTCTCGAACGCGCGGCGGCAGCGTTCGGCCCAGCGCAGCGACAGCCGCATCGCGCGCTCGATATCGTCGCGCTCGGCCGGCAGCCGCACGCATTCGTCGAGCTGCATCGCGACGTCGGAGTTGAGCAGGCGCTGCACCTCGATGGCGCGCTCCGGTGACAGCTCGATTTTCGCGCCGTCGATGTGCGAGCGGAACGTCACCGCCTGCTCGGTCACCTTGCGTAAACCCGACAGCGACATCACCTGGAAGCCGCCGGAATCGGTCAGCATCGGCCCGCCCCAGCCGGTGAAGCGCTGCAGGCCGCCGAGCGCGGCGATGCGCTCCGCCGTGGGCCGCAGCATCAGGTGATAGGTGTTGCCGAGCACGATGTCGGCGCCGGCCTCGCGGACGTCGCGCCAGTGGATGCCCTTCATGGCGCCGGCGGTGCCGACCGGCATGAAGGCCGGGGTGCGGACCACGCCATGCGGCGTCGTCAGCCGGCCGGTGCGGGCCGCGCCGTCATTGCCGAGCAGTTCGAAATGGTTGGGAAGGTCGCTGGCCGAGGAGCTCATGGCCGGCTTATTGCGTCAGGATGGCCCCCGATTCAACCGCGATGGCGCCGTTTTCGTCCATTTCGGCCGTTGACGGCGGTTCCGACCGCCCCTATGGTCCCGCGCCATGTCGATCTCGACCAAACGCACGACGAAAACCACCAAGCCCACGAGGGCCTCGGGAGGCGTGCGCGCGTAGTCGAACTCGATTGCGACCATCTTCGAACCGAAGCCCCGCCTGATGAAGGTCCGGGGCTTTTTTATTGCCCGAATTTCAACCGGAGACTTGAGACGTGTCCCACGATCCCACCATTGCCATCGTCGGCGTGACCGGCGCCGTTGGCGCCGAATTCATCGCCACCCTGGACCGCCGCAACGTCCGCGTCGGCCAGCTCAAGGCGCTGGCGAGCGCCCGCTCGGCCGGCCAGACCCTGACCTTCCGCGGCCAGACCACCGTGATCGAGGAGCTGACCGAACGCTCCTTCGAGGGCGTCGACATCGCGCTGTTCTCGGCCGGCGGCGGCATTTCCAAGAAGTTCGCGCCGATCGCCGTGCGCTCCGGCGCCGTCGTGGTGGACAATTCCTCGGCCTTCCGCATGGATCCGAACGTGCCGCTGGTGATCCCGGAGATCAACGCCCGCCGAATCCGCGACCACAAGGGCATCATCGCCAATCCAAACTGCGCGGCCATCACGGCGCTGGTGCCGCTGTGGCCGATCCATCAGAAGAATCGCATCAAGCGCGTGATCATCTCGACCTATCAGGCCGCCAGCGGCGCCGGTGCGGCGGCGATGGACGAGCTGGTGCAGTCGACCCGCGCGAGCCTCAACGGCCAGGTCTACGCGCCCAAGGTGATGCCGCATCCGTTCGCCTTCAACCTGTTCAGCCACAACACCGCCATCGATCCCGAGACCGGCTACAACGACGAGGAAACCAAGGTCATCAACGAGACCCGCAAGATCTTTGAGGACGAAGGCATCGCCATCGGCGTCACCTGCGTCCGCGTGCCGGTGCTGCGCGCCCATTGTGAATCCATCAACTTCGAATGCGAGAAGCCGATCTCGGAGGACGACGTCCGCCGCATCCTGGCGACCGCGCCCGGCGTGCGCGTGGTCGACGACCGCGCCAAGAACTACTTCCCGATGCCCGTCGACGCCTCCGGCCAGGACGACGTGCTGGTCGGTCGCATCCGCAAGGATCTGTCCGATCCGTCAGGCCACTCGATCGCGATGTTCGTTGCCGCCGATCAGCTGCTCAAGGGCGCTGCGCTCAATGCGGTGCAGATCGCCGAGCTCCTGCCCGAGCGGGCGATGGCGTAGCTCTCAGGGCGAACTTGCAGGGTGGGCCTTTTGCCCACCCTACGGCTCGACGATGCGCTCGTCTGGCTGACGAAACAACAGGCACGCATCGCCATACGAATAGAAGCGATAGCCGCTGCGGATCGCATGCGCATAGGCCGCGTGCATCGTCTCCAAGCCGGCGAAGGCTGAGACCAGCATGAACAGCGTCGAGCGCGGCAGATGGAAGTTGGTCATCAGGATATCGACCGCGCGGAAGCGATAGCCGGGCGTAATGAAGATCGACGTCTCCGCCTCGAACGGCGCGATCGTGCCGTCGGGCTGCGCCGCGCTCTCCACGAGCCGCAGCGACGTCGTGCCGACCGCGACGATGCGGCCGCCCTTGGCGCGCGCCTCGTTCAATGCGGCCGCCGTGTCCGGCGTGAGACTACCCCACTCCGCATGCATGCGGTGGCCTTCGGTGTCATCGACCTTCACGGGCAGGAACGTGCCGGCGCCGACATGCAGGGTGACACGCTGCAGCCCGACGCCACGCTCGCGCAGCCGCTGCTCCAGCGTCGGCGTGAAATGCAGCCCAGCCGTCGGCGCAGCCACCGCGCCCTCTTTGGCCGCGAACATGGTCTGATAGTCTGTCGCGTCCTGCTCGTCTGCGGGCCGCTTGCCGGCGATGTAGGGCGGCAGCGGCGGCCGGCCGAGATCGGCGATCGCTTGGTCGAGCGCTGGCCCATGGAACACAAAGGACAGCGTCAGCTCGCCCTCCTCGCCCTTGGCCTCGACGGTGGCGTCGAGATGGCCGAGCAGGCAGACCTTGCCCTCGTTGCCGAACCGGATCGTATCGCCTGGCGCGAGCTTCTTGGCGGGCCGCACCAGCGCCTGCCAGCGCGAGCCGTCGAGGCGCTTGATCAGGGTCGCCTCGATCTTCGCCTCGGTCTCGCGGCTGATGCGCCGACCGGACAGCTGCGCCGCGATCACCTTGGTGTCGTTGACGACGAGCTGATCACCGGGCTCCAGCCAGTCCGGCAGGTCGGCGACCGTGCGGTCGCGTAGGACACCGTCGCCTTGCACCACCAGCATGCGCGCGGACTCGCGCGGGCTCGCCGGGCGGAGCGCGATGTTTTCGGGGGGAAGACGGAAATCGAACAGGTCGGTGCGCATCGTCGTTCTGGGACGACCATCGGCCCTTCATCCCGGGACGCGTGCGACAGCACGCGTCGCGAAGGATGAAGGCCCGACTGTCTGCCTCATGGTGCGAGACGCGTGCTGCGCACGCGCCTCACCGTGAGGATCGCAAAGTCTAAGCCGCGTCGGCGGCCATGTAGGCCTTCACGATCTTGTCCGGGTTCTGCACCGGCTCGCCGCGCTTGATCTTGTCGACGTTCTCCATGCCCTCGGTGACCTTGCCCCAGACCGTGTACTGCTTGTCCAGGAAGCGGGCGTCGTCGAAGCAGATGAAGAACTGGCTGTCGCCAGAATCAGGATTGGCCGCACGCGCCATCGAGGCGGTGCCACGAACATGCGGCTCGGCGTTGAACTCGGCCTTCAGCTTCTTGCCGGAGCCGCCGGTGCCAGTGCCCTGCGGGCAGCCGGTCTGCGCCATGAAGCCGTCGATGACGCGGTGGAAGACGATGCCGTCGTAGAAGCCCTCGCGGACGAGCTCCTTGATGCGCGCGACATGGCCGGGCGCGAGATCGGGACGCATCTCGATCGTGACGGGGCCCTGAGTGGTCTCGAGGATCAAGGTATTTTCGGTCACAGCCATTCTGGTCTCTCGGTTTTTGTAGAATTGACGGGGGTCAGGACAAAGCAAATCCTGGGTCTGAAATGTCGCGGCGCCTTCCCATGTGCGGCCGTCACCCCTCCTGACGGCAATCCGAGCACGACGAGGCCCGCGATGCTGGCCCAGAATAGACCCAATGCGCTTAAAGCTGAAGCCACCGGCCCTGTCGATGTGACGGGGCGGCAGAATCGGCATGCCTCCGCGACGTGGCAAAAGGTTCCTTAAGGCTCGGGGGAACCCGGGCGCGAGACCCGGGCATGCCCCCGCTCTGCCTGCCTACTTGATGTCCGAGGCGACCTGAACCTTCACCATCTTGTCCGGATCGGTGACGGCACCGCCCGACGAGCCCGGAGGCGCCTTCTTGAGCTTGTCGACGACGTCCATGCCCTGCACGACCTCGCCGATCACGGTGTATTGGCCGTTGAGGAAGGACGCATCGCCGAAGCAGATGAAGAACTGCGAGTTGGCAGAATCGACGCTATCGCCCCGACGCGCCATGCCGACGGTGCCGCGCTTGAACGGCGTGCTCGAAAACTCCTGCTTCAGGTTCGGGTACTTCGAGCCGCCGGTGCCATTGAAGTTCTGGCCGTCGCCGGTCTGCGCCATGAAGCCGTCCATGACGCGGTGGAACGGCACGTTGTTGTAGAAGCCCTCGCGCGCCAGCGTCTTCAGTCGCTCGGCATGCTGTGGCGCCAGATCGGTGCGCAGCTTGATGATGATGCGGCCCTTGGTGGTGTCGATGACCAGGGCATTCTGCTTGTCGAGGCCGGCAGGCAGCGACTGGGCCAGCGCCGGCAATGCGAACACGAGAGCAAAGACGAAGGCGAGAGCGCGGATCATGGCAACTCCGATGACATGAGACGATGAGGAGAGGAAGGCACCGCCGGAAGCGGCCGGTGCCCGAAGGATCACTTGAACTTGGCCTTGAGACTTTCGGCCACCGACGGAGGCACGAAATGCGAGATCTCGCCGCCCATGGCGGCGATCTGGCGAACCAGCGTGGCCGCGATCGGACGGACACCCACCGAGGCTGGAACGAACACCGTCTGGACCTGCGGTGCCATGGTCTGGTTCATGCCGGCCAACTGCATCTCGTAGTCGAAATCGGTACCGTCGCGCAGGCCCCGGATCATCATGATCGCACCGGCCTTTTGCGCGGCGGTGACGGTCAGATTGTCGTAGGTCGAAGCCTCGAAGCCGCAGCCCGCCGCGGCTGCGACGGGACCGAAGATCTCGTGCGCCATCGCCAGCCGCTCCTCGGTCGAGAACAGCGGCTTCTTGCCGTGATGCACGCCGACCGCGACGATCAGGCGATCGCAGAGATGAACGGCCTGCCGGACCACATCGAGATGGCCGTTGGTGACGGGATCGAACGAGCCCGGATAGAGCGCAATGCGTTGCATGCGCCCGTCCTATACCGCCCGGAACAGGCCGGCAAGCCGCCGTCAGGCCCGCTGGCGTGGCTGTGATGGGCAAAGAGCGGCCGAGAGGCCGCACCGCAATGAAATGGGTTGCGACACCGGGGAGCCGGAACTGTGGTCGGCTACCGCGATTGTTTCATCGGAACTCGGGACACGAAACACGCTCGCGCCGAGACGAAACCAATTCGCCCGTTCCGCGAAGACGTCTCGAAACCCGAACTGATTATCAAATCCTTAACGAACAACGGGCCGAACGGCCCAGACAGGGGACCGTCATGATCAAAGCGCTATCTGCAGTCGCAGCGGCCGGCTTGGTGGCTGCCGGCATCACCCTCCTGCCCGGCTTCGCTCCTCAGGTCGAAGCCAGCGTGCCGCGTCCGCTCGCCAAGGCGGACCGCCTGGACATTCGACCGATCGGCCGCGACTGCTCACAGCAGGCCTGGCCGAACTTCGAAGCGGGCTGCCTGCGCAGCGCCGGAACCAGAGGAACGGTCCGCGAGGCCAGGATGGTCTCCGTCGAGCGGACGGAGTAAGCGAATAGCTGCTCACTATTCGTCGGTCGCGCCTTCACTCGCCATTTGCCTGCTCGCTGGCCCCGTTGCCGTTCTCGGCCTCCTCGCCGATATGCTCCACCGACACGACATGCTCATCATCGGCGGTGTCGAACACGATGACGCCCTGGGTCGAGCGTCCCGCGATGCGGATGCCGTCGACGGGGCAACGGATCAACTGCCCCTTGTCCGTCACCAGCATGATCTGATCGCCATCCTCGACCGGGAATGAGGCGACGAGCTTGCCGTTGCGGTTGTTGACGGACATCGCGACGATGCCTTTGCCGCCGCGGCCGGTGGTGCGGTACTCGTAGGACGAGGTGCGCTTGCCGTAGCCGTTGACCGAGACGGTCAGCACCACCTGCTCCTGCGCCGACATCTCGACATAGCGTTCCTGCGACAGCTGGATCGCGCCAGCGGCCGCCTCCTCGCCCTCGGTCTCGACCGGCTCCTCGGTGGCAGCATCGCCCGACATCGCCCGGCGCATCTTCAAGTACGCGGTACGCTCGTCCGAGGTCGTTTCGACATGGCGCAGGATCGACAGCGAAATCACCTTGTCGCCGCCGGCGAGCGCGATGCCGCGCACGCCCATCGAGGTCCGCCCGGTGAAGACGCGCACGTCGGTGACGGGGAATCGGATGCACTGCCCGCCCGACGCCGTGAGCAGCACGTCGTCACGCTCGGTGCAGATCTGCACGTTGACGATCTCCTCGCCCTCGTCGAGCTTCATCGCGATGATGCCGGAGCGGCGCACGTCGACGAAATCCGACAGCTTGTTGCGGCGGACGTTGCCGCCGGTGGTGGCGAACATCACGTCGAGATTGGCCCAGGAGGATTCATCCTCCGGCAGCGGCATGATCGTGGTGATGCGCTCGCCCTGCTCCAGCGGCAGGATGTTGATCAGCGCCTTGCCGCGCCCGTTGGGCGCCGCGATCGGCAGCCGCCAGACCTTCTCCTTGTAGACCTGGCCGCGCGACGAGAAGAACAGCACCGGCGTGTGCGTGGAGGCCACGAACAGCCGGCTGACGAAATCCTCCTCGCGCGTCTGCATGCCCGAGCGGCCCTTGCCGCCGCGGCGCTGCGCCCGATAGGCCGACAGCGGCACGCGCTTGGTGTAGCCGGCATGCGACACGGTCACGACCATGTCCTCGCGCTGGATCAGGTCCTCGTCCTCGACCTCGCCTTCCTGCTCGGCGATCACGGTGCGGCGCGGCGTGCCGAACTCCGCCTTGATCGCGGCGAGCTCGTCCTTGATGATCCCCTGCACCCGCGCCCGCGAGCGCAGGATGTCGAGATAGTCGTTGATCTCGACCTTGAGCTTGTCGAGCTCATCGGAAATCTCTTCACGGCCGAGCGCGGTCAGGCGCTGCAGACGCAGGTCGAGAATCGCCTTGGCCTGCTCGAACGACAGCCGGATGGTGCCGTCCTCGGCGAGGCGATGACGCGGATCGTCGATCAGCGTGATGATGGCCTCGACGTCGCGCGCCGGCCAGTCGCGCGACATCAACGCCTCGCGCGCGGACGCAGGATCGGGCGAGGTCCTGATGACCCGGATGACCTCGTCGATATTGGCCACGGCCACGGCGAGACCGACCAGGATGTGGGCGCGGTCGCGCGCCTTGTTGAGCAGGAACTTCGTCCTGCGCGTGACGACACGCTCGCGGAACGCGACGAAGATCGTCAGCAGGTCCTTCAACGTCATCGTCTGCGGGCGGCCGCCGTCGAGCGCCAGCATGTTGGCGGCGAAGCTCGTCTGCAGCGGCGTGAACTTGTAGAGCTGGTTGAGCACGACGTCCGGCACGGCGTCGCGCTTCAGCTCGACGACGACCCGGTAGCCGTCGCGATCGCTCTCGTCGCGCAGGTCGGCAACGCCTTCGACCTTCTTCTCGCGCACCAATTCGGCGATGCGCTCGACCATCGTGGCCTTGTTCACCTGGTAGGGAATCTCGGAGATGATGATCGCCTCGCGATCCTTGCGGATCGTGTCGATCGTCACCTTGCCGCGCATCATGATCGAGCCGCGGCCCAGATGATAGGCCGAGCGGACGCCGGCGCGTCCAAGAATGATGCCCCCGGTCGGGAAATCCGGGCCCGGAATGATGTTGATGAGTTCGTCGATCGTGAGCGTGGGATTGTCGATCAGCGCGATGCAGGCATCGATCACCTCGCCGAGATTGTGCGGCGGGATGTTGGTGGCCATGCCGACCGCGATGCCGCCGGCGCCATTGACCAGCAGATTCGGATATTTGGCCGGAAGAACCGACGGTTCCTTGTCCGAATTGTCGTAGTTCGGCTGGAAGTCGACGGTATCCTTGTCGATGTCGTCGAGCAGCGGGATCGCCGACTTCGCGAGCTTCGCTTCGGTGTATCGGTAGGCGGCCGGCGGATCGCCGTCGACGGAGCCGAAATTGCCCTGGCCGTCGATCAGCGGCACGCGCATCGAGAAGTCCTGCGCCATGCGCACCATGGCGTCGTAGATCGACTGGTCGCCATGCGGATGGTATTTACCGATGACGTCACCGACCACGCGCGCGGACTTGACGTATTTCTTGTCGGGCGTGTGCCCCTGCTCGTACATCGAATAGAGGATGCGCCGATGCACCGGCTTCAGGCCGTCGCGCGCATCGGGCAGCGCTCGCGACACGATCACGCTCATCGCGTAATCGAGGTAGGAGCGCTTCATCTCATCGAGGATGGAGACGGGACGAATGTCGGAAGGTCCGCCCGGCTCGCCGGGCTTCTCATCTTCTTTATCGGACAAAGGGGATACCGGTCGGTTTTGACACGCGAAAATCGCTTAGAATCATATAGCGCAGGAGCGTGCCGCAGGCCACCCCCAAGGCGATCCGAAGAGCGCTTTTTCTGCTCGCCTTTCCAGTCACTTAACCGGTTGCCGCGGCCGCCCATGGCAGGCTCCGGGAACCGTCTTCGGCTACGGCCCGAAGACGACCTTGTGCATGATGCGTCCCGGCAGCAGCGTGAACAGTCCGGCGATCACCAGGGCGCCGGAAAACAGCATGATCATGGCCCGGCGATGGGCCGCCACCCGGTGCCGGTGCGCAGCCCACACCGCCAGCGGCAGCACGGCCAGCGTGTAGATCGACAGCAGGTGGATCGGGCTCCATGGACCGACCAACCGGATGGTGTGAATCCAGAACGAACTGGCTGCAACGGCAACCATGAGCGCGACCCAGATCCAGCCGACCGTTCGATGCGGCACGGTCCCCTTCGGGGCGGCGAACTGAACGAGCCCGAGCGCGAACGCCGTCATCGCGGCGACGGCGTGCAGCTGGACGGCGGGCTCGGCGTCGAGCAGCGGCGCGAAGCTCATGGCAGCCCCCAGAGCTAGATCGCAGCCCGCAGCTCGTGCAGACGTTCCTTGATTGCGTCGACATCCACGCTGCCAGCACGCATCTTGGCTTCGGCTTGGCCTTTCACCAGCCCGCACAGTTCGACGAGCATAGCGTCATGGGCGCATACCGCGTCCATCTTGGTGTAGACGAGATTGTACTCGACGGGCTCCCAGGTCCCAAGATCGGCAAGGTTGTGCTGCATCTGAACCTCGAGGTGATCGAGCGCCGCGGCGAACTTGGCCTCCGCCGTGAGCTTCGCCTCAAATTCATGGAACAGGTCGAATATCTCCTGCCCGCCTCCCCGGGCAAGCGCGACCGGATGACTTCGATCGCCTCGCGCTCCTTGGCGACCTTGGCATCCTTTCGGCTGCCGGTCTCGAAGAAGGGGACGTCTCCGACCAGCGCCTCGACGAGGTCGTGGACGATGATCATCTTCAGCACGCGATCGATCTCGACCGGTCTTTCGAGATGACGGTGCACGAGCAACGCGAGCAGAGACATGCTCCAGCTATGCTCGGCCACGCTCTCGCGGCGCCCGTCAGACAGCCAGCTGTGGCGCAACTCGCGCTTCAGGCCCTCGGCGAGCCGATAGAAGTCGAGGGTCCTTGCCACAGCCTCCATCATCGTACCAACCTCGCACGATCGCTTGCAGCACCCCGGCCGCCCCCCTCGGATGACCGCCGGCCTGCCGTCCAGACACGGGCAAGCCGGCTCGCATCAGCAGCGTCCGCGCGCGCCTCAGAACGGAATGTCGTCGTCCATGTCGCTGTTGCGTCCGCCACCGCCCGCCGAAGCAACCGCGCGGCGCGGCGGCGCCATCGACGGACCGCTGCTGCCAAAATCACCGCCACCCATGTCATCGGAGAAGCTGCCGCCACCGCCGCCCCGGCCATCGAGCATCGTCAGGGTGGAGTTGAAGCCCTGCAGCACGACCTCGGTCGAGTACTTCTCGACACCGCTCTGATCGGTCCATTTGCGGGTCTGCAGCGCGCCCTCGATGTAAACCTTGGCGCCCTTCTTCAAATACTGCTCGGCGACCTTGCAAAGACCTTCGTTGAAGATCACCACGCGGTGCCACTCGGTCTTTTCCTTGCGCTCGCCTGTCGCCTTGTCGCGCCACGTTTCCGACGTCGCAATGCTCAGATTGGCGATCGGCCGCCCATCCTGCGTGCGCCGGATCTCGGGGTCCTTGCCGAGATTGCCGACCAGAATCACCTTGTTCACACTACCCGCCATCACCACTCTCCCGCGGTTCTCGATCATCGGACCGGCCGTCCACACCGGCCTCACGGCGTCCGGTGGCTAACCCTTCCTCTCGCGGCGGACCCTATACGGTTGCCGCGCGGTCCACCCGCCCTGTCCGTTGTTTATCCACATATAGCAGGCGGAAGGCCATTGTTCCAGTTTTGTTCGCGCGCATATGTCTACAACCGTGCGTCGAGTTCCACGGAACTCGATGGAACCGCAAGTTCTCGCAATGGAACCCGGAAAAAGTTCCCTTATTCACGAAAAAGGGATTAACTTTCATTAAGTTAGCCAGCCTCACTTCCTCCTCGGCTGTGGCTTTTGGGAGACGGTATCCAGGGTTGAATCGCGTATATTTGAGGATGGATTGGGGCCGCAAGCGTGGTCGCACCAACTTCACAGACGAGCGTCTCCGGGGACCATTTTGGAGACGCCCAACGCGGGAGACTTGGGATGAAACGAATTTTTCTCGGAGCTGTCAGCTTGATGGTTTTGGGGGCGCTGACGCCGGCGGGAGCCGCCGATCTCGCCGCCCGCCCGTACACGAAGGCCCCGGTGATGGCGCCGGCGCCGCTTCCGACCTGGGCCGGCTTCTACCTCGGCCTGCAGGGCGGCGGCGGCTGGGGCCGCAGCAACGAGACCTTCTTCGGGGCGCCGAATACGGCGATCTTTGCCGGCACCCAGAACTATGACACCAGCGGCGGCTTCGTCGGCGGTGTGGTCGGCTACAACTGGCAGGTCGACAACATCGTGTTCGGTCTCGAGGGCGACTATCACTGGGCCGACATCAACGGCCGGTCGGGCGTCGTCAACGCCGGTCTCGGCGATACCTACTTCACCAGGCTGCGCGGCTTCGGCGACATCAAGGGCCGCCTCGGCTGGGCTGCGGGTCCGGCGCTGTTCTTTGTCAGCGGCGGCGCTGCCGTCGGCGATCTCCAGCACCGCTACGACGCGGCGCTCAATGGTGGCGCGGCCAATAGCTTCGCTCAGAACAACTGGCGCTGGGGTTGGACGATCGGTGCCGGCGCCGAGTACATGTTCGCGCCGAACTGGTCGGCCAAGGTCGAATACAACTATCTCGACTTCGGCAAGAGCTCGATTCAGTACAGCGCGGTTCCGACCAACCGCTCCGAGTGGAGCGACACCGTGCACACCGTCAAGGCGGGCGTCTCCTATCACTTCGGCGGCCCGATCGTGTCGCGCTACTGATTGCACGCAAAAAGCGAATATGTCGAAAGGCCGGCCTCGCGCCGGCCTTTTTTGTGTGCCAGAACCGGCACTTGCCGAGCCGTTGTGTCCTTTGGGTGACGGCTTTTTACGGCGGAAGGAGCTATCAACGTCCGGCGGGTGGGCGTTGGTGAGAGCGTGCGTGCGGGCGTCGGACGTGGTTTGGGGAATGCGATGAGAAGGCTGTTGCTGGGGGCGACAACTTCGCTGGCGCTGGGGATTGCGCCGGCCATCGCTGCCGATCTGCCCGCGCGCACCTTCACCAAAGCGCCTGCGATGATCACGACGATCTATGATTGGAGTGGCTTCTATATCGGCCTGAATGCCGGTGGCGCAGCGGCCCGCACCTGCTGGACCAACAAGGTCAGCTTTGCCGGCGTGGCCGCAACCAACGCGGAAGGCTGCCATGATGCGACCGGCGCGCTGGCGGGCGGCCAGATCGGCTATCGCTGGCAGGCTGGCGGCTGGGTGTTCGGCATCGAAGGTCAAGGCAACTGGGCCAACCTCAAGGGCAGCAACACCAGCCAGTTCGCCCCGGCCGTGACCAACCAGACCAAGATCAACGGCATCGGCGTGTTCACCGGCCAGATCGGCTATTCCTGGAACAACGTGCTCTGGTACGTGAAGGGTGGCGCCGCGGTCGCGGGTGAGAAGTACAACGGCCTCTCCACGGCCACGGGCGTGGTGCTCGACGTGTCCAGCGCCACGCGCTGGGGGGCTGCGGTCGGGACTGGTGTCGAGGTCGGCTTCGCCAAGAACTGGTCGGTCGCAGCCGAATACGAGCACCTGTTCATGGGCAACCGCACCTTCGGCTTCTCGGGTGTTCCCCTTGGAGCCGCGGGCCGGACCGATGCGGTCGGCCAGGACGTCGACATGGCGACGGTCCGCGTGAACTATCGCTGGGGCGGTCCCGTCGTTTCCAAGCACTGACCCTCGAGGGCTGACACTCGGGATCTCACGCGGCGGCGCTTGCCCGGCCTGTCGTCACTCACGCTGTGACACAGCTCCCCCCGTCGGCTCTGGCAGTCGCCGTCTTTACCCGCGCTTAAGCACGATCGGCACATCCCGCCACACGGCTCGTCCCGGTCACGAGTTTGGAAAGCAGTCTCCCTTACAACCAGCCACAGGCCACCTTCGCGTGGGCCCGGATCGGAGGGATCCGGAGCGTGGTGTATTGGGACTGGGGAGAGACGAATGCAGAAGACGACCTTGATCTTGACCGCAAGCGCCGCGGCGCTGGGACTGGCGCCGGCCTCGGCGGCCGACTTCGCGACGCGCCCTTACAGCAAGGCGCCGCCGCCGGCCTATGTCACGCCGCTGCCGAGCTGGGCCGGGTTCTACCTCGGCGTCAATGGCGGCGCCGACTGGAGCCACAATTGCTGGACGCTCAACCGCGTCGGCGGCGTGGCGGTCGTGCCGACCCAGTCCGAAGGCTGCCACAACGCCTCGAGCGGCCTCATCGGCGGCCAGGTCGGCTATCGCTGGCAGGCGGCGAGCTGGGTGTTCGGCGTCGAGGCCCAGGGCAACTGGACCGACCTGAAGTCGTCCAATGCGAGCACGGCTGCGCTGGCCGCGGGCATCACCAACACCACCAAGACCGATGCGATCGGCCTGTTCACCGGCCAGGTCGGCTACGCCTGGGGCAACGTGCTCTGGTACGTGAAGGGCGGCGCCGCCGTCACCCACAACAAATACACCGGCACGGCGAATGCGGCCGCGCCCTTCCCGGTCGGCACGCTGCTGGATTCCGCCAGTGAGACCCGCTGGGGCGGCACCGTCGGTACCGGCGTCGAGTTCGGCTTCGCGCCGAACTGGTCGGTCGCCGTCGAGTACGACCACCTGTTCATGGGCTCGCGCGACATCAGCTTCCCGGCCACCGCAACCGTGCTGTCGCGCGTCGATACCATCAAGCAGGACATCGACATGGCGACCGTCCGCGTGAACTATCGATTCGGGGCGCCGATGGGCACGCGCTACTGAAAAAAGCCGCCGCTCGCACGCATTCGGAAAGGCCGGCCCTCGCGCCGGCCTTTTTCGTGTCAACAGCCCGGCAGCGTCGCGGCGTTTTTGTGCTAAATATATGATATATAACGCTTTTTCATTTCTGTGGCGGGCGCGTTACAGCCTCTCCGGGATGCCCTGTGTATGACTTGCCCATCGCTTGTCATTCCAACCTCCCGGGGGAGAATTTGATGAAGAAGTTGCTTGTGATCACGACGGCGCTCGTCGGCATCGCATCCGCCACATCCGCGTCGGCGGCCGACATGGCGGCCCGCCCGTACACCAAGGCGCCGCCGATGGTCGCGCAGATCCTGAGCTGGTCGGGCCTCTACGCCGGCATCCAGGGCGGCGGCGGCTGGGGCACCAGCAAGGAGACCTTCCTCGGCCGCTTCAATGCGCCGGGCTTCCTGGGCACCCAGAACTACAACACCAATGGCGGCTTCGTCGGCGGCGTGGTCGGCTACAACTGGCAGGTCGACAACGTCGTGTTCGGCCTCGAAGGCGACTATCACTGGGCCGACATCAACGGCCGCTCCGCCGTGGTCAATGCCGGCGTCGGCGACACCTTCTTCACCAAGCTGACCAGCTTCGGCGACATCAAGGGCCGCCTCGGCTATGCCGCCGGTCCCGCCCTGTTCTTCGTCAGCGGCGGCGCCGCGGTGGGCCAGTTGCAGCATCGCTATGACGGCGTGCCCGGCAACGTCTTCAGCCAGAACACCACCCGCTGGGGCTATACGGTCGGCGCCGGCGCCGAATACATGTTCGCGCCGAACTGGTCGGCCAAGCTCGAGTACAACTATCTCGACTTCGGCAAGAGCACGATCCAGTACAGCGCTGCGGCGCTCAACCGCTCCGAGTGGAAGGACACCGTTCACACGGTCAAGGCCGGCCTCAGCTACCACTTCGGCGGCCCGGTCATCGCAAAGTACTGATGCCTGCAAACCGACAGGTTCCGAGAAGGGCCGGCGAAAGCCGGCCTTTTTTGTTGCCCTGATGCCACCTTGCCGGCTCGCCACACCCGGAACCAAGTAACTGAGTGACATAGGCTTTCTGGAACTTGGCCGTAAAAACGCGGTTTGGGCGCGAGTGTGTCTTCAGGGTGACGGTAATCCGTACGGAACCGGGCTATAGGAACCTCGTCAACTTGAACGGGTGAGTCTGTTTCGTGCGTAAGCTTATCGGTGCGATGCGGACTTCGAGGAATAAAAATAAACTGGAGACTGGAATGAAGAAGATCCTGCTCGCGACCGTGGCCTTGGCCGCCCTGGCCGCTCCCGCTGCCGCCGCTGATCTTGCCGCACGCCCGACCTACACCAAGGCCCCGGTTGCCGCGCCGGTGCTGACCTGGACCGGCTTCTACATCGGTGCCATGGGCGGCTATGCCAACGAGAATGCTGACTTCGCGGCCATGAAGGGCGGCTTCGCCGGCGGCACCGTCGGCTACAACTGGCAGCAGGGTGCTGTCGTGTTCGGCCTCGAGGCCGACGCCGCTTGGGCCGACATCAACGCAAACGTCGGCGCGCTCGGTGTCAACGCCGAGTCCAAGATCCGCGACTGGGGCACTGTCCGCGGCCGCATCGGCTACGCCTTCGGCCCGACCCTGCTGTACGCGACCGGTGGTTACGCCTGGGCCGACAACCGCATCTCGCTGACGGCCCCCGGCTTCGCCGCTGCCGACAGCAAGATCCACTCCGGCTGGACCGTCGGCGCTGGCGTCGAGTACATGTTCGCCCCGAACTGGTCGCTGAAGGGCGAGTACCTCTACAAGAGCTTCGGTGGCGAGAGCTACACCTTCACCGGCCTCGGCACGCTCACGACCGGCACCCTCAACGTGCATTCCGGTCAGGTCGGCATCAACTACCACTTCTAAGTTTTTGCCTCCGGGCCAACGCACACAGCCTCCGCTCTGCCAGAGCGGAGGCTTTTTCTTTGTGGGATCGTGCACAAAACAGGACGGAACCGGCAGCCTCCTGCCAGTCGCTGCCATTCCCTGAGCGCATTGTTGATGATTCGCTGACGGCACTGGAAATCCAGCTCCGTTCTTCCTACGTTCCGACCATACCTTTTCCCCCTGGCGTCCGATGGCCGGCTTCCGGCGAAACGCGCCTGCAACGATGGCGCGACTCTGCGCCGTGGGACGATCGTCATGGATGAAGTGCTCAAGGCCAAGCAGCGCGCGCAAGCCAACCAGTCGAGCCTGCGGGCCATCACCATCCGCGGCGCCCGCGAGCACAATCTGAAAAACATCGACGTCGAGATCCCGCGCGACAGGCTCGTCGTGTTCACCGGCCTGTCCGGCTCCGGCAAATCCTCGCTCGCCTTCGATACGATCTACGCCGAGGGCCAGCGCCGCTACGTCGAATCGCTGTCGGCTTATGCCCGCCAGTTCCTGGAGATGATGCAGAAGCCGGACGTCGACCAGATCGACGGCCTGTCGCCGGCGATCTCGATCGAGCAGAAGACGACCTCGAAGAACCCGCGCTCGACGGTCGGCACCGTCACCGAGATCTACGACTACATGCGCCTGCTGTGGGCGCGCGTCGGCGTGCCCTACTCCCCGGCGACCGGCCTGCCGATCGAAAGCCAGACCGTCTCGCAGATGGTCGACCGCGTGCTGGCGATGCCCGAGGGCACCCGCCTCTATCTGCTGGCGCCGGTCGTGCGGGGACGCAAGGGCGAGTACAAGAAGGAGCTCGCCGAATATCTCAAGAAGGGCTTTCAGCGCGTCAAGATCGACGGCACCTTCCATGAGCTCGCCGAGGCGCCCACGCTCGACAAGAAGTTCCCGCACGATATCGACGTCGTCGTCGACCGCATCGTCGTGCGCCCCGACATCGGCCAGCGTCTCGCAGAAAGCTTCGAGACTGCGCTGAAGCTCGCCGAAGGCCTGGCCGTCATCGAGTTCGCGGACGCTCCCGCCTCGGCCGCGCCGGCGGAGGAGAAGGAAAAGAAGAAAACCGCAAAGATCCACGACAAGAGCGGGCCCGAGCGCATCCTGTTCTCGGAGAAGTTCGCCTGCCCGGTCTCCGGCTTCACGATCCCCGAGATCGAGCCGCGGCTGTTCTCGTTCAACAACCCCTACGGTGCCTGCCCGGAATGCGGCGGCCTGGGGGTCGAGCAGCACGTCGATGCCGACCTCGTCATTCCCGACAAGGACGTCACCCTGCGCAAGGGCGCGATCGCGCCCTGGGCCAAGTCGTCGTCGCCCTATTACCTGCAGACGCTGACCGCGCTCGGCAAGTTCTACAAGTTCACGCTGGACACCAAGTGGAAGGATCTGCCGAAGAAGACGCAGAACGCGCTGCTGCACGGCTCCGGCGACGACGAGATCAAGTTCACCTATGAGGACGGCGTCCGCGCCTACGACACCAAGAAGCCGTTCGAGGGCGTCATCACCAACATCGAGCGCCGCTTCCGCGAGACCGAGAGCGAGTGGGCGCGCGAGGAGCTCGGCAAATACTTCAACGACGTGCCCTGCGCCGGCTGCACGGGTTTTCGGCTGAAGCCCGAGGCGCTGTGCGTCAAGGTCGGCGACAAGCACATCGGCGAGATCAGCGACCTCTCCGTCAAGGCGGCCGGCGAGTGGTTCGCCGAGGTGCCGAAGGCCCTGAACGCGCAGCAGACCGAGATCGCCACGCGAATCCTGAAGGAGATCCGCGACCGCCTCACCTTCCTGCTCGACGTCGGCCTCAACTACCTGACCCTGGCGCGCTCCTCCGGCACGCTGTCCGGCGGCGAGAGCCAGCGCATCCGCCTGGCGTCGCAGATCGGCTCGGGGCTGACCGGCGTGCTCTACGTGCTCGACGAGCCGTCGATCGGCCTGCACCAGCGCGACAATGCCCGCCTGCTCGACACGCTGAAGCGGCTGCGCGACCTCGGCAACACCGTCATCGTCGTCGAACATGACGAGGACGCGATTCGCCTCGCCGACTATGTGCTCGACATCGGCCCCGGCGCCGGCACCCATGGCGGCCACATCGTCGCCGAGGGTACGCCGGCCGAGATCATGCGCAATCCGGCGTCGCTGACCGGCAAATATCTCACCGGCGAGTTCGAGGTCGAGGTGCCGGAGCGGCGGCCGCCGAACCATCGCCGCACCATCAAGGTCGTCAATGCCCGCGGCAACAATCTGAAGAACGTCTCGGCCGAGATCCCGCTCGGCCTGTTCACCGCGATCACAGGCGTGTCCGGCGGCGGCAAGTCGACGCTCCTGATCGACACGCTCTACAAGGCGATCGCACGCAAGCTCAACGGCGCCAACGAGGCAGCCGCGCCGCACGACCGCATCGAGGGGCTGGAGCATATCGACAAGATCATCGACATCGACCAGTCGCCGATCGGCCGCACGCCGCGCTCCAACCCCGCGACCTATACCGGCGCGTTCACGCCGATCCGCGAATGGTTCGCCGGCCTGCCGGAATCCAAGGCGCGCGGCTACGAGCCCGGCCGGTTCTCCTTCAACGTCAAGGGCGGCCGCTGCGAGGCGTGCCAGGGCGACGGCGTCATCAAGATCGAGATGCACTTTTTGCCCGACGTCTACGTCACCTGCGACGTCTGCAAGGGCAAGCGCTACAACCGCGAGACGCTCGACGTGCTGTTCAAGGGCAAGTCGATCGCCGACGTGCTCGACATGACCGTCGAGGAGGCCGCGGAGTTCTTCAAGGCGGTGCCGCGCGTGCGCGACACCTTCGAGACCCTGCGCCGCGTCGGCCTCGACTACATCCATGTCGGCCAGCAGGCCACCACGCTGTCCGGTGGCGAGGCCCAGCGCGTCAAGCTCGCCAAGGAGCTGTCCAAGCGCGCCACCGGCCGCACGCTCTACATCCTGGACGAGCCGACGACGGGCCTGCACTTCCATGACGTCAAGAAGCTCTTGGAGGTGCTGCACGAGCTGGTCGCGCAGGGCAACACGGTCGTCGTGATCGAGCACAATCTCGAGGTCATCAAGACCGCCGACTGGGTCATCGACCTCGGCCCCGAGGGCGGCGACGGCGGCGGCGAGATCGTCGCCTGGGGCCCGCCGGAAGATATCGTCAAGGCGCCGCGCAGCTACACCGGCCAGTTCCTCAAGCCGGTGCTGGAGAAGTCGGCCAAGCCGAAGAAGCGCGGCCGCGGCGCGGCCAGCGAGGCGGCGGAGTAGTTGCCCTCAACTCCCTTGTATCGATCGTCATTGCGGGCGAAGCGAAGCAATCCAGGGCCGCGTACGCGACTCTGGATTGCTTCGTCGCTGCGCTCCTCGCAATGACGCATGTGGTCGATACCGGTTCATCACAGCAAAGCCCGCCGCTCCCTGCAGAGCGGCGGGCTCGATGTTTCTGCAACGAACTCAGATTACCACTGGCGATAATACCCGCTCCGCGTGCCGTTGTTGTTGCCGCGCGGTCCGACGTCGCCCTGGGTCGAGCTTGGGGTCGGGTGGTTTGTGCCGTTGTAGCCGGCGCCCCAGCCCGGGCCGTCATACGGGCCCGGCGCGACGGCGACGTAGCCTTCCTCATAGACCGGCCCTGGCGCCCAGGCGAAGGAGTCGCGGTAGGCATAGGTGCTGGTGACCTGGCCGCCATAGCCGTAGCCGCCCGGCCCGTATTCGCCGGCCGAGGCGCCGATCGTGCCGGCGACCAGCGTGACGGCGGCCAGCGCGGCCAATCCAAACGTGCGTGTCATGAACTTGCTCCGTTGTTCCCAATTCATCGAGGAACAAACCATCGTCATGCCCCGGCAGTTCCGCCACCCGCCACAACATGTGTGCGACACAACGTGGCGCTCACGTTGCCGCGATCAGATGATCCGGAAGCTGGTCGCATCATCTCGCAAGCGACTGGGCGTCCTCTCAGACGACAAACCCGCCGCTCTTGTCGGAGCGGCGGGCTTGATCGACTCACTTCAGCGCCAGACGGCAACTACCACTGCCGGTAGGCGCCGGTCAGCGTGCCGTTGTTGTTGCCGGACGGGCCGACATCGCCCTGGGTCGAGCCCGGGGTCGGATGGTTGGTGCCGTTGTAACCGCCGCCCCAGGCCACTGGGCCAGCCACCGGACCCGGCGCGTAGGCCGGCGCCGGCGCTCCGCCATACACCGGCTCGGAATCGGAGGTCTGCGCCGGCGGCACCCAGGCCATGGAGTCGCCGAATCGGGCATAGCCCTGCGCGGACGCGGCGGCGGTGCCGATCACCAGCGTGGCTCCGGCCAGCGCGGCCATCTTGATCGTACGTTGCATGTCTCTCTCCTCGCTTCTGTGCGGGGTCAACCACCGCACGGCGCCAGGCGTTCCCGCAGCGCACACTCACAATAATCGTGATGAAAGGTTGATCGGCCGCCGCACCGAGCCCCCTTGCAGGACTGAGCGAACCCAGCCCCGCAAAAGCTGCCCTGCGGCGCTCAGGCCGCGACGGCGACCGCCCGTGGCCGCGCCACGCCGGTCTTGGTGACTCCCGGCAGCGGCGGCGCCTTCGTGCCGGTCGCATGCGGGAAATACTGCAGCTGCATGGAATGCATGTAGCCGGCTTCCGCGGTCCAGGAGTCGTTCGCCTCGACGATCGGCGTGATCGTGAACAGATCCGGATTGCTCGGCGCAATCGACGTATAGGTCGGGATCGCTGCGCTGAGCCACTCGAGCGGTTTGTAGATCGAGTAGTAGTTGGTATCCTTCAGGACCGGCGCCGGCGGCGGATAGGTACCGAGAATTCCGTTCAGGTTGGCCCAGGCCATCGGCACGATGTCGTTGCTGTTGACCGCCGCGTAATAGGTGTAGCTCTTTGCGAAGGTCGTCGCGAAGCCCGCGTTCCACATCGTCGGAGCCGCGAAGGTGTGCGGCCACAGCGTGAACGTCAGCGACGAGTTCAGCTTCGGCAACTGGTCCTGCAGCCACGCCGTCGCCACCACGGCGAGCGCGCCGCCGAGGCTGTGCCCGGTCACCATCAGTTGCAGGTTCTGCTTGGCCGCAAGGCCGCGCAGATAGTCCAGCAGCGACAGGTCCGTCGTGGGATCGGTGAGCGCGATGACCAGCGCCAGCGCGTCGTTGATTCCGGCGCTGATCTGCAGCGGCGCTCCGGCCTGCTGCGGATACAGCCACGGCACCTGGAAGACAGCATCGGCATCGGCGAGCACGTTCTCGAACGCGCCGGCGACCGAGCCATCAACATCGGTGCCGCGGAACGCCACCGCGTAGCTCCCGTCGCTGCCTTGCGCGACGTAGGCGAGCACGCCGTTGTTGACCGCCGGGCCCCAGCATAGCGACCACGGACCGTTCGCCGCACCCGATGGGACGGACTTCAGCATCGCCACGAAATCGCTCGGCTGAACCACATCGAGCGCGTCGTCGATATAGGCGAAGTAGGACAGATACGCTGCAGCAACCTTGTTGAGGGCCATGTGAAATCTCTCTGGCTTGAATGATGAAAACAATTTCGATCAAATCGGGCAGGCAGACCCTGATCCGCCGGCCCACCGGGATGATAGACCGCGTTATCTCCAGGTGCACATCACAACATGTTCAACCCCTGATCATCAAACGTCACCGTGGAGCTGCGACACGCAATGATCGCATCTCATTGCGCGCCGCCCCTCCCATTGCTATGGCGCAGGCTGTCGCAGGACGACACGCCTCGACGATCATCAGCTCCTCGCCACGCTCACCTCGCGCGATGCCCTACTCTCTCGTCATCTTTGATCTCGACGGCACCCTCGCCGACAGCTTCCCGTGGTTTCGCACCCACGTGAACGTCGTCGCGCAGCGCTTCGGCTTTCGTCAGGTGAAGGACGAGGACATCGACGGGCTCCGCCATGCCTCGACCCGTGAGATCCTCGATTTCCTTCAGGTGCCGCGCTGGAAGCTGCCCTTCATCGCGCGCCACGTGCGCCAACTGAAGACGGCGCATGCAGCGAGCATCCCGCTGTTCGCAGGCGTCGACATCATGCTCGACACGCTTGCCGCGAACGGCACCATGCTCGCATTGGTCTCGTCGGACAGCGAGGCCAACGCGCGGCAGAAGCTCGGATCGCGCGCCGGGCTGTTCGCCGATTTCGATTGCTCGGCCTCGGTGTTCGGCAAGGCACGGAAGTTTCGCCGGGTGCTGAAGCGGCTGCGCGTCGACCCAGCAGAGGCCATCGCGATCGGCGACGAGACCCGCGACATCGAGGCGGCGCGTGCCGCCGGCATCGCCTTCGGCGCGGTGACATGGGGCTATGCCGCGGAGCAGGCGCTGCGCGACCACCAACCGGAGATGCTGTTCACCCGGATGGACGAGATCGTGGAGCGGTTGGTGGTGCCCGCCAGACGAGATTCGTAGCCTGCATCAGCGCCGCCGGCGACATGCAGGGATAATGACGAGCCTCGATAACTCACCGCGTCATTGCGAGCGCAGCGAAGCAGTCCAGAGTCTTCGCGCGGCCTCGATTGCTTCGCTGCGCCGCTGCGCTCGCAGTGACGGAGGCTGCAGATGCAACTCCATCCGCCACCGGCGGACCTGCTCACCGCCGCAGGAACGCGCCGAATGCGCGCGGACCGTCGCCGACCTTGATCTCTCCGGTGACCTTCAGCGCGGCCACGTCGATGACGCTCAGAATGTTGCTCTCCCAATTGGCGACGATGACGCGCTGGCCGTCGGCGGTCGCCTCGATGCCCTCCGGATAGTCGCCGACGCTAATGCGCTTGAGCGGCTGCAGGCTCGCCAGGTCGAACACGCTGACCGTGCCGTCATACTGGTCGGTGGCGAAGCCCCTGCCCTGCGCCAGCGCCACCGCATAGGGCCGCAAACCGGTCTTGACCCGGCCGATCTCGCGGCGCTCGGCGAGGTCGATCACCGAGACGTCGTTGGAGGCGACATTTGCCGTGTAGGCGCGCTTGCCCTCGGCGTCGATGGTGACACCGAACGGCCGCGTGCCGACCTTGATGGTCGCAAGGCGCTGGCGCGTCGCCGTGTCGATCACCGAGACCATGTCGTCATCGCGGTCGGCGGAGAGCAGCAGCTTGCCGTCTTGTGTCACCGCAAGCCCCGACGGCGAGGCGCCGACCGCGATGCTGCCGGTCACGGTCCGGGTCTTCGTATCGATCACGCGGATTGCGGCGTTGTACCAGTCTGCGACGTAGACCGTCGAACCGTCCGGCGTCACGGCAATGCCGAGCGGCCCGCCACCGACCTCGACCCGTCCAACCACCTTTCGCGCGACAGCGTCGACGACGCTCACGCTCTTGTCGTCCGGGCTCGCCACATAGGCGAAGCGTCCGTCGGCAGCCACCGCGACGCCGGCCGGCTTGCCGCCGATCGGGATCGTCGCCACCGGCTTCGAGGTCGCGAGGTCGACGATCGTCAGATCGTCGCTGAGCTGGTTGGTGACGAAGGCCTCCTCGGCATGGGCACTGGCGCAGCAGACGAGCAAGGCTGCGAGCAGAAACGCTCGAATAGGATCTGGGAGACGATGAGTGGTACAGCGCCTTGCCTTGTACCCACCTCGCCCCGCTCTTGTCCGCCGTAGCTCGCAGAGCGAAGGCGGATGCGGGGCCGCGACGAGCTTCGCTCGCGCTGAGAGGTCGGATTGCATCGCCAGATGCAATCCGGGTGAGGGGGCACAGGTCCCACCACCCACACCACCCGTTCGGCAGCCCCTTACCCCAACCCTTTCCCCGTAAGAACGGAGAGAGGGAGCGCAGCGCTGACTTGGCGACATGGTCGTATCCAATCAGCTCCCGCTTTCCACCTTCTTCTTCAGTCCTTCGAGCCCGCCCTTGTACAGGCCGGTCACCGCATTGACCGCGGCCTCGTCGTTCAGTTCCGGTGGCGGATCGTTGTTGGGGAAGCCGCGGTAGAACGCGCCGGTCCATTCGACCACGCTGCCCTTGCCGTCCGCACTCGGCGTCACCGCGATGGTCGACGAGTAGTTCGTCACCGGCAGCACCTTCACGTCGACGGCGGTGATACGGTACGAATAGCTCATCTTCTCGGCGTCGTATTTGTAGAGCTCCTCGTCGACGGTAGCGCCGCCCTTCAGGGTCAGCTTGCGCGTGGCGCCAATCTCGTTGCCCTTGTCGCCCGCGGTCTTGTCGACGACGCCGAGCCAGCTCATGTCCTGGAAGTTGCCGATCACGGCCCACACCTTGGCGGGCGCGGCGTTGATCTCGACGTGCTCCTGCACCTTGCGCCGGGTCGGACCATGCGCATCCGCTGTGGTCAGGACCGTCGTTGCGATCGCGAGCGCCGCCGTCACGGCCAGCGCCTTGCCGAACACCATCCTCATGTCGTTTCCTCAGTCACTCTCATTGGCCGGCGCATCCGGCGCGCGGCGGCGCATCTTTACACCGCTCCCGATTGTTGCAACAAAAAAGACCGTGTCGTGGCCGATCAATTCGCGCCGCAGCAGCGCTTGTATTTCTGGCCGGAACCGCAGGGACAGGGGTCGTTGCGGCCGACCTTGCCGAACGACGCGAAGGGATTGGGCTGCCGGGCGAAGCTGGTGGACGCGGGCAGCGGAGCCCCGCTCTGCCGGTATTGATGCAGCGTCAGCACCGCCTCGCGGATATTCTGGGGCGCGTTGCGACTGAGATTTCGATATTCGACGGGATCCGGGTTCTCGTCGAGAGTTGCACCGATCATCATCATCAGACCGACCGCAGCCATGGCGACTTCGCCGCCCACCCGCTCATACGCATCGAACCTGTCACGACGCAGGTTCGTGGCCGCCGCGAAGCCGTCGATCCACAGCTCCCAGACGACCTCGCCGTTGAAGCCGTCGATCGGAAAGCGCGGCTGGTACTGCTCCGGATGATGCGCGAGCGTCAGCGCGATCTCCCGGTGATAGTCCATGACCAGCCCGAGCACCTCGTTGGCATGGTCGATGCTGGTGAACACGGAGCGACGGCCCTTGCCGAGCCCGAAGGCCGCCGCGAACCATTCGCCCGGCGGAATCGGCTCAGGGAGCACGAGCAGGCCGGCGATGAAGCCGTCGAGCTCCTCCAGCACCATGGCGCGATCATCCAGGGCCAGGAGCGCCTGTTCGAGCTTGTCGTGGCGACCGATCTGCTCCGGCATGCAGCCCCTCTTCCTTCGCTCCTGTCACGTTCCGAGTCGCCCGACGGGCACGGCGCGCACATGGCCGAGCCACGACGCGGCCGTTTTGACACCAAAACGGCCATGCGCGCAAAACCTAAATTTGCGCACGGGATCAGCGGCATCATCCTTGTCCAGTCCTGCCGTGAAAAATATTCCTGTTTCGCCATTTCGGAATTTCTGTTTTCCTGCATGCGTCCTGTCCTCACGAGAGGGGCGCTTCGCGGTCGTCACGGGCGTGGAGGGCGGGATGCGATGGACGTCACGGGCCCGGCGCTTTTGCGCAGACGACGGGTTTTGTGGCGGACGGCGAAATCGTGTGGTCCTGACCTCCCGACGCTGAGGTCAAGTGGGTGTCGATGCCTTCAAGGCGTCGCGCCGATGACGGTGGCCAGAAGGCCCGGCGCACCGAGGAGAGCGCGTATAAGCCGGTAGAAACCGTCGCGCAGGGAAGGCCGGTTGTTCGGCCAATCCTGTGGTTCCTGCCGCCTGCATTTTTTTTTCGCAGGCGGGCCATGGGTGCGGCCTGCACCCGGCCTTCCCTGCGCCCTCTCACTGAGGAGGGCGGAATGAACGTCAAAGCTCGGGTGCACCTGGCACGGCGAGAACGCGAAGTCATGTCTCTCCGTCATCGCGAGGAGCAAAGCGACGAAGCGATCCAGAGTCCTCGTGGGATCCTGGATTGCTTCGCTTCGCTCGCAATGAGGGCCGAGCAGGCTTCGCTCTGCTCGCCTATCATCCCGGCCTCACTCCGCCAGCACCGCCTGCACGAAGCCGTCGGGGTCGGCGCAGAACTCACGCATCGCCTTGAAATGATCCGTATCCTGCACCGCGACCTTCTCCAGGCCGTATTTGGTCAGCCGCAACAGGGTCGCGCCGGGATAGGCCATCAGGACAGGCGAATGCGTCGCCATCAGCACCTGGCAATGGCTGGAGTCATCCATGCGCCGCATCAGCTTCAGGAACTCGATCTGGCGCGCCGGCGACAGTGCCGATTCCGGCTCGTCGAAAATGTAGATGCCCTGGCGCTGGCAGCGTTCCTCGAAGAAGCGCAGGAACCCCTCGCCATGCGAATGGGACAGGAAGTCGGGCGGCGGCCCGCCGAACGGATCGTCCAGTGCGGCCTGATCGAGATAGCGCGCCACCGAAAAGAAGCTCTCGGCGCGGAAGAACCAGCCTTGCGTGATCTTCGGCAACCAACTCGCGCGCAGCGCGGCGGCAAGTGCGCCGCCCATACGCTCGATCGCACGCCCATGGTCGACCGGCATGTAACCCTTGCCGCCGCCAGCTTCGTCGTAGCCCGCGAGCGCGGCAATGCCTTCGAGCAGGGTCGATTTGCCGGTGCCGTTCTCGCCGACGATGATGGTGATGGCGTTGGTGAAGCTGAGCTCGAACGCGTCCTGCAGGAACGGCAGGCAAAACGGATAGGCCGCGCGATCGGAGATCTTCGCCGGATCGAGCCACAGCCGCTTCAGATAAGGGGCCGGCAGCCGGATCTCGCGTTGCTTCCTCGCCATGACGCCTTCACAACCTCGGTGACATCACCGGCAATCTCGCACATCGCGCCCGCATCGGCCACCGGCCCACGCGGGCTACGCCACGACCTCCAGCACCAGTTCCATCGTCATCAGCACCGGATTGTCGCCGCGGACGACGCGCCCCCGCGCGAGCGCGCCGGTGTAGTCGACCAGCGCGGCGTCAACAGTGGCTTCAAGGCCGTCGTCGCCCGGCGCGATCGCGCCGGCGGTGATGGTCAGCTCCGTCGCGAACGGCTCGACGACGACGCCGTCCTCGAAGCGCGCCCCGATGGTCGAGCCGACGCCGCCGCGAATGCGCGCTTTGCTGATCCCCTGCGCCCGGCAGAACGCTTCGAGGCAGCCGGCGAAATCCTGGTTCGGCCGCAGCCGGAGCGCGAAGGCGCGGCAATCCGTCGTGGCGCCGCTTGGTGCGGCCGCTACCGGCCCGAACAGCTTGAAGCCGGTCTCGACGTCCGGCTCTGCCGTGAAGATCGCGCCGTCGAGCCCGAAGGCGCCGACCTCGAACGGCTCGGCGACGATGGTCTCCTCCGGCAGGATGTGCCCGCCGCCGTTGCGGCCACCCTCCTCCGTCCACAGCGCGTGGCAATGGAAGAATGGCGCGCCGTCGCGCACGCCGAGCGTCATCGTCGCCGTCGACAGGCGCGTCACACCGGCGGGACGATAGGTGTCGCTGTAGAACGCGGCATGATCCGCCGTCTTCGACAGCGCCGGCATCACATAGGCGAACGGTCCGAGCGCACCGCCTTTGATATCGAGCACACCGCCGGCAAAGCCATTGGCCGCAAAGCCGCGGCGCGCGGCTTCCAAGAGCGGCAACCCCTGCTCCATGGTGAAGGTGAACACACGGCCGCGGGCCTCGACCCACTGGATGCGATCCGCGACGGGCGCACCGGGCTGGGTGATGGATCGCATCACGCGTCAACCCTGCCTGGTGAGATCGAGCAGGCCGCGGGCCTCGAGCTCGTCGCGCACCAGACGCTTCGGAATCTTGCCATAGCCCGATTTGGGCAACGCGTCCCAGAAGAAAAAGCGCTTCGGCATCTTGTAGCGCGGCAGCTTGGTGGCGAGATAGCCGGCGATTGCGCTCTCGCTCGGCGCGGCCGCACCTTCGCGCGCCACGCAGACGGCGACGCCGACCTCGCCCCAGACGGGATCAGGCACGCCGAGCACGGCGACCTCGCCGATGTCGGGATGGGTCAGGATCTTCTCCTCCACCTCGCGCGGATAGATGTTGGAGCCGCCGGAGATGTACATGTCCGACGCGCGGCCGGTGATATAGACGAAGCCCTGCGCGTCCATGTGGCCGAGATCGCCGGTGCGGAACCAGCCGTCGCGAAACGCCTTCGCATTGGCGTCGGGATTGTCGTAGTAGCCCGCAAACACGGCCGGACCGATGACGCAGATCTCGCCGGTCTCGCCCGGCTTCAGCTCACGCCCCTGATCGTCCTGGATCGAGACCTGCATGCCCGTGCGCTCATAGCCGCAGGTGCCGATCCGCGCCTCCGGTCCATCCTCTTCCTCGTGCGCCGCGGCCGGCAGCACCGTGATGTTGCCGGTGACCTCGCCGAGGCCGAAATACTGGACGATGACCTTGCCGAGCCGCGCCAGCGCGCGCTTCTGGTCCTCGCGATACATCGGCGCGCCGGCATAGATCACATGGCGCAGCGAGGAATGATCGAATTGGTCGACGGCGGGATGCTCGACCATCATCTTCAGGATGGTCGGCACCGTGAACAGGTTGCTGATGCGATGCATCTCGATCAGGCGGAAGGCTTCGGTGATGTCGAACTTCTCGCTCGGCAGCAGCACGGTCTTGGCACCGCGCGCGCTCTGCATCAGCTGGTGCACGCCGGCGCCGTGCGACAGCGGCGCCACGACGAGCGACGCGTCGTGCTCGGTCGTGCCCGGCGTCAGGTCTGCAAGATGGTTCGTGATGACGAACGCCATCTGGCCATGCGTCAGCACCGCCGCCTTGGAGCGACCGGTCGTGCCGGAGGTGAAGAAGAACCAGCAGGGATCGTCATGCTCGACGGCCGCGTTCGCGACGTGTGCGCCGACATGCGCCTTCATTGCGTCGGCCACGGCCCCCGTGCCGAAGCTGCCGCCTTCACCGATGCGCCAGGTAAAGTCAGCAGTCGTCACTGCGGCAGCATGATCCGGAAAGTCGCCGTGGCAGAGAAACGCCTTCGCGCCCGAGGCGGTCGCGAGATAGGCGACCTCGTCCGGCATCAGTCGGAAATTGGTGGGCACCCAGACCGCGCCGAGCCGGAACGCGGCGAACATCGAGACGAACATCTCCTCGCAGTTCTTGGAGTGCACCAGAATGCGATCGCCCTTGGCGATCCCCTGCTCGGCCAGCGCCGCCGCGAGCGCCGAGACCATCGCGTCGATTTCGCGCCAGGTCCACGACCTCTCGCCCCAGACGAAGCCGACGCGGTCGCCGAGCCGGCGGCCATTTTGCGTGACGATATGCGCGAGGTTCATCACCCGGCGGGACATGCGCAGGGGTGCCGGTGTCATCGACAATCTCTCGCGCCGCTGCTGCTGACGAACAGACCCATGGAAGCGTCCCCTCGATCGATCCTTCAGGCGATCTCAGCCGCCCGATACCTTTGGGCCTGTTTATCCCGGTCCTGCTCGCCCTCGCAAGGCCGGCCTCCCCATCCCACCCATGCGGTGGCGTGTTTCGAACGGATGCGGATGCCGCGCGACAAACCGTGGCCGGCCGCGCATTTCTTCATATCACCGCGCGCCGAATCTGATTTGAGGACAACCATGATCGATCGTCGCTTCCTGCTTCTCGGCCTCGCCGGCGTGCTCGCCGCTTCTCCGCTGCACGCGCAGGCGCCTTCTTCCAGCGAGCCCGTCGGCATCATGACTGCGATCTACACCCGCGTCGCCAAGGGCAAGGGGGAGGATGGCGGCACCTTCGTCATCGAGGACAAGGCGGCGCGCGCGAAATATCTGTCGAAGTCGCTGGCCGCCCAATGGGCGAAGATGGACGCCCGCACGCCCAAGGGCGAGGTCGGGGCGATCGATTTCGATCCCGTCACGAATTCGCAGGATCCCGATGTCGCCTCGTTCAAGGTGACGTCGGAAATGCAGGACGGCGACAAGGCAACCGTCGCGGTCAGTATTCGCGGCCACCGGACCGAGCGCAAGGAACAGGCCGACGACATCATCCGTTACGACCTCGTGCGCGAAGCGGGCCAATGGAAGATCGACGACATCCGGGGTGCGGTCGATGGCAAGCCATGGTCGATCCGTGCACTGCTGGCGGAGTTCCTCAAGATCACCGAGAAACCTAAACGAAAGTAGAGGCGCATGACTGATGTCCGTGACAACAAGGCCGGGAGCCGCTTCGAGCTCGACATCAACGGCCACGTCGCGTTTGCCAATTACCGGGCCACGCCGCAGGGGGTGATCATCACCCATACCGAGACCCCGCTACCGCTGCGAGGCCGCGGCATCGGTTCGCAGCTCGTGGAAGGTGCCCTCGCGCTGATCCGCGCCGACGGCCGCAAGGTCATCGCGGGCTGCAGCTTCGTCGCCGACTACCTCCGAGACCATCCGGAGAACCGGGACATCATGGCCTGATGGGCCGTGGAATTACCGGGCGAGACGATTGGACGGAGCGCCTTAACGCAATGGCTACCTGGATGGATCAGCAATCCCCCGCCGAGCAAGCAACCAGACCCATGGGGAGAGGCACATGTTCATCACAGCCATTTTCGACGTTCTCAAGCGCTACGTTCACTACCGCACGCAGCTCGCCTATCTCGACCAGCTCGACGAGCGCACGCTGCGCGACATCGGATTCGACCGCGACCAGCTACATGCGGAGGCCTGGGAACGCGCCGGCTTCGTGCACGTCTGAGGCCCTGGCACAGCCTCACGCCAGACGCGACCCAAGACGACAAAGGCCCGCACGATGGCGGGCCTTTCGCTTCTTGTTCTTGCCGTGAGCGGCGCAAGCTCAGTGCTTGATCTCCGGCGGCAGTTTGCCGCCATTGGCGGCGAGCTTGCTCATCACCTGCTTGTGCAGCCACACGTTCATGCTGGCGGAGTCGTTGGTGTCGCCGCTATAGCCGAGCTCCTTGGCGAGCTCCTTGCGCGCAGCGAGGCTCGAATCGATATCGAGCGCCTTCATCAGGTCGACGATCGAGGTTCGCCACTCCAGTTTCTCGTGCTTGGCAGCCGCCGCCTTGTCGACGATCGCAGCCACATCGACATTTTGCGGCGCAGCAGCCGGGGCCGCCGTCGGGGACGCAGCCGCGCCGCCGGCCGGCGCGGCGCCGCCCGCGGCGGGCGTGCTGCCGCCGGCCGGTGCCGCCTCGGCATGATGGCCGAAAATCGCGCCCATGATCTTTCCGAAAACGCTCATCAATGGCTCCCAATGGATGGTGATCGTAAGAAGAACTCGGCCGGCGGTGTTCCGTTGCAGAGACGCCCGTCGGAGCCGCTCCGCCACCGCCGTGGCCTGCCAAACGCGAACACGGCGACGAATGTGAAGCTTACCCAAGGCGGAATGACGGCGGAACGACTTTATTGGACCATGCTCAGGCTTCTGCATGGGCGTGCCAAGCTAATGCACTGCGACATTCACAGCCCTCACCGAGGCGTGAGTAGGCGCAGCCTGTTTTGCTACTATCCTGATGACTTCCGTTCGCGAATGGCCGCCCCGAGGTTCGTCGCGTCTGGCCATCCGCGAATTTGTTCCAACGAGAAGCGCAGCCCGCCTGCGTGGTTGGGAAGCGCCCCGCGCAAGTTGAGGGAGCACACGACGATGGCTACCTACCACAGCAATGCTGCCTCCCACGTTCGGGCGGCAGACGAGGTCGCGGCTGAGCTGACGATTCGTACGATCGACATGTCGAGCCTGATGCGTGCGCTGCGGCTCGGCTGGGATGACTTCAAGGCGGTGCCGAGTCACGCCGTGATGCTATGTGCGATCTATCCCGTTCTCGGCCTGGTGCTGGCGCGTGCAGTGTTCGGCTATGCGGTGGTGCCGCTGTTGTTTCCGCTGGCGGCCGGCTTCGCCCTGCTCGGCCCGTTCGCCGCGCTCGGTCTCTATGAGCTCAGCAGCCGCCGAGACCGCGGCGAGGACACCAGTGCCTGGGATGCCCTGGAGGTGCTGCGGTCGCCGTCGTTCGGCTCGATGCTCGGACTGGGCACGCTGCTGTTCGCGCTGTTCGTCACCTGGGTCGCGACCGCGCAGGCGATCTACGTCGCAGTGTTCGGCTATGGCGGCGCGACCGGTGTGAGCGATTTCCTGCAGCGGGTCTTCACTACGCCGCAAGGCTGGTGGCTGATCGCGGTCGGCTGTGGCGCAGGCTTCCTGTTCGCGTTGCTGGCGCTGTGCCTCAGCATCGTGTCCTTCCCCTTGATGCTCGACCGTCACGCCGGCGCGCTCGAAGCGGTCGTCACCTCGCTGCGCGTGGCGGCCAAGAACCCAGTTCCGGTTGCGGCCTGGGGCCTCATCGTCGCAGTGCTTCTGGTGGCCGGCACGATCCCGTTCTTCCTCGGTCTCGCCGTCGTGATCCCGGTGCTCGGCCACGCCACCTGGCATCTCTACCGTGAGGCCATCGCGATCCACCCCGACGCCGCCCGGATCGTGCCGCCGGTCCCCCGCAGCTCCAAGCCCGCGGCCGATTTCCCGGCGAACCTGTTCCCATGGCGCTCGCGTGACCAGATGTGAGGACGCAGCGATGAGTTTTCACTGCCGCCGGCCTCCGGGCCGGCGGTCGCGTCGAGGGGCCGCAGAGTGTGGCGGCGCTCACGAAATCCGACGCCAATGTGATCGAAAGGCCTTGCTGCTGCCGCGGTTACGCCCGACATGGAGCACGCCCAGCAACGCTTTTTGAATCCATTGCCGTCCAGGTGTTTCGATGATTGCTCGCGTTCTCGCCGTGTCCGCTCTTGCCTGTCTCGCTGCCCTTACCCCCCTGTCAGCGCCAGCGCACGCCGCGGTACCTTGCGGCAACGGCAATTTCGACGGCTGGCTCGCCGAGTTCAAGACCGAGGCTGCAGCCAAGGGCATCTCGCAAAACACGATCAATGCGGCGCTGACGGGCGTGACGCCCGACCAAAGCGTGCTGAACCGCGACCGCGGTCAGAAGGTGTTCAGCCAGACCTTCGAGGAGTTCTCCGGGCGCATGGTGCCGCCGCGCCTGACCCGCGGCTCCAACATGCTGAAGCAGTACGGCTCGGTGCTGTCGCGGATCGAGCAGAGCTACGGCGTGCCCGGCGAGGTCCTGGTCGCGATCTGGGGCCTCGAGACCGATTTCGGCGTCAATGTCGGCAAGTTCCCGACCATCCGTGCGCTCGCGACCTTGGCCTATGACTGCCGTCGCGCCGAGCAGTTTCGCGGCGAGTTGCTGGATGCGCTGCGGATCGTCGACCGCGGCGATCTCCAGCCGGCCGAGATGCGCGGCGCCTGGGCCGGCGAGATCGGACAGACCCAGTTCATGCCGTCGTCCTGGATCAAATATGCCGTCGATTTCGACGGCAATGGCCGGCGCGACCTGATCCGCAGCGCGCCCGACGTTCTCGCCTCCACGGCGAACTATTTGAAGGGCTATGGCTGGCAGAAGGGCAAGGACTGGGAGCCCGGCGGCCCGAATTTTGCGGTCATCCAGCAGTGGAACAAGAGCGAGGTCTATGCGCGGACGATCGCGACCTTCGCGACGCAGCTGGCGCGGGCGCCATAGCCTGCCAGGAAAAAGGCCGATCGCGGTGACGCGATCGGCCCTTGGTTCAACGATGCGAACGACTGACGCGCTACTTGATCATCCCGGCCTGCATCGCCTTCGTCAGATGAACGCTGCAGGCGCCCATCTTGCCGCTCAGCAGCGCATCCTGGGCCGCCGCGATCTCTCGCTGTGCCGTGTATCTGGCATCGCCATCAGCCATCGCCTCGATCGCCGTCTCAGTCTTCTCCAGGTTGGCCCCGCTGCAGCCGGCGCCATGCATCCGCGCCGCCTGAGCCGGACCGAACGTGGTCATCGCCGCGATGACGAGCGCGGTCCCCAACAGTTTGCTGTTCATTGTTTTTCCTCGCTGGTGCGACGGCGCAGGCATCATTGCCGGACGCCGCGACATTCTGTCGCACCACCTCGATATTCTCGCGAAATGAAATCACTGCGAGCCGCGCGTGATCGTGGACATCGGTTCACCGTCGCAACATCAAATAGTGAATATAAATTCATTCTGCTCGACCCATGCACCCCGTCGAGGCTCGAGATGATCAACGCTTAACGGCGTCGTAGCCGCGGTGACAGTCTATCGATCGGGCTTTTCAAACGAACGATTGAAAAACAGCATGATTACGGAGGTTTCCGACAGATCGCACCCTCTGATCCCCCTGCCCGATTCTTACCCAAGCGTTACCCAAGCTATGCGCCGGAGGTTTAGCTGCATCGCAACATCAGCGCTTCCGCATCGCAACAATCTCTTCTATGTTCATTTCAACGATGAGGTTCCAATGAAGAACTGAATCGTGAACTAAAGGAGATTTCTCATGTTGCTCTCGCTCATCCGCATGGTTCAGGCGTTCCGTGAGTATCAGCGCAACGTTGCCGAGCTGTCGCAGCTCAGCGATCGCGAACTCGCCGACATCGGTCTCGATCGCTCGGACATCCCGCGCGTTGCCGCCGGTCACTACAACGGCTGATCGGCCTTCTTCCGATATCTACCGGACATCGCCCGCCTCGCTGCGGGCGTTGCCGCATCTAGGCCTGGCGCAGCGAGACACATGCGCCCGCTTTCTCGCGCCGAGCCTCATTGGCGCATTTGCAGCGCTCGGGAAAAGCGCTACCTGTCCCGCGCATGACAGGCTCCAAATCACCTTCGAATACCGTCCACGTTGTCGGTGCCGGCCTCGCCGGCTCTGAAGCCGCTTGGCAGCTCGCCGAGGCTGGAGTCGATGTGGTGCTGCACGAGATGCGGCCGGACCGCATGACCGAGGCGCACCGAACCGCCACCGCGGCCGAACTGGTGTGCTCGAACTCTTTCCGCTCCGACGATGCGGCCAACAACGCCGTCGGCCTGCTGCATGCCGAGATGCGCCGGCTGGGCTCGCTGATCATGCGCGCTGCCGACGCCAATCAGGTTCCGGCCGGTGGCGCATTGGCCGTCGACCGCGACGGCTTCTCGGCGGCCGTCGCAGCGGCTCTCGAAGGGCATCCACGCATCGCGCTGCGCCGCGGCGAAGTTACCGGCTTGCCGCCGGCGGAGTGGGATCGCGTCATTGTCGCCACCGGTCCCCTCACCTCGCAGCCGCTCGCCGAGGCCATCCGTGACCTGACCGACGAGACGGCACTTGCTTTCTTCGACGCCATTGCGCCGATCGTGCACAAGGACACGATCGACATGACCAAGGCGTGGTTCCAGTCGCGTTACGACAAGGTCGGTCCGGGCGGCACGGGGGCTGACTACATCAACTGTCCGATGACGAAGGAGCAGTACGACGCCTTCGTCGCGGCGCTGCTCGCCGGCGAGAAGACCGACTTCAAGGAGTGGGAGACCAACACGCCCTATTTCGACGGCTGCCTGCCGGTCGAAGTAATGGCCGAGCGCGGCCACGAGACGCTGCGTCACGGCCCGATGAAGCCGGTCGGCCTGACCAATCCGCACAATCCGACGGTCAAGCCCTACGCGATCGTGCAGCTGCGCCAGGACAACAAGCTCGGCACGCTCTACAACATGGTCGGATTCCAGACGAAGCTGAAATACGGCCCGCAGCAGCAGATCTTCCGCACCATTCCCGGGCTGGAGAACGCGGAGTTCGCGCGGCTCGGCGGCCTGCATCGCAACACCTTCCTCAACTCGCCGAAGCTGCTCGATGCGCAGCTCCGCCTGCGCGTCCAGCCACGGCTGCGCTTTGCCGGCCAGATGACGGGATGCGAGGGGTATGTGGAATCGGCGAGCATCGGCCTGATCGCCGGCCTCTACGCCGCCGCCGAGGTGCGTGGCGCCAATCTGCTGCCACCACCACCAACCACGGCGCTCGGTGCCCTGCTCGGCCATATCACCGGCGGCCACATCGAGACGATCGACGGTGCGACGCGCTCGTTCCAGCCCATGAACATCAATTTCGGTCTGTTCCCGCCGCTGGCGACAACCCCGACCCGCAAGCCGGACGGCACGCGGCTGAAGGGCAACGAGAAGACGGTGGCGAAGAAGCAGGCGATGAGCGCCCGCGCGCTGGCCGATCTCGACCGCTGGATCGCCGAGCACCTGCCCGTCGCGGCCGCTGCGTGAGAGCCCCATGAGTTTGCCGAAGACTGATTTCGCCGTGCTGGCGGCGCGCTGGAGCGAAGGCGTTCTGCTCAAGCGCGACGTGTTCTCGACCGTCGAGCGCGGCCGCTTCAAGAGCGAGGCCGGTGACGTCGACGCCGTGCTGCGCCGGCTCGATGAGGTGCCGTGGTGGTCGTTCGTGCTGGCGCGGCATTTGTTCGCGCGCGAGCGCAAGGCGCTGATGCGCGCCAAGGGGCTCAACGCCGGCCCCGATCTGCTATGGGCTGGGGATCGCGCGCTGGTCCGCGGCTTCATCAATGGCGTGGCGCTGCATCTGGCCAAACCGCACGGCAACGTCGCCTATTTCCGCTCGGCCAAGCGGATGATGCGCCGGCTGCATCGCGCCGGAATCACGCACAACGATCTCGCCAAGGAGCAGAATTGGCTCGTCGGTCACGACGGCCATTGCTACGTCACCGATTTTCAGTTGGCCGCCTGCTTCGAGAGCCGCAGCCGGCTGTTCCGGATCGCGGCCTATGAGGACCTGCGTCATCTGCTCAAGCATAAGCGGAGTTACGCGCCCGAGGCGCTGACGCCGAAGGAGCGCAAGATCCTGGCACGCAAATCGCTGTTCGCGCGCGTCTGGCTGATGACTGGCAAGAAGGTGTATCGCGCCGTCACGCGCGGCATCTTCAATTTCACCGACCGCGAGGGTGGCGGACGACGCCTGGTCAACGATGCGCCGGTGCTGATGGACATGATCCGGAAGAACCCGGCCGTGCGCGACGCGGCGATCGTTGCCTTCGCAGACCGCCGGACCGGCGTCGGGCTCTATGCGTTCGTCGAGGGAGAGCAGCCGACGCTTGAAACTCAGCTGCAAAACGAGCTTGCTTCAGCCAAGGGCCCGAAGCCGCCGGAGCATATCCAGGTCGTGCATGCCCTGCCGCGCGACGCCAGCGGCAGGCCACGCACTGAACTGTTGCAGCTGGTCGCGATGAACCAGATCGACCTGATCGAACCGATGCTCACGAGCGACAGCGATCGCGCTTTCCTCAAGGACATCCTGGACTCGCGCAAGAACCTGCGCGACCGGTTCAATTTCGAGGCGGACCTGAACCTGCCTTCGGCCTGAGCGGACGAGACTTCGCGGACCGACCATTGTATCCTTTGGTTGCAATGTCGTTTGGGAGGATTGGCAATGAACGTCGAAACCCGCGCGGCCACAACGTCTCGGTCGTCGAACATCGAGATTATCCCGACCGGCCGGCAACTCGGTGCCGAGATTCGACATGTCGATCTCAAGCATCTGGACGATGCGGGCTTCAGCTCCCTGCTCCGTGCCTTTCACACGCACTCCGTTTTGCTGGTGCGCGGCCAGGGTCTGACGGACCAGGACTTGATCGCCTTCAGCCGCCGCTTCGGTGATCTCGACTGGGCGCCGGTGCAGGAGAACGGGCGCCGCTTCGTCGACGGTCTACCCGAAATCTATATCGTCTCGAACGTGAAGGTGAATGGCGAGGCGATCGGCAGCCTCGGCGCGGGCGAAGCGGTGTGGCATACGGACATGTCGTATCTCGACACGCCGCCGATCGCGAGCGCGCTCTACGCGCTGGAAATTCCCCCCGTCGGCGGCAACACGTCGTTCTGCAGCATGTATGCCGTGTACGACGCGCTTCCTCCTGAACTGAAGCGCCGCGTCGCAGATCTGAAGATCAAGCACGACGGCACCTACAACAGCGGCGGCTTCGTCCGACAGGGCGTAACGCCGACCGATGATCCGCGCACATCGCCGGGCGCGATCCATCCGCTGGTCTGCACGCATCCCGATTCCGGCCTGCGGATGCTTTATCTCGGCCGCCGGCGCAATGCCTATCTGGTCGGCCTCGAGCTCGCCGAGTCGGAAGCATTGCTCGACGCGTTGTGGGCCTATGTTGCCCGTCCGGAATTCTCCTGGGAGCATGTCTGGAAGGTCGGAGATCTCGTCATCTGGGACAATCGCTGCACCATGCATCGGCGCGATCCGTTCGATGATCATGCGCGGCGAATCATGCATCGGACCCAGATCAAGGGAACAGATCGCCCACACTGATTCGCTTGCGCGCGGGATCAGCACGATCAAGCGCCAGATTGCCTGCGAATGAGTTGCAGGTTGCTGGATATTTCCTCGCGCATCGCCTTGAAGCGTCCAACTTCCGACTCAGAGCGGCAGAGTGTGCCGACAATCGGCAGATCGTGCCGCGATCCTTCCGCGAATTGCCTCCGAGCCGAAACACCCCCGACAAATTACGATGGTTGATTTGCAGGCGCTGGTGAAACTTGGGAGATGACGCAAGTGAGTCTCAGAAGCAACGTTGCTCGAAGCGCCGAAAGCAGCCTCATCCAGGTCATCCCGACGGGAAAGACGCTCGGTGCCGAGGTCTGCAATGTCGATCTCGGATCCTTCGACGATTGGGCGTTCGCCTCGTTCATGCGCGCGCTGCTCAAGCATCAGGTCCTACTGGTGCGCGGCCAGCGGCTTGGTGAACGTGACATCGCGGCCTTCAGCCGTCGCTTCGGTCACGCGGATCTATTTTACACCTCCCCCGGGGGCTTGCTGGGCGACAGACTGTCATTCTGCAGCCTCTACGCCGCTTATGACGCGCTCTCACCGGCGCTGCGCAGCCGCGTCGCTCATCTGAAGGTTCGTCATCTCGCGACCGACACCGCCGATGATGGCCGTCGCACCGTCATCGCAGGCCCGGTGCATCCTCTGGTCGGCAATCATATCGATACCGGCCGCTCGATGCTCGCGCTGGGGCAGCGTCGCCATTCCTACGTCGTCGGCCTCGAGCAGGACGAATCAGACGCGCTGCTCGACGATCTCTGGCAGCTTGCCGAACGGCCCGAGTTCAGTTGGACCCACACCTGCCGACCGGGTGATCTCGTCGTCTGGGACACCCGCTGCACGATCCACCGGCACGAGCCGCCGGACATGCCGAGACTCCTGCACAGCCCGCCGCTCTGGAGCACGATGCCCTCGGCTTGAGCCCGCGACGGGGTCAGCGCGCGCAAAAACTCGTCGTCCCCGCGGCCCGCCACAGCGTCCACAGCGTCGCGAGGCGCGAGCGGGAGCGCGGCTGAAACGGATCGTCGCGGGGTCCGGCCCGCGCAAGGTCGCGCCGGACCAGCGCGAGCGGCAGCAGAACCGGCCGCACGGCCGGTGGCGCCTGACGCGCCAGCTCGAGGGTGTGATCGAGATGCTGCCGGGCCTGCCCGCGCAGGTCCATGATCACCTCTTGGATCGCCGGCGACGCCTTGCCGGAGAACATCTCCTCCTGGCCGACGCCATGCCGCGCGAGAAGATCGAGCGGGACATAGAGCTGCCGGTGGGCCGCATCGCGCGGCAGCGCCGCGATCACCTGGAGCAACCCTTGCGCGATGCCGGCATGGTGCGCGAGATGATCGGCGTCCGCAAACGGCGGCGCAATGATCTGCGCGGCCAGCGCGAACAGCGCGCCACGCGTGTCGCCGAGATAGCCGTCCAGCGCCGCCATCGTCGGCATCGGATCGTTGTAGAGATCGAACTGATGCTCATCGACCAGGCGCGTCAGCCGCTCGACCGGAAGCGCGAAGCGCTGCACGGTGAGCAGCAATTCGGCCGCAACGGGATTTCCCTCCGCGCCGCCATGTTCGTGACCCGTCAGCGTGTCGTGCCACCACTGCAGGCGGACTTCGCCCGGCAGCGGCTGCGACACGAGATCTCGAATGCGGCTGACTTCGACGTTGAATGCGTACAGCGACAATAGCGCACGCCGGGGCTCGGGCGACATGAACAGCGTCGAGGCGTAGCGGTCGAAATCGTGCTCGCGGACAAGGCCTGCACAGAACGCGGCGTCGCTGTTGGCGGTCGTCTCGCTCATGGGACGGCGATGAGCGCTGCCGCAACCCGGCGCCGCTCGCCGATCATGACGTTGTAGGTGCGAATCGCGGGGCCGGTCTGCATCGCATCGAGCACGACGTTCACGCCACGCAGGGCCGCGCGCAGCGGTGCCGGCGCGATCCAGACTTCGTTTCCGGTGCCGATGATGAGCGTGTCGATCCCGTTCGCCGCATCAAAAACGCGCTGCAACGAATAGCGGTCGATCTGGCTGGGCTGGATGACGTCCCAGGCCCAGATCGAGTCGGGCAGGCACAGCAGCGAGCCGCGATGCGACATGCCGGCAAAGGCGAAGCCGCCTTTGCCATAACCGTCGATCGGCGCGGACCGCGGGAAATGCGGGGCGTCAGTTGCCATGCGAGACCAACATCTCAACCCCGATCCGGGTCCAACGGCTGATCAGGGCTTCTTTTTCGGCTCGTCGATCTGATCACCCCGAACGGTTCCGACGCCGAGATAGATCAGGATCGGCGCGGCGATGAAGATCGAGGTGTAGGTGCCGACCAGCACCACGCCGAACATCATCACCGCGGTGAAGCTGTGGATCGCCGGGCCGCCGAACAAGAGCAATGCCAGCAGCGCCAGGGTCACCGTGACGTGCGTGATGATCGAGCGCGACAAGGTCGAGTTGATCGATTCGTTGAGCAGCTGCGGCATCGGCATCTTCTTGTAGCGCCGCAGCATCTCGCGGATACGGTCGTAGATGACGACGGTGTCGTTGAGCGAATAGCCGAGAATGGTCAGCAGCGCCGCGATGCTGGTGAGGTCGAAATCGACCTGGCTGATCGACATGAAGCCGATCGTCAGCACGATGTCGTGGACGTTGGCGATCATGGCACCGAGCGCAAACTGCCATTCGAACCGGAACCAGAGATAGATCAGGATCGAGATGATCGCGAGCATCAGGCCGAGCATGCCGACGGCCAGGAACTCGCCGGAAACGCGCGGCCCCACCACCTCGACCCGGCGATACTCTACGGAATCGCCGATCGCCGCCTTGACCTTGTTGGCTGCCTCCTGCTGAGCGGCGTCGCCGCCCGGCTGTTCGGCAATTCGGATCAGAACCGATGCATCGGCCGCAGTGCCGAACTGCTGCAGCTGCACCTCGCCCAGACCGAGGGTCGCCAGCGTCGCGCGCATCCCCGCAATGTCGGCGGTGCCGGACTTGGCCCGCACCTCGAGCAAGGTGCCGCCGCGGAAATCGATGCCGAGGTTCAAGCCATGGGTGAAGAACAGCACGATCGCGAGGATCGACAGCGCCGCAGAAATCGGAAAGCTGATGCGGCGGAACTGCGTGAAATCGAAATGCGTGTCGTCGGGAACGATGCGCAGCGACGGCAGCAGGCCGAGCGCGCTGACCACCGTCAGCACCGCGATCAGGATGCCAAGCCCGATGAGAACCCAGTGTGTCACAGTAGCTCCTAGATTGGCACGCTTTGCGGCCGCTTCCACCGCACCCACCCCGCGACGATCAGACGGGTGAGCGTGAAGGCGGTGAAGACCGTGGTGAGGATGCCGATGCCCAAGGTCACGGCGAAGCCGCGCACGGGGCCGGTGCCGATATAGAACAGCACGGCGGCGGCGATGAAGGTGGTGATGTTGGAGTCGAGAATGGTCGCCAATGCGCGCTTGAAGCCGGCGTCGATCGCCGAGATCGCATTGCGGCCGCCGCGCAGCTCCTCGCGGATGCGCTCATAGATCAGCACGTTGGAGTCCACGGCGATGCCGACCGTCAGCACGATGCCGGCGATGCCCGGCAAGGTCAGCGTGGCATTGAGCAGCGACAGCACGCCGAAGATCATCGCGACGTTCACCACCACGGCGATGTTGGCGAACACGCCGAACAGCCGGTAGGTCAGCAGCATGAACACGATGACGAGGATCGAGCCGACATAGGAGGCGAGCTCGCCCTTGGCGATCGAGTCCGCACCGAGGCCCGGACCGACGGTGCGCTCCTCGATGACCGTCAGCGGCGCGGGCAGCGCGCCGGCGCGCAGCAGGATCGCGAGCTCGTTGGCGGACTGCACGGTGAAATTGCCGGAGATCTGGCCCGAGCCGCCAGTGATCGGCTCGCGGATGACCGGCGCCGAGATCACCTTGTTGTCGAGGACGATGGCGAACGGCTGCCCGACATTCTCGGTGGTGGCTTGCGCAAACTTGCGCGAGCCGGCCGAGTTGAAGCGGAAGGTGACGATCGGCTCGTTGGTGCGCTGGTCGAAGCCGGTCTGCGCATCGGAGAGATCACCGCCGGAGACAAGCACCTGCTTCTTCACGACATAGGGCTGGTTGGGTGGCGATGCGCTCTGGAGCACCTCGGAATCCGGCGGCACCCGCCCCTGCACCGCCTGATCCGCCGGCACCGAGGTATCGACCATCCGGAATTCCATCTTGGCCGTGCGCCCGAGCAGGTTCTTGAGCTGCGTCGGATCCTGCAAGCCCGGCACCTGCACCAGAATGCGATCGTTGCCCTGGCGCTGGATCACGGGCTCGACGGTGCCGAGCTCGTTGACGCGGCGCTCGACGATCTGCATCGACTGCTCGATGGTCTGGCGGATGCGTTCGGTGATGGCCGCCGGCGGGATCGTCAGCCGGACCAGTCCGCCGCCGGCATCGCTGACTTCGAGGCTGCGCTGGCCGCTGGAGCCGAGCAGCCCGCCGAGCGGCTGCGAGAGATCGCGCAGCTTGGAGATCGCAGTTCCCGTGTCGCTTTCCTTGGTGATCCGGACCTCGACCCCATCACCCCGGCTCACCAATCCGGTGTAGCCGATCTTGGCATCGCGCAGCGTACGGCGAACGTCGTCGCGCACGGCATCGAGCCGCTCCTTCTTGATGTAGTTGGAGTCGACCTCGAGCAGCAGATAGGAGCCGCCCTGCAGGTCGAGGCCGAGCACCAGCCGGCGCTGCGCCCAGGCCGGCCAGGTCTTGACCGTCGCTTCGGAGAAGAAGTTGGGCACCGCGCACAGGCACACGACGAGCGCCGTGAGAATGATGCCCAGCGCCTTCCACCGCGTGAAATACAACATGGAGGTTGTCCGTAAGGGCCGCAGCCGGCCCGGAAAATCAGAACATCACAAAGAGCGAAGGCCGGCGTTCAACCGGCCAGGTCGGCGATCAGCTCGCTGCCTTCTCGTCCTTCTTGTCGTCCTTTGCGTCTGCCTTCGCGGGCTCGCCCTTGGTGCGGACGCCCGTGATCATCTGGCGCATCTGGCGCACGCGCACGCCGTCGGCGATCTCGAACTCGACCTGGTCGTCGTCGACGACCTTGGTCACCTTGCCGACCAGGCCGCCCTGGGTCACGATGGTGTCGCCGCGGCGGACGTTCTTGACGAGATCGGCGTGCTCTTTGACCTTCTTCTGCTGCGGCCGCAGGATCAGGAAATACATGATCACGAAGATCAGCGCGAACGGCAGCAGCGACATCAGCATGCTGTTGGTGTCGCCTGCGCCGGCGGCCTGGGCATAGGCAGGGGTGATCAGCATGTGGTCGATCCTCGTGGGCAGCGCCCGGTGAGACGGGAATAGCCGGCGAACCACGCTTGTCTCGGCGCGGGCCGGCCTCTTGCGAATTTCGCGCGGAATATAGCGGCAGCAGTCCCAATAGCAAGGCGCCCCGCCCCTTCATTTCGCCCCGCTTGCGGCAGCCGGCGAGGCCCGATATGGCTGCCCCATCAGGAACTTGCAGCATGTCGAAAAAACCAGCCAGAGCCTCGTCCCGCGCCTCCGCCAAAAACGCCCTCAGACCGCTCGCCAAAGGCCCCCGGCCTGCAGCGCAAAAGCCACCAAAGACCGCGGCAAAACGTCCCGCCGGCCCCGCCTCCGATGATACGGCTGACCGGATTGCCCGTGCGCTGGAAGCAATTGCCGCGCATCTGGCGACAACCCATGCGGGTGCCACGCCCGCGCTGGACCTCAACGCGGCCGACGCCTTCGTCTGGCATCCGAACGGCCGGCTCTCGACGGTGCCGCGCGTCAGCCGTGTCGAGATCGACCTGCTCAAGGGCATCGACCGGATGCGCGACATCCTGATCGAGAACACCGAGCGCTTCGCCAACGGCCTGCCGGCCAACAACGCCTTGTTGTGGGGCGCGCGCGGCATGGGCAAATCATCGCTGGTGAAGGCCGCCCATGCCAGCATCAACGTCACGCGCAAGCCGGCCGACCGGCTGAAACTGATCGAGATTCACCGCGAGGACATCGAGAGCCTGCCGGCCCTGATGGACATCCTGCGTGCCGCGCCGTTCCACTTCATCGTGTTCTGCGACGACCTGTCGTTCGACGGCAATGATGCGTCCTACAAATCGCTGAAAGCGGTGCTCGAAGGCGGCATCGAGGGACGCCCGGAGAACGTCATTCTCTACGCCACCTCGAACCGGCGCCATCTGTTGGCCCGCGACATGATCGAGAACGAGCGCTCCACCGCGATCAATCCGGGCGAAGCGGTCGAGGAAAAGGTCTCACTGTCCGACCGTTTCGGCCTATGGCTCGGCTTCCACCGGTGCAGCCAGGACGAATATCTCGCGATGGTCAAAGGCTATTGCAGCCATTTCGACATTGCAGTCGCCGAGGATCAGTTGGAGCGCGAGGCGCTGGAATGGGCCACGACGCGCGGCTCGCGCTCGGGCCGCGTCGCGTGGCAGTTCACGCAAGATCTGGCGGGCCGCCTCGGCGTGCGGCTGACAACGCAAAAAGCCGCGCAGTAATCTGCGCGGCCCTGTGTCGTCCACGGTTGCGTGGGGTCAAACGACCGGACCTCACGCCCCGTTGAGGAATTGCAGCGGGTCAACCGGAGACGATCCCTTGCGGATCTCGAAGTGGAGCTGCGGCGATCCGACTTCTCCCGATTGACCCGACTTGGCAATGACCTGGCCGCGCTTGATCGGATCACCGCGCTTCACCATCAGCTCACTCGCATGGGCATATGCGGTGACATAGCCGTTGGAATGCCGCACCAGGACCAGATTGCCATAACCCTTCAATTCATTGCCGGCGTAAGCGACGACGCCATCTTCGGCCGCCTTCACCGGGGTGCCCTCGGGCACGGCGATGTTGATGCCATCGTTGGACTTGCCGTTGGTCTTGGCGCCGTAGCTGGTGATCACCTTGCCGCGCGCCGGCCAGCGGAAGGTCGGCAGCGAGCTGGTGGTCTCGGCCGGCCGTGCCGGCTCCTCCTCCTTCTCGGGCGCCGGATTGGCCTGAGCCAGGCGGGCGGTCTGGACCGGACCGGCGGCCGTCGCGACCCGCGTTGTCGGCGCTGGCGCCGGCACGGTCGCAACCGCCTGGGGAACGGTTGCGACCGGAGCCACCGGCGCAGCTGCCGCCACGGCCCTGCCAGGGACGGTCAGCCTGGTCCCGAGCTTGAGCGGCGAAGCCTGATCGAGATTGTTGGCGCGGGCGAGCTCAGCCGCCGTCAGATGATTCTGGCGGGCGATGCTGGCGAGTGTCTCGCCGCGGTTGACGAAATGGACGGTGGACGGTGCGACGGCCGCCACCGGCTTCGGCGCGACCATTGGCGCGGCGGCAACGGGCTGGGCCGCGGGCGCAGCCGCCACCGCGCCAGGATGCGGAATGATCAGCTGCTGGCCTGGCGACAACGCGCGCGGGCCCTTGTAGCCGTTGGCAGCCAGGATCTCAGCCGGCGTCACGCGGTAGCGCTTGGCAAGGATGTCGAGCGTATCGCTGGTGCCGACGATGATCTTGGTGCCACTGGCAGGACGCGCGGCCGCGACCGAACGCGGCGGCACGGTGCCGGTGGTCTCGAGGCGCGGCTGGGCCGGCGGAGCATAGGAATGCGCGGGCTGTGCATAGGCCGGGGGTGCGGCGACGGCGGGCGCCGCGACCGGGACCGCAGCGGGTGGCGCATAGGACGCGACGCCGCGCCCGCCCGACGACATGCCTCCGGCGCCGCCACCGGTCGGATAGGATTGCGGAGCCCCGACCGCCGGGGGCGGCAGCGCCGAGGACGAATAGGCAGGCGCCGGCGCGGGAGCCGGCGTGTAGGACTGGCTGTATTGCTGGTGCTGCCGGGGCGGCTGCGCCTGCACCGACCCGGTGGAATCGGATGCAAAGGGGTTTGAAAACGGATTTTGCGTCTGCGACAGCCGCGTCGACATGTCGGCGCTGCAGCCGGCGACGCCGAACGACATCAGCGCCAACGCCGCAACTTGCGGCAGGCGGCGCGAGCGAAGCAACTCGACAGTGGCGGGCATGGTTACTCACTCGTACGCAACAAACAACGAATTCGAGTAAACACAGCCGCGGTAAATAAGCGCTTAAGCCGCGAATAAAGCGATGTGCGGCCTGCTGATCCGCACGTTTAAAGTTCGCGCGCAATCCCCGGAATTGCCGGCACAAATCGCACGTCGACGAGCTCCTTTCGGTCGAAACGATCACCCGTCCGCGTGCTCCTGACGAGCGTCTGCACCCCGTGTTGCGGCCCGACCGGCGCGATCAGGATACCGTCCGGCTCCAGCCGGTCGAGCAGGCTCTGGGGAATCTCGTCCATCGCCGCCGTTACGATGATGCGGTCGAATTGGCCGCCCCCCGGCGGCAGCGCGTAGCCATCGCCGAGCATGACCTCGACATTGAAGCAGCCGAGCTTCTCCAACCGTTCCCTGGCCTTGTCGGCCAATGTCCGGAAGCGCTCCACCGTCAGGACGTTGGTGGCCAGCCTGGACAGAATCGCGGCCTGGTATCCTGACCCCGTCCCGATTTCGAGTACACGATGGGACTTCTGCAGCTTGAGCTGCTCGGTCATGTAGGCGACGACGAAGGGCTGGCTGATGGTCTGCCCACAGGCGATCGCCATCGCGCTGTCGCGATAGGCCTCCGGGCGGTCGGCCGGCAGAACGAACTCCTCCCGCGGCACCTCTTCCATCGCGCGCAACACCGCCTGATCGCTGATCCCCCGCCGACGCAGGGTCAGCTGAAACATCATTTTCTCGGGAGGAGCAGCTGGGGGCATCGGGATGTCGGTTGGTGGGCTCGTGCGCAATTTACCTGCCGGGCGAGGGTTGCGCACCGATTTTCCGCACACCCGTCGCAACCGGATGCACCGTCATGGTCCCGACGACGGACCGCGTTCCGCACAAGGAACCAAGTCGGGTCCGGTTCGTTCACTTTATGGGCGATCGTGCCCACGCCGCACGACCGTGAAAGACGACATTGTTGACGTTGCGCCATAAGCCGTTATTTGCGAGCGTCAAATCGGGTATGGGCAAGGACTGACATCATGACTGCACCGCGGCCGCCGCGCGGCTCTGTGTTTTTGGTTGAAGACGAAGTCATGATCCGAATGATGGTCGCCGACATGCTGGAAGAGCTCGGCTACACCGTCGCGGCCGAAGCCGGCGAAATCGGCGAAGCGATGCGGCTGGCCGAGAGCACCTATTTCGACGTCGCCATTCTCGACGTCAACGTCAACGGCAAGGTCATCTCGCCGGTGGCCGATCTCATCAAGGCGCGCAACCGTCCCTTCATCTTCGCAACCGGCTACGGCTCGTCGGGGTTGCCGGAAGAATATCGCGACCGGCCGGCCCTGCAGAAGCCATTCCAGCTCGAGACGCTCGGAAAGGCGATCGACCATGCCCTGCGTGGCGCTGGGCCACAGGGGTAGAAGGCGCTTCAGCCGAGAATGTCGCTGAGCTTGCCGGAGAACGCCTCGTCCGTGCGATCCAGGCGAAGCGGGGTCACTGATACGTAGCGCGCCGCGAGAGCTGCGAGGTCCGTCCCCTCGTCGGGCACATCGAGCGCGGCAGCCCGGTCGAAGCCGATCCAGAAATAGGGGTTGCCGCGGCCGTCGCGCCGCTCATCGACTTTCAAGAAGCCCAGATTGCGCTTGCCCTGGCGGGTGACCACGACGCCCCTGACCTCTTCCGGTGCACAGGCGGGGAAGTTGACGTTGATCACTGTATTCCTCGGCACGCCGGCTTCGAGCACCTTGCGCACGATCTGCGGGCCGAATTTGAGCGCGGTGTCCCAAGACGGCTTGTCACGCGTTGCGACGCTGAATTCCTGCGACAGGGCAAACGACGGCAGACCGAGAATGGTGCCTTCGAGCGCGCCGGCGATGGTGCCCGAATAGACCACGTCCTCGGCAACGTTGCGGCCCTTGTTGACGCCGGACAGCACCACGTCGGGCAGCTTCACCCCCAGGATATGACGGGATCCCATGATGACGCAGTCGGTCGGCGTGCCGCGCACCGCGAAATGCCGCGGGCCGACCTCACGCAGCCGCAGGGGGTCATTGAGCGAGAGTGAATGGGACACGCCGCTCTGGTCCAGTTCGGGAGCCACGATCCAGACGTCGTCGGACAGGGCGCGTCCGATCTCCTCGATCACCTTGAGACCCGGCGCATGGATTCCGTCGTCATTGGTGCAGAGAATCCGCATGGCCAACCTTCCGTCCCTCCGAAAGCATCGTTCGGGGGTGTCTTATCTGCTGTGCAGCATCGAGGCAAACCTGAGCGCGCTGCGGCACCACCCGGTCAATGCCGGATCCGCCACTGCGGCAGGAACCTGGCGAACTGCCCTCGCGTGCCCAGCCTCAACGGTAGGCTGGATGTGCCGGATCCGCCGGGTGCCTGCTGGACAGGAGGCGCCGGCACCGCTGAAGGCTCCGTCCGCGGCACTGCCGCAAACCGGACCCGCGCGACACTCAACGCCTTCTCGAAGTCGACGGGGTTGAACCAAGCCTGATCGCGCAGCGAGTCGTGCAGGCCCTCGTCCCAGACCCTTGAGGATTCGATATCGAATGCTCCCTTCAGGCGCTGATCGACCGCCTGGATGCCGGAGCCGGTGACGGCCCATTGCCGCCCGATCCAGAAAATATCCCGATGCAGAGCCATGATGCCGGTATCTGAAAAGCAATTGCTGAACAGAACCGAGGATACGACCCGCCGGCGCGTACGCAATGGCGGCGACCTGAGCGGATGCAATTTGCCGCGACGCTATGGCTCCGCGGCCACCACCTTGAGGCCGCCCATATAAGGCTGCAGCACGTCGGGAATCGCGATCGAGCCGTCGGCCTGCTGATAGGTCTCCATGACCGCGATCAGCGCACGGCCGACAGCCGTGCCCGAACCGTTCAATGTGTGCACGAAGCGCGGCTTGCCATCGCTTCCGCGATAGCGTGCATCCATGCGGCGCGCCTGGAAGTCGCCGCACACCGAACAGCTGGAGATCTCGCGGAAGGCGCCGCCATCGCCCTGCCCGGGCATCCAGACCTCGATGTCGTAGGTCTTCTGCGAGGAGAAGCCCATGTCGCCGGTGCACAGCGTGATGACTCGATAGTGCAGATCGAGCCGGCGCAGCACTTCCTCGGCGCAGGCCAGCATGCGCTCATGCTCGTCCTTGCTGGTCTCCGGCGTCGTGATCGAGACCAGCTCGACCTTGGTGAACTGATGCTGACGGATCATGCCGCGGGTGTCGCGGCCGGCGGCGCCCGCCTCGGCGCGAAAGCACGGCGTCAGCGCCGTGAGCCGCATCGGCAACTCCTTCTCATCGACGATGGACTCGCGCACCAGGTTGGTCAGGGCCACCTCGGCAGTTGGGATGAGACCCAGCCGCTCGGTCTTGAGGCGATCATCCGGCTCTGCAATCAGCTCGCCCTTCACGGCCCAGAACTGGTCGTCCTCGAATTTCGGCAATTGGCCGGTACCGAACATGACGTCGTTGCGTACCAGCAGCGGCGGATTGATCTCGGTGTAGCCGTGCTCATTGGTATGAAGATCGAGCATGAACTGCCCGAGCGCGCGCTCGAGCCGCGCCAGGCCCCTCTTCAGCACGACGAAGCGCGCGCCCGACAGCTTCGCAGCCGATTCGAAGTCCATGGTGCCAAGAGCCGCACCGAGATCATCATGCGGCTTCGGCGCGAAGGCGTAGTTGCGCCGGGCGCCGAACATGTGGCGCTCGACATTGTCGTGCTCGTCCTTGCCGTCCGGCACCTCGTCGAGCGGCAAATTGGGAATCGCCGAGAGCTCGCGCGCCAGCTCCTCATCCGCCTGCTTCGCGGCTGCCTCCAGCTCCGGCATGGTGGTCTTGAGCTTGGCGACCTCCTCCATCAGCGCCGATGCGCGCGCGTCATCCTTGGCCTTCTTGGCCTCGCCGATTTCCTTGGAGGCGGCGTTGCGCCGGGCCTGGGCCTGCTCGGAGGCCAGGATCGCCGCGCGCCGCCGCTCGTCGATGGCGAGCAGATGCGACGACAGCGGTGCCAGACCCCGGCGCGTCAGCGCCACATCGAAACCTTGCGGATTGTCACGGATCGATCTGATGTCGTGCATGGTCGTTCGGTCCTGGGAACGAAGAGTATCGGCGAGTCGCCTGGGCTCGCGGGCCGGCCTGCACTACCGCGAATGGCGCCGGATGGGAACAGGCAACGCCCTGGGATGTCCCCGAGCGCAACCGTTCTATTCGGAAGGGTCGGCCGGGAGATTCCCCGAGCCGGACGACGAGCCGGACTTGGCCGCAGCCGCCTGCTTCTCGACGATGCCGACCGCGATGATCGCGCCCTCGTAGAGCGCCAGCAGCGGCAGCGCCAGCGAGGCCTGGCTGAGCACGTCCGGCGGCGTAAGCACGGCCGCGATGATGAAGGCGATCACGATGAAATAGCGCCGCTTCTCCTTCAGCATCTGCGAGGTGACGATGCCGATGCGGCCGAGCAGGGTCAGGATGACCGGGAGCTGGAACGCGATGCCGAAGGCGAAGATCAGCGACATCATCAGCGACAGATATTCACCGACCTTGGGCATCAGCGCGATTTGCGCCGTCTCGGGGCCGCCGAGCTGCTGCATGCCCAGTGAGAAGCGCACGATCATCGGCCACACCGCAAAATAGACCAGCATGGCGCCAAGCACGAAGAAGACGGGGGTCGCTATCAAGTAGGGTAGGAAAGCATTGCGTTCGTGGCGATACAGCCCCGGCGCCACGAACTTGTAGATCTGCGTCGCGATGATCGGGAACGAGATGAAACCAGCGCCGAACATCGCGAGCTTCAACTGCGTGATGAAATATTCGAGCAGCTGGGTGTAGATGAACTTGCTGTTCTCGGCACCTGCGACCCAGACGAACGGCAGCACCAGGATGTTGTAGATCTGCTTGGCGAAAAAGAAGCAGAAGATGAAGGCCACGCCGAAGCCGATCAGCGCCTTGATCAGCCGCGACCGCAGCTCGATCAAGTGGTCCATCAACGGGGCCTTGCTGGCCTCGATATCTTCGACGGTCATGACGCTTTGGCGTCCTTCGGGCGGTCAGCTTCTGCTGACGCAGACATTTCAGGCTGTGGCTCGGGTTTGATTTCACGGACGATCGCCAGCGGCTCGCCCACGGATTGATGGACTTCAGCCTCTGCGAAGGTCTCGGCCACTGGAGGTTCGGGGGTGGTCGGGGTCATCACAGGAGGCTCGGGCGAAGCAGCAGCCACATCCGATGCGGGCGCCGGCTCGGCGGGCTTGTCGATCCCCTCGATATCGAGAGCCTTGTCGACGTCGCGCTGCAACGAGGAGATCACGCCGGTCGGAGTGAAACCGCTGGCCGCCTCGCGGACCTCATCGAAACTCTTCTTGAGGTCGGCCATCTCCGCTTCGCGCATCGCCTCCTGGAACTGGCCCTGGAACTCCGAGGCCATCCGGCGCGCCTTGCCGATCCATTGCCCGACCATGCGCAGGACGCCCGGAAGCTCCTTGGGACCGATCGCGATCAACGCGACGACCCCAATGACGAGCAGCTCACTCCAGCCGATATCGAACATGAAACAATCCGCCTACGCGACGACGCCTCTGATCCCGCCTATCCGGGCCTGTCTGAACAGGTCCCGGTGCCGTCCCTGCGGGAGCGCGCCGCCGGCGCCTTTCACGCGCAGATCAAACGGCTTTGCTGCCGACATCCGTGCGGGTGGCCGAAGGCGTGGCGCCGTGATCGATCGACTTGACGGGCTCGGTCTTCTCCGGCGCCTTGTCGTCGTCCTGCATGCCCTTCTTGAACGCCTTGATGCCCTGCGCGACGTCGCCCATCAGATCGGAAATCTTGCCGCGCCCGAACAACAGCAGGACGACCGCGATCACGACGATCCAGTGCCAAATGCTAAGCGAACCCATCCTGCAACCCTCCAAACACCGGCGCAGCCTTCACCCGACTGCCCGTCGACGCTACCGCCGAAACCGCGTCATATCCATGGACTTGACCGCGACACTTCGCTTCTAGCATTCGATTGCGAAACATCAACACGAACGCGGCGCATCAGCCGAAAACGGCCCGCGGACAGCCCAATCTGGCCGGAAGGTAGGCGCCAACGCCCCCAAAAACAAGCACTTAAGGTCCGACAATTCGCGGCCGGACCTACGTAATAACGCGAGTGTTAACAGCCCCGGCCGCTAGCTTTGGTGCGGCGAGCCGTCGTCGTCGGTATCGCGGTCGTGCGCGTCATCGGCCGCGTCGATCTCCTCATCCGCCATGTCGACCTCGGCCTCGGCCTCTGCCTCGTCGTCTGCCTGAGCGTCAGCGTCGGCAGACAGCTCGACGACCTCGATAACGGCCTCGTCGTCCGGCTCGACCTCGATCTGCTCGACGGCCAAGTCCACCTCGGTGATCTCGGTTTCCGCATCGGCGCCCGGCAGTTCCAGATCGCCAACGGCAACCTGCGACGAGGTGTCGTCCCGAACGGCGGCCTCAGTGGTCGCCATCTGGCCTTCGGCGACCTCGGCCGCAGCCGTGTCGGCTGCGACCGTTTCCATCTCGGCCGTTTCGTCTTCCGCGGCTTCGGCCTCGCCAGGCTCGGCCTCCACCGCCGGCGCAAGCGCCAGGTCGAGATCGCCCGGATCCAGCGGCTCCTCGTCCTCCCGCAGCGTCGGATCGTCCGATGGCGTCGGGACGGTGAAGCCGGTCGGCAGCCGGGAATCCAGCAGGCCGGTTCCCTTCAGCTCTTCCAGGCCAGGCAGATCGCCCAGGGTCTCCAGGCTGAACTGAGCCAGGAACGCATCGGTGGTTCCGAAGGTCAACGGACGGCCCGGCGTCTTGCGGCGCCCCCGCGGCTTGATCCAGCCGGTCTCCAGCAGAACGTCCAGCGTTCCCTTGGAGGTGACGACGCCGCGGATCTCTTCGATCTCGGCACGCGTCACCGGCTGGTGATAGGCAACGATGGCCAGAACTTCGATCGCCGCGCGCGACAGCTTGCGCGTCTCGGTGCTCTCGCGCGTCATCAGCCAGGCGAGGTCGCCGGCGGTACGGAAGGTCCACTTGTTGGCGACGCGCACGAGATTGACGCCGCGATTGGCGTACTCCGCCTGCAGCTGCGCCAGTGCGGCCTTGATGTCGACACCTTCAGGCATACGCTTGGCGAGCGCAGCCTGCTCGAGCGGCTCTGCCGAGGCAAACAGGAGAGCCTCGAGGATACGCAACTCTTCGGGGCGCGCTACAGGCTCGATCGCGATCTCGTCGGGCTCTTCCATGCGCAGTTCCGCCAAGCTTGCCATGGCAGGGTCTCCTTGTTCGTTACTCAACCGTCAAGTCCGGCGCAGCCATGGCGCCGGGCTGGATCGGTGGACGCTTACGAAAGTACAGCGGCGCGAACGCCTGCTTCTGGTTCAGCTCGAGCTTGCCTTCGCGAACCAGCTCGAGGACGGCCGCAAAGCTCGATGCGAAGACGGTGGCCTTCTGTGCAGGCTCGACGACGTAGTCCAGCAGGTAGTCGTCGAGACATCCCCAATCGTCCGAGACCTCGGTCATGCCGACCAGACGCTCGAGCGAGGCGCGGGCCTCGGCAAGCGACCAGACCGTGCGCTTGGCCATATGAACGGACGTGACGACGCGCGACTGCCGCTGGATGGCATAGGCCGACAGCAGGTCGAACAGGGTCGCGGTGAACTTGGGACGACGAACCTCCGCTATGGCCTCCGGGTTGCCGCGCGGGAACACGTCACGCTGGAACTGGGGCCGGTTCATCAGGCGATTGGCGGCTTCGCGGATCGCCTCCAGCCGGCGCAGCCGGTTGGCAAGTGCCGTGGCCATCTCCTCGGCGCTCGGACCTTCCTGCGCTGGCGGCTCGGGCAACAGGAGACGCGACTTCAGAAAAGCGAGCCAGGCCGCCATCACGAGATAGTCGGCGGCGAGCTCCAGCCGGATCTTGCGGGCAGCCTCGATGAACTGGAGATATTGGTCGGCGAGCGCCAGGATGGAGATCTTGGCAAGGTCGACCTTCTGCTGCCGCGCCAGCGCGAGCAGCAGGTCGAGTGGGCCCTCGTAGCCCTCGACGTCGACGACCAACGCCGGTTCGGCCTCGGCCAGCTCCGTCGTGGGACGGCCGGTTTCAAACGACAGAATTTCAGCGGTCATGCGCTAGCGGATCCCAGCCGGTTGATCAAGGCGTCGAGCTCGCCGCGCGCGGCGTCACGATCGAAGCCTGTGGGTGCCTTGCGCGCCGCAAGCGCGCGATCGGCGCGGATCAGAGCCTGCCCTTCAAGCTCCGGCGTCTCGGCGGCCACGGCCTGCATCTCGTCGAGCTTGCCGTTGCAATGCAGAACCATGTCGCAGCCAGCCGCCACGATCGCACGCGTGCGCTCGGCGATCGATCCGGCCAACGCGTTCATGGAAACGTCATCACTCATCAACAAACCCTGGAACCCGATCCGTTTGCGAATCACCCGTTCGATCATTGTCGCAGAAGTCGTGGCCGGATGGGCGGCGTCGATCGCGCTAAACACAACATGTGCAGTCATCGCCATCGGGAGGTCGGCCAGCGGCCTGAACGCGGCGAAATCGGTTGCGTCGAGTTCCGCTTCTGGCGCGTCCACGGTCGGCAGCCGGAAATGGGTGTCGGCGGTGGCCCGGCCATGCCCCGGAATGTGCTTCAGCACCGGCAGCACGCCGCCCTGCTCCAGCCCCTCCGTCACCGCCCGGGCGATCGCCGCCACCTTTTCTGGCGTCGTGCCATAGGCTCGATCCCCGATCACGGCATCGGCGCCCGCGACAGGGACGTCGGCGAGCGGCAGGCAATCCACGGTGATGCCGAGCGCGAGCAGGTCGTCGGCGATCAGGCGAGCGCTGAGCCAGGCGGCACGGACGCCTGCGGCCGAATCAAGGTCGTAGAGACGGTCGAACACCACGCCGGCGGGATAGACCGGCCAATGCGGCGGCCCCAGCCGCTGCACCCGGCCCCCCTCTTGGTCGATCAGGACCGGAGCGTCGGCGCGGTCGACGCAGGCCCTTAATTCCTCAACCAGTGCAGTCACTTGGGCGGGCGACTGGACGTTACGTTTGAACAGGATGAAGCCCCAGGGCCTGAACTCGCCGATGAACGCGCGCTCGGCGTCGGTGAGATCAGGCCCGGAGATGCCGGTAATGAAAGCCCGCATGGTCATGCGGGCCGCATAGACCCCGCCTCGGGGCCGGTCAAGCAGGCCTTAATTGTTGCTAAACGGGAAACACTGTCCGCCGGCAGTTTTCAACGATCCGCACATCTTGTTGGCCTCTTCCTTCGTCGCGAAGGGTCCGACGGCTGCGCGGTACCTGACGCCGCCCTTCTCACCCAGATCCATCCGCTTGATGATCGGCTCATATTTGCCCAGCACGGCGCCGTACTTGTCCTGCACCGCCTTGTAGGACGACATCGCCTCCGCCTCGCTGGCCTGCGACGAGATCGAGACCAGGTAGCCGCCGGTACGATCGGTCTGGGTCTGCTCGGTGACCGGCACGGCCGCGGCGATGCGCGCCGGTGCGGCCGGCTGCGGTGTCAGCGGCATCGGGCTGTCGTTGGCGGCCGACGCGTTGGCGTTGGCCGGCGATTTGCGGCCCTTCGGCGTCGCCGCCGGCTTGGTTGCAGGCGTCGCCGGCATCGGCGGATCGGCCGCAGCGGCCTGATTGCCCCCCGTCACGGACAGCGTCTTGATCGGACGCGGATCACTGTTGGGCAAAATGCCGTTGGCGTTGGCCATCTGCGACATCGGGGCCGCCCCGGCGCTGACCGGTGGCGGAGCCGCATTCTGGTTCATCTGCGGGAACACCACGCGCGGATTGCCGCCGCGGGCGTTCAGATCCATCGGCGTCTCCTCGCGGGACACCAGCTTCTCGCCGCCGTCATTGCCGAGCAGACGATCCGGCACCTTCGGCGTCGGATCCTGCTGGGCCATGATCTTGGTCGGACTGTTGTCGGCGCGAATGATCGGCGGCTCGCCGGTACGGCCGGACGAGATGTAGGTCTTGTAGCCGTAGGCGCCGCCGGTGCCGACCACCGCAAGGGTCAGCACGGCGAGCACGGTGCTCATTCCGCTGCGCCGCCGCGGCCGCTCCTCTTCCTCGCCCTCGTCGTAACCGTCCTGATAGCCGTATTGGCCGTCCTGGAAATCGTTGTCGCCCTGAAACCCCTGCTGTCCCGAGCCCATCTGCCCGAACAGCGCATCGTCATAGCGCGAGGAGTCCGGCTCGTTGTCGTCGAAGCCGTTGTCGCGGTTGTAGTCGCGGTCATTCTCGGCGAACCCGTGGCGCGATTCCCCGACGCTGTAGTCGAGCTTGGACAACTGATCGGCGAACTCCGCGTTCGGATAACCCTGCTGCTGCCGGGGAGCGGGCGCGGGCGCGAAATCCTGGTCCGGGAAACCCGGCTGGCCGCGCGGATCCTGATAGCCCGCCGGAAAGGCCGGCGGTGCAGGCGCCGGCTGCGGCGGCTCGCGGCCGATGTCAGCGAAGGGGTTGGCGGCGGCAGGCTGGGCACGTTGCATCCAGGCCGGAGCGCCGGCCGGAGGCATGCCGGGAACCGGCTGTTCCGGCGCGGGCGCCGCGGGGCGCGCCATCGGACGCGGTTGAGATTGCGGAGTTGCCCGGCCCGAGGCGGCAAAAGGATCGTTCTGCCCGATCAGGCGAGCGAGTTCGGCGAGCGGATCGGCATCGGCCTGCTGGTTTCCACCACGGCCAAAACCATCAGCGGGAAAGGGTCTGTCCTGGTAACGATCAGCCATCGTGATGAAGCGTCCCTGCGGGTGAGCCGCATATGCGTCCTAAGGCGGACCCTGCCAGATTGAGGCCCCCAACTGAAGTCGTGTGTTTCCCCCAATCAGCGCATTGCATCAGGAGCATTAACGCCCAAGATCGCAAGTCCCGACGCCAGAACCGAGACGACGCCCTGAACCATGGCCAAACGTGCCTTGGTCAATTCTGCATCATCATCGATAATGAAGCGTAAATAGGGCAAATCCCGCCCCCGCGTCCAGAGGGCGTGAAATTCGCTTGCAAGTTCATACAGGTAGAAGGCGATCCGGTGCGGCTCATGCGCCAGCGCTGCGCTCTCCACCGTACGTGGGTACAGTGCCAGGCGTTTCAAGAGGTCGTGTTCGGCCGAGTCGGAGAGTTTTTCGAGGTTGGCCTCGCGGAGGAACGCTAACCGCGCCCCCTCGTCCTCCGGCAGGTCCCGGAAGCTTTCCCGCGCATTGCGAAAGATCGAATGCCCCCGCGCGTGGCCATACTGGACATAGAATACGGGATTGTCGCGCGACTGCTCGATGACATTGGCGAGGTCGAAATCGAGCACGGCGTCGTTCTTGCGGTAGAGCATCATGAAACGGACCGCATCGCGCCCCACTTCATCAACAACTTCCCGCAAGGTGACGAAGTCGCCGGAGCGCTTCGACATCTTCACCGGCTCGCCATTGCGCAACAGCTTGACGAGCTGCACGACCTTGACGTCGAGCACGGCCTGTCCGGCCGTCACCGCTTTCACCGCCGCCTGCATGCGCTTGATGTAGCCGCCGTGATCGGCGCCGAATACGTCGATCAGGTCGGCGAAGCCGCGCTCGAACTTGTGCCGGTGGTTGGCAATGTCGGAGGCGAAGTAGGTGTAGCTGCCGTCCGACTTGATCAGCGGACGATCGACGTCGTCGCCATAGGCCGTGGCGCGGAACAGAAGCTGCTCGCGATCCTCCCAATCCTCCACCGGCGCGCCCTTGGGCGGCGGCAGACGGCCTTCATACACGTCGCCCCGCTCGCGCAGGAACTCGATCGTGTCGGCAACCTTGTTGGTGCTGCCTGCAATCAGCGAGCGTTCCGAAAAGAACACGTCATGACGGATGTTGAGCGCGGCGAGATCATCCTTGATCTCGGCCATCATCATCGCGATCGCCTTGTCGCGCACGATCGGCAGCCACTCGGTCTCAGCGAGCGCCTTGAGCTTGTCGCCGTGCTCGGCCGCGAGCGCCTGCCCGACCGGCTTGAGATAGTCGCCGGGATAGAGCCCTTCCGGAATGGCGCCGATGTCCTCGCCCAGCGCCTCGCGATATCTGAGGAAGGCGGAGCGCGCGAGTACGTCGACCTGAGCGCCGGCATCGTTGATGTAGTACTCGCGGGTGACGTCGCGGCCGGCGAACTGCAACAGGCTGCATAGCGCGTCGCCGAACACGGCGCCACGGCAATGGCCGACATGCATCGGCCCGGTCGGATTGGCCGAGACGTATTCGACGTTGACCTTCGGCGTGCCCGGCACCGGCGCAACGCGGCCGTATTCGGCGCCTTCGCGCAGGATCGTCGCCAGCGCCTTCGCCCAAACCGTCGGCTGCAAAGTGAGATTGATGAAACCCGGACCGGCGACGTCGACCTTCGCCACCAGCGCATCTTCGCGCAGGCGCTGGGCGATCTGCTCGGCGAGATCACGCGGCTTAGCCTTCGCCTCCTTGGCGAGCACCATCGCCGCGTTGGTGGCCATGTCGCCATGGCTCGGGTCGCGCGGCGGCTCGACGACCACGCGCGAAAAATCGATGCCCTCGGGCCAGCCGCCATCCTTGGCGAGCGCGGCGCAGATCGCGTGCACGCGGGCCAGCATGTCGGCGAAAAGATAGGGGGTGGACGCTTGTTCAACCATGCCGCCGCCTAACGCAAATCCGGAGTCGAGTCAAAAAGCCGGTGGTGCTCCGTTAAGGCGAAACGGTCCGTCATTCCGGCGATAAAATGGCCGATGCGGCGAGCCCGATCGCCCTCGCCGTCGCAACCGTCCAGCCAGCCCGCGGGCAGCGTCGAACCGTCCTCATGGTAGCGGCCGTACAGGTCGGCGACGATGCGCTCGGCGTCGCGCATCACCCGCATCACCCGCTCATGGCGGTACATCCGCTGCCAGAGAAACCCCTTGATGGTCGCCTCATGCTCGGCCACATCGGCCGGAAATGCCACCAGCGGCCCGCTGTGCCGCCTGATGTCGTGAGGCGACATCGGCTGCGCCCGCGCGATCCGGCGCTCGGCCTCGGCCGCTACGGCGGCGATCAGGTAGGAGATCAGCTCGCGCACCAGCTCGGCGCCGCGCCGGATCGGATCGAGCGCCGGATATTGGCGATCGATCTCGGCGATCATCGCGGCCAGCAGGGGAATTTCCTTGAGGTCGTCGACCGTGAACAGGCCGGCCCGCAGCCCGTCGTCGATGTCGTGGGCGTCATAGGCGATGTCGTCCGCGAGCGCCGCGACCTGGGCCTCGAGCGAGGCGTAGCTCCACAGCTCCAGGTCGAACCGGGTATTGAACTCGGCGATTCCCGGCGGGATCGGCTCCTGCAACGGCCCGTTGTGCTTGACGATGCCCTCGAGCGATTCCCAGGTCAGGTTGAGTCCGTCGAAATCCGGGTAGCGCTGCTCGAACGACGTGACGATGCGCAATGTCTGGGCATTGTGGTCGAAGCCGCCATGGTCCGCCATGCAGCGGTTCAGCGCGCGCTCGCCGGCATGGCCGAACGGCGGATGGCCGAGATCATGCGCCAAGGCCAGCGTCTCCGTCAGGTCCTCGTCGAGGCCGAACTGCCGGGCCAGCGCGCGGGCGATCTGGGCCACTTCCAAAGAATGGGTCAGGCGGGTGCGGTAGTGGTCGCCTTCGTGGAAGACGAACACCTGGGTCTTGTGCTTCAGCCGGCGGAAGGCGGTCGAATGGATGACGCGGTCGCAATCCCTGCGGAACGCGCTGCGGGTCCGGGACGGCGGCTCGGCGAACAGGCGGCCCCGGCTGCGATCGGGATCGCAGGAATAGGGAGCGCGGGGGGCAGCCATTCCGACCGACACGGGCGATTGTTCCTTTTGCGGTTTGATTCCTCGGCGGAGCCCACTTAACTATGGGGAGCGCCCGGCACCAAATGAATAGGGCATGACGCGCTACCTCGGAGACCTCCTGCCATGACTGATGCCTCGACCGGCCCCGTCACCATCAGCGAACGCGCCGCCCGCCGCATCGGAGAGATCCTCGGCAAGGAGAGCGCCGGCGCGATGCTGCGCATCTCGGTCGAAGGCGGCGGCTGCTCCGGCTTCCAGTACAAGTTCGACATCGACCGCGCCAAGGCCGACGACGATCTCGTTATCGAGCGCGATCGCGCGGTCGTGCTGGTCGATCCGGCCTCGGTGCCATTCCTCGCCGGCTCGGAGGTGGATTTCGTCGACGACCTGATGGGCGCCTCGTTCCGGGTCAATAATCCCAACGCCACCGCCTCCTGCGGCTGCGGCACCAGCTTCTCGGTCTAGCGTCCCCTCGTTGTCGGCTCAGGCCTCCGCCGTCGCAGCCGGGACATCTGACGGCGCAAGCGCCGGCGCCTCGACGTTTGGCGCGGGCGTTCCGATCGCCTTCAGCATTGCCGCCACCATGGCCGGCTTGCGCAACGGCTTGGCCAGAAAGTCGGTCATGCCGGCCTCGCGGCATTGCTTGATGTCGTCCGGGAAGGCGTTCGCGGTCAGCGCGATGATCGGCAGCTCGGCGAGCCGTCCACCCTTGGCCCGGATGGCCCGGGTCGCGGCGATGCCGTCCATTTCCGGCATGCGAACGTCCATCAGCACGAGGTCGAACTCCTGTTCGTCGGCCGCCTTCACCGCCTGCACGCCATCCGGAACGATGCATTTATCGACCGGGAACTCCTGCAGCATCTTCGACACAACCATGCGGTTGGTGGCGTCGTCCTCGGCGATCAGCACGCGCAAGGGACGGCCGAGTGCCTCGATCCGTGCCTTGAGGTCGCCGGCGCCGACCCGGTCGCCGCGCTGATCGGACACCTGCTTGTCGCTCCACGGCAAGGTCAGGCTGAAGCGGAAGGTCGAGCCTTCGCCCTGCACCGACGACACCGCGATGACCCCGCCCATCTGCTCGATGATCCGCCGGGAGATCGCCAGCCCGAGCCCGGTGCCGCCGAAGCGGCGGTTGATCGAGGCATCGGCCTGGGCGAAATCCGTGAACAGCTTGCCGACCCGATCGGCGGGAATGCCGATGCCGGTGTCGGAGACGCGCCACTCGATCGTCGCCCTGTGGTCGTCGCGCGTGCGGCAGGCTACGGCGATGGTGATGCCCCCCTGCTCGGTGAACTTCACCGCGTTGGAGGCCAGGTTGATCAGCACCTGACGAATGCGCGCCACGTCGCCCTTGAGCGCCGGCGGCAGCTTCGGATCGATGTCCGCATTGACCAGCAGGCTCTTCGATTTCGCGTTGACGCCCATGATGGCGGTGACCGCCTCGACCAGCGCCGCCGGCGAGAAATCCACCGTCTCGAATTCGAGCTTGCCGGCGTTGAGCTTGGACAAATCGAGGATGTCGTTGAGGATGCGCTGCAGGTTGTCGCCGGACTCGCGGATCGTCATGACCGCGTGACGCTGCTCGTCGTCGAGCTTGGTCTCCAGCAAGGTCGAGGCGAGCCCGAGCACGCCGTTCATCGGGGTGCGGATCTCGTGGCTCATCATTGCCAGGAAGTCGGATTTGGCACGGCTTTCGGCTTCCGCCTGCTCGGCCCGCCAGCGCTCGGTGACGTCGCGGCCGAAGCCGCGATAGCCTGCGAACTTGCCCTCGTGATCCCGCGCCGGCCGCGCCGTCAGCGCCCAACGGCGGCGCTCGCCGCCAGCCACCACGACATGGATCAGAATTTCCGGGATCGACAGCCGCTGCGCCATGCGATCGGCCAACGTCTTGAGCGTCGCCGTATCGGTCGGGCAGAGATATTTCAGCGTATCGATCAGCCGCTCGCCCTTGAGCTGATCGAGCGGAAGCTGGGCCACGTCGGCGAAACGCTGCGGCGCGTCGATCAGCCGGCCCTCGGCATCGGTCTGCCACAGCCAGCTCGCGGCGTTTTCCTGGAATTCCTTCAGGAGCAGCGAGATCGTCTCGTTCTGGCGCTCGTGCCGGATCTGCGCCTTCAGGTTCTCCAGGAACACGTTGCCGTGCGACACCAGGTGCCGCACCATGAACGACGTGTAGAGCAGCAGGAACACGACGAGCACGAGATAGGTCGCGCCGCCGCACAGAAACAGCGAGCCCACCGAGGCGAGCATCAAGGTCCAGGTGTAGGCGAGACCAGCCCGCGGCACGCTCGACATCGCGAACGCGCCACCGGAGATCATCCCGGTCATCAGTGAACCCACGATGATCTGCAGATGCGGATCGACCTGCGGCATCACGATCAGCGGCAGCGATCCCCAGATCGTCGCCAAGAAGAACGCCTGCAGCGTCATCCGGGAGATGGCGCGCTCGGACGCCTCCTGCGGCCGCGACTTGCGCGCGCGCCACCAGCCGCGCAGCGCCATGCCGCCGGCCACGCCGATCGCAGTGCCCCACGCGATGAGGAAGAGATTGGAGACGGTGTTCCAGAACACGCCGAGAATGATGGCCGCGTTCGCGAAATTGATGCCGATTGTCACGGGGACGAGGCGCGCGACGGCATCGACCTGCCGCGCCCGGATGCGCCGGCGATCGCGCTCGGTCAGCGCTTCGTCGTCGAGACCCTCGATGGCGCCGAAGCCGCCGATCCAAAGGAAGAACGCGCCCAGCGGACTGGCGCTTGCGGTTCGCTTCGAACTCGTGGGATCCCCAGGCCAATTCATGAGGGCGCGATGCTTTCCTTGTGGTCCCTTGCCATGCCTGATCGGCTGCTTCAGCCGCGTTAATTGTTCCGCCCGTAGAATTACGGAACCTCCGAATGCGCGCGCTGGCAGCGCCGGATGCAGCTCATCGTTCCCGCGGCACGATGTGCCCGAGTCATGATCGTCCGTTTCCCCCTCGTTCAGGTCGAGGGCGCAGGGAATGCCGGGTGCTGGCCGCAACCCATGGCCCGCCTGCAGAAAGAAAGCAGGCGGCAGTCACCACAGGTCCAGCCGGTCAACCGGCATTCCCTGCACGACGGCTCTACGCCTTATACGCATTCTCCCCGGGGACCGGGCTGTCTTGCCCCCGTGACCGGCGGATCATCGTCACCACCGGCGTGGCCTCAGCGTCGGGAGACCAGGACCATGCGATTTCGGCGTGCGCCCTGTGCCGTTCGTCCGCACGGCATCACGCCATGCTGCGGCCCACGACGCCCATCGCATCCCACCCCGCGTGTCGTGACGATCGCGATACGCCCCTCGTGCCGGGGCGGGACGGCGACATAGGAGCATGAATTCTGTAAAAGCGAAACCACGATATTTTTCGCACCGGGACTGGACAGGGCAAATCAGCTTGAAGGCGCTCGTGGAATTAATCTCTCGGCGCACGCTATTCGACGCCGGCTGCGCCCAATTGGCATCGCCAACATGGGTCATGCGGTGAATCGATTTGCCCGACGTGCACGCGGGATCGCAATCACCACGTCATTGTTCGCTGATCCCTCACAGCACCGCGCCGGAGGCGTAGGCACTGGCCCAATGCGGAAAACCGTTTTCGGCGGCACGCGCCGCCGCGTGATCCCAGTCATAGGTCAGCGCCAGCAGCTCGGCCTGCCAATGTCCGCGTCGCTCGGTCAGAACCGCGTAGCGCGCGTGCGGCGAGCGATGTTCGAGCTGGGCTGCGATCGGGATGTCGCCGAACACCGGGCAGCCGACGCTGCCGGGGTTGATCACCAGCGGCCCACGGGGCACCTGCACCACCGCCTGCCGGTGGCTGTGGCCGCACAGGACCAGCGTGGCACCGCCGATGTTGGTGAGACGTGAGATGAGCACGTCGCGGCGCGCCGGGACGTAGCGGCCATCGTCCAGCATCTCTTCGAGCAGGAGGGCGCAGTCATCGTCTGGCGTGCCATGCACAGCGAGGATGCCATGCTCCAGCGCGATCCGCGCCGGCAGGGCATGCAACACACGGCGCTGTTCAGCGGTCAGCGCGGCCTGCGCGAAGCGGCCGGCCGGAGAGAGCTTCTCTTCCGGCAACTCCTCGATCCAACGATCGTGGTTGCCGCGCACCGTGGGCAGCGTCAGGGATTGCAGCAGATCGAACGTCTCCCGCGGCCACAGCGGGCTGGTCACGCAGTCGCCAAGATTGACCGTGGCATCGACGCCGCGCATCTTGATGTCCGCGAGCACCGCCTCCAGCGCCGGCAGATTGCCATGCACGTCGGAAATCACAGCCAGCCGCATTGTCGCCCCCTCGCAGTCCCGTCTCTCTTCAGTCGCTTGAGGTAGAACTCTAGCATCCTCGTCATTGCGAGCGAAGCGAAGCAACCCAGAGTCCTTGGCGGCCCTGGATTGCTTCGCTTCGCTCGCAACGACGGTGGAGACGCCGGATGGACTAAAGCGCGGCGCCTCCTCGCTCGCCTATACTGCAGCGGAGGCGGTGGCCTCGGCGCTCACGACGCTGAGGCGTCGCTGCGCGTCTTCAGCTCCCATGCAGCCACATCCTCGCCGTCATGCCCGCGCAGGCGGGCATCCAGTACGCCGCGGTCCATCGGTATCGCCACAACCGCCTCGGCGCACTGGATCGCCCGGTCGAGCCCGGCGAAGACAGTCGCGTTTGTCGCGAGGGCACTGCTCCCTTGGTGGTTGCGAAAATTCCCTCACTGCAGCGCCCCGATCGCGAACACATCCGCGCGCTCGATGATCAGGTCGCGGAACAGGCGGGCGCGGTGCGACATCCATTGCGGGTCGGGATAGACGACGTGAAGCGGCAGCGACGAAACGTCGTAGTCGGGTAGCAGATGGATGAGCCTGCCTGACGCAATGTGTTGAACCGCGCACCAGTCCGGCAGCACGGCGGCGCCGAGGCCTTCCAGCGCCGCCAGGGTCATGATGTCGGCGTCGTCGCAAGTGAGCGAGGGCGTGATGCCGACGACGTGGCGGCCGGTTTCGGATTCGAGGCTCCACTCGTTCTTCGGCGACAGCCGCGAATAGGTCACGCAGGGGAGCTGGCGCAGATCATTGGGCAACCGCGGCGGGCGGTGTCTTGCGAGCAGCGATGGCGCCGCAACCAGCAGCCGCTTGACCGTGCCGACGCGCCGCGCGACCAGCGAGCTGGAGCTGAGCACGCCGATGCGGATGGCGAGCTCCGTCCCGGTCTCCACGAGGTCGACGAACTGCTCGGTGAAGCGGATGTCGAGCCGCACCTCGGGATAACGGCGGCCATATTCGGCGAAGACGTCGCTGAAGAAATGGCGGCCGAACGAGGTCGGCACCGTCATCCGCAAGGTGCCCGAGGGCGCGCCGACGCGCTTCGGCGACGGCATGCCCGCGCTCTCGAACAAGCTGACGATGTCCTTGGCGAGCTTGAGGACGCGATCGGCCTCGGCTGTCGGCCGGAGCTTGCGCGTGGTGCGGACGAACAGGCGACAGCCGAACTGCTCCTCCAGGAGCGCGATGCGCTTGGTGATCGCCGGCTGTCCCAGGCCCAGATCGGCCGCGGCCTGGGTGAAGCTGCCGGCTTCCATGACGCGGATGAAGGTCTGCAGCGCGTCGATCCGGTCCATCCATTCCTCCCCGGAATGAGTTTTATTCTCGTCATTCCGTATACGTCAGGAGGCGGGCCGGTCTAGCCTCTCAAAAAATCAAACGGAGGGAGACCATGGAGAAGTCGATTGGCATCGTCGGGGCCGGCATCGGCGGGCTGCACCTGGCGCTGCATCTGCAGAAGAAAGGCATCCAGGCCACGGTTCTGACCGACCGCGAGCCGGAACAGTATGCTGCAACGCGGTTGATGAACACGGTGGCCCATCACGGCATCACCGTGGCGCGCGAGAACGAGCTCGGCGTGAACCACTGGGACAGTCCCGAATTCGTCTATCACCACCACGATCACTACTTCAATTTCCCCGGCAGCCCCCTGCTCTTTCGCGGGGCCTTCAAGCAGCCGAGCCGCGCGGTCGACTACCGGATCTACCTGCCGGCGCTGATGAAGGATTTCGAGGACCGCGGCGGCGCGATCGAATATGCCAGCATCCAGGACGACGACATTCCGGCGCTGGTGGCGCGCTTCGACCTGCTGGTGGTCTCGACCGGCAAGGGCGCGCTGGGGCGGATGTTCAGCCACCGGCCGGAGCTGTCGCCCTACAACCAGCCGCAGCGCCTGCTCTGCGTCGGCCTCTATGACGGCGTCGACCACGGCAGCCCCGAGGGCGACGATCCGCGCGGCGTGACGCTGTCGGTCTCTCCGGGCCATGGCGAGATGATCGTGATTCCGACGCTCACCTTCGGCGGCATGAAGACGGCGCTGCTGATGGAGAACATTCCCGGCGGGGACATGGCCGAGCTGGTGTCGCTCAACTACGACGCCGATCCCTCGGCCTTCCGGCAGACGCTGCTCGACAAGCTGGAGAAGCACCATCCGCACACCTACAACCGGATCGACACGCACCGCTTCGATCTGCAGCCGCTGGACCTCTTGCAGGGCGCCGTGGTGCCGACCGTGCGGCGCTCCTCGGTCAGCTTCGACGACGGCAAGATCGCGATCGCGCTCGGCGACGTGCACTCCGTGGTCGATCCGATGATGGGCCAGGGTGCCAACATGGCCTCCTATGCTGCGTTCGAACTCGGCAAGGCGATCACCGAGGCGGTGGCGTTCGACGACCGCTTCGTCGAGACGGTCGATCGCGCCCGCGAAAACCGCGTGCTCGCCGCGGCGCGCTGGACCAACCTGATGCTGCAGCCGCCGTCGGAGGCGATGGGCCGGCTGATCTTCACCATGGCGCAGGATCGCGGGCTCTGCGACGAGTTCACCGACAATTTCAACTACCCGGAGCGGCAGTGGGACCGGCTGGCGAGCGACCGGCGCATTCATGCCTGGATCGACGAGCGGACGCGGCTCGCGGCGTGAGGCGTGATGACGGAGAGCGGCCGATGAGCCATCATCCGGATGCCGTGGGTTTTCGCGCAGCCGCGTCGCGGTTCTCCACCGGCGTGACCGTCGTCACCAGCAGCGATGGCGACGGCGCGCCGGTCGGCATGACCGCCAACAGTTTCACCACGGTCTCGACGCAGCCGCCGACGGTGCTGGTCTCGCTCAAGCGCGGCCGCACCTGGCAGGCGGTGAGCGCGTCCGGCCGCTATGCGGTGAATGTGCTCGCGGCCGATGATGTCGCGATCGGCCGGCATTTCGCCGGCGCGGCCCTCGCACAGGGCGCGCCTGCCTTGGACGCGCGTGACGGCTTCTTCCTGCTGCCGGCGGCCATTGCGCAATTCGGCTGCGAGGTCGTGAACACGGTCGAGATCGCCGACCACACGCTGTTCATCGGCGAGGTCCGCTGGTGCCGCCACCAGGACGGCCTGCCGCTGGCATTCTACGCCAGCCGGTTTCGCAATGGGCTGGGCGCGGAGATAGTGCCAAGCGATGGGCTGGCGTATCCGGCGGAGGGGTGGACGATCTGATCGCGCGGGTGGCCAGTGTCCTTCAAGCCGCCGCTGCTTACCCTCATGGTGAGGAGGCGCGCAGCGCCGTCTCGAACCATGAGGCCGCAGCGTTGGCCTCGCCCTTCGAGACGCCCGTCCGCGGCGGGCTCCTCAGGGTGAGGAGCGAGAGGTTCTCTCTTCAACGAAAATCTGATGCGGTCCGCCGGGACGACTTAGTGAGCCAAACATCGTCACATTGAAGACTGCGGGTCCGGCACAGTCGTGAGGCTCAACCGCCGATCAGTCCGGGGTCGATGCCCCCCGTTGTGGCGGCTCCAGAATGACCGAAGCGCGGCCACGTGACGATCGAACCTAATTTTACGTCCCGTCCGGCGTCGTCGTCAAATGGATCGGCACTGCAGGCACGAGGCCTCAGGCTGATGATCCACAGCAGTTCCGCTCGTCCTGGACTAGCGACGCTCGTTCAGCATCGGGAAGCCGCGCCGATGCCAGACCGGATAGGCCGCCGGCGTGTCGTTCGCGGCGTCGAGCGTGGCCACCTGCTCCGCCGTCAGGCTCCAGCCGACCGCGCCGATATTCTCGATCAGCTGGCTCTCGTTGCGGGCGCCGACGATGATGGTCGCGACCGTCGGGCGCTGCAGCAGCCAGTTCAGCGCCACCTGCGGAATGTTGCGCCCGCCTGTGATTCCCACGCCATCCGCCTTGACCGGAGTGGTCGCGGCTTGATCTAACCGGGGCCGTTTCTCCTTCCCCCCGGGAACCTCAAGCCAATGCGTATCGCCACTTGGAACGTCAATTCGGTCCGGCAGCGGATCGATCACCTCCTGACCTGGCTCAAGGAATGCTCCCCGGACATCGTCTGCCTGCAGGAGATCAAGTGCACGGACGACGCATTCCCAAGGCTGGAGATCGAGGCGCTCGGCTACAACGTGGTGACGCACGGCCAGAAGACCTTCAACGGCGTCGCGCTGTTGTCGAAGCTGCCGTTCGACGAAACCAAGTCCGGGCTCGACGGCGATGCCGAGGACGTGCATGCGCGCTTCCTGGAGGGCGTGGTCAGTCTCAAGCACGGCGTGGTGCGCATCGCCTGCCTCTATCTGCCCAACGGCAACCCGCCGAACACGGAAAAATATCCCTACAAGCTCAAATGGATGTCGCGGCTTCGTGACTACGCGCGTGAGCGGCTGAAGACCGAGGAGCCGCTGATCCTCGCAGGTGACTTCAACGTGATCCCCGCTGCCGCCGACGTCTCCAACCCCGAGGCCTGGGTCGAGGACGCGCTGTTCCGCCCGGAGACGCGCGAGAGCTTCCAGTCGCTGCTCGGCCTCGGGCTCACCGACGCGCTGCGCGCCGTCACCGATGCGCCGGGGCAGTACACGTTCTGGGACTATCAGGCCGGCGCCTGGCAGAAGAACGCGGGGATCCGGATCGATCACCTGCTGTTGTCGCCGCAGGCCAGCGACCGGCTGGTCGAGGTCGGCATCGACAGCTATGTCAGGGCCTGGGAGAAGCCGTCGGATCACGTGCCGGTGTGGGCCGATTTCGATCTCGAGACGGCGTAACTCGAGGACGGTCCATGACGATCTACACACGGCGGCAATTGTTTCCGCTCGCAATCGTGCCGCTGCTGGCGGCGAAGCCGGTGCTTGCCGCCGACCTGCAGGCCACCATCGCCGGCATCGAAGCCGACAGCGGCGGGCGACTCGGCGTGGCGCTGCTGGACACCGCGAGCGGGGCGCTCAGCGGCCATCGGCTCGACGAGCGTTTCCCGATGTGCAGCACCTTCAAGGCGCTGCTGGCGGGCGCGATCCTCACCAAGGTCGATGCCGGCACCGAGCAGCTCTCGCGCCGCATTCCCATCGCGCAAGGAGACATCCTGTCCTACGCGCCGGTCACCAAGGCCTATGTGGGGACGTCGGGCCTGTCGGTCGGCGAATTGTGCGAGGCGACCGTGACGCTCAGCGACAACACGGCGGCGAATCTGCTGCTGGCGAGCCTCGGCGGCCCCGCCGGCCTGACCCGCGCCATCCGCGGCTTCGGCGACGCCATCACCCGGCTCGACCGCATCGAGCCTGCGCTCAATGAAAGCGTGCCCGGCGATCCCAGGGACACCACGACGCCCGCGGCGATGGCGCAGACCTTGGCGAAGCTGACGACCGGCACGGCGCTGTCGGCGGCATCGCGCGACATCCTGAATGGCTGGCTGATCGCCTGCAAGACCGGTGGCGCCAAGCTGCGCGCCGGCCTGCCCGGCGAATGGCGCATCGGCGACAAGACCGGCGCGGGCGAGCGCGGCAGCAGCAACGATGTCGCCGTGATCTGGCCGACAGGGCGCGTGCCGGTCGTCGTGAGCAGCTATCTCACCGAGACCAAGGCCAGCGACGACAAGCGCAACGCGGTTCATGCCGCCGTCGGGCGGGCTGTTGCGGACGTGCTCGGGGCTTGAACCGCGCGCGCGCCGAGATCGATCTCGCGATAGACCGCTGCAATCGCGTCGAAGCCGGCGCGGAGCTGGCGCATCTCGCGGCCCGCAAGGCGCACGTTGATGCCGGCATCGTGAGGTAGCAGGCTCGCCGCGGCATACAGATCGTCGATCCGCGCAAGTGCACCGACGGAATGCTGACGGAGCGCAGCGCGATCATGCCCCGGCGGTAACACCAGCACGGCTGTCCCAAAGGCGCGGTGGCCCTTGAACATCGCCATCGCGGGAGCGCGCAGATGCATGCGGTCGATCAGGAGTGGCTCATCGCCCGGCCTGCGGACGATAAGGGTGGAGTTAAGCTCGCGGAACAGCCGCCCCTGCCCGTTCGGATCGTGCATCGTGAAGGCGTCCGTGACGAGCGCCGAGGCGTCTTGCGCACAGTCCAATTCGAGCACCTGGCACAAGGCAGCATCGGGAAACAGGATGCGCGGCTCGGGCCTGTAGTCGAGCGACGCATGGGTCTCGACACGCAGCAGCACCTGCTCCATGGCGCGCGCCCCCGGCTCGGCGCGATGCACTGACGTGGCGCCCTGGGTGGTCACGCCGACCGCCGTGCCTGCATGCAGCGTGAAATGCTGCACCAGCCGGTCCTCGCCATGCACCGCGCCACTGCCGGTCTGCAGGATCACGCTGAGCAGGTCCGGCCGCTCGGCATCGGTGTGGAAGCTGCGTGTCAGCACGAACGGCCACGCGAACAGCCGGCGGTCGATCATGGTGCGGCCGCCGCGGCGAACGAAGGAGAGATCGAGCCGCGGCGGCTCTGGGGCTGAAGCGCTCACTTGCGGAACAGCACCTCGCGCTCGAGCAGATCGACGATCGCATCAATACCCTCGCCGCGTCGGCAGTTGGTCAAGAGCACCGGACGGCCGCCGCGCACCTCGGCCGCTTCGCGCCGCATGCGATCGAGATCGACGCCGACATGCGGGGCGAGATCGACCTTGTTGATGACGAGCAGATCGGCGCGGATCACGCCGGGGCCGCGCTTGCGCGGGATGTCGTCGCCGCCGGCGACGTCGATCACGAACATCCAGAAATCGGTGAGGTCGCGCGAGAAGGTCGAGGCGAGATTGTCGCCGCCGCTCTCCAGCAGGATCAGCTCGACGCCGGGAAAGCGCCGCTCCAATTCGTCGGCGGCCTCGATGTTGAGCGTCGGGTCCTCGCGGATCACGGTGTGCGGACAGGCGCCGGCTTCGACCGCCGACACGCGCGCCGGGTCGATCAATCCCGAGCGGCGGACGCGCTCGGCATCCTCGGCGGTGACGAGATCGTTGGTGATGACCGCGATGCCGATGCCGCGCGCCTGCAGCGCCGGGATCAGGCGCTCGACCAGAGCGGTCTTGCCGGAGCCCACCGGACCGCCGATGCCGACGCGCGCGGCGGTCATCGGCGCATCGGTGCGGGTGAGAGCGAGACGGCTCATCGCAGCATGAACCTCCTCGCGAGCGGCACGGTCGTCGCGGGCGGGCACATCAGCAGCTTGCCGTCGGCACGGACCTCGAAGGTCTGCGGATCGACCTCGACATGCGGCATCGCCGCGTTGCGGACCATGTCGGTCTTGCGCAGCCGGCGCACGTTCTTGATCTGCACGCTCTCACGGCCGAGCCCAAGCTTGGCGCGGATGCCGGCGTCGACCGCGAGCTTCGACATGAAGTTGACGCCGAGCCGCTGTGGCGCTGCGCCGAGCGCACCCCACATCCGCTTCTGGATCATCGGCTCGGAGAGACCCAGACTGCCATTGCCGTCGCCCATCGCGGCCCACACCGGGAAGCCGTTCTTGATCACCATGTAGGGCTTGAGGCCGAACGAGGCGCGCGGCCACAGCACGAGATCGGCCATCTTACCGACCTCGATGGAACCGACGACATGATCGATGCCGACGGCGATGGCGGGATTGATCGTGAGCTTGGCGACGTAGCGCTTGATGCGCTCATTGTCGGCGCGCGCGGTGGTCTCCTCGGGCAGCCGACCGATGCGGTCCTTCATCACGCTGGCGAGCTGCCAGCATTTGGCGACGTTCTCGGCGAGACGTCCCATGCCTTGCGTGTCCGTGCCGAAGATCGAGATCGCGCCCATGTCGTGCAGGAAATCCTCGGCCGCCATCGACTGCGCCCGCACCCGCGCCTCGCCGAACATGACGTCTTCGGGCGCGTTGTAGTTGAGCTGATGACAGATCATCGTCATCGGCACGCCCTCCTCCATGCCGTAGGAGGTGTAGGGATTGGTCGGATTGGTGGAGGACGGGATCACGTTCGGCCAGGACACGACTTTGAGCAGGTCGGGTGCATGGCCGCCTCCGGCGCCCTCGACGTGATACATGTGGATGGTGCGGCCGTCGACCGCCGCCATCGTGTCCTCGCAGAAGCCGTATTCGTTGATCGAATCGGTGTGCAGATGCACGGCGAAGTCGTTGCGGTCGGCGGCGATCAGGCTCTTGTCGATGACGTCGGGCGCGGCGCCAAAGTCCTCGTGGATCTTGACCGACATGCCGCCGGCCGCAACCGCCTCCTCGACAGCTTCGGGATCGGAGCCGCCGCGGCCGAACAACGCGTAGTTCAGCGGCGAGAACTCGATCGATTTCAGGAAGTGCCCAAAATTCGGCCCCGAGCCCGAGCCGACATCGAACACCGGCCCCGAGCCGTTACCGATCATGGTCGTGGTGCCGCCGGCCAGCGCGTGATCCGACTGCTCCGGCGAGATCAGATGGGCGTGGCTCTCGATCGCGCCGGCGGTGACGATGAACGGGCCGCCGGCGATCGGCGCGGTGGTGTGGCCGACCACCATGTCCGGATGCACGTCCGGCATCACGTCGGGATTGCCGGCCTTGCCGATGCCGACGATACGCCCGTCGCGGATGCCGATGTCGGCCTTCACGATGCCGGCGACGGCGTCGACGATGGTGGCGTTCTTGATGACGACGTCGAGGGCCTTGTGCTGGGAGGTGCGGTGCGCTGCGACGGCCTCGCCGTCACGCAAATTCTTGCCGGCGCCGACCAGCAGCTCATGACCGTAGGTGGTGTAGTCGTGCTCGATCTCGGCGAGCAGGCTGGTGTCGGCGAGCCGGATGAGATCGCCCTTGGTGGGGCCATACAGCTCAGCATAGGCGCGGCGGGTCAGCGTGGCCATGATCTAAGCTCCCAGATAGCCGCGCGACTGCGCGAGCTTCAGCGCGGCATCGCGGGCGCCGGGTGCATCGAGCGAGCCGTTGACGAGTCCGGCCTGGCCGCGCACGATCCGGTCGCCGGTGATCGGCACGAGGCGCACCGATTTGGTGACGCCCGGCTCGAAGCGGACGCCGAGTCCAGCCGGACGATCGATCTTCATGCCCCAGGCGACGGCACGATCGAACAACAGTGCGCGGTTGACCTCGAAGAAATGGGTGTGGCTGCGCACCTGGATGTCGCGGTCGCGGGTGTTGACGACGTCGAGCGTGACCGCCGGCAGCTCAGTGAACATCGCGATGTCGTCGCCGCCCGCAATGATTTCGCCGGGCACGAACGCGTCACCCGCAGTGCCTTCGGCCGGCTGGATCGGCTCGAACAGCGCCATCACCTTGGTGCCCTCGGCGAACATCAGCTCGACGTAGAGCATCGGGATCATCTGGGCGACGCCGGGCTCGACGTCGTCGGTCGTGAGCAGCCGTCCGGCCATGTCGCGGATCTCGGCATAGGGCAAATTGCGGCGTGCCGCGGTCATCACCTCGTCGGTGATGTAGGCCACCGCCTCCGGATGGCTGAGCCTGATGCCGAGCAAGCGGTTGCGCCGCGCCATCTGCGCGGCGTTGAAGATCACGAGACGATCCATCTCGGTCGGCGTCAGGTTCATCATGGCGCGGCACCTCTGGTCAGGTCGTGAACATGCGCACGTGCCGCAGCGGACCGCGCGACACGGCGATGTCGATGAAGGGCGTGAAGCTCGACGGCATCGCGTCGTCGGCGGGTGTCTCGTCGAGCAGATCGGCGAGCCGTGCGCGGGCAAGCGCGAGGCTGCGCTGCGACTCGATGTGGCCGATCAGGCCGAGCCGCACGGCGGCGCTGACGAGGCCGGCGACGAGGGTCCAGCCGGAGACCAGTTCGGCCGCGTCGAGGCCAAGGCCGGCATCGCGGCCGGTGATGGCTTGTACCACCGGCAGATGTCCGAGCCGCGCATCGGCAGAAGCGCGGGCACGGTACGCCTGAGATAACGGACCGGCGAGCTTGACCCAGACGCCGAGCAGCGCCCTGCCCGCGCGCCGCGAGCCCTCGCGCATCTCGGCCGACGGCGTTGTCGCCTCGGCGAGGCGATCCACGGCGGCGATCGCGGCAATGTCGTCGGCGTGCCAGGCGCGGCGGAGCAGGATGCGATCCATGCTGGCCCAGCGCTGCGCGAGGTGATCGGCAATAACGCCGTCGAGGTCGGCGCGACCGGACAGCAGGCCGTCGGCCGCGAGGCCTTCGATGCCCCAGGAGAACGCAAAGCCGCCGGCGGGAAAGGCACTGTCGCCGAGCTGCAGCAGCGCGAGCGCCTCGCCGCGGTCAAACATGATCGCGCTCCACGACCTCGCCGGCATCGAGCAGCGGCTGGATGCGGGCGCGATAGGTGTCGAGCGGGGCATCGAGCAGCACGATCAGATGATCGTCTTCGAAGCGGACGCGCCAGTGCAGGTTGCCGGCGTGCCAGCCGAGCTTCAGCGCACAGGCCGGATCGCGCGCGCGCAGGTGCCAGACCTGCTCCTCACCGAAGCGGGCGATGATCGCGCGATCGGAATCGAGATGCAGCAGCGCGCCGTCGACGAGCTGTTCGTCGCGATCGAGGCTGACGGCGCAGTCGGTGCCGCGATCGGTGGTCAGCCGGAAGCGCCTGCGGCCGGCGTCCTCCGGCGGCACGAACAACAGCTCGATGCCGCCGCGATGCTCCAGCGCATGGAGCCGGCCGGCATAGGCCCTGTCGTCGGCGCGTCCTATGATGCCGTGCAAACGGAGCATCGGCGTGATTTCCTCTCGTTGACGTCATCACTGTCATTCCGGGGCAGCCCGCCAGGGCTGAACCCGGAATCTCGAGATCCTCAGGTACGCAATTGCGCACCATAGTTCGATGCTGTCGCATCGCCCCGGAATGACTGTGGAGACGGTTGGTACCTCCCAGCGCACTACCGCAGCGTCGCCGACACCTCCTGCGACGTCACGAGAATGACCTCGCCGTCGAGGATCGGCTTGGCGACGCCGAAGAAGGTCGCCACCGCGGCGGAGCCGTTGTGGCGGTCCATCGCGGCCTTGTCGGCGAAGCGCTCGTAGGTGGTGAACAGACCGGGCTCGGTCTCGCTCTGCGAGATGAAGAACCCGATCGTCTCCGGCTCGTTGGCCGCGACATGGGCCGCGACGGCGACGAGAGCGTCGCGCATCGTGGCCTCGTGTCCCGCCTTGGCCCTGATGACCGCGGTGATGGTGATCATCAGAAGGTCTTCCAGTCGCCGTCGGCCTCGAACGCCGCCGCCGCCTGGTAGATGGTGGATTCGGCGTAGTCCTTGCCGATCAGCATCAGGCCGACCGGCAGGCCGTCCGAGAGGCCGCACGGCAGGGTCATCGCCGGATGGCCTGTCACGTCGAACGGGCTGGTCGTCGCGGTCATCTCGAAGGCGCGCTGCACCACCTCGGCGAGCGGCGCATCCTTGGCCGGGATCGGCGTGGCGACGCACGGCAGGGTCGGCATCAGCAGCAGGTCGTAGGAGCCGAACATGGCATCATAGGCCGCCTTGGCCTGAATCGCGATGTTGCGCGACTTGGCGTAGTAGCGGCCACGATAGTGCTCGAGGCCCCACTGCCCGACCAGCATGGTCAGCTTCAACGTCACCGACAGATCGTCGGCGCGCGTGCGCCAGCCGGAATGCGCATCGAGCAGACCGACATCGTAAAGGCCCTTCCAGTTGAACCCCATGCCGTTGCCGAGCATCATCTGCACGAGGAAACCTTCGAGCGTGATCGGATTCCATGCCGCCAGCGCATGCATGTGTTCGGGGATCGAGACTTCCGACACGCTCGCGCCCATCTTGGCGAAGCGCTCCGCGCCAGCCTTGACCTTGGCGACCACGCCCTCTTCCATGTTGGGCGCGCTGAAGCCTTCCTTGAGCACGCCGATCTTGAGACCCTTGACGCCCTTGCCGAGTGCCTCGGTGTAGGCCGAGACCTTCGGCGCATATTGCCGGGGATCGAGACCGTCGGCGCCGGCCAGCACTTCGAGCAGCAGCGCATTGTCGGCGACCGACTTGGTCATCGGCCCGGTGTGGTCGATCGTCGATTCGATCGGCATCACGCCGGTGTAGGGCACGAGGCCGTGGGTGGCTTTCATGCCGTAGATGCCGCAATAGGACGCTGGAATGCGGATCGAGCCGCCCTGGTCGCCGCCGATCGCCATGTCGACCTCGCCGGCCGCCACCAGCGCGGCGCTTCCCGAGGACGAGCCGCCCGCCGAATAGCCCATCTTCCAGGGATTGTGCACCGGCGCGGGATCGGAGGTGTGGCTGCCGCCGGACAGGCAGAAGTGCTCGCACACCGCCTTGCCGACGATGGTGCCGCCGGCATCGAGGATGCGCGAGACGATGGTGGCGTCGGCGGCGGGAATGAAACCTTCGAGCGTGGTCGAGCCGTTCATCATGGGAACGCCGGCGAGCGCGACGTTGTCCTTCAGCACGACGCTACGGCCGGCGAGCTTGCCGCCCGCTGCGCCCTTGACCTCGGTCTTGATCGCCCAGGCGTTGTACTTGTTCTCCTTCGGCATCGGCTTGGCGCCCGGCGTGCGCGGATATTTGACAGGCGGCAGCGGGTTCGGCAGCTCATCGATGATATCGTACTGGTCGAACATGCCGCCCATCAGCGACAGATATTCGGCGGCCTCCTCGACCGTCATGTTCATGTGCAGGCTGGCGGCGAGATCGGCGACTTCCTCGGCATTCGGGCGTTTGATGGACATGAGTCATCCTTTCTTGTGAGGACAAGCTGGGCAGAGACAGCAGATTGTCAGTTCAATGGGCCGGCGCAGCTGCGCCGGTACGGGCTCTAGCTCGGGACCATCTGACCTTCCCGGGCCAGGAGAGTCTCACGGTCGAGTTCCTCTGTGATACGCCCCTTCTGGATGTGCAGGATGCGGTCCGATAACGACGTGATGAATTCGAGGTTCTGCTCGACCACGATCAAAGACATCTTCCAGCGCGACTTCAACGCCAGCAGCGTCTCGATGATCTCCTCGATGATCGACGGCTGGATGCCTTCGGTCGGTTCGTCCAACAGGATCAGCTTCGGCTTGGTGCACAGGCAGCGTGCCAGCGCCAGCAATTGCTGCTCGCCGCCGGACAGCGCGCCGCCGCGGCGGTCGAGCAGGCGGACCAGCCGCGGAAAATCCTGCAGCACGGCATCGATGACGCTACGGTCCTCCTTGGGAGCCGCGGCGAGCCCCATGCGCAGATTTTCCATGACCGAAAGGTCCGGAAAGATCTCCCGGCCCTGCGGCACCAGGCCGATGCCGAGCCGCGAGCGCTCGTGCGGCTTCAGATGCGTGATGGTCTTGCCGGCGAACACCACCGAGCCGTCGGTGGTCGGCAGGTGTCCCATCAAGGTGCGCAGCGCAGTGGTCTTGCCCATGCCGTTATGGCCGAGGATGCCGAGATATTCGCCGTCGGCGACCGTCAGGTCGACGCCGAACAGGATCGGGATCCGGCCATAGCCGGACTTGAGCCCGTTGACTTCGAGAAGCGCGCTCATGCCGCCACCTTCTTGCCGAGATAGACGTCGCGGACGCGCTGGTCGGCGAGCACCTTGTCGACGGTGTCCTCGACCAGCACGCGGCCCTGGTGGAACACGGTCACGCGCTTGGCGATCTGCTTGATGAACTCCATGTCGTGCTCGACGACCACGATCGCACGGGTCTGGTTGATCTCGCGGATGATCGCAGCGGTGTGGAAGGTCTCCTCGTCGGTCATCCCCGCGGCGGGCTCGTCGAGCAGGATCAGCTCGGGCTCGGCGGCGAGCACCATGCCGATCTCGACCCATTGGCGCTGGCCGTGCGACAGCGTCGCGACGATGCTGTCGGCGTAGTCGGTCAGCCGGATCATCTCGAGCACGGCATTGACCGCCGGGCCCTGCTGGCGCGGGGTCGCCTTGCGGCGCACCGCCATCCAGATGTTCTCGCGCACCGAGAGGCCGTTGAATACGTTCGGGACCTGGGTCTTGATGCCGATGCCCATGCGCGCGATCTCGTGCGACAGCTTGCCCGCGATCGGCATGCCGCGGAACGCGATGCTGCCCGACGTTGGCACCAGTTGTCCGGTCAGCGTCTTGAAGAACGTGCTCTTGCCGGCGCCGTTCGGGCCGATCAGGCAGCGCAACTCCATCTCCTGCAGGGTGAAGGTGATGTCGTCATTGGCGACGACGCCGCCGAAGCGCATCGTCAGGTGCTCGGCCTTGAGCAGAGGAACGAGGTCTGCCATGTCATTCGGCTCCTGCAGGATGCGGCGCCGCAGCGGATTGCACCGGTGGACCATTGGCTTTCGGCTTGGAGGCCGGCATCAGCCGCATCACGAGATCGCGGGCGGTCGGCACCATGCCCTTCGGCAGCAGCAGCACGAAGATCACCAGCACGCCGCCGAGCACGAGGTTGGAGTTCAACAGCTGCTGCGAGCCGATATAGGCGACGATGTATTCGATGACGACGCAGCCGATGATCGGCCCCAACAAGGTGCCGAGCCCGCCGACCGTGATCCAGATGATGATCTCCGCCGACAGCGACAGGCTGAAGATGGTCGGACTGACGAAGGCGCCCCAGTTGACGTAGAGCGCGCCGGCAAGCCCAGCGATCGCACCGCCGAGGATGAAGGTCAGGCACTTCACCAGCCGCGGGTCGTAGCCGAGCAGCGAGGCCCGCACCTCGTTCTCGCGCACCGCGACGATGATGCGCCCGGCCGGCAACGCCAGCAGCAGACGCAGCAGCAGGAACACGCCGAGCAGCACATAGGCCGTGGTCCACCACGACTGCTCGGGCGACAGCACGGTCGAGGGATCGAACGGCATGTTGAAGGTCGGCACCGCTGGCATGCCGTTGAAGCCGCCGAGCAGCGCCTTGCCGATCTTGTACGCATCGCCCGAGGTCGAGTTGACCGAGTTGAACAGGATCAGGGTCACCGTGAGCGTGATGACGCCGAGATAGACGTCGGAGATGCGGCCGAAGAAGATGAAATAGCCGAGGATCGCCGCGAACGTCGCCGGGACCGCGATGGCCACCAGGATCGCAGGCGTCGAGTCCTGGAAATTGATGGCCGCGATCGCATAGGCATAGCCGCCGAGCCCGAAGAACGCGGTCTGTCCGAACGACAGGATGCCGCCGAAGCCCCAGATGAAGGCGAGGCTGAGCGCCAGCACCGCCATTGCAGCGAACAGCGTCAGCTGCATCAGCGCGAACAGCTCGATCACGCTCGGCACGATCGCAATCGCTGCGATGGCAAGGACGATCGCGCCCACCTGGCCGGAAAGACGGAGGTGCTTGTCCATCACAGGTTTCCCTTGAAGAAGCGCCCGGAGATGCCCTGCGGCAGCAAGCGGATCAGCACGATCGCGGTGGTGAAGACGATCACCTCGCCATAGACGGGCGTGGTGAAATAGGCGCCGATCTGGTTGACCGAGCCGAACAGGCTCGCGGCCGAGAGCGTGCCGGAGAGGATCGCGGCGCCGCCGCCGACCACGGTCATGAACGCCTTCGCGACATAGGCGCCGCCCATCACCGGGGTGATGCCGGAGACCGGCGCCAGCAGGCCGCCGGCGAGGCCGGTCACCGCCGCACCGAGCGCGAACGTGCTCATGTAGACCCGAGCCGGGTTGACGCCGAGCGTCGCCGCCATCGCCGGATTCTGCATCGTGGCGCGCGCGACCAGGCCGAAGCGGGTGTAGCGCATCACGCCATAGATGATCGCCATCATGACCGCCGCCATCAATGCGAGGAACAACGTGTAATAGCTCGACTGATATGAGCCGATCGAGAAGCCGCCGAGCGGCGTCGGCACGCCCTGCTGGGTGTTGCCATAGATCGTCGTGATGATCCCGATGATCAGGAGGCTGAGGCCCCAGGTCGCAAGCATCGAATCGACGAGACGGCCATAGAGGAAGCGGATCAGGCAGCGCTCGATGACAAGGCCCACGATGCCGACGAACAAGGGCGCAATGATCAGCATCGCGATCCAGATGTTCACACCGGCATTGGCGGAAATGACGGTCGCATAGGCGCCGAGCATGATGAACTCGCCATGGGCGAGATTGATGATCTTCATCATGCCGAAGATGATCGCCAGTCCCAGGCACAGCAGGAACAGCGACGAGATTCCATTGAGGACGTCGAGCGCGAGGATGACGTAGATCGCCATGCGGGGTCTTTCCAGGCAGTCCAGGAGACAACGGGTCCCGCCGATGCGGCGGGACCCGAAAGCGCGTCAGAGATTGATGATGTACTGCTTGGTATCGTTCGGGTTCTTGACGAGGTCGCAGACACTCGCGGTGTCCGCCGGCTTGGCGTCGGTGTAGGTCTCCAGCACCGACCATTTGCGGTCCTTCACCTCGGCAAGGAACGCGTTGCGAACCGTGTGATGGGTCGGCTTGTCCAGCGAGACCTTGCCGCTCGGACCATCGAAGACGAGGCCGCTTTCGAGCGCCTCGATCACCTTCATGCGGTCGATGCTGCCGGCCTTCTTGACGCCCTCGGCCCACAGCATCACGCCTTCATAGGTGCACGAGGCGAGCTCGCTGATGTAAGGCGAATCCGGATGCGCCTTCTTGATCTTCTCGACGAAGCTCTTGGAGGCCGGCGTGGTCAGCTCCTCGAAATAGCCGTAGGCGCCAATGACCCCATCGCTTTCCGCCGCGTCCAGCGTCGAGGGCTCGTTGACGAGCCCAAAGGTGGTCGAGGCGATCGGGATCTTCGATTTCATGCCGGCGGCGGTCCACTGCCGGTAGAATGCGGTGTGGTTGCCGCCGACCAGCGCCGACAGGATGAGGTCGGGCTTGGCCGCCTGGATCTTCGAGATGGTCGAGCCGAAATTGGTGACGTCGAGCGGGAAGAAGTCGGTCGAGAGGATCTCGCCGCCATTGTCCTTGCAGTACTTGGTCATCCACTTCGCGGTGATCTGACCGTAATTGTAGTCGGCGGCGATGATGTAGGCCTTCTTTCCCGCCTTCTTCATCGCGCTCGGCACCAGCTTCTCCACCGTCTGCGCAGGCGTCGTGCCGGTGCAGAAGGTGTTGCGGTCGCAGACGCCGCCTTCGTACAGCGTGTTGTAGAAGTACAGCACCTTGAAGCGGTCGAAGGTCGGCCGGATCGCCTCGCGCGAGGCCGAAGTGATGCCGCCGTGGACGACGTCGACCTTGTCCTTCACCGCGAGCTGCTGGGCGTATTGCGAGTACAGCTGGATGTTGGACTGGGTGTCGTAGTGGATCACCTTCAAGGGACGTCCGAGCAGGCCGCCGGCGGCGTTGATCTCCTCGACGGCGAGCTGCAGCGCATAGACCATCGGCGTGCCGGAGGTGCCGATCGGGCCCGACTGGTCATGCAGGCTGCCGACGGTGATCGGGTTCTCGGCCGCGAGCGCGCCTGAGCGGAACACCGCAGGTGCCGCGATCAAGGTCGACGTCGCGATGGCCGAGCGTTGCAGAAAACGACGGCGGGAAAAAGTCATCTGGGTCCCCATCGGTTGGTGATGCTGTTGCACAAGTCGCGCAAAGTTTAAAATTACAATAGTTGAAAAGGCAAGTGTTTTTTGGGGCGCACCTTGCGCGTCAGCGCGAGGCGACGACCGCGAAGTCGTAGCCGTCCAGCTCGGCGAGGTGGATCGGGTGCCGGCCGCCAACCACCGGCTGCGCCTCCGTGCCGCGCGCCGTGCGCCGCTGCAGCGTGCGCCCGAAGAAGCGCCTGAGAACGCGCGCATCGAAGCTCTCGGCGCGCTCGATCAGCGCGGCGAGCGCGTGAATGCCCTCGTAGCAGGACTCGCCATAGCCGTTCGCGGGCGGCGGGTTGTCGCCGAACGCCGTGTAGTAACGCTCCAGGAAGGCGCCGTTGTTGCGCGAGCGCAGCGATGCAAAGTAGCTGGAGGCGACGAAGACGTTCTCGGTCTCGCTGCTGTCGAGTCCATAGACGATGGTCTCGTCGAAGGCCGAGGAGAAGCGCAGAACGTGGCGGCTGAGCCCGGCGGCGCAGAAGGCGCGGCTGAAGGCGATGCAGTCGAAGCCGAGAAAGACCGGGAGAACGACATCGCTGCGCGTGGTCTTGATACGATCGAGCATCTCGTCGAAATCATGCACGCCGACCGGCACGTAGTGCTCTCCGGTGACGACGCCGCCGTATCGCGCGATCAGGCGCTTGGCGATGTCGAGCGAGGAACGCGGCCAGATGTAGTCGTTGCCGCACAGGAAGAAGCGCCGGGCGTGCTTGCACTCCGAGAGCCATTGGATCGCGGGTGCCAGCAATTCGCCGGCGGTCTCGCCCGTGGTCATCACATCGCTGTTCGCCGGCAGGCCCTCGAACTGGGGCGTGTAGACGAACGGCACGCGGCCGCGCGCGGCTTGCGCGACAGGATCGCGCGCGTAGCTCGGCAGCATGCCGACGAGGCCGTCGACGGCGAACTCGTCGACCGCTTCGACCGCGGCCCGACCCGCGCTGGCGGCGGTTGCGCCGGCGTCGATGACGATCAGCTCGACCTGTCGGCGGCGGATGCCGGCGGCCTGGTTCAGCTCGGTCACGGCCAGCCGCCCACAGGCTTCCGCGGAGGGTGCCCACAACCCCGCCGAGCCGCGCTGAGGAATGATCAGGCCGATCCGAACGCTGTGCAAACGTGCCGCCTCTGCTGTTGCAGAGGATTTGCACTCACGAATCGTGCCAAGCGCGTTTTGGCGTCATCGCGGTCGTTCGTGTACCAAAGTTCGCCGATTTTGGTTCTGGAACCTGACGCTGGTCAGAACATCGGCGCGCCGACGCCTATTCGTTAGGCATCCGCTGCCATGGCCTCGATGTGCCGCCGCGACCCGCGACTCACCGCACGGGACCAAGGGTTTTGCGCATCGGATAGGAGGCCGCGGTGCCGAACTTGCCGGCGGGCACGCCGACATCGGCGTAGCCGCGGGCGAGATAGAATCGATGCGCGGTCTCGGTGCTCAACAAGGCGATCTCCCTTGCACCAAGCGCGAGCGCCCGCCGCTCCAGCTCGGCCACAAGCGCCGAGCTGATGCCGCGAAACCGGGCTTGCGGCGACACGTAGTTGACCGTGATCTCGCCGGGATGGGCGAGCCCGCCGACCGCGAGAATCGCACCATCCTCGACCGCGACCAGCAGTGAGCGCCCCTGCCCGTCCGCCCACTGCGCCACGTTCTGGGGTGTCTTGTTGGCCAGCCAGCGCGCCAGGATCTGCGGGTCGCCGCGGTGGTCGTCCCTGCACAATTCGGAAATCGAGGCCCGCAACACGGCGCAGGCCGCCTCGGCATCGTCAGCCGTCGCATCGCGGATGATCATCGCAGCCCCTCTCTCGAACGGAGGGAACGCGATGCATTCCGCTCCTGCTACTCGCGCTTGCCCTGCACCCAGCTCTCGAGCATCTGCAGCGCCGAGGCGCGGTCATCGTCCGAGGCCTTGGCGAAGGCGCGGTTGTAGCTCTCCTTGATCCAGGCTTCGTCCGGACCGGCGCTGTCGCGCGCCAGCGTGAGCCACATCAGTCCGCGCGCCGGCTGGCGCGGCAACCGGTCGCCGTTGAACAGCATCTGACCAAGCAGCGCCTGGGCCTGGTGCTGGCCCTTCTGCGCGGCGAGGCCGAGCCAGCGCGCACCATAACGGAAGTCGTCGCGCGAGGCATCCGCGGTCTTCAGGTACATCCGCGCCAGGTCGTACTGGGCGTCCGCATTGCCGAAATAGGACGCCGCATAGGAGAACATCTCCCGCGCGCGATCCGGATCGGCCTTGACCTTCGTGTTGGGGATGCCGCTCAGGTAATAGCGGCCGAGCGCGACGAAGGCATTGGCGACGATCTGCGCCTGCGGCGCCGACGGGCTGTCCTCCGCATGCGCATTGGCGATGCGGCTGAAATAGTCGAAGGCGCGCATGTCGTCGCGCGCAACGCCATCGCCCGCCGCATACATGCGGCCGAGCTTGAACTGCGCAATCGGGTGACCTTCCTCCGCCGCGTATTGGAGCGCCGTCAGGGACTGCGTGGGTGAGGTCGAGGACGTCGTCGCGGGCAGCGCCTTGCGCAGCGCGCCGGCGCCAGCCTGCTGTCCAGCCACGGGGATCGCCGGCTCCTGGTTGACCGGAGCGCCATCGAACGCGAACGATGGCGTCGGCAACGCGAGCGGGGCAACCCCCAGCATCAATGCGAAAAGGATCCGATCAGATGTCCGCATAGCAATACTTCTCTTGCGCACCACCTGGATGGGTCACGGCGCCCGCCACGGCCGGCCCCACCTGCTGGGCATATTTCCAAAGTGCACCTGACGTGTGATGCGTCTCACGCGGCGTCCACTTGGTCTTGCGTGTCGCCAGCTCGGCATCGCTCAACTTCACGTTAAGGATGCCCGCCTCGGCGTCGATCTCGATGATGTCGCCATCCTCGACCAGCGCGATCGGTCCGCCGACCGCCGCCTCCGGTCCGATATGGCCGATGCAGAAGCCCCGGGTCGCGCCCGAGAACCGGCCGTCGGTGATCAGCGCGATCTTGCCGCCCATGCCCTGCCCGGTCAGCGCCGCCGTGGTCTGCAGCATTTCCCGCATGCCCGGACCGCCGCGCGGCCCCTCGTAGCGAATGACGATCACGTCGCCTTCGCGATAGGTGCGCTTCTGGACGGCGTCAAAGGCGTCCTCTTCCCGATCGAAGCAGCGGGCCGGCCCAGAGAATTTCAAGTTCGACATGCCCGCGACTTTCACGATCGCGCCCTCTGGCGCGAGATTGCCTTTCAGACCGACGACACCCCCGGTTGCAGTGATCGGCTTGTCAGCCGGCATCACCACGTCCTGGTGCGGATTCCACTTCACGCCTTTGAGGTTTTCGGCGATCGTCCGGCCGGTGACTGTGAGGCAGTCGCCGTTCAAATAGCCATGGTCGAGCAACGTCTTCATCAAGAGCGGAATGCCACCAGCCTCGAACATGTCTTTGGCGACATAGCGGCCACCCGGCTTCAAATCCGCGATATAAGGTGTCTTTTTGAAGATTTCGGCGACGTCGAATAAGTCGAACTTGATGCCGGCCTCGTGCGCAATCGCAGGTAGATGCAGCGCAGCATTGGTCGACCCGCCGGACGCCGCCACAACCGCAGCGGCATTCTCCAGGGATTTTCGCGTGACGATGTCGCGCGGGCGGATATTGGCGGCAATCAGCTCCATGACCTGTTCGCCGGCGGTCATGCAGAAGGCATCGCGGATTTCGTAAGGCGCCGGGGCCCCGGCGGAATAAGGCAGCGCCAGTCCAATCGCTTCGGACACCGTCGCCATCGTGTTGGCCGTGAACTGGGCGCCGCAGGCGCCAGCCGACGGACAGGCGACGCGCTCGAGCTCGTCGAGGTCGTCGTCCGACATCGCACCCACCGAATGCTTGCCGACAGCCTCGAACATGTCCTGCACGGTGACCTGCTGGCCGCGGAAATTGCCGGGCAGGATCGAGCCGCCATAGATGAAGATCGAGGGCACGTTGAGCCGGACCATCGCCATCATCATGCCCGGCAGCGATTTGTCGCAGCCGGCCAGGCCGACGAGCGCATCGTAGGAATGGCCGCGAATCGTCAGCTCCACCGAATCGGCGATCGCCTCGCGCGACGGCAGCGAGGAGCGCATGCCGTCATGACCCATCGCGATGCCGTCGGTCACGGTGATGGTGCAGAATTCGCGCGGCGTGCCGCCGGCGTGGGCGACGCCCTTCTTCACCGCCTGGGCCTGCCGCATCAGCGCGATGTTGCAGGGCGCAGCCTCGTTCCAGCACGAGGCGACGCCGACGAAGGGCTGATGGATCTGCGCCGTGGTGAGGCCCATGGCGTAGAGGTAGGACCGATGCGGCGCACGCTCGGGCCCTTCCGTCACATGACGGCTGGGCAGCCTGCGCTTGATGTCGGTCTTCGCGTCCATCGCTGTTTTGGCCTCCCGGTGCTGCGGAGAACGCTCAAAATCCGGCAAGTGGATTTTCGGCAGCCTCACACGCACTGGTTATGTTCTGATCAAAGTATTTCACGACCAGGTGTGGCTAAAAAGCGGCGCGTTTGCGGAGCGCCGGAGATTGTTACCAAAACTTCGTAAACTGTGGCGACGTCGCAACATCCGTGGCCGATGCGCAACCATGTGCGATTGGGCGTGGCAGGGTGAGCCTACTCCGGCACCACCCCGGCGGCGCGGATCATCGGCCACCATTTGCGGATCTCGGCGCGCTGCAGGGTTCCAAGCGCGGCGGGGCCCCGTTGGTCGGCCGCGGGCATCTGCAACCCCAGGTTTTTCAACTGATTTTTCACATCCGGCTCGTCCAGCGCAGCCACCGCCGCAGCATTGAGGGTGTCGACGATCTCCTTGCTGGCGCCCTTCGGCAGCCAGAGGCCCGACCACAGGGTCATGTGGAAGCCCGGCAGGCCGGCCTCGTCGGTGGTCGGAATCTCCGGCGCGGAATCGAGGCGCTTGGCGTCGGTGACGGCGTAGGCGCGGATCGTCCCGGCGCGAACCTGGTTGATGGCGTTGGAGGTCTGGTCGACGATCAGATCGATCTGGCCGGCGACCAGATCGTTCATCGCCGGTCCCGTGCCGCGATACGGCACATATTGCAGCTTGAGGCCGGTGACCTGCTCGAAATAGAGCCCCGCGATGTGGCTGCCGGAGCCATTGCCCGCGGTGCCGGCCGACACGGGATTCGGCTGCGACTTCACCCAGGCGAGAAACTCCGGCAGCGACTTCGCCGGGATATTGTTCCTGCTGACGATGATCATCGGATTGCTCGGCAGCAGCACCACCGGCTCGAGATCGGCTTCGAGGTCATAGCCGAGCCGGTAGACGGCGCCGTTGGCGACATGGGTGCCGAGATGGCCGAAGCTCACGGTGTAGCCGTCGGGCTTCGAGCGGACGGCACGGCCCACGCCGATCGAACCGCCCGCCCCTGTCACGTTCTCGATCAGAACGGGCTGGCCGAGCGTCTGTCTCATGTGCTCGGCGAGGATGCGCATCATCGCATCCGATGGGCCGCCGGCAGCGAATGGCACGATCACGGTGATCGCGCGCGAGGGATAATTGTCGGCGAGCGCCGGCTGCATCAGCGCAAGACACACCAACAGCACGGCGCAAAGAGCTCGTCGCATCACGTCCTCCCTTGTGTCGCACGCACCGGCGGCAGACGCGAATGCGTCTGCGCCGGAGCATGTGCCCGAGGCCGCGGTGCTGGTTGTTAGTTAGAACTGCCCGAAGTCGATCGGCTGGTGACGATCGAGCGTACGGGTGACCGGCGGCAGCGGATATTTAAGTCCTGTCGCGCAATTGAACAGCATGACGCGATCGTTTTTCGTTACGCGCCCGTCGGCCAGGCTCTGCTTGTAGGCGGCATAGGTCGCCGCGCCTTCCGGGCACAACAGCAGCCCCTCCTCGCGCGCGACTTCGCTGAGCGCAGATGAAATCTTCTCATCATCGACCGCGATGGCGAAACCTTTGCTCTCGCGCACCGCGCGCAGGATGAGAAAATCACCCACCGCTTGAGGCACGCGGATGCCGGACGCGATGGTGTGGGCGTCTTCCCACCGGGGCGCATGCTCGACGCCCTGCTCGAAGGCCCGCACCATCGGCGCGCAGCCCGACGCCTGCACCGCGACCATGCGCGGACGCTTGGAACCGATGAAGCCGATCTTCTCCAGTTCGTCGAACGCCTTCCACATGCCGATCAGGCCGGTGCCGCCGCCGGTCGGATAGAAGATCACGTCGGGCACGTCCCAGCCGAGCTGCTCGGCAAGCTCCAGGCCCATCGTCTTCTTGCCCTCGATGCGATACGGCTCCTTCAGCGTCGAGGTATCGAACCAGCCGACCTTGGCCTTGCCCTCGCCGACGATCTTGCCGCAATCGTCGATCAGTCCGTTGACGCGGTAGACGGTCGCGCCCTGCAGCTCGATCTCGCTGACGTTCACCTCCGGCGTATCGGCCGGACAGAAGATCGTGGTCTTGATGCCGCAGGAGGTCGCATAGGCCGCGAGCGCAGCACCGGCATTGCCGTTGGTCGGCATCGCCATGTGCTTGATGCCGAGCGCCTTGCCCATCGACACTGCCATCACGAGGCCGCGCGCCTTGAACGAGCCGGTCGGCAGCCGGCCCTCATCCTTGACGATGATCTCGCCGCCGCCGAGCTTCTTCGACAGCTTGGGCAGGCTGATCAGCGGTGTCATGACTTCGCCGAGGCTGACGATGTCCTGGCATTTGCGCACCGGCAGCAGTTCGCGATAGCGCCACATGTCGGCCGGACGCTGCGCCAGCGCGTCCTTCGTGAGCGCCCGCTTCACGCCTGCGAGATCGTAGCGCACCAGCAGCGGCTTGCCGGCCTTGGAGAGGTTGTGGACCTGATCCGCCGGATAGTGATCGCCTTCCATCGCGCATTCGAGATGGGTGACGAAGGTCGGACGTTCGATGGTGAGATTGTCGCTGGATTTCACGGCAGTGACTTTCTGGCTGCTGTCGTCATTGCCGGGCTTGACCCGGCAATCCATCCGCTTCGCAACGTTTCCCGAAGCGCGATGGATGCGCGGGTCAAGCCCGCGCATGACGAGCGGGGACGGAGCTACATGTTCAGCACGCGGCCGTAGGCGTCGAGCACGGCTTCCTTCATCATCTCCGACAGGGTCGGATGCGGGAAGACCGTGTGCATCAGCTCTTCCTCTGTCGTCTCGAGGTTCATCGCCACGACATAGCCCTGGATCAGCTCGGTGACCTCGGCGCCGACCATGTGGGCGCCGATCAGTTGTCCGGTCTTCTTGTCGAAGATCACCTTGACCAGGCCCTGGTCCTCGCCGAGCGCAATTGCCTTGCCGTTGCCGACGAAGGGGAAGCGGCCGACTCTGACGTCGCGGCCCTGCTCCTTGGCCTTGGCCTCGGTGAGGCCGACGGAGGCGACCTGCGGATGGCAATAGGTGCAGCCCGGAATGAGGTTCTTGTCCATCGCGTGCGGATGCAGGCCCTTGATCGCCTCGATGCAGACCACGCCCTCATGCTCGGCCTTGTGCGCCAGCATCGGGGGACCGGCGACGTCACCGATGGCGTAGATGCCGGGCACGTTGGTCTTGCCGTAGCCGTCGATGACGATGCAGCCACGATCGGTCTTCACCCCGAGCTTCTCCAGCCCGAGATTCTCGATGTTGCCGACCACGCCGACGGCCGAGATCACGCGATCGAACTCGACCGCCTCGATCTTGCCCTTGCCGTCGTCGATCGTGGCGACCACGCTGTCGCTCTTCTTGTCGAGCTTGGTGACCTTGGCCCCGGTCATGATCTTGAGGCCCTGCTTCTCCAGCTGCTTGCGCGCGAGGCCGGCGATCTCGGCGTCCTCGACGGGCAGGATCTGCGGCAGCACCTCGACCACCGTCACCTCGGAGCCCATGGTGCGGAAGAACGACGCGAACTCGATGCCGATCGCGCCAGAGCCGACCACCAACAGCGACTTCGGCATCTTGTCAGGAACCATCGCCTCGAAATAGGTCCAGACCAGCTTCTTGTCCGGCTCGAGCCCCGGCAGCACGCGCGGCCGCGCGCCGGTGGCAACGATGATGTGCTTCGCCTGATAGGTCCCCTCGCCCAGCGCGCCCTTGGGCGCCTCGACGTCGGATTTGGTCACCGTGATCTTGCCGGGCGCGTCGATCGCAGCCTTGCCCCAGATCACCTGGACCTTGTTCTTCTTCATCAGGAAGCCGACGCCGTCATTGAGGCGCTTCGAGACGCCGCGCGAGCGCTGCACAACCGCCTTCGGATCGTAGGAGATCTTCTCCGCCGACAGGCCATAGTCCTTGGCATGCTGCATGTAGTGATAGATCTCGGCCGAGCGCAGCAGCGCCTTGGTCGGAATGCAGCCCCAGTTCAGGCAGATGCCGCCGAGGTAGGACTTCTCGATGATCGCGGTCTTGAAGCCGAGCTGGGCGGCGCGGATCGCGGCGACGTAGCCGCCCGGGCCGGACCCGATGATGATGATGTCGAAGGATGTGTCGGCCATGACGGCTCCCATTCAACTTAAGCAGTCGGAAATCAGACGGTGGGGCTGCGGACGGAGCGTCGCCATCATGGCTCGCATGACGGCTTCCAGGAGCATCAGCAGGGTGCAGATAGCGAATCCGGCGAGCGCGATCGGCGCCCAGATGCCGCGCGACAGCGCCTCGCCGGAGAAGAAGGCAGAATGGATGACGTCGATCCCGAGCGGATTGGCGAACAGCGCGGCGCTCGCCAGCGCCGTGATCCAGGGCCATCGCGTTCTGATGCGCATGCGTTGGCCCCGTTTGCCATCCCGCTCCGGAAAGCAAGATCACACCATCATCATCACGGGATTCTCGATCAGCTGCTTGAAGGCGCCGATCAGCTCGGCGCCGAGCGCGCCGTCGATCGCGCGGTGATCGCACGACAGGGTCACGCTCATCATGCTCGCGATCTCGATCTTGCCGTTGCGCACCACGGGGCGTTCTTCCGAGGTGCCAACCGCGAGGATCGTCGCATGCGGCGGATTGATCACGGCGGTGAAGTGGTTGATGCCGTACATGCCGAGGTTGGAGACGGCCGTGGTGCCGCCCTGATATTCCTCCGGCTTCAGCTTGCGCGAGCGGGCGCGCGCGGCAAAGTCCTTCATCTCGCTGGAGATCGCCGATAGCGTCTTGGTCTCGGCCTTGCGGATGATCGGCGTGATCAGTCCGCCGGGCATTGCGACGGCGACACCGACGTCGGAATGCTTGTGCTTGACCATGCCGCCTTCGGTCCAGCTGACGTTGCAGTTCGGGATCTTCTGCAGCGCCACCGCCATCGCCTTGATGACGAAATCGTTCACGCTGAGCTTGTAGAGCGGCTTCTTCTCCTTGTCCTTGGGAGCCGCCGCATTGATCTCCTCGCGCGCAGCCAGGAGCTTGCCGATGTCGCAGTCGATCGTGAGATAGAAGTGCGGGACGTTCTGCACCGACGCCGTGAGGCGCTGCGCGATGGTGCGGCGCATGCCGTCGTGCGGGATGACCTCGTAGGAGCCGGGCTCGAACAGCGCCAGGATCTGCTTGTCCGACATCGACGGCGCCAGCGCGGGCGCGCCTGTCGCGGCAGGTGCCGCCGACGGCGCGGCCTTCAGGCCCTTGCCGGACTTGGCGTCCTCGACGTCGCGCGCAACGACGCGGCCGTGCGGGCCGGTGCCGGTGATGCGGCCGAGATCGATGCCGGCATCCTTGGCGAGACGTCGCGCCAATGGCGACGAGAAGATGCGCGCATGACCGTTGACCTGAGGGGCCGCCGCAGGCGCGGCTGGCGCAGGAGCCGTAGCCGACTTCGGCGCGGGCGCCGCGGCCGGTGCAGCCGTCGCAGCGGGAGCCGCCGATGCGATGGGCTTGGCCTCGGGCTTGGGAGCTGCCGCAGCCGGTGCGCTGCCGGCGGCCTTGACGTCCTCGCCCTCGCCGGCGAGCACCGCGATCACGTCGTTCACGGGCACGTCCTGCGTGCCTTCCGGCACCAGGATCTTGGCGAGGGTGCCTTCGTCGACCGCCTCGACTTCCATCGTGGCCTTGTCGGTCTCGATCTCGGCGATGACCTCGCCTGACTTGACCTGGTCGCCTTCCTTCTTGAGCCAACGGGCGAGGTTGCCCTTCTCCATCGTCGGCGACAGCGCGGGCATGAGAATGTTGATCGGCATGATCAGTGACCTTGTTTCGACCTGGGGCTGGTGGTGCCCGTATCGGTCGGCCGAGCCAGCTCGGCTTCGAACATCTCGACGATGCGCTGCAGCGCCTCGTCTTCGGAATAATCGCTCTCGCGCGCATAGGCGCGCGCAGCATGACGGGCGACGTCGACCAGGAGCAGCCCCCACACGTCGGGCTCCTCGAACGCGCGCTGGAAGGCGATCGAGAGCCCGCCATCGAGCACGAAGGCGCGCAACACTTCGGTGGCGTCCTCGCGGCCGATTACATCGGGCGGCAGCGGCTGCTCCTTGGGTCCGGCCATCTGGGCGTCCTCGACGGCTTACCGGTAGCAGACGGATTTGGCGGCCTGAACGACCTCCGCGGCCGAGGGCAGCGCGAGCTTCTCGAGATTCGCCGCATACGGCATCGGCACGTCCTTGCCGGACACGCGCGCGACTGGGGCATCGAGATAGTCGAAGGCGTGCTCCATGATGCGCGCGGCGATCTCGGCGCCGACGCCGCTCTGCTGCCAGCCCTCCTCCACCGTCACCGCGCGGCCGGTCTTCTTGACCGAGGCGACGATGGTCTCGGTGTCCATCGGACGCAGCGTGCGCAGGTCGATCACCTCGGCCTCGATGCCCTCCTTGGCAAGCTCATCGGCGGCCTTCAGCGCGTAGGTCATGCCGTTCGACCACGAGATGATGGTGACGTCCTTGCCGCTGCGGGCGATGCGCGCCTTGCCGATCGGGATCACGTAGTCGTCGAGCTTCGGCACCTCGCCGGAGTGTCCGTAGAGCACCTCGTTCTCGAGGAAGATCACCGGGTTCGGATCGCGGATCGCGGCCTTCAGCAGGCCCTTGGCGTCCGCCGCGGAATACGGCGCGATCACCTTCAAGCCCGGCACGTGCGAGTACCAGGACGCGTAGTCCTGGCTGTGCTGCGCGGCAACGCGGGCGGCGGCGCCGTTCGGACCACGGAATACGATCGAGCAGCCCATCTGGCCACCGGACATATAGAGCGTCTTCGCCGCGGAGTTGATGATCTGGTCCATCGCCTGCATGGCGAAGTTGAAGGTCATGAACTCGACGATCGGCTTCAGGCCGGCCATCGCGGCACCGACGCCGATGCCGGCGAAACCGTGCTCGGTGATCGGCGTGTCCATCACGCGGCGGGCGCCGAACTCCTGCAGCAGGCCCTGGGTGACCTTGTAGGCGCCCTGATATTCGGCGACCTCCTCGCCCATGATGAAGACGTCGCCGTCGCGGCGCATCTCCTCGGCCATGGCGTCGCGCAGCGCCTCGCGGATGGTCTGCGTCACCATCTCGGTGCCCGCGGGCACCTCGGGATCGGGCTCGGCCACGCTCTGCGGCGCAGCCACGCCGGTCGGCGCGGGTGATGCCTGCATGGTCGTAGCCGGCTCGGATGGCGGCGCGGATTGCGCGGCCTTCATCTCAGCGGCCGGCGCTGCCGCCTTGCCGAGATCGGCGGCGGTCTCACCATCTGCGAGGATTGTGGCGATCGGGGTGTTCACCGCGACGTCGGCGGTGCCTTCGGGGATCAGAATCTTGCCGAGCGTGCCCTCGTCGGTCGCCTCGACCTCCATCGTGGCCTTGTCGGTCTCGATCTCGGCGATCACGTCACCCGACTTGATCGCCTCACCTTCCTTCTTCAGCCATTTGGCGAGATTGCCCTTTTCCATCGTGGGCGACAGCGCAGGCATCAAAACTTGAATAGGCATATCAGCTCCAGAGAAACAGCTTGCGCGCGCTCAGCGGTAAACGTCGGTGTAGAGCTCGGCGACATCGGGCTCGGGATCGGCCTGCGCGAAATCGGCGGCCTCGTTGACGATCTTGCGCACGTCGGCATCGATCGTCTTGAGATCCTGCTCGCTGACCTTGGCCGCCAGCAGGCGGTTGCGCACCTGCTCGATCGGATCCTGGTCGTGACGGACCTTCTCCACCTCCTCGCGGGTGCGATACTTCGCCGGGTCCGACATCGAGTGGCCGCGATAGCGGTAGGTCTGCATTTCCAGAATGTACGGGCCCTTGCCCTCGCGGCACCAGGCAACGGCCTTCTCGCCCGCAGCCTTCACGGCGCGGACGTCCATGCCGTCGACCTGCTCGCCCGGGATGTTGAAGGAGATGCCGCGCTTGGAGAAGTCGGTCTGCGCCGAGGCGCGCGACACCGCCGTGCCCATCGCATAGCGGTTGTTCTCGATGACGTAGATCACCGGCAGCTTCCAGAGCTCCGCCATGTTGAAGCTCTCATAGACCTGCCCCTGGTTGGCCGCGCCATCGCCGAAATAGGCGACGCTGACCGAGTCGTTGCCGCGGTAGCGGTTGGCGAGCGCAAGGCCGGTGCCGAGCGAGACCTGGGCGCCGACGATGCCGTGGCCGCCGAAGAAGTTCTTCTCCATGCTGAACATGTGCATGGAGCCGCCCTTGCCCTTGGAGTATCCACCGCGGCGCCCGGTGAGCTCGGCCATCACGCCCTTGGCGTCCATGCCGGTGGCCAGCATGTGGCCATGATCACGATAGCCGGTGATGACCTGATCGCCCGGCTTCAGCGCCATCTGCATGCCGACCACGACGGCTTCCTGGCCGATGTAAAGATGGCAGAAGCCGCCGATCGCACCCATGCCATAAAGCTGACCGGCCTTTTCCTCAAAGCGGCGGATCAGCAGCATGTCGCGAAGCGCAGCCAATTCCTGTTCTCTGGTGAATTCCGGCGGCGGGCCGTTGTCTCTGTCCTGCCCTTGTTCCTTTGCGGCGGTCTTCTTCGGTGCGGCCATGGCAATTCCGGATGAGAGAAAAAGTAGCTCTCTCTAGCTCAACTCCAGGAGACGTAAAAGGACCGCGTGGCGCGTCCGAAGGCTTTGGCGTGCCGCGCTGCAATGCACACGAAATATTGCAAATACAATTCCACCATTTTTGGAATCCGACCGCAGGCCGCTACAAAAAAGAGCAGCCATCTCAGCGGATGGGACGCGTGAGGCCAAGCCGGCGACGCCCTCGACGACACCCTCATCGTTGGGATCTCGACGACGCCGACAGCGACCAAAAAACCCGACATATCGAACATCGGCATAACGGATATTCCGACCGAGCAGCGGCAGGGGGTCTCCGTGTTCCTACGGGCCTTCGAATCAATCAATTCTAAACCCTCCGCAGCGCACAATTTTTCCGAATTCATCAACGAAATCAAACAACTCAACGAAAATCCCTGGCTGCCTGGACTGTCCGGCTGCCTGGGCCCTCTGACAGGAACGAACATGGTTCTCACCATCCCTCGCCGCTTTGCGGTTCTGGTCGCGTTATCCATCGGCGTCTGTATCGTCGCCGTGGTCAGCCAGCTGCTGGCCACCCGAACAGCCCTGGTCGAAGAGCGTAAGGCCGCAGTCGTCGGACAGGTGCAATCTGCCGTGTCGATCGTGAAGGGCTTTGCCGATGCGGCGGCGAAGGGGGCCCTGACCGCGGACGAGGCGCAGAACCGCGCCAAGGCCGTGCTCCGCGGCATTCGGTTCGGCAAGAACGACTACATCTTCGTCTACCAGCCGGACGGCGTGAACCTCGTGCTTGGCCCGAAGCCGGATTGGGAGGGCAAGGGTCTGCTCAACGAAAAGGACGCCAATGGTCTGCCCTTCGTACGCGAGTTGATCGCGGCTTCGACCCAGCCTGGTGGCGGCTTCGTCAGCTATATGTTCGCGCGCGCCGGCAGCAGCGTCCCGGTGGCGAAGCTCGGCTACACCATGAAGGCCGATCCGTGGAACTGGGTTGTGGGCACAGGCGTGTATGTCGACGATCTCGACGAGGCGTTCTACGCCTCCGTCAAGGTGACGCTGATCTGGGCCGTCGGACTGATCGCCCTGCTGTGCGTTGCGACCCTGATGATCGCGCGCGGCCTGGTCCGGCCGCTGCAAGCGATCACCCGGACGATGACCGAGCTTGCGAACGGGAATCTCGCTGTGCAGATCCCGAACTCGGAACGGCGCGACGAGGTCGGCGAGATGGCCCGTGCCGTCGAGGTGTTCAAGGTCAATGCCGTCGCCCGCCAGCGGCTCGAGGCCGAGCAGAACGAGCTGGAGGCACGCCAGGCCGAGCAGCGCAAGATCGATACGATGCGCCTTGCGAACGATTTCGAGACAGCGGTCGGCCAGATCATCGAGACGGTGTCGTCGGCAGCGACCGATCTGGAGTCATCGGCCCAGTCGCTCAGCGCAACGGCCGAGCGCTCGAAGGGTCTTGCCACCGTCGTAGCCGGCGCCTCAGGCGCCGCCTCCAACAACGTCCAGTCGGTCGCCGCCGCCACCGAGGAAATGTCCTCCTCCGTGAACGAGATCAGCCGACAGGTGCAGCAGTCTTCGGCGATCGCCAGTGAAGCCGTTGAGCAGGCCCGCAAGACCAATGAACGCGTGGGCGAATTGTCGCAAGCGGCGGCTCGCATCGGCGACGTGGTGGAGCTCATCAACACCATCGCCGGCCAGACCAACCTGCTGGCCTTGAACGCCACCATCGAGGCGGCGCGGGCGGGTGAAGCCGGTCGCGGCTTCGCCGTTGTCGCCTCGGAGGTCAAGGCGCTCGCCGAGCAGACTGCCAAGGCGACGGGAGAGATCAGCCAGCAGATTGGCGCCATCCAGACCGCCACTCAGCATTCGGTGACCGCCATCAAGGAAATCGGCGACACGATCGGCCGGATGTCGGAAATCGCCGCCACCATCGCAGCCGCTGTCGAAGAACAGGGCGCCGCAACCCAGGAAATCTCGCGCAACATCCAGCAAGCCGCCAGCGGTACGAAAGAGGTCTCCGCGAATGTTGCCGACGTCCAGCGCGAAGCAACCGAGACGGGGACGGCTTCGTCCCAGGTGCTCAACGCTGTGCAGTCACTGTCCCAGGACAGCAACCGCCTGAAGGCCGAGGTCCACAAGTTCCTCGCCACCGTGCGGGCCGCATAAGGGGCAGCCCATCAGCGATCGTCGAAGGCCCGCGCGCAGCGCGGGTCTTCCTCGTCATGGGCTTGTCGTGCCTGCGTTCGTTACGCAGACGCGAGGCGAGTCTCACAACGGATGCATCGCGGAGACCGGCTCGCTCAGTTCGGCCGATTGATCCGGATCAGATCACGCGGGTTAGCGTAGCCGAGCTGGAAGCGGGCGCGCTCATCGAGCATGTCGGGATCGACCCGGTCGGAGCGCAGCAGCGACACGCGCTTCTCACCCTCCGCCCGCTCCTGCTTCAGCCGGGCGAGCTCGGAGGTGAGCGCAATGATCTCCTGGTCGAGCTCCTGACGCGCGGTCAGGCCGTAGCGGCCGGTATAGGCGTTGATGCCGAAATAGCCGATGATGGCGGCCGCCATCGTGTAGAGGGCGAGCCCGGTCAGGAACGATTTGAGCCGCGCGCGGGAGACCATGGGCCGGAAGATGGGGCGCCTTGGTTAAGGATCTGCTAATCTACGCCGCGCGGCTTCGTTCCGAAGGTCCCATCACGCGTCACTGGCTGACGGATTGCCGAAGCACCGTGAAACACAAGGTGGCTCGCGACACGAAGCCGAGACGCTCATACAGCGCGATCGCGGCATGATTGTCGTCTATGACGTGGAGAAACGGCGTCTCGCCCCTGCCCCTGATGGCCGTCATCAGGACCGTGACGAGCCTCTGGGCATAGCCAAGGCCGCGATAGTCCGGATGGACACAGACCGCGCTGATTTCCGTGAACCCGTCGAGGCGCATGCGCTCCCCGGCCATGGCGGCCAGTCGCTCCCCGTCACGAATGCCGATGTAGCGGCCCAGCTCGCGGGTCCTGGCCAGGAACGGACCGGGTTTGGTCCGTGCAGTCAGCTCCAGCATCGCAGGGATGTCGCGCTCGTCCAGCACCTCGACCGCGGCATCCCCCACGGGATCGACCGCCCCGACGGCAACCATCTGGCGGACGCTGGCTCTGAGCCGGGCGTCAAGGCCACGCACCTCGCCCGGGGGTGCAGGGGTCACGATCGCAACGACATCCTCGTTGGCAAGGTCGGCGAGTTCAGACCACGCAGCATCGCTGTCGTCCGACATGGCGGCAAATGGCGCAATCGCCGCCGGATAGCGACGAGCATGCGCGGCGCCCTCCGCAAGCGCTCGGTGCCCGGTGGTCAGGGCTGACCAGACGGGGCGATCCAGCGCTGCGTGCTGCTCGGCAGAAAGCTCCAATTTGGACATCGAACCAGCCTCCAGACGATCCGTCCTCAGCTCCGGTAGACCGGCTCTTCGAGGTCGAGCATGCGCTTGACGGCCTCGAGGTGCAACCGAGCCGATTCCGCATCTCCTTCGCGCATCTGGCGATAGGCGGCCTCGGCGATCTCGGGCGCGACCGGCACCACCTTGCGGCCGGTCGACAGCGCCAGGCACTGCACCTGGCAGGCGCGCTCGAGGTAGTAGAGATCGTCCCAGGCTTCGGCGATGGTCGGCGCCAGAACCATGACGCCATGATGCTTCATGAAGACGATGTCGGCATCACCGACAGCCCCGGCGATGCGATCCCCCTCCCGCGCGTCGAGCGCCAGCCCGTTGTAGTTCGCGTCGACCGCGGTTCGCCCATAGAATTTCAGCGCCGTCTGCCCGGCGAAGATCAGCGGGTCGCCTTCGGTCATCGACAGCGCGGTGGCGTAGGGCATGTGGGTGTGGAACGCGACCTTGGCGCGCGGCAGCGCCTTGTGGATACGGGCGTGGATGTAGAAGGCGGTCGCCTCCGGGCGGCCGTCGCCGGCAATGACGTTGCCGTCGAAGTCGCACACCAGGAGCTTCGAGGCCGTCAGTTCGCGGAACGCGTAGCCGTAGGGATTGACGATGAAGAGGTCGTCATAGCCGGGGACCAGCGCCGAGAAGTGGTTGCAGATGCCCTCTTCGAACCCGTGCCGCGCCGCCATCCGGAAACAGGCCGCAAGGTCGATCCGCGCCTGCCAGACGGCCTCCGAGTCGAGATCCGGCTGGTTCGGGCCCGGCCTCGACGACGACGCGGGTGTGAACGAATGGGCCATCGAGCTTCCTTGCAATGCGCATCCTTGCGCAGGTCCGGCATCGCCTTGAAACGGATCGGGCAAGGCGCGTCAACGCCCTGCCCGCATCATACCCGTCATGCAGTGCCGACCGCCGCAGGTGGACGCGGCGGCGGCGAACGCGATCAGCCGTTCTGCTTGGCCACGAATGCGGCGAATGCATCCAGATATTGCTGCAACACCGTCTTGAGCGAATCCTTGACCAGCTCGCCCTGGGCGTCGAAGGCGTCGCCGACGCCATTCAGGTAGATTTCCGGCTGTCCCATGACCGGGCCGGAGATGCCAGGCATGATGTTCTGCAGATGCTTGGCCGCCGCCACGCCACCGAGCGGGCCCGGCGAATTGGAGATGAGGCCGACCGGCTTGCCCAGGAACGAACTCTGCCCATAGGGACGCGAGGCGACGTCGATCGCATTCTTGAGCACGCCGGGAATCGAGCGGTTGTATTCGGGCGTCAAGATGAGGACGCCGTTCGAGGCCTTCAGCTTCTCCCGCAGGGCGAGCCAGTCGGCCGGCGGATTGGCTTCGAGATCCTGGTTGAAGAACGACAGGCCGTTGAGCGTGGTCACGTCGATCTTCAGGCTGGCCGGCGCCAGCTTGGCGAGCGCATTGGCGATCTTCAGGGTGAAGCTCTCCTTGCGGAGACTGCCGACGAGGGCGACGATCGAATAAGGTGCGGGCATGGGGAGTCCTTTGAGGAGCGGGGTGTGGAGCGCACTTAAGGCGCGCGAGCAGGAACATGCAAGTGCATGGACCATCCTCACGCGAAACACTGCGTTTCATCGCAAGCAACGCCCGAGTGTTCCCGCCCCCTTGCCCGCGTCGTGGAGCTCAGCCGGTCCCCTTGAGACAGCGCGTGAATTCCGCCACCGCCTGATGCGTGAGCCAGATCGCCTGCCCGTCGACCGGCTGCGCCCATGACGAGACCTTGGCGATCACGATGCCGTTGGCGGCATCGACGAACAGGTTCTGGCCGTGAATGCCCATCGCGAACATCAGCTGCGGCGCGTCGTTTGTGACGTACCAGCCGCTGCGATAGTGCATGTTGCGGCTGATCGGGACAAAACTGTCGCGCCATTGGCCGTCGCGCCAGGCCTGCACATCGCCATTGTGCCTGATGTCGTCGATCCAACCTTCGGGAATGATCGTGTGAGAGCCCCGCCGCCCGCCTGACAGCAGGAGCTGGCCGAGCCGGGCGACGTCGCGCAAGGTGGCGCAGAAGCCGCCGGTGCAGCGCGGCGCGCCGTTGCGGTCGAGGGTGATGAAGGCCTCGCCGCTCGCCCCCATCGGCTTCCACAGCAGGCTGCCGGCGAGGCTCGCGAAGCTGCGGCCGGTGGCGCGCTCGATCGCCCATCCCAGCAGATCGGTGTTGGACGAGACGTAGCTGAAGGCGCCGCCATGCGGCGCCGCCTGAGCGCGCATCGTCGCAAAGAAATCGTGCAGGTTTGGCCTCGTGCCCGGCGCGACCGGCTCCCAGCCCGCGGCGTCGGCATAGGCCTGCAGGCCGGCACCATCGAACACGACGCCCGCACGCATGTCGAGCAGCTGCCGGATCGTGGCGCCGCGATAGGCCGTGGCGGCCACTTCCGGCACATAGCGCGTGACCTCGGCGTCGACATCGATCTCGCCGCGGCCGGCCAGGATGCCGGCCATGAGGCCGGTGATCGACTTGGTCGCCGACATCAGGATGTGCGGCGTGTCGCGGTCGGTGCCGCCATCATACATTTCGAAGACGATGCGGCCGTCCTGCAGGATCAGGAGCCCGTCGGTCGCCGTCGCCTTCAGGAAACCGTCGAGATCGAGCGTGCCGCCCTTGGGCAGCCGCACGCTGAAATCGTCGAACGACACGAGGCTCGACGGCAGCGTCCAGGCGCTGCCCGGCGCGCTCTCGATGTCGGCGACCGGCAGGATCGCGCGGATGTTGTGAAAGGCCCAGCGGCTGAACGGCGCAGTGCGCCAGTTGGAGAGATCGGCGTTGGAGGGAGAGGGATCGGTCGACATACGAATCCTGCGGGATTTCCGAGGTGCTCGACATAGGGGTTCGCAACAGGCGCGGAAAGCCCGGCATTTCGCATATGCAAAAACGCTCAGGCCGCCCGAAGGCGGCCCCCTCTCTCCTCCGTCATTGCGAGCGAAGCGAAGCAATCCAGGGCTCGGTTGGGACTCTGGATTGCTTCGTCGCGGAGCCTGTCCTCGGGCTCGCCGGAGGCGAGACCCGGGGGCTCCTCGCAATGATGCTAACCGATAATCAGATCACCGGATTCCACGGCGCCGGAATCAGCCGGTACTTGGCGCCGTCCTTCTCGACATAGCCCACCGACGGGAACGAGAAGTGGAAGCCGATCACCTTGGCCTTCTCGGCGGCGGCCATGTCGTAGAACCTGTGCCGCGTGGCCTGCGCCATCTCGGCATCGGTGTCGAACATCACGTGCCAGTCGGGGTTGCGCAGGAACAGCTCGGGGACGTTGGTGACGTCGGCCTGGATCAGGACCCTGGCGTTGCCGGAAGCGACCGCGAATGAGGTGTGTCCCGGCGTGTGACCGGGCGTGCCGAGCGCGGTGATGCCGGGCGCGACCTCCTTGTCCCACTCGTACTGAGTGACATTGCTCTCGAGCCCGCCGAACACCTTCTTGAAGTTGGCGAAGTTGCCCTTCATCAAGTCGGTCTGCGCCTTGGCGGCGTTCTCGTCGCTATTCCAGAACGCCCACTCCTTGGCCGGCACCTTCAGCTCGGCGTTCGGGAACGCCAGCGAGCCGTCCGCGAGCTTGAGGCCGTTGATGTGGTCCCCATGCATGTGGGAGAGCACGACGACGTCGATGCTCTTCGGATCGACGCCGGCGGCAGCGAGGTTCTGCAGCGTGCGGCCAACCGCGCCCTTGCTGGCCTCGAAGGCGCCAGCGCCGTTGCCGGTGTCGATCAGGACCAGCTTGGAGCCGGTGTTGATCAGCTGCGGATTGAAGGGGATCGTGATCATGCCCTTCGGCATGTAGGCGCTTTCGGCAGCCGCGAGCGCGTCGTCCTTCGCCGTGTTGACGACGAACGTGTCGGGCATCGGGAAGGTGCGCGCGCCGTCATTGACGGAGGTGCATTCATAGTCGCCGACCTTGTAGCGATAGAAGCCGGGCGCCTGCGCGCCGGCGGGTGCAACCGCTGCGCGTGCCCGTCCGGCCAGCGGCGGCAAAGCGGTTGCAGCCCCGGCGAGGGCCGCACCGGCCAGAAATCGACGGCGATCCAATCGGGTCATGACAAATCTCTCCTCAGTGCTCCATGCGGCTGACACCGCCCCCAGACAAACGGGGCGGATTGTCTCCGCATGCGGGCCAAACGCAAGCCCGTCAGCAACGTCCGAGGAGCGACGTTAGGTCACTTCTCTTTGTTGGGGTCGATGAGGAATTTTTCGCCGGTGGCCCGTTTGGCGTACACGGCAAGGTTGGCCGGATCGAGCGCCTCGGACAAGGAAACGACCTTGGTGTAGTGGCTCGCAAAGGTCGTCTTCAGCTCGTCGACGACGCGCTGGCGCAGCCGCTCGGTATCCGCCTTGCCGATCTTCATCAGGAACGGAAACAGCAGCCAGCCGCCGACGCTCCAGGTCATGCCGAAGCCGCGCGTGATCTCGGTCGGGCGCGTGTCCAGGCTGCCGTAGATGTAGACCTGCTTGTGCACGTTCGAGCCATAGCGGCTGTAGGGATGCTTGCCGGACTTGTTGATCGCAGCTTCCATCGCGTTGAGGATCTGGCCGGCGAGCTTGCCGCCGCCGATCGCATCGAAGGCGATGGTCGCGCCGGTCTCGACCAGCGCCGCGATCAGGTCGTCCATGAAAGTCGGCGCCGTCGAATCCACGATGTATTTGGCGCCGAGGCCGCGCAACAACTCGGCCTGATCAGCGCTGCGCACGATGTTGACGAGCGGGATGCCGTCCTTGAGGCAGATCTTGTTGAGCATCTGCCCGAGGTTGGACGCGGCCGCGGTATGCACCAGCGCGGTATGGCCCTCACGCCGCATCGTCTCGGTCATGCCGAGCGAGGTCAGCGGATTGACGAAGCAGGAGGCGCCCTCGGCCGGCGTGGTGCCGGCCGGCAGCGGCATGCACTCGGAAACCTTCAGGCAGCGATACTGGCTGTACATCGCGCCGCCGATGGCGGCGACCGTGCGGCCCATCAGCGCCTTGGCGGCATCCGAGGAGCCGGTCTTGACCACCACGCCCGCGCCCTCGTTGCCGACGGCCAAGGACTCGTCGAGCCGGCCGGCCATCGCCCGCATCCCCGCCTCCGGCACCTTGGCCGTGATCACGCGCCGCTCCTTGGTGCCGGACGCCTGCAGGGTCGACAGATCGGCCGCGCCGACGAGGAGGCCGAGATCGGACGGATTGATCGGCGCCGCCTCGATCCGGACCACGACCTCGTCCGGTCCGGGCTCCGGGGTCGGCACGTCGACCAGCGAGAGCTCGAGCTCGCCGCTGCGCTTGATCAACGTCCGCAGTTGCAGGCCCTGTGTCTCGACACCCATGCGCGCCTCCCTTTTTTCTTTGGTTAGCTTGTCCAGACTCAGGCCAGCGCCTTCAGCGCCGCCCTGCCCGCATATTTGGCCTGCGCATCCAGCTCCTGCTCGATGCGCAGCAGCTGGTTGTACTTGGCGGTGCGGTCGGCGCGCGCCAACGAGCCGGTCTTGATCTGTCCGCAATTGGTGGCGACCGCGAGATCGGCGATCGTGGAATCCTCGGTCTCGCCGGAGCGGTGCGACATCACGGCGGTGTAGCCGGCCTTGTAGGCCATCTCGACCGCGGCCAGCGTCTCGGTGAGCGTGCCGATCTGGTTGACCTTGATCAGGATCGAATTGGCGCGGCCGTTGCGGATGCCGTCGGCGAGACGGTTGACGTTGGTGACGAACAGGTCGTCGCCGACGAGCTGGCACTTGTGGCCGATCAGGTCGGTCAGCTCCTTCCAGCCGTCCATGTCGTCCTCCGACATGCCGTCCTCGATCGAGGCGATCGGGTAGCGGGCGACCAGATCCGCAAGGTACTTGGCCTGCTCGGAGCGCGAGCGCGACGTGTTCTCGCCCTCGTAGACGTACTTGCCGTCCTTGAAGAACTCGGTCGCGGCGCAGTCGAGCGCCAGCATCACGTCCTCGCCGGCGGTGTAGCCGGCCTTGCCGATCGCGCTCATGACGAAGTCGAGGGCTGCGTCCGCCGACGGCAGGTTCGGCGCGAAGCCACCCTCGTCGCCGACATTGGTGTTGTGACCGGCCTTCTTCAGCTCGGCCTTGAGCGTGTGGAAGATCTCCGAGCCGCAGCGCAGCGCCTCCGCGAAGCTCGGCGCGCCCACCGGCATGATCATGAACTCCTGGAAATCGATCGGATTGTCGGCGTGGACGCCGCCATTGACGATGTTCATCATCGGCACCGGCAGGGTGCGGGCCGAGGTGCCGCCGACATAGCGATACAGCGGCATGTCGTAGGAGATCGCCGCCGCCTTGGCGCAGGCGAGCGAGACGCCGAGAATCGCGTTGGCGCCGATCCGGCTCTTGTTCTCGGTGCCGTCGAGCTCGATCAGGATCTGGTCGATCTGGACCTGGTCCTGCACCGACATGTCGCTGAGCGCCTCATAGACCTCGTCGTTGATGGCTTCGACGGCCTTCAGCACGCCCTTGCCGAGATAGCGGTGCTTGTCGCCGTCGCGCAGCTCGACCGCCTCGTGGGCGCCCGTGGAAGCGCCGGACGGCACGGCAGCGCGGCCGACCGAGCCATCCTCCAGCACGACGTCGACCTCGACCGTGGGATTGCCGCGGCTGTCCAGGATTTCGCGGCCGATGATGTCGACGATGGCGGTCATGAGGTCCTCTCGCGAGCGTTTCTAGGTGGGCGTTGTTGCGCTGCTTCTACCGCAAGCCCGCGAGCGCGAAAAGGCCAAGTGGCGTTGAAATCAAGTCACGACCAAATCACGAAGCGGGTGACGGGGGCGCCCCGATTGGCTAAACGGGCGCCACTGCGGCAGGTGACACGACACATGGCGAAAAGACCCAACACATCCCCGACATCGGCCGGCCTTCAGCTGGGCCGAGAGGTGGCGGCGCCGGACAGCCCGGATGCAGCGACGCTCGACCGCGTTCCCAACCCGCAGAAGGACACCGATTATCTGGCCCGCTTCACGGTGCCGGAGTTCACCTCGCTATGCCCGGTGACGGGCCAGCCGGATTTCGCGCATCTCGTGATCGACTATGCCCCCGGCCCGTGGCTGGTCGAATCCAAGTCGCTCAAACTCTATTTGGCGAGCTTCCGCAACCATGGCGCGTTCCACGAGGACTGCACCGTGGCGATCGGCAAGCGCCTGGCCACGGAGCTCAAGCCGAAATGGCTGCGCATCGGCGGCTACTGGTACCCCCGCGGCGGCATCCCGATCGACGTGTTCTGGCAGACGGGGAAGCTGCCGAAGGGGCTGTGGGTGCCCGAACAGGGCGTCGCGCCATATCGCGGGCGGGGCTGAGCGGATCCATCGCTCGGCCACCGGTCACAACCACCATCATTCCGGGGCAAGGCCGCAGGCCTTGAACCCGGAAGCTCGATATTTGTCTTGCGTCCGTTCCTCGCAATCTCGAGATTCCGGGTTCGATCGTCAACGCGTAGCCGCTTCGCGCCTGCGCATCGACGATTGCCCTGGAATGACGGTCCGCGACTGATCGACACCTTGTGAGGCACGTCGACGAGACGACCGCTTCCTTGGAAACGGCGAGCGGTGATGGGTTGAGCTTTCGCCATCCCCAAAGCCCGCAACGCGGTCATGCTCCGCAAAGGCGGAGCATCCAACATTTCGCGGCATCTACCCGCGTCTCTATAAACGAAATAGCCGTCGAACTTCGCCTTGTAGGCAGCTGGACACAGGACCTGGAACGTACTCAACATCGCGTCCGTCCTCGATGCCGTGCTGTTGCCGACGATCTGCTCATTGCGGTGATCCTTCCAGCCGCAAGCAAGGATCCAATAAAAGGCCGAAACGGGGGTTGAAAGAAATGATGATGACCCCAGAGGACGAGCGCGGAGCGTATCATGAAGCCTGGAGGACGTTGTCGTATCCCGGCGGTCTCTGGGGTGTGATAGGTAAGTGTTGATCGAGGGACCGATGTCAAATCAGAACGCAACAATAAAGAGCGGCGTCGTGAGCTGGCGTTGGTACCAGAGACTGGTTCTTTTTTGTTACGGAATTGGCATTGGTGGATGGCTATTCTGCTTCGTCCTGGCATGCGAGCTGACCGCGTCCCATCGGCCGGCAGTTCCTGAACCAGAGTTCGGGTTCACACACCTGATACACGTCGCGCATAGCAGGGACACTGTCTATGTCACTTACCTCGAATACTTGACACACATCTACGGACCTTTCGCGACATGGGGATTTGCAGTCATCAGCGGTCTATGTGGTTACCTTGTGGGAATCAGAAAGAACTCGCCCCGTTTTTCCGGGAACGTTCAGATAGCCTGTGCTTGTGCGGCTTCACTGATACTCATGTACCTAGCCTGGTACTTTTCAGTTGAGCAGGCCCTGCTTGGTCTCAGCCCTGTACCGCACCCGGAATAAATCTCTGGCCGCCAATCCATCGCCCCTGAGTCGCCCGACGGGTGCGCTCCCGCTCGGCTTTCCCATCCTTCGCGACCAGCAAACCGCTGCTCCTGAAAGCCGATTTTTGCCGCGCTTTCAAGGCGGTCCCCTTGTCCTGATCTCCCGCTAAAAATATTCCACTTTCGCTTTATCGGAATTTGTGATTGACTATCGTCGTCCCGTCTCGATCAGAGGGGCGCTTCGCGGTCGTCACGGACGTTGAGGCGGGATGCGGTGGGCGTGTCGGGTTCGCAGCGTGATCAGTCATGCGGACGAACGAGCCTGATGCGCCGGCGAAATCGTATGGTCCTGGCCTCCCGACGCTGAGGTCACGCCGGTGGTGATGATCCGCCGGTTACGGGGGCAAGACAGCCCGGTCCCCGGGGAGAGTACGTATAAGCCGCCCAACCATCGCGCGGGGAATGCCGGGATGTCTCGGCTGAACCTGTGGTTCCTGCCGCCTGCATTTTTTTCCGCAGGCGGGCCATGGGGGCGGCCAGCTCCCGGCATTCCCCGCGCCCTCTTTTCAGAAAGAGGGCATGTCCCAAGGCAAAGCTCGGACGCCGACGCGCCGCGAGATGGCGGCGGTGCGTCCCGCGGCCAACGAAAGCGCTGATATGTCTCAGCCGCGCTTCTTCAGCATCGAGAGCGAGAAACGCCCTCGCCGCACTTCTTCAGGACCATCGCAGCTAACGATGGGCATTTTGCCCTCGCCCGTCTCCACGTCGTCATGCCCGGGCTTGTCCCGCCTGCGCGGCCGAAGCCGCTTCGGCGCGGCGAAGGCCCGGGCATCCACGTCCTTCTCAGCGCGCCGAACGACGTGGATGGCCGGCACAAGCCCGGCCATGACGGAGCAACAAATGAGCAGGCGTTGCTGCCGCGACGGGACCATGTCTTCAGATGCAATGGGCCCGCGCCCGTGTCCGACATGGCCGTCAGCTGACCGCCGCATCCGCCGGCGGCCGCTGCCGCAGCAGCGCGGCGCAGGCGAAGCCGAGCGCGACCATCATGATGGCGGCGATCAGCAACGTCGGCTGCTTGCCGCCATGGACCAAGCCGAAGCCATAGGCGATCGGGCCGACCGTCTGGCCCATGAAGAAGAAGAACGAGTGCAGCGACATCGCGGTCGCGCGCGCCCCGATCGACAGCTCGCTGGCGAACACCTGCAGGCAGCCATGGATCATGTAGAAGCCCCAGCCCATCAGCAGCATGCAGCCGAACTGCAGCTTCCAGCCCGGACCGAAGGCGAGCGCGGCAAGCTGCAGCCCGACCAGGGCAGCGCCCGTGATCATCATGCCCTTGACGCCGAGCCGCGGCAGGAAGTTCGAGACCGTGAACGTGTAGAACAGGCCGCCGACCGCGAAGCCCGCGATGACGATGCCCGCGATCGACAGCGAGGTCTCGCCGAGATCGAACAGGAACGAGGCGATGAACGGAAACAGCCCGAACACGCAGCAGCCTTCGACGAACACCGCCGAGAAGCAGAAGCGCGAATTGGGGTTGGTGAAGATGGTGCGGTAGCCCTTCCTCAGCGCGGCGAGATCGGTGGTCGGCGCATGCGTGACCTTGGCGCCGCGAAAGCCTGCCGCCACCGCGAAGGAGGCGATCAGCCCGAGCGCGCCGAGGATCGCGAGCACGCCACGCCAGCCGATGAAATCGCCGATGATGCCGGATGCCGTCGCGCCGAGCAGATTGCCCGCCATCGAGCCCGCGAGCGTGCGGCCGATCGCGACCTGCCGCTTGTCGGGCGCGACGAGATCGCTGGTCAGCCCGAGCGCCACCGGAAACACGCCGCCCGAGGCGATGCCGGCGAGGATGCGCGTCGCGAACAGCAGCGGAAACGAGGTGGCGAGCGCACCGAGGATGCTGGCGATGCCGAGCAGCGCCAGGCACAGCGTCATCAGCCGCGCCTTGCCGAACAGATCGGCGGCGGCGCCGATCGCCGGCTGGATCAGCGCGTAGATCAGCGCATAGCCCGCGGCGATGCCGGCCGCGGTCGTGATGCTGATTGCGAAATCCTCGGCGACATGCGGCAGCACCGGATCGAGCGCCCGCGTCGACAGCGCCGCCGAGAAGCCCGCCAGCGCGATGATGTTCACGGCCGGTGGAAACTTCCCCGCGGGCTTGGCGGCGGTCTGGTGCATCAGCGCCCGGCGTCCGCCGACGGCGCCTTGGCGAGTGCATCGAACGCCATCAGCGTTCGCAGCAGCCCCTCGAACTGCGCGAGCGGGACCATGTTCGGCCCGTCGGAGGGCGCATGATCGGGATCGGGATGGGTCTCGATGAACACACCGGCGACGCCGACGGCCACCGCCGCGCGTGCCAGCACCGGCACGAACTCGCGCTCGCCGCCCGAGGACGTGCCCTTGCCGCCCGGCTGCTGCACGGAGTGGGTCGCATCGAAGATGACCGGTGCGCCGGTCGTGCGCGCCATGATCGGCAGCGACCGCATGTCGGAGACCAGCGTGTTGTAGCCGAACGAGACGCCGCGCTCGGTGACCAGCACGTTTGGATTGCCGGAGCTCGTGATCTTGGCCACCACATTGGCCATGTCCCAGGGCGCCAGGAACTGGCCCTTCTTGACGTTGACGACCTTGCCCGTCGCCGCGGCCGCGAGCAGCAGGTCGGTCTGCCGGCACAGGAAGGCCGGGATCTGCAGCACGTCGACGGCCTGCGCCACCTCGGCGCACTGGCTGGCGTCATGCACGTCGGTCAGCACCGGCAGGCCGAGCGAGGAGCGGATCTCGGCGAAGATCGGCAGCGATTGCGAAAGCCCCAGCCCGCGGGCCGCCGAGGCGGAGGTGCGGTTGGCCTTGTCGAACGAGGTCTTGTAGACGAGGCCGATGTTCAGCCGCGCCGCGATCTCCTTCAGCGCCGAGGCGACCTCGAGCGCATGGGCGCGGCTCTCGAGCTGGCATGGGCCGGCGATCACGGCGAGCGGCAGGTGGTTGCCAAACTTGACGGAGCCGAGGCTGACGACCGGCGCGGCAGAGATCGAAGCGTTCACGACATCATCCTCATGAGAGCGCGCGACCATGGCCCAGCGCCGGCTGCCGGATCAACCGGCGTTTGCCTGCGAATAGCAGGGTTGCGGGGATCGGTCATCCCAGCCCCTCCCCGGGCTCTATTTCAACGCCGAGAACGCCGTCGGCACCAGGAACTGGCTGGTGATGTTGGCAACGATCTGGCCTTCCTCCTCGCTCTTGGCACGCGCCGAGATCCAGTCGGGATCGGTCATGAACTTGGTCCACTTGGTCTCGCGCTCGGCGAGCGATTCCCAGGCGATGAAATAGGTGAGGTCCTGGTTGGATTCGCCGATCAGGGTCGTGAAGAAGCCCACGGGGCGGATGCCGTGCTTCTCCCACAGCTTCAGCGTCGTGTTTTCGAAACGCTTCAGCAGCGCCGGCAGCCGGCCCGGAATGCAGCGATAGATGCGGCTCTCGTAGATCATCTGATCCTCCCTGATCTTTTCTGGCTTCGCGCGATCGGGGAGCGTTGTCGCAACAATCGTCGCGGCCGTCAAAGGTCGCGTTGCGCGCCTCGGCCGTCATTGCGAGGAGCGTCAGCGACGAAGCAACCCAGAGTCCCGCCCGCGACTCTGGATTGCTTCGCTCCGCTCGCAATGACGGGACTTGGCACCACGAGCCCGTTACACCAGTCGCGACTGCACCACTGCGGCCTGAATGAACGACGCGAACAGCGGGTGCGGCTCGAACGGGCGCGACTTCAGCTCGGGGTGGAACTGGACGCCGATGAACCACGGATGGTCCTCGTATTCCACGATCTCCGGCAGCACGCCGTCCGGCGACAGGCCGGAGAACTTCAGACCGTGCTGCTCGAGCCGGTCCTTGTAGGCGGTGTTGACCTCGTAGCGGTGGCGATGGCGCTCGGAGATCTCGGTGGCGCCGCCATACACCTCGGAGACGCGGCTGCCGCGCTTGAGCGCAGCAGGATAGGCGCCGAGCCGCATCGTGCCGCCCAGATCGCCGCTCTTGGAGCGCTTCTCCAGCTCATTGCCACGCAGCCATTCCGTCATCAGACCGACCAGCGGCTCCGGCGTCGGACCGAACTCGGTCGAATTGGCCTCGGCGATCCCGACGAGATTGCGCGCCGCCTCGATGACCGCCATCTGCATGCCGAAGCAGATGCCGAAATACGGCACGTCGCGCTCCCGCGCGAATTGCGCCGCGCGGATCTTGCCCTCGGCGCCGCGCTGGCCGAAGCCGCCGGGCACCAGGATGCCGTTGACGTGCTCGAGGAATGGCGCGGGGTCCTCGTTCTCGAACACCTCGCTCTCGATCCAGTCGAGCTTGACGCGGACCTTGTTGGCGATGCCGCCATGCGACAGCGCCTCGATCAGCGACTTGTAGGCATCCTTCATGCCGGTGTACTTGCCGACGATCGCGATCGTGACGTCGCCTTCCGGATTGCGAACGCGCTCGTTGATCGTGTGCCAGCTCGAAAGCGCCGGCGGCACCCGCGGCTCGATGCCGAACGCGGCCAGCACCTCGTCGTCGAGGCCGGCGGCATGATAGGCCTCCGGCACGGCATAGATGTTGTCGACGTCACGCGCCTCGATGACGGCGCTTTCTCGCACGTTGCAGAACAGGCCGAGCTTGCGCCGTTCCTCCTTCGGGATCGGGCGGTCGGTGCGACACAACAGGATGTCAGGCTGGATGCCGATCGAGCGCAGCTCCTTGACCGAATGCTGCGTCGGCTTGGTCTTCAACTCGCCGGCGCTCGGGATGTAGGGCAGCAGCGTGAGGTGGATGTAGATCGCGTGATGGCGCGGCAGCTCATTGCCGAGCTGCCGGATCGCCTCGAAGAACGGCAGGCCCTCGATGTCGCCGACGGTGCCGCCGATCTCGACCAGCACGAAATCGTACTCGTCATTCCCGGACAGGACGAAATCCTTGATCGCGTTCGTCACGTGCGGGACGACCTGGATGGTCGCACCGAGATAGTCGCCGCGCCGCTCCTTGGTCAGGATGTCCTGGTAGATCCGGCCCGTGGTGATGTTGTCGGCCTTGGTCGCCGGTCGGCCGGTGAAGCGTTCGTAATGTCCGAGATCGAGATCGGTCTCGGCGCCATCATCGGTCACGAACACTTCGCCGTGCTGATACGGCGACATCGTGCCTGGATCGAGGTTGAGATAGGGGTCGAGCTTGCGAAGCCGGACCTTGTAGCCGCGGGCCTGCAGCAGCGCGCCTAACGCGGCTGAAGCCAGACCCTTTCCGAGCGAGGAAACCACGCCGCCGGTGATGAAGATGTACCGCGCCATGGGACCCTACCTTTAATGCCGCGCGCTCGATTCGCCAAAACGAATCGCTTGCAGCCCGCAACGCTGTCGCGGGCCTGTGGGTTACTTCAAAATCTGAATGGTCTCAGTAACTTGAGACCGCCTCATGACGCAGGACGCCAATTGCGTTCCTGCATGGCTTATCCGCGTTATTGCGATTGCGGTGCCTGCGGCGCAGCCGGAGCCGCGGGAGCCTGCTGCTCGTCGGCCTTCTTGAGCTGGTCGAGCACGCCGCCCCCGGTCGGCGCCACCGGGGTCGCACCGCCTGACTGGGTCTGCCCAGGCAAGGTGCCGAGAATCGAGGTCGGCTTGCGATCGTAGCCAGCCAGCCAGGTCAGCAGCAGGCTCGTCAGGAAGAAGCCAACCGCCAAAATCGCCGTGGTCCGCGTCAGCAGGTTTGCGGTACCGCGGCTCGACATGAAGCCGGCGCCGCCGCCCATGCCGAGGCCGCCGCCTTCGGACTTCTGCAACAGCACCGCGCCGATCAGGACGGCGACGATCATGAGGTGGATGACGATCAAGACAGTCTGCATGGTGACCTTCCGTCACAAGCCCTCGCAGGCCCCGACCGGAGGCCGGGATCGCGAGAGCTTCGCGGGCTATTCGGAAATTTGCGCGGTGTTACACGATCATGTCGAGCAACGCCACCCCGCAGATAATCGCGGCCGCGCTTCGCACAAGCGCTGCCGCGTCGCCCCGTTGTCGAGGCTTGCCCGGCCATCGATTTTCTACTATTGGAGACATATGGATCAAATAATAGACGACTTCAGCCAGCGACTGGCGCGCCGCCTCCTGCTGGAACGGGACAGCCGCGGCTGGTCGCTGGCCGACCTCGCCGAGCGCTCGGGAGTGTCAAAGGCCACCATCAGTAAGATCGAGCGCGCCGAGGTCAGCCCGACGGCGGTCATCCTGGTCAAGCTGGCAAGCGCGTTCGATCTCACGCTGGCCGGCTTGATGCTCCGAGCCGAGGCCCAGTCGGAGCGCCTGTCCAAGGCGGCCGAGCAGCCGGTCTGGCGCGATCCGGACACGGGCTATGTCCGGCGCCAGGTCTTTCTCAGGCCGGATCATCCGATCGAGTTGGTGACCGTCGAGATGCCGGCGCACCGCAGCGTGACCTTGCCGGCCTCCTCATACATCCACATCCGCCAGCTTCTCTGGGTGCAGAGCGGGCAATTGACCATCACGGAAGGCGCGGAACGCCACGTCCTCGGCCCCGGCGACTGCCTCGGCTTCGGCCCACCGATCGACACCACCTTTGCCAACGAGTCGGACGCACCCTGCGTCTATGTCGTGGCGCTTGCCCGGAGTTGAGAATGTCCGCGATTCGAATTGCATCCCTATCGGACACACCGGTCGTTCGAAGCGCGCTTCGCGCAATGCTGATCGAGACGGTCGCCGATGGTGGCTCGGTCAGTTTCATGCACCCGCTTCGCGAGGAGGATGCCGACGCCTTCTGGCGGGAATCGCTTTCGGCCGCGGCGCGCGGCGAACGAGCCGTTCTTGGCGCCTTCGACGGCGAGGATGTGATCGCGACCGTCACGTTGCAGCTGAAGCTGCCGCCGAACCAGCCGCACCGCGCCGAGATCGCAAAGATGATGACGCGCATCAGCCACCGCAAACGCGGAATCGCGACCGCGCTGCTGCGCGCGGCCGAAAACCTCGCCCGCGCGCACGGTCGGACGATGCTGGTCCTCGATACCGCCGAGGATGGGGGCGCCTCACGGCTTTATGAAAGCGTCGGCTTCCAGCTGAGCGGAACCATTCCGGACTATGCCTTGAAGCCGCATGGCGGCCTTACCGGCACGAAGATCTATTGGAAGCGAATCGAACAGGCGGACTGAGGCGTGCGCTTTCGCTCACGTTGCTTCTCAACAGCCCTTCGCAATGGCGAGAAAGTCCGAGGCTTTCAGGCTGGCGCCGCCGACCAACGCGCCGTTGACATTCGCGACCGCCATCAGCTCGGCCGCATTGGAGGGCTTCACCGAGCCGCCATAGAGGATGCGCGTCCGCGCTCCCTCCTGCTTGAAGCGATCGATCAGCAGCTCTCTGATAAAGGCATGAATCTGCTCGACATCCTTGGCAGTCGGGGTCAGGCCGGTGCCGATCGCCCAAACCGGCTCATAGGCCACGACCAGGTTGCCGGCCCGTGATTCCTGCGGCAGGCTGAGGTTGAGCTGGCCGCGCAGGATGTCGAGCGTCTGCCCTGCATCGCGCTGCTGCTGGGTTTCGCCGACGCAAACGATCGCGACCAGCCCGGCGCGCCACACCGCCTCGGTCTTCTGGTGCACCACAACATCGCTTTCGCCATGATCGGCACGCCGCTCGGAATGGCCGACGATGATGGCGGTGGCGCCAGCATCGGCCAGCATCTCCGCCGAAATGTCCCCGGTATGGGCTCCCGACGCCTTGGGGTGGCAATCCTGAGCGCCAACCGCGATCGCGTGGGAGCCGCGCGCCCTTTCGGCGAAGCCTGCCACCAGGGTGGCGGGAGGACAGACCAGCAGGTCGGCCTTTCCGGTGACCTCGGCGGCTCCGGCCAGCATGGCGTCGAACTCGGCGGTCGAGGCCTTCAGGCCGTTCATTTTCCAATTGCCGGCGATCAGCGGCCGGATGCGGTCGGTCATGGCGGAATTCCAGCAAATGTTGTGACAGACATCGGCTAGCAGAGCCCTTCGACGAGCACCAGAGCGGGAGCCGTCTTCCCACCGCTTCAATCGGCCTCAGGGCCGAGGTTGCGACCGGGCGGCCGCCTCTTTATAAGCCGTTTCAACTCGGTGACGGCCTTTTGCGGAATCTGCTTTAAGGCGCGGCCTCTTCATCCTTTTTCCTGCAGACAGACTGGACCCATGCTTCGAGGATTACGCAAGGCCTCATCAAACTGGCTCGGCAAGACCATCATGGCGGTGGTCATGGGCGTTTTGATCGTCAGTTTCGGCATCTGGGGCATCGCCGACATCTTCCGCGGCTTCGGGCAGTCGACGGCTGCAACCGTGGGACGCACGGAGATCTCGGTCAACGAGTTCCGGCAGATCTATACCGACCGGCTGCAGCAGATCGGCCGCCAGCTCGGTCGTCCGCTGACCACCGAGCAGGCCCGCATGTTCGGGCTCGACCGCTCCGTGCTGCAGCAGACGATTGCGGAAGCCGCCCTCGATGAGCAGGCTCGCCGTCTCGGTCTCGCCCAGTCCGATGCGGAGACCATGCGGGTGATCCTCAGCGATCCCAACTTCAAGGGCCCGAACGGGGCGTTCGACCCGCAGCGCTTCCAGGCCATCATCCGCAATTTCGGCTTCACCGAGCAGCGCTACCTGGCTGACCAGCGCCGACAGTCGCTGCGGCGGCAGATCACCGGCACGATCGCGGCCGGGCTGGAGCCATCCAACACGATGCTCGAGGCGCTCGGCCGCTTCCAGAACGAGCAGCGCTCGATCGATTACATCAAGCTCGACGCGGCGCAGGCCGGCACCATCGATGCGCCCTCGCCCGAGGTTCTCGCGTCCTATTTCGAAGAGCACAAAGCCCAGTTCAAGGCGCCGGAATATCGCAAGATCTCCTTCGTCGTGGTGACGCCCGAAGAGATCGGCAAGTGGACCGACGTATCTGACGAGGACGCCAGGAAGCTGTTCGACCAGCGCAAGGCGCTGATGGGCACGCCGGAGAAGCGCCAGGTCCAGCAGATGACCTTCCCCACCATGGAGGAGGCGCAAGCGGCGCGCGCCCGGATCGCCGCGGGTGAAGTCACGTTCGACGAACTCGCCAAGGAGCGCAACCTCAACCCAGCCGATCTCGATCTCGGTCTGGTGACGAAATCGGCGATTCTCGACCCTGTCGTTGCCGATACCGCCTTCTCGCTGCCGACCGGCGAGGTCAGCCAGCCCGTCAAGGGCGCATTCAACGTGGCGCTGGTCAAGGTCAGCGCGATTCAGCCGGGCCAGCAGCCCGAATATGAGAGCGTCGCTGCCGACATCAAGAAGGAGATCGCAGCCGACCGCGCCAAGTCGCAAGTCGCCAATCTTCGCGACAAGATGGAAGACGAGCGCGGCGGTGGCGCCAGCGTCGCCGAGGCCGCCAAGAAGCTCGGTCTCAATGCCATCACACTCGAAGCCGTCGACAGGTCCGGCAAGCAACCCAACGGCCAGCCCGTTTCGAACATCCCGCTTGGCCTGGATGTCGTTGCGCAGGCCTTCACCAGCGACGTCGGTGTCGACAACGAGCCGATCTCGTTCCGCGGCGGCTATGTCTGGTTCGAGGTTCTCGGCATCACCCCGCCGCGCGATCGCCCCCTCGACGAGGTCAAGGATCAGGTCGCCGCGCGCTGGCGCGACGACGAAGTCGCCACCAAGCTGCGCGCGAAGGCCACCGAGCTGGTCAAGAAGCTCAGCGAGGGCGGCAAGCTCGCCGACGAGGCGGCATCGCTCGGCGTGAAGGTCGAGACGGCCAGCGCGTTCAAGCGCGACGCCTCGGTGCCCGGCGTCCCCACCGGCGCGATCACCGCCGCATTCCGCACGGCGAAGGACGGCGTCGGCCAGACCGAGGCTGATGGCGGCCGGCGGTGGATTGTGTTCCGTGTCACCGACATCATCGAGCCGAAGGTCGACCTCGCGTCCGAAGACACCAAGAAGCTGAAGGACCAGTTGCAGCGCGCGCTCGCCGACGAGCAAGGCACGGCCTATGTCATGAAGCTCGAGAAGGACATCGGGACGACGATCAACGAGGCTGCGGTGGCCCAGGTGGTCGGCGGCAACAATCAGTGACGGGTTTGCTAGGGGCACGCGTGATGGACGATCTCAAGTCGATCATTGGCAAGGTGGCGACCGGCGCGCCGCTGTCCCGCGAGGAGGCGGCGTCCGCCTTCGACAGCATGATGTCGGGCGAGGCGACGCCGTCGCAGATGGGCGCGCTGCTGATGGCGCTGCGCGTGCGCGGCGAGACGGTCGAGGAGATCACCGGCGCCGTCAGCGTGATGCGGGCGAAGATGCTGCGCGTCGATGCGCCGGCGAGCGCGGTCGACATCGTCGGCACCGGCGGTGACGGCTCCGGCTCGGTCAACGTCTCGACCTGCGCCTCCTTCATCGTGGCCGGCGCCGGCGTGCCGGTCGCCAAACACGGCAACCGCGCACTGTCGTCCCGCTCCGGCGCCGCCGACGTGCTCGCCGCGCTCGGCGTCAAGATCGACCTGAAGCCTGACCAGGTCGGGCGCTGCGTGCGCGAGGCCGGCATCGGCTTCATGTTCGCACCCGCGCATCATCCGGCGATGAAGAACGTCGGGCCGACCCGGGTCGAGCTCGCCACCCGCACGATCTTCAATCTGCTCGGTCCCCTGTCCAATCCGGCCGGCGTCAGGCGCCAGATGGTCGGCGTGTTCTCGCGGCAATGGGTCGAGCCGTTGGCCCACGTGCTGAAGAATCTCGGCTCGGAGGCCGCCTGGGTCGTGCACGGCTCCGACGGGCTCGACGAGATCACCTTGACCGGCCCGACCTTTGTCGCCGCGCTGGAGAACGGTCATATCCGCACCTTCGAGGTCACGCCCGAAGAGGCCGGGCTTGGCCTGTGCGGCAGCGACGGTCTGAAGGGCGGCGACGCCGAAGCCAACGCGGTGGCCCTGCAGAGCGTGCTGGACGGCCTGCCGAGCCCCTATCGCGACGTGGCGCTGCTGAACGCCGCGGCGGCGCTGGTCGTTTCCGGCCGCGCCAAGACGCTGAAGGAAGGCGTCGCAATCGGCCGGGATTCGCTCGACAGCGGCGCTGCGGCGGCGCGGCTGAAGCAGCTGATCGAGGTCTCCAACAGCTGATCCACCGGAGCGTGCCATGTCGGACATCCTGACCAAGATCGAAGCGTATAAGCGCGGGGAGATCGCGGCAGCCAAGCGGGCATGCCCGTTGCCGGAGCTCGAGGCCCGCGCGCGTGACGCTTCGCCGCCGCGCGGCTTCGTTGCCTCGATCCGAGCCAAGCATGCGAACGGTGACTACGCGCTGATCGCCGAGGTGAAGAAGGCCTCGCCGTCCAAGGGACTGATCCGCGCCGATTTCGATCCGCCGGTGCTTGCCAAGGCCTACGAGGCCGGCGGCGCGGCCTGCCTGTCGGTGCTGACAGACACGCCGTCGTTCCAGGGCCATCTCGACTTCATGGTCGCCGCGCGGGCCGCGACCGCCCTGCCCGTGCTGCGCAAGGACTTCATGTTCGACACCTACCAAGTGATCGAGGCGCGTGCTCACGGCGCCGACTGCATCCTCATCATCATGGCCGCGCTGGACGATGCCGCCGCTGCGGACATCGAGGCTGCCGCGCTCGCCCACGGCATGGATGTCCTGATCGAAATCCATGATCGCGCCGAGCTCGATCGCGCGCTGAAGCTGCGCTCGCCGATGATCGGCATCAACAACCGCAACCTGCGAACCTTCGAGACCACGCTGGCGACCTCCGAAGCGCTGGCGCCGCTGGTCCCGGTCGAGCGTCTTCTGGTCGGCGAGAGCGGCATCTTCACGTCGGCCGATCTCGCGCGCCTGGCGCGCGTCGGCATCCAGACCTTCCTGGTCGGCGAGAGCCTGATGCGGCAGGCGGACGTCACGGCGGCGACGCGCGCGCTGCTTGCGCGCAATGCCGCCTCCGCCAGCGCGGCTGAGTGACCATGTCCGACAAGTCGCCCGACGCTCCCGCCCTCACCCACATCGACGCCCGCGGCGAAGCCCGCATGGTCGACGTGTCGGACAAGGCCGCGACCGAGCGAACCGCGACCGCCGAGGGCCGCGTCGTCATGAGCCCGGCGACGCTCGAGCTCATCCTGTCCGGCAACGCCAAAAAAGGTGACGTGCTCGGAACTGCCCGCATCGCAGGCATCATGGCCGCCAAGCGGACCTCCGAGCTGATTCCTCTGTGCCACCCGCTGGCGCTGTCCAAGGTCTCCGTCGACATCACGCCCGATGCCGCGCTACCCGGCTGCCTCGTCAGCGCCACCGTCAAGGTGACCGGGCCGACCGGCGTGGAGATGGAAGCCCTGACGGCCGTGTCCGTCGCCTGCCTGACCATTTACGACATGATCAAGGCGGCCGAGCGCGGCGTACGCATCGAAGGTATCCGCTTGACCGAAAAGATCGGCGGCAAGTCCGGGCACTATCGCGCCTGAAGAGATTACCAAGCCAAATACAACTTCGAATTAATTGTTCGCTAACTCAACTTCCTAACCTCACTTCCATCGCGGACCGATAGCAATGGTTGTGGGAGGGACATCGTAGCGGTCCATCCCGAAGCGCCGATCGCAAGCGTATTCAGGATCGATGACGACCGATACCACCAGTCCAGGGAATGCCCTCAGAGCTTCGACCGACCGCGGTGGACCGATCCGCTGGCTGGTCGGCGGAGGCCTCGTGCTGATTGCAGCCATCGCGATCGGTACGACCATCATGGCCGACAGTTTCCGGGAACGCGCGCTGAACAGCGCGACGCGCGAGCTGGAGAACACCGTCCTCCTGCTGGCGCGCCATTTCGATCAGCAGATGGAGGATCTCGGCGCGATCCAGCGCGATCTCGCCAACTACGTCCGACAGAACCACATCGACAGCGGCGCCCGCTTCAAGGAGCAGATGGGAAGCGCCGCCGTCAATGCCATGCTGAAGGACAAGCTGAGCGCGGTGACCTATGTCGGCGGTTTGAACATCTTCGACTCCGACGGCAACCTGATCAACTCCGGAGCGGCCTGGCCGGTGCCGCCCGTCAACATTGCCGATCGCACCTTCTTCAAGCGGCTGAAATCCGATCCGACCGCGCCGCAACTGCTGATCGAACCGGTGGTGGGCCGGATCACCGGCACATATGTCGCAGTCATTGCCTTGAAACTGACCAGTCCCAACGGCGAGTTCCTGGGCATCATCAGCCGCAGTCTCGAACCAATCAATGTCGAGCGGTTCTTCGCCTCGGTCGCGCTCGGGCCCGACGCGGCGATCTCGATGATGCATCGCGACGGAACCCTTCTGGCCCGCCATCCACGCCATGAGGGCATGCAGAACCAGAACTACAAGAACGCGCCGATCTTCCGCCAGATCCTGGCCGGCGATGGCAACACCACGGGCATTTTCAGCAGCCCCGTCGACGGCGAGCACCGCATCGGCGCATCGCACCGGCTGACGAGCTATCCCTTGATCGTGACTGCGACGACGACGGTCTCGGCGGCGCTCGCCGACTGGCGCGAGCAGATGCGCTTCCTGATCGCCGTCGGCGTGACGTCGGTGCTGCTGATCGCCGGCATGCTTTACGTCGTGGTGCGTCGGTTGATCAGCGACCACGACGCCTCCAGCCGCCGCTTGACGCTGGAGAAGGAACGGCTCGACAAGGCCGTCAACAACATGACCCAGGGCCTCTTGCTGTTCGATGCATCGGAGCGCCTGGTCATCAGCAACCAGCGCTACGTCGACATGTACGGCCTGTCTGCTGACGTCGTGAAACCAGGCTGCACGTTTCGCAAGCTGATCGCGCACCGCAAGGCCACCGGATCGCTGGCGGGCGACGACGTCGAATATGCCGATGCGGTGCTGCGCGACATCGGCCGCAAGACCTCGCAGATCATCGAGACCACGGACGGTCGCTGGATCCAGATCGTCAACGAGCCGATCGCGGGCGGCGGCTGGCTCGCCACCCACGAGGACATTACCGAGCGCAAACGGTCCGAGGAGCAGATCACGCATCTGGCGCACTACGACGCCCTGACGGATCTGCCGAACCGCACCCTGTTCCACGAGCGCCTCAAGGAGGAGCTGACCGGCGTCCCCCACGGCCGGCGCCTCGCGCTGCACTACATCGACATCGACGAGTTCAAGGGCGTCAACGATTCGCTCGGCCACCTCATCGGCGACGAGCTGTTGAAATCCGTCGCGGCGAGCCTGAGCGCCTGTGTCGGCACCGCGGGGTTCGTCGCCCGCCTTGGCGGCGACGAGTTCGCCGTGGTCCAGACGGCGATCCGCAACCGGGAGGATGTCGAACAGCTGATCGAGGATATTCTCGGCGCGATCCGCGCCCCGCGTGACTGCCTCGGCCATCAGCTCACGGCCGACGCCTCGATCGGCGTAGCGATGATCCCCGAGCACGGCACCGATCTCGACCAGATCATGAAGGACGCCGATCTGGCGATGTACGCCGCCAAGGCCGCGGGACGGCGCACCTGGCGCTTCTTCGAGCCCGAGATGGACGCCCAGATCAAGGCGCGCCACCAGCTCGAGGTCGACCTGCGCCAGGCCATGGCCGACGATCGACTCGAGGTCTACTACCAGCCTTGTCTGAGCCTGCAGGACGACCGCATCGTCGGTTGCGAGGCGCTGGTGCGCTGGAAGCATCCGACCCGCGGCGCAGTCTCGCCGGCCGAGTTCATTCCGATCGCCGAGGACACCGGCCTCATCAACCTGCTCGGCGAACGCGTCCTCCAGGTCGCCTGCACCGAGGCGGTGAGCTGGCCGGACGACATCCGGCTCGCCGTCAACGTCTCGCCGGTGCAGTTCAAGAGCGGCACCCTGGCGCTCAAGGTCGCCAACGCACTTGCGACCTCCGGCCTGCCGCCGCATCGGCTGGAACTCGAGATCACCGAAGCGGTGCTGATCCGCGACGACGACGCGCTCGACACCCTGCACCAGTTGCGCGCGCTCGGCGTCCGCATCGCGCTCGACGATTTCGGCACCGGCTATTCGAGCCTCAGCTATCTCCAGCGCATTCCGTTCGACAAGATCAAGATCGACCGCTGTTTCGTCAAGGACATCACGGAGAGCGAGGGTTCCGCGGCGATCGTCCAGGCCGTGGTCAACATCGCCGCCATCCGCAAGATGTCGACGACCGCCGAGGGCGTCGAGACCGAGGCGCAGCGGCAGCTGCTGAAGCGGCTCGGCTGCTCGGAGATGCAGGGCTATCTGTTCAGCCCTCCGAAGCCCGCAGCCGACGTGCGGCAATTGTTCGCTGCGCAGCGCGCCAATCCCTCATCCGGCCGCCGTTCGCGCTCGGACGCCGCCTGAGCCGGTTCCGAACCGATAAATACCGTTGCAATTTGAGGCTTTTCCGCAAGCCAGATTCAAACCCTGCCCACCGGTCGTCCCTTGAAGTCCACGGCTCCGCCATGATCTACGGGACACAGACGGACATACTCCGTGTTCGCCTGTACACGCTGGTCGAAAACCACGGCGGGACGGCCTCAGGGCCGCCCCGTCGGGTGTGAGCATCGAGCGTCGCAAGCCGCGCACCCGCCCGCTTCGCAGATCAGTTCGGCACGGCCGCCTTGGCGCGGACGTCGGCGTTCACCGTGACGCCCCGCAGCACGTTGAATGCGGCGTGCAGCGCCTTGTCGTCCTTCTCGTCCGGCGGAACGTAGGACTGCGAGCCGGTCTGCTCGGTGCCGTCGGGCGCCGAGAGATGGCCGCGCATGCCGGCCTCACCCTTGAGATCGCCGCGATCCTTCAGCTCGTCCGGCACGTCCTGCTTGACCTCGATGTCCGGCGCGATGCCCTGCGCCTGGATCGAGCGGCCCGACGGCGTGTAGTAGCGCGCCGTGGTCAGCGCCAGCGCGCCGTTGCCGGCGCCGAGCGGAATGATGGTCTGCACCGAGCCCTTGCCGAACGAGCGCGTGCCGACCAGGGTCGCACGCTTGTGATCGTGCAGCGCGCCGGCCACGATCTCCGACGCCGAGGCCGAGCCGCCATTGATCAGCACCACCAGCGGCTTGCCCTTGGTGAGGTCGCCGCCGCGTGCGGTGAAGCGCTGCGTCTCCTCAGGATTGCGGCCGCGGGTCGAAACCACCTCGCCTCGCGAGAGGAACGTGCTGGAGACCGACACCGCCTGATCGAGCAGCCCGCCCGGATTGTTGCGCAGGTCGACCACGTAGCCGGCGAGCTTCTCCTGCGGGATCTCCTTGGAGATGCTGGCGACCGCCTTGCGCAGACTCTCGGTGGTCTGCTCGTTGAAGGATGTGATGCGGATATAGCCGATGTCGCCGCCTTCGGTGTGATAGCGCACCGGGCGCACCTTGATGATCTCGCGCGTCAGCGTAACGTCGAGCGGTGCGTCCTTGCCCTTGCGCATGATGGTGAGCTTGGTCTTGGTGTTGACGCCGCCCTTCATCTTGGCGACGGCCTGCTCGAGCGTCAGTCCCTGCACCGCCTCGCCGTCGATCTTGGCGATGAGATCGCCCGAGAGAACGCCGGCCTTGGACGCGGGCGTGTCATCGATCGGCGCGACGACCTTGACCAGGCCCTCCTCCATGGTGACCTCGAGACCGAGTCCGCCGAACTCGCCGGACGTGGTCTCCTGCATGTCGCGCCAGGACTTGTCGTTCATGTAGCGCGAATGCGGATCGAGCGAGGACACCATGCCGTTGATGGCGCCTTCGATCAGCGCGGGATCGCTCGGCTTCTCGACATAGTCGGCGCGAACACGCTCGAACACCGCGCCGAACAGATTGAGCTGCGAATAGGTGTCGGCCATGCCGGCCGCGGCCTTGGCCTTGGCCACGAGTTGCGCGCCGTCGGGACCCGTCACCATCAGGGTCAGACCGACGCCGGTCATCGTGCCCGCCAAGAACAGCCAGTTTTTTCGCATTGTTTGCTTCCCGAGCGTTTGTTGGATGGCCGGCCGATCAAATGGTCCGCACGCATCGCCGGCGCGATTTGTGTTGCGAACACACACCACATTTCCGGTTTCTTCAAGGCCGATATTGCGCCGCCGTACCGGGGCCCGACCGCCGGCGCTCGCATCCGAAATGGACGTTCACAGGCTGAAATCAAGCTCAAGGCTGCGCCGGCGCCGGGCCCGGCTGAACATACCCCGTCTTTCACGGACACCCATGATCACAATTCGACGAGCCGTGTACCACGCCGCGATTTGATGGCCTGGGCCTGCGGGGCGCCGCTCCCCGCGCGCGCCCGGGAAGCTCGAGTTCGGAATGGCTTGCTCCCGGCCCGCTCGATGGGCAATGCTCCGCAGCAAAACCGCAAGCATGACAGTCGCTGGGAGGCAAACATGAACCAACGGACCCCGATCGAGGCCGGGTGGCGGAACGTCGAACTCGGCTCGAGCGACGAGAAGTTCCAGAACCTGCACGAGCTCATCCGCAAGGCGCGCGCCCAGCTCAACCAGAACGCCTGGGACTACATCATCGGCGGGGCCGAAACCGAGACCACGCTGCGCCGGAACCGGATGGCGCTCGACGAGATCGCGTTCCGTCCGCGCGTGCTGCGCGACGTGTCCAGGGTCGATGCCTCGGTTGAAACTTTCGGACGCAAGCTGCGCCTGCCGGTGGTCATGGCCCCGGTCGGTGCGCTCGAAATCTTCGATCCGGCAGGGGCGGCCAGCGTGGCCCGCGGGGCGGGCCGATTCGGAGCCGCGCACATGCTGAGCTCGGTGTCGGAACCCGGGCTGGAGAAGACCGCCGAGGCCGCGCCCGACGCGCTGCGAATCTTCCAGCTCTATGTCCGCGGCGACGACGCCTTCGTCGAGGACTATGTGAGCCGGGCGGTCGCCAACAGCTACACCGCGTTCTGCCTGACCGTCGACACCGCCCATTACAGCCGGCGTGAGCGCGACATCGCCAAGCGCTACGTCCGCGAAAGCCGGCTGCGCGCGACCGGCGGCGACCACCAGAAGGCGCTGAGCTGGCACACCGTCAAGCTGATCAAGGACAAGTTCAAGCTGCCGCTGATCATCAAGGGCATCGCGACCGCCGAGGACGCGCAGATTGCGGTCGATCACGGCGTCGACTGGATCTACGTCTCCAACCATGGCGGCCGCCAGCTCGACCATGGCCGCGGAGCCATGCATGTGCTGCCGGAGATCGTCGCCGCCGTGAAGAGCCGGGCAAAGATCATGGTCGACGGCGGCTTCTGCCGCGGCACCGACATCGTCAAGGCGATCGCCTCCGGCGCCGACCTCGTCGGCATCGGCCGGCTGCAATGCTGGGCGCTCGCCGCGGCCGGCGAGGACGGCATCCTGCGCATGCTCGAGCTGCTGGAGGACGAGGTGATCCGCACGCTCGGCCTGCTCGGCGTCACCTCGTTCGCGGAGCTGAACGCGTCCTATCTGCATCCGGCGGCCGCCACCAACCTGCCGAGCGTGGTCAGCGCGTTTCCGCTGGTCGACATCGAGCCCTACCGGTATTGAGGAGGCGCCGCTTCCGTCCCACGCAAGGCATCGTCGACCCGCCCCATGCCCGCCTCCGCTCTCCGCCCCGGCGTCGCCGACGCGCTGCTGTTCGACCTCGGCCGCGTCGTCATCGACATCGATTTCGTCCAGGTGGTCTCGCGCTGGGCAGCGCATGCCGGCTGTCCGCCGGAGCGCATCGCCGCGCGCTTCGTGCGCGACGAGATCTATCACGGGCACGAGCGCGGCACCGTCTCCGATGCCGCGTTCTTCGCCAACCTGCGCCGGCAACTCGGCATCGACATCACCGACGCGCAGTTTCTCGACGGCTGGAACGCGATCTTCGTCGGCCCGATGCCGGGCATCGCCCCGCTGCTCGCACGCGCGGCTTCGAGACTGCCGCTCTATGCCTTCTCCAACACCAACCAGCCGCACATCGATCACTTCTCGCCGCGCTATGCCGACCTGCTTGGTCACTTTCGCGAGATCTTCCTGTCGTCGTCGATCGGCCTGCGAAAGCCGGATGCCGAGGCGTATGATCACGTGGTGCGGGCGATCGGCGCGCCGGCCGAGCGGATCGTTTTCTTCGACGATCTCGCTGAAAACATCGACGGCGCGCGAACGAGCGGGCTGCAGGCGGTGCTGGTGCGCTCGACGGCCGACATCGCCGCGGCGCTGGAGGCGCTCGGGATCTGATCGCGTCGCGCAAGGGTGCGTCATGGCCAGCGGCGTGACGTTCTGAAAGGCTGCGCTCGCAATGACGGTGCCCACTCGTGCAAAATTGTTCTCGCGACACGATGTGCCCGAGCTTTGCTGCTCTCATTTCACCCTCCTCCAATCGGAGGGCGCAGGGAATGCCGGGCTGCAGGCCGCAACCCATGGCCCGCCTGCAGAAAAAAAGCAGGCGGCAGTCACCACAGGTCCAGCCGACATCCGGCATTCCCTGCGCGATGGTCTTCACGCTTATACGCGATCTCCCCGGTGCCCGGCTTGTTGGCCACCGTCGCCGACGGGATCATCAGCACCCTTCGGCTTGGCATCAGCTTCGGGATGCCAGGACCACGCGACTTCACGTCCGCGCCATGCCGTTCGTCCGCGCGCCATCAGGGCACGCTGCGACACGTCGCGGCCACCGCATCCCGCGCTCCACGTCCGTGACGATCGCGAAGCGCCCCTCCTGTCGAGCACGGGACCAAATCAGCATAGCAGCTTTTTCCGAAAAAGCGAATCCTAAATGCGACCGCCGGCAACGGCGCCATCCGGCCCGTCTCCCGCCACATCCGCTGGCCGCAGACGAGCCGGCGCCTAAGCGCATCGGCATCGGCGGCGAGATCGTCAAGATCGCGCCGTGCTCGATGACCATCGTCGGTACGCTCGCCGATTGGTCGCAATGGACCGGCGTGACCTTCGACAGCTCGGGCTAGATCGAGGTCCCCGGTGCTCTCGTGCCCGTGCTCGCGTCGGTCGAGCACGACCGTGCCGCCTATGTCGAGCCGAATGTCTGGATTCGGCATCCGCTCTGACGCGGTGCAGGTCGTCCGCGCGACGATCAACGCGCCGGCACGACGCGCTCGTTGAGAAATCCGATCACCACGTCGAACGCCTGCCGTCGATTCCGCTCCATCAGGATCATGTGCGTGCCCTGCCCGATCTCGACCAGGCGCTTGTATGGCGCGCTCACGAGGCGAACGAACAGGTCGTGCGCCATCCCGAAGCGGACATCCACATCCCATTCCGTCGCGAGCACGAGAACCGGGCAGTCGATCGTGCTGGGATCGTAGATCGGCTGGTCCACGGTCCAATGCTCGTCCATGTGGCGCGTGCAGATCGAGGGCGTCGCGGCAACGCATATGACGATCGCCTATGACCGGCGCGGATTTGGTGAGACGGTCGCCTATGAGGAAGCTCATTCTCCGGTCGAGGACCTGCTCGCCGTCGTCGACGCGCTCGCGCCGGGGCGGCCGGCGACGCTGATTGCCTGCTCGCAAGGAGGCCGCATCGCGCTCGACTTCGCGCTTCGCCATCCGTCACGTATGGCATCGCTGGTGCTGATCGCACCTTCGATCAGCGGCGCGCCGGAGCCGGTCTATCCACCGGAGATCAAGGCGCTAACGGCGTCGTTGGCCGCTGCCGAGGCCGCACAGGATTGGGATCGGGTCAGCGCTATCAAGACGCATCTGTGGGTCGACGGTCCCTTGCAGCGCGAGGGACGCATCTCCGGCGAGCCGCGCGAGACGTTCCTGAAGAAGAACGCCGCCGCACTCCGCGCGCCGCCAACCGGCGCGACTCTCGATATGGCACCAGCCTTCCCGCGCCTCGCGGAGATCGTCGCGCCATCGCTCGTCATCTGGGGGGACTTGGACTTTCCTCACATCCAGCAGCGAAGCAGGCTGCTCGCCGCAACAATGCCGAACGGGTCAGGACATGAGCTGGCCGGAACGGCGCACCTGCCGAGCCTGGAACGTCCGCAGGAGGTCATGCGGTTGATTGCGGACTTTCTCGCGCGATCGTGAGGCAGCGGCCCGGAAACGGCCCACAGCAGACGGTCAGAACGCAGGGAGCGGCCTAGGCCCTTGGCCGCGCCGTGCGCGTTCGGTTAGAAGGCGATTCATTCGATCTGCCGTCTCCGTCCGAAGGAACTCTCATGGCCCTGATGCCGGTGTCTGATGCGTTGTCCGCCGTGCTCGCCGGCGCCGAACCGCTGGCCGAGGAGCAGGTCGGGCTGGACGAAGCGTTTCACCGCATCCTGGCGCGGGACCTCGCGGCGCTGCGGACGCAGCCGCCCGAGGCGATGTCGGCGATGGACGGCTATGCCGTGCGCGCGGCGGACGCCGCCCAGGCCAAGGCGCGGCTGAAGGTCATCGGCGAGGTCGCGGCAGGGCGTCCGTTCGATCGCGTGGTTGGACCCGGCGAGGCGGCGCGGATCTTCACCGGTGGCGTTGTCCCGGAGGGCGCGGACGCGGTGGTGATCCAGGAGGACACGATCGCCGAAGACGGCCACGTCGTGATCACCGAGGCCGCGATCAAGGGCCGGCATATCCGGCCGGCGGGCGTCGACTTTCACCAGGGCATGGTGCTGCTGAAGTCCGGGCGCCGGCTCAGCGACCGCGACCTGTCGCTGGCGGCCAGCATGAATCATCCGGCGCTGCCGGTGCGGCGCCGGCCGAAGGTGGCGCTGCTCGCCACCGGCGACGAGCTGGTGATGCCGGGCTCGACGCCCGGCCCGGGCCAGATCGTCTATTCCAACGGCTACGCCTTGCGGGCGCTGGTGCGCAACGAGGGCGGGACCCCGATCGATCTCGGCATCGCCGCGGATACGATGGAGGCGACGATCGCCGGCATCCGCCGGGCCCGCGAGGCCAAGGCCGACATCCTGATCACGACCGGCGGCGCCTCGGTCGGCGATCACGACCTGGTCAAGCAGGCGCTCGAAGCCGAGGGCGTCGAAATGGCGTTCTGGAAGATTGCGATGCGGCCGGGCAAGCCGATGATGCACGGACGGCTCGGCGACATGAGGGTGATCGGACTGCCCGGCAATCCGGTGTCGTCCTATGTCTGCGCCATCCTGTTCCTGGTGCCGCTGATTCGGCGGCTGCTCGGCCGTGACGAGGCCGTGATGCCGCGCGAGACCGCCCTGCTCGGCCGCGAACTGGGGCCGAACGATTCGCGCGAGGACTATCTGCGGGCGCAGCTCGAAGAGCGCGCCGACGGCACGCTGATCGCCACGCCGGTGACGCAGCAGGATTCGTCGCTGCTCGGGAATCTCGCGCTCTCGCAGGCGGTGGTGATCCGGCCGGCGTTTGCGCCGAAGGCGCCTGCCGGCAGCCCGTGCGAGATCCTGCGCCTGCCGAACTGAGCCGCTTCCCCGGTAAAGCCCGGTCTGTTCATCATATTTTTAGGATTGCGGAACACACATCGAACATATAGTGTTCGTTCATGATTTGTTTTTAGTATGTTGCGGGCGACGCGATGACGGTCCGACTCCAGGGCGCTCTCAGCCGGTTTGTGCGCGAGGCGCAGCTCTTGGACTCGGACGACAACAAACCGGGGACCAGGTCGAGATGCTGACGCGCAAACAGTACGAACTTCTGCGGTTCATCAACGAGCGGCTCAAGGAAGCCGGCGTGCCGCCGTCCTTCGACGAGATGAAGGATGCGCTCGATCTGCGCTCGAAGTCCGGCATTCATCGCCTGATCACGGCGCTTGAGGAGCGCGGCTTCATCCGCCGGCTGCCGAATCGCGCCCGCGCGATCGAGGTGATCAAGCTGCCCGAGCTGTCGCAGGCCGCGGGCAACCGCCGCGGCTTCACCCCATCGGTGATCGAGGGCAATCTCGGCAAGGTGCGCACCAGCACTCCCGCGCTGGACGATGGCGAGCGCCCGGTCGCGGTGCCGGTGATGGGCCGCATCGCCGCCGGTACCCCGATCGAGGCGCTGCAGACCCGCAGCCACACCATCAGCGTGCCTGCCGACATGCTCGGTAACGGCGATCACTACGCGCTCGAGGTACGCGGCGACTCCATGGTCGATGCCGGCATCCTCGACGGCGACATGGCGCTGATCCAGCGCAACGAGACCGCCGACACCGGCGACATCGTGGTGGCGCTGATCGACGATGAGGAAGCGACGTTGAAGCGCTTCCGCCGCCGCGGCGCATCGATCGCGCTGGAGCCGGCCAACACCGCCTACGAGGTACGCATCCTGCCGCCGAACCGGGTGAAGATCCAAGGCAAGCTGGTCGGGCTGTACCGCAAGTACTGATCGCGAATGGGATCGGTCGATCGGCGGCGGGCGCACGCGCTTTCGCCGCCGATCGGAGGCTGCCCAGCAAAATACGTCACGCGCGAATGCACCTCATGATGTGCAGCGCGGCATGCTCAAACGCTTGTGATCGGCCGCGGGCACACGCGATGCAGATCAGCGCAGAATTGCCGCGAAGCGCGCGCTAACATCACCATCGATGTCCACTCTGATAGAGGCCTGCGCCTGTCCGGGGGGAGCGTGGGTCGGCTATCTCTCAACGAGGAGCGATCCGATGTGTGACTACAGCCTCCATGCGGTTGCGTCCCGTCCCGCCAAGGTCGGCGAGACGTTGATCTCGATGACCTTCCGTGGCACCGCCACCCGCGGCTTCGCGCTGGAGAGCGAGCCGACCGTCGCAGTCTGCATGCTGCCCGGCACCGAGTTGGCCTTCGCCGAGGACGTCCGCTACGACAGCCGCTGGCTCTGGACCCGGACGATCCGCGAGCGCGTCGCAAAGTTCAACAGCATCGAGACTCACATTCCCGATCGCCATCACGACGCGATCGAATTCGCCGACGGGCGCCACGTGCTGGTGACCCAGCTCTGCGAGGGTCAGCGCGTCACCGTGCTGCAATTGCCGGTCAGCAAGCAGCCGGCGGAGCGACGCCCGGACATCGCCGAGGACGTGCCGCCTTCGCAGGCCACACCGATTCGCCGCATCAGCATCACCTGAGGGGTCTCCGCATCGGCATTTCTCTCGGTCGTGAGCGAGCTTTCGACCGTGGGAGATTTGGGTTCTGCAAGCGCAAAGTCCTCTCGGGCGAACCTCACGCCCCGGCATCGCATCGGATAGGAACGACATCCCTCGGCCGCCATGATGTGCCGGGGGAGCCTGCCGCCGTGGTCAACAAGATCGATTGGAACAAGGCCGCCGGGATCACCGAGCCCCGGTGCGATATGCTTGTGTTCGGATGGCTGACAGTCACGGCTGACGACATCGCCATCTGGCAACGCTATCCGCGCGCTGCGTTCACGCTGGCCGAAAGCCCCGCGCTGTTCGATGGACCTGGCAACATGGACCTGGCGACACCGAGTATCATCTCGGCACGTTCGAGCTGCCCGGCACTCAGTCTTCCTCGCCCTGCTCCGTCTCCGGCGGCGTCGCGTCCTGAGGCCGCGCGGCCGGCGCGCGCGGCGTCAGCGTCGTGTCGAACTCGCCGGCCTCGGCGGGCGCCGGCCACCATGGGCGGTCAGTGCCGCCGGCGCGCGCCGGCGTGACGGCGAAGCTCCTGCCCCGCCGCACCAGCATCAAGGCGCCCTGCTGCCGCAGCCGCTCGCGATCGATGACGGCCGCCGCGCAGGATGACGGCGCGGCGCGCGCGGTGACGATGAGCGCGGCACGGGCGCAATCATCGGCGAGCGCCTCGGCGCGCAGGGTCAGGGCGGCGATTCGGCCGTCAGCCATTGCCGCCACGCAGCCCGCCTCGTCGCAGGAGACGCCATCGGTGAGCGATGAATCCGCCGGCAGCCGGGCATCGGCGTCGGCCGCGAGCCACTCCTTGGTGGCGAACACGTCCTTGCCGGTGCGCATCACATGCAGGCGCCCGTCACGGCCGCGCACCGCCACCGCGCGCCCATCGCCGGCGATCAGCACGTCGGGCAGCGGCGTCGCGGCGGCCCACGCGGTGGCCACCACGAGCCCCACGACGCCCGACCAGCGCAGCGGTGTGCGCAGCAGGCCGATCAGGATGACCCCGAGGCTGGCCAGGATCAGTGGACCGATGTCGAAGGCCGGGATGCGCCCGACCGCGCCGGGCAGCGCCGCCACCCAGCGCGTCACCGCGATCATCCAGTCGATGCCGAGGCCCATCAGCGTCCACCAGGGACCGTCGAGCCCGAACGGCGCCGCCACGAGGCCCATCAGGCCGGCCGGCATCACCAGCGCCGAGACGACCGGCATCGCTGCGAGATTGGCGAGCACGCCATAGGGCGTGACGCGATGGAAATGGAAGGCGGCATAGGGCGTGGTGGCGAGCCCCGCGATCAGCGAGGCCAGCAACAGCATCGCAAGCTCGCGGCCGCCCCACAGCGCGATGCGCTGGGTGGCCGAGCTGTCGGGCGTCGCGAACAGTCTGGGCAGGCCGAACTGCACCAGCGCGACCAGGCCGAGCGTTGCCGCGAACGACATCTGGAAGCTTGTCGCCCCAAACACAATCTAACAATATAATCAGTGTGTTAACTCGCTTTTCGAGCGGCAGTCCGGGACTTTTTCCGGGACTTCGCCACAGCTTCAACCGCACTGGCCACATCAGCATCAAGGACATGGGCGTAGCGGAGCGTGCTCTTGATGTCGCGATGGTTTAAGGCCTTCTGCACGAGCTTGAGATTGCCGGTCGCTCGCAGGAGTTTCGTGCCAAAGTCGTGCCGGTAGTCATGGAAACGGAAGTCTTTCACGCCCGCCTTAACCCGCATCTGCTGCCACGCGGACTTCGCTCCATTGATCGTTAGCGGGTAACGCTCGCCGCGCACCCTGCCCAGACGCTTGTTTCCATAAACGGCAACATAGGTGAAGACGCGCTCCGGATGCTGCCCCTGAAGCGGGAACAGAATTTCCCGAATCGACTCTGTGATCGGAAAGACCACGCGGCGGCCACCCTTCCCAAGTCGAACGATCTGGCGCGTCGCGAAGTTCACCTCGGACCAGCGCAGCGTGATGCACTCCTTCTGCCGCATGCCGCTCGCCCGAACGAACTCGAAGAACGGCTCGTAATCCGTCCGCATGGCGCCCTCGAACGCCAACGCCTCTTCATCCTGAAGCTCCCGGACACGCTCCTCGGGCTCAGGGAGCAGAAGCTCTGTCCATTTGGGTTCCCGATCGAACTGCGCCCCCTCTGCCTTCGCGAAAGAGAAGAGCCGCTGCAGCACCTTCGTGCTCGACCTATTGACAGTGCCATTCGAAATCAGCGGCGCTTCTGCCCGGCCCTTGATCCGGTGTCCGCGACGCCAAGCAACCATCTTCTTGACCGCACCGTGGTCGATTTCCGTCAGCGATTTCGATTTGCCGAAATAGTCAACGAGCCGCGCAAAGTTTGTTTCCGTGGCGTCAGGATCAGCATCGTATTGGGCCTGTTCGTTCCAGAGCCGTGCTGCGACATCGTCAAGCAGCAACGACGCCTTCGACCGCTTCATTGCCTTCACGAGCTCCTTGGCCTTCTCCCGCTCTACGGCCTCGACTTTTTCGGCTTCTTTGCGGACCGTGCATTCCGTTGAGCCATAAAACCGATGGCCACGGAGCACGAAGTCGAATTGGTAGTACGGACTCTTCTTGACCTTGAAGATGGACACGGAGCTTCCTCACGCGCACGGTTAGCCTCAATGAATTCGTCCAAATCCGCGTCGGTAAAGCGGTAGCGTGGACGCTTCCTACCGCGACCGATGTTCACGTATTGCAATCGGCCGTCATCAATGAGCGCCCGCACGTGATCAACAGAAGTACCGAGCCGATCCGCGGCTTCTTTGAGATCGAACAATTTCACGACGCATCCCAAAGCCTAACATCATCGACTGCAGCGCGCAACGAGCTGCTGAAATTCGCGGATTTTGTGGGTCAAGCGAATGAACGGAGCGAGATCCGTTGGCATTGCCGGGATCACGCTCTATTCGCTTCTGATCCATCGCGACTCTGCCACTCCCTCGTCACGTCCATCGACGAAACAAAGAGAAAGTGCAGAACGGAAGTCCGAAAGCCGAGCCATCGCAGTGGAGCGTAAAGATACTTGCGGTCGGCGGTTTGGTGCGCACCGCCAACATGTCGCAAAGCCCCCCGGTCGGCGAAGCTGAAACCGCGATCACGCTTTGCTCGCTTACGCGCGTGCACCGCCCCCCATACGGGTGAAGCGCACTTTGCCGAAGAGATCCTTCGTCCTGGCGCTCGGCCCGACGTTGGCCGGGCGCCAGGCGGAGGTCGCCTCGTAGAGGTCGCCCTTGGGGTCAAGGAAGACGGCGCTCCCCCGGTAACGCAGCAAGTTGGGAATGATGGTGGTGACCGACTTTCCCGATCGCGTCGGCGCCAGGGTCAGGAGATGACCGTCGCCGTCCCAATGCACAAACCCGGCCGGGTCGAGACCGCCCGCGATCGTTGTGCGAGGAGGCAAGACGGCAAGAGCAGCTTGCCGGCATCATCTAGGGTCAGTAGAATTTTAGCTTCAACGAATCTGGCCATGGATTTTCCCCTGGGACGGCCGCTATCATGCGTGGAGGCGATGATGGAGATGCTTGGCGTGCGGGGCGGCCGAGCTTATCTAGAAAGATCACCACGCTTGAAAATGCCGAGCTGCTTTCCACTCAAAGAGACCGCGGGATTTCCCGATGACGCTGCCAGTCGATATCGGTGCGTATTTTGATTCTTTAGTTGCGCGCGTCTCCACCGCGGTAATTGTTCCACAAGTGCCGATCGCCCGTAGCGAAGACAGTTTCAATAATTGCCACGACAACGCTACGAAGTGGGTTGCAGAACATCCTGAGTATCAAGTGGTCAGAGGATGGCTGCTGTGGCCGCAGGCGGGCCCGCCCTACATGCTGCACGCCCATTCCGTTGTGATCGGCCCGGATGGACTCGTTGATGTAACGCCGCTCCGCGAGTCTGGTCTTCATTTCCTCAGGCACACGGGAAGTAAGGAAGAATTCCTGTCGCTGGCCAAACGCTACGCGCAGCACATCCATGGCCTCGACTTCACCCTTTGAATTTGGATGCGGGCGATGAACAAGGATACTAAGCGTGTTGAGGCGATACTTGCCGAGGTCAAACCGCTCGCTGCCGAGTATTACCGGCTGACAAACAAGCCTTTGGACGTCACCGGCGAGGTTGCGGAATATGTCGCGGCACAAAAACTCGGGCTCACGCTTGCGCCGCCGCGCACGTCCGGATACGACGCCATGCGCAAGACGCCTCAGGGAGACGAGCGTATCCAGATCAAGGGCCGTGCGTTCGGCGAAAACTCAAAACCCAGTCAAAGACTCGGTTCGATTAAACCTGGGCCGGCATGTGACACGGTGCTCCTCGTGATCCTCGACAACGCGACCCTTGAGCCCACTGGCATGTGGGAGGCGCCCTACCCCCAGGTGGTCGCCAAGCTCGCGGAGCCGGACTCAACCGCCCGCAATGTCCGCGGCTCACTCAGCATCGGCGCGTTCAAGCGAGTGGCACGTCCGGTCTGGCCTGCGAATCAGCGAAACGAACCAGGCCGAATGACAAACCGGATCAAATAGCTTAACCCGCGTACTGCGAGTGCCATCTGAGATTTCCAGCCACGCGGGTTAACCGGCATGACTCAGGCTTCCGAAGAGACCGAAACCGGAATTTGCGAGAAATGCATCGGTAATCGCCAGTTTGCAGAATGGATTGTGCGCAACGGGCACAAGGGCGAGTGCGAGTTTGATTCGACCCACGGCGTCTCCGACGGCGTCGTCAGCCTGGAGGAGTTTGCTGAAGAGGTCGACCGGTATTTTCGCGAGACCTATCAGCTCGGCGAAGAATACATGTATGCCACCGAGGACTCCGATAACCCCTCCTACGACACCTATGGCGAACCCTACGAGGATATCCTGGCGAACGACTTGGAATGTGACGCGCGCGTCCTTTCTGCAATCGTTGACAACCTGCCGGATTGCAGTCACCGCGACATCGCCAAAGGCGCCGAACGATTTTATACGGACGAGAACTATGAGCCGATCGCCGCGGCTGAAAGCCGACACCAAGCCGAGGAGGAAGACCGTTGGTACGAATATCGCTTCGCTTATCAATGGGGCGAATTCTGCGAGATCGTTCAGTATCAGCGCCGCTTCTTTAAAATCAAAGAGTTGCTAGACGATCTTTTCGGAAAGCCTGAAGAATACGAGGGGGGCGCTATCAAGCCGGTGTACGCCTTGAAGGCTGGGCAGAAAATATATCGGGCAAGAATTCTGGACGATCAATTCACCTTCGACCGCTTGACCCAGAATCCGGCGATGGAGTTGGGCGCACCGCCCAGAGACAAGGCACGCGCCGGGCGCATGAACGTCGAATATATTCCAGCTTTCTACGCGGCCTTCAGCGAGGAGACTGCCATCGCCGAGTTACGGCCTGGCATCAATGACCAGCTCGCCGTCGGCACGTTCGTCTTGCAAAAGGACGTGCGCGTTTTCGATTTCGCCGCCTTCTCCAGGCCGGACAGTGACTGGAAGGACCTTCGGGTACACACCCGCTATGAATTCATTACCCAGATGGAAGACGAAATCAGCAAGCCGTTGCGGTCATTTGAGAAGCACCGGGAATATATCGCGACACAAATCGTCGCAGAATATCTGCGGGAGCACTTCAATTGTGATGCCGTGATCTACAAATCTTCGATGGTCAGAGGCAACAAAACGGATAACCGCAATATCGTCATTCTCGACCGAGGTGTTGAATTCGTCGGCGCCGGGAGGACACTCGTGTTGGCCAGCCACGACATCAGGGATATCGGCGACATCATCTACCAGATTTCTCCCGGCATTCCGTTCTAGCCGCCGTTCGCCTGATAGGCGCGACGCGTCGCGCAGTCCTGGTTTTCGTCCCGACGCTTACCCCTGCGACGTTGAGAAGTAATCATCCGACCAGCTCTGCGCTCTGCTCGTTGCTCAAAACTGGTCCGCCAACTCGATTTCGGCCTTCAGCGCCTCGATGCGACGCGCGGCTTCATTGAACGCCAGCTCGTTGGCGTACTGCTCCGGTTGATAGGCCTCCTCGGCAAGACTCTTTAATCTCAAGGTCTGCGCGCGGCTCATTTGCGAGCTCACGCGCTGCTGGACGCCGCCGTACTTTACGCTTGCCGCTCTCATTGCTTTTCCCGTTTTCGAATCTGTAACTTGACTCTATGTTCTCTTTTTGTTCTACTACGCATATAGACAACAGAATTAGTGAAATTCGTCTCGAAATCAGCTCCTTAAGGGCTAAGATGAAGCTTGAAGCCACCATACGCGACTAGGTCAACCGTGACCTCGATTGCACCGAAGTCTCGCGCCGGCTGATGGCGAAGCGCGCCGAGCTGTTGGTCCTGGTTGGCGAGTGGAAGACCGCCAGAGGCAGCGATCGGCTGCCCACCGTGGAGAGGCGGCTGAAAGAGAACCATCGGCCGCCAGAGAAGCGGCAGAATCCTGCCCGCGACGTCGCCGACCGTCGTTGAAGGTCTCAGTCGGAGTGTCCGATGGACCGGAATCTCGTGCTGCTCAATCAAAACATCGCCAGGCTCCGGCGTGATGTGCGGCTGCAAGCCTGGGAAATTGAGCGGCTCATCGCGGCCGACATCGATTGCGCTTCCGCGGCGCAGCGGCTGACGCGGATGCAAGCTGACCTTGTGCTGTTTGTCGAGAAGCGCGAGCGACTGATGCAAGGGGAGCTCAAGGATGTCTGATGAGCGGCCCAGGTGATACGACCACAACGTAGACAATCCGCCGTGGATTAACGCGCTCGCGGAAGTCCGGCATAGAGGGTGTCGTGACGGCAAATCACTGCCCTATAGCCTCCCAGGAAACAGTGATGGAGTTCGAGCGCTACGTTTGATGCCGATAGCTGCCTAGAAAAGGCGCGATCCGGCACCGCTCACCGCCGGGACGACGACGTAGAGACTAGACGGACATCACCAAAAGTAGCAATGTTGCGGTGGAGGCGTTCGTCCAGACCCACGCCCAATGCAACGGCGACGAAAGCTGAAGAAGCAAGAAAATCCGTTGGGGATCCCCGATCGCGGTTCGAGTCCAGGAGCCCGCGCCAAAGCTACAACTCCGCCGCTCGTGATATGATTGAACACAGATGGCCAAGAAACCCACCACGACAGCAGCCGAGAGGTTCAGCCCTTCCGAATGGATGCGTCGGCGGCGTCCTGAGCTATTCTCGGACAGCTCACAAATTGAAGAGCCTCAGCTATCTTCCGAGGTCTTTGGCTATCACTTGAATACTCTTACGAGCCGTAGAGAAGAGGTCTTATTCGAAAACTTTGCCCGCCGGCTCTGCGAGAAGGAGGTTTGTCCGAACCTTGTGCCGCAGACCGGCCCCACGGGTGGTGGTGATGGTAAAGTCGACACCGAAACATATCCCATCGCAGAGTCTCTTGCCGACACTTGGTTTGAGGGATTTGGAACTGAAGCCGCAAACGAGCGGTGGGCCTTCGCTTTCAGCGCCAAGAAGGATTGGCTTCCAAAGGTCAGATCAGACGTCGCCAAAGCTGCCGCAACGGGCCGCGGCTATTCACGCATCTTTTTTGTCACGAACCAATTTGTCCCGGACAAGAAGCGATCTGACGCACAAGACGAGCTGTCCAAACAATATGTCTGCAACGTCACCATCTTCGACCGAACCTGGATCACGGCGAAGGTTTTCGAGAACCGCCGTGAGCAGCTTGCGATTGACATGCTCGGGCTCACAAACGTCCAAAGCAGGAAGCTTGCCTTGGGCCCTCTCGATCTCGAGCGAAACAAAGAGTTGGAGGATTTGGAAGCTGAAATCGGTGACCCGTCCCGTTACAACGGCATTGCCTATCATCGGGTCGAAGACTGTTTGGTCGCTGCCTGCCTGGCCCGTGGACTTGAGAAGACTAGAATTGACGTCGAAGGCAGATTCGCACGGGCCCGGCAACTGGCAGACAAGGTTGGGGATCGCCGCCAGAAGCTTCGAGTTGTCTACGAGCACGCCTGGACAGAGTTCTGGTGGTACGACGATTTTAATCAGCTGAGTACTCTCTTCGATACCGCCGAAGAGCTCGCCTCTGGCTCCGACGAGATCGACGATATTGAGTTGCTCCAGAATCTATGGACTGTCTTGTTTAACACCGTCTCAAACGGCGCTCTGACCAAGGCGGCAGCCAAGCTAGACGCTAGAACAGTCCTGTTAAAAGCTGAATTGGAACGGCTGGCTTCGGATCAAGTCCGCATTACAAGCGCAACACGCGCGAAAACCCAACTGCTCCTCACCGACTTGATCGAAGCGCGAGCCGATAGGGGCAAAGCCGAGACAGTGCTGACAACTCTCTGCGACTTGCTTGATACCGCCAAGAGCTTGGGCAGTTATCCATTCGACTATCTGGTAAAAATCTTCCGAGAGATAGGGCCGGCTTTCGCTGAAAGTGATGCTTATGACCGGATATTTGAGAAACTATTGTCCATATTCGAGGAACGACAGAGCGGTATCGAGGGCGGTCGACTTCTGTTGACCCGGGGTTTCCAAAAGCATCGGGCGGAACGTTACCAAGACGCGCTTAGGCTCTTTGGCCGGGCCCAAGAAAAACTCCTCACTCACGAAAGTCGACGCGACCTGATCATTGCTCTTTTCGGTGCAGGCCTGAGCTATGAGAAGCTGGGACTTCTGTGGGCCGCCTGGAGCTCTTTTGTTGGCGCGGCCGTCACCGCTCTAGCGGAATTTAAGGAACGCTCGGCGGTGACTCGGCCGGCACTATTGGCCATACAAAGACTGGAATGGCTTGACCTGTGCCTCGGCCGCGTCCCCTACATTTTGGCGTGGCGGCAGCTCGGAGACCTGTTGGCAACACACCTCCGACTTAGGGACGAGGATCTCAAAGAGTTTCAAGAGGAACGGATGATCCAGGATGCCACCCTCGGAATCCTCATCCTAAAATCCGACCTGAACGCACTGAAACGGCTTGCACAGCTGCCCGCGTCATTTGAAACGCTTGAATTACCCTTGTCGGATGTCGCGTTAGACTATGCCACGGGCAATACCGACAAAATGAAGAAAGAGGGTCTTATTCCCGAGGGTGAGACTGCGGACGAAACCGAGAGATATTTCCTCAGCTGGATCAACCAACCCGTCGCGAAAGACATTCCCGAAAAACTCATCCTGATGGATGAGGCAGGGTTTAGATTTGAAGGCGTTGTCTTGGGCTGCAAGCTTGTGGCCGTAGGGAAGAGTGAACCTACAGCAATTCACCTGGCGGAGTCTCTTTTTGCTGCCGTGGAGGCCTTCCTTGCGACCAGTCTTGAGGAAGTCCAGCCTTATCAGGAGGAGGTCAATCTGTCGCTTGAGCCGGACGCGGCTGCGCAGGTGCCAACGACAACGATCGATCGCAATCGTGGCGTCCTCACGGTTCGGATTGCTTACCCCACCAATTACGCGCCGTCGTCGCCTACAGAGCGCGAGCAATTTAGAAGTTGGCTAATCAGTGCGACCGCGGAGATCATGGGCATCTCCATGATCCATAAGGACGCCTCAACCCACATAGAAAAGCTGGCCAGGGATGAGCGTGTTTTCAGTCGAGTTCTACTATTTGCCGAAACCGCCATCGGAGTCGAGAACGTCTTGGGCTCGAACGCGATGGTTCGCTTTCGGGATTGGATAGTCGATGGCAACAAGAAAGCACTCGGCGTTCTAAGGAAAACACCGTGGCTTGAGCCAAAACCGACAGCAAAGGAGATTGAACAAGCGCAGAGCTTTGGAGAAGGCCCGCCACCGCCTGAGCTTGCTGATCTTGAAACGTTCAGCCACCGCGATCGCAGAGTCTCGTCGATTATCGACATCAACCTATGGAATAAGGCACGGTGGCGCGGCACAGCCTTTTTCCACTATGGTCCGCCGTATCCTCCACTCTTAGGGATTATGTACACTGACAAAGAAGCAGGAAGACAAATCTTCGAAGCTTGGCGAAAGCGTTTTGGTAGCTTTGACGAAGATGATCAAATTCGCATCGCCATTCTTACCGGGGTCGATAAGTCGAATCCCTACGCCTACAGAGTCATTGTTGGCACGCAGCCAGATCTAGACGATCCAACGAAACTGTTGGTTATGACATCGCGCTTTCACACGATGAAAGCTACAACTTCAGCCAACCTCGATTTGTTTATTGAACAGCATAAACTCGCCAAGTCCTACGGGCTCGTGCCGGCATTCCCAGATTCACAGGGAAGGCCTGTGCCAGCTACCGACTTGGTGATTGGCAAGACCCAAGTGGTCGTGCGCCCGGCGTGGCAAGTTGGCGATAACGATCCTGATATCGTCACCCTGCGCCCAGATGATGATGTAATCATTCCGGCCGACGAAAAGGATGTACCCTTTCTGAGGGCTTTGGAGCGAATGCGGAGGCGCTAAAATTAGCGTACATTCCAGTTTAACTTTGGCCACGCCGCTGCGTAACGGTTCGAAACCGAACAAGTGGTACGCTCCTTCTTGATCAAGGGAGACACGCGATATGAAAGAACCAGGCTTAGACGGCCGTCATCGCGACAAGGACGGTGAAATCCAGCAGAAGCGCAGCGATACGCTGAACAAGAACCTTTCGATGCCGATTCCCCAGTTTTCGCCGAATACGACGTTGGGTAAAATGCGCGAGAAGACTGGCAAGGTCAGCGAAGTGGACGTGCGGCGAGCTGCGGCAAAACTGAAGAAGTAAGCCTCAGGCGACGACGCAATGCGGAGTCGCGCTTTAAGCCCTGTGGCGCTGGAGCCTATGCGATCCCTGCGGCGATAGGTCGGGAAGCTGAGGCCGGCAAAACCTAGAACCGTCATCGCCCAGGCCGGTCCCGAGGAACTAGGTTAACCGCCCTCTTCGACCGCTTGCTCTCCCGCCCTTCGCACCACGGGGCGAACAATTCCGCGTCTGCACAATTCCCAAGCCGCTTCGTAGAATACCGGCGACAGCTCTCGAACACGTCCCTCCATGAAGGGTTCATGAGGATGCCGCTGCTGAGCCGCAAGCTGCGCTCCGGTTCGCGCAAAAAGATCGTATCCGTAACCTGCCGCCCGACCATTTCGTAGAAGATCGAGCAGTATTGCAATTGCCTCATCCAAATCCATGTGTCTCTCCAAGCAAACAGGCTCCACGTAATCCGCGTGCCGCTCACGGCGTTCTATCTTCCCGCCACGTTCGGCGACAGGCCCACGTTTTTGATAACTTCGTAGCACTGCCTCTCTGTGCGCTTTGATCCGACCCATTCTCCGTAGATAAAGATGTCCCACAGTTGGATTGCACCATCGGGACCCAATACGGCTTTGAGAAGCCAGCCGCGACCATCAATTTGAGGTGGGCTTTTCGGCGGAGCTGGAAGTGCTGTCGCGGACGAGACCAACGCCTCGCAATAGAGCATCAATAGGTCTTCGTCGTTCAGTTTCTCGATGTCTTGTCCGAGGTTGACACAACGCTTTAAAAGCTCATCGCGCGAAACCGCCCTATTGGCATCCATAAAGAACTCGAATAGGTCGTACGCATTCTCGCAGTGCGCTTTCGTGCGCCGCGGCTCCTTCCCAAAGATGGCGTCGCCGAACTCTCTCCACTCAGCTAACTCAGCATCGGTCATCGGATACTTGAGAAGTGCGGTCTGATTATCATCCGAGACCGCAACTATCAGCTCCTTCTTGTTTTCATCGACGCTCACGGCTGTCACCGTGCCCGCAATGCCCTTGCCTCCGTCGGAGTCGGGGAAAAAATAACTCTCGCCGATTTTTAGGTGTCCCTGAGTGCCGCCGAACGCCTCAGATGGAAGCGAACCATCGAATGTGACCGGAAAATTCAAGTACCGCTGGAAGGAGTCAGCGATCTCGTAAGCGTCAGCGTATTTTTTCCTTGCACGATATGCGTCAGTGACTCGCACCAAACCCGGCCGGCGGAAGTCCGGCATACCGAGGCCGAAAGCGACGCCAGCGGCCGCTGGCGGCTGATCCAGTTCACGATGATAGGCCACGTTGGTTGCAAATATGATCGCCTTCGACCCTGTCTTGTTCTCCTTCTTCTCGAACTGCTCCAAACGCCGCATGGCTGGTTCCACCCAGTCAGGCGTCGTGCCGGTCATCTTCGTCGGGGTATTCACATCGATGAATATCAGACGATCATCCGCCGCTGGTTTGGCGAGAGCGTCGTTCAGGTGAGGGATAAGCCGAGCGAGCGGTTTGCCATCCACCCCACCGTCAGCCTTCGTTTTGCCGAGCAGTCCCGCCACAGATCGCATTTTCGCTTCAACCCAGTATCGCTTGCCGGTCGTGCTGGAAATTGCGGCAAATTCGCAGTGCTTACTTTTGCCGTCGGTCTCATCCTCCAGCGTCAGTTTGAAGCCTGCTTTGATAAGAAAACCCGCTACTAGAAGCTCATAATAAGCTCCTTGAAACTGGCCAATGTCTTTCAGACGTTTGAGCAGGCGTTCTTGCAATTCAACATTGTGTTCTAGTAAATATAAGGCGTAGGCAGTGCCGAGGTACGCGGCGACCACGCCGGTCATTGGAGCCGAAGTAATTTGGCCCGGATTTTTGATCGTCTCTTTTTGATATTCAAACAGGCGCAGCCCCCACTGCATTAATGGGTGTTGCTGCTCAGGGGCTTTTGCAGCTTCAGCTGTGACCCACTCCTTGCCAAGTTTGCCCTTGATGTAATCCATCAGGAAGTCCGGAAATGTCTTCCATTTGGTTGAGAAGTGCACAGTGTTGCCCACGGCAACGATCTGGTGTTGGGCGGCCTTAGCCGCGACAATCGGCTTTCCCTTGCCCTGTTGCTGGCGACGAATGAATTCGGCTGCATTGAATGCCGGCGGCTGTGGGTTTGGCAACGGCCCGGGGAAGCCGCCATACCGACCATGGCAATGCTTGTATTTCTTGCCGCTGCCACATGGGCAGGATTGGTTGCGACCGATCTTGGCCATCAGGTGATTAATTGCGCGGGGCGTTAAAGGCGCTGATGCTAGGGGAGCGTGTAGTTGAGAAGATAAATCGCGGCGCGCGCGATTTCGAGTCCAATCAAGCGGCGTAGCCTCGCCCATGCGTTGTTTCGAGGTCACCGCTGTCAGACGCCGGTCGCCGCGCCGAACGCTTCACCGGCCTCGCCGTGCATCCAACCATTGTATCAACAGAAGTCAGCTTTTGACATCGGTTAGACTAGACACCAAGCCGACGATGCATTGATTTTTTTGATGTTTTTGCGCCAATCGCTCTCCCGCGAGTGGAGAATGTGAAACCCGGCCAGCGGGGCTGACCGGGTCAGGACGCGACAGGCGCAGACGGGTAGTTGATCAGGCTGCGAGTTGTGCGGCTTCCGGTTTGTTGCCCTGCTTCTCACTCAGCATCTCGCGTACCGACCGCTCGATCACCGTCGCCATCTCGCGCCGAAGGCCGAACTTGTCCCAGCTGGCATAGACCGCCGTCACTCCCTTGCGGGTGTGCGCAATACCCCGATCTGTTCGAGCGAGTAGCCTGACTTGTCGAGGATCGTCGTGGCGGTGCGCCGGAGGTCGTGGGGCGCCCATCGCTCCATCTTCAGCCCCTCAACCAAGCGCTGCGCCGCTTCGTGTAACCGGTTGCGGCCAGTCGGTTTGAACAGCCGCACCGTCGGGTCGCTCTGGAGGTGCGGGCGCAGCAGTTCGAGGGCCAAGCCGGTGAGCGGCGCGATGAACGGGCTCCCGGCCTTCATCCGCTCTGCGGACCGCGACCGGTGCGCACCATGCTCGCTCGGCCCGCTCAAGTTGCGAAGCTCGCCGCCGACCATGCCCGGCCGTGCCGCCCTAACGAGGACCAGCCGCAGCGCGGTTTCGGCGTCCCGCGACAACCTGTACGTTTAACTTTTTTCGGGCTCGGCGCGCTCGACCTTGGGCATCGGCGGCGTGCCGCCGCCCGCTACGGTCTTGTGGACGTCGTTCGCGATATCGCGCGCTCTGGCCAGCGACACGTCCGAGTGTCGACCAAACTTAAGCCAAGTAACCTTGCCCGTGCCCTTGTTACGGTAGCCGCCCTGGCAACTCATCAACAGCAAAGGACCGTCCCACGCGCCGCTGACTTCGCTGCACCTTCATGCTTTTGTCGCGAATCTGGAACAGGAAGTCCAGTACATTGCGCGGTTTTCGAAACGCGATCTGGTTCGAGCGAACGGATTTCGCAAGATCTACTTGCGACTCAGTTTCCTGACCACGTCGACCGGGTCAAACCCCAGAATCTTCCCCAACTCGATCAGCTCGATGACATCAATCCTTCGCTGGCCAGATTCCATGTGGGTCACCCAGGACTGGTAGACACCCATCTTTTCAGCCAGGTCGACCTGTCTTAGCCCCGCAGCCTTCCTGTGCTCGACCAGCATGGCGGCGAGCTTCTTCTGCAGCGGTGATGTCACCGTCTTCGGCATCCTGGCCTCCCGAGGGGGCCAGAGACATAAAACGACTTTTCAGATACCGATAAATTCGGTATTATACGGGATCGTCTCCATTTGTTCTGGAGTTTCCAATGGAAAGGCTGATTGTTCCTATGCAGCCCGGCTGCAGCGCGCGCTCTGGCGCAACCCCATCACTATCAGCGGCAACCTCCCCGGAAGCGGTATCCAGAGAGAATGGCAACGTACCGTCGGGGCCGTCGATGAATTCCAGCAGCTCTCTGAGAGTCGAGGCGCTGAACCCTCCAAATGAGCTTCCAGCGGGCCGGACGGTCCTAGCTGAACAGCTTGAGGACGATTTCGCCCTTGTCCAGCTTGACACGACGTTTGTCACGCTGCTGTCGGAGATTTCGGCCTTAGAGCCCGATCACAGTGACGGTCAGGGGTGGCCAGACGCGGAGAGCGCCCGCTCGGGCGAGACCAGTCGGACGCAGAAAATCGAAACGGTCCTGGCTCGCCTGGACCCCGTCGAGCGTGCAATTTTGGCGACACCGGCGCGGACGATCGTAGGTCTGGGCGTAAAGGCTCGCCACGCGGCCTACGTGGTGTCAGAGCATTGGGATGCGCCTATTGAGCAAATTGACTGGGACGCCCGAGCCGTTCGGCTCTTGATTGAAGCGATATGCAAAGCTGCCGGCGTGCGGTTGCCCTTCCCTCATGAAGCAGGCCAATAAACGCGCGCACTCAATGCAACGTATTCAGCATGATACGCTAGCTGAATCGGGCCGGCATCGCGGATTGCTACCTGGGGCACTTTAGAAAACGTTCCGCGTGATTGCCGAGCAACATGGCCGTTTCAGCAGTTCGTCTTGTAATTTCACGCCGATTGTACGATCAGCGACCTAGATTCCAAGAAGAGCCACAATGCGCAATCGACGTCCGCTCGGGGCGACGACCGAGTGATCAATGTTGTTCGTCGTTAGACATTTCTGCATCTTAGCTCACCTGGTCTCCTTGACGCATGCTCAGGCGAGACCAGACTTGGCCTGCAGAACGGCTGCATCGTGAGCGGAATGTCTGATTGATCTCGTGATCGATCGCCTCGGCAACTCTGTTGAGGAAATCTCATGACAGGCAAGACAAGACCAATCTCGATCCGTCTCGCAGCGGGCGACATTGAACAGATTCACGCGCGAGCTCACAGGCTTTCAGCAAACATCAGCGGCGTCGCCCGCGACCTGATCCGCGCGGGGCTTGCCGGCAGCGACAACAAAGCGCTCGCCGATCGATTGATGCGGATCGAGCGCCGGATCGTCGCAGTCGAACAGCAAGGACAGGAGACGCACGCACGGGTCCAATCCGTCGACAAGGCAGCGGGTAACCTGCTTGCGATGTTCGAGGCGCTGTTGAAGGCCCTGACCGGCGAAAGCTCCGGGAGGGCAGCATGACCCGACGTTTGCGGATCATCAGCTTCCTCGCTGCGATGGGCTGCTTTGCGGCCACGGCTGGCATCTCTTATCTCGGCTTCGACCTGTGGCCTCCAGGCGCCACGCTGGCGGACGGCAGCAGCGTTCCGATCGGGCCGGCAGACATTGAAGTCTGCATCCGAGAGCGTGGGCTCGCTTGGCTCGGCGATCGCTCCGGCGACGTCTATTGGCGAACCTGCAGTGACTGGCTTACGCGCTATCAATCTTTGACCGGCTTCGAGCTTCGTTTCTGGAGCGTCATCGGCACCAGTCTTGCGGGGCTGGTGGCGCTGTTCGGCTTTGCGCTCAGCCTTCGGCTGGATACAGTCTCGCTCAAGGTCCTTCGCGGCGCCCGGCTGCAAGCCGGCAGCCGCGGCCTGAGGGCCTTTGCCAGGGCTGCAGCTGCCGAGTGCCAGGTCCACGGCAAGGGCGTTGCGCTCGTGCCGTCCGTCCCACTGGGACGTGAGCGGGAGGCGCGGCATTTCCTGATCGTGGGCAGCGTCGGCGGCGGCAAGACCCAGACCATGCTGCACCTGATCAGCGAAGCCCTCTCCCGCGGGGATGGTCTCCTGGTGCTCGACACGAAGGGCGACATGATGGGCGGCCTCCCCGCCGATGGAGACCCGCTCCTCATTGCCCCCCACGACCGAAGGTCGCTGGTCTGGGACGTGGCAGCAGACTGCAGCATCAAGCAGGACGCCCGCGAGCTCGCCGCCCGCTTCATTCCGCCAAGTTCCGATCCGATGTGGTCGCAGGCCGCGCAGGAGATCTTTGTTGCCTGCATCGTCCATCTGCAGACGACCAGGGGCAAGGATTGGAGCTGGGGCGATCTGGAGCGGGTTGTCACCGCGGATGTCGGTAAGCTTGCAGCCTTCGCCAAAGAGCACAATCCGAATGCGCTGCGGCTGCTCGATCAGCCCGACAGCAAGACCACACTCAGCATCCTGACCACCTTCCAGACCCACATGCGGATCGTCTCGGTCCTGGCCGAAGCGTGGTCTGATCCGTCGGCCCGGCGGTTCTCGATCCGCAGCTGGCTGCATCACCCGCTCCCTTATCGTCCGCTGATCCTGCAGCACGACCCGGGCTATCCAGAGCTGTCGCGGATCTGGATCGGCAGCATGCTCGGCCTGCTCGCCTCGGCCGTGGGAAGCCCGACCCTGACCGAAAGCCGCGAGCGGCGGGTCTGGCTGTTCCTGGATGAATTTCCGCAGCTGCCGCCGATCAAGCAGTTTGCGACCTTCCTCGAGCTCGGCCGCTCCAAGGGAGTCGCGGTCGTGATCGGAGCCCAGGACACGGCCCAGATCCGCGCGGTCTACGGCCAGGACCAGGCCAAGTCCTGGTTCGGCATGACCGGCACCAAGATCATCACCCGGATCAATGCCAGTGAAGCGGCCGAGGACATCAGCCGGCTGATCGGTGAGCAGGAGGTCGAGCGCCGCACGAAGAGCTCAACGCATGCCGGCGGCAAGACCAGCGTCACCGAGAGCACCCAACGCGAGATGCGCCGGGTAATCACGGCATCCGAGCTTGGCTCCCGTCTCGGCCCGACCAAGTACGGCGTGCGGGTCCTGTTCATCGGACTTGGCGAGGACGTCTACGAGCTTGAGCTGCCCTATCTCAAGCTGCGGCAACTGCGGGAGCCGATCCTGCCGGCGGATTGGACCCGCCCCTTCTCTGGGGTGAGGTTCTCGCAACGCGCCGACGGAGAGGCCGATCCAGATCCAACGCCTCCACCTACCCGCCTCAGCAAGGACCTGGCGGCGCAAATCCTCAAGCGGCGGGAGTGAGCCATGGTGGCCTCGATCTCCGCCCGCGGGAACGCCGCGTCAGCCTCCCGATACTACGGCCATCTGCAGCGCGACGACTACTACAGCCGCGATGGGGAGCCGCCCGGCCGTTGGGCCGGCAAGGGGGCCGAACGGCTCAGCCTCGACGGGCCGGTGACGCAGACCGAGTTTGACGCCGCGCTGCGCGGGATCGATCCCAAGACCGGCGAGCGACTGGCGCAACTTGGCGGCCGTGGGCGCGATCATGCGGCCGGTTGGGACATGACCTTCAGCGCTCCCAAATCCGTCTCAGTGCTCTGGGCACTCTCTGAGGCCCCCGAGCGCCAGATGATCGCGCAGGCTCATTGGTCAGCGGTGCTGGCGGCGACGGCTCAATTGGAAGCGACCGCCGGCTGGGCCAGACGTGGCCGGGGCGGCGCCAGCCGAGAGCAGACCGCTGGGCTGCTGATGGCGCAGTTCGATCACCACACCAGCCGCGAATCCGACCCGCAGCTGCACACCCACACCTTCATCTTCAATCTCGCCCCGCGTCGCGACGGCAGCTGGGGCGCGATCGTCAGCCGCGAGCTCTACAAGGCCCAGAAGCAGGCCGGCGCGATCTACCGCCAAGCCATGGCTTTAGAGCTCGAACGGCAAGGCATCCGCCTGGAGCGGCAGAAGGACACGTTCCGCGTGGCGGCCATCCCGCGCCACGTCGAGCGCGCTTTCTCCAAACGGCGCCAGGCCATTGAGGAAGCCGCGAAGGCCCATGGCTACAGCACGGCGAAGGGCATGGAACTGGCGACCCTGCGCACGCGCCGCCCCAAGCGGGATGCCAAGCTCAGCGAACTCACCAACCATTGGCAAGCCGAGGCCAAGGCGCTGGGCTTTGATCTCAGCAGGAGCCGCGCTCACATGCACGCCACCAGCAGCGGCCGCTCTCACACGGGGCTCCCAGGAGGGCGAGCTCAAGCCAGCTCGCCGGTCGCTCAATCCTCGCCGCTGGCAGCTTTGGCAGCAGGTCAGCCTACCCAGCACCACAGCGCGGCTCAACTCGGCTCTCGCCTCGGCCAAGTCCTGCGCGCGTTGGATCAACCGGCCGGCATGTCTGGCGTCAGGATCAAGCTCCGCTACCGCGAGCACGAGCGGGATTGACCGAGAGCCGGGAAGACAAACTGGGCGTTGCTTCCCGGGCCTACAGCGGCTCCTGATCGCGCAACGGGATAGCCGGCTGGAGGGAGGGCCCCTGCCCGCTTCGCAATCGATCCGCAGCTCTCGGGAAGCGATCTGCTAACTTCAAATTTGGATCGCGAGAGCCGACAGTGTTGCGGGGCCCTAAACCGCAGCAAACTCACCATGGATCGAGAGCGAGACCGGCAATTCCGTTCGTATACGCGCCCAAACGCCGGCAAGTGATTGACGAGCCTTGATTTGTCGACCGTCCGGCACGACTGCCGTATTCACTCGGGCCTGGTTGTGTAAACATCGACCAAAGAGAATTTTTTATCTCACCCCAATGAGATAGCCGCGCGCGGCCCGCGAAGCGTCAGCACCACCGGTGCATAGGGTGTGAAAACTCCCTTCCTTCCCTTCCCTGGACTTTCCTTCGATTTCTCGTCGCATGTCACGGCTTACGAAGCCGCGCAATCCCAGCCGCCAAGACGCACAATTCTCGCGGTCGGCATGTCGATTCGGCCGCAGTCGCACCACCGACCAATTGCATTCCGATTGCAAAGGGCACGTGGACTTTTTGCAGAAGAGCCGAGGCCGGAATATGCCGCCACCGTTCCACGAAACGGAGATTATCTCTGCAGTCCTGGCGCAGATCGACTGCAACTTGTGGCGATGAATCGATGCCGGGAATTGTCAGCCCGATGACGTCGTGCGCCGACCATGTCGCGCGGCCATAGCTCAAAGCTGAGTCAATTTGCGCGCCGCATGTGGCGTATTTGGCTGCCGTTGTGCGGAGGGCGGCCAACAAACGATCTCTCAATTTGCAATGCGCTCTCATGCAGCGAAGTGCCTGCAGTTCCGCCGCCACATGGGACACCGTGGGCGAGATTGCAGCATTCAAGCCGCTGGAATCTGACAATCTCGCTGGATTGAATGACCGGCTTAAACCAAAAAGGTCGGACGAGCTAGTCCGTCCGCTTGGCAGTCGTAGCGATGATTTGTCGTCGAACTGCGTGCTTTTGCGAGCCGGGCCGAAGGCCCGGCGAGCACTCGACGCGTGCACGCGTCAGCGTCGCCGATCTCGCTAGCGGGATCAGCGACGGCGTTCAACTGTGTTGAGAGCGACCGCGCAACCGGTGTCACCCGGTTGCGCAGTTCGTGTTCAGTTGGCGCGTTCCATCAGTCGCCTGGCCTTGCCTTCGAGCTCCAGCCTAACGTCCTGATGCGCCTTGCCGCGCGCAACGGCCGTGATGCCCTGCACAAAGTCAAAGATGGTCTCTGGCTTGCGGTTCTCTTCACCCAAGACCGCCTCAATGACCTTCGACGTTTCGGCTTTGGACAAACCGCTCTTGCGCAGAAAACTCTCCCGGTCCTCATCTGTGCGGGCGATGATCCGCTGTCTTGCGGCCGCAATGCCGGCGACGAATGGCGCGGGCGAGGAGTTGGCAAAGTTCGTCAGCGCTGGTGCAGCTTTGTGGGCAAACCGTTGCGCGGCAAACTTCGAATGCCGGATCGTGATCTGCTCGAAATTCTCCACGCCCCACAGATTGCGGTTCATGCAGACGGCGCGGAGATAGAAGCTCGCAATGCCGAGCGTCTTGCTGCCGACCTCGGAGTTCCAGCAATAGAAGCCCCGGAAATAGACATCCGGCGAGCCGTCCGGCAGCCGCCCCGCCTCGATTGGATTGGTATCATCCACCAAAAACAGGAACACGTCGCGATCACTGGCATAGAGCGTGGTCGTGTCCTTGGTCACGTCCACGAACGGATTATGAGTCATGGTTGCCCAGTCCAGCACGCCCGGAACTTTCCATCGTGTGTCACCGGCGCCGTTGCCTGCGATCTGCATGACGGCGGCCACCAGTTCGTGATCCCATATACGGCCGTAGTCCGGCCCGGTGACGGCGCGGAGCTCGACCCGGCCGCTGTCGGCTTCCAGGGTCTTGATCAGTTCGGCGCGGTGCGACAGCAACCCATGTTGCAGATTGATAGCTGACAAGGCTGCAGGCAGCTGCCGCAGATAGGCGCTTGGCGCGCCAACCAGCGTGCAGAGCTGCCCAAAGCTCCAATGCGTCGGCGCCACCGGTTCGTCACGACCGGGAACGATCAGGGCCAGCCGCTCGGCGTTCTCTCGGGCAGCTTCCACGCGAATGGACCCGCTTTCGACGGTGCGGGCCTGTGCGCACTCTGCCCGGCTGCGCACGGCATCATAGAGGTCCGGCAGGTTGAGGTAGCGCTCGTCACCGGGACGGGCAAACCACTCCGACGACACCCGGCCGATCCGCTGGCCGCGCGAGATGTCCACCCGGAATCCGCCCGAAACCTTTTGTCCGCCGTGCTGAGAAACCGTTACGTTCATCGTCATCTCCTGTCAGGTTGAAGCGCAGCGCTGCGCTGCAACCCTGCCCGTCGGCGAGACCTGGGGTAGCAAGGGCAAGGGCGGCCGGAGTGGAGGGGGATCGCCCGCCTGACAAGGGCGCGCGAGATCCGCGCGCGTCTGCACGCGCCGTTCCAGTGCGAGACTCTTGCAATCGATGAGAGGCGCGGAAGACCGGGGAGACCGCTCCGGCGGGCACGTTGTGGTGCTTCACCCTTGCCCGCGCGAGGGCGGAGCCCTTAGCAATCCCTCTTCAAAAAAGAGTCTTGGCCTTCCTTCCAGACAACGATGAACATGCAAAAGCCCCGCCTCCTTCGGAGGCGGGGGCAGATGATCCAGCGTTGGATCAGTCGCCGTTGCGGCGCGACCAGATCAGGGTGAAGCCGTCTTCGCCCTCGACCTTGACTAGCGAGGCATAGATCGGCGCCGGGAAGCTTGGATCGTCGAGCTTGACCGAGAGATATTCCCGATCGCTGTCGCGGGCGGTCTTCTTCCAGGCCGCGCCGAACTCGATGCTGCCTGCCCAGATGCGGTAGTCCGGCGCCTTGTCGTTGTCCTTTTCGGTCGCGACGAGCTTCGCCTTGATGTTGAGCGTCAGCGTCTTGATCGAGCCGGTGTAGCCGTTGTCCGATGCGGTGAAGGTGCCGATGGTTGCCATGGTGGTCTCCGTCTGTTTGTTCGGGCCGCGCCCATCGCGGCCTCGATGGCGGTCCTTGGCCCGGGGAGCGATCGGCCCGCAGCCGTCAGGCCCGCAGCGCTAGTGGAGGACGGTGAGAGCCGGCTTTTTTGACTTGTCGCGAGGAATGCCGCCGCTTGGCGGCAGGGGAAAAAAGCCGGCATAGCCGTTGCGGGAAGGCGATCGAGGCTTTGGCCGGCCCTCGGGCCTGATCAGCCCATTCGAGGTCGCGTCGGACGCGGCGTCACCGACACACGGACGCGAGACAACCATGACGACCGGACCTGACGCCGCACGCGGACACGACCAAAGCTGCAGCGGTCGAAGGATTCAGACACACGCGAAGCCACAGCCAAGATGTCGCATCCAAGCCAACGCAAGCCAGACTGTTCGGGTGGCTACCAGCCGGATTGCAGAGGACCCGATGTTGCCTGCGCAACCGATCGTGTCGCATAGTTCATGGCAATGCCGCCGGCCCAACCGACGATATCATCGCTGGTCGAGACGGACGGCTGCCGATTTGGATATCCGCCCACGCGCCGTCGACGGCTGGTTCGGACCTCGCGTTCCCACGTCACACGAGGTTGGGTGATTGCGTTACGCCGTCACTGATCTTGCGTGACACCGTCACGACAACCGATCGGCCGCGCGCCGGTCAGGCGCGCGGCCGAATCTCAATACAGCGCCGGTCTGATCTTGAGGCGTTTCACCTACACGCTTCTGATCCGGTTTGGGCGTCCGCAACAGCGCCGGCAGCCAACCGGTCGCAGCCAATAACTGCTCGGCAGCATCCGCCATGTCGCGCTTTTTCATATCCGCGATCCGCTCGGCGGCCTCGGCGCCCGCCCCTTCCCGCACGGCGTCCATAATACGAGCCTTGGTGACACGGCCGAGATAGCTGCGCGCCGTTGGCCGCCAATATCCGATCATGTCCAATTCAACCGCTTGCGCCAGCCGGTCGGCTGTGGCCAGCACGTGTGGCCGCCGCTCCCATGGCAGCTTGACCGCATTGACGGTGAACGCCGCGCAATGCGCGAACAGGACCATGCGGCTGTCGTGATCGAGATCGACGACGAAGGTCCACAGGCCGGCAACGTCGCGCGGCAGCTGCCTTGCCCAATTGGCATGGCGGTCCGCCCACACCTTCCCGGGCGCGGTATCCTCGATTCCATCAGCATGTGATGCCAGATCGGTCCTGACCGGCTGAATGCCGACCACATGCGCATTGGCGCCGACGTAGAAGATTTGCGCGGCGAGCGCGTGGGTCACGGCGACAATGGCGATGTTCGGATGTTCGCTCAAATTGAGCCGCAGCCCCAAGGTGCGGTAAGCTGTGAGGTCGCGGACAAGCAGGTCCGACAATGGACAATCCTCCTCCTCGTCGTCGGTCGCGCTCTCCTCACCCTCCTCCCCACCCTCAGCAGCTTCGCCATCTGCGCCGTCGGCCTCCAGCAGCTCCGAGGCCTCGCCGGCCTGCTCCGGCTGCGATCGCGGCTTGTCATCCTCAGGCCGGATGAAGCCGCGTTCGATGCGAAGGTCACCGTCATGGCCGAGGATGACAAAGGCGCCGCCACGGACGACATCATCGGGGTCGTAAGCGTGCCGTTTAGCCTCCAGCCGGTCGATCTCCGCCTCAAGCTCGCAGAACCTGACATCCACATGATTGGGAATTTCGTCGACCGTCTGATGCCATTCGGATAGCTGCGCGACCTCGTTCCGCGCTGCCTCCAGTGCCGCCTCATCTTCCGCCGACAGCTCGACCTGATGCGGGTAGACCCGCCGCAAGCCATGGGCATGCGGGAAATCCAGATGGGGCTCCGTCCACTTCCAGCCCTCCGCCGTCCGTAGCGCATCGGCTTCACGGCCAAGCTTGGCCTTCACCAGAAGATCGAGCAATGCCACATCTTCCAGATAACCGCCGCGATCCTCGGTAAAGAGGTCCCGCAGGACGGTCCCGCCCGTCTCCACATAAGCTTCGATGCCGACAAAGCGAACGCGCCGATCGGTGGCCGGGACATGGGTTTCGGTTAACAGGCGGCGGATGGTGCTGGCGTCGCGATGATAGGACAGCCGGTCAAACACGGCCTCCTGCCGCGCATGATCCTCGGTGAGAGCAAACGCCATCAGCTGTTCAAGGGTGAGTTCACCATTGCGATAGACCTGCATCAGCCTTGGTGAGACGGCGGCGAGCCGCAGCCGCTGCCGCACCACTTGAGCGGTCACGCCAAAGCGGGCCGCGATCTCCTCGGCGCCAAACCCGCGTTCGTCGGCGAGCCTCTTGAACGCCTCGAACTGGTCCGCGGGATGCATGTTCTCTCGGGTGACGTTCTCGTCGAGGCTGATCTCGTGGGCATCGTTGGCAGTGTCAACGATGCAGCGGATCGGTTCGGTCTTCTTGATCTCTTTCCGCTTCACGCGCAGGAGCTGGGCCAAGCGCCTGCCCTCGCCGACGGTCACGAGATAGAACCCGGTCGCAGCCCCCTCTCCATCCAACTCCGGCTCGACAACCAGATTTTGCAGGATACCCTTGGCGGCAATGCTCGCCACCAGGGCTTCGATCGCCGCCTCGCTGTGCGGCGTCTTGCGGGCGTTCCTCGGGGACTTCTTGAGCTTGTTGAGTGGGATGAAAATCTCCGTCCCGCTCTCCACAATGGTCTCGACTGATTTGGCCGACATGATTGATCTCCCTTGTCTTCCCTGATGGGCGCAAAGCGCGCGCACTCCGCGCCTGCGCCCCTGCCCGTCGGCGAGACCGGGGGTAGCAAGTGCCAAGGCGACCCGAGCGGAGGGGGATCACCCGCCTGGAGGGCCGATCGCTAGAAGCGGGTCTGCACAAGCGCATGACTGGCCGCGACGATTCAGGACGTGAGGGAGCGCGGAAGACCGGGGAGACCGCTCGGGTCGGCGCCGGCTTGCCGGCGCTTCACCCTGGTGCGCGCGAGGGGCGGCGCCCCATAGGCCTTCAACAGAGAAAAGAAGCGTATGGGCGGAGCGCCAGCGGAGACCACTCGCGGGTCGCAAGACCGGTTAAGAGGGCAGCCGTAGGAGCGTCAGCATAGCGCCGCCGAAGGCGGGACGCGGGACCGACTGCCCCCGGCGAACGACTCGAGAGCATCGCGAAGTGTTAGAATCAATTTTGCATTTATGATTTTATGGTATCGTCTCGTTGTTGAGCATGTCGATGCACGGCGTGCGCACGTTCACTGAGCGAAAGTCTCATAGAGGACGACATGGCCAAGAAAGTGAAGAAGGCAAAGAAGACCGCCAAGGCAGCCACCAAGAAGGTGGCTAAGAAGACTGCAAAGAAAAAGAAGTAGTCGCATCCACGACTGAGAGATTGCGACTCCGGGCCATATCCTGGACGCAAAAGCGAAACCCCTCCAATGGGATCTGAAACGCCCTTTGCAGCGGTACGGTTTCGCGAAAACTTAAGAAAGGCCGGACCTTTGTGCAGGTGGCTACTGCACAAAGGTCCGGTTTTTCGTTTCTGCCCCGAAGGGCATGATCCGCCCTTGCGCAAAGGATCGATGCCGCCAGGCCGCGACGCTCTTGCGGCGCGGTTCACGAGAGCCTGGTCCGCGGAATGCGGACGCGCCCTTATCGAGATCTAATTTACTGCAACCATCGCAGCATCTGTAATCCCTGAAGGCAGCGGATACTCCATCTTCCCAATCTGATCTGAATGCCACACAAACCGAGCGTCTTCGCTCAGGGCGGTCCAAAAACTACGGTTGAAATCTACGGGGTCGCTTGATGACCCCGAAAGAGTCGCCATCTCCAGCGTCGCTTGGTTCGCATAAGGTACCTTATACGAATCTAACCGGGCTCAACCGTTGCGAAGACTGTCGTTTCGCGTTCGATCTGAGTCATTCGCGCTCGATCAGAGTCTGATCGTTCGTTGGACGCGTCAATCTAACGACTGAACTTTCAGCGCCTAAGAAATTGCTTTCTGAGCGATTTTGTTCTTGTTTCACTAGCTACAAACACAGGCACAGCCAGCAATACACAAGCGTCGGATGTCCCTTCCCACAGCTATCCGGCGCGGAACGGCGTGCCTTCCTCCTCGTCGTGATGAAACTCTACGGGCGGCCCTTCCTGGGGCCCACCCTGTCAGCGTCGCTACGGGCTTTAGCTAGATCGCCGATAGCGGCAGCGATGAACGAAGGGTCATTGCTCTCAAGCGCTGCTTCTAGATAGGCGATCTGCTGATCCGGTGTCTTCAGGTAGTCCTGAACGTCGAACTTGGTTGTCTTAAGCGGCATATCAAACCTCCTTCGCCATCCGCTTGGCGGTCCCGATGTCCGTGTTCTGGGTCAGCTTGTCGCCGCTGCAAAGCAGGATGACGGCGGTATCGTTTCGCGTCTGTCAGGCCGATCAGCGGTTGAACTTTGGGCGCTTAAGGCATGGTGCTCAAAGAAATTTTCTCGATGAGTGATCTGCCCTGGGTAATAAGATCTGGGCTGGCAACACCCAAGCCGATCCCAGGATTTTCGGATGCCCATTCCAACAGCCTATCTGGCCCGAAACGGCGCGCCTTCTTCGTCCGGGCGTCGCTCCGCGTCGATCGGTTAGCAGCATGCAAGGCCGGTCGCGCGTGATGGGAAGCAAACTGGAATTTCGCTGCCCAGAAGCGCGGTTCTGACGCCTGAATATTTGGCGTGAAAGGTTCTAAACCGCCCACCTAGAAGCTGCGCTCAAGAGCAATGATCCATCATTCATTGCTGCCGCTATCGGATATCTAAGCCAAGGCTCGGGGAGTTTCGGGGTTCAGCGAACCAAAATCTCGTTGAGTGCCAACGGCTAAGCGTCGACCGTTCAACCGCTGAATTGGGCGACCAGACGCCGCGCCGTAAACAGGTGCCAGCAAGACTATCGCACTCCGCGAACCCATCGGCAGAGCCATCGCCAGGCCTTGCGAAAAGCCAGGATGGCGGAGCGGGGCCGTCCCGCTTTGCGGCACCCATCCTCCAGTTCCCTCGCCCGCATCGCCATGACTTCGGCCGCCCACCGGTCCGCCGCGGCATGAGGTGGCTCGACCCGCTTCGAGGCCTTTGAGATGCGTCCTGCCGGAGTATTCCGCCGCGGCCACCGGCCGGAACACCGATCCGCCTGTCTTGAACGTTTGCGCCAACTGTCCATAGATGGAGCGACACATGACTGGACGACTTCAAATGCGTAACCGAGAGACCGACCGGCCACAACCGATTGAGAAGACGCGGCTGGCTACAGTCGCCAGTCTGCTTGGCGCTCCGTCTACTTTTCGAAAGGCTCCCCCAAAACCCGTTGGAGGCGCATGAGATGCTTCTGAACGGGCTGCCGTCCAGAGCACTGTTACATCTGGTTGAGAACCTGGCGTTTCTTCGGTGGGACGACTCTTTCGCCGAAGCGATGTCCGGTGCCACCTGCTCATTTTGTCCTGTCGTGATGGGCACGGCGTTCACGGTCAGCCCGCGGCCCACCAGGAACGTCGTGACGATGACTCAAAGATCATTGGCGGACGATGGTCCATGTGGCCTTGTTCGAGCGAAATTGGCTTCCCAGTGGCTGCACAAGCGACGGTGCCGGCGGTGTCTTTGTATTGGGCAAAGAAGTTGTCGCCGGCATTGTAAAGATCGAAGGCGACCATTCGCCTTCTTGGCTGCGACCACGCAAAGTGCAAGTTCTTACTTTGGTTCGCGGATCACGACGATATTGATGAGCGAGCACGATAGAATTCTTTCAAACGATGTTGGTATTGAATTTGGGTCGCCGCGAAATCCTGCTGTCGTTGACACCGCCATGTTTCATGGCTAACCTCAGAGAGTTTTATTTTGAAGAAAAATTTCAGGTTGCAACGCTTCGACACATGGTTGAGTGAGGTCTGCCATGCTCAACGTTACCCTTTTCGGTGCAGCTTCATTCTCTGTCGATGGCGCGGTAGTAAAGTCCGACTTCGGTCCCGCCGGGCGCCTTCTTGCATGTTACCTCTTTGCATTTCCTGGCCGCGTTCAGCGTCGCGAGCGCCTCGCCGATTTGTTCTGGCGCGACATCGACCCGGCAAAGGCAAGATCGGCCTTGAACACCGCGATCTGGCGTATTCGCAAGATCTTGGATTACGGCCACACGGGCGCGGCACGTCATCTGGTCACGGTTGGCGACGACCTGATACTCGAACCCTCCGGCGACTTTCAGGCCGATACGTATAAGTTCGCGACGGCTTCACGCCTATTCCTTAGCCGAAACGCCAGAAGTCCATTGACGGCCAGCGAGACCGGGGAGCTCTGCGCCGCCGTTGACGTCTACAGCGGTCCATTTCTGGAGGATCATGACGACGATTGGGTGTTGCAGGAACGCGAGCGGCTGCATTGCCTGTTCGTGCGAAGCTCGGTGGAATTGATGCGCGTAGCCGTCGCCCAGCGCGACTACGAACAGGCCTTGACTTTTGGCCGGCGGATTCTTGCGACCGACCCGCTGCGCGAAGGCATCCAACGAGAGATGATGCTCCTTCTGACGCTCAACGGCCAGCGCGGCGAGGCGATCCGGGCCTATGAGCATCTTCTGGACTTGCTGCGGACGGATCTGGACATCGACCCGATGCCCGAAACCCAGCGTCTCTACGGCGAGGTAGTCACGGGCGAGATCTTCAACCACCTCGACGATCATATATTTTCCGAATTCCACGTCCGCCGAACCTGATCCACGCTTTTCGATCCGTCGCGGCCGGCGATAGGCACAAGCTGAGAGGATTTCGTGAGTTGACCGTGAGGCTCGGGCTGCCGGCCGGTTATCGACCCGGAACAGGACGACGAGTTTGACGATGCTGGCGGAGGCTAGGCTGTCACTCCAAGCGAGTGGTGCAGCGAATGCCTCCTCCACCGACCGATATCATCCAGTCCTTCTGGTTGCGCTTCTGGCGCGAATCCAGCCGCAATGGATCGCCGGTCTGGCGCGGTATGATCTGGCATGAGCAGCAGGGCTCTGAAGAAACGGCCGTCGCGATGTCGAATCCGGAAGCCGCCTTCGAATTCATCAGAGCGCACCTGCAAAAATCGCCTCTTGGCACAAACGCACCGCGCGAGAATCCGCCTCCGTCCCACGAGCGATTTCACGTCTCCACTCGTTTCCATTGGCGCAACCTCATGTTTTGGTGGAGGCCGCGATGACGCTTGCGCCCGATATCATCGAACGATTACCGTCGTGGACGCACCGCATATCGCCGCTGGTCGGCAACTTGCTCCGCTTGAAGCCGGAAGAAGCGGCATTTTGGCGCCGCGGTTTTGTCGTGAGCGATCCCGGCACCCAACTCGCTCTGGAGGCGATTGGCCGCACGTTCATCGGCGGCTTCAATGCCGCCGTGTCGGCTTGCGACGTCCACAACGTTCTCGACCATGTCGAGAGCGTCCCGGCATCCGATCAGGGATTCGCGGCGGAGGGCGCGGCGATGGGCGCCGCGGTGGCCGATGCCCTGCTATTGAAGCGGCAATTGCTGGCAGCCTGCCTGGAGGCTTTTGCGGGCCGCTTTACATATTTGACGCATGTCGGCGTCGGCTGGGCGCTGGCGCGCGTGCCATGGCGCAGAAAGCCACTTCTCTCCCAGCTCGATCCGATCCACAGCTGGCTTGCCTTCGACGGTCTCGGTTTTCACGACACTTATTTCCATCATCGTCGCGCACTGGCCGGCTGGCGGCGCGTGCGATCGGGCTATTCTTGCCGCGCCTATGATCAAGGAGTGGGACGGGCGATCTGGTTTGCCATGGGTGGCGACGTCGCCGCGGCCGCTCGCACGATTTCTTCGCTGCCATCGACACGGCAATCGGATCTTTGGGCAGGCCTCGGCTTGGCCATGGCCTATGCCGGGCCAGTCTGCGCCAACAAGATCGCGGCTGCCGCGGCGGCTGCCGGCCCGCGGCGGGAGCACTACGCGCAAGGTACGGCCTTTGCCTGCGCGGCCCGAAGTCTCGCCGGCCACGTTCCAACTCATACGGATCTGGCAGCACGGATCGTCTGGGGGACGGGAGCCGACGAGCTTGCCCGGCTGGTCCACCAAGCCCGCGAGCGCCTGCCCGCGGCGGATGACGACCAACCGCGATATGAGATGTGGCGGAGGTCGGTCGCGGCATTGTCGTCGAACGAGGGGCCAGTGTCATGAGCGATGCCATACGCCGCCATCTCGCCAAGATCGCCACTTGCGCGATAGCCGCCGTCTTGTACGGCTTCGCGGCGCCACGCAACATTTCCGCGGAAGAACGAAGCGCCCTGGGTGCGTCCCTTCGATTCTCAGCAACCTATCTCGACCCGGGCGACAACGGCCTACCGTCGAAGAATGTTCGCAAGGTGCACCCTGCCCTCCAGCGCATCGACGCCTGGATATCGTCGGTCGGCGCCGGCGTTGCGCTCGCCGATATAGAAGGCACCGGACTACCGGCCGACATTTGCCTAGTCGATCCCCGCAACGACAGCGTGTCAGTCATGCCCGCGCCCGACACAGGCGAACGCTACGCCCGCTTTGCGCTTACCACACCCGCGAAGGGCTATGATCCACGCACGATCGCCCCGATGGGTTGCCTGCCTGCCGACTTCAACGAGGACGGCCGCATGGACCTGCTCGTCTACTATTGGGGCCGCACACCTGTGATCTTCCTGCGCAACGACACGGCCCTGCTGTCGGCGGCGGCCTTCACGCCGATCGAGATCACGCCGGAACGCGAGGTATGGAATACCAACGCCGCGATGTTCGCCGATATCGACGGCGACGGACATCCTGACCTGATGTTCGGCAACTACTTCCGCGACGGCGAACGAGTTCTCGACGACGGCTCGACGACGGAATTCCAGATGCAGCATTCGATGTCGCGGGCCGGCAATGGCGGGCGCAATCGACTTTTGCTGTGGCAGAACGCGGCCGCACACACGGTGGCCTATCGCGATGCAAGCGATGCGTTCACCCCGGACATGGCGAACGGTTGGACCCTTGCGCTCGCCGCGCGCGACCTCGACAACGATTTCGTCCGGAACGGCGGCGAGGCGCTGGCGCCGTTCCTCCATCTGCCCGAGATCTACATTGCCAATGATTTCGGACCTGACCGGCTTCTCGTCAATCGCTCCACGCGCGGCCACCCGCGGTTCGAACTTGCGGAAGGACACCGCGATCTGACAACTCCGCGATCCAAAGTGATCGGTCAGGACTCATTCAAGGGAATGGGCGTCGACTTCGGCGATATCACCGGCGATGAACATCCGGCGATCGCCGTCAGCAACATTTCGTCCGAATACGCGCTGTTGGAAAGCCACTTCCTTTTCGTCTACAACGGCCAGTCCGCAGCATGGGGGCGCAACGAGGCACCCTATCGCGACGAAGGCTTCAAACGCGGGACCTGGACCAGCAACTGGGCCTGGGACATCAAGTTTGCCGATCTGCTCAATAGCGGCCACCCGGCGCTGGTCCAGGCGATCGGCTTCATCAAGGGTGGTCGCAATCGCTGGCCGGAGCTGCAGGAGCTTGCGCTGAGCAACGACGAACTTGTGTCGCAGGCGCGCCTCTGGCCGCGCTTCACCGTCGGCGACGATCTGTCGGGGCACGACCATGACCGTATATTCCTGCAAGACGCCTCCGGGCATTTCCACGACGTGTGGCCGCAGCTCGGACTGGATCAGGAAACCGTCTCCCGCGGCATTGCCATGGCCGACGTGTTCGGCGACGGGCGTCTGGCGTTGGTGATCGCGCGGCAGTGGAGCCAGTCGCTTTTCCTGCGCAACATTTCCGCGGATGCCGGACGGGCCATCGTTCTGGACCTGAGAGTGCCCGGCGCCGTGGCGGGAACGCGCGCGGCGGTGGGGGCGGAGGCAACGCTGCGGCTTGCAGACGGGCGAAAGGCGACCGCGGTTGTGGATGGCGGTTCAGGTCACAGCGGAAAGCGGGCCCAGGAAATTCACCTCGGTCTCGGACACGCGCCCGACAACGAACTCTTCAAGGTCACTGTCACTTGGCGTGACGGAAACGGTGTTCACAGCCAAGTCGTGGAGGTTACACCGGGACGACATACCGTCGTGCTGGGTGAGACCGAGTGCCGGCCGCCGCGCGAGACGGCCATATTGAAAGGTATGTGCCGTGTCATCGATCATTCTCAATCGTGATCTCGCTCTCAAGCCTGCCCGGGCGCAAACCAGGGCCCTGGGCGCCGACCGGTGGTATTCGCAGACGCGATTGGGCGGTCTGTCGCGGTTTGCGCTGGCGATCACGATCCTGAACATCGCCGGCCATCTCTTCCTCGGCTTCGAACAGTCCTGGCTCACTCCGTTCGTGGCGTTGGCCGCCGCCTATGGCACCGAACTGATTGGCGAGAGCCTGGAGGCGTGGGCTAACCACCGGCCGCCGCGTTACGCGGGATCGTTGGTCGATCTCGTCAAATTTCTTCTTCCGGCGCACATCACGGGCCTCGCCGTTGGGATGCTGCTCTATGCCGCAGAGAACGTCGCCGCCGTCGGCTTTGCGGCGGCGATCGCGATGGCCTCGAAATACGTCGTCCGGGTCGATGTCGGCGATGGCACCCGCCGAATCACTCGCCATGTGCTCAATCCTTCGAATTTCGGCATCACCGTCACGCTTTTGCTGTTTCCCAGGGTCGGCATCGCACCGCCTTACCAGTTCACCGAAAACACCTCGGGACTGGTCGACTGGATCCTGCCGCTGATCATCGTCTGCACCGGCAGTTATCTCAACATCAAGGCAACCGGGCGGATTGCGCTGATCCTGACCTGGGTCTCGGCGTTCGCGCTGCAGGCCGTTTTGCGCTCCATCATCAACGGGACGCCGGTCGTTGCCGCGCTGCTGCCGATGACCGGCTTCGCCTTCATCCTGTTCACCTTCTACATGATCACCGATCCGGCAACGTCGCCGTCGACGATCCTCGGCCAGGTCTGTTTTGGAGCCGCCATCGCCGCTGGCTATGCCGTGCTGATGGAGCTGCATATCGTGTTCGGGATGTTCTACGCGCTCACGGCGGTCACGGCTGGGCGCGGGCTCATGCTTGCGCTCGCAAATCTGCGAACGCGTCCGGACGCGACCGCCATCGCCACCGCAGAACTCCTGAACCTCACTCTTAAGAAGCAATGATACATGCAAGATTTCCCGACGATCCTTGCACTTTCATGCCGCTTTCCCGACGCAGCCACGCCGGACGAGCTGATCGAGAATGTGATCGCAGGCCGCCGATCGTTCCGACCAATTCCGCGAGAACGCCTCGACATCACCAGATATGCCGCGGACATCGTCGGCACAGCCGATTCCATCACGCCGATTCGCGCCGGCTTGCTCACGAACTGGAATTTCGATCGGTCGCGCTTCATGATCTCAAGGGCGACCGCAGAAAATACCGACCTCGCGCATTGGCTCGCGCTCGAACTTGCCGCCGAGGCCATCGAAACGATCGGCGGCGTCGAAACGCTCGATCGAAGCCGCACTGCGGTCGTCGTGGCCAACACCTTGACCGGAGAGTTCAGCCGGGCCGCCTTACTCCGCCTACGCTTGCCGTTCCTTGATCAGGTTCTTGCCCAGGTCGCAACCCGCGAAGGATTGACTCAGGAAGTCAGGGAGCGGCTTCGCTCCGGCTTCGACGCCGAACTCCGCCAGCGCTTCCCCGAACCCAACGAGGACTCCCTCGCCGGCGCTCTCGCCAACACCATCGCCGGCCGGATCGCCAATTATTTCGACTTCCGCGGCGGCGCATACTCCCTGGATGGAGCTTGTGCATCCTCGCTCGTGGCGCTGGCCGATGCTGCCAACCTGATCGCCCGCGAACAGGTCGATGCCGTCATCGTCGCTGCTGTCGATCTGAGCCTCGATCCGTTCGAACTCGTCGGGTTCTCGCGCAACGGCGCCTTGGCCGGTGAGGCCATGCGCGTGTTCGACGCGAGGGCCGCCGGCTTCTGGCCCGGCGAGGGCGGCGCATGCGCCGTGCTGATGCGGGAACAGACCGCCATGCGGCGCGGACTTGCCCCGCTCGCCCGACTGCGCGGTTGGGGCATATCTAGCGATGGCGCCGGCGGACTGACCCGTCCGTCGCTCGAAGGCCAGCTCGCCGCCGCACAGCGCGCCTGCGACATGGCGGGGATCGATCCCGCCGACATCGCCTATGTCGAGGCCCATGGCACCGGCACGGCCGTGGGCGATCCGATCGAGGTCCGAGCGCTCTCCGCCTTGCGCGCTGGCGCACGCGCGCCGCTCCCGATCGGCTCGATCAAGGCCAATATCGGACATACCAAGGCTGCTGCCGGCTTCGCGGGCCTGATCAAGTCCGTCGAGGCGTTGCGGCGCGGCCTGGTACCTCCGCATGTTAGCTGCGAAACGCCGCATCCCGTCTTCGCGGAAGTCGATCATCGCATTCGTCCGAGCCTGACTTGCGATGAGATGGGCGAGACCGCCATCGCGGGCATTTCCAGCTTTGGCTTTGGCGGGATCAATTCACATATCGTGATCGAGCGCATGGGCGGCGCACGGCGCACGGCGGCCCCGGCGCCGCGGCCGTTGTGCCAGGACGCCGAGCTATTCGTGTTTTCCGCGGCTGCTTCGCACGATCTCGTCGCCTCGATGAGCGATCTGCAGCGCCGCACTTCCAGCTTGTCGATGGCGGAATTGATCGATGCCGCGGCCCGCGCATCCGAGGTGGCGGAGCAGGCGTCGATCCGGGTTGCCGTCATTGCGTCCGACGGGCTCGCGCTCGCCGATGGGTTGGCCCGCGCAATTGCAGCAGTGGAAAACGGCGAGCCGCTGTCGGACGTGGATGGCGACGTGTTCGTGGGCCGTCCCTTGCAGGCTCCGCGGGTGGGTTTCCTGTTCCCCGGCCAGGGCGCGCCCTGCCGGCCCAACGGTGGCATCTGGCGGCATCGTTTCGACGAGATTTCCGAGATGACGGACCGGTTGCCGTTCCCTGACGGACGGCGGGCGTTCGACACCGACATCGCCCAGCCCGCAATCGTCGGCGCGTCGCTGGCCGCGCTTCGCATCCTGCAAAGGCTCGGAGTTGCGGCCACAGCCGCTGCCGGCCACAGCCTCGGCGAAATCACCGCGCTGGCATGGGCGGATGCACTCGACATCGATGCCGCACAGGAACTCGCATCGCGGCGCGGCGCGATCATGGCGCGAACCGGCGCTGCCGGCGGCGCGATGTTGCGCGTGGTGCTGCCCTGGCGCGAGGCGCTTCACCTCGCCGAACAGACCGGAACCTCCGTCGCCTGCCGAAACGGCCGCGCCGAAACGGTGCTGTCAGGACACGCCGCCGCCATCGATGCCGCCGCATCGCGCTGCACGAGCCTCGGAATCGAGGCGTCACGGCTCGTCGTCTCCCACGCCTTTCACAGTCCGGCGATGGCCCCTGCCGCGAAGGAACTGGAAGCAGCGCTGCAAACGCTGGAATTCCGTCGCTGCGCAGTGGGTCAGGTGATATCGACCGTCACCGGCGCGCCGCTCACGCAATCCTCGAATCTCCGCCATCTGCTGGTCGACCAGCTGGTCCAGCCTGTGCTGTTCGATGCCGCGCTCGACGCGCTGGCATCGCGTTCGGATTATCTTGTCGAGGTTGGGCCGGGCGAAGGCCTGACGCGGCTGGCGCGCAACAATGGCCTGTCCGCCATGTCGGTAGATGCCTGCGGCCCGTCGCTGGTACCGCTGCTGCGCGTTGTCGGCGGGCTGTTTGCCGCCGGCGCCAAGCTGCGTCCGCAGCTGTTATTTGAGGACCGGACGGTTCGGCCCTTCGAAGTCGCCCAGGCGCCGAGTTTCCTGCAAAATCCTTGCGGCTCGCACGAAGTCGCCAGCGTACCTCAACCGCTTGTGGCTGCTCCATCGATCGATCCCAGATCCGACATTCCCGATGAGGCGCCAGCCACCGCGTTGGCCGCGGTCCTGTCCGCGATCGCGCGCGAAACCGGCCTGGACCCGGCGCGCGTCGGACGCGATGACCGCCTGCTCGACAAGCTTCATCTTAACTCCCTTGCCGTGACGCGGATCGTGATTGCGGCAAGCAGACTGATGCAGGTGCGCGCGCCTGCGGCGCCGACCGAATTCACCAATGCCACCCCGCGAATCCTCGCCGACGCGCTCGCCGAGTTGCAGACGATGGCACGCGCAGGCCCGGCACCCAAGCAGCGGATTGCTGGTGTGCGCCCCTGGACCCGCTGCTACGCCATGGCCTGGCAGCGCGGCGACAGCAAGCCGGGCCGATCGGCCGCGCCCCGTTGGCTGGCGACGCATCTCGGCCGAAAGCCCGCGGCCATGCGCAGCCGTGAAGAAGACGGCCTGCTGATCTGGATCGACGAACCGATGACGCCGGCGGAAGCCGCAATCCTCGTGGCTCAGGTATCCGAGGCGGCAAAGGCAGGTTTCAAACATCTGGCGCTCTGCCACGGCAGCGCACCAATCTCGGCCTTCGGCCGATCGGTCGAAAGCGAGGGATATTTTCGATCCGTTCGCGTCATCGATCGCGCCGATGCGTCTCGCGACGATCCGCGGCTCGCGGAGCTGCTGTCGTGCGATTTCGAGGGCTATGATGAAGTCCGGATTGCGGCTGGTGATGGCATTGAACATCCGGTTTTCCTCCCTTTCGACCCGCCGCGCGCCGCGTCCGGCCCGCTCACCGCGAAGGACGTCGTCGTGGCCATCGGCGGCGGCAAAGGCATCACGGCAGAATGCGCGCTTGCGCTCGCGGGCCGCGGCGCGGCAGTCATCTTGGTCGGCCGCAGCCAACCCGACGATCCCGCCGTTGCCACGACCCTTGCGACCGCCCGGGCCCGGGCGCTGCGCTGCAGTTATGTCGTTGCCGATGTGCTCGAAGGAAACGGCCTCACCCGCGCGCTCGCCGGCGCTATCGCCGAACACGGCCAGCCGACCGCCCTGCTCTATGCTCCGGCCGTGAACCAGCCCGCGCGCCTGGTCGATCTCGATGCGGAGACCGTACAACGCACCATCGCGCTGAAGACTATCGGCCTGAAAAACGCGCTGAATGCGCTGGATGGGGGCCTTCGCCGCCTGATCACCTTCGGTTCGATCATCGGCAGGATCGGCCTCGCGGGCGAGACCCACTACGCGCTGGCTAACGCCTTGCAGAGCGCCGCAACGCTGGCCTGGGCGGAAGGCGCTCCGTCGCGCACAGCGCTGGCGATCGAGTGGACCGTCTGGGGCGGGATCGGAATGGGCGAGCGCCTTGGCACGATCGAGCGGCTCGGCGCGCTCGGCGTGGACGCAATCGCCGTCGACGCGGCGCTCGAAACCTTCGGCGACCTGATCGATCGGGGGTCGAGCGGCATCATCGCGGTCACCAGCCGCTTCGGTGCGCCGCCGCACCTGTCGCTGGGCAGTCAGCCGCTTCCAATGCTGCGCTTTGTCGACGAGCCGAAAATCTACTTCCCCGGGGTTGAACTCGTGATCGAGACCAGGCTCGATCACGGCCGCGATCTTTACCTTGCGGACCACATCGTTGGCGGCGCCGCCGTGCTTCCGGCCGTCCTCGGCCTCGAGGCAATGGCCCAGGTCGCAGCCGCGCTAACGCCGGCGCATCCACACGGATCGATCCGCAACGTTTCCTTCGAACGGGCCGTGACGGTGGACGAAAAATGCGCGACCAGGTTGCGCCTCGCCGCGCTGCAGACCGCCCCGGGAACAACCGAGGTCAAGTTGTTCGCCTGCGAGCGGGATGCCGACGTCCTTTGCATGCAAGCGACGTTCGCGCCCGACGCCAACGGCCTCGATCGCCTGTCCACCAGCACGCCGTCACATGGCGGCCTCGACGCAAAGCCGCTCTATGGTCCCCTATTCTTCAACGGCTCTCGCTTTCGGCGGCTCGACAGCATCGAAACGGCAACGTCGCGACAGCTGGGCGCACGCCTGTCTGTCGCCTCGGCGACCCGCTGGTTCTCGTCTTACGAACCGGACAGGCTTTTGCTGTGGGATCCCGGGGCGACCGACGCCATCCTGCATGCTTTGCAGGCGACTATCCCGCACCGGCGCGTGATCCCGGTCAGCGTCGGGCGCATCGATATCGACAGATCGGCGGGCCAGCCGCATACGGTCAGCGCCGTTGAACGATGGAGTTCCGGCAGGCTGTACGTGTTCGATCTGGTTGTTCGGGACGCCGAAGCCCGTCCGGTCCAGCGCTGGAGCGAAGCAACGTTCCGCGCGGTCGACACGACGCCGATCGCCGAGATACTTGCGGCAAGTCCGGCGCTCGCCGCCCCCTATCTCGAGCGTCTGGCGCGCGAGACCCTGGGCGAGTTCGGCATCCGCGTCGCCGTCGTCCTTGACCCGCATGCGTCGCGCGAGGCCCGGCGACTGGTGGCGATGCGGCAATTGGCGCTTGCCGGGAGAATTACCCGGCGCACCGACGGCAAGCCCATCGTCGCCGACGGCAAGGGCTTCGTGTCGTTTGCGCACCGGGACGGCGTGACGCTTGCAGTTGCGGCCGACGCGCCGGTGGGTTGTGACATCGAGCTGTCCGGCGGGGCCGTCGACAGCCAGCAACTTCGCAGCCATGTCATGCTGGAGACCTGCCGCAAGCTCGGCCGCAGACCGCCCGTCGCGGCGTTTGCGCCAGCGGCCCTCGGGACGGCGCACCGGATCGAAGATACGCTGATCGTGGTCGCCGAGTTGCCCTTGCCGGGTGGCGCTGGTGTCGCGGCGATCGGGCGCTATGCCGACACGGCGCCCGCGGTCCGTTTCCTGGCTCCCCTGGCAGCAAGCGAGGCCGCCCCATGAACCAATCTATCACGCCATCGCATTTGGCCGACGACAGCATGCGCCGCGCGCCTCCGTTCATTTATCGGCACGTCGTCTGCTTCGAGGAAACCAACGTCGTCGGCAACGTCTACTTCACCCGGCACGTTTCATGGCAGGGCCGCTGCCGGGAAATGTTCCTCAAACAGCATGTGCCGACGCTGCTCGATCAGATCGCGCGTGACCTCCGCCTCGTTACGCTGCGCGTGTCGTCCGAATATTTCGAGGAACTCAACGCGCTGGATGATATCAGTGTCGAAATGCGGCTGTCGTATCTCAGGCAACACCGCATCGGCCTCGACTTCGACATCGTCAAGCTATCGTCGGGCAGCGCGATTCGGGCCGCACGCGGCTTTCAGGAAATCGCCTGCATGCGCGCGACGGCAACCGGACTGGTTCCGATCGAGCCGCCTGCTCCGCTTTTGCAGGCGTTGAAACCTTTTGCCGGCGGATAACCGCGCCCTATCCGCGCTGATGCGCCTCGGCGCCAATGGCCTGCTCGAAATCCCGCGAGGCGCGGGAGGCTCGCCGCGACATCAGCATCAGAGGGAGCGGCGCCAAGATAGGCGGATCGAAGGCCATGATGGGGCGCAAAGGCAGCGAGGCGACCCGGGTACTGCCATTCAAATCGACCCTGGTCGGCGCCGATGCGCTGCGTAACGTCAGGCCGCGACTCAGGAAAGAGGCCGGACCGATCTGATACGGCAACGCCGCCGCCGCGACGGTATAGGTACCGCATGGCAAGCCCCCGAACGCGAACGCGCCGGAGTCTTGCAGCGTCGCGCATTGCTTCGGCCGAGCGTGCGGTAAAAGGTCTTCATAAAGCCCGAGCGCAACCACTCCCTCGAATTGGAAGGGAATGACGATATCGCCGTGCAATTGCGGCACGTCCAACGTCCGCGGCTGCTTCACAACGTCGACGAATTCACGGAGATCTCGGCCATTCATCGCTTTGGCGGCGCGACGCAACGCATTGGGCGACACGCCGACCATCTGCGTAAAGCGCGATACGAAGGTTCCCAGACTGGAATAGCCGACATCGAAACAGACATCGGTCACACTGGCGTCCGTCGTCAACAATAGGTTCTTCGCTTTTTCCAGTCGCAGCGCGGCTAGGAAGCAGGCGGGCGGAATTCCCGTCAGTTGCCGAAAGACGCGATTGAAGTGAAACGGGCTCAGAACAGCGATGGAGGCCAGCCCTTCCGACGATTGTTTCTTCTCCAGATGCGTCTCCATATGGGCAAGCACGCGGTAGACCGATACGCGCCATCTAGCCGCGGTACCGGCGCGCGCCAAAACGTAGCCTGATCCGAACGGTTCGGAACAATCGAAACTCTCAAGGGTCATGACAACTTCAACCAGCGATGACCGAATCACAACAGTCAGGATGACTGAAGGAGCTGTGCCCGCTCTAGCCACCCGCTCTCGCAGCGATTACGGCATCCTCTCGCGCATTGCAGGGACAGCCGGAACACGACCCGGATCACATCCGGTCCGAGATGGCGACGGCACGGCGGTTCTCCAGGAGGTAGCGCATTGTCGCCTCCCGGATCGCCGCGTTCAGTTCCTCCGCCGAGCGCGCAGTGTCTCCGTCCGCCTTGCGAAGTGGAAGGCCCGCCGTTGCCTCCAGTCCGATACGCCTGGCACGCGCAAACAGCGACTGCGAGCGCTGTTCATCCGCAACTAGCTCCGCCTCGATTCGTTCGAGGCGGCGCGCCGGAATGGCTTCCCGCTTGAGCATCTCGACCCGCCGCATGATCTCTTTTTCGACGTCGGCTGCGACCGCAGGTGGTTCGGCGGTGCCGTCGATCACGAATATGCCGGCGCCGGGCCGATCCAGGTCGGACCAGGCATGGACGGACATGACCGCACGCCCGTCGGCACCGGCACGATCGGTCTCGTCCAGCAGCCTGGCGATGACTTTCATCGTATGCCGAAGCGTCGGAGTCGCCTTGTCGATTCCGGGGACGGGATACACCATGACAACATAGGCCGACTGCCCCGACATGGAAATCCGGTCGGTATGAAACTCCGGGAAGACGGGCGCGCCACTGCGCGCCATGTTCCCGGCAGGAATGCCGCCGAAAATTCGCCGCGCCTCGTCGACGATCCCGGAACTACTCACATCTCCGGTCACAACCAGAACTGCGCCGTCCGGCGTATACCAGCGTGAGTACCAGGCGCGCGCATCGTCGATCGCAATGAGGTCGATGTCCGACTGCCATCCGATCACGGGATGGGCAAAGGGCGTGCCCGCAAACGCGGCCGCCATGAGCTTCTCGCGCGCCAGAGCTTGGATGCTCTCATCGATGCGCCACTTGCGTTCGGCGCGGACCGCATCCTTGGCCCTCGCAAATTGCGCCGGCGATATCAGCAAATTCCGCATGCGATCGGCTTCCAGGCTCAGCGCCGACGCGATCCGGGTTGCCGGCAGTTGCACGGAATAGGCCGTGTAATGATATCCGGTGAAGGCATTGACCCTGCCGCCGGCGGCTGCAATCTCGCGGGCAAAGCTATCATCGGGCAGCGCAGCGGTCCCCGTGAACATCAGATGCTCGACGAGATGGGACAGGCCAGTCTTGCCGTTCTCCTCGTCCAGGCTGCCGACCCGGTACCAGACCTGCAACACGGCATCGGGCGTCCGATGATCTTCCTGCACCACCACCCGCAATCCGTTCGCCAGCACGAGGTCTGGATCGGCCGCGGCGATCGACGGCAAGGCGACGAAAGAAACGATGATGCCAAGCCAGACACGCCGCGACGGCAGCCTCCAGTGCAAACGGCTGTTCGCAGCGCGTCTCATGCCGGCTGTATGGCCGTCGCCAGCACAAAGACGGCTACGATCAGCACCGACATGCCGCAGATCTGGGTCCGCATCGAGCCCCAACCGGCGCGCCCCCATTCGCCGGCGACGATTCCACAGCCGCTCGCCGTGATGACGATCAGCGAGGTAAACAGAGGCCAGCCCAGGGTGGCGCCCCAGCTTCCGAGCTTACCGACGGCAAGGCCGTAGAGCGAGATGCTGCCAAACCAGCAGCCGGCCATCACTGTCGCGCGCAACCAGTTCAGTAGGGTGCGAGCGCCGGCAAAACATCCGCCGGTGTCGTTACGATGCATGAGATAGGCGCAGAAGGCGAGGTTGGGAACGGCCCCTGCCAGCATCAGCGGCAACCAGATCGCGTTGGTCGCCCAGAGCGGGTCGGAGCCGTGGCGTTGCGCGCTCTCGAGCAAGGGTGCGCCGAACGCGATTGCGAAATTGATCGCGGCCGCCCCAAGTCCGCTGCCGAGAGTCAGCAGGAGACCATACCGGTATCGCGGCTTGTGCTGCATGGTTGTCCCGGACTGCTCGGCCTCGCGGCGTCGTCCGGCAAGCGCGCATATCCCCATCGCTGCCACCACCAGGGCAACCCCGCTCAGGGTGCCGAGACCGCGCGGCGACAGGATTTGTCCCGCAGGCAGGCTCATGAGCGGCACGGCACTGCCAAGCACCACCGACATGCCAGTCACGACCGAAAATGCGATGGTCATTCCGACTTGCTTGACCGCGAGTCCGAACAGCATCTGCGATACTCCCCAACCCGATCCCAGCACCGCGACGGCGGCCACGATGCCGGCGCCGGCATCGGCGTAGATTTCGCCGAGATTCGGCAGGGTCAGCATCGCTGCGGCGATTGGCAGCGCGATGAGCGCGCAAGCGGTCCAGACGAACCAGGTGTTCTCCCAGGCCCACCCACGCATGAATTTCATCGGCAGAGTAAAGCTTCCGCTGACGACGCCGGCGGCGATGCACAGTAGCACTCCCGTCGTCGTGTCGGTCATGAGCGGTTTCCCTGAACCGCAGCGGCGGCGCCCTGCGATGGCAAAGGCGGGAAAAGCAGACCATTGAGCATGCCGGTCAAACGCGACTCGAACGCTTCGACGTCCGGACCCGAAACCCCGTAGCTTGCGAGCCAGCTGCTCAGCTCCACTTTGTCGGCCGCGGTCTCGACGATGTAGATACGGAACATGGCGTCCTTCATGCCGGCAAGGACCACCGCCAGTTGCCGCGGCGGATCGAAAACCTCGATCTTCGCACCATAGGTGTCGCTGCCGATACGAAGTTCACAGCGACTTCCTGTCTCGGTCGCCCGGGTCCTGAACAACCCGCCCGCTCCAATCAGCCGCGACCAGGCTTGCTCTGCCGACAGCGCCAGGCTGTGTCGCTTCCGCGCCACCATGCGATCAGTACCGACATGCCGATCGAGATAGTGCCGCAGACTGCACAGCTGAAACTCCCAGCCGCGGCGCACGGCATGGAAGACCTCGTCCCAGCCGGCGCCGGCGCCGAAGCCGACATGTCGCAGCCGAAGTCGGGTTGTCCCGCCCAACGCATCGAGTTCGAACTCGACCTTACGCGTCGGTGCGACCTCATCCCGCGGCTGCAACAGAATGCCAAGCGGCCTCATTTCCGAGACCTCCAGCCGCACGCCCGGGCGCCAGTCCGTGATCCGCCACTCTGCAACGACCGGATCGCCCCAGGACAGGCGCATCGACCCGCCGGCGCCGGGCTGCACCTCGGCCTCAAGCGGAAACCAGCGCATCAGCTCCCGGGCGTCGGTGAGCGCCCGCCACACTTCGTCGCCCTGTGCGGCGATCTCGGTCTTAAGCGTAATGACCCGGGTCTCGACGGCTGATGGCTTGCTCATCCTACCTCCTCATCGAGGGCTTGGGCTTGTAGAGGGAGCCGCAGTTTCACGCACCAGGCGCAGCACCCGGTTGTGAAACGTATCTGCGACCAGCAAATTCCCCTGAGGATCGAATCCAATCGATCGGGGACGGCCAAGCTCGTCGGCGACGACCTGGAGCTTCGATCCGGTCCAGCGCATGATCCGATTGCGGCCAGTCTCGCAAATGTACAGTGTGCCGTCCGGCGACACCGCCACGTCCTGCGGGAAAACGACATCGGGCTGCGCGAACAAGGGGGTGATCTCGCCGTCCTTCAAGAACACGACCGATCCCGGCCGTGGCGAAGCGAGCACCAGGCCGTCCTTCCAAGGCGTCACGCCGTAGAATACCAGGGTTTGCGAGACGTCGTGTTGGACCGGCAATGCATCGATGCGGCCGTCGCCGAGATCGACGACCCGGATCTTTGGTGATACGGCACTCGCGATGATCAGCCGCCGGCCTTCAAAAGCGAGCGCATGCGGATTGAGCAACGTCGCTTGCCGGGCGGGCCCGCCGTCGCCGTCCTCGCCCGCGCGACCGACGCCAGCGACGGTGGTGATGAAACCGGTTCGAAAATCGATGCGTCGGACGCGGTTGTTGTAGTAGTCTCCGATATAGAGTCGGCCCTGGGAGTCGATTGCAAGCTTTCCCGGATAACCAAGCCACGACTCGGTGGCCGGCATGCCGTCGCCGTTGTAGCCGGAGATGCCGGTGCCTGCGACGGTGCGAATCCTTCCGGTTTCGCGCTCGACCACCCTGACGCGGTGATGCAGCGTATCCGAAAGGTAGACATTGCCGTCACGATCGGACACGACGGCGCCGGGATGCGCCAGCTGTGCATCCTGCGGAAGCTCATGGTCCTTCAGCGCACCGGCCCCGGCCATGACGACGGGCGCGCTGCCCGGCGCCGCGCGCAGCAATCGGTTGCGATGAATATCGCCGAACCACAGCGCGCCATCGGCGTCGATCGCGATCGGTCCCGGCGTCCACCGTTCGTCGACCCCTCCCTGTACGGCTTCGATCACGGTGCTCAGGCGTTGACCGTCGGCGTCGACCTTGACGACCCGGTGATTGCTCTTGTCGGCGATGAACAGATTGTCATCCCGATCCAGCGCGATCCCGTCCGGCTCCCGAAGCGGCGACTTCACGGCGAGCGCGCCGTCGGCAATGCGACCCGCCTCGCCGGTTCCGGCGACCAGCTCGAGCTCGCCGCTCGCGGGATCCCAGCACAGCACGCGATGGGCAAAATACTCCGAGACGTAAACGCGCCCCTTTGAATCCAGCGCGAGCGAGCGAATGCCGCCGCGAAGGCGTTGCGGATCGGTCAACAGTCCGCTCCACGAGCGATCCGCCGAGAGTCGCCAAATCTGGCCCCGTGCAGCATCGGCGACCAATAGTCCGTCGGGCGACCAGGCAATCCCGGTCGGCTCGCCGAAACCGCCACGCGGCGCCGGCAAATCGACGATCCGGCCGCTCTTAAGGTCGAGTTCGCCGACCCTTCGGCCAATGATCTCGGCGAAGAAAAGGCGCTCCCCGGTCGGGTCCGCCGCAATCGCGACCGGGCCACGCACCGCTAAATCGATCGCCTGCCGGCCGGAGGTGGCATACAGAAAGCCGTTGCCGGCCACGGTGTCGATAACCCCGGAACTCGCGTCGAGTCTGCGAATCCGGTTCGCGCCGGTGTCGGTCACATAGACATTGCGCCGCGCATCAAGCGCGATCCCGCCGATGCCGACGAAGCTGCTGTCGATCGCCTTGCGCTGTTCGCTGCCTGAGCCACCGCCGGCTACGATTTCGACACGCTCGAAGGGCGCGTAAACTTTGGGCATGTGCATCTGGGGCCGCGGCTGGCCATCCTGCGGCGCAGCAGTCCCAACAGCGGCAGGGGCCACATCGCGGCTCTGATCGGTCAGCGATTCCAAAAAGGCGACGAGGTCCTGCTTGTCGGTTTCAGACAACCCGAGCGGCCGCATGCGCGCGTCAAGGAAGGGATTCTGCTCGCCGCCGCGGGAGTAGAATTCCACAACGTCGCTGAGCCTTTCGAAGCGTCCGTCATGCATATAGGGCCCGGTGCGTGCGACGTTGCGAAGCATCGGCGTGCGGAATGCACCCTTGTCCTGACGTTCCTTGGAAATCTCGTAGCGCCCGAGATCGGGCGAAGTCGCCCAGCCGAGGCCGGTATTGTGAAACTCGAAATCGGAGAAGAACGGCCTCTCCGTGCTGTAGGAATGACAGCCGCTGCAACCGGCGGTGCCGCTGAAGAGATCGAAACCGCGCTCCGCGGAAGCCGAGAGCGCTGTCCGCTCCCCGGCCGCGAAGCGGTCGAAGGCGGAATTGCCGCTCAGCAGCGTGCGCTCATAGCTGGCGATCGCTTTCTCCACCTTGTCCCAAATGATGTCCTCGTCGCCATAAGCATTCCGGAACATCGCGCGATAGGACGGGTCCGCCTTGAGATATTCCACCGCGCGCGTCGGCGTGTTGCGCATCTCGCGCGGATGCATCAGCGGATAGCGGATCTGGTCTTCTAGCGTTGTCGCCCGCCCGTCCCACATCAAATGGCTCGCATAGGCGGCATTGAGCAGTGACGGCGCATTTCGCGCGCCAAGATAGCCGGAAACCCCGCGCGAGAACGGTTTGTCGTCGCTGAAAAAGCGGTTTGGGGCATGGCAGGATGCGCAGCTGACGCTGTGATCGGCCGACAGGCCAGGTTCGAAGAACAGACGCTCGCCAAGCGCAAGCTTCGCCGGCGTCGGCGGATTGGTCGCCGGCACCGGCACCGGCGGCAGACCGGGCGGGACGGCATATTGCGCCGATGCAGGCGTGGAGAATAAGGCGAAGGGAAGCAACGCCGCAAGCCACAGACTACGAGAGATAGCGCAGCTTCTACCGCGTGCCGGCATCGATACCCTCGCACAAGGATTCGGAACGACTCGACAGCGCGACCGTGACGATAGTGTCGGGATTGAGGGTGCGCCTCATCAGCTCCTGGAGGCTTTCGGGCGTGAACGCCGCGAGCAACGCTTCCGCCGCCGCAGGGTCGCGAACGCGCTGGTGCGACAATATGATGAGGGAAAGCCGGTAGAACTGGTCATGCAACGAGGCCGCATCGAGCCACAACCGGCTGCGCATCAGGGCGCGCGCAAATTTCAATTCCTCCGCGCCAGCCGGCGAAAGCCGCAAGCGGGATAGCTCGTCCCGAACAACCTCGCGCACCGTCTGCAACTGGTCGGTCTGCCCGACGATCCGAAGCAGCATGTTCTGCTCGCCGACCGGGATGACGGAAGCCTCGACCGTGTAGACCGCCTGCAATTCGGAGCGCAGCCGCCGCTGCAGACGCGAATTGTAACTCGCGCCGAGAATGTGGGCGACGAGCTGCCATCCGTAAAAATCCGAATCGCCTGCGGCCGTCGCACCCATACCGATTAGGAGCACGGCCGGATTAGCCGCAGCATCCTGCAGGCAGCGGACTACCGGACCGATGTGGCGCACAAGCGGGCGAAGCTCGGCCACGGGCGCATCGGCGGCCGAGCGGCCGTAACCGAAATCGGCTTTCAGTGCCGCAATGAGCTCATCCGAAGGCAGATTGCCCAGCACCGAGACCACCATATTAGCAGGCGAATAGGTCCGCCGCCTGAAATCGGCCAGCGTCGGCCGATCCACGACCGCCGTTGAGGCGTCGCGCCCGACGGGCTTGTCCGCCTCCTGCCAGACTAGGTCCCCAAGCTGCCGGGAGCCACGCTGCCAGGGATCCGCCTGCTCACCAGCGATTTCCTGCGCTCTGCGCGCGACCGCCTCGCCCCAGGCGCTGGGGGGGATGTCGCGCGAGATCAGGTCTCCGAGCAGTTGCAGGAATGCCGGCGCGCTGCGGTCGGGCAACGCAAACCGAAATACGGCGACCTCGCGACCGACCGTGAAATCGGTCGAGACCCCGAGCCAGGCCAGTTCCTGCCGGACGGTGGCGGTCGCAGAACTGCGGCTGCCGGCGAGCAGCGCCTGTGCCGCGATCCAGGCCACTTCCTCCTTGCCGACCGCCGGGATAGCGGTGCCGGCGCGAACGACAACGAGCACCTCGCTGAACAGGGGGCGGTGCACGGGCTGGCCAACCAGCACATGCAAGCCATTGTCGAAAACCACCTGGTCGAGACTTTGCAGTCCCGGGATCGACGCGGGAGGCTCGGAGCCCTTTGCCGCCGTTACCAGCGTGAGACAGAAGACCAGTACCACCGCGAGCCGCATCTTTACCTCCCCGCGGTCGCAGCCGGCCCTGGCGTGAGCCCGCCAAACATCTGTCGCGCGGCTTGCCGAACATCGTCGGCCGACAGATGCTGCAACCAGTCCAATTGCACGAACGGCACGCGCCAATCCTGGTGCACCGCCTGGTGGAATGCGAGAAGCGAAGCAAGCGTGGGCACGTCCTCCAATTGCGTGGCAGCGTGCAGCTCGGCGGAGAGGATACCCGCACGCAAATCTTCGTCGCTTGCATCCGCCAGCGAACGCAGCGCGGCGACGGTCTCGCGCTCGAGCGCGCTTCCGGCAATTCCCGACCGGCCAAATGTCTGCACCAGGAAGATCGCCGTCTGCTTCTGCGAGGGATAGCCCGGCACGGCGCGCACCCCGGTCGCGACCCCCTGCTCACCGGCCAATCGCCTCAGGACCGGCGAGGTGTCCGGGTTGTTGATCGTTGCGGCAAGCGCTTCGAGCACGGCCTGCGCTCGCGCGCCGTCGCCCAGCCTAGGAAATGCGAAGTAAAGCGCCGGACCTTGCGAGGTGGCAAAAATGCGCGAGCGCGCATCCGACAGGGGTGGTGCCTGGAACAGCCGCGCGCGCGGCATCTCGTGGGCGCCCTGGGGTTGCCAACCGGCGAAATACTGTTCGGTCAGCTCGAATACCGTCGCGGGATCGACATTGCCGACGATCGCGATCGTGATGTTCTCCGGCCGATAGAAGCGATGGAAATAGTCCATCGCCGCGGGCCGGTCGATCGCGGAGATCTGGGCCAGGTCGCCCGCCAGCGGATGGGCCATGGCCGCGCCGGCGAAAAGATCCTGCAGAAAGCGCTCGGCCAGTGTCGTCCGTCCGCCAGTCATCGCGGTGACCTCGCGCAGAACGATGCTGCGCTCGCCGTAAAAGCGGCGCAGGACGGGATAACGAAGACGATTGGCCTCCAGGGCAAGCCAAATGATGACCTGGTCTGGCGGAATCCAGGTGAAGAAGTGAGTGGAATCGGTGGTGGTGGCGGCGTTTAAGCCGACGGCCCCGCGCTCTTCGAGCCGGGCACCTATCATCTCGCCGGATTCGGCGAGCCGGCTCGCCGCCTCCTGTGCCTCATCGAACCAGCGTTCAAGTCCGGTCAGGACGACCGGGTCCGGCGTCGTCTTGCGGCGTTCTCGGTCGAGCGCCGCGAATGCCCGGTCGAGCTCGTCGAGAGCCACGGCTTCAGCCTTCGGATTGAGCGTTCCGATTGCTACCGACCCCTGCAGGGTGACATGTTCCAGAAGATGCGCCATGCCCCATTGCCCCGGCGGATCGTCGATCGCACCGAGATCGACTGTGGTGTTGACCGCCGCAAGCTTTAGGTCTGGACGGACCGCAACGACCAGCTGCAATCCGTTCGCGAGCCTAAAGTGGTGAACGCCCGACATGTCGATCTCGGCACGCGCCGGATGCGCAATCGGGCAAGAAAGGACGAAGCAGGCTGCCGCCAGGATGCGGACGATGGCACCGATCATGGCACGGCCCCATCCTTGCTATGGAGAGTGACCCGCCGAATCCGATGGTTCTTGGTATCCGCGATGAACAGCTGGCGACCGTCCTCGCTCACGGCAACGCCTCCGGGCTGGAACAGACGGGCCTTGTCGGCACGACCACCGTCTCCGCCAAACCCCTGCACGCCGATGCCCGCGACGATGTGCACCTCGGACGTTTCGAGATTGACGGTCAGGACACGATGGCCGAGCGCATCGACGATATAGGCATCGCGGTCGTGAACCGCGATATCGATGGCCTGGGAGTCGCCCGAAACGGATTCGGGCCAATAGGCGAGCACTGGCAACGTCTGCACGCGGCCATTGGTCAGATCCATCTTGTGCAGCGCGTTGCTGCCGTGAGTGAGGAAATATAGTCCATCGGGCGCCACGTCGAGGCTGGTGATGGCCGGACCGCCTTCCCCAGTCCCGCCATTGAGCGCGTTAAGGCTGTGCAGCATTCCACTCGACGGATCAATGGCCCACGTCCTGTGGGCACCGAATTCGGCGACAAAGAGCAGACCGTCCGGCGCGACGGCCATTGCGGAAGGCATAGACAGGCGCGCCGCGCGTGCTGCTTCGAGATCGTGCGCGTCAGCATCGCCGCCGCCGGCGAAGCCGTGAATGATGCCACTTGCGAGATCGACCTGCAGCACGCGATTGAGAATGTTGTCGGCGATATAGAGCTTGCCGCGCGGATCGACGGCGAGCCCTTCGGGCAACAGAAACTCGGCGTCGGTCGCTGCAATCCCGTCGTCGCGGCGCAGGCCTCCACCGGCCACCGTCGAGATGGTGTCGGTCTTGAGATCGATGCAGCGAACACGGCGCGTGCCGTAATCGGCGACGTAGAGCTTGCCTGTCGCATACACAATGTCGCCCGGCACGGACAGGATCGCATCGCGCGCCGGCCCGCCGTCACCCCAGTCGCCGGTCCCGGCGATCGTCGAAATCAGCCCGGTCCTGCCGTCGACGCGCCTGATCCGCGCGTTGAGAATATCGGCGATCAGAAGATCGCCGTCATGGTCGAGCCACACGCGTCCCGGACTCCACAGCCGTGCCTGCAACGCGGTTCCGCCGTCGCCGGAAAAACCTCTGTCGCCGCTTCCGGCGACGGTGGTGATCCGCCCCGTGACGGCCTCAATCCGTCGAACCCGATGATTTGCAACGTCGGCGAAATAGACATCGCCGTTGGCCGCAGCCATGACGCCTTCGGGAAAGCGGAGCTGTGCTGCGCTCGCCGGGCCTCCGTCGCCCGCGAAACCGGCTTGACCGGTGCCGGCAAACGAACTGATCGTTCGCGTTTGGGCGTCGATCCGATAAATGCGATGTGCCGGACTATCGGCCACATAGACGTTACCCGCCAGATCGACTGCGATTCGGGCAAGGCGCAGGAACTGCGCCTGCAGCGCTGGCGTGCCCTCAGCGTTGACGCCGACCCCGCCGATACCGGCATAGGTCGCGATCTGTCCGGTGACGGCGTCGACCCGCCGGATGCGCCGGTTGACGGTGTCGGCGACAAACACGTTGCCGCCACGATCAACCGCGAGCCCCTCGGGAAAATGCAGGTCGGCGGCCACGGCCGGCCCGCCGTCTCCTCCGCTGCCGCGCGCGCCTGTGCCCGCGATCGTCGTAATCAATCCGGTCTTGTGGTCGATGCGGCGGATGCGATTATTGTAGGAATCGGCGATGTAGAGATCGCTATCCGGACCGAACACGGCCTGTTCGGGGCGAGACAATTGCGCGGACCTGGCCGGCACATTGTCGCCGTTGTAGCCGGCTTCGCCGGTTCCGGCGATCGTTTCGATCATTCCGGTCGATCGGTCGATGCGGCGAATGCGATGATTGCCGAAATCGACCACGACGATGTCGCCGTTGGGAGCCTCGCTGACGCCGCCCGGCAGGTTGAAGCGGGCTTCTCGCGCGGGTCCGCCGTCCCAGACGCTTCCGCCACCTGCAATCGTCTCGATCCGGTCGAACGTCTCGGTCGCCCTTGCCGCGCCGCGCGGCTCCGCACACGGAACCAGCACGCACAATGTCAATGCCAGAGATGCGAGCAATCTGCTGCCTGACCCACAGCGTCGCGATGGAGAGCGGCACAGCCCGCTTTCACCATCCGGCATGGACAATCCCTCCAAATTGCCACTGCACCATTCGGCGGCTAATCCGGCACCCTCGGCCTGCATGCCGCCGGACCGGCGCCGGTAGCGACGGCTTGCCCGGCCGTCGCGATGCAAGCATGGCATCGCCAGGCCGGGTAAGCATTGTCGTTACCGCCTCTCAGGCACCCTGCAGATTGAGGTCCATCTTGATGATGTCGATCACCGGCCGCTCGACCTCGTCGTACAAGGTGCGCGGCGAGGTCGCGATGAGATGACCCTTGCCATCGACCATCTCGAGGCTGAGCTTGCCCTTATCGATGCGGCCCTTGCTCTTGTTGGCGTCAGTAAGCGTGCCTACCATCGCGAACGGTTGTTGCGTGCTGACCTTCGTCGACGGCGTTATGAGGTCGACATAGAGATCAACCGCGGCGTTCGCGTTGCTGCCATTCCAGTTCAGCTGACCGCGCGAGAAGTGATCGCGATCGCTGAAGGTCTCCGAGAACATGATGTCGCCGCCGAGCAGCTTGCTCTGTCCGCGCAACGCCAGCATCATCACCTCGACGTTGGACTTGCCGTCGGTCACGTCCGTTATGTGATGGATTTCGGCGGGGCCGGACACCTCGACGGTCTCGGTCTGATCGCCGGATTTCAGCTCGACCGCACCCTTGACCTGGGTCCGTTCGATCGCCTTCGGCAGCACGGCGTAGGCCATATGCGACTTGCTGTAGAACCAGCCATTCACGTTGCCTTCCTTGTCCAGCAGCGGTGTCGGAAGTTCCATGCCGCGGAAGACATTCACACCGGTCGGCGTGTTCTGGAATTTGACCGGCGGAATGGAGTCGATGCGACCACGTACCGGAACGGCTGTTTCGTTGTAGAGAATGCCCTTCGCGGTCGTCATCAGGACCTTGCGCTCCACGACGAAGTCGGCGGGGACCTCCTCGGAGGGCGCCGTCCCGGCCCGCGGCTCCGCCCCGGCGGTCGACGCCTTAGGCTTGGCTGACCGATCTTTGCCTTTGGTCTCAGCAGTCGCGCTGGTGCCGGTCTGGCCGGCCGTAATGCTGGCGGCGGCAGCATCGGCAACAACCTGCGGCCGCTCCGTGATCGTTCCGAGCGAGCGCAATTCTGGATGCTCGCCGAGCACGACCGGGCCGTGCAACATGTAGCTTTCGCCAGTGAGTTCCGACTGGGTCAGCTCGATGTCGATCTGCTGCCGACCGTCCGGAAGGATTCGGCGGCCATAGCCTTCCATCGGCCATTTCGGCACAGTCACTGGACCGATGAAGGTCACTTCCTCGCTGCGTCCGTGCGGGTCGGGCCCGAACACGAGAGACGAGTTCGCGATCAGGTACACAACGTCCGCCTCCTTGCCGAGCCGATCGAACAGCCGCGACGGCGGAGCTCCTGACGTCTCCGTATTGGATTGCACGCCTTGATTGGTCACGCCGTCGGCTGCCACTGCGGCAGAAAGAGCCAGGGTACAACCGACGGAGACGAGCAGTGTCGCTTTAGATATCGCCTTATTCATCGCCACCTCCGTTGAGAACCGCCGGATGTCAGCGGCCGGCAGCGTCAATCTAGCGACTTGCGTTCACGGCGGTCTTCTTCACGGTTGCGGAGTTGCACGGGCGCTGCCGCCAAAGGTTCCGGCTCTGAGCAAGATCGAAGAAGAAGCGCCCATGCAATGCCGCATATTTTGCGCGGCAAGGTGGCTTCGAGGACGTTCAACATGGTGCGCGTCTACGTAATTATGGCCGCGGTCGTCGCTCTTTCGCTGTCATCCAGCGACGCGCTGGCGCAGATTTGCCGCTACTGTCCCTCATTCATGAAACCAAGTTCTCCGCCGATCAAGAAGCTCGCCTCGCTTGCGGGTTGCTGGATCGGCAAGCGTGAGCCTGACGGGCTGGCCGCCAGGGTGTCTTACGAGCTGGGCAGCGAACAAAGCGCCCTGCTCGAGACGATCTGGATCGAGAACAATCCGACCATGTACACGATCTACTATATCGACGGCGACGTCGGCATGGCTCACCATTTCTGCTCGTACGGCAACCAGCTTCGCATGCGAGCGGAGCCGAGCGAGGATCCGAACATCCTTTCTCTCGCGCTGCTGGACGCGACCAATCTCAAAAGTCCCGACGACAATCACATGACCCATATCAGGTTCCAGTTCATCGATGAGGACCACTTTAATGTGGAATGGGGGCTCCATCACAACGGCCGCGACATTCCCCAGCCCTACGTTTTCCGACGTAGCGCCGAGAGCTGTACCGGCTCGCAAAACCCTTGGTGAAGTTGAAGGCCTGGCGCCGCTGATCGCGGCCAAGAGCGTGGTACGCCGCTATGGAAGCGGGCCGGCCGTCTGCACGGCGCTCGACGGGATTTCGCTTGCCATCCAATCGGGACAATTTATTGCATTGACAGGCCCTTCCGGCAGCGGAAAATCGACGCTGCTCAATGTGCTGGGTGGTCTCGACCGTACCGACGCCGGCGAGGTCTGGTTCGAGGATCGCGAGCTCTCGACGCTGAGCGATGCCGAGATTTCGAACATCCGCCTGCATCGGATCGGCTTCGTGTTCCAGGACGGGCATCTTGTTCCGGTGCTCTCGGTTGCAGAGAACATCGAGCTGCCGCTCCTGTTCCGGCAGGATATCGCGCGAACAGAGCGCAATCAGCGGGTCGCGCAGGCGATGCGCGACGTCGGGCTTTGGGACAAGCGCCATCGCCGGCCGGACGAACTGTCTGGCGGCGAGCGTCAACGCGCATCGCTGGCGCGCGCGCTCGGCGGCCGTCCCAGCGTCGTCCTGGCCGACGAACCGACCGCGAATCTCGACCAGCACACCGGAGCCGCCGTCATCAGGCTGATGCGCGCGCTGTGCGCCCGCTACGGCAGCGCGGTGGTTTGCGCCACCCACGACGGGCAGCTGACATCGTGCGCGGACCAGGTCGTTCGCCTTTCCGACGGTCGGATGATGCCATCATGACCCTCTTCCTCAGGCTCGCCTTCCGCAATGTCTTCCGCAATCGCATCCGCTCGATCGTCGCGGTGCTTGCGATCGCAACCGGCTCCGTCGCGCTAATCATTAATGCCGGCATCGTCCTGAATATCTTTCGCGAGCTCCGCGAAGACGCCATCCATGGCCGGCACGGTCATCTTCAGATTTATCGGGCCGGATACGCCGAACGCGCACTCGAGCAACCCGAGCAATACCTGATCGATCCGGCGGATGCGGCACGTATCGTGGCGCTCGCGCACGGTAACTCCCGCGTCAGCGGTGTGGCGCGGCAGCGCGAATTCTCGGGACTGATCGACAATGGCGACCGCCGCGCCTCGTTTCTCGGCCTGGCCGTCGATCCCGCCGATGACGCAGTCTTCGACCACACCGAGTTGCGCGAGGGATCGAGGCTTTCCGCGGATCGACCCTATGGGGCGGTGGCGGGGCTTGGCCTTGCCCGCAAGCTCGAGGTAAAACCCGGCGACGGCCTGATGCTGATGACTACCACCGCGTCGGGCGTGCTCAATGCGGTGCATGTCACCCTCGATGGCATTTTCGAAGGCGGGCTGAAAGAGTTCGACGACTGGACGCTGAAGGTACCATTTACAGCGGCCGCTCAGCTGCTGCAGGACGACAGCAGCCAAAAGATTGTGCTGATTCTGCAACGAACCGAGGATGTCAGTATCGTCCGAGAAGAATTGGAGCATTCTTTTCGCTCGGCCGGGCTCGCGCTGGAGACGAGGACTTGGCGCGACCTTGCGATCTTCCATAATCAGGTAGTCGCGCTGTTCGGCCGCGAACTGGGGATCATCCGGTTGATCGTCCTTGTTATCGTCGTGCTCGGCATTGGGAACACGATTGGAATGTCGATTGTCGAGCGGACGGTCGAGCTCGCGACCTTGCGCGCGATCGGCCTGTCGAAGCTGCGCATCGCTGCGCTGCTCGCGACCGAGGCGTTCCTGACCGGCGTAATCGGGGCCTGCATCGGTATTGCGACGGCGATTGCTCTTGCGATGCTGGCGAGCCGTGTCGGCATTATCTATCCGTCCCCGCCCGGCTCGACGCGCCCGTTCGTCGGCGGCGTCGATCTCGCCGGGACCGTATTGATTGAGGCGTTTGCGGTTTCGCTGGGCGCGTCGCTGCTCGCCGCGGCAATTCCCGTCGTGCGATCGATACGGCAGCCGATCGCTTCAGGGCTGCGGCATGCATGACCGGCGCAACCACGGCCACAGTCATTCATGGCGCATGACGGCGCGGGCAAGCATTCTGGCGACGGCGGCGCTGGCTTTGCTCTGCTCGACGCGCGGTTCGAACGGCGCCGAAGCGGCCGATGCGCTGCCGTCCGGCAGCGAGATCATGCAGCGCGTCAATGCGCGGTGGCGCGGCAACGCCGACCGCGCCCACCTGCTGATGACGCTGCATTCGTCCAAGGGCGACTACAGCAAGGAGATCATCAGCGAGCGCGACAGGGTAAAGTCCGGATACCGGACGGCCTACTGGATTACGGCACCGACGCATGAGCGAGGCGTTGGCCTGTTGCTCTCCGAAGATCAAGGTGACCCGCAGGCCGGCATGTGGCTGTTCTTCCCGTCGACCCAGCAGACGCTGCATGTCGTGTCGCGCGGGATTTCCGCTTTAGCGAGCGATTTCAGCTGCGAGGATCTCCTCGCCGTCACGCCGCCCGGAAGCTACGTGTTCCGTGTCCTCAGGTTCGATAAGGCCGAGGGCTTCGGAACCTACCAGATTGAGATGAAGCCGGCGACCGAGCGACTTACCCGCGAACTAGGCTTCACCAATGCGATCGGCTGGGTGCGGGACGACATCTGGATGATCGTGCGGGCGGAATATCTCGATGACAGCGGGCGGGCCTTCAAGAAATTCGCTGCAGACGACATCGAGAAGATCGACGGCGTCTGGACCGCACGCACCTTCACCATGGAAAACCTGCGAGCCAATCACAAGACCCGGGTGCATATCGAGGAGATTAATTACCTCGATCACCTGTCCGACGACGTAACGCTGGCTCGTTTCAGCAAGGGCTTCTTGGCCCAACCATCGAGGTAGGTCAGCGCCGAGACGTTCTCGAAGCGCAGGATACCGATGCGCTGCTTTTCGCTGACGTAGATTTCGCCGGCCGGCCCGACCTCGACATCGGTATAAAGGCCCTCGCGCGGCAGTGCCGTATAGATGAGCCGGTCCTCGCCGGCACGGGTCAAGCGGTGCACCGTCCGGTCGAAGCGATCAGCATAGACGATGTCCTGATTGGCAGTAACGGCAAAGCCGGCGAGCGAGGTCGACCAGCTGGATTCGATGCGCTCGCGACTCACGTCCGACAATGAACCGTGGACCACGGTGCTGATAATCGCCGACTGGCGATCAATGCGCCGGATACGCTGATTGAAACTGTCGAGGATCAACAGATTTCCCGCCGCATCGATCTTGATCGTGGTGGGGAAATCGAATTGCGCCTGCACAGCCTTGCCACCGTCGCCCGTAAAGCCGGCGACGCCCGTGCCGGCAACGGTCTGGATTTGGCCGGGAGCCAGCTCTACGCCCATCACAATGACGGGCGACGTGCCGCGATTGACGGCGCGGATGCGGTGATTGCCGGAATCGGCGATGAATAGGATTCCGGTTGGGTCGGCGCAGACGCCGCTCGGCAGATTGAGGTCGGCAGCGGTTGCAAGCCCGCCGTCGCCGGCGAAATGTCCCGTCTTGAGCGCTTCGGGCGTGCGCGCTTCATTGGGGACTAGACGTAACGGCACGCCGCGAAGGCCGACGCCCGCGACGGTGCGCAGTTCGCCGCTAGGGGTGATGCTGCGTATGCGGTAATTCTGGGTATCGGCGATTAGGAGTTCGCCGGTCCGAGGGTCGTAAGATGCCGCCGCAGGCCTATTAAGCTGGGCATCGTGGGCCGCTAGGGCCTCACCGTTGAAACCTGACGTCCCGGTTCCTGCGAAGCGAGAGAAATTGCCGCGGCTGTCGGCACGCAGCACCCGGCTGTCGGCTTTGTCGAGGACGTAGACGTTGTGGCCCTGCAAATCAGCCGCGAGGCTCGCGACGTGATTGAGGGCATAGCCGCTAGATAGGATGCCGAGCGACGGCGCCGGCATGCTCCATTCGGCGAGCGGCAGAATGACGCGATCGTCGGCGAAGGCGATAGGAACGATATAGCGGAAGGCAACCGGCCGGCCGTCGAGCGTCGCCGGGCGATAGCGCCATTCACGCAATGCATCGAATGCCCGCACGATCAGGCCCGGATAGAACCCGCCATCCACGACGACCGGTTGTACCACTCGCCCGGAGGCATCCACCGTCAACTGCACGAATACAACATGCGAGAAGCGGTCGCGGTGCCGCAAGTCATGCGGCAGATACGGATAGACGACGCGGAAACGCTCGGGTTCGTGGAAGGCCGGTCCGGACAAGTCTTCCGGACGCACCGGGTCAATCACGTCCTGCAAACCGTCATATTGACCATTGCCCTTGGCCAGCATGTACCGCTGCAGTATTTCCGACGGCTTGCGGTAACGCGACAGCTCCAGGCTACCAACGTCCTTCAGGAAGTTCTGCGCCATGTACCAGTGCCAGCGCGCCTCTTCACGGCGATCGAGCGCGGCCTCGGCGATCGCCCGATAACCGGCGGCGCGTCCCACTATGGTCGCTTCCGCGGATGGATGGGAATCCGCCATCGCTCCACCCAAATCGCTGGCATTGGCGCGCTTGTCGCCTTCGGTGCCGCCGCTGGTTTCGACCAGCTCCTCGAAGAGAGCCTGGGCAAGATGGCGCGCGTTCTCCCACTGGTTTTCGTGCAACTGCTGCTCGATGAGGCTGAGCCGCACATCCCATTGCTCTGGTAACGATGTCTGCGCGGCGGGGTCAGATGCCGCCGCAACTCGGACCAGCAAAGCCGTGACCGAAACAACCCAGATCGCCCTCAGCACCGACCAGCGCATGGCTACCCTCTCGACGTTCAATGGTCGCAAGCGCGTCTCGCCGACGCGCTCAACCGTCTTCAATAATGTCAAACACGAACCCGAACGGATCCCGGAAATAGGACGGCGCCGATGGGCCGATGGGCGTGCAGCCATGCTCCGTGAGGAGGCGCTTCGCCTCGGCCATATCGGTCACGCTGAACGACGGCACGAAGGATTGCGGAGCATCTCGATTGATCCAGAGCCTGAAATTTCCCGTTTCGAACGCAACGTGGCCCTCGCCGCTGATGCGTTCGAAACCCAGCACGTTTCCGTAGAACTCAATGGCCTTGTCGATGTCCAAAACATGGACAGCGACGTCCCGGTTGCTGCGGAACAGGCTCTTGTGACCTGATTTGTTGGGCGCAGATTTTCGGCTTGTCATGGAGTGCCTCTTTCGATCCGTTCGCTCGTCATGCATCGCAATGGTGGATCAGACCAACTCGACCTTGTTCGCGTCGAGACTTTGGCCACATCCTTCCAACTCACAGATAGGATCGCCCCCAATTTGGTCGATATCTTGCCCCCGCTGATCCAGCTCGACCCCCGCCCCGGCAAACAGATCCTTCCAGTGGCGTGCGAAGCCAGCCAACCTCGGCCGCCCATTGTCCCAAGCCGCCATCCAGAGATCGATGTCCACCGATCCGTCGGCCTGCACGAACAGCTTGATGCGAAGCAACTCGCCACCATGATCAGCCATCGTCACCGCCAATTGATGCGGAGGATCGCAAATTACGATCACGCCCGGCGCAATCTCAGCTGCGCCGAGGGTGATTGCAACCGACTGCCTCACGTGCAATCCAGAGCGCCCGCAATTGGGTTCGACCACGAGAGCCTGCATGAGCTGATTCCAGACGGCCGCTGCCGGGCGCAGCGTACGCCGGCGCAGCCATGCGATCCGGCGCGGTTTTCCCGCATGATTAACAAGATAATGCTGCAGGCTGAGCAACTCGAACTCCCAGCCGCGCTTGATCCATGCAAGGAAGCTCTGGTCGCCGGCAAAATCGCCGTGTCTCAGTGACAGCGTGGTCCGTCCGTCGTCGTACGAAAGCGCGAACTTCAGCCGTCGGAAACTCGCCAAGTCGTCTCCGAAAGAGCCGTCCGCCGAGCCGCCAAGCGGTTTATCTTCGCGAAGTTGCAGAAAGTGGAGGGGCTGCCAGTCTTCGATCCACCAACTGGCCGTCATTGCCCCGCCCCAGGACACCTCGATATGCCCATCCAGTCCGGGGCTAACCTTCGCGACTGGTGAAAACCAGCGCACAAGCTCGTTGGCATCAACGAGTGCCGCCCAAACCTGGGCGATCGAGGCACTAATCTCGATCTGAGTGCCGACCGATCGATGCGGCTCCTGCAGGCGCTGGGCCAAGGCGCTCTCCGTCAATTCAAGCGGCAGACCGCATTAGAAGCAGTCTGTGATCAGGCGTCTTCTTCGGAATTGCTCCAGTGCCGTCGCGGTACCGGATCCGGCAAGCGCTAACTCGGTCTTGCATGGCCGTTGCCTTGAGGGCCTGCCCCGGCAAACCGCGTCATCGACGATGGACGCGAGACGACCGGGCTGAGCACACTCTTACTAACCCGATCGATCCGGTCGTACGACCCGGCATGGAGCCTCTCGCGAACCATCTGCGCCTGGAGAAAGTCGTGCGGGTATCCCAGCGACGCAGCGGTGACGTCATTCAGCCTGTCCATATGCGCCGTGCCAAGGACCAGATCTGCCGCTCCGAGGTTCTCCTTGATCTGGGCAAGCGTCCGCGCGCCAACGATCGGCAGCGCTCCCTTCTGCCGCAACCAAGCCAGCGCGACCTGCGCTGGCGTGTACCCCAGTTCGGCGGCGATCGCTTTTACTGCGTCGGCGATATCGAAATTGGTATCGCTGAGCTCTGTGTAGATGAACTGCGCCACGCGTCCGTCGGTCGGCTTCTGGTTGCGGATGTATTTCCCGCTTAGGAAACCGCCACCAAGCGGCGACCAAGCAACAAGAGTGACGCCGAGTTCCGCCGCCATAGGGATCAACTCGCGCTCGGGTGTCCGCTCGATCAGGCTGTACTCGATCTGCAGTCCCGCAAACGTTGTCCAGCCGCGACAATGCGCAGTTGCATTGGCATAGGAGACGACCCAGGCCGGCGCGTTCGAAATGCCGATATGGAGTATCTTGCCACTGCGGACGAGATCGTCGAGGGCCCGCATCACCTCCTCGACAGGCGTCATCTGATCCCAAGCATGGACCCAATAGACGTCGACGTAGTCGACGCCGAGCCGCGACAGGCTACCTTCTAGAGCTTGCACCATGTTCTTGCGATGATTGCCGCCCGAATTAGGATCGCCGGGCCGCTTCGCGAACGAATATTTGGTTCCGATGACATAGCGCTCGCGCTCGCCAGCGATAAATTCGCCAAGCATCTGTTCGCTCCCACCCGCCATGTAGCCGTCGGCGGTATCGAAGAAATTGCCGCCAGCTTCGACGAAGGCATCGAAAATGCGACGATTCTCGTCCTTTGTAGCGCCCCAGATCCGCTCGGTGCCGAAGGTCATGGTACCGATGGCAAATTCGGAAACGCGAAGCCCAGTATTGCCGAATAATCGGTACTTCATTGCACTCTCCATCCGAGCCCAAATGCTTTCTGTCGAACGCCGGCCAAAGCCGATCGCCACCGGCTGCACGCAACCAGATCAGACCATGGCCTTCGCAAGCTGGAAGGCCCAGCGTTGCGAAAACAACTGATTCCACTGGTGATCGGCCGCGGTGAGGGCCTTCTGCTGCGGGCCGCTGTAACGGGCCAGCCAAACGGTGACGTCCGGCCGTCCAAGGGTAAAGCTCAACAAGATGCGCAGAATCCCGTTCAGATTGTCCACCGTGCCGCCGAACTGCTTGTTGGGCGTGTAGGTCAGCACTCTGCCTGTGAACGTGTCGCCGGTGGCCGCATGGAAGGTGTAACGGTCACCAGGGCTCAGGCCGCCGGCGAACATCGTCTTGTGCGACGGGTCCACCGCAGGAGAGGAGGTGACGTGCAGGAGGCCTGTCGGCCCGGGGCCGGATATCCGCGACCAGGCGTCGGCGAACGACATCTGGATCGGTTGGCGCACCCAAGAGACAACACGCGATTGTCCGACGTGAGCTTCGCAATAATCTCCCAGCGCGTTCAGCTGATAGTCCCAGCAGGCAGCAACCGTATTGCGAAAGCCCAACGGAGAGAGCTCTTCCGCAAAGCCCGCCACGTCCAGGCTGGTTTGCTGGGCCTGCAACGCGGCAGGAACGGCCGGAGTCCCAGCAAAACCCGAATGGGTCAACCGCAGGGTGGTATTGTTACCGTTGGCCTTGAGCTCGTAGTCCACTACGCGGGGAGGCGTAAACTTCGCCAGCGCCGGCTCGAACTGCACACCAAACGGCCTTGCCTCCTTGAGGCGTAGATGCCTGTCCGGGTCCCACACCTCAATGCTGGACTCCTCGACAATCGGATCACCCCACGACAGCTTCACGGAGCCGCCCTTGCCCGGCTTCACGTCCGCTTCGAACGGCAGCCAATTGATCAACTCATGGTTGTCGGTCAGCGACTTCCACACCACCTTTGCCGGGGCCGCGATATCGATCTCCTTAACGATTGTATTGGCGTCATTACCACTCGGTGATCGTGTCGTCATGTTAGCCTCCGATGCTGGCTTCGCCCGTTCGGCAATAGTTGCGAGCAGATTGCGGCACCCATTCCAAGCCACGCTGAGCCGCCAGCCAATAATTGACGGCACTCGCTTTCCGCGTCTTCTCCGTGCTTGCGGAATCGGTGGCTTGCGCGGCACGGGCGCGCGGCTTGCCGGGCTCAGCCGCTTTTGCCTGAGGCCCCGCCCGACTGGCGATGACGTATTTGCCGCGCGTCCGGGAACCCGCCGCTTCAGACAGCCCAGCGCCGCGCGGACGGCTGCCGGGGCGCGATGAGATTTGGCCAAATCATCATCGCCTCACACTCCCCCGATCGAGATTGCTCGTTGCAAAACGACGACATGCCCTCGCGGACGCGGCCCAACGAGGGCCGTATCATCGTTAGCTCGACGCGACGGCGCAGCCTGTCCGCGCCGATGCGTACAACGCCTCGCGGCGTTCGCCGAGATATTTCATCAGCCCGATCATGGCGAAGGGCATCGGCAGCAGGTTCATCAGGAAATGCCAGGTCACGCGGAAGCCGACTGCAAACTCGGGATTGCCAAAGGTGAAAGTTCCACCGAACAGGGTGCTCAACCCGATCGGCTTGCCGACGAAATAGGCAGAGGCGGTGAGCATGATGTGTTCGTAGAGATGGAACGTCTCGATGTAGATAGCCCACCGGGTCCAGCGCGTCGGCGCGCAATAATACAGGCAGATTAGGCTGCTCAGGAAGATGCTGTTGCCGATCAGATGCAGCACTTCCATTCCAAGCATCATCTGACGCGGTACATCGACCGCGGGAAACAGCGCGAGGCCGAGGTTCCGCACCAGCACGGTCGCTACGGGCGACATCCATGGCGAGTTCCGGCCGCAGATTTGCGACATGTCGCCAAGGCACCACACGACGAATTGCACCGCGTGTTCAATGAAATGACCGATCTGAAATAAAAGACCGAGACCGGCATAGGTTCCAATGAGCAAAGACAAAAGGCGTGCCTCGGCAATACCGACCCGAAACGGCGCGAAGGGGTGAATCGAAGCAGCATTGGTCGTGATGTTGGTCATCCCTCACTCCCGTGCATTGGCGACGCAATCGACCAGGGAAATCCAGCGCCCCCCCGGACAACAAGACACGTCACTTACCATCGCAGGCGTCTGGAAAAATCACGAAAAACTCTCGGAGCGATCCGGCCGGCTATCTCGTGCGAGGACCGCAAGATGGGGCAAGTGGCAGTTCGGAACAAATGCGTGGCGCAGATCGGCAGGAGGCGGGTGCGGCGCGGTCACGTTGCCCGTCAGGATCCTCGCTGATCGTTCCATCAATGCCGTCGATCTGCGCGCGCTAGATCGATCGATATTGGACGCGGAACCTTAAATGGGTCGCACTCATAAACTCGCCGAGTTCGACGCGGTGAGCTCGGTGTAGACGCCTCCGTTATGGATGACCGCATCCATGCGCCCGATAACGTTTACCTGTTCTGCTACGCTCCTGGTCTGGGCGGCGCTGCGGAGATCACCGATGACGACCCCGGCCGACTGCGATGCGAGCTCAGCGAGCGTCGCAGCACGGTCGGCCGAGCGGGCGTGTAGCACTACCTGATGGCCATCATGCAGAAGCGACAGCACCGCCGCGGCTGAGCCCGTCTGTGCTGCCAGTAATGAAGGCGATCGCCATCACTTCCCCCTTCAATGTCCATTTCGAACGCGGCGGCTTCCGAACTCAGGATTCGCGCGCCCGTCTTAGCGCGGCTTCAAGCTTCTCTTTCTGCTTCTCCCAGCGGACCTCCTCGGCACGGGCCCGCCGCTCCAGGGCTTCACGTTCCACTTCAAACGCGCTCGTTTTGGCTTCGTGTTCGTCTGTCGCATCATCGAGTTCGGCTTTAGCCTTCGCGATCGCCCTCTCTCGTCGTTCGCGCTCTTTCAATCTTGCAACTTCCTCGCGCCGGCGCTCGACTTCCCGCCTTGCCTGCTCCCTCTCGAACTTCGCCGCGGCTTGTCGGGCCGCCTCCTCGCTTATCTTCTGAGCGCTCGCTTCTTCGGCTTCGAACGAACTTTCTCGCGCTTGTCGATCCCATCCTCCCCTCCGAGATCGGTCGGCAAGTCTGAGTGTTCGGCGAAGCGTCCGTTTGATCCCGCCGGGCGCTTTATGACCACACCAGGATTTGCCATTGCTGCCGCGACCACGTCCGGTTCAGTGGTCTCCTTCGCGACACCCTGATGAAAAAGATTGCTTCCCGCGCCCCAAGCCTCCAATGCCGACTTCATCGAAGGAGCAGCGATGGCGAGATCATAGAAACCTAGTGAAGTCTGATATGTCTTCAACTTCTTCGCCATTTGTGTGCTCTTCCGCGCCGCCGATCACACTACGATGCGATCGAAATCGTTTGCCCTCGACTTCCTTGAAGTCGAGGCCGCCGAGCTACGAGCAGCGGCATCGAAGGGATATTCGCGCGGCCGCCACGCGGCGCTAGGCCAGCGCAAGGAGATCGGGTGATGGAAGTCACCTATTATGTGGCTTTGCCGTTCGCCCCCTCTGACGACGGAATCGCGGGTCGGTCAGCAGCTCCCGCACCAGCCAGGTCGTTTCGTTCAGGTTGGCCGAATAGCGGTCGTAGGCGGTCAGTCGGTTTCCGCCCTCGCCGAACAACCCGTGGCCCGCAAAGTAGAAGACGAACAAATCGTCGTCCCGCAGACCGGCGATAGTCGAAGGAAGTTCGAAGCGCAGAGCCGAAAGCGTAGCCTCGTCGTCGATGCGCGTCGTGACATCGACCTCCCAGTCGGGGAACGCGATGCTGAGTGCCTCGGCGAACGCCTGCGCATCGCGCCTGGCGTAGTCGACAGGCTTGATCTTCCCGGTCCGGACGTAGTTCTCCAGCCCTACGACATAGGCTACGACGCGGCCGTTCGGGGGCAGGATCGGGATCACGGTCGATCTCCTTTCGGTCGGCCCATTGTAGCCAAAACCGGCCCGTACGGCGCCTCGTCGGCGCCCGGTTTCCCCAGATCCGACCGCACCGGACATGGCCTGCCTGTGATATGTTCCGGGGCCCTCCCGTGGATGCCCAATGGACTGGTCGGACACCTTCCGCGACAGATACTACGATCCCGGTTACGTCTATATCGCCGGGTCGCTGTCTCATCGCGTCCTGAAGATAGGCACGACGGTGAACATTCGGCAGCAGGAGCGGCGCCTCCGCCGGACCGCTTACGGCAGCATCGACGACTGGAGACTACTCTACTACGTCTGGGTCTCCGAAGGCGGAAGGATCGAACACGACGCGCGTCGCGTCCTGAAGCGCCATCGTCAATTGCGGATGTACGACAAGGAAGGCCATCGCCAGAAGGGCCGCGAGATCGTCAAGTGCCGGTTCGGCATCGCGCTGGAGGCGCTGACCGGACTTCTAGACGACGCGCAGCGCGCCGGCGCGACCAAGTCGTGGCGGGCAAGCGAATACGAGTTTGGGTGGACCCCACCTCCTCCGCCCGCGCCCCCTCCGCCCCCCTACGTCGCACCGGTCGGGATCCCGCCGACGGTCCACCTCTATCGCGACATCGAGCAGATCGAGCTCTCGGTGCGGACGTACATGTGCCTGAAAAACGAAGGCGTCCGCTTCCTCGGCGAGTTCGCTCGGAAGAGCGAGGCCGAACTGCTCCGCATCCCGAATTTCGGACGCAAGTCGCTCAACGAATTGAAGGAGGTCCTGGCGCAGATCGGACTGCATCTCGGCCAGGACCTCCCGGACTGGCCTCCACCGGACATCGACGTCCTGTCACAGCAGGCCGCCAAACTGCTGGAGCGTGTGGGCGAACTCGAACTGTCCGTGCGATCGGCGAACTGTCTGAAGAACGACGGGATCAACTACGTGGGCGAACTGGTCCAGAAGTCGGAAGCCGAGATGCTGCGGACGCCCAACTTCGGACGGAGATGTTTGAACGAGATCAAGGAGCTTCTGGCAGCGTCCGGTCTGCACTTTGGCATGGATCTGTCTCGATGCCCCGGAGCGCTCACGGATGCCACCGGGTGAAGGCAGGAGTGGAATCTGGATCCTTCATTGCGCCGATCACTGCGGCCCTCTACCCAGTCGGGGTAATGGTGGCCGAGTTGCTGGCAGCAGCTGATCGAAGGTGTGGCGCCACTTAGACCTATCGGGGCCCATCATGCGGCGGCAGCGAAAGCTATCGAACGCTTAGTCGGCTCAGTATCAGATGAGATACCGAGCGCAGCCATGCCTGCCGTTTCCTCCAGAGGGCAGCCGCCAGTTCGATCAGAGCAGCGTTCCGTTCAAAGGATTTCCGGCGCGTGTTCTCCAGAGCCTTTTGTGCACCTTCTTCGGAGCTCCAGCGCGGAACCCCGAAGGACATTCCGCCCTCGGTCAGGGTCCTGAATGTACCGTCGCGGGCCCCCTCCCCGACACCCGCCTGGTCGCAGGCGGCGTCGAAATCGGGGGTCTCGGCGACCATCCCTTTCACTTCGTGCGCATGAAGCCTGGCGTGCAGCACGATCTCGGCCTGCTTGTCGCCGAAGTTGAACAGGGCCTCGGCCTCTTTGCCCCGCGCTTTCGTTAGCCGTCCGCCGCTTCGTGAAAACCATGGTCGGCCCAAAGAGCCAGAAAGTTGACGATGACCTCATCCGGATGCGGCTTGTGTTCGAAATAGGCCGCGGTGACGGACTCGGGCTTGACCATGCCCTTGAAGTCCATGGCACAGGCGCGGTCCGTGCCCCAGCTTGCCACTCCGTCGTCGAGGCCCTCGAACATGACGAGCGGCTCCATGTCCTTCTTGAACAGGTAGCGCTTCCAGTAGCAGACCTCCGGAGCCGCCCGGAATCGGGCCGGAAGCTTGCCGGCCTCCCGGACCAGATTGTCGGTAATCGGCCTCTTCAGATCTTCGTCCGCCTTCCAACCCCGCTGCCAGGCGCCAAGAGCGTCAAGTAATTCGTCTGTGAAAATTTCGGGCTGCACTTTCTCCGCTTCCTTCGTCACCTCGCCTGGTCTCCATTAGTTGGATCGGGTCTTCGTCTATTTATGTCGAACGCCTTTGACTCCGTTGGCGCGAGCGGTTGGGCTCGCGGACCTGTTTGAGCCGCATGGCCTGGCACCCCCGCCGGTACTTATAGTGATCGTGTTCTGAACCAGGGGCGTAGGTGCCTACGGGTGCTTGCGCGCGTTCCTGATATGTTCTAATGTCTGAGCATGCCCGACCAACGCCCTCATCCCAACCTGCGCGTCATCGATGGCCGCAAGCCGAGCGTTCTCGAAGACCGGCGCGCGGTCGTCGACTTCACCCGCGTCTGCAAGGTGGTCGGCATCATCGATTCCAAGACTGGCCTCATCAGGAGCCTGCCGCAAAGCGGGTCCGAACCCGAGAGGTGACCGGTGGGGAAGGAATCCGAGCCGCGTCTTCGGCGGACGGATCATGGACGCCGACCTCGGGGCGGATGGGGCCGTGTACGAGGTGGCTGCTCAGCGATGGTCGGGAGATGCTTGAGTCCACCGCCTCCTCCGGCAGATCGTCCTCCCCGAGCTCCGACTGGATGCTGAAGCTGACGAGCCTGGCGCTGCGGTACTGGAATTTCGATCCCTGAGCACGACGAACTTGTAACGTTCGGCGATCAACATCTGCAGTATCGGCACCAACGCGTCCTGCGGGATGCCGATACTCGCGTCCAGCCTGTCCGGATATGTTTCGAACGCCCCGACCGCGATCGGCTTGAGGTCCTTTCGCCGCTCCTCCATGAGGTTCAGCGAGGGAAACAGCGACATCGCCACCCAATCGGTCTTCAGTCCCGCCGGCCGCAGCAGCCGCCCCCTGATCACGACGTGCCGGTGTTCGTGGTACGGATCGACCAGATCCCGCAGCGTGTTCAACGCCAGCCAGTAGCTGAAGTCCTAGCTTTCGATCCCGATGACGTAGGCGACGATCTCCTCCGGCGGCTTGCGCCGGCGCTTCTTCTTCCTGACCGCTTTCGGTCCGGCAGCCATCGCAAGGATCGTCCGGCATCTCGGAGGGACGCGCCAGGATAGCCGAGTCGAAGCCAGGCGATAATCCAGCTATGATCGCCCGGAGATTGCAGCTTCGGCGGCAGGCGGGGGCAGGATGGATTTCGACGACCTGATCGTGGAGCGCCCGGCGACGGCCGGGGCACCGGCGGCCCCCCCGGACCGTTACTTCTACGAAGGCAACGTGATGCTGGCCTATGCGATGCACCTGCTCCGGACGGAGCCCGTCCGCAAGGTCCTCATCCATCCGGACGGGCAGCATGCACGCCAAGTCGATTTCCCGGGCTGGCTCGAGAAGCACGGCTTCCGCCGGGGGGCGACCGCGCGCATGCCGTTCGCCGGCACCTTCGAAGACGCCGAGGGGCGTCGCCAGGACGTGAAAAACACGGCCTCCGCCCCTTTGGGCGGTGGCCGTTGCGCCGAGAACCTCCCAAGAACGATGAAACCAAGTCTGGGACTTATTCTGGGACTTTTGGACCGGAAATCTCGGAATGTTCGGGTTTTTGTTCGATTTTCGTGCTCGGTCGAGAAGCCGAGGATGGACTAAAAACCCTTTAGATTCAATTGAGTTACGGAGCGAATTTCGCTCTCAAGCCGAACCCGAGCCCGACATCTGGAAGCTCGGATGCACGAGCGCTTCCGGGGCCGCCACCAGCACGATCATCGCCGCGACCGCGAGCGTGCGGAAGGTGACGGCGCGGCGGTCGACCATGACCGCGATCAGCACGACGGCCGTCATGAAGAACGACCTTTGGGTCGCGACCTCCGCGCCTGAGAGCAACAGATAGAACGCCGCCGCGACCAGCGCCGCGGCCGCCGCCCATTTCTTGATCGGATGGCTGATGGTGAGGCCGGGGATCAGCGCCAGCAGCGCGCGCACGGCGAAGAACACGACGCCGGCGACGACCGCCATGTGATAGCCGGAGATCGACAGCACATGGCCGAGACCGGAGACGAACATCGCGTCGTTGACATCGGGCGTGATGGCGTCGCGCCGGCCGGTCAGCAGCGCGGTGGCGATGGCGCGCTCGTCGCCCGACAGGCGGCCGCGGATGCGTGCGTCGATCGCATCGCGCAGACCCTGCATGGCCGCCGCATAGCCCAGGCCGAAGCCGGCGGCCTGCGGCGGCGTCGCCGTCGTGATCGCGCCCATCACGAAGCCGGAGGCGCCGATGCCCTGGAAGAACATGTCGCGCGCGAAGTCGTAGGATCCCGGCCGCACCGGGGCCATCGGCGGCAGCAGCCGCGCCTTGAGCTGCACGAAGCTGCCGACCTCGGGCGCCGCGCCCTTGCGCACCGCGAGCCTGACACGCGCGATGGTGACGGCGTTGCGCGGGCTCTCCATCGACGTCACCCGCAGCACGATGCGGTCGCTGCGCTCGCGGATGTCGCGCGCCTCGACGAAGCCGGACAGCGCCACCGAATACAACGGCCGCGCCAGCACCGGATGCGCGACGCGCGCGGTCTTGACGGTCGCCGCGGCGAAGCCGCACGCCGCCGCCGCGATCATCACGGCAACCGGAAACAGCCGATGCCGCCGCATCATGATGGCGACGATGCCGAGCAGCGCCGCGGTGGTGGCGGCAATCCAGAGCACGGGCTCGTGATCGGCGGTGAAGTACAGCGCGATGCCGGCCCCGAACGCCACCGGCACCCAGGGTAGCAGCCGGCCCGCCCCGGCCTCCTCGGCCGCCCAGCTCTTCAGGCGGGCGGCGAACACCGACGACGCACCGGCCCCGATCGCGGGCCAGCCGCCGGCCAGCGCGCCGCGCGGCGGCCAGACATCGGCCATCACGCCCGCGATCCCGCGACGCCCTCCCGGCGGCCTGACCGGCTCCGCCATTGCCCCCACACCACCCGTTACCCGACGGGCGGAAAGGCTACCGGAAGCTGCGCGAGCGCGCCTAGCAGAACGGAACGGGAATCCTGGAAATCTGCACGGCCGCTGCGGGGGAACTTTTTGCGCCGCACGTGCTTTTCAGGGGATGGACGCCCACGACCCTGAAGACCCCTTCGCCGACCTCGCGCTCGAGAAGGCGATCCACCTGCGCTGGACTCTCCGGGACATCAAGGCCCACCGGCTGACGCTGTCCCCTGTCGCCGACGAAGATCTTTCGCTGCTCACCGAGCGCGGCCTCGTCGAACTCACCGACGGCGTGCCGACGCTGACCGAGGCCGGGCAGGACGCGATCAGCTGAGCCACACGCGTCCCGCGGTCTCCGCTTGCCTCACCCCTTCGCGACTTCCTTGGCGAAGGTGTCGCGCAGGCCGATGGTGCGGTTGAACACGAGCTTGTCGGGTGTCGAATCCGGATCGCGCACGAAGTAGCCCTGGCGCTCGAACTGCATCGGCGCGTCGGAATTGCTCTCGGCGATCGCCGGCTCGATGCGCGCGTCGGTCAGGACCTCGAGCGAGTTGGGATTGAGATCGGCGGTGAAGTCGGCCGCATTGGGGCTCGGATTGGCGAACAGCTGGTTGTAGAGGCGGATCTCGGCGGTCAGCGACTGTGCAGCGGGCAGCCAGTGCATCGTCGCCTTGACCTTGCGGCCATCAGGCGCGTTGCCGCCCTTGGTCGCCGGATCATAGGTACAGCGCAGCTCGACGATCTCGCCGGCGTCGTTCTTGATGACGTCGCGGCACTTGATGAAATAGGCGTAGCGCAGCCGCACCTCGTTGCCCGGCGACAGACGGAAGAACTTCTTCGGCGGATTCTCCATGAAGTCGTCCTGCTCGATATAGAGCTCGCGGCCGAACGCGATCCTGCGCGTGCCGGCTGCGGGATCGTCGGGATGGTTGATCGCCTCGAGCTCCTCGACCTGGCCTTCCGGATAGTTCTCGATCACCACCTTCAGCGGCCGCAGCACCGCCATCCGGCGCAGCGCCGTGCGATTCAGCTCCTCGCGGATGCAGAATTCGAGCATGCCGACGTCGACGATGCTGTTCGCCTTGGCGATGCCGATGCGTTTGATGAACTCGCGCACCGCCGCCGGCGGCACGCCGCGCCGCTTCAGGCCGGCGATGGTCGGCATGCGGGGATCGTTCCAGCCGGAGACATGGCCGTCCTGCACCAGCCGCGTCAGCACGCGCTTGGATAGCAGAGTATAGGTGAGATTGAGGCGCGCGAACTCGTACTGGTGCGGATGCGACGGCACCGGCAGCTTGTCAAGGAACCAGTCGTAGAGGGGCCGGTGATCCTCGAACTCGAGCGTGCAGATCGAGTGCGTCACGCCCTCGATCGCGTCGGACTGCCCGTGCGCGTAGTCATAGCTCGGATAGATCTTCCAGGCGTCGCCGGTGCGCGGGTGGTGGGCGTGCAGGATCCGGTACAGCACGGGGTCGCGCAGGTTGATGTTGCCGGCGGCCATGTCGATCTTGGCGCGCAGCACGCGCGCGCCGTTCGGGAATTCGCCGGCCTTCATGCGCCGGAACAGGTCGAGATTCTCCTCGACCGAACGGTCGCGGAACGGGCTGTTCCTGCCGGGCTCGGTCAGCGTGCCGCGCGACAGCCGAATGTCTTCCTGAGACTGGTCGTCGACATAGGCCAAGCCGGCCTTGATCAGGCCCTCGGCCCAGTCGTAGAGGCGTTCGAAGTAATCCGACGCGAAGAACAGGTTGTCGCCCCAGTCATAGCCGAGCCAGCGCACGTCGGCCTGGATGGAATCGATATATTCCTGCTCTTCCTTGGTCGGATTGGTGTCGTCGAAGCGCAGATTGCAGCGGCCGCCGAACTCCTGGGCAATGCCGAAGTTGAGGCCGATCGACTTGGCATGGCCGATATGCAGGTAGCCGTTCGGCTCCGGAGGGAACCGGGTGACGACCGTCTTGTGCCTGCCGCTGTCGAGATCGGCCTGGACGATGTCGCGGATGAAGTCGCGCCCTGCCTCTGCCGTCGCCGCCGTGTCTGTCGTCGTGGTCATCAAGAATATCCTGCTCCGGAATTTGGCAGCCTATCTGCCAAATCCGCTTCCCCCAAGGAAGGCTTTAGTTATGCGATAGGCCTGCTATACACCCCCCGCCCTCTTGAGCCCCTGCCTGGATTTCGTGCTGCCGCCCATGACCACCCCGATCGTCACGCGCTTTGCCCCCTCCCCGACCGGCTTTCTCCACATCGGAGGCGCCCGGACGGCCCTGTTCAACTGGCTGTATGCGCGCGGCCGCGGCGGCAAGATGCTGCTCAGGATCGAGGACACCGACCGCGAGCGCTCGACCAGTGCGGCGATCGACGCCATCCTCGACGGCCTGAAATGGCTCGAGCTCGATTGGGACGGCGAGGTCATCTACCAATATAGCCGCGCCGCGCGCCATCGCGAGGTCGCCGAGCAACTGCTCGCCAGCGGCATGGCGTATCGCTGCTATGCCACCGCCGAGGAGCTGGCCGCGATGCGCGAGAAGGCACGCGCGGAAGGCCGCACCCGGCTCTACGACGGCATGTGGCGCGACCGCGATCCCAAGGAGGCGCCCGAAGGCGTCAAGCCGACGATCCGGCTGCGCGCGCCGCTGACCGGCGAGACCGTGATCGAGGATCAGGTTCAGGGCCGCGTGGTCTGGCAGAACGAGAACCTCGACGACCTCGTGCTGCTGCGAGGCGATGGCAATCCGACCTACATGCTGGCGGTCGTCGTCGACGACCACGACATGGGCGTCACCCACGTCATCCGCGGCGACGACCATCTGATCAACGCCGCGCGCCAGAAGCAGATCTACGATGCGCTCGGCTGGACGGTGCCGTCGATGTCGCACATCCCGCTGATTCACGGGCCCGACGGCTCGAAGCTGTCGAAGCGCCACGGTGCGCTCGGCGTCGACGCCTACCGTGCGATGGGATATCTGCCGTCGGCACTGCGCAATTACCTGGTGCGGCTCGGCTGGAGCCATGGCGACCAGGAGATCTTCTCCACCGAGGAGATGATCAAGGCGTTCGACCTGCCGGCGATCGGCCGCTCGGCGGCGCGGTTCGACTTCGCCAAGCTGGAAAATCTCAACGGCCACTACATCCGCCACAGCGACGATGCGGCGCTGGTGCGCCAGTTCGAGGACGTGCTGAATTACGTGCCGAACGGCGCGGCTCTCAAGGCCAAGCTCAACGACGCCACGCGCGCGCAGCTCACTTTGGCGATGCCGAGCCTGAAGGAGCGCGCCAAGACGCTCTTGGAGCTGATCGACGGCGCCGCCTTCATCTTTGCCGACCGGCCACTTCCGGTCGACGCCAAGGCCGCCGCCCTGCTGACGCCGGACAGCCGCGCCTTGATCGGCCGGCTGCGTGACGCGCTGGCCGCTGTCGAGTCCTGGAGCGGACCGGCCACGGAAGCCGCGCTGCGTGCGTTTGCTGAAGCCAACAATCTCAAGCTGGGCGCGGTGGCGCAGCCGCTGCGCGCGGCGCTCACCGGCCGAACCACCTCACCCGGTATTTTCGACGTTCTGGCGATCCTGGGGCGTGATGAATCCTTGGGCCGTCTGGAGGACCAGACCACCTCATAAGGTCTCATGGCCCCCCATCTTGCAGCGCACAGGGCAATACGATACGCATTTGCGCGGCACCCACTGGTTTTCCCGGCTCGAACATCCTTCACACGTTGCGGCGGGCTCGTTGACGGATGTTAGGGCCGAAGGACACTAGTAAGTATAAGATTCCAGTACGGTTTCGGATTTGACCTTCGCTTAAGCTGTTGGCAGCGACAGTGACGCGAATGTCAAAGCCACCGCACTAGATAAAGTCCACCTGCCCTGCCATCTCTCAAAAAGAACAAGGGCCAAGCCTAACGATCTCATCGGGGACAAACGATGGACGCAAAATCCGCAAGCAAGACCGCGACCCTCACCGTCGGCAACAAGAATTTCGATCTTCCGATCCTGAGCGGCACCGTGGGTCCCGACGTCATCGACATCGGCAAGCTCTACGCCCAGACCGGGATGTTCACCTATGATCCCGGCTTCACCTCGACCGGCAGCTGCCAGTCCAAGATCACCTATATCGACGGCGACGCGGGCGTCCTGGAATACCGCGGATATCCGATCGAGCAGCTCGCCGAGAAGGGCGACTTCCTGGAGACCTGCTATCTGCTGCTGTACGGGGAGCTTCCCACCAAGGCCCAGAAGCAGGATTTCGACTATCGCGTGACCCACCACACGATGGTGCACGAGCAGATGTCGCGCTTCTTCCACGGCTTCCGCCGCGACGCGCATCCGATGGCGGTCATGGTCGCTTCGGTCGGCGCGCTCGCCGCGTTCTACCACGACTCCACCGACATCAACGATCCGAAGCAGCGCATGATCGCGTCGATGCGGATGATCGCGAAGATTCCGACCCTGGCGGCGATGGCCTACAAATACACCATCGGCCAGCCTTTCGTTTATCCGAAGAACTCGCTCTCGTTCGCCGAGAACTTCCTGCACATGTGCTTCGCCGTGCCGTGCGAGGAGTACAAGCCGAACCCGGTTCTCGCCGACGCGCTCGACAAGATCTTCATCCTGCACGCCGATCACGAGCAGAACGCCTCGACCTCGACGGTGCGCATCGCCGGCTCCTCGGGCGCCAACCCGTTCGCGTGCATCGCCGCCGGCATCGCCTGCCTGTGGGGTCCGGCGCATGGCGGCGCCAACGAGGCGGCACTGAACATGCTGGCCGAGATCGGCACCGTCGACAAGATTCCGGACTTCATCGCCAAGGTGAAGGACAAGAACAGCGACGTGCGCCTGATGGGCTTCGGCCATCGCGTCTACAAGAACTACGACCCGCGCGCCAAGATCATGCAGAAGATGTGTCACGCGGTGCTCAAGGAGACGGGCCACGCCGACGATCAGATGCTCAAGGTCGCGATGGAGCTCGAGAAGATCGCGCTCAGCGATCAGTACTTCATCGAGCGCAAGCTCTATCCGAACGTCGACTTCTACTCGGGCATCACCCTGAAGGCGATGGGCTTCCCGGTGTCGATGTTCACCGTGCTGTTCGCCGTCGCCCGCACCGTCGGCTGGATCAGCCAGTGGAGCGAGATGATCGAGGATCCGCAACAGAAGATCGGCCGTCCGCGCCAGCTCTACACCGGCGTCGCGACGCGCGACTATGTCGAAATGGACAAGCGCGGCTGAGCGCAGCGCAACTCCGCTTTCGAACGGCGCCGTCGATCCCGACGGCGCCGTTTCGTTTGTGAGGTCGCAGCTTTCTGACTCGCGGCATCTGCCGGGAGTGCATCAGGCCAGCGCCTCGAGATGAGACCTGAGCTGCTCGGCCCCGTATGGCTTGGCAAGGAAGCGCGCGCCGGACGGCAGTTCCGAAGGGGTCACCTGACCTGACGTCACCAGGAGCGCGACCGGAGGCCAGCGGTCCCTGATGACGGCGACCAGCCGCAGGCCATCCATCGACCCCGGCATTTGGACGTCCGTGAAGACCACCGATATGCGGTCACATCGTTCGAGAAGCGAAATGGCCTGATCGGCGTCAGCTGCCTCGATGACTTCGAAACCGAGGTCTCTGATCATGTCGACAGCGTTGGCGCGGATCAGCCCCTCGTCCTCAACGACCAGAACTGTTTTTCTTGTGAGCCGAACGCGGGACACTCTGTCTCCTGTCCAATCTCATTCAATCGCACGACGATCATTTTGTTCCGGCGAACGTTCCGGGGCTGAATGCGTTGAACGGTGCAAATCGAAGACACGACTTGCATCCTGGATCGGGGACCAGCTCGAGCATACGATGACGACCAATCCCAACCCGGACGTCGACGCTGTCCAGCAGCTCGACGCCGTTCCCAAAATTCTGGACTCGGTGAGCAGGATCACCGGGATGGGATTCGTTGCGGTCGCGCGCGTGACCTCGGATCGATGGGTCTGTTGTGCGGTTCGCGACGACATCAATTTCGGCCTGAAAGAGGGCGGCGAGCTGCGCGTCAAGACGACGATCTGCAGCGAGGTCCGGGAGCGAGGCAAAGCTGTCGTCATCTGTGACGTCGAGACGGATCGCATGTTTCGCGATCACCCGACGCCAAAGCTCTACGGCTTTCGCAGCTATATCTCCGCTCCGATCACCCTGTCCGACGGGACCATCTGGGGCACCCTGTGTGCGATCGATCCAGCGCCGCGCGAGCTGGACCGGCCCGAGATCGTCAGCACCTTTCAGCTGTTCGGGGAGTTGATCGCGGCCCAGCTGGAGCTTCATCAGCGCTTCGCGCTCAGTCAGGCCAGCCTCGGCCTCAGCGAGAAGCGCAGGTTTTCGACCGAGGAACGGCTGAAGATCACCCAGGCTGACCTGCTCGACGAGCGCCGGACCGCCGAGCTGAGAGAGCAATTCATCGGCGTTCTCGGCCATGACCTCCGCAATCCACTGGCTTCGATCGACGCCGGAATGCGCGTGCTGCTCCGCAGTCAGGACAGCGCCAGAGCGCCTGAGATCATTTCCATGATTCAGAAATCAGTCATGCGCATGGCCGGACTGGTCGACAACATCATGGATTTCGCCCGGGGGCGCCTCGGCGGCGGCCTGACGATCAAGCCCGACGCGCGGCAACCGCTGGCGCCGGTGATCGAGCAGGTCATCTCCGAGATCCGGCTGACCTGGCCCGATCACGAGATCGAGACCCGGATCAACATCGCGGAGCCGGTCAAATGCGACCGCAGCAAGATCGGGCAATTGTTCTCGAACCTGCTCGGCAACGCCATCTCCTACGGCGACAAGGACAAGCCGATCCAGGTCTCCGCAACAACGAGCGAAGGCTCTTTCGTGCTCGCCGTCACCAATCACGGACCGCCGATCTCGGACAAGGCGATGCAGAATCTGTTCAAGCCCTACATGCGTGGCGAGCGTCCGAGCCAGCATGGTCTCGGGCTCGGACTCTACATCGCCTCTGAGATTGCGCGAGCGCATGGCGGCACGCTCCAGGCCACGTCGACCGGCGACAGAGCGACCTTCGAATTCAAGATGCCGCTTCAGGCCTGATCAGCGCCGTCCGTTGCGCATCGTTGCCAGCACGATGTCGGCCGCGCGCACGCTTGGCGAGGCCGCGCCCGTGGACATGATCGCGTCGAGGCGATCGAACGCTTCGACCTGGCGCGAACGTATCGGACCGTCGCCCAGGAGATCGGCGAGAACGGGCGCGAGATTGTCGGCCGTGCAGGCTTCCTGAAGGAATTCCGGAATGACGTTCTCGCCGATCACGAGATTGGCGAGAATGACCGATTGCACGTTGACGACTCGCCGGAGAATGAACGCCTCGATCTCGCCGACGCGATACGCCGTCACCATCGGCACGCCGGACAGCGCGAGCTCCAGGGTCACCGTGCCGGACTTGGCGAGCGCGGCGCGCGCGCGCCTGAAGGCTGCCCGCTTCTCGGCCTCGCCCGTGATGATCTCCGGAACGAGCGGCCAGTTTGCGACTCCAGCCCGCACCGCGGCTTCGAGATGCGGCGTGGTGGGCAGCACGGCTTCGAAGGCCAGGTTTTGGGCGCGCAGCCGCGCCAATGTCTCGCCGAACACGGCGCTGTGGCGAGCGACCTCGCTGCGCCGGCTGCCAGGAAGCACCAGCAGAACGGGAGGGTCGGCATCTCGGCGCGCCTGCTCTGCCGCATTGGGGCGCAGGTTGGCGAGCTGTTCGATCAGGGGATGGCCGACATAGGTACAGGGCGGACCATTGAGCCTTCGGAACGCCTCCGGCTCGAACGGCAGCAAGCCCAGCACGTGATCGACGTAGCCGCGCATCGCGCGTGCCCGGCCCGGGCGCCACGCCCATACGGTCGGTGCCACGTAGTTCACGATCGGAATCTCGGGATCGCGCGCGTGAACCCGCTTCGCCACGCGCTGGGTGAAATCGGGACTGTCGATGATGACGAGCACGTCGGGCTGGTCCGCAACGATCGCATCGACGGTGCCGCGGATCAGGCGGAGGATCTTGGGCAGCTGCTTCAGCACCGCCGCGAAGCCGACGATCGAGAGCTCCTCGATCGGAAACAGCGAGGCGAGCCCCTCGCGTGTCATGCCGCGGCCGCCGACGCCGGAGAATTCGACGCCGTCGCCGAGCCGCTGGCGCAGCACCTTCATCAGGCTGGCGCCGAGGCGATCACCGGACTCTTCGGTCGCGACCAGGCAGATCCTGCGCATGGCCGGGCCTGCCGGAGGCCGGGGCGTCACGCCGTGACACCCGTGATGAACACGCCTGCCCGATCGGCGGCAGCCACTGTCTCCTGGGGATCGGCGAGCAGAGTATAGGCGGCAGCGACGGCGACTCCGGCGAGACCCGCGGCCGAAAGTCCCTCGATGGTTCGCGGACCGATGGTCGGCAGGTCGTAGCGGAGGTCCTGGCCGGCCTTGGGCGCCTTCACCAGCACGCCGCGCCCGGCAGCAGCACGAATGCGGCGATCGGCGCGCAGCCGCGCCACGCGGGCCAGCAGCCCGTCGGTGCCCTCGATGTCCTCGAGCGCAACGACGTGGCCGTCGATCACGACCACGGCCTGCCCGACATCGAACGGCGCCATGGCGCGGAGCACGGACATTCCTTTGGCGATGTCGCCAGTCACCAGATCGTTGGGCCCGCTCCGCGTCAGCCGCCCTTCGGGCACGAGCAGATTGGGGGCGACGTCCTTGACGCCGATCATGTGAAAGCCGTGACGCTCGAAGATGCGGCCGACGCCGGACAGCAGATGATCGTCACCGCCGCGAAAGGCCGACCAGATGTAGGGCAGCTCGCGCAGCGTGCCCCAGTCGAAGCGGATCTCCGACACGGCCGGACGAACGAGATTGCCGATGAACATGAGATCGCGAACGCCCTCGGCCTTCAGGAGCTTCAGGGCATTGCCGAGTTGGCCGAGGCCGATCCAGTGATGACGGAAGCGCGCCAGCGGCTTTGGATCGCAGATGCCCTTCAAGGCGAACAGCACCGGCGTCTGGCCGCGCGCGACGATGGCATCGGCGACCGCGAAAGGCAGCACCCCGCCCGCGGCGATCATGCCGATCGGCGGAGAGGTCACGGCGGCCGGCGTCGCCATGGCGCTACGGCTCGATGGCCGGCCTGCCGATCTCGGGCAGGCACAAGGCGCGATGTCGGCCGCCATCGATGAAGGCGAGGATCTCGGCAATGGCGGGATCCTCGCCGGCCAGCGGCCGCACCGCCGCGAGGCGATCGGCGAACACGCCGGGGCCATGGAAAAGCTTTTGATAGAAGGCACGCACCGTGGCGAGGCGCTCGCGTGTGAACTTGCGGCGCTTCATGCCAATGACGTTGAGACCTTCGAGCGCGGCATACTGGCCGTTGGCGAGGCCATACGGAATGATATCGCCGCGTACGCCGCAGACGCCGCCGACCATCACGCCATGGCCGATGCGGGTGAACTGATGCACCGCGGACAGGCCGCCGATGTAGACGGAATCACCGACCTCAACATGGCCGCCAAGTGTCGCCGAGGTCGCGAAGATCACGTTGTCGCCGACAACGCAATCGTGGGCGACATGGGCATTGTTCATGAAGAACCCGGCATTGCCGACCTTGGTCAGGCCGCCGCCTTTCGTGGTGCCGATGTTCATCGTCACGCCTTCACGGAAGGTGCAGCCGGAGCCGATCTCGAGCCGATGCGGCTCGCCGCGATAGCTGAGATCCTGCGGCGCGCCGCCGAGCACGACGAAGGGCGAGATCACGTTGTCATCGCCGAGCGTGGTGTGGCCCATGATCTGGACGTGGCTGATCAGCTTGCAGTTGGCCCCGATCACGACGTTGGGGCCGACGATGCAGTAAGGACCGATCACGGTCCCCTCACCGATGACGGCGCCATCCTCGACGCGTGCGGTGGGATCAATCTTGCTCATTTCGACGCAATCAACTTTCTACCAGCCCGTCAGTCGGTCAGCATAGCGCCGACATCGGCCTCGGCGACGACGACGCCGTCGACCTTGGCATCGCCGTGGAACCACCACATCGTCTTGCGCCGGCCGATCGAGCGCATGTGATACTCGATGGTCTGGCCGGGCAGCACCGGCTTGCGGAACTTGCACTTGTCGATGGTGAGGAAATACACCGCGCGCGGCTTTTCCGTGCCCTCGACCGACTTGATGCCGATCACGCCGGCGGTCTGGGCCATGCCCTCGATCATCAGCACGCCCGGATAGACCGGCCGCTCCGGAAAGTGCCCCTGGAAGCAGGGCTCGCCGATCGAAACGTTCTTGACGCCGATGCCGCTGTAGTCGGCCCGGATGTTCTTCACGCGGTCGATCAGGAGAAATGGATAACGGTGCGGCAGCGTCTTGAGAATCTCGTTGATGTCGACGTCCGCAAACCTGATGGGTGACTCCTCCATCACTCCCGTCCCTCGTCCCTGTTCGTCGCGGTCGAATCTCGCACCAGCCGTTCCACCGCAACGATCTCGCGGAACCACTGCTTGGTCGGCTTGGCGAAGAAACCGCCCCACCGGCCGTTCGGCGGAATGTCGTCCTTGACGCCGCTCATCGCCGTCACCTGCGCACCATCGCCGATCGTCAGGTGATTGTTGATACCAACCTTCGCCCCGAGCGCGACGTTGTCGCCGATCGTGAGACTTCCTGCCAGCCCGATCTGGGCCGCCAGCAGGCAATGCCGTCCGATTGTGACATTGTGGCCAATCTGCACCTGGTTGTCGATCTTGGTGCCCTCGCCGATCACCGTGTCGCGCAGGCTGCCACGGTCGATCGTCGTGCCGGCGCCGACCTCGACATGGTTCTGGATCAGCACCCGCCCGGTCTGCGGCACCTTGGTGTGCCCATCCGCGCCGAAGAAGATGAAGCCGTAGCCATCCTGGCCGATGCTGCAGCCAGGATGGATCAGGACGTCGTTGCCGATCAGCGCGCACTGGATGACGGTGCGGGCGCCGACATTGCAGTCGCGACCGATCTTGACGTGGGGACCGATCACGGCACCCGCACCAACGATCGTCCCCGAGCCGATCTCGACATGGGCGCCGATCACCGCCAGCGGCTCGACGATGACGCCGTCCTCCAGCCGCGCGGTGGGATCGATGATGGCTTGAGGCGAGATTCCATCGTCGCCGAACCAGGGCTGCGGCCGCAGTGCGTCGGCATGGAACTCGCGCGCGAGCAGCACGAAGGCGCGGAACGGCTGATTGGCGCGAAGCACTGCGACATGGGACGGCACGCGCGCCTCGAATCGCGGACTGACCAAGCAGGCGCCCGCTTTGGTCCCGGCGAGCTGGCCTGCGTATCTGAGGTTGTCGAAGAACGCCAGATGCATCGGGCCGGCCTCGTCGAGCGACGCCAGTCCCTTGACGACCTGCTCGCCGCGGGATGGGTCGACCAGGGTGGCCTTGGCGGCGGCGGCGATCGCTGCCAGGGTCGTGGGCGGCGGCGATTGGAAGAAGGTCGGCTGGGCCATTCCGTCGTACTCTCAAGACAAAAAGTCAGAGCCCGGCTCCGGTGTCCCGGAACCGAGCTCCCATTTCTTACACCGGCGAGGTTGGTCGATGCCAACCCGGATTCGATCGGCCCAGGCTCAGAACGATGTACCGCCGCCGAACCGGAATTCCTGCGTCCGGTCGAACTGACCCTTGGTGAGCGGGATCGCGTAGTCGAAGCGCAGCGGACCGAACGGCGACGCCCACACCAGACCCACGCCGACCGAGGTCCGGACCTTGTTCTGGTCATCGAACTGCAGACCAAGGCAGGTGCCGGCGTTGTTCGGGTTGCGCGTCGGCTTGATACAGCCGGGGGTATTAACCTCGCCCGTCGCAGCCCAGGACGTCGGACCCTGATAGCCCCACAGGCCGCCAGCGTCGGCGTAAACGGCACCCTTCAGGCCCGTCTCCTTGGGCAGGAACCAGAACGGCATCTGCAGTTCGAGCGAAGCGCCCCAGTACTTGGTGCCGCCCAGCGCGTCCTGCGTGCCGAATGGATTGATATCGCGCGGACCAATGCCGTTCGGAGCGAAGCCGCGAACCAGGTTCGGACCCATCTGGAAGTGATCGAGCATGCGCAGCTGCGTATTGCCGATCTTGTTCAGGATGCCGCCCTGGAGGTGGACGATGCTGACGATGTCCGACACCAGCGGGGTGAAGTACTTCGCATCGAACGCGGTCTTCAGGTACGACACATCGCCGCCGACACCCGCGAAGTCCTGTTTGAAGTCGACCAGCAGGCCGTCAGTCGGGTTCTTGTTGTTGTCGAGCGTGTTGTAGTTCAGCGTGTAGCCGAGTGCCGAGGTCAGCGTCGCGCCGTTCGCCAGCTCCTGGCGCACCGGCAGCGAGGCCTCGCCATTGGCAAAGCAGCCGAGACCGCCGTTCGGATCGGCGAGACCATTCGCATTGATGAACGCCGGCGTCGGATTGAACGGCACGAAGCGGTTGCCGATCAGGGTGCCGGCCGCGACGTTGTTACAGTCCGACAGCGTCGCCGGCAGCGAGATCTCCTGGCGATAGATCGAGTAGCGCAGCTGCAGCGACAGGTCTTCCCGCAACTGGAAGCCGAGGCGCGGGCTGAAGCCGAGCGTCTTGGTGCCGTAGGAGATGAAGTTGTTGGCGAGCTGCTGGCGCTGGTAGAGGTCGAGGCCCAGCGCGACCCGGTAGTCGAGCAAATAGGGCTCGACGAACGACAGCGAGTAGCCGCGGGCGAACTGGCCGTAGGTCACCGACGCCTTGGCGAACAGGCCGCGGCCGAGGAAGTTGCGCTCGGAGATCGAGACCTCGGCGAGCGCACCGTCCGTGGTCGAATAACCGCCGGAGATCGAGAAGTCACCGGTCGACTTCTCTTCCAGGTTGACGTTCAGGACCACGCGGTCGCTCGAAGAGCCCGGCTCGGTGACGATCTTCACGTCCTTGAAGAAGTCGAGGTTCTTCAGGCGGCGCTCGGCACGGTCCACCAGGGCGCGGTTGTAGGCGTCGCCCTCGGAGATGTCGAACTCGCGGCGAATGACGTAGTCACGGGTGCGGGTGTTGCCGCGGATGTTGATGCGCTCGATATAGGTGCGCGGGCCCTCGTCGATGGCGAACACGACCGACACCGTATGAGCCTCGAAGTTGCGATCGCCGCGCGGACGGACCACCGCGAACGCGTAGCCGCGCCGCGAGGCCTCGATCTGCATCTCCTCGACCGACTTCTCGATGTTCTCGACGTTGTAGAGCGAGCCGACGCTGACGCGCGAATATCCGCGCAGCGTGGTGGCGTCGAGCGTCGCGATCGACGACTGGAAGTCGACCGAACCGACCCGGTACTGCTGGCCTTCCTCGATCTTGAAGGTCACGAGGAAGCCCTTGCGCTCCGGATCGTACTCGCTGAGCGCAGCCACGACCTGCACGTCGGCATAGCCGTTCTTCAGGTAGAAGCGGCGAATCAGGTCGCGGTCGGCCTCGACACGGTCCGGATCGTAGACGTCGCCCGAGCCGAGGAAGCTCAGGAGGTTGGTCTCGCGGGTCTTGATGACGTCCTTGAGGCGATAGGACGAGAAGGCGTTGTTGCCGACGAACTCGATCGACTTCACGCCGGTCTTCGCGCCTTCCTCGATCGTGAAGATCAGGTCGACGCGGTTGTTCGGCTGCTCGATCATTTCCGGCGTGACGCGCACGTCGTAACGGCCCGAGCGGCGATAGATCTCCGCGATGCGCTGGGCGTCGGACTGCACCATCGGGCGCGACAGCGTGCCGCGCGGCTTCGACTGCACTTCCGCCTGGAGCTGCTCGTCCTTGACCTTCTTGTTGCCCTCGAACGCGACGCGGCCGATCACCGGGTTCTCGACGACCGTGACGATCAGGCGCCCGCCCTGGCGGTTGATCTTCACGTCGGAGAACAGGCCGGTCTCGATCAGCGCCTTGAGGCCGTCATCGACCCGGCCGGCGTCGAGCGTCCCGCCGGGGCCCGGCTTGAAGTACGAGCGGATGGTCTCCAGCTCGACGCGGCGGTTACCGACCACTTCGATCGAGTTGACCGTCTGAGCCGCAGCTGGCGACGAAAGAACCACGCTCGCCAGCGGCAAAGCCACCGGGCCGGCGAACATGATAAAGGCGGCCGCCAAGCCCCCCCGCACCCGCAATCCGAACTTCATGCGCTACGCGCCCTTATATTCCGTTGCCGGTTCCGTACCCCTACGAACCCGACAGATTCCCATTTGTCGTTCGCTTGTAGCCAATTTGGACCCGGCGGCAAACGCCGGATCTCTCTGAATTTTCAAATTCGTTTCAAAACGTTGCCCAACGGCCACGTCGTAAAAAAGCCGCGCTCAGGACCCGGCGAGGTGAAGGATATCGTTATAGGTTGCAAAGACCATGAGCATGAGGACCAGCCCGAGGCCGATTCGGAACCCCATCTCCTGCGCCCGCTCCGACAGCGGCCGGCCGCGGACGGCCTCGACCCCATAGAACAACAGGTGTCCGCCATCGAGCAGCGGAACCGGGAACAGGTTCAGGAGCCCGATCGAGACCGACAGCGTCGCGCACAGTTGCACAACGAACTGGAAGCCGAGGCTGGCTGCCTGTCCCGAGAGTTGTGCGATTCGGATCGGACCGCCGACGTCGCCGGCGCTCCCGGCGCCCGCGAACAGCGAGGCGATGAACTTGAAGGTCGTGGAGATGATGAACCAGACCTGCTCGAAACCGATCTTGATCGACTCGAGGAACCCGACGGGGATCGACCGCGATTCGTCCGGCTTGGCGTTGTACTGGATGCCGAGCACGCCGATCCGGTGGCTGTTGCCGAACAGGTCCTTGACCTCCTTGAGCGCCGGCGTCGCCTTCAGGGTGAGTTCCGTGCCGTCCCGCTTGATCAGGAAGGACAATTCGGTGCCGGCGCTGACCGAGACGACGCGCTGCATGTCGGCGAAGGTCTCGATCTCCCGGCCGTCGATGGCGGCGACGACGTCACCGTCCTTGAAGCCGGCCTGGGCCGCGACGCTGTCCGGCTGGACGGCATCGACCCGCGGGGTCGTGTTCGGCTTGCCGAAATACAGCGCCATGCCGGCGAAGATGATGACCGCGAGGATGAAATTGGCGATCGGGCCGGCCGCGACGATCGCAGCGCGCTGACCGACGGTCTTGTGGTGGAAGCTGTCGGCCCGCTCCTCGGCCGTCATCTTGGCGAGCGCCTCGGCCGAAGGCGTCGAGGCCTCGGATTCGTCGCCGAAGAACTTCACGTAGCCGCCGAGCGGGATCGCCGAGATCTTCCAGCGGGTGTTGTGGCGGTCGTTGAAACCGATCAGTTCTGGGCCAAATCCGAGCGAAAACGTCAACACCTTCACGCCGGCCCAGCGTGCGATCAGGAAATGGCCGAGTTCGTGGAAAAACACCACGATCGTCAGCACGAACAGGAACGGGACGATGTAGCCGAGAAGGCCGTGGCTCAACGTATTGAAGATATGGTGGAAAAATTCCGACATCGATGACCTTCCCGATGGGCCGGTGGCCCGTCCAACCCTTTAAGATGCTTTTGCGGCGATTTGAGGCAAGAGGCCGGAGGCCCTTTTTCGCGCGTCATGGTCAATGGCGATGGCGTCGTCCGCCGAGGTCAACGGTGCCAGATTACCCGAACGCGTCCAGTCCTCGAGGGTCGCCTCGACCAGCCGGGCGATCGCACCGAACCGGATGTGACCAGCGATGAAGGCCGCGACGGCGACCTCGTTGGCCGCGTTGAACACCGTCGTGGCGCCGCGCCCGGTGCGCAGCGAATCGTACGCCAGCCGCAGACCGGGGAACCGCTCGAAGTCCGGGGCCTCGAAGGTCAGCGTGCCGATCTTGGCGAGATCGAGCCGGGCCGACGGCCCCTTGATGCGCTCCGGCCAGCCCAGGCAATGGGCGATCGGAATCCTCATGTCCGGCGCGCCGAGCTGCGCCACCACCGAACGGTCGGAGAACTCGACCATGCCGTGGACGATCGACTGCGGATGCACCAGGACGTCGATCTCGTCGGGCGACAGCGCGAACAGGTAGGACGCCTCGATCACCTCGAGGCCCTTGTTCATCATCGAGGCCGAATCGATCGTGATCTTCTGGCCCATGCTCCAGTTCGGATGTTTCAGCGCCTGGGCCAAGGTCGCCTGCTCGATATCGGCCGGCGCCCAGGTGCGGAACGGGCCGCCGGAGGCGGTGATGATCACCCGCACCAGTTCCTCGCGATTGCCCGAGGACAGCGCCTGGAACAGCGCGTTGTGCTCCGAATCGGCCGGCAGGATGCAGGCGCCAGCCCGCGCAGCCCGCTCCATGAAGAAATCGCCGGCACAGACCAGGCATTCCTTGTTGGCGAGCGCCACGGTCGCTCCGCGGTCCACCGCGGCGAGCGCCGGCTTGAGGCCGGCGGCGCCGGAGACGGCGGCCATGACCCAGTCGGCGGGACGGGCTGCCGCCTCGATGATGGCGCTCTCCCCTGCCCCGCATTCGATCCCGGTGCCCGCCAGCGCGTCGCGCAGCTCGTCGAGGCCGGCCGGATCGGCCACCGCCACGAAGCGCGGGTTGAACTCCCGGGCCAGCTTCACCAGGCCCTGGACGTTGCTGTTGCCGGTCAGCGCCTCGACGCGGTAGCGCTCCGGCGCGCCGCGCACGAGGTCCATGGTCGAATCGCCGATCGAGCCGGTGGCGCCGAGCACGGTGACGCTGCGCACCTCCGCGAGACCGGCCTTGTTGTTCCGCAATGGCACTGCGCTCATGTTCTCACCAAACAATCTCGACCGGCCAGCCGCGCTGCCGGTCACCAAACCAGAAGACCGCGGCCGACGCCATCGAGGCCGCCGCGCAGCAAACCGAGCAATGCGGCGACGACGATCGCCGCGACATAGCCGTCCAGGCGATCCAACAGGCCGCCATGGCCGGGAATGATGTGACTGGAGTCCTTGACCCCGAACTGCCGCTTCACCGCAGATTCGAGCAGGTCGCCGAGCTGCGAGACCACCGACAGCGCCGCGGCGAGCATGAGCATCGCCATCAGGCCGCCGGCGCCGGCCATCGACCAGGCGGCCGCGGCGACGAGGCTGGCGGCGAAGCCGCCGACGGCGCCGGCCCAGGTCTTGTTCGGGCTGATCCGCGGCGCGAGCTTCGGCCCGCCGATGCTGCGGCCCGCAACGTAGCCGCCGATGTCGCTGGCCCATACGACCAGAAACACCAGCACCAGCGCATGCCATCCCTCGGCCGCATCGAAGCGCACCAGCACCGAGCCGAGCTCGGCGGCCGACGCGTAGGCGAAGCCGGCGGCCACCCAGGCGCGACGTCCCGCAGCGAGCGCCGTGACCGCGACCAGGCCGAGCCCAAGCACGACGACGGCGAAGTCGATCAGGCCATAGGCGCAGCAAAGGCCGGCAACGCCGATGGCCAGTGCGCCGGCCGTGCCGACGCTGGCCGTGCGAACCTCGCCCACCACCATCAGCCATTCGAGATACAGGCCGACCGCGACGACCGTGACCAGTGCGGTCCAGAATACGCCGCCGGCATAGGCGGCGCCGAGCGCCAGCGGCACCAGCACCAGCGCCGCCGCCACCCGCATCACCAGATTGCTGGTTGCAGCCTTTTTCGGCGGCGCGGGATCATTGCGCTGCGCGGCGTTGGCGGCGTCTCTCACGGCTGCGGTATCCGGTTTGGTCACGAGGCGGTTTTCGCCACGAGACCGCCGAAGCGGCGTTCACGCCGGCCGAACTCGGCGATCGCGCCCTCCAGCGCGGCCTTGTCGAAGTCGGGCCAATGGATCGGCACGAACACCAGCTCGCTATAGGCCGCCTGCCACATCAGGAAGTTGGACAGCCGCTGCTCGCCGCTGGTGCGGATGATGAGATCGGGATCTGGAATATCGGGCGCATCGAGATGAGCGCCGATCGCATCGGCATCGATCGAAGCCGGATCGCGCCGGCCCTCGGCGACCTCGCGGGCCAGACGCTGCGCCGCGCGCGCGATCTCCTGGCGCGAGCCGTAGTTGAAGGCGACCACGAGCGTGAGCTTGGTGTTGCCCCGGGTCAGTTCCTCGGCCTCGCTGAGAAGCGCGCAGATGTCGGGCTCGAGCCCGTCGCGCTCGCCGATCACCCTGACACGCACGCCGTCGCGATGCAGGGTCGCGAGATCGTTGCGGATGAAGCGGCGGAGCAGCCCAAACAGGTCGCCGATCTCGCTGGCCGGACGCGACCAGTTCTCGGACGAGAACGAGAAGATGGTGAGATAGCGAATGCCGAGCTCATGCGAGGCGCGCACCACGCGGCGCAATGCCTCGACGCCACGGCGATGCCCTTCCGCACGCGGCAGCCCGCGGGCCGCAGCCCAGCGGCCGTTGCCATCCATGATGATGGCAACATGGGCCGGTCCGTCGGACCGGTCCGGCGCCTCCGTCATCGGGGCCGCGGCATTGGACATCAAGCGCATCCTTCAGACGGTGAGGATTTCCTTTTCCTTCGCCGCCAGCAGCTGGTCGATCTCCGAGATCACGCTGTCGGTCGCCTTCTGCACATCGGCAGCGAGGCGCTCCTGATCGTCCTCGGACATCTCGTGATTCTTCTCGAGCTTCTTGAGGGTATCGAGACCGTCGCGGCGGACATGGCGGACGGCGACACGGGCAGCTTCCGCATATTTATGCGCGACCTTGACCAGCTCCTTGCGCCGCTCCTGGTTGAGCTCGGGAATGCGCAGCCGGATCACCTGGCCTTCGGTCGCCGGCGACAGGCCGAGGTTGGAATCGACGATCGCCTTCTCGACGGCCTTGACCATGGAGCGGTCCCAGACCTGCACCGAGAGCAGGCGCGGCTCGGGAACGGAGACGGTCGCGAGCTGGTTGAGCGGCATGTGCGAGCCATAGGCTTCGACCTGGACCGGCTCCACCATCGACGCCGAGGCGCGGCCGGTGCGCAGGCCGCCGAGCTCGTGCTTCAGCGCCTGGGTCGCGCCCTGCATGCGGCGCTTCAGTTCGTTGAGGTCGAAATTGCCCGTGCTCATCACGCTTTCCTTTCTGCAATCCGGGGCGTTGCGGCCGGCTCTGCCAGGCCTTGAAATGCCTGCGGCCGGACTCGGGCGACTCCCGGATGAAATCCTGTCTCGCTTACGCTTCTACCGCAGGCTCGGGATCGGTCCAACACCGGCGGCCGACGGTGCCGCGGCTCACCCCGCGACGATGGTGCCGCGCCCTTCGCCCTGCAGCATCGCGCCGATCGAGCCCGGTTCGGCAATGGAGAACACAATGATAGGCAGCGACGTTTCCCGGGCAAGGGCGAATGCGGTCGCGTCCATGACCTTGTAGCCGCCTTCGATGGCCTGCGAATGGGTCAGCCGGTCGAAGCGCTTGGCGGCCGGATCCTTCTTGGGATCGGCGCTATAGACGCCATCGACATTGGTGGCCTTGAGCACGGCCTGGGCACCGATCTCGGCCGCCCGCAAGACCGCTGTGGTATCGGTCGTGAAATAGGGATTGCCGGTGCCGCCCCCGAGCACGACGATGCGTCCTTCGGCCAGCGACTTGTGCGCCGCAGCGCGGGTGAACAGCTCGCACACCTCCGGCATGACGAAAGCGGAGAGCGCCTGCGCCGGGGTGCCCTTGCGCTGGATGGCGGCTTCCAGCGCCAGGCAGTTCATGACGGTGGCGAGCATGCCCATGGTGTCGCCGGTCGGACGCGACACGCCCTGCGACGACACCTCGACGCCGCGCACCATGTTGCCGCCGCCGACCACGACGGCGATCTCGACGCCGAGCTTCTGGGCCGCGATGAGGTCATCGGCGATGCGGTCGACGGTCGGCTGGTCGATGCCGAAGGAATGAGGGCCCGCGAGATATTCGCCGGACAGCTTGACCACGACGCGACGATAGACCGGCTCAGCCATGTGCCAATGCTCTCCTATCCCGCGCGTTGAGATCCGGCGCGAACGCCGCGCCGGATCGTGACTGTGCTCAGTCGTTACTTCTTGCCGCTGGCGGCGGCGACTTCGGCAGCGAAGTCGGTCTCTTCCTTCTCGATACCCTCACCGAGGGCATAGCGGACGAAACCGGCAACCTTGATCGGACCGCCGACCTTGCCTTCGGCTTCCTTCAGCGCCTGCGCGACCGACTTGCCGCTGTCGTGGATGAAGGCCTGCTCGAGCAGGGTGACTTCCTTGTAGTAGGTCTTCAGGCCGGACTCGACGATCTTCTCGATCACGTTTTCCGGCTTGCCCTGCTGACGATACTTGTCGGCGAGCACGTCCTTCTCGCGCTTGACGAGCTCCGGATCGAGACCCGCCGCATCGATCGCCTGCGGATTGGCCGCGGCGACGTGCATCGCGAGCTGACGGCCGAGCACGGCGAGCTCGTCGGTCTTGCCGGGCGACTCCAGCGCCACGATCACGCCGAGCTTGCCGGCCCCCTCGATGACGGCGCCATGGACGTAGCTCGACACGACGCCTTGGCTCACTTCGAGCGAAGCCGCACGCCGCAGCGTCTGGTTCTCACCGATGGTGGCGATCGAATCGGCAATCGCGGCCTCGACCGTGATGCTGCCCACCTTGGCGGCCTTGATCTTCTCCACGTCGGCCCCGACGTCGAGCGCGACCTGGGCAATCATCTTGACCAGACCCTGGAAGTGCTCGTTGCGGGCGACGAAGTCGGTCTCGGAATTGACCTCGACGACCACGCCCTTCTTGCCGGAGGTCAGCGCGCCGATCAGGCCCTCGGCCGCAACGCGACCGGCCTTCTTGGCGGCCTTCGACAGGCCCTTCTTGCGCAGCCAATCCTGCGCGGCCTGCATGTCGCCGCCGTTCTCGGTGAGCGCGGCCTTGCAGTCCATCATGCCCGCGCCGGTCGACTCGCGCAGGTCCTTCACCATCGCTGCGGTGATATTAGCCATCGTTGAACGTCCTTTTGCCTGTCCAAAGCGCGACGCAGCGGATGGCTCGTCGCCGCCCGCTGCCAGGAAAAACCTATCTCAGTCGCGATGGCCGGCGTGAGACGCCGGCCAGAATGGTGTTGTGTCGTCTTACGCGTCGGCGAGCGACTTGGCCTGCGCGACCCAGGCATCGGCCCGGCTCGGGAGACCGACTTCTTCGCCGATCTGGTGCGCGGTGTCGTGGTTGAGCTCGGCGAGCTGCCAGTAGTGGAAGATGCCGAGGTCGTTGAGCTTCTTCTCGATCGCACCGGACACGCCGGTGAGCTTCTTGAGATCATCGGCGGTTCCGCGCGGACCAGGCAGACCCTGGAACGTCGAAGTGGACGCAGCCGGAAGATCTTCCTCGAGCGGAGCCGCCGAGGCGCCGACGTCGATCCCGAGCTCGCCCTGCGCGCGCGAGATGCCGTCGATGGCGGCTCGCGCGATCAGGTCGCAGTACAGCGAAATGGCGCGGCCGGCGTCGTCATTGCCGGGCACGACGTAGGTGATGCCCTTCGGATCGCAATTGGTGTCGACGATCGCGGCCACCGGGATCTTGAGGCGCTGGGCCTCCTGGATCGCGATGTCTTCCTTGTTGGTGTCGATCACGAAGATCATGTCGGGCAGACCGCCCATGTCCTTGATGCCGCCGAGCGAGCGATCGAGCTTGTCGCGCTCGCGCTGCAGGGTCAGCCGCTCCTTCTTGGTGTAGGAGTTGGCTTCGCCCGAGGACAGCACCTCGTCGAGATGACGCAGGCGCTTGATCGAGGCCGAGATCGTCTTCCAGTTGGTCAGCGTGCCGCCGAGCCAGCGCGAATTGACGAAATACTGCGCGCAGCGCTTGGCTGCATCGGCCACGTTGTCCTGCGCCTGGCGCTTGGTGCCGACGAACAGGATGCGGCCGCCCTTGGCGACGGTGTCGCTGACGGCCTGCAGCGCCGTGTGCAGCAGCGGCACGGTCTGGGCGAGATCGATGATGTGGATGTTGTTGCGGGCTCCGAAAATGAAATCGGCCATTTTCGGATTCCAGCGGTGAGACTGGTGACCAAAGTGCACGCCAGCTTCGAGCAGCTGACGCATCGTGAATTCAGGCAGCGCCATTGGATATTCTCCGGTTGATTCCTCCGGAAACGCGTGAGCAAAAACGGGCCGTCAAGGCCCGGCTTGCCACCGGACGCCCTCTAGGAGAGCCAAGTTTCCGTGTGAGATGGCGCGCTATATAGCCGGATTTTGGCGCAACGCAAGGAAAATGGGCTCATTCGGCCTGCAGAAGCTCGACCATCGCCGTCCGGGCCTGCCCCTCCTGCAGCGGAACGAAGTCGACCGGACCCTTGTTGTCGGCGCCCGACGAGGCCGCGGCCATGACGCCCATGCCGAGCAGGCCGAACGCCATGCCGCCGCCCTGCATGGCCCTGGACCGATCACTGGGCCTGATCGAGAAGAAATAGGTCCGCCCCGGCTCGGTGTTGAAATCGAGCACCGAGTCGCCTGGGAACAGGGTCTGGGTGGCGACGAGGTGGTGCGGACCGGTCGGACGGTCGACGTAGACATAGGTTCCGGGGATCAGGCGGCTCAGCGCGACGCCGTCGACCTTGGCGTCGCACGTGGTCCGGTCCAGCCAGGCATCCTTCAAGCTCATGATGATGATGCGGGACTGCCCGGCACGCGGTGCCCCGATCTTCTGTGACACCACAGCGTATTCGGTGCCTTCCTTGCCTGTCAGGCATCCTGATACCAGAAATGCCGCTCCCAATCCCAGCAGCGCTCGCCTGTTCATTGCCCCCTCCCCGTAGAAACCCGGGGTTCGAGGCTATGACGGGAACCAGGGAACTTTCAACCTCCGGGAGCAAAGACAGTGGAACTGTGATCAGCGCTCCACACCGGCCGGGGCCAGCGCGGCGCGGTCGGCATCGAGCTTCGCCCTCAGCCGCGCGGCGTCTTCGAAGAAGGTCTGCTCGTCCTGCACCGGGACCAGGCGCAGGGACGGCGGCATCAGCACGTGGCTGACATTGGGACGGCCGGAATTCGCCAACGCCTCCGACCGCTGCACGGTCTGGATCGCGATCGCGACCACCAGCAAAAGGCCGACCACCAGGCCCTTGGCGAGCATATGGGTGCGTCCGACCTCACGCAGATGCAGCAAGCAGGTCGCGGCGAGAACGATCCACGAAACGACGTAGCCGTAGGTGAAGACAGCGCTCCAGGTCAGGGCGAACGAGGCAATCTGGGCGAACTCGCTGTAGACCCAGAACGCAATCAGACCCGCCTGCGCGATCAGGAGGTGGCGCAGAAAATGCGAGCGGCCGGAAAACAGCCGCGCCAGCAGCGCCCAGACGCCAACCCATGCGACGACCACCCCGATCATCGTGACGGTCGGCACAAGATAATCGGACAGATGCGCCTCGGAGGTCTGCGCAAACCAGGTCATCACCGCGTTGATCGCGAGCAGGACGACACCGAGGGCGATCGCGGCGATGATCGGCAGCGCCCCGCGTTCGGAGCCCGCGAGCCGCTCCGGCTCGACGGCATGGCCGGCGTCGCGGATCCGAAGCAGCGTCTGGCCGATCCGGATCGGCTTGGCGCCGTCGAGGACGAGCTGCGGCTTCCGGCTCTTGCCGCGATCGAGAAAGAGGCCATTGGCGCTGCCGAGATCCTCGGCGACCAGGCGCCCCTCGCCGTCGCGGAAAATTCGCACATGGCGCGCGGCGACATAGGGATCGTCGAGGATGACGTGATTGTCGTAGCCGCGGCCGATGCTGATCTCGGCGGCATCGACGCGGAAGCGGCCGGCGACGTCGCGATGCTTGGAGAGGATCTCGATCCAGATCATCGTGCGACCTGCAGGCGTTCGAGGAAGCTCTTGCCGAGGCGCAAGGCGTCGTCATAGGCGATCGCCTGCAGGTTCAGCCGCGACACCAGCGCCTCGTCGGCATGGTCCTGCGTCACCGCGACCAGCACGACGTCATAGAGGCCGTCGAACTCGCGATAGCCCTGCGCACACCACAGCACGCGTAGCGACGGATGAGCGGCCGCCGGCGTCACGCCGACGAAATCGGCATGGCAATGCTGCGGCGTGTACCATTTGCGAAAAGAACCGCCCTGGGTGAGTCGCGGCTGCGCCAGCTGCGTCAGCACGGTCGCGAACTGGAATTGATTGAGGTCGATCGATTTCGCGTAGGAGTGGCTGACCTCCACCACGCCGGTGTTGAGGTCGGAGGCGACATAGACGCTGGCCTCGGCCTTGCAACTGGTCGAATTGATGCTGGCGCGCGGCTTCGGCGATGCGCTGACATTGGTGCTCGCCCAGCATTCGAACCAGCCCGCGCGCGTCTCCGGCGCCTGATAGGACCCGAACACCCGATCGCGGAAGCCCTCCTCGCCCAGCGACTTGTAGAGCGCTCCACGCCAGCTCGTAAGCTGCGCGATCACGTCCTTGCGCAGATCGGCCGCGGCCGGCCTGGCGTCCTGGCCGCGCGCCAGGAGCGCGGCCGCGAAGCGGGCGGGCACCAGGAAGCTGATGAGCTGGCCGCCGCGGCGCGTGGCGACGTTGATGCCGACCACCTGGCCTTGCGCATTGACCGCGGGCCCGCCGCTCATGCCGGGATTGAGCGCGCCGGTGAAATGGATGTGATCGTTGTAGCTGTGCTCGACGAGACCGTTATACGTTCCCTCGATGATGGTGAAGCCGAGGTCGAGCGGGTTGCCGAGCGAATAGAGCCGCTCGCCTTTCGGCAGGCTGCCGTCGAGCGCGGCCTTGTCGAACGAAAAGAACGGCGCGTTCTGCTTGTCGACGCGAACGAGCGCGAGATCGTTGGGCAGGTCGACAGCGAGCAACGTGACGCCGCCCTGCGTGCCATCGGCTCCCGTATATTCGAGCCGGTACGTCTTCGGCTCGAGTGCTGCATCCGACACAACGTGATAGTTCGTGACCGCGAGCCCGTCGGCGGAGACCAGAAAGCCGGATCCGGTCGAGGTCTGGCGGCCGGCATCGGCCACGAGCGTGCGGATCTGGAGCAGGCGCGGCGGCGCCGAGGCATAGACGGCTTCGGCGCCCGGCAGCGCTTGCGCATCGCTTGGCGATGGCAGGCCGGCGATACCGACGCCGCAAAGCGCGGCCATGATTGAGCTTCGCAAAGACAGCGTGCGCAAGGTCCCGACAAACGCTGATATCACTGATGCCCCCGCAACACGTCGTCGGCCGTCGACGTCCTGCGCCCACGATCGATCAGTCCGGCGGTCCGGCCATATCGAAAACAGGCCGATGTTGCAACCGCGCCGACCTCAGGCCAACGCGCCGCGGCTCAGCAATGCGGGACGTTCGGCGGACATCTCTTGCCCGGCGGCGGGGCCGCCGGACGTGGCGGCGGCGGCGCGGGCCGCGCCATCGGCGGCGGCGCCGGCCGGGCCACGGCGGCCATCGGCGGCGGACTGGGACGCGCCATCTGCGGTGGAGGCGCAGGACGCGCCATCGGTGGCGGAGCGGACGGACGCATGACTTGCGGCGGCGGTGGCGCCGGCCGAGGTGGCGGAGCCGCCCGAACCATCGGTGCAACCGGCGGTCGTGGCGGCGCCGGTGGCGGGCTCAGACGCGCCGTCGCCGGTGGTGGCGGCGGGCGGCGCTGGATCTGCGGTGGCGTCGCCTGCTGAATGCGCGGGCTCACCTCAGGCCCGCGCGGAACGGCTGACGGCATGACCGGACGGGACGGCGTCACCGATGGCCTTGCGGGCTGCGGCACGACTGCGCCCGGCGGCGTGCGGTTCGCGCGCAGATCCTGGCGCGCGGGCGGTGGCAGCGCGGCAGAGGGCGATGCCGGTGCCGGCTGGCGCAGACTAGGAGCCTGAACCGATGGTGGCACCGGCGGACCACCGCGACCGGGCACCGGCAGCGGATTGACATTGGCATGCCCCTGCCCGGGTCCCGTCATGGCCGGCGAGGGTCCGCCCGGCGGAGCGTTGGCCTGAATGGCCGGTGCTGCACCGGGCCGGACCGTGGGATTGGTGAGCGGTCCTCCCGGCGGCGGGACCTTGCCCTGCTGGATCAGCGTGGCGCGCTGCGCGACGGCCGGCGGCAAGGCCGGTGCCACCGCCACGGCCGGCGTCGTCACGGCCGCGGGGCCGGCAGTGATCGGCGCGGCCGGCGGCGCCGGACGATTGATCACGGTGTTGATGACGGTCGGGTTGTGGATGTTCTGGTAGATGATGTTGTTCGGCGGCGGGGCAACGAAAGCCGGCGGCCGGACATAGACCGGGATCGGCACGAACACCGGCCGCGGCAGGATGAACAGGCCGACCGGAGCGAACGGCGGCGGCAGCTCCACGAACTCCGGCAGAGGCGGCGGCAGGATGTAGACCGGCGGCGGGGGCGGCGGCACGAAATCGAATTCGGGATCCGAGAACAGCAGCACCGGACGTTCGACATAGATCACCTCGTCGAGCGGCGGCGGCGGCACGTCATATTCGATCATCGCGAAGGTCGGCGGCGGCGCCGGCTGTGCCGACAACATCGCCAGCCGCCGCCGGGCGTCCTCGGCATGCGCGCCATAGGGATAGCGCTTCAGGTAGGACCAATAGGCCTCCGGGCTGTCGGTGCGAAACGTCCGTCGCCAGGTCAGCGCCTCGCGGCGAGCGGCGACGAGGGCGCGCACGCGCCGCGCCAGCGGGTCGCTCGGATAGGCGGCGATGAAATCCTCATAGCCCTGCAGCGTGTCGCGCTCCAGCGCCGCGGCATAGGCCTCCTGCACCGGCAGCTCGCGGATCGGGCGCGAGCGCAGCGCCGCGGTCTGCTCCGGCGAATCCGGCGTGGCGGGCGCGTCCGGCGCCCGCTCGAAGAAGGTGAAGGCGGCCTGGATCTTCTGCGCATCCCACGGCACCTGCGCGCCCTTGGTCTCCTCGTTGACGCGCAGCCGCAGCCGGTCGAACACCTCCGGCAGCGACAGGCCGCCGGTGCGGATCATCTCCGCGAGCGAGCGCGCGTAGACGCCGTAGGCGCCGGTCTCGTTCGGCGCGATCGTGCCCGGCGCCGCATTGAAGGCGATCAGCATGTTGGCATCGGGCTCAACCAGCGCCAGGCCGCCGGCGATCGCCGGACCGCTGGCGATGAAGGGCTGCTGGCGGGCGGCATCGAGCACCACGACGCTGGCCTTCACCGGCGTCGCCGCAAGCTGGCGGATGTAGTCGCTGAGGCGCAGGCCTTCGGTCGGAATGTCGACGTCGCTGCCGATGTTGGCGTCGACGGGAAGAAAATAGTTCTCGCCGGCGAGCTGCATGCCGTAGCCGGCCAGATAGACCATCGCGACGGTGTTGGTGTCGGCTGACTGGGCCTTGTGAATGAAATCGCGAAAGCTCTTGCGCAGCGTGTCGGCATCGAGATCGCGCGCGCCGACCACATCGAAGCCCGCGGCCTGCAGCGTCTGCGCGATCAGGCCGGCGTCGTTGGCCGCCGTCGCCAGCGGGCCCTTGGCATAGGCCCCGTTGCCGATCACCAGAGCGATACGCTTTTCGGCGCCGGGCTGCTGCGCTGCGGCAAGCCGCGGCAAGGCCGCCAAGGCGAGCAGGCAGAGCGAGACACTCAGGACGATCTTCGCGGTGATCTTGGTCAAGCGCATGGTTCAAGCCCCTTCGAGGCACCCGCCGCGGATTCAGCGGGAGAATGGCTGAACCGCGGTTGAACGGAGGCATGTCCGTACAGCCCACGCGCAGCTTTTTTGTTCCTCGTCCCCCCGTTCGACCAGCAAGATCGCCGAACGCAGCCGCTCCAGCGGAACGATCGCCTCGATTACAGCTGCTGCACGTCGACCACGCCGGTCACCGCCTTGATGGCACCTGCGATTTGTGGCGAAACCTTGAAGCGCCCCGGCAGTTTCATCTCGACCTCGGTTTCGAGGTCCAGCATCATGACCAGCGACACCTCGCCTTCGCCTGCTGCGGTGCGGGGCGCCAACGGCGGCGCGGCGCTCTTGGCGATCGCCCCGTTGCCATTGACCGCGGCACCTTCCGGCCCCTGCAGGCGCTTGACGATGGAATCGAGCGGCTTGGTGTCGCGCAGGAAGATGCGCAATCCGCGCTGCGTCTTGGCGGCGGCATCATCGAGCGGCTCGGCATGCAGCACCCGCGCGCGGACATCCTCGCCCTGCAGCTCGGCGCCGAGCTGCAGCAGCACCGCCGCGCCCGGCTCGAGCACGTCGCGATATTGTGCGAGGCCCTCAGAGAACAGCACGGCCTCGAAATGGCCGGTCGGATCCGACAGACCCATGATGCCCATCTTGTTGCCGGTCTTGGTGCGCCGCTCCATGCGCGACACCACGGTGGCGGCAACCTTGCCCGCGGTCGCGCCGGTCTTCACCGCACGCGAAAACTCGGCCCAGCTCTGCACGCGCAGGCGCTTCAGCGCCGCCGCGTAGTCGTCGAGCGGATGGCCCGACAGGAAGAAGCCGATCGCATCATATTCGCGCCGCAGACGCTCGGCCGGCAGCCAGTTCTCGATGTTCGGCAGGATGATCGCGGGCGCATCGGCGGCGTTGCCGAACATGTCGTTCTGGCCGGAGGTGGCGGCCTCGTGCGCGCGCTGGCAGGCGGCGACGATCGCGTCCGCGCCGGCGAACACCCGCGCGCGGTTCTTGTCGAGCACGTCGAACGCACCGGCCGCCGCCAACGTCTCGATGATGCGCTTGTTGATCGCGCGCGGATTGACGCGAGAGGCGAAGTCGGCGAGCGAGGTGAACGGGCCGCCCTTGTTGCGGGCCTCGACGATCATCTCGATCGCCTGCGGGCCGACGCCCTTCAACGCCGCGAGCGCGTAGAAGATGGTGTTGCCGCTGACCTCGAAGGTCGGCCCCGAGCGGTTGATCGACGGCGGCTCGACCTTGATGCCGAGGCGCTGCGCCTCGGCACGAAATTCCGAGAGCTTGTCGGTGTTGTTGAGATCGAGCGTCATCGACGCCGCGATGAACTCCACCGGATAATGCGCCTTCATGTAGGCGGTGTGGTAGGACACCAGCGCATAGGCGGCCGCGTGCGACTTGTTGAAGCCGTAGTCGGCGAATTTGGCGAGCAGGTCGAAGATCGTGTCGGCCTGGTCCTTCGGCACGCCGTTCTTGACGGCGCCTTCGACGAAGCGGACGCGCTGCTTGTCCATCTCGGCGCGGATCTTCTTGCCCATGGCGCGCCGCAGGAGATCGGCTTCGCCGAGCGAATAGCCGGACATCTGCTGCGCGACCTGCATCACCTGCTCCTGGTAGATGATGACGCCGAAGGTCTCCTTCAGGATCGGCTCCAGGATCGGGTGCAGATATTCCGGCTCCTCCTCGCCGTGCTTGCGGGCGCAGTAGGTCGGAATGTTGGCCATCGGACCGGGACGATACAGCGCCACCAGCGCGATGATGTCCTCGAAGCGGTCCGGGCGCATGTCGATCAGCGCCCGCCGCATGCCCTGGCTTTCAACCTGGAACACGCCGACCACGTCGCCCCGCGCCAGCATCTGATAGCTCGGCGCGTCGTCGATCGGCAGGGTCGCGAGATCGACGTGGACGTCGCGCTGCTTCAGAAGCTTCACGGCGACGTCGAGCACGGTCAGCGTCTTCAGGCCGAGGAAGTCGAACTTGACGAGGCCGGCGGGCTCGACCCACTTCATGTTGAACTGGGTGACCGGCATGTCCGATTTTGGATCGCGATACATCGGCACCAGCTCGCTCAGCGGCCGGTCGCCGATGACGATGCCGGCGGCGTGGGTCGAGGCATGCCGCGTCAGGCCTTCGAGGCGCATCGCGATGTCGAAGGCGCGCGCCACCACCGGGTCCTCGTCGCGGAAGGCCTGCAGCTTCGGCTCGCCCTCGATCGCGGCGGCGAGCGTCACCGGCGCGGCCGGATTCTGCGGCACCAGCTTGGTGAGCTTGTCGACCTGCCCGTAGGGCATCTGCAGCACGCGGCCGACGTCGCGCAGCACGCCGCGCGCCTGCAGCGTGCCGAAGGTGATGATCTGCGCCACCTGGTCGCGGCCGTAGCGCTGCTGCACGTAGGAGATCACCTCGCCGCGGCGGTCCTGGCAGAAGTCGATGTCGAAGTCCGGCATCGAGACGCGCTCGGGATTGAGGAAGCGCTCGAACAGCAGCGCGAACCGCATCGGGTCGAGGTCGGTGATGGTCAAGACCCAGGCGACCAGCGAGCCTGCACCGGAGCCGCGCCCCGGTCCCACCGGGATGCCGTGCGCCTTGGCCCATTTGATGAAGTCCGACACGATCAGGAAGTAGCCCGCGTACTTCATGCGCATGATGACGTCGAGCTCAAAGGCGAGCCGCTTCTGATAGTCCTCCTCGGTCATGCCCGGCGCCATGCCGTGCACCTTGAGGCGCCGCTCCAGACCCTCCTCCGCCTGTCGCTTCAGCTCGGCGGCCTCGGCGCTGGCGGCGTCCACGGCATCGCTGCCGGTGCCGGCGCCGACCGTGAAGAACGGCAGGATCGGCTTGCGCGTCCGCGGCCGGTACGAACAGCGCTCGGCGATCTCGACCGTCGAGGCCAAGGCCTCCGGAAGGTCGGCGAACAGCACCGCCATCTCGGCACGGGTCTTGAAGCGGTGATCCGGCGTCAGCTGCACGCGCTCGGTGTCGGCGATCAGATGGCCGCCGGCGATGCACAGCAGCGCATCATGCGCCTCGTAGTCGTCGGCGGTCGCGAAATACGGCTCGTTGGTCGCGACCAGCGGCAGGCCCTTGCCATAGGCGATATCGATCAGGCCGCCTTCGACGCGGCGCTCGCGGTCGACGCCGTGGCGCTGCAGCTCGATGTAGAGGCGGTCGCCGAACAGGCTTGCCAGCCGCTCGCAGCGCTGCGTCGCAAGTGCCGCCATGTCGTGCTGGATCGCGAGCGAGATCGGCCCATCGGGCCCGCCCGTGAGCGCGATCAGACCATCGACACCCTCGTTCAGCCACTCGAACTTGATGTGCGGCGCCTGGTGCGTCGGCGTCTCCAGGAAGGCGCGCGAGTTCAGCCGCATCAGGTGGCGGTAGCCCTCCTCGCGTGCGGCGAGCAGGACGATTCGCGAGGGCTGCGCGACCGCGCCGGCATTGCGGGCATTCGGGTCCATGTCGCCGAAATCGATGGCGAGCTCGCAGCCGGCAATCGGCTGGATGCCATAGCTCGCCATCTTGTCGGAGAATTCGAGCGCACCGAACATGTTGTCGGTGTCGGTCAGCGCCAGCGCCGGCTGGCGGTCGGCCTTGGCGAGTTCGCCGAGCTTGCCGATCTTGATCGAGCCCTTCAGCAGCGAATAGGCGGAATGGACGTGGAGATGGACGAATCCGGCGCTGGACATGCTCGCCTTGCAGCTTCCCTGGGGCTTGTTCCGAGATCACGGTGCGGGGCCAAGCCTTGGGCTTGGCTCGAAGTCATGAACCGCCATGCCCCCGACCCCGACCGACTCGCTCCGCATCATATCGGACGACCTCCGGCGAGTCCGGCGCCCTCGCCTGCCTTGTCCCCAGCCGCTGCGCTCGGAAAACTAAAGCTGTGGAATGATTTGCGCCCAGAGCGCGATCATGCCGACGAACAGCGTGATCGACGCCAGCGCGGCGGCTTCTTGAACGAAAACCTTCAGCATCGGGACCTCCCTGAGTCAGAACATATGAAGAACAATGTTCCTTTTCTGTTCTCAGGTCAAGCGCGCTGATCGGCTCATCGCCGCGCCGGCACAGCAAATGGTTAACCCGCCTCCGCAAACAAAAAGCCCCGGCGCGAACGCCGGGGCTTTCCAATCCGCCGATCGAGCGAGGATCGACTCAGTACCGCGTCGCGACCGGGCCGCCGAAGCGGTAGTTCAGGCGGGCGGTGAACAGATCGACGTCCTGCTTGATGCTGTCGGAGCCGAGCGCGCCGAAGCTGACGGTCTGGCGGTCCATGAACAGATGGTCGTACTCGACGCCCAGCGACCAGTTCGGCGCAAAGCCGTATTCGACGCCGGCACCGACCACGCCGCCCCAGCGCGTGTCGTCGTTGGAGGCGAGGAACGCGCCGGTCGCCGCATTGGTGATCGTGTACTTGTTGCTGGTCACGGCCGCGCCGCCCTTGGCGTAGAGCAGCACGTTGTTGATGGCGTAGCCGACCTGGCCGGTGAACAGGCCGAACGCATCGGTCTTGGTGCGGTTACGCGTTCCGAACAGCGCGCTCTGATTGTCGCCGGTGAGGTCGGCCCAGTTGCCCTGCGCCTCGACGCCGAACACGATCTGGCCCATCTGCCAGCGATAGCCGACCTGGCCACCGACGGTGCCGCCGGATGCATCATGCGAACCCTCGCGGCCGCCGCCGACCAGATCCCAGGTGTTCTCGCTCCAGCCGCCGCCACCGTTCGCGCCGATGTAGAAGCCGCTCCAGTCATAGATCGCAGCCATCACCGGCGGCGGTGCCTTCGTGTAGGGACGCGCAGCGAGATCCGCGGCAAGCGCCGGCGAGGCCAGCACCACGAGCGCCGTCGTCGTCAACAGAAGTTTCTTCATCACAGGTCCAGTCTCGTCTCATTTGGCCCCCAGGCCAGCCGCACCTCTTACCGATCTGCGCCACAATTGCTGTAGCCGCTCGGTCACAGCTCGCTGCTGAAAGGCCACGAGACATGTTAGGAAATTAATCTTTAATCACAGTGTGTTGATGGAACTTTCCAGCTTGCAATCGAGGGCCGACCGACTACACACGCGTGAGGGCCGTCGCGCCGGCGCTTCGCCATGAAGCGCGCGCGTTCTGGTCATCAAGGGATGAAGGGAGATCGTTGATGCGTGAGGTTTTATTTGCGGCCCTGGCTGCAGCCGGCCTCGTGGTCGCAACCCATGCGCCGGCTCACGCCGTCGGTGTCAGGCATGCGTTCTGTCTGCAGGGTGATGAGTTTCCGGGCTTGAGCCACTGCACCTTCGACACTTACGCGCAATGCCAGGCGACGGCGTCGGGACGCCTGCTGAACTGCATCGCGAACCCCTATTTCGCCGGTGTCAGCAATGACCCGCGCGCGACGCCCTATCCGTATCCGCACAGGCAGCGGATCAGGCCGCGTCCGCCGGCGCCGAATCCCTACGCGCCGTTCCCCAACCCGTTCGTGTTCGAAGAGGACTGACCCGTCCCCGCCTTCGACGCAGCGAGCCGCCGTCTCAGGCCACACCATCGAAGGTTCGTCGAAGCCGCGGCTTCGACGAACCGGAGCAATCGAGGGTGACGTTGCGTCAGCGCATCATCCCGAAACCCGGACCGAACTTGTAGTTCAGCTTCACGAGCCCGATGTCGACATCCTGCTTGATGCGATGAGTCATCGCGGGCGCGCCGGCCGCGGCGACGAAGTTCAGGTTCTTGTTGCCCAGGAAGATGTGGTCGTACTCGACGCCGACCGACCAGTTCGGCGCAAAGCCATATTCGAGGCCGGCACCGATCGTACCGCCCCAACGCGTCGTGTTGGCGCGATCGAGCATCACGTTGGTGCCCGTGGTGAAGGTGTCGTAGCGATCGCCGACGACCGCGGCACCGCCCTTGATATAGCCGAGAATGTTGTCGAAGGCATAGCCGACCTGGCCGGTGAACAGGCCGAAGCCGTTGGTGCGTGAACGGTCGCTGACATTGGGAAGAATCAGGTTGCGATTCGTGCCCTTGAAATTCGCCCAGTCGCCCTGCGCCTCGACGCCGAACACCCAGTTGGCCATCTGATAGCGGTAGCCGACCTGGCCGCCGACGGCCGCGCCGCCGCCCCCGGAGCAGCCTTCGCGGTTGGCTGCCGGGTTCACCGCCACACCGGCGTTCGAAACCAGATTCCAGCAATCCCGGCTGGAACCTCCGCCGGCGTTGAAGCCGACATAGAAGCCGCTCCAGTCATACACCGTCGCCACGACGGCGGGCGGCGCCTTGGTGTACGGCCCCTTCTTCATTGGAAGATCAGCTGCGAATGCAGACGTCGCCGCGGCGATTGCGCCGAGCCCCACCGTTGCGCCGAAAAGCGTCTTCATCATCGAACTCCGTAGCTTCTGTCCCAAAGTCCCCAGGCCCCCTGGTTCCGTGCGAAAAACATGCAGCGCGACGAAGCGACTATGCCACCCGCATTCGCTCCGCCGACATCAACCGATGTGCAGATCAGAACCATTCTTTCCGGCTTTTATGGGATTGGACGCAAATGCCTGTTTTTCAAGGCTTTGCCGGCAACATGAACAAACAACTAATAAGATGTAAGGAGGAGTCGTGGCCGGCGTCCATCCATGGCCACAATGCGAGCGACGGCAAAATCGTGATCGGGAAACTCCCGGTCACGGAACGACCCCTGTCACGTCTCAGTCGTGAATTCTTCAGGGCAGCACGACGAGTCTTGCGAATGCGTAGCATCATCATGCGCAAAGCGGACGAATGTGTGGTGCTTCCCGGCCGACGCGGAATGCACGCTCGTCCGGAGCGGCATCGTCATCACGTGTAGTAGATCGCCAACTTCAGCGCGGGATCGTCGTTGGACTGGAAGGTCGCGTATCGCAGCCTCACGCGGCCCTTCTTCGGATGCTCGAGCAGCTTTTCGCCCGCAGCAAGCGCATTGACGTCGTGCGCCGCCCACAAGCCATCGAACTCGCGGCTGCCACGCCGCAGCCGCGCGATCAGATCGACGAAGGCGGGATCGCCCGCCCACAGATCATAGGTCGCGCGAAACTGCGCGACCATGCGTTGCGCCAGCTCCTTCCATTGCGCGCCGAACAGCCCGCGCACGCCGGGCTTGCACAGCATCAGCACCAACGTGTTGCGCTCATCGTCGGCGAGTTGCGAGAAGCCGAAGATCTCGTCCGCCGCGGCATTCCAGGCCAGCACGTCCCATCGCCGTCCGGAGATGTAGGCCGGCTGGTTCAGACTCTGCACGAGTTCGCGCAGTCGGGGCGGCACCTGCTCGCGCACGAACGGCTTGCGCGCAGGATCGCGCACCAGCGCCTTGAGATGAGCATGCTCGGTTCGGCTCAGGCGCAGGGCGCGCGCCAGCGCATCGATGGTGGATGAGGACGGCTTTACCGCACGGCCCTGCTCGATTCGGATGTACCAGTCGACACCGATGCCGGCGAGCTCGGCCACTTCCTCCCGCCGCAGCCCCGCGGTGCGTCGCCGCCGCCCGGCCGCGAGCCCGACCGCCTGCGGCGTCAGCTTCTCGCGCCGCGAGCGCAGGAAGTTGCCGAGCTCGGCATGTCTTGGATCACTCATCTCCGAGATCACTCATGGTTCGCCCCCGATGGCGGTGCGCCCAGCCTGGGCTTCTTCAATCCTAGGATAATACCAGGCCTTCTTGCGCGTAGGATAGACCGGCAGACTGGTGCCTCGCCATCGCGAAAATGGAGAAGATCATGAAGGCCGCAGTGCTCAAACGATTTGGATCGCCGCTCGAGATCGAGCATGTCGAAGACCCCGTGCTCGGCACCGGCGAGGTGATCGTCGACATCGCCGCAGCCGGCGTGCTGTCCTATGCGAATGAAGTGTTCAGCGGAGAACGCAAATATCTGCTGGAACTGCCGGTCATCCCGGGAACGAGCGGCATCGGCAGGGTCAGCGCGCTCGGCCCCGATGCCACGCATCTTGCGATTGGCGACTGGGTGTTCTGCGATCCGACGGTGCGCTCACGTGACAATGCGCTCGCCCCCGACATAACCCTGCAAGGCCTGAGCGCGCGCGGACCGGGCGGGCTCAAGCTACAACGGCATTTCCGGCACGGCTCGTTCGCCGAGCGCATGCGGCTGCCAACGGAGAACGCCAAGCCGATCGGTGTCATCGATGCCCGCGACGCGGCGCGGTGGTGCGCGCTCGGCACCCTGCTCGTGCCCTATGGCGGCTTTCTTGCCGCCAATCTGCAGGCGGGCGAGACCGTGCTGGTCAGCGGCGCCACCGGCAGGTTCGGCAGCGCCGCAGTCGCGGTGGCGCTCGCCATGGGCGCCGCTGCGGTCGTGGCGCCCGGTCGCAACGAGGTCATGCTGGCCGAGCTCCAGCGCCGGTTCGGCGCACGCATCCATCCAGTCAGGCTGTCGGGCCATGAAAGCGAGGACACCGAGCGCATGAAGCGCGCCGCGCCCGGCCCGATCGACTGCGTGCTCGACATCATGCCGCCCTCGGTCACGACCAATGTCGTGCGGACCGCCGTGATGACCGTACGTCCCTATGGGCGCGTGGTGTTGATGGGCGGAGTCGGCATGCTCGGCGGCCCCGGGCTCGAGCTGCCCTATCCCTGGATCATGCGCGACTGCATCACCATCCGCGGCGTTTGGATGTGCCCGCCGACAGCGACAGTGAAGATGGTGGGACTGATCAGGGCCGGACTGCTCGACCTCGCGCAGTTCGAGCCGACCTGTTTCGACCTCGACCATGCCAACGACGCGGTCGCCCATGCCGCCGCCCATCGCGAGCCGTTCAAGATGACGGTGATCAGGCCCTGACTGCGGCCGGACTCAGTCGAGCTCGACGACCTTGCCGCCGACGATGGAGACGCGCCGGTCCATGCGGCCGGCCAGCTCCATGTTGTGGGTCGCGATCAGCATCGCGACCCGCGTGGCCTTCACGAGCTGCATCAGCGCGTGAAAGACGTGATCGGCGGTACCAGGATCGAGATTGCCGGTCGGCTCGTCCGCCAGCAGCGCACGCGGCGCATTGGCGACCGCACGCGCGATCGCGACGCGTTGCTGCTCGCCGCCGGAAAGCTCGGCCGGGCGGTGCTTGATGCGCTCGCCGAGCCCGAGATAAGCCAGGATCTCGGTCGCCCGCTTCACCGTCTCGGACCGTTTCAAGCCGCGGATCATTTGCGGCAGCATCACGTTCTCCAGCGCCGTGAACTCCGGCAGCAGCCGGTGCGACTGGTAGACGAAACCGATGTCGGTCCTGCGCATCTGGGTGCGCTCGATGTCGGTCAACTGCGACGTCGGCACGCCTCCGACATAGACCTCGCCCTCGTCGGGGCTCTCCAGGAGGCCCGCGATGTGCAGCAATGTCGACTTGCCCGAGCCCGACGGCGCCACCAGCGCCACCGACTGACCGGCCCACAGCGCCAGCTTGGCGCCGTCCAGAATGGTCAGTTGCTGCTCACCCTGCATGTACCGCCGCTTGATCTCGTGGAGATAAACGACCGGCACATCCTCTGCCCCCTGCTCTTCCATCAGCGCCTCACTCGTAGCGAAGCGCTTCGACCGGGTCTAATCGGGCCGCGCGCCAGGATGGATACAGCGTAGCCAGGAAAGACAGGGTCAAGGCCATGATCAGAACGGCCGCAGTCTCGCCGGCATCGATCTCAGCCGGCAGCTTCGACAGGAAATAGAGTTCATTGGGAAACAGATCGGTGCTCGTCAGCCAGGACAAAAACTTCCTGATCGAATCGATGTTCATCGAGATCAGGAGGCCGACGACGAATCCGGTGAGCGTGCCGACCACCCCGATCGAGGCGCCGGTGATCAGGAATATCCGCATGATCGCCCCCTGCGAAGCCCCCATGGTCCGCAGCACGGCGATGTCCTGGCCCTTGTCCTTGACCAGCATGATCAGTCCCGAAACGATGTTGAGCGCGGCGACCAGCACGATCAAGGTCAGGATCAGGAACATCACGTTACGCTCGACCTGCAGCGCATTGAAGAAGGTCGAGTTACGCTGGCGCCAGTCGACGAGAAAGATCGGGCGGCCGGCCGCCTCGGTGACCGTCTTGCGAAACTCCTCCACCTTGTCCGGATTGCTGGTGAAGATCTCGATCGCGGTGACGTCGTTGTTGCGGTTGAAATAGGCCTGCGCCTCGGCCAGCGGCATGAAGACGAAGCTGGCGTCGTATTCCGACATGCCGATCTCGAACACCGCCGCGATCTTGTAGGGCTTGATGCGCGGCGTGGTGCCCATCGGCGTCACGGCGCCCTTCGGGGCGACCAGGGTGATGCTGTCACCGGCATGCAGCGACAATTGGTCCGCGAGCCGGCGGCCGATCGCGACGCCCTGGCCTTCGTCGAAACCTTCCAGCGAACCCTGCTTGATGTTCTTGGCGATCGACGTCAGGTTCGTGAGGTCCTGCGCGCGAATGCCGCGGATGAACACGCCTGACGCATTGAATGGCGACGAGCCCAGACCCTGTCCGTCAACCACCGGCGCGGCAAGTCGGATGCCCTGCACCTGCGCGATCCGCTCGGAGACGTCCTTCCAGTCGGTGAGCGGCGACTCCAGCGGCTGCACCAGCAGATGCCCGTTCAGACCGAGGATCTTGTCGAGCAGCTCCTTGCGGAAGCCGTTCATCACCGCCATCACGATGATCAGGGTGGCGACGCCCAGCATGATGCCGAGGAAGGAGAACCCCGCGATGACGGAGATGAACCCCTCCCGGCGGCGCGCGCGCAGATAGCGCCCCGACAGCATCCACTCGAAGGGAGCGAAGGGGGTGGTGGTCTGCACCGGTTCGGTCATGGCGTCATCCATTGTGCGATCATCCCATGATTCGGGCCGAATGTGGCCGGATTGGCCTGAAGGGGACGGGCAGCCCCGGTGGATAATCCGATGATCGAACGCGCGTCTCAGCCAGCCAATGTCCCGCCGCCGAGCCGTGCCACGACGTCCGCGGGGGACATCATCTGGCGGGCGCCGTCGCTGCGGGTCTTCACCTCGACCTTGCCCTCGGCGAGGCTCTTGGGGCCAACCATGATCTGCCAGGGGATGCCGATGAGGTCCGCCGTGGCGAACTTGCCGCCGGCGCGCTGCTCGGTGTCGTCGTAAAGCACGTCGACCCCCTTGGCGAGGAGATCGCGATAAAGCTGCTCGCAGGCGACATCGGTGTCGGAACCGCCCTGCTTCAGGTTGAGGATGACGGCGCGGAACGGGGCGACCTCCTCCGGCCATTTGATGCCGGCCTCGTCGTGACAGGCCTCGATGATCGCACCAGCCAGCCGTGACACGCCGACGCCGTAGGAGCCGCCATGGATGGTGACCTCCGCCCCATCGGGGCCGGCGACCAGCGCCTTCATCGGCTCGGAATATTTGGTGCCGAAATAGAAGATCTGGCCGACCTCGATGCCGCGGGTATGGACCCGCCGCTCAGCCGGCACCTCGGCTTCGAAGCGGGCGGCGTCATGGACGTCCTCGGTCGCCGCATAGAGCGACGTCCATTGCTTGATGATCGGCGTCAGGTCGCCGTCATAATCGACGGACGCCGGCGGGATCGGCAGGTCGAGCACGTCGCGGTCGCAGTAGACGCCGGATTCACCGGTCTCCGCGAGCACGATGAATTCGTGGCTGAGATCGCCGCCGATCGGACCGGTCTCGGCGCGCATCGGGATGCCCTTCAGGCCCATCCGCGCGAAGGTGCGCAAGTACGCGACGAACATCCTGTTGTAGGCGCGCCGCGCGCCGGCCTCGTCGAGGTCGAACGAATAGGCGTCCTTCATCAGGAACTCGCGGCCGCGCATCACGCCGAAACGCGGACGCTGCTCGTCGCGGAATTTCCATTGGATATGATAGAGATTGAGCGGCAGGTTGCGGTAGGACTTCACATAGGCACGGAAGATTTCCGTGATCATTTCCTCGTTGGTCGGCCCGTACAACAACTCACGCTTGTGGCGGTCGCTGATACGCAGCATCTCCGGGCCATAGGCATCGTAGCGGCCGCTCTCGCGCCAGAGGTCAGCGAGCTGCAGGGTCGGCATCAACAGCTCCAGCGCACCGGCGCGGTTCTGCTCCTCGCGCACGATCTGCTCGATCTTCTTCAGCACCTTGAAGCCCAGCGGCAGCCAGGCATAGATGCCGGCCGCCTCCTGCCGCAGCATGCCGGCGCGCAGCATCAACCGGTGCGAGACGATCTCGGCTTCCTTCGGATTTTCTTTCAGAATGGGCAGGAAAAACCGCGACAGACGCATGGGCGAGGCCTTCGAGATTCGGTTCGAGCTGGCGCAGTCAAACCGGATCAGGCGGCAAAACACAAGGCTGGGTTTGAAAAAAGGCGGCTAAGCCGCCGGATTCCCAATCAATTTACCGGTTCCGCTGAAGTGGAGGATGAACGGCGCACGTCGCCGTGATGAGGCTCGCGCAGGGCGACCGGGCAAGATCCCCGCGCCCCGGCCGTCTTAGTGCCCCCGCCCCTGCTCCGAGGACCATTTGTCGAGATCGCCGATCTCGGCGCTGCCTTCGATGGTCGAGACCGCGCCCTCGCGGGTCACGAGTATCGTGCGCGGGATATCACCCTGCCAGGACGGATCGATCTCGAACCGGAGACGCTCGACATATCCGTCGTTGAAGATGAAGTTCTCCGCCGTGGTGAGTCCGGCCTTGTCCAGCATGGCCTGGGTCGCAGCGTTCAGGTTCGGCACCAAATCGGCGCTGACGGTGACGACGTCGATCTCGGGATGATCGGACATGAACTTGCCGAGCTGCGGCAGCTCGATCTTGCAGGGGCCGCAGGTGACGCCCCAGAAATGGATCAGCGTCGGACGACCCGCATGGGCCCGCAGCACCTCGCGCCAGGTGCCGCGCTCGAACGGCTTGAGCGATGGCGGTGCTGCGGTGCTCGACGCCGTCAAGGCGACGAAGCCAAAGATCGCAAGGGCGGCGAATGGGCGTTTCATGACTCATCTCCGATCGGCTGCAACCGATAGCCATCAGACTTGGTCATCCAGGACAGGAAGATCTGCCTGCCATGGGCGACCAGCAGCGGGTGATCCGACGCATTGTCCGTACTGGCAAGGGCGCGCGGCTTCGACCACGTCTCGCCATCGTCCCGCGATTGCATTCCCATCACCGTGGTGCGCTCGCCGTCGAACTCCTTCCACACCAGCGTCGTGCTGTCCTGGGTCGCGAGCACATAGGGCCGCGTCGGATTGCGGTCGGCTTGGCCGATCGCCATGGGTTCCGAGAACGTCCGGCCACCGTCGCGCGAACGCGCGTAGAATAGCCCTTTACGAACCTTGCCGCTTGTGAACCAGGCGACATGATACGTGCCCGCCGGCGACACGGTCAGGCTCGGCCCCTGATGCGGGCAGGCCTTGATCTGCCAATCATCGGTGCTGACCCGGTGGACCTCGCCGGGGGTGCCGAGGTCGCTGAACGTGACCACCGCATGGTCGCGCACGCTGCCTTCGAAGATGTTGCGGAACATCACCACCGGACGTCCCGGCCCCGCGAAGGCAACGCCGAGCCGGCAACATTCGCAGGTGTTGTCCTGGGCCAGCGTCGCTTCGGCATAGGTGGCGCCGCCATCGCGCGATGATGAGAAGAACAATCCCGCGCCCTCGTAGGCGCGCCCGGCGGCCTTCGCCGGCACCCGGTTGCGCTTGTCGAGCCACGCCACGAAGACGGTGCCGTCCTGGTCCAGCGCCAGCGCCTCGAAGCGCTGGCTTTCGTTGTTCGGCGTGATGGGACGGAGTGCCGCGAAGCTTTTGCCGCCATCCTCCGACCGGGAGTACAGCACCTGCCCGTTGAACGCCTGGTCGCGGAAGATCGAGAACGCCACCGCTATGACGCCTTTGCCGTCGACCACCAGCTTCGGACGGGCATCGGGCCCCCAGTCGAGATTGAGCTGCTGCTCGGTGACCGGTACGGCGGCGGAATACGTTTTCCCGCCGTCGGTCGAGCTCGCCACCGACACCCGGCCTCCGGCCATCCAGACGAGCCAGAGCTTGCCGTCTTCAGCGAAGAACGGCGTCACTTTGGTGGCGCATCGGAGCTCGGTGCCCTCGCATGCCGCGTCCGATCCGTGCTGATGTGCCATCTGGGCCTGTACGGACAGCGGCCACATCAGGGCCATGGCGAGTCCGACGACGCAGCCTCGAAGCGATGGCGTCCTTGTCATGCTGTGCCTCATCGGAATGCCACCTTCATGCCAGCGACGAAGGCGCGCGGTGAGCCGGCATAGATCGAGCCAGTGGTATTGGCCAGAACGCTGGCGGGATTTTGAACGCCTGCAGACGTGACCGAGTTCGCGATATTGTTGGCCGACGCAATATAGGTGCGGTCGAACACGTTCCTGACCTCGAAGAAGACGTTGAGCGACTTGAAGGCCTCGGACGCAAGCTCGGTCCTGTAATGGACGTTCAGGTTGACCAGCTCGTAGCCGGGCGCCCTGAGCAGGTTCGCGTTGTCCATATAGAAGGAATCCTTCCATTGGACCTCGACGAAGGCACCCAGCCCTGCAAGCCTTCCGCTGGCGTGATCATACCCCAGCCGGGCCGTCAGCTCGTTCGGGGAAATCCCTGGAATCTTGTTGCCGGCGCGGTTGAAGCGGAAGACCGTGCCGTTTGTCAGGTTCTCCGTATAGTCGGTGTAGATCTCGTCGAGATAGGTGTAGGCGGCCGTGAAGCGCCAGCCGGGCAGGAATTTCCAGTCGGCGGCCAGCTCGACGCCGCGATGCTCCGAGCGCGGGGCATTGAACGCATAGGTCACGCCGACAACCGGCGTTGCCTGGTTGACGATCTCGTTGCGGAAGAATTCGTAGAAGCCGGTTGCGCTCAGGGTGACCGACTTGTTGGGAGTCCAGTCAAAGCCCAAATCGTAGCCGAGATTGCTTTGCGAGGCGAGATTGGTGTTGTTTCCGGCTGTGCCGCTCGGGAGCACAAACAGGTTCGAGACCTGCGGCGTGCCATATCCCGATGCGACGCGCGCCCGCACCAGCCAGTCGCTGTTCACCTTGTAGAGCAGCGCAAACTCGGGCGCGAGATTGTCGAACTGCCGGTCCGCGGTCGTGAGCGTCGTCCCTGTCCCCCCTGCCGTGTTCACGCCGCGCAGATGGGTGCGCTCCCAGCCAAGACCGGCCACCGCGGTCAAGGCCGACGTCAGCTTGAGCTCCTCGCGCGCCCGCACGCCGAAATTCGTCGTCTCGCTCAGAAGGTTGGTCGACAAGCGGCCGAGCGTGCCGTTGCCGCCCGGCATGACGTTGAACGTGTCTCCGGACGCGGTGAGCGTATTGTAGAAGGCGCCGAAGAAGCTGGTCGATTCCAGGCCGAAGATCTCGCCCCGCCGGGTGATGTCGCTCATGTAGTTGTAGGACGGATAGTCGCCGACCGCGCTGGTCGACCCGGTCGGCTGGCTGATGTTGCGGTCATCGAACACGAACTGATTGCGCCAGGTCGTGTTGTTGTCGAAATCGTGCTCCCAGCGCCCGCCGACGATGGTACGGCGGTCGTTGCGGCCGAGCCCGGCCTGCAGCGCCGTCTCTTTGTCCGTTCCAGCCGAGTTGTTGAACCCGTTGTTGAACAACGTGACGCTGCCGCAGCCCGCGGCTGCTGTCGTCCATGTCGCGCAGCCCTGCTGATAAGGGTTCTGATAGTACTGATTCAGCGACGACCGGATTGGCAGCCGCGTGAACAGGTCGTTGTTGATGATCTTGACCGTAAAGCGGTCATCCGGCGTCGCCTTGTAGGTGCCGAGGAAGTTGACGGTCTGGGTGTTGAACCAGCTGTTGCCGAGATAGCCGTCGCCGCGGACGTCGCTGGTGAACAACGAGCCCTCGAAGTTGCCGACCTTCTTGCCGAACGTCATGTAGTTGCTGAGATAGCCGAAGCTGCCGCCTTCGCTGCCGATCTCGGCACCGTCGATGCTGCCGCCCGGGCGGGTGCGGAAATTGATCGCGCCTCCGGTCGCATAGTTGCCGTAGAGCGCCGAGGAGGGTCCGCGGATCACGTCGACCGCGCCATAGGCGTGGGGATCGATCAGGTCGCTGCGCGACAGCCCGTCCGGCTGGGTGACTGGAAATCCGTCCTCGAACAGCACGATGTTGCGGATGCCGAAGCCGTTGCGGGCATTGGAGCCGCGGATCGAGATGCCAAGGTCGCGCGGTCCGTTGCCCTGCTTGAGCGAGACGCCGGGGCTCTCGCGCAGGATGTCGCCGACGGAAAACGCAGGCCGGTCATCGTAGCGGCTGCGGTCGATCGTGGTCGCGGTCTGGCCGGTCGGCGACTGGTTGAGCTGGCTGCGGGCGGCGCCGGCACCCGAGGCTGGATCGGACACCGCTCCTCCCTGTCCGGAGTTGCTGGCCACGGATGCGGCAGCCGGCTTTGGCGCGCGCGTGCGGACGGACGTTGCCTGCGTGACCGGCTTGCGCACGGCCCGTTGTGGTGCGGCACGCGGCGCGTCGACGGTGACGGACGGCAATTCCTTCTCGGTCTCGGCGCGCGCGATCGTGGACGATTGCAGCAGCAAGAGCTGCAGTGCGAGCACGCTCACACCACCCAGGGCATGACGACGGAACATGTTTGACTTCCCCGATGCCGGCTCTGCACGGCCGGTCTTCCTGATTCAAAACGGATCGGCGCGCGGCTGCGGCCGATGACGATTTCTGTCCTCAGGAGAGGGAGGGAGGTCCTCTTGGTTGCGCCTGTGCCCGGGCAAGCAGATGAACGAGGCGGAGCTCGCGCGCCGTCCAGACGATGGACGCCGTCAGACGCAGCGGAGCCGCATCGAACGGCGCGGGCGGCGCATCGAGCGCCGCGGCGGCGTGCAGCACGCAGCACATGACGCAGTCAAGGCCGCAGGCGGTGCGGTCGGTATCGCCACCAAGGGGCGCCGCATCCGTTTCGGCATGACAGATCGCCATCCCGCCGAACGGATCGGCCGTCGCGATCGTCGCGGCGCTCAGGGCGGACGCCGCCACTGGCGCCAGCACCTGCAACAGCATTGCTAGCAGCGCGACCGGCAGATATCGGCCAAGCTTCTGACGGACATTGGCAGGACGTCGGGCACGGTCAGCCGCCACCAGCCGGCTCGCGCGCGAACCGGCTGTCATGGCGGCGTTCAACACCCGTTGCTTCATCGAGACCGGCCCTCCGCCGGAGTCGCGGGGCGCCCGGCCTACATCTTCATGCCGGAATGATCGTGCTGCTTCATCATGCTGCCGCCCTCGCCGCCCGGCCCCTTGGCGCCGACCGCCTGCACCTCAAGCGTCACGGACACCTTGCCGGCCTTCTCGAACTCCAGCGTGACCGGCAGCTTGTCGCCCTGCTTCAGCGGGCTCTTCAGATCCATCAGCATCAGGTGATAGCCGCCCGGCGCCAGCGCGACGGTCTTGCCCGGCTCAATCGTGACTCCCTTGTCGAGCGGACGCATGGTCATCACGCCGTTGGTGACGGCCATCTCGTGAATCTCGACCCGCCCGGCGACAGCGCCGGTCACCGCGACGAGGCGGTCCGGCGCGCTGCCCTTGTTCTCGATGGTCAGATAGCCGGCGCCCGTCTTGGCGCCACCCGGCGTGGCGCGGCTCCATGGCTGGGTGATGACGAGGTCACCGGCCTTCACGTCCGCGGCGAAGGCGGCAGAAGATCCTCCCAACAGGAGAGCGAATGCAAGCAGAGAGCGTCCGAGGAAGGTCATGTCGTCATCCTTTTCTTGGCGGCGATGCGCCAGCTTGATCGATTTGCGCGTATCCGCACGGCTAGGGCCGAGCAGACAACGCAGGTCGTAATCTTGCGATTTGGAGATGAGGGCCGCACAGCGGCCAGCGCGGCGTCACGCTGCGGGCGGAGCCCTTGCCTGCGCGTTCGAGAAGGCCTTGGTCATCCGGCCGGCCGGATCACCAGCCCGCCACACGACCTCGCCCGAATCCCGTTGCGGCGTGGCGATGACGGACAGCTCCGGCCCATCCAGGGTGACCGGCTGCGCCAGGCAGCACAGCGAACAGCCGTGGAGCGCGGGCTTGGCCGGCGACTCGTCGTCCACCGACTGGGAACCGGGCTGGCTGTGGCAGATTTCGAGGCCGTGCAGGGGATCAGCCGCGGCTGACGCGGCCGCCCAGGCAACGCCGATCGGCGCCAGGATCTGCACCATCAGTGCGATCAGCATGATCGGGAGAAACGCCTGCAGCCGCTGCCGCATGAAAGCCTGCCAAATGAACTGAATTGTTGTGCCCGAGCGAACGCCCGGAGTCGAGGTCGCGCAGGGCACAGTCAGCACATTTCGCCAGCGGTCGTTGATTAAGAACAATCCGCTACGCCCGGATGGGCCTTCGCGGGACGCCAGCCTCCAAGGTAATTCAGCACCTACCGCGAGAAGACTCGAAAATAAAGCTCGTCAATTGCAAGCACTTACCGATCATTTCAGGAAGTGCGCGAAATTTGAACAATCGTTGCCGAAAAGGATGACAAACGCCAAAAGATCGTCTACGAATTCGGGCCTCAGGCTATCGCTTGCGGAAGTCTGGTGGTCCAAGTCTCGGGAGGAGCCCTGGCGCGCAACAAGCAGCGTCACCCCGCTTAACAAGATCAAATCTGAACTTGCGGGATATCTAAAGGGTCGACACAATTTCCGAGCAGGGCCCGCTGCCCTGCTCTATTTTTTTGGCAGTCATCGCAGCGCGCCACGATATTCTCCGTTGACGGTATCGCGGGCCGCATGAACGCTGTCTGAACACGCAATCACCTCAGGCCATCGCAGCAGTCGCAAAGCACGACAACGGAGCGCACCACCGCGCCTTGGTCCTCGGCCATGGCAGTGTCACCGACAGCGGTTCGCGGCCAGTCACGGTCCAGCGCAACGAACCATCGCCGATCGTGAGGATGCCCGCCGCTTCGGCTGGATCGCCCGAGATGAACGTCTCTGTCAGCGACTGCAAGGTCAGATGCGGTGTGCCATCGACCGTTGTCAGCGTATTCCAATGAACATGGCCGGCGAGCCCGACGATCGGGCACGGCGCATCCGCGATCGCCGCGCGGATCGCGTCGGTCTCGGCATAGGCCGCGTGTCCCGGATTGGCTTCGAAGTGGTAGTTGCCGGTCTGAGCATGTCCTGACAACGGCACGTGGCTGACGAGCAAGGTCGGCCGGTCATCCTGGGCGAGCAGCTGGACCAGCGCGTCGAGATCGCTCGCGGACAGGCGAAAGCCGCGCGTCGGAGTCAGACTCACGTCGGGCTGCCAGAACACACATCTGACATCGCCGACGATCACCGCGCGCGACCCGCTCGGACGATCGAGGATCGCTTCATTGTCGGCGAGGCTGAGCAATGCGACATCATGATTGCCACTGACGTGATGATGCGTCGATGCCAACTTCGCAAAGCACATCGCGACATCGCTTTGCAGCAGCCGATCGCGCTCGGGATCTTCGTCAGAAATCCCGTCGCCAAGATCGATGACCGCATCGATGTCTTCGGCGTTCACTTCCGTGACGAAGCGCTCCAGCAATTGCAGCGCCACCGATCCCCGCTTCGTGGGCGTATCCCGGCCGTGATGGATGTCGGCGATCACGGCGATGCGCGTCGTTGTTGCCAAAGGCTCTCTCCCAAAGCTGCGCTGCCGCGTACCACGGGCGCATCACGGTTTTCTGACATCGCGCGTGCAGCGCGAAGGTCGCTCGGTGCAACGCACAACATCCGGCTGTGGCGTGATCAATGGGGTTGTGAAACACTGCTGCTCTCGGCGGCGCGATCAATGACGCCGCCGGACAACGATGGGACAGGGAGCACGGGATGTCCGGCACTAAGAAAACGTCCACGACGAGGCGCGATCTTCTCCAGGCGGCGACTGCCGCGGGCTCTGCGGCGGCCCTTCTCGCCGGCTTTGGCATCACTCCGGCGATGGCCGCCGAGATGGGCCGCTCCGAAAAGCCGCTCAAGGCAGCCTTCTCCAATGCCGGCTTGCAGGCGACCTGGTGCGCCCAGGGCAAGCAGGCCGCGGAATGGTGGGGCAAGCTGCTCAATGTCGAGGTGACCTGGTTCGACGGCCAGCTCGATGCGGTGAAGCAGCGCGCCGCGATCGACAACATGGCGTCCCAGAAGTGGGACTTCGTCGCGATCCAGGCGTTCGGCATCGGAACCCTGACTCAGCCGGTGCAGAAGATGATCGATGCCGGCATTCCCGTGATCGACATGGACACGCTGATCGCGCCGCTCGATCAGATCAACGTCCACTCCTTCCTCGCACCCGACAACGAGTTCATGGGCGCATCGGTCACGCAGGCTCTGGCGACTGCGATGGGCGGCAAGGGCAAGATCATCATGACGCAGGGCGCGCTCGGCCACACCGGCGCGCAGGGCCGCGCCAAGGGCTTCAACTCGGTGATCAAGCAGTTCCCGAACATCGAGGTGCTGGACACGCAGCCGGCCGACTGGGACGTGTCGAAGGCGGCACGGCTGTGGGAGACCTATCTCACGAAATATCCGCAGATCGACGCGGCGTTCTTCCACAATGACGACATGGCCCTCGCCGCCTACAACATCATGAAGGCGCGCAACCGCACCAACATCCTGATCGGCGGTGTCGACGCCATGCCGCCGGCGATCCAGGCGGTCAGCGAGGGCCGCATGTTCGCGACCGTGCGCAATCCGTCCTGCCGCATCCATGGCGGCGCGATCGTCGCAGGCGTCGCCGCGGTCACCGCCGGCGAAAAGAGCGGCCAGGGCATTCCGAAGCACGTCATCACCGACGGACCCGTCGTGACCAAGGCCAATGCCGCCGGCATGCAATGGATGGAGGATCACTTCCTGATCTGAAGTCCCTCCCCATGTCGAACAGCCGCCCGCCTCTTCTGGAATTGCAGGACATCACCAAGTCGTTCGGCGGCGTCACCGCGTTGCGCGGCGTCGACTTCACTCTTCGCCCCGGCGAGATCCATGGTCTCGTCGGGGAGAACGGCGCCGGCAAGAGCACGCTGATGAAGATCATCGCCGGCGTGCACACCGGTTTCTCCGGCCGTTTCCTGCTCGACGGCCGCGAGGTTCATTTCAACTCCGTGCGCGACGCCCGCGCGGCCGGCATCGCGATGGTGCACCAGGAACTCAGCGTCGCGCCGGACCTCACCGTGGCCGAGAACGTGTTTCTCGGCAACCAGCCGACCAATGCGCTGGGCATCGTGCAGTGGCGTCGCATGGCACGCGAGGCCGCCGAGCAGCTCAAGCGGCTCGGCATCGACGCCGATCCGATGAGCCGGCTCGGCGATCTTCCGATCGGCGTTCAGCAGCTGATCGAGATCGCGCGGGTGCTGTTCTCCGGCGCGCGCATCATCATCCTGGACGAGCCGACCTCGGCGCTGTCGCCGCCCGAGGTCGAGCGGCTGTTCGCGGCGTTGCGCAAGCTGCGCGAGCAGGGCACCGGGATCGTCTTCATCTCACACTTCATCGAGGACATCCTGCTGATCTCCGACGAGGTCACGGTGTTCCGCAACGGCCGCAAGATCATGGAGACGCGTGCCGCCGACACCAGCAAGGCCGCGCTGATCGAGGCCATGATCGGCAAGGGACGCGATGCGCTGGAGGACAGCTACACCCACGACATCACCCTGCCCGCGCCGACGGCCGACAAGCCCGTGGTCGTCGAAGCCGAGGGCCTGTCGCTGGCGCGCAATCTGAAGCGCGTCTCGTTCGCCGTGCGTGCCGGCGAGGTGCTCGGCATCTACGGCTTCATGGGCTGCGGCCAGCTCGAGCTGGCGCGCATCCTGTTCGGCAAGCTTGCGCCCGACGCCGGCGAGCTGCGCGTATCAGGCCAGCGCAACCGCTTCAAGAGCACGGCGGATGCGCGCCGCGCCGGCATCGCCTTCGTGCCGGAGAGCCGGCGCGACATGCTGTTCCTGCAGGAGCCCGTCTACAAGAACATCTCGATCAGCATCCTCGACCGCATCAACGCCGTGCTGCTGAAGCCGGCACATGAGCGTGCGCTGGCGAAGCGCCAGGTCGAGCAGCTGCAGATCCGGCCCGCGGATGTCGAGATCGACCTCGGCCTGCTCTCGGGCGGCAACCAGCAGAAGGTCGCGCTCGCTAAATGGCTCAGCCATCCGCCGCGGCTGCTGGTGCTGTGCGAGCCGACCCGCGGCATGGATGTCGGCGCCAAGAGCGACGTGATCGGAATCGTGCGGCAGCTGCGCGACCAGGGCATCGCCGTGATCGTGCTCTCGACCGAGCCAGAGACCGTGCTGTCGATGGCCGACCGTGTCATCGTGCTCAAGCGCGGCGAGGTCGTGCGCGAATTTGCCGGCGAAACCATCAGCAAAGACCGTCTGCTCGAGGCGGCGTAGGGAGATTGTCATGGCGCATGGCGAGACCGTTCCGATGCCGGAGGCGCCGTCGCGGCGCGCAGGCGGGGTCGCATCGCTGCTGCGCTCGCAGATGCGCAACATCGCGCCGTTCCTGACCTTGATCTTCCTCACGGCGTTCTTCGCGATCGCGAGTCCGTCCTTCGCCACGCTCGACAACGTCGGCAACATCCTGACCCAGGTGTCGGTCACCGGCATCATCGCGGTCGGCCTCACCTTCGTGATCCTGTGCGCCGAGATCGACCTGTCGATCGCCGCCATCGCCAACGTGACCGGCATCGCTGTTGCCTACTTCACGATGCAGGAGTCCTACGTCAACATCGCCAACGTGCCGATGCCCGGTTTTGTCGCCATCCTGCTCGCGCTGGCGCTGTGCGCATTGCTCGGCCTGGTCAACGCCTTCGGCCTGACCGTGATCGGCATTCCCTCCTTCATCATGACGCTCGCGATGATGCAGATCGCCGCCGGCATCTCGGCGATGCTGGTGCGCGGCCAGATCGCCTACAAGGTTCCCCCCATCATCACGACGCTCGGCTCCAGTTCCGTGGCGGGGGTGCCCTGGATCGTGATCGTGGCCGCCCTGATGCTGTTGCTCGGTCACCTCGTGCTGACCTACACGCGGTTCGGCCGCTACGTCTACATGGTCGGCGGCAACCGCGAGGCGGCGGAGTATTCGGGACTGAACGTCAAGCTGATCCTCGGCAGCGTGATGGTGATCTCGGCCGTCTGCTCGGGGATCGGCGGCATGCTCGGCGTGGCGCATTTCGGCAGCGCGCAGCAGAACGAGTTCGACACCTACCTGCTGGATTCGATCGCCGCCGTCGTGGTCGGCGGCACCAGCCTGTTCGGCGGCCGCGGGGGCATCGGCAACACCATCGTCGGCCTGTTCGTGCTCGGCGTGCTCAACAACGGCCTCGACCACGTCAACATCGACAGTTTCCTGAAGATCCTGATCCGCGGCCTGATCCTGCTCGCCGCCCTGGTGATCAACGTCTATGCCCAGCGGCTGCGGGCGAAGGCGGCGGATTGAGCGTGCTGCGACGCGCGCTGCCGTAGCCCGGAAGCGACATCCGCGATCACACGAGCCGTATCGGAAAACCCGGATGTCGCTTCATCCGGGCTACGAGCTCTTCCGCAACGTTGCGAGCGCAGCTCGCCCCTCATAACGACGTAGAAGGCCGAGGCGACGGAATTAAAGCCCCGGCTGCCAGTGGCGCAACTCGCGGGCAGCCCGCGTCACCGCCCCGATCGTCGTGAACGTCGTCGTCTCCACCATCAGCGTCCGTGCCAACCGCAGTGCCCGCACCTCGCAGGTCGCGCGCCGCTTGGCGTCCTCGATCAGTTCGAAATCGATGTTGTGCGCGAGGCCGAGGATGCGACGAATGATCTTGGCCGCGGTGAAACCGATGGCGTCCTGGAACAATCTCGCCACGTAGGCCTGACGCTCGGTCTCCAGGCGTGCGGCGCCCGCTTCACCCGGAAACAGTGACCGCGGATACGCATCGCCTGTCGCCTCGCTGCGCCAAAGCGCCAGGAACTTGTCCGCGAAACCGTTCCAGACCTCATCGACTGCCGCCAGCACCCATCCCTCGAAGTGCTCCCGCTCGCCCGCCCGCTGCTCGTGTCCTTCGGACGCAAAATAGGCCATCAGAAGATTGGCGAGGACCGCACCGACGTCGAATCCCATCGGACCGTAGAAGGCGAATTCGGGGTCGATCACCTTGGTCTCGGTGTCCGTCACCATGATCGACCCGGTGTGCAGGTCGCCATGGATCAGCGCCTCGGCACACGACAGGAATTTCAGCTTGAGCCTGGAGATCGCGACGTGCAGATCGAGGTCGGCGCGAATGTCGGCCGCGGTCGCGTCGAGCCACGGTGACGTCCAGCGATTCTGTTCGGCGATGCGATAGGGATCGGTGAAGATCAAATCCTCGGTGATCTTGCACAGCGCATGATTGCCGGCAAAGCTTGCGATCGCCTCCTTCTTCTCGGCGGCAGACAGTGCGAGGTCGGACGAGAAGAACAGCGTCCGCGCCATGAAGGTCGTGATGTGATCGACGAAGGCCGGATAGGTTGTGCCCGCGACCAGCCCCTTGCGCATGATGATGTGCGGCTCCAGCAACTCCATCGCCGTCAGCGCCAGCGCCGGATCATGATGAACGATGGCCGGCACGAGGCCGGGGGCAAGGCGGTTCTGATGCGTCAGCGCCAGATGCTCATAGTGGGCGCGTGACAGCGGCAGCGGCCAGCTCTCGCCGACCAGCCGCACGTAAGGCAGCGCCTGCTTCACCGCGAGACCGCCGGACGATCCCTTGACGATGAAGACCAGATTGAGGTTGCCATCGCCGACCTCGGTGATTGACCAGCGCTCGGCCGGTCCGCCGAGTTGCCCTGCAACTGAAGGGATCCCCGCGAGATAGTTTCGAAGATCAACCTCGTTCAGAATGCGATAGCCCGATTGCGTCCCGTTCCGGGCCTCGGCCGATGTCATCACGCGCAACCTCCCTGTCGGTCTTGTTTTGACCTCCTATAGCAAAAAAGCCGACGCACGTCCGCGCATCGGCTTCGAGAGAACGTTGTGCGATGCGAGCGGGGCTAGAACGGAATCCCCATCAGCCGCGAAAGCCGCTCAACGCTGAGATAGCCGGCCTGATAGGCCACGAGTGACAGGGCGAAGATCGCGGCCGACAGCAGCGTCGTCCAGATCAGGCGCCGCCCCATTCGGCTGATCGTCGGCGCACCGGGGTCGGTGCCTAGCGGGCCTCCGCCGGACTCGTGCTGGCTGCGGATGCCGAACGGCAGGGTCACGAACAGCGTGACCCACCACATCACGAAGTAGATCGCGAGCCAGGTGGAGATCGTATAGGCCATGGTCGCCCCGCTGCCTCAGGCCTGCTCGATCTCGACGAGCGCGCCGGAAAAATCCTTCGGATGCAGGAACAGAACCGGCTTGCCATGCGCGCCGATCTTCGGCTGGCCGTCGCCGAGCACGCGGGCACCCTCCTTGATCAGGGTGTCGCGCGAGGCGATGATGTCGGCCACCTCGTAGCAGACGTGATGGATGCCGCCGTCCGCGTTGCGCTCGAGGAATTTGGCGATCGGTGACGCCTCGCCCAGCGGCTGGATGAACTCGATCTTGGTGTTGGGCAGAGTGACGAACACCGTGATCACGCCATGCTCCGGCAGCGGTACCGCCGCCGAAATCTCAGCACCGAATGCCGCGCCATAAATCCTGGCGGCCTTTTCGGCGTCCTTGACCGCGATGGCGACGTGGTTGAGCCGGCCCAGCATGACATCCTCCACTTCTTCTTTTTGAACGGCCGTTCAGCAGGCCCGCGTCAGACTTCCAACACATGGACGAGACAGATCGGCTTCTTGCCCCACTGCTCATTGACCGCCGAACGCACGGCCCGCCGGACGGATTCTGCCGCTGCGTCAGAATCGCGCCGACGCGCCCGCGGAAGACCTTCGAAGGTGGAAACGACAGCATCAAAGACGATGTCGTCCATCTCCTCGCCCGCCGCATTCTTCTCGGGGATGCCGACCATGTCGACCTCGGGATCGTCGGCCAGCTCGCCCTTCTCGGTGATGGCAAGCGCCACGAAGATGCAGCCGGCAAAGGCCATCTTGCGACGCTCGACCACAGCGCGCGACTTCGAATCCTCGACGATGCTGCCGTCCTTGTAGAGCCGCCCCGCCGGCAGTTGGTCGATGATTCCGGGATCACCGGGGCCGAGCTTGACGAGGTCGCCATTGCGGCAGGTGATGACCTTGGGCACGCCGCAGGCGCGCGCCAGCCTCGCGTGCTCGTGCAGATGCAGCGCCTCGCCATGCACGGGGATCAGGAGCTGCGGCCGCGTCCACGCGATCATGTCGCGCAGCTCGTCGCGGCGCGGGTGGCCGGAGACATGGACGAGATGGTTGCGGTCGGTGATGATCTCGATGCCCTGCTGCACCAGCCCGTTGATGACGGCGCCGACCGCCTTCTCGTTGCCGGGGATGGTGCGCGACGAGAAGATGACGGTGTCGCCCTTGTTCAAGGTGACCAGCGGATGATCGTCATTGGCGATGCGCGAGAGCGCCGCGCGCGGCTCGCCCTGGCTGCCGGTGCAGAGCGCGAGCACCTTGTCGGCCGGGAAATGGCCGTAGAGATCCATGCCGCGGAAGTTCTGCACGCCGTCGAGATAACCGGTCTCACGCGCGACCTGGACCACGCGTTCCATGGCACGGCCGACGATCACGACCTCGCGCTCGGCCTCGCGCGCCGCTTCGGCGACGGCGCGGATACGCGCGACGTTCGAGGCGAAGGTGGTCACGGCCACGCGGCCCTTTGCTTCCTTCACCAAGGCCGCGATCGTCTTGGCAACCTCGGCCTCGGACGGCGAGCGTCCCTCGCGCACGGCATTGGTGGAGTCGCCGATCAGTGCGAGCAATCCGGCATCACCGAGCTCGCGCAGCCGCTTCTCGTCGGTCGGCGCGCCCAGCACCGGCGTCGGATCGATCTTCCAGTCGCCGGTATGCAGGACAGTGCCGACCTCGGTGTGGATCGCCAGCGCGTGCGATTCAGGGATCGAATGCGCGACCGGAATGAACTCGACGTTGAACGGACCGATATCGACGCGGCCGCCGGAGGGGATCACCTTGACCGGGATCTTGGCTGGGAGGCGCTCGGCCTCGCACTTGGCCTCGAACAGTGCGGCGCTGAACTTGGTCGCGTAGATCGGGCATTTCAGCCGCGGCCACAGGTCTATGATCGCGCCGAAATGATCCTCATGCGCGTGGGTCAGCACGAGGCCGACGAGATTGTTGCGCTCCTTCTCCAGGAAAGCGACGTCAGGCATGATCAGGTCGATGCCCGGCAGATGCTCCTCGTCGCCGAAGGAGACGCCAAGATCGATCGCGAGCCACGAGCGCTGGTGGCGATTGCCGAGCCCGTAGATCGACAGATTCATGCCGATCTCGCCGACACCTCCGAGCGGCGCAAATGTCAGTTCGTCGGGACGTGCCATCTAGACCGCTCCTTTGGATGCGACCGAGCCGAAATGAACATCACCGGCCGTGATCGGCTCCAATCGTCCCTCCGCGGTCCGCACCAGCATACAACCCTGTTCGTCGATCGTGTCGAAAATCCCCTCGATGATAGCATGTCCGGACCTGATGGCGACCGGCTGGCCGAGGCCTGCGGCGCGCTCGAGCCAGAGTTTCCGGATGTCACCGAAGCCCCGTCCCTCGTTCCAGATGCCGAAATATTCGACCCAGGCATCCGACAGCGCCGAGAATAGGTCCTCGGCGGTCACCTGGATGCCGAGGTCCGCCAACGACACCGCCGGTGTCGGGGTATCCAGCGGCGCCGCGACCACGTTGGTTCCAATACCGGCAACCACCGCAAGCCCTTGAGCCACCTGCTCCGCCTCGAGCAGCATGCCGACGATCTTGCGGCCGTCAGCCAGCACGTCGTTGGGCCATTTCAGCGCGAATGACGCGCGTGCTCCGGACCGCAGCGCGGCCTCGATGCTCACCTGGCGCAACGCGCTCTCGATGGAGAGGCCGGCGGCGAAGCCGAGTGTGGCTGCGATCGCAGGAGCCACGTTCAGCACTTCCAGCACGCTCGAGGCCAGATTGCCGCGCGGGGCGATCCACGGGCGCTGGCGCCGGCCGCGCCCGGCCGTCTGCTCAGATGTGACAAACCAGCACGGCGCCTTGCCGCCCTCTCGGGCCGACTTCAGCGCCTCGACATTGGTTGAGCCGGTCTGGTCGAACGTGACGAGTCGGTAGCCAGCCTTGTCAGCCTGGGACCCTAGCGCAAACGTCATCTAGAACAGCGACTTCGCCGCGGCCGCGGCCGCGCTGACCAGCGGGCCGGGATAGGCGAAGAACAGGATGTTGAAGACGCCGGAGATCGCGAGCACCGTGCGCAGCTCGATACGGACCGGATCGAGCGTCGGCAGCGGCTCGTCGAAATACATCGTCTTGACGATCAGGAGATAATAGTAGGCGCCGACCACGCTGGTGAGCACGCCGATCACCGACAGCGTGAACAGCCCGGCCTTGATGGCAGCGACGAAGACGTACCATTTGGCGAAGAAGCCCGCGAGCGGCGGCACGCCGGCCAGCGAGAACAGCAGCATCGCGAAGAAGAAGGCAAGCAGCGGATTGGTGCGCGACAGCCCCGAGAAGTCGCTGATCTTCTCGAACGACTGGCCGTTGCGCTTGATCGCCATGATCACGGCGAACGAGCCGAGCGTCATCGCGACATAGATCGCGATGTAGGTCAGCACGCCCTGCGCGCCCTCGACCGTACCGGCGGCGAGACCGACCAGCGCGAAGCCCATGTGGCCGATCGACGAATAGGCCATCAGGCGCTTGATGTTGGTCTGGCCGATCGCGGCGAACGAGCCGAGCGCCATCGAGGCGATCGAGACGAACACGATGATCTGCTGCCACTGGAAGGTGATGCCGGGAAACGCCGTCAGCGCGACGCGCGCGAACACGGCCATCGCCGCGACCTTGGGCGCGGAGGCGAAGAACGCCGTCACCGGCGTCGGCGCGCCTTCATAGACGTCCGGTGTCCACATGTGGAACGGCACCGCCGAGACCTTGAAGCACATGCCGGCGAACAGGAAGACGAGGCCGAAAATGATGCCGACGCTGCCGGTCTTCGTCGCCGCCGCGATCCCGGCAAAGCTCACCGTGCCGGTGAAGCCGTAGATCAGCGAGGCGCCGTAGAGCAGCATGCCGGAGGACAGCGCGCCCAGCACGAAATACTTCAGGCCGGCTTCGGTCGACTTGACGTTGTCGCGATGGCTGGCCGCGACGACGTAGAGCGCGAGCGACATCAGCTCGAGGCCGAGGTAGAGCGTGATCAGGTCGCCGGCCGAGATCAGCACCAGCATGCCCAAGGTCGAGAGCAGCACGAGGATCGCATATTCGAAGATGCGACGATCGGGCTTCGACAGGAACTCCGCCGACATGATCAGGGTCGCGATCGAACCGATCAGCGCCAGGATCTTCAGGAAGCGCGCATAGCTGTCAGCGATGAAGCTGCCGCCGAAGGCCTGGCCGCCCGGCTGCCTGAGCACGAGGATGCCGACCACGATCAGCAGAGCGACCGCCAACCACGTGACGAGCCCCGTCGTCTCCTGCCCGCGAAACGCGCCCAGCATCAACAGCGCCATGGCCCCCACGGCCAACAACAGCTCCGGCAGCACCACCCAAAGCTGAGGCCCAAGATTCTCGATCATCGTCTGTGTCCCGACCCCTCAAGGTCTCATCATTGGAGCAGCGCGGCGGCCTTCACGGCCGTCACGGCGGTATTGTAGTTGTTGACGAGCTGCTGCACCGACGCCGCCGACATGTCGAGGATCGGCTTCGGATAAACGCCGAACAGGATGGTCAGCGCCACCAGCGGAAACAGGATCACGCCCTCACGCAGGGTGATATCTTTGATGCTGGCGAGCGACGGCTTGGTCAGCGCACCGAACACCACCTTGCGGTAAAGCCACAACGCGTAGGCCGCCGAGAGGATGACGCCTGATGTCGCGAAGAACGCGGTCGGGATCGACACCTTGAAAGTGCCGAGCAGGGTCATGAACTCGCCGACGAAGCCGGACGTGCCGGGCAGGCCGACATTGGCCATCGTGAACACCATGAACACCAGCGCGTAGACCGGCATCCGGTTCACGAGGCCGCCGTAGGCCGCGATCTCGCGGGTATGCATGCGGTCATAGACCACGCCGACGCAAAGGAACAGCGCGCCCGAGACGATACCGTGCGAAATCATCTGGAACACGCCTCCGGCGACACCCTGCATGGTGCCCGCGAAGATGCCCATGGTGACGAAGCCCATATGCGCCACCGATGAGTAGGCGATCAGCTTCTTGATGTCCTCCTGCATCAGCGCGACCAGCGAGGTGTAGATGATCGCGATCGCCGAGAGCGTGAACACCAGCGGCGCGAAGTCGTGCGAGGCCAGCGGGAACATCGGCAGCGAGAAGCGCAGGAAGCCGTAGCCACCCATCTTCAAGAGGATCGCGGCCAGGATCACCGAGCCCGCGGTCGGCGCCTCGACGTGCGCGTCCGGCAGCCAGGTGTGCACCGGCCACATCGGCATCTTCACCGCAAAGGAGGCGAAGAACGCCAGCCACGCCCAGGTCTGCAAGGACCGCGGCACCGCCGTATGCATCAAGGTCGGAATGTCGGTCGTGCCGGCGTTCCAGTACAGCGCCATGATGGCGAGCAGCATCAGCACCGAGCCGAGCAGCGTGTAGAGGAAGAACTTGAACGAGGCGTAGACCCGGCGCGGACCGCCCCAGACGCCGATGATCAGGAACATCGGGATCAAGCCGCCCTCGAAGAACAGATAGAACAGCACGAGGTCGAGCGCCGAGAACGTGCCGACCATCAGCGTTTCCAGGATCAGGAACGCCATCATGTATTCGCGCAGCCGGTTGGTCACCGACTTCCAGCTCGCGATGATGCAGAACGGCATCAGGGCGGTGGTCAGGATCACGAACGGCAGCGAGATGCCGTCGACGCCCATGTGGTAGCTGATGCCAGCCGCCAGCCAGTTCGACTTCTCGACGAATTGGAAGTCGGTCTGGGCGGGATCGAAGCGCAGCACCAGGATCACCGACACCCCGAACGTGATCAGCGTGGTCCACAGCGCGATCCAGCGCGCATTGCGCCTAGCCGCCTCGTCGTCGCCGCGGACCAGATAGATCAGCAGCGCACCGACGATCGGCAGGAAGGTGACGACGGAGAGAATTGGCCAGGTGGTCATTGCTGGCCCCCCATGAACATGAACCAGGTGATCAGGCCGGCGACGCCGATCAGCATGGCAAAGGCGTAATGATAGAGGTACCCGGTCTGGATCTTGACGACGTTGCGCGTGATGTCGAGCACCCGCGCCGAGACACCGTCCGGACCGAAGCCGTCGATGACGAAGCCGTCGCCCTTCTTCCAGAGGAAGCGGCCGAGCCACTTCGCCGGACGGACGAAGATCACGTCATACAGCTCGTCGAAGTACCACTTGTTGAGCAGGAACTTGTAGAGCAGCGGCTGCTGCGCGGCGAGCTCCTCCGGGATGTCCGGACGTCTGACGTAGAAGATGTAGGAGACCACAAATCCCAGCACCATCATGACGAAGGGAAGCTGAGCGAGCCAGGCCGGCATGTGCTCCATGTCTTCGAGAATGTGCGGGTTCATCTTCAGCGACTCGCCGAAGAAGTGCTCGACGCCATGGGGATCGGTGAACACGCCCTTGAACGGGAGGCCGGCCAGGATCGAGCCTGCCGCGAGCACGCCGATCGGGATGAGCATCCAGATCGGGCTCTCGTGTGCGGCATCATAATGATGCTGATCGTGCGGCGTGCCGAAGAAGGTCTTGAACACCAGGCGCCAGGAATAGAACGAGGTCAGGCCGGCGGCGACAATGGTGAGGAAATACGCGTAGGTCGCGAACGGATTGTGCGCGGCGTACGCCGCCTCGATGATCGCATCCTTGGAGAAGAAGCCTGCGAAGCCGGGGAAGCCGGTGAGCGCCAGGGTGCCGACCGTCATCACCGCGAAGGTGTATGGGATCTTGCGCCACAGGCCGCCCATGTTGCGGATGTCCTGCTCGTGATGCATCGCGTAGATCACCGAGCCAGAGCCCAAGAACAGCAGCGCCTTAAAGAAGGCATGCGTGAACAGATGGAACATGCCGACCGAATAGGCCCCTGCTCCCATCGCCACGAACATGTAGCCGAGCTGCGAGCAGGTCGAGTAGGCGACGATGCGCTTGATGTCGTTCTGCACGAGGCCGACGGTCGCAGCGAAGAACGCCGTGGTCGCGCCGAAGAACATCACGACGGCCTGGGCGTTCGGGGCGAGCTCGAACAGCGGAGACAGGCGCGCGACCATGAAGACGCCGGCGGTGACCATGGTCGCGGCATGGATCAGCGCCGAGACCGGGGTCGGACCTTCCATCGCGTCCGGCAGCCAGGTATGCAGCAGGAACTGTGCCGACTTGCCCATGGCGCCCATGAACAGCAGCAGGCAGGTCAGGGTCAGCGCGTCGGCATGCCAGCCGAGGAAGTTGATCGTCTTGCCGGCAAAGCTCGGCGCGGCGGCGAAGATGGTCTCGAAGTCGGTCGACTTCGCCAGCAGGAACACGGCGAAGATGCCGAGCGCGAAGCCGAAATCGCCGACGCGGTTGACGACGAAGGCCTTGATGGCGGCAGCGTTGGCCGACGGCTTCTGGAACCAGAAGCCGATCAGCAGGTAGCTCGCCAGACCGACGCCCTCCCAGCCGAAGAACAGTTGCACGAGGTTGTTCGCGGTCACCAGCATCAGCATCGCGAAGGTGAACAGCGACAGATAGGCGAAGAAGCGCGGACGGTTCGGATCCTCGTCCATATAGCCGATCGAATAGAGGTGGACGAGCGAGGACACGCTGGTCACAACGACCAGCATCACCGCCGTGAGCGTGTCGACACGCAGCGCCCAGGACACCTGCAGCTCGCCGGAATTGATCCAGGGCAACAGCTCTTTCACACCCGCCTCGTGGTGCATGAAGCCGACGCTGATCAGCATCGCCCAGGACAGGCCGGCCGACACGAACAGCAGCGCCGTCGTGATCACCTGCGCCGCCCAGGTGCCGGAGGCCGGCGGCTCGGCGACATGATGGTCGTCGTGTCCGTGGCCGTGATCGTCATGCGCGTGCGCGTCGGCGGCGCCGTGGTGATGACCGTCGTCGTGATGATGCTCGACCGTATCACCGCTCGGATGGCGCGCATGCGCGCCGAGCAGCGCGATCAGGCCGGCCAGGATCGCGCCCAGCAGCGGCAGAAAGACAATGGCCTGGATCATTCGCCCGTTCCCTTACGCATGACCTTGCCGGCGAGCCGGCCCCCATCTGTGCGGATCATGCGCCCTTAGCCCTTCATCATATTGACGTCTTCGACCGCAATCGAGCCGCGGTTGCGGAAGTAGACCACCAGCACGGCAAGGCCGATCGCGGCTTCCGCCGCCGCAACTGTCAAAACCAGCAGCGCGAACACCTGCCCGACGATGTCGCCCAGGAATGTCGAGAACGCCACCAGATTGATGTTCACCGCGAGCAGGATCAGCTCGACCGACATCAAGATGACGATGATGTTCTTGCGGTTCAGGAAGATGCCGAGGATGCCGAGCGTGAACAGCATGGCCGCGACGGCGAGATAGTGCCCCAATCCGATGGTCATTTCACCCACTCCGCCGCGTCCGAGTCCTGCAGCCCCTGCCCGACCGCGACCTTGCGGACCGCCATCGCCATCTCCGGCGTGCGCGCGTTCTGGACGTTGATGTCCTGGCGCTTGACGCTCGCCTTGTGGCGCAGCGTCAGCACGATCGCGCCGATCATCGCCACCAGCAGGATCATGCCGGAGAGCTGGAAGTAATGGATGTACTTCGTATAGAGCACGAGGCCGAGCGCCTCGGTATTGGTGACGTTGGTCGGGATCGCCGCGGTGATCGCCTTCGGCGTCGTCGGGTTGATGACCCAGTAGGACACCGTCAGCAGCAGCTCGAACAGGAAGATGCCGCCGATGACCAGTCCGATCGGCATGTACTGCAGGAAGCCCTCGCGCAGCTCCGTGAAGTCGACATCGAGCATCATGATCACGAACAAGAACAGCACCGCGACCGCGCCGACGTAGACGACCACGAGGATCATCGCCAGGAATTCGGCGCCCATCAGCACGAACAGGCCGGAGGCGTTGACGAAGGCGAGGATCAGATAGAGCACCGAGTGAACGGGGTTCTTCGAGACGATCACCATCACGGCCGAGGCCACGCAGACCGCCGCGAAGAGATAGAAGAAGAGCGCAGGAAGGATCATCGGACGGCCTCAGCGGTACGGCGCGTCGAGCGCGATGGCTTTGGAGATCTCGCGCTCCCAGCGGTCGCCATTCGCGAGCAGCTTGGCCTTGTCATAATACAGCTCCTCGCGGGTCTCGGTCGCGAACTCGAAGTTCGGTCCTTCGACGATGGCGTCGACCGGACAAGCTTCCTGGCACAGGCCGCAATAGATGCACTTCACCATGTCGATGTCGTAGCGCACCGTGCGACGGGTGCCGTCGTTGCGGCGCGGGCCGGCCTCGATCGTGATCGCCTGCGCGGGACAGACCGCCTCGCACAGCTTGCAGGCGATGCAGCGCTCTTCGCCATTGGGATAGCGCCGCAACGCGTGCTCGCCGCGGAAGCGCGGCGAGATCGGGCCCTTCTCGAACGGATAGTTCAGGGTCGGCTTCGGCTGGAAGAAGTAGCGCATCGCGAGGAAGAATGCGGAGACGAACTCCTGCAGCAGCAGCGACCGTGCGGTGGCGGAAATGTTCATGACAGCCTCATTTCGGCGCGATGCCGGCGAAGTGCAGCACGCCTGCGACGATGACCACCATGGCCAGCGACAGCGGCAGGAACACTTTCCAGCCCAGTCGCATCAACTGGTCGTAGCGGTAGCGCGGCACGATCGCTTTCGCCATCGCGATCAGGAAGAACATGAAGAACAGCTTGAGCGAGAACCAGATGACGCCCGGCACCCAGTTGAACGGCGGCAGATCGATCGGCGGCAGCCAGCCACCCAGAAACAGGATCGTCGCCAGCGCGCACATCGTGGTGATCGCGACATACTCGCCGAGCATGAACAGCAGATACGGCGTCGAGCCGTATTCCACCATGAAGCCGGCAACGAGCTCCGATTCCGCCTCGACGAGATCGAAGGGCGGACGGTTGGTCTCGGCCAGCGCCGAGACGTAGAATACCACGAACATCGGGAACAGCGGCCAGACGTACCAGTTCAGGATCGTCAGCTGCGGCAGGCCGATCAGGCTCGCAAGCCCGCGGGCATGCTGCGCCTCGACCACCGCCGACAGGTTCAAGGTGCCGGCGCAGAGCAGCACGGTGATGATGACGAAGCCGATCGAGACCTCGTAGGACACCATCTGCGCCGCCGAGCGCAGCGCCGCCAGGAACGGATACTTCGAGTTCGACGACCAGCCGGCCATGATGATGCCGTAGATCGACAGTGACGAGATCGCGAAGATGAAGAGAATGCCGACATTGATGTCGGCGATCGCCCAGCCGAGATTGGTCGGGATCACCGCCCAGGCCGCCAGCGCCAGCACGCAGGACACCAGCGGTGCCAGCAGGAACACGCCCTTGTTGGCGCCGGCCGGAATGATCGGCTCCTTGAGCACGAACTTCAGCAGGTCTGCGAACGACTGGAACAGGCCCCAGGGCCCGACCACGTTGGGACCCCGGCGGATCTGCACCGCCGCCCAGATCTTCCGGTCGGCCAGCAGGATGTAGGCGATCGCGACCAGCAGGACGACGAGCAGCAGGACGCTCTGCGCGACCATGATGATCAGCGGCCAGAGGAAGCCGGTCCAGAACGAGCTTGCGAAGAAATCAGCCATCAGGTCACGCTCACTCCGCTGCCGTCAGCATCTGCCCGGAAGCCAGACGGGAACATTCCGCCATGACCGCCGATGCGCGCGCGATCGGATTGGTGAGATAGAAGTCGTCGATCAGCGGCTTGAACGGTGCCTTCTCGAGGTTGCCGCCCTTGCCAGCCAGGGTCTTGATGTCGGCGATCTTGCCCGCCTCGATCTGGTCGACGCGGCCAAGATGCGGCACGGCCTTGATGATCGCAACGCGCAGCGCGGCCAGCGAGTCGTAGCCGAGCTTCCTGCCGAGCACGTCGGACAGCGCCCGGATGATCGCCCAGTCCTCGCGTGCCTCGCCCGGCGGGAATGACGCCCGGCCCGTCATCTGCACCCGGCCCTCGGTGTTGACGTAGAGCCCGGACTTCTCGGTGTAGGCAGCCCCCGGCAGGATGACATCGGCACGATGGGCACCGCGGTCGCCATGGGTACCGATGTAGACGACGAAAACGCCCTCGGGCACATCGACCTCGTCGGCGCCGAGCAGGAACATCACGTCCATGGTGCCGAACGTCGTCATCTGCGCAGCCGTGAGGCCGGTGCCGTTGAAGCCGATGTCGAGGGCGCCGACCCGCGAGGCGGTGTCGTGCAGCACGGCAAAGCCGTTCCAGTCGTCGCGCACGGCGTTGACGTCCATCGCGATCTTGGCGGCCAGCGACAGGATCGCGCCGCCATCGTGGCGCGCCGCGGCGCCGGCGCCGACCAGCACGATCGGGTTCTTGGCGTTGCGGAAGGTGGTCGCAAACGAGTGCTTGCCGGCGGCGACGTCGCTCAGCGAGTCCGTGCCCGCGCCGATGTGCTCATAGGCATAGGTCAGGTCGGCCTTGGGACCGACCACGCCGACCTTGAGCTGGCCCGAGCGCCAGCGCTTGCGGATGCGGGCGTTGAGCACGGCCGCTTCCTTGCGCGGATTGGCGCCAATGATCAGGATCGCGTCGGCCTGCTCGATACCCGCGATGGTCGGATTGAACAGATAGGACGCACGGCCGAGCTTGGCATCGAAGCTGTCACCGCCTTGCACCGCGACGTTGGTCGAGCCGAGCTTGGCGAGCAGATCCTTGAGCGCGAACATCTCTTCGACCGCGGCGAGATCGCCGGCGATCGCGCCGATGCGCTTGCCGTCGATGCGCGACAGCTTGGTGGCAATCGCCTTGAACGCCTCCGGCCAGGAGGCGGCGCGCAGCTTGCCATCCTCGCGAACGTAGGGACGATCGAGCCGCTGCGTGCGCAGGCCGTCGACGACATGGCGGGTCTTGTCGGAGATCCACTCCTCGTTCACGGCATCGTTGATGCGCGGCAGGATGCGCATCACCTCGCGGCCGCGGGTGTCGACACGGATCGCCGAGCCCACGCCATCCATGACGTCGATCGACTGCGTCTTGCCGAGCTCCCAGGGGCGTGCGGCGAAAGCGTAGGGCTTCGAGGTCAGCGCACCGACCGGACAGATGTCGACCAGATTGCCCTGCAGCTCCGAACTCAGCGCCTGCTCGAGATACGTCGTGATCTCCATGTCCTCGCCACGGCCGATCGCGCCCATTTCCGGCACGCCGCAGACTTCCGCCGAGAAGCGGACGCAACGCGTGCACTGGATGCAGCGGTTCATCGAGGTCTTGACCAATGCGCCGAGATACTTGTCCTCGACGGCGCGCTTGTTCTCGGCGAAGCGGCTGGTGTCCACACCATAGCCCATCGCCTGGTCCTGCAGGTCACACTCGCCGCCCTGGTCGCAGATCGGGCAGTCCAGCGGATGGTTGATCAGAAGGAATTCCATCACGCCTTCGCGCGCCTTCTTGACCATCGGCGACCGCGTCGAGATCTCCGGCGGCTCGCCCTTCGGGCCCGGCCGGCAGTCGCGCACGCCCCAGGCGCAGCTCGCGACCGGTTTCGGTCCGCCCTTCACCTCGACGAGGCACATCCGGCAGTTGCCGGCGATCGACAGCCGCTCATGATAGCAGAAGCGCGGGATCTCGGCGCCCGCCGCCTCGCACGCCTGCAACAGCGTGTACTCCGGCGGCACATCGATCTCTTTGCCATCGATGATGATCTTGGTCATTGCCTCACATCTCTCTCAAACCACGGACCACCGCGCCGCTGCGCACCGTGAGGGCGCGAGCGCGGGGAAAACGTTGCTGGCGAACCGGGCCGCCATCACCTACTCCGCCGCTACCATGCGCGCGGGATCGCGCACGCCCACGTCGTCGACATCGGCCTTGTGCGAATACTGGTCAATGCGCGCCTCGATCTCGTGACGGAAATGCGTGATCAGCCCCTGGATCGGCCAAGCTGCCGCGTCGCCCAGCGCGCAGATCGTGTGGCCCTCGATCTGCTTGGTGACTTCGAGCAGCATGTCGATCTCGCGCTTGTGCGCCCGGCCCTCGGCCATGCGCGTCAGCACGCGCCACATCCAGCCGGTGCCCTCGCGGCACGGCGTACACTGGCCGCAGCTCTCATGCTTGTAGAAGTAGGAAATGCGCGCGATCGCTCGGATCAGGTCGGTCGACTTGTCCATCACGATCACGGCCGCGGTGCCGAGGCCGGAGCGCAGCTTCGACAGGCTGTCGAAATCCATCGGCGTATCGATGATCTGCTCGGCCGGCACCATGCGCACGGACGAGCCGCCGGGGATGACCGCCTTCAGATTGTCCCAGCCGCCACGGATGCCGCCGCAATGCTTCTCGATCAGCTCGCGGAACGGGATGCCCATCGCCTCTTCGACGTTGCAAGGCCGCTCGACGTGACCGGAGATGCAGAACAGTTTTGTGCCGACATTGTTCGGACGGCCGATGCCGGCAAACCACGCGGCGCCGCGGCGCAGGATGGTCGGCGCCACCGCGATCGACTCGACGTTGTTGACGGTGGTCGGGCAGCCATAGAGGCCGACGTTCGCTGGGAAAGGCGGCTTCAGCCGCGGCTGGCCCTTTTTGCCTTCGAGGCTCTCCAGCAGCGCGGTCTCCTCGCCGCAGATATAGGCGCCGGCGCCATGCGCGACATAGAGATCGAACGGCCAGCCATGGATGTTGTTCTTGCCGATCAGGTTGGCCTCATAGGCCTGATCGATCGCCGCCTGCAGCCGCTCGCGCTCGCGGATGAACTCGCCGCGCACATAGATGTAGCAGGCATGCGCGTTCATCGCGAAGCTGGCCAGCAGGCAGCCCTCGACGAGATGATGCGGATCGTGCCGCATGATCTCGCGATCCTTGCAGGTGCCGGGCTCGGACTCGTCGGCGTTGACCACGAGGTAGCTCGGCCGACCGTCGGTCGATTCCTTCGGCATGAACGACCATTTCAAGCCGGTCGGGAAGCCGGCGCCGCCGCGGCCGCGCAGGCCGGAAGCCTTCATCTCGTTGATGATCCAGTCGCGACCTTTTTCGATCAGCGCCTTGGTGCCATCCCAGCTGCCGCGCCGGCGTGCGCCTTCGAGGCCCCAATCATGCAGGCCATAGAGGTTGGTGAAGATGCGGTCCTTGTCGTCGAGCATGATCAGACGGCTTCCTCGGGTGTCAGCGGTTCGACTGCATGGTGGCGATGAAGGCGGCGCAGCCGCCGAACACCAAGGCCCACAGCAGACTGGACTCCAGCGTCGCATTGAGCGCGAACCGCTGCAGCACGAAAATGAAAGCGGCGGCTGCGAGCGTATGCAGTGCCACGTAGCGCCAGTTCTTCATTGCGGCGCCCTCTTCGGTCAGGGCCGCAACGCGGGTGCGATTGCGGCTCATGTCTTCTCCTTCAGCGTGGTCGGCCCGCCCGCCGGCGCCGAGAATTGGCGGCCATTCTGCGGACCCGGCGTCGGCAGGTTGCCGGTCGCGAAGCCGTCGAGCACCTTGCCGAAGCTCTCCGGCGTCAGGTCCTCATAGGTGTCCTTCCAGACCTGCACCATCGGCGCGTTCACGCAGGCGCCCAGGCACTCGACCTCTTCCCAGCTGAAGTCGCCGTCCTTCGATAGGTGGAAGGGATCGTGATGGATGCGATGCTTGCAGACCTCGATCAGTTCTTCGGCGCCGCGCAAACGGCACGGCGTGGTGCCGCACACCTGCACATGCGCCTTCTTGCCGACCGGCTGCAGCTGGAACATCGTGTAGAAGGTCGCCACCTCGAGCACGCGGATGTAGGGCATGCCGAGCATGTCGGCGACGACGCGGATGGCCGCCTCCGACACCCAGCCTTCGTTCTGCTCCTGCGCGCGCCACAGGATCGCGATCACGGCCGAGGCCTGGCGGCCTTCCGGATATTTCGCGATCTGCGCTTTGGCGAAGGCAAGGTTCTCGTCCGTGAACGCAAAGCTCGCGGGCTGGACTTCCTTCGGGGCAAGACGGCGGACGGACATGGCTCTTCAATCTTTCATTGCATGCGGCGCGCGGCACTTGCATTGAGCGCTGCGACGCGATTCTGCCAGAAGGCACTTGCAGTTCCGAACACGTTATAGCCGACGTGGGCGGACGCCTTGATCCGGTCGAGGATCGACAGCTCTGTCACGGTCTCGAGGCGGCCGCTTGCGGGGTCGTAGACCATCAGTTGCATCGGCGTCTGATCGAGGATGTAGCGCGAAACCGTATGGTTGCGATCCTGGCCGTGCTCCTCGCACAGGATCATGCTGTCGGTCGCGAGCAGCCGCGCCCCGCCCTTGATCGCCTCGATCTCGACGCCCTCGACGTCGAGCTTGATCAGGTACTTGCCGGAAGCGGCGACCTTGCCGTCGTCGATCAGATCGTCGAGCGCCATCACCGGCACCTGCTCGCCGCCGGCGCTGTCGCCGGCGATACTGAAGGCCTCGTGCTTGGTACCGGTGAGATGCGCGACGCCGCGGCGTTCGCCGATGGCGCACTTCATCACTTCGAAGCGGCCGCCGTTGATCTGCGCATTGTTCGCGAGCTTGGCGAAGTTCGCCGAGGACGGCTCGATCGCGATCGCCTTGTGCGCGCCGTAGGGCGTGCTCGACACCAGCACCGACCAGTAGCCGTAATTGGCCCCGCCGTCGATGAAGGTGTAGTCGACATCGACAGTGCCGAGAAACAGGAACTCGAGTTCGTCCTCATAGTGATAGTCGCGGTTGAGCAGCTTGCTCCAATAGCCGTCGCCATAGGGAAACTCGAACACGGCGTCCGGGTTGAGCTTCACCGCGATGTCGCGTTCGGGCAGCGCCAGCCGCAGCAGATTGGCACAGCGGTTGTAGCCGCGATGCGAGAAATGCGAGGAAATCTTCGAGCCGGTCGACAGCGCCAATGCAGCCGTGCGCTCCCAGAGGTTCGCTCCTTCGAGCGCTCCGGAAGCACGATCGAACTGGATCGGCGCATGGCCCATCAGCGGTCCACCTCTCCGAACACGATGTCGAGCGAGCCGAGAATGGCCGAGACGTCGGCGAGCAGATGGCCGCGGCAGATGAAATCCATCGCCTGTAGATGCGCGAAGCCCGGAGCGCGGATCTTGCACTTGTACGGCTTGTTGGTGCCGTCGGCGACGAGATAGACGCCGAACTCGCCCTTCGGCGCCTCGACGGCCGCATAGATCTCGCCTGCCGGCACGTGCACGCCTTCGGTGTAGAGTTTGAAGTGGTGGATCAGCGCTTCCATCGAGCGCTTCATCTCGCCACGGCGCGGCGGAGCGATCTTGTTGTCGGTGATCATCACCGGGCCCTGCCCGTCCGGTGCGCGCAGCTTCTGGATGCACTGCTTCATGATACGCACCGACTGGCGCATCTCTTCCATGCGGATCAGATAGCGGTCGTAGCAGTCGCCGTTCTTGCCGATCGGAACGTCGAACTCCATCTCGGCATAGACGTCGTAGGGCTGCGACTTGCGCAGGTCCCAGGCCGCGCCCGAGCCGCGCACCATCACGCCGGAGAAGCCCCACTCCCAGGCCTGCTTCAGGGTCACGACGCCGATGTCGACGTTACGCTGCTTGAAGATGCGGTTGCCGGTGAGAAGCCGGTCGAGATCGTCGACCACCTTCAGGAACGGATCGCAGAATGCGTCGATGTCGTCGATCAGCTTCGGCGGCAGGTCCTGGTGGACGCCACCGATGCGGAAGTAGTTGGCGTGCATGCGCGAGCCGGAGGCGCGCTCATAGAACACCATCAGCTTCTCGCGCTCCTCGAAGCCCCACAGCGGCGGGGTCAGCGCGCCGACGTCCATCGCCTGGGTGGTGACGTTGAGCAGATGCGACAGCAGCCGTCCGATCTCGGAGTAGAGCACGCGGATCAGCTGGCCGCGGCGCGGAACCTCGATGCCGAGCAGGCGTTCGGCGGCGAGGCAGAAGGCATGCTCCTGATTCATCGGCGCGACGTAGTCGAGCCGATCGAAATAGGGCATCGCCTGCATGTAGGTCTTGGTCTCGATCAGCTTCTCGGTGCCGCGATGCAGCAGGCCGATATGCGGATCGACGCGCTCGACCACCTCGCCGTCCAGCTCCAGCACCAGGCGCAGAACGCCATGGGCCGCCGGATGCTGCGGGCCGAAATTGATCGTGAAGTTGCGGAGGGCCGGGCTCTGCTCGTTCATGCTCGCGCTCCCACTCACTTCGTCGCCTTCTCGTCGCCGGGCAGCGGATAGTCCGCACCTTCCCAGGGCGACAGGAAATCGAACTTGCGGAACTCCTGGTTGAGCCGCACCGGCTCGTAGATGACCCGCTTCTCCTGATCGTCGTAGCGCACCTCGACGAACCCCGTCGTCGGGAAGTCCTTGCGCAGCGGATGGCCGTCGAAGCCGTAATCCGTCAGCAGGCGGCGCATGTCCGGGTGGCCGACGAAGATCACGCCGTAGAGGTCGTAGGCCTCGCGCTCGAACCAATCGGCGCCCGGAAAGACATCGATCAGCGACGGCACCTGCGTCGTCTCGTCGGCCTCGGCCTTGAGCCGGATGCGCGCGTTCAGCGTCGGTGACAGGAAGTGATAGACAACATCGAAACGTTTGGCGCGCTCAGGATAGTCGACCGCCGTGATGTCGGTGATGTTGACGAAGCGGAGAGCCGGATCGTCGCGCAGATGTGTCACGACCTCGACGATCCGGGCGGACTCCACGTTCACCGTGAGCTGATTGAAAGCGACCGTATGGCCGATCGCGGCGCCCGGGAGCGCGCTTACGATCGTCTGCCCAAGGGCGTCGAGCCTGCCGTCGTCCATAACGAAAAACCTTCAGCGTTCGATGGTGCCGGTGCGCCGGATCTTCTTCTGCAGCAGCAGCACACCGTACAGCAGCGCTTCGGCGGTCGGCGGACAGCCGGGCACGTAGATGTCAATGGGAACGATGCGGTCGCAGCCGCGGACCACCGAATAGGAATAGTGATAGTAGCCGCCGCCATTGGCGCACGACCCCATCGAGATGACGTAGCGCGGCTCCGGCATCTGGTCGTAGACCTTGCGCAGCGCCGGCGCCATCTTGTTGGTCAGCGTGCCGGCGACGATCATCACGTCGGACTGGCGCGGCGAGGCGCGCGGCGCGAAGCCGAACCGCTCGACGTCGTAGCGCGGCATCGAGACCTGCATCATCTCGACGGCGCAGCAGGCTAGGCCGAACGTCATCCACATCAGCGAGCCGGTGCGGGCCCAGGTGATGAGATCGTCAGCGGTGGCGACGAAGAATCCCTTGTCCGACAGTTCGTGCCTGACCTCGAGGAAATACGGGTCGTTGGCACCGATCGGCCTGCCGGTCGCGGGATCGAGAATGCCCTTCGGGGCCGGAGCGATCGCCGGCCCGGTCGAGGACGTGGTCGGGCTCAATCCCATTCAAGCGCGCCTTTCTTCCATTCGTAGGCAAACCCGACCGTCAACACGGCCAGGAACACCAGCATCGACCAGAAGCCGGCCGCGCCGAGCTTGCCGAATGCGACTGCCCAGGGGAACAGGAAGGCGACTTCGAGGTCGAAGATGATGAAAAGGATGGCAACCAGATAGAAGCGGACGTCGAACTTCATGCGGGCGTCGTCGAACGCATTGAAGCCGCACTCGTACGCGGAGAGCTTCTCGGGATCGGGCTGCTGGTAGGCGACCAGGAACGGCGCGATCAGCAGCACCACCCCGATGATGGCTGCGACACCTATGAAAACGACGAGGGGGAGATAGTTCTGAAGGATGCCGGTCATCGGCGCCACTTTCCTCTGCGGTTTCGGTGCAAACCGCAGACTCGTTGCATTGGAATTGGTCGAAGCCTTAGCGCAGCGCACCAAGCCGCGCAAGACAAGCCGTCTCGCCGGTGTCATCCCTCCCCACATTGCGGAAACCCGGACACACCGAGCAACGGCGCCGCGGATGACGCGTGCAGGAGCCGCATTGCAGACCCGCAGCATTACGGTGCCGCACGGTCCAACGCAGGACGCTGAGGCGATCAGCAATCGCGAGGACGCACGCCGGTGTGCGCAGGCTGGCTGGTCGGAGACGGATGCGGATCAGCGCTCGATCGGGAGATCCAAACGAGGCGACGGGACCGTCACCCGATAGGCTTCCGTTACCGCGGGAGATGGTCACGAAGGGCCACCGGATCAAGATCATCCACGGCCGCCGTCGATACCGGCACCGCCGCGCGCTGTTAGCCCCGGCCGCATACTCCCGATTGCCGCCGCGGCGGCTGCAACCGATGAAACCATTTTGAGGAAACGAAGAAACGGGATCGAAACAAAGCGGGGGTACATGTCCAGGCAACAAAGTGGCGCTCTGAGACGCCGGGAGGCTGACATGAACCACTCGCTGCATTCCGCAGACCGATCGACCCATCTGAAGATCGTCGTCGTTGCCCTGGTCGCCGGCATCGCGGTGACCGCTTTCGGCATCGCGACCCGCGCCAACGTCGACTACAGCCAGACGGCATCGCACGTCGTGAAGGCAGGCAAGCCGGTGACCATGACGAGTTCCAGCGACTCGATGGTCGTCCGCTGAGGCCACTGCTCCGCTGCCATCTGACAGCAATCGCAGGCCACCCGCCGGGTGGCCTTTTTCATGCCCGATCGGAAAATCGGCGACGGAGCACTTGCCGTCCGGCGGAGCGCCAGGTCGTACACGGGAAGGGATCGCGCGGCGGCGCTGCTTGCGCCAGCGGACAGATCACATCAAAAGCTAAGCCATTGAAAACATGGCGCGAGAGACGGGGCTCGAACCCGCGACCTCCGGCGTGACAGGCCGGCGCTCTAACCAACTGAGCTACTCCCGCGTGATCGCGAAATCCGCGGAGGAGTGCGACTTAAAGGGGCGATGTTTCGAAGTCAAGGACAATGAACCGACAGCTGTGCGAAGTCCTTGATGGGGGAGCAATGCAGGACGCCCGATCTCCTTGGCTGGGCCCAGGCAGCCAACGTTAGTCGCCGCACGATGATGGGCCAAATCGACCTGTCCCGCGTCTCTCCTTCCGGACCGCGGCAACCCCGCCCCGCGGCGGCGGCGCTGGCGGTCGCTTCGCGACGACGTCGCAGGCCGGATATGGCAAAATGGGCGCCAAGTCCGACCGCGCATGCTTCCGACCGGGCATATTGAAATTTCCGGCCGCGGTCCCCGCCGAGGCGCACTTGCTGACCAGGAAGCGAGTGAGAGGAGATTCCTCGCGGACGCTGCCCACGAATCGCCCGCCACCGGTGCGAGGAAGATGAGCTTCGAATCGCCGGAGTCGGTATCCTGCAGGTGGCGCGCGCCGGAGTGCGCAATCCTGCTGTCGGCGAGGCGGTGCTGATCAACGCCGGCCCGCGACCCCGCCGTATTCCGCACGGGAGCTGGCGGACGATCTTTGATCAGAGCGGAAACCATTGATAACCTGCCACCCCCTGGTATCTGGCATGCAATAACTGATATATTAGTATACTGATACCTCCGGTAACATCTCCCTCTCTCCCTCTCTCCCTCTCTCTCTTGGTGCCCATGTCCGACCCGCTTCGCAGCTACACCCACTCCGTCACCGAGCGCCTGCTCCGCTACGCCGCGATCGACACCCAGTCGGACCCGACGTCGCCGACCTGTCCTTCGACGCTCAAACAGAAGAATCTCGGCCGGATGCTCGCAGCCGAGCTGCAGGCAATGGGCCTCTCGGACGCCCACCTGGACGACCATGGCTACGTCTATGCGACCATCCCCGCCACCACCGACAAGGCCGTGCCGGTGATCTGCTTCTGCTCGCACATGGACACGTCGCCCGATTGCTCCGGGGCCAACGTGAAGCCGCAGATCGTGCGCAACTACCAGGGCGGCGACATCGTGCTGCCGGGGGACCCGAGCCAGATCATCCGTGCGGCTGAGCATCCTGCATTGAAGGACCAGATCGGCAACGACATCGTCACCACCGACGGCACCACCCTGCTCGGGGCCGATAACAAAGCCGGCATCGCCGAGATCATGGACGCGGCGCAGTTCCTGATCAGCAATCCGCAGATCAAGCACGGCACCATCAAGATCCTGTTCACGCCGGACGAGGAGATCGGCCGCGGCGTCGACCGGGTCGACCTGAAGAAGCTCGGCGCCGACTTCGGCTACACGATGGATGGCGAAACCGCCGGCAACATCGAGGACGAGACCTTTGCCGCCGACGGCGCCACCATCCTCATCAACGGCGTCAGCGCCCATCCCGGCTTTGCCAAGGGCAAGATGGAGCACGCGATCAAGATCGCGTCCGCAATCGTCGATCGGCTCCCGAAGGATGGCTGCTCGCCGGAGACGACGGAGGGCAAGGAAGGCTTCCTGCATCCGGTCGGGATCTCCGGCGCGCTCGAACAGGCGCGACTCGACTTCATCGTGCGCGATTTCAGCGAGCAGGGCCTGCGGCAGAAGGAAGCGCTGCTCGAGGACATCGTCAGGGATGTCCTGAAGGACTATCCGCGCTCGAGCTATCGGATGGAGGTTCGGCAGCAATACCGCAACATGAAGGAGGTCATCGATCTGCATCCGGAGATCGTGACCTATGCCGAGGAGGCGATCCGCCGCGCCGGCCTGACGCCGGTCAGGACATCGATCCGCGGCGGCACCGACGGTTCGCGGCTGTCGTTCATGGGCCTGCCCTGCCCCAACATCTTTGCCGGCGAGCATGCCTTCCACTCGCGTCTCGAATGGGTCAGCGTCCAGGACATGGAGAAGGCGGCGCAGACCATCGTCCATCTGGCGATGATCTGGGAAGAGCGATCCTGAGCGCCGTCCGGCGCGCGTCAGACGCGCGCCGTCACCAGCCAGATCGAGCCGGCGAGCGTCACGCTGTCGCCGCGTACATACTGCGTCAGCAGCTCGCGGACCGACTGCCGCGCCGCCTCGCGCGTCTCCTGGGGATGCCCCTCCAGCGCGCGGCTGGCGGGGCCGATTTCGAACGCCGACTCCACTGCCGCCTCGAGACCCTGCCCGCGGGCGATGTCGAGTGACAGCGCATGCGCCTCCAGCGCGACGTCGCTGAAGCCGGCCTCGCCGAGGATCCGCGCCACTCGCGCTTCGGATGCGAAGGCGAACGGGCCAGGATCCTCCGGCGCCATCTCCGGCAGCTTCGGGACGTGACGATAGACCGCCTGCAGCGGCGCGATCATCCAGGGATTGGCCTTCGGCTCGCGCCAGCAGGCGAACACGACCCGGCCGCCCGGCTTCAGCGCGCGGCGGATGTTGGCGAACGACGCCACCGGATCGGCAAAGAACATCACCCCGAACCGCGACACCAGCAGATCGAGGCTCGCCGGCGCGAACGGATACACGGTCGCGTCGGCCAGCACGAACTCGGCGGGAAGCCCGGCCGGCGCCACCGCGCGCGCCCGCTCGAGCATCGGTGCGGAGATGTCGACGCCGAGAACGGAGCCGCCGGGCGCCACCTGCCCGGCCAGTGCGATCGACAAACCACCACAGCCGCAGCCGATGTCGAGAATGCGATCACCCGGCTTCGCGGCGATACGCTCGATCAGGATCTGCGACACCGGTGCGAGCAGGATATCCTGCGCCTCCTGGCGATCGGACCAGCGCTGGCCGCCGGGCCCGTTCCAATAGGCGATCTGGTCGGCGTTGCGGTCGTCCCCTGCCGGCAATTGCATGATGTGCCCTGTCTGATTGAGGTCATCGCAAGAACCGGCATGGCGCATGCAGCCGCCTGTCCTGTCAAGGCACGAGGCCGCGATGCGCTTGAGTAAGAAAGTGGGCCGTTCCTCACCACGGTTCGGAGAGACTTTCGCCGATGGCGAGAGCGCTCCAACGTCGGCTCAGACGCGCGAACTCCTGTCGGATGGCGTCGCGCCGCGCCGGCGTGTAGGCCGCGCGCTCCTCCGCTGACATCCCGTCCAGCAGACTGCGCGCCGACGGTGCCATCTCGGCCCCGCGCGCCCGCAGCGCCGGATCGTCAGCCTGCTGCAGCCAGTCCTGCCAGCACACATATGTAGCGCGCTCGGAGCGGGCATAGTCCTCGCTGCGTTCCGGCATCAGGCGCTGGTCCTTGGTCTCATGCCTGCGGCGCAGCCGCGCGGCCTCGCGGGACGAGGTCGCATGCGGGACCAAATGAAAGGTCCCGGCCGTGCCGCCGGCCGCGAGCCGCCCGAATACGGCGCCGTCAATCCCGAGATGCTTTTCGACGATGAAGTGTTGCAGATCATGCGGCATCCAGGGATCGAAGCCAGGCGCCGGGCTCATTTCGAGGGTGTGTCCGTCGCCGAGCGTCGCGCGCACCGCGTAGCGGCGTTCGCCGGTGCGGACGAAGGAAACAGTCATTGGCGGTCGCGGACGACGAGACATGGACACTCGCAATTGGCAGCTGCGGCTGAACAACGGCCCCATCATACCGCCGCGGGTGAGGGATCGATAGATGCGCGCGGACCTGCTGGCGAGCGCCGTAGCGCAATGCAATAGCGGGACAGCCTCTGGTGTCGCCGGGTCTGGTCTCGCTCTTGCTTCGATCAGGCGCGTCAGGAGCCACATGCGCACTCTCATCGTTGCCGATCTTCATTACTCGCTGCCGCAGTTCGACTGGCTGGTGGCGGCTGCCGATCATTTTGATGCGGTGGTGTTCGCCGGCGATGCGCTCGATCTCGCCTCGATCGTCGACATTCGCGCCCAGATCGTGGTCGTGAAGACATATCTCGCGCTCCTGGCGGCCAAGACGCGGGTCATGATCTGCTCGGGCAATCATGACCTGGAGGAGCGCAACCCGGATGGCGAGAAGATCGCGGCCTGGATCGGGACGGTCCGCGAGCTCGGCATCGCAGCCGACGGCGATGACCTTCTGATCGGCGACACGCTGTTCTCGGTTTGCCCGTGGTGGGACGGCCCCATCGTCAAGGCCGCCATCGCAAGCCAGCTCGATGCCGCCGCGACGCGCGACACAGCCCGCTGGATCTGGGTGCATCATGCGCCGCCGGCCAACTCGCCGGTGAGCTGGGGCGGCAAGCGCTTCTTCGGCGACACCGAGCTCGAAGGCTTCATCGCGCGGCACCGCCCGGCGATGGTGATCTCCGGCCACGTCCACCAGTCGCCCTTCATCACGGATGGGTCCTGGTTCGATCGCGTCGGTGAGACTTGGGTCTTCAACACCGGGCGGCAACCCGGGCGACCGCCGACCTACATGGTGCTCGACACCGACGAAGGGCGCGCCTTCTGGTTGGCGGCGGGGCAAGCCGAATGGATCGATCTCGCCGGCCCCCTGCAACGCCCGGCGCAGCCCGTGACGGCGGCGCCGGACTGGCTCAGAGTCGTGGATCGGATTCCAGATCCGTTCCTGGCGAAACCTGCTGCGGCGGCAGGTTGATCATGCTCTGCAGCACCTCGCCGACCATCGAAAGATGGGTGCCGTGGCCGGCATATTGCCGCTTCAGGTCGGCGAGATAGCTGTTGGCGACGTTGAGGCGCTGCGCCAGCATGCGCGCAATCGCGAGCGTCGCCTCGGGATTTTCACTGAGGAAGCGTGGCGCATCCGGGATCTCGTAGATCCGGCAATCGACGAGCGCCCGCACGGTCGCCGTGTGCGGCTGCTCCAGCAGGAGCGACATCTCGCCGAACAGCGCGCCCGGCTCGGAGATGACGGCCACCGTGGCGCCGGCCTTGATCACCTCCAGCTCTCCGTCGAGCAGGATGTAGAGATGCCCAGTGTTGTGCCCCTCCTCGAGCAGCATGGTGCCCGCCGGAATGGCGCGCTCATGTCCGCCGGTGCAGTGGCGCAGGAAGTCGGTCATCGGTTCGCCCGCGATGTTCACGCCGCGCGCTAAGCTAGCCGAAGAACGGTTCATCGCCACGCGAAATCGTCCGGGCGCTTCGCACCAGCTGTCGCAAAGGATTTTGAACCCTTGTCCGAATTGAGCACTCGGCGGCGCCATCATCGTGATCGGGACGTGGGTTTGGCTCAGCCGCCGAGGCTCGATGGCAAGGTGGCTCAGCTTGGAGAGCAGCAGATCGATGAAACCCGACGCACAAACGCGCTTCTGGAGAGTATCGCCATCAGCTTGGAAAATCGACGCACCACAATAGCAGCGTCACCATTGCGAGGGTGCGTCCCAGCGGATGCTAATGGTAGGCGGCGAGAGATTCGAACTCCCGACCCTCTCGGTGTAAACGAGATGCTCTAACCAGCTGAGCTAGCCGCCCTCACATCGCGCTTCTTTACCCCCTGCCCGATCCTCAATCAACGCCGGAACCACGCGGCGGCAGCGAGAAACCGCCGCAGCGGGAACGGTGGGGGCAGACCACGCACGCTCGAAGGGTCGGTGGCTCGATCCCCCAAACGAAAACGGCGCCCTTACGGGCGCCGTTTCCTGGGATCAGTTCGGACCTCAGTGGGCGGTCAGGCCGCCGGCGGCTTCGTCGCCATCGGCCTTCACCGGGACCTTGGTGTCCTCTTCCCAGACGATCGGCACCGGCTTGCGGACCAGGGCCCGGGCGACGACGTCGTCGAGACGGGAGACCGGGATGATCTCCATGCCGCCCTTGATCGCATCGGAAATCTCCGTGAGATCCTTGGCGTTGTCCTCGGGGATCAGCACCGTCTTGATGCCGCCGCGGGCCGCGGCCAGGAGCTTCTCCTTCAGACCGCCGATCGGCAGCACGCGACCACGCAAGGTGATCTCACCGGTCATCGCGACGTCGTGACGGATCGGAATGCCCGTCATGACCGAGATGATTGCGGTTGCCATCGCGACGCCCGCCGACGGACCGTCCTTCGGGGTCGCCCCCTCCGGAACGTGGACGTGGATGTCGCGGCGGTCGAACATCGGCGGCTCGATGCCGTAGACGATCGCCCGCGAGCGGACGTAGGACGCCGCCGCCGAGATCGACTCCTTCATGACGTCGCGCAGATTGCCCGTCACCGTCATCTTGCCCTTGCCGGGCATCATGACGCCTTCAATGGTGAGCAGCTCACCGCCGACATCGGTCCATGCCAGACCCGTGACGATCCCGATCTGATCGTCGCTCTCGATCTCACCGAAGCGGAACTTCGGAACACCCAAGAATTCCTCAACGGTCTTCTCGGTGATCTTCACCGACTTCTTCTTGGACATCATGAGCTCCTTCACGGCCTTGCGGGCCAGTGTGGAAATCTCACGCTCCAGATTACGTACGCCCGCTTCGCGGGTGTAGCGCCGGATCACGAGCAGCAATGCGTCGTCGTCGATCGACCACTCCTTCGAGTCCAGTCCGTGCTTGGAGATCGCGCTGGGGATCAGGTGCTTGCGGGCGATCTCGAGCTTTTCGGTCTCGGTGTAGCCTGCGATGCGGATGATCTCCATGCGGTCCATCAGCGGCCCGGGAATATTCAGCGTATTCGCGGTCGTGATGAACATGACGTTCGACAGGTCGTAGTCGACCTCCAGATAGTGATCGTTGAAGGTCGTGTTCTGCTCGGGGTCCAGGACCTCCAGCAGCGCCGACGACGGGTCACCCCGGAAGTCCGAGCCCATCTTGTCGATCTCGTCCAAGAGGAACAGCGGGTTCGAGGTCTTGGCCTTGCGCATCGACTGGATGATCTTGCCGGGCATCGAGCCGATATAGGTCCGGCGATGACCGCGGATCTCCGCCTCGTCGCGCACGCCGCCCAGCGACACGCGAACGAACTCGCGGCCGGTGGCCTTCGCGATCGACTTGCCGAGCGAGGTCTTGCCGACGCCGGGAGGTCCGACCAGGCACAGGATCGGGCCGGTCAGCTTGTTGGCGCGCGACTGCACCGCCAGATACTCGACGATGCGGTCCTTGACCTTCTCCAGCCCATAGTGATCCGCATCCAGAACCGCCTGCGCGGCCTCCAGATCCTTCTTCACCTTGGACTTCTTGTTCCACGGGATCGACAGCAGCCAATCCAGATAGTTGCGCACGACGGTCGCTTCCGCGGACATCGGCGACATCTGGCGCAGCTTCTTCAGCTCGTGCTGGGCCTTCTCGCGCGCTTCCTTGGAGAGCTTGGTCTTGTTGATGCGCTCTTCCAGATCGGCGAGCTCGTCGCGGCCGTCCTCGTCGCCCAGCTCCTTCTGAATGGCCTTCATCTGCTCATTCAGGTAGTACTCGCGCTGGGTCTTCTCCATCTGGCGCTTGACACGCGAGCGGATGCGCTTCTCGACCTGCAGCACCGAGATCTCGCTCTCCATCAGGCCCAGCACCTTCTCCAGGCGCGTGGTGACGGACAGCGTCTCCAGGATGCCCTGGCGATCGGCGATCTTGACGGCGAGATGCGAGGCGACGGTGTCGGCCAGCTTACCGAAATCGGTGATCGACTGAACGACGCCGACGACCTCTGCAGAGATCTTCTTATTCAGCTTCACATAGCTCTCGAAATCCGACACGACGGAGCGCCCGAGTGCCTCGGCTTCGACCGACTTGGCGTCGGTGTCCTCGAGCGCAACGGCAGTGGCTTCGTAGTAGTCGGCACGATCGGTGTATTTCTCGACGCGCGCGCGCTCCAGGCCCTCGACCAGCACCTTCACGGTGCCGTCGGGCAGCTTCAGGAGTTGCAGCACGCTGGCGAGCGTCCCGGTCTCGTAGATCGCATCCGGAGCTGGATCGTCGTCGGACGCGTTCTTCTGCGTCGCGAGCATCACCAGCGCGTCGTTCTTCATCACCTCTTCGAGGGCGCGGATGGATTTCTCGCGGCCGACGAACAGCGGAACGATGTTGTGCGGGAAGACGACGATGTCGCGGAGCGGCAGAACCGGATAGGCGTGGCTCTCGCCGTAAACGATGGTCGGCCGGGGTTTGGGGGTCGTCATGGCCTGTTCCTTTTGTTTAGCCCCCTTGCACGCAGTCCGCCATCGTGCGCAACCGCCACAAGGTGCGATCTGATCCGGACATCACTGACGCGTCGATATCGCCCGCTTGTTTCGGATCGTTGTTGAGGCGAATCCCGGGATTGAGATTTGTATCGCCACGCGACATTAGGTGGCTATCGACCCGGGGGGTGTCAAGTATCGGTAAACACCCGCCAAAAATGGCTTTACGCGGCGGGACGCTGAAACGCGGCGATGCCGCGGACATGACGTCCGCGGCGATCGCCGATCCAATAAATCGAGGTCTTCTGTCTCTCGTACCAGCGCGCCTCACGCGCTGGCGCTGCTTTCCACCGCGCGATCGGAGCGATCGGCGTAAATGTACAGCGGGCGGGCGGTGCCCTCGACCACCTCGCGCGAGATGACCACTTCCTCGACACCCTCGAGACCCGGCAGGTCGAACATCGTCTCGAGCAGGATGCTCTCGAGGATCGACCGCAGACCACGCGCGCCGGTCTTGCGCTCGATGGCCTTGCGCGCCACCGCGCCCAGCGCCTCGTCGGCGAAGGTGAGCTCGATGTTCTCCATCTCGAACAGCCGCTGATACTGCTTCACCAGCGCGTTCTTGGGCTCGGTCAGGATCTTCTTCAGCGAGTTCTCGTCGAGGTCCTCGAGCGTCGCAACGACCGGAAGACGGCCGACGAACTCGGGGATCAGGCCGTACTTCAGGAGATCCTCAGGCTCGACGTGACGGAAGATCTCGCCGGTGCGGCGGTCCTCCGGCGCCAGAACCTGGGCGGCGAAGCCGATCGAGGTCGACCGGCCGCGCGCCGAGATGATCTTCTCGAGGCCGGAGAACGCACCACCGCAGATGAACAGGATGTTGGTGGTGTCGACCTGCAGGAACTCCTGCTGCGGATGCTTGCGGCCGCCCTGCGGCGGAACCGACGCAACCGTACCCTCCATGATCTTGAGCAGCGCCTGCTGGACGCCCTCGCCCGACACGTCGCGGGTGATCGAGGGATTGTCCGACTTGCGACTGATCTTGTCGATCTCGTCGATGTAGACAATGCCACGCTGCGCGCGCTCGACATTGTAGTCGGCCGCCTGCAACAGCTTCAGGATGATGTTCTCGACGTCCTCACCGACATAGCCGGCCTCGGTCAGGGTCGTCGCATCCGCCATCGTGAACGGCACGTCCAGGATGCGGGCGAGCGTCTGGGCGAGCAGCGTCTTACCCGAGCCGGTCGGACCGATCAGCAGGATGTTCGACTTGGCGAGCTCGACGTCCGAGTGCTTGGTCTGGTGATTCAGCCGCTTGTAGTGGTTGTGGACCGCGACCGAGAGCACCTTCTTCGCATGGTTCTGGCCGATGACGTAATCGTCCAGGACCTTGCAGATCTCCTTCGGGGTCGGAATCCCGTCGCGCGACTTGACCAGCGAGGACTTGTTCTCCTCGCGGATGATGTCCATGCAGAGTTCGACGCACTCGTCGCAGATGAAGACGGTTGGACCTGCGATCAGTTTGCGGACTTCGTGCTGGCTCTTGCCGCAGAACGAGCAATATAGCGTGTTCTTCGAGTCGCTCGTGCCGACCTTACTCATTCCTGTCTCCGTCCGCGGTTCGCTCTTGTCCGCTCGTTCGTCCCGATCCGGCACGGGCCGGACCAGACTGGTGAAAGAGCAAATTTCGTACCAAAATTAACACCTTGTTCTTCACCTGTCGTGAACCCACGACCTACGCGAATCCCCCACGATCCATAACTCGACACTCTAGCCAATCATGCTGTCATCCGACTATCAAGAATTCGCTAATCGGAGCACAGACCCTAGACCGTGACATTACCGTGATTTTGGGGCTTGACACGGCAATAACACGCGAAATCAGCGGAGCGTTGCGTGTTTGCCACGCCTATTTGCCGGCCGCACGGCAAGGTTGCGGCTCTTTTGGGACCCTACCTCAGCACCTTTGCCGACCGAAGCCGGTAAAGTAGCCGCCGTTACATCCCCGAGGCCCGTCCATCGGGCCCCGCGTCGCTTACTGGTGGCTCACTTGCCCATCGCCGCCGGATCTTCCGGCCGCTTGTCGATGACCTTGTCGATCAGGCCGAACTCCTGGGCGGCTTCCGCCGTGAGGAACTTGTCGCGCTCCAGGGCGTCCTCAATCGCCTTGTAGGGCTGGCCGGTGTGCTTGACGTAGATCTCGTTCAGCCGCTTCTTCAGGTTCAGGATCTCCTGGGCGTGCAGCATGATATCGGTCGCCTGGCCCTGGAACCCGCCGGACGGCTGATGCACCATGATGCGCGAGTTCGGCAGCGAGAAGCGCATGTCCTTGTGGCCGGCACAGAGCAGCAGCGAGCCCATCGAGGCCGCCTGGCCGGTGCACAGCGTCGACACCGCCGGACGGATGAACTGCATCGTGTCGTAGATCGCGAGGCCCGACGTCACCACGCCACCGGGCGAGTTGATGTACATCGCGATTTCCTTCTTCGGGTTCTCGGCCTCGAGGAACAGGAGCTGAGCGACGATCAGGGTCGCCATGCCGTCCTCGACCGGACCGGTCACGAAGATGATGCGCTCCTTCAGGAGGCGCGAGAAGATGTCGTAGGCGCGCTCGCCGCGGTTGGTCTGTTCGACCACCATAGGCACAAGGTTCATATAGGTTTCGACGGGATCGCGCATGAATCACCCAAGGGTTGGACCAGCAGTTGAGACGACCGGCCGCCGCAGGTGAGGCTCATTTCAACGAGCAGCGACGGACAGGTGTCCCGTGATGCAGAACTTCAAGACCGAGCCCACAGATATGGACCAATTTGCCGGTGACAAGACCGGGTGCCCTGGCCCGCCGCAAGCGAGGTCGTTGCCCTGTTCAAGCTGATTCCCGCGGCGACGGCCAGCGCCGGAACCTGGACGACCGGCGCTTTCGCCGGTCAACCTTAATCTCGCGCTTATGTCGCGAACCCTACGATGGACAGCCTGATCAGGCCGCCTTGTCGCTGTCGTCGTCCTTGAACAGCTCGTCCTTGGAGACCTTCTTCTCGGTCACGTTGGCGAGTTCGAGGATGAAGTCGACGACCTTGTCCTCGTAGATTGGCGCGCGCAGCTGCGCGAGCGCCTGCGGGTTGCTGCGATAGAAGTCCCAGACCTCCTTCTCGCGGCCCGGCATCGAGCGCGCACGCTCGATCACGGCGCGGCTGACCTCGTCGTCGGTCACGGTGATCTTGTTCTTCTCGCCGATCTCCGACAGCACGAGGCCGAGGCGCACGCGGCGGTCGGCGATGGTGCGGTACTCCTCCTTCGCCTTGTCCTCGGTGGTGTTCTCGTCGGCGAAGGTCTTGCCGCTGGAATCCATCTCGGCCTTGACCGAGTTCCACATCAGGTTGAACTCCTCGTCGATCAGCGACGGCGGCGCATCGAACTTGTGGGTCTCGTCGAGACGGTCGAGCAGCGCGCGCTTGACGCGCTGGCGGGTCGCCTGGCTGAACTCGCCGGCGAGACGATCGCGCATCAACTGCTTCAGCTTGTCGAGCGATTCGAGGCCGAGCGTCTTGGCGAACTCATCGTCCACCACCTTGTCTTCGGGCGCCTCGATGGCGGTGGCGGTGGTTTCGAACTCCGCCGCCTTCCCGGCCAGCTCGTTGTTGAGATAATTGGTCGGGAACGTGACCTTCAGGGTGCGAGTCTCGCCGACGCCGATACCGATCAGCTGGTCCTCGAAGCCGGGAATGAAGGTGTTCGAGCCGATCACGACGTCGATGCCCTCACCCGTGCCGCCCTCGAAGGCGACGCCGTCGATCGTGCCCTTGAAGTTGATCTTCACGCGGTCACCGCTCGCGGCCTTCGCGCCCTCGGCCTTCGCCGCGTAGCTGCGGTTGGCATCGGCCAGGCGCTTGATCGCCTCATCGACATCGGCATCGGTGATGTCGGCCACCGGCTTCTCGACCGAGAAGGTCTTGAAGTCGGCGAGCGCAATCGCCGGCACGACCTCGACGGCCACGGTGTAGGTCAGGTCCGACTGGCCGGAGAGGATCTTCTCGACCTCGGCCTCCTCCGTCGGCATCGTCACCTTCGGCTCGGTGGCGAGGCGGAAGCCGCGCTCGGTGAAGATCTGCGTGTTGGTGTCGCGGATGGTCTGGTCGATGGTCTCCGCCATGACCGACTTGCCATAGATCTTCTTCAGATGCGCGACCGGCACCTTGCCGGGGCGGAAGCCGTTGATGCGGACCTTGTCCTTGAGATCGACCAGCTTGGCGTCCGCCTTGGCGTCGAGATCCGCCGCCGGAACGCTGATCTGGAACTCGTGCTTCAAGCCTTCCGACAAGGTTTCTGTGACCTGCATGGCGTCAATCTTCTTCCGCTTCGGTCCGAACCCTTGCGATCCGGACACATCTGACTCAATTGTGGACGACGCGCAGCAAAAGGCTTTGCGCCGGTGGGATCGGCGGCCCCGCTTCTCTGTGCGAGAGAGCGGGTCTGCCGGTAAAACTTGGGGCAAACGCCGGAGAAGCGCTTGGTGCGGGCGGAGGGACTCGAACCCCCACAACTTTCGTCACTGGAACCTAAATCCAGCGCGTCTACCAGTTCCGCCACGCCCGCGTGAACTGCATCGATAGCCCGGCCGCGGTGCCGCGGGCGGCGCGGCTTATACCACGCACGAAACCGTCCGCAGCAAAAAAATGGGCTGTCGAAAGCACCACCGGCAGGCCGATCGACCGTGTCGCACGCACAGATAAGGGAAAACAGCATGATCCGCATCCCCCTCATCGCACGATGTTTTGTCGCATGACGGAACCGTCGGAGGGGCTCAGCCGCCGCGCCCTGCTCGGCGGCCTTGCGGCAGCCGGCGCGGCCTCGTTTACCCGCTCGGCTCGGGCCGGTGGCCGAATCTCGGTTTCGTTGAACGCTCGCGGCGAATCTCTGGTGCTGGCCCAGGGACGCTCGGCCAGCCCGCTCTGGCGGCTGGCTGCACCGGCCCCGGTGGTCCGGCTCGCCCGCGGCACGGCGCTCGATCTTGACCTTTCGAATGGCCTTTCGATCCCGGCCGCATTGTCCAGCCGCGGCCTCGCTTTGCCCGCACCGCTGCTGGCGCAGGCGGAGATCGGCCCCGGCGGCCGGGCCACCATTCCAGCCCTGGCGTCGCGCGCCGGGACCGGCCTGCTCGACCTGCGGCTGCTCGCCGACGCCGTGCCGATCCGCCCGCTGCCTGTCATCGTCGATGAGGCCGCGACGGTAACTGTCGACCGCGACGAAATTTTCCTGGTCGAGGATTTCAGGCTCAAGGCGGACGGCACCGCGGTTGCGCCAGGAACCGAAGCGCAAGACACCGAGCTCATCTACACCGTCAATGGGCACGTCCAGCCCGAGATCGCGCTGCGGACCCATGAGCGGGTCAGGCTGCGGTTCATCAACGGCTGTCAACGCGCTGTGATTGCGATCAAAATCGCCGACCTCGACGCCGTCCGCGTGATGGCCATCGACGGCCAGCCGGCCGAGCCTTTCCTGGCTCGAAATGGCGCGGTGGTGCTGCCGCCCGGCGGCCGCACCGACGTCTTCATCGACATGCCCGCCGCCAAGACGGTGCTGGCCGTGCTGCTGCACGACGGCAGCAATCCGCGTCCCCTCGCCCGGCTGGTGGCGTCGAGCGAGCCGCCGCTCCGTGCCGCCCCACTGCCGCCGGCGCCGCCTTTGCCGTCGAACGGGTTGCCGGACAAGCTGGACCTGAGGACCGCCGCTCGGGCCGAGCTCGCGCTCGACGGCGCCGGCTGGCAACCGCCCGCCGCGTTCAACGCCGCCGGCGCCCCCACCTTCCAGGCCAAGGCCGGCCAAGTGGTCGTGCTGGCATTGGCGAACAAGACCGCCGGCACCCATGTGGTCCACCTTCATGGCCAGCCGTTTCGGCTGCTCGACCGGCTCGACGACGGCTGGAAGCCCTATTGGCTCGACACGCTGGCGCTGGAGGCCGGCCAGACCCAGCGCATTGCATTCCTTGCCGAGCAATCCGGCCGGTTCCTGGTCGAGAGCATGGCGACCAACTGGGCGGCGCCGCGGCTGCTGCGGTGGTATGAGATCAGGTGAGGAAACGAACCTGAGGGAACAGTCCCCATGACCACTGCCGCCATCACCGGGGTCACGGCGCGCGCCGTGATCACGCCCATGAAGCGCCCCCTGCGCAACGCGTTCGGGATCATCGACTCCGGACCGCTGGTGCTGATCGACGTCGCAACCGATCAGGGGGTTACCGGCCATTCCTACCTGTTCGCTTACACCAGGCTCGCCTTGAAACCGCTGCTGCATCTGGTCGAGGAGATCGGCCGAGAGCTCAAGGGCCAAGCCCTGGTCCCGTTCGACCTGATGAAACTCATGGACGCCAAATTCCGCCTGCTCGGCTGGCAGGGCCTCGTCGGCATGGCCGTCTCGGGCCTCGACATGGCGTTCTGGGATGCGCTCGGTCAGCTCGCGGGCAAGCCCGTCGTCGAGCTGCTCGGCGGCACGGCGCGGCCGATTCCGGCCTATGACAGCTATGGCGTGCTCGATGCCAAGGACGACGAGCGCACCTTGCGCGCCGCGCGCGACGAGCACGGCTTCCGCGCCATCAAGACCAAGGGCGGTCATGGCGATCTCGCGACCGACGAAGCGATGACCAAGGGCCTGCGCGCCCTGCTCGGCCCGGACATGGCGCTGATGCTCGACTTCAACCAGTCGCTCGATCCCGCTGAGGCGACACGTCGAATTACCAACCTTGCTGCCTACGACCTGACCTGGATCGAGGAGCCGGTGCCGCAGGAAAACCTCTCCGGCCATGCCCGGGTGCGCGAGCGCTCGGAGATCCCGATCCAGGCCGGCGAAAACTGGTGGTTTCCGCGCGGCTTTGCCGAGGCGATCGCCGCCGGCGCCTCCGACTTCATCATGCCCGACCTGATGAAGGTCGGCGGCATCACCGGCTGGCTCAACGTCGCGGGGCAAGCCGACGCCGCCTCGATCCCGATGTCGAGCCACATCCTGCCCGAGGCGAGCGCCCATGTGCTGGCAGTGACGCCGACGGCGCACTGGCTCGAGGTGCTGGACTTCGCCGGCGCCATTCTCGCCGAGCCGCTGCGGGTGGTGGATGGCAAGGTGACAGCCAAAGGTCCCGGCCTCGGCCTCGCCTGGAACGAGAGCGCGGTGGCGAAATATCAGGTGACGTGAGCACAGCCAAGAGCAGGACGCGCCGTCGCCGCCTCACCCCCAACTGTCATCACCCGCGACCGGGCGATCCGGTACGCCGAGACATCGGTGGCTAAATCGATAGGCCGCGGCGTACTGGATGCCCGCCTTCGCGGGCATGACAGCGTGGTTGAGGCGACGACTCGCCCCTAATCAATACTCGACGCCGAACCGGTCATAGAGCCGCCGGAACACCGCAGGCAAGGTCTCCGTCAGATCCTCCGCGATCAGCCCCGGTCCCGCCTCGTTGCCCGCCTCGCCATGCATCCAGACGCCGATGCAGGCGGCCTCGAACGCCGGCACACCCTGCGCCAGCAAGCCGGCGATGATGCCGGCGAGCACGTCGCCGGCGCCGGCGGTGGCGAGCCAGGGCGGCGCGTTGGCGGCGATCGCGGCGCGGCCGTCGGGCGCGGCCACCGTCGTGTCGGCGCCCTTCAACAGCACCACGGCGCCGCAGCGCACGGCCGCCGCGCGGACGCGCTCCAGCTTGGAGCGGCCGGGATGCTTGTTGCTGAGATCCGAGAACAGGCGCGGGAATTCGCCCTCGTGCGGCGTCAGCACGATCTGCGCGTCGGCCATCGCCCTGATCTGCTCGAACAACCGCTCCGGCGCATCGGCGAAGCTCGTCAATGCGTCGGCATCGAGCACGAGATGACGCTGCGCCGACAGCGCGGTGAAGACGAGGTCGCGCGTGCGCTCGCTGACGCCCGTTCCGGGCCCGATGATGCAGGTGTTGTAGCGCTTGTCGCCGAGCAGCTCGCCGAACTCGATCGCGGTGTCGGCGGCGCGCACCATCACCGCCGTCAGCGCCGCAGCATTGACCGCCAGCGCATCGCGCGGCGAGGCCAGCGTGACCAGGCCGGCGCCCGCCCGCAATGCGGCCCGCGCGGCCATCCGCGCCGCGCCCGTGGCGGTGACGTCGCCGGACATCGCCAGCACGTGCCCGCGGGCGTATTTGTGGCCGTCGATGCGTGGCACCGGAAAATGGCCCTGCCACAGCTCGGGATCGTTCTCGAAGGCCTGCGGCCTGATCTCGGCGAGCACCTGGGGATCGATGCCGATGTCGGCGAGCCGGACGCGCCCGCAATGCTGGCGGCCCGGCAGCAGCAGGTGCGCCGGCTTCTTGCGGAAGAAGGTCACCGTCTCGGTGGCGCGGACCGCGATGCCCATCACCGCGGCCGTGGTGCCGTTGATGCCGCTCGGCAGGTCGACGGCGAGCACCGGCGCGCCATTGCCGTTGATCGCTGCGATGACGTCATGGGGCTCGCCGGTGACGGGCCGGCTGAGACCTGCGCCGAACAGCGCGTCGATGATCAGCGCCGGCTTGCCGATCGCCTGCGGCGTGAACGGCAGCACCGGAAACTTCCAGCCCTTGGCGGCGGAGGCCGCGTCGCCGTGCAGCGCGTCGCGCTCGCACATCAGGATGACCGACACGTCCCTGCCCTGCGCGGCGAGCTCGGCCGCGGCAACGAAGCCGTCGCCGCCATTGTTGCCCGGCCCACACACGACCACGATCGGCCCGGTCTCGACCAGGTCCATGGCCGCCTCGGCCACCGCCTGTCCGGCGCTCAGCATCAGCGAAAAGCCCGGCGTGCCGGCCGCGATGGTCAGCCGGTCGGCGCGCTCCATTTCGCTCGTGGTCAAGATGTCCATTACCGCTCTCGTCCCCAGCCGCCGTCTTGCGCCGGCTGCGTGATGTCGTCCCCGTCGCCTCGCAGCGGACGTCGGCGCCCCGTCCCTCGGAGCCGGTGCGGGCGAATCCCGCGCTCCCTATTGCCGCGGCAGCCCGCAACTTCCAAGGGCGCTGCACATCTGGCAAGACGCAACGAAACCCGGCACGTCGCCTTTTCCCTGGGCATTTCGGACAACGCGCGGCTCCGCCGTCAAGACCTGCACAATGTTTGATCTGTTTGCCTAATCTCAAGGCTCCGGTATTCTAGACGTTCCTTGAGGGAATCGTCGGGTGCTGGTGAAATGCCTGAATATCGGCTCCATTTGGGCCCGTTAACGACTTGGCATAGACCCTGCTTTTGTGGAGCCACTTCGGCACGGGGCAAGTCGGGCAATCAATCACCGGGCCTCCGCCGGAGAGTGTTGGGCCCGGTAACGAAATGATCGAACGACTTGCGCGTGGGCGCAGCCTGACGATGACCCACATGTTGTTTATAGCGGAATGCCCGGGAGGCGCTCAGTGAAGAAGATCGAAGCCATCATCAAGCCGTTCAAGCTCGACGAGGTGAAGGAGGCGCTTCAGGAGGTGGGACTTCAGGGCATCACCGTTACCGAAGCGAAGGGTTTCGGCCGGCAAAAAGGCCATGCCGAGCTCTACCGGGGCGCCGAATACATCGTTGATTTCCTGCCCAAGGTGAAGATCGAGATCGTGATCGGCGACGATTTGGTCGAGCGCGCGATCGAGGCGATCCGCCGCGCCGCCCAGACCGGCCGCATCGGCGACGGCAAGATCTTCGTGTCCAACATCGAGGAAGCCATCCGCATCCGAACCGGAGAATCCGGGCTGGACGCGATCTAGCCTGACCGGGGGGCCTCAACGGACCGTCCGCTCCGGGCCCCCCACGGAACGTTTGCTGCGCCAGCAGCCCCCACGGCAGCTCGAGTGTCCTCTGCGAGGCGCTTGCACGCGGCCGTTTTGCCGTTTCCGATGTTGTCTTGGCTCCCGCACGAGGCTATGGAGCATGACCCGCGGACGCCGTCCCGCGCCGGGCCGTGACGTTATAAGCCAAGAGGGGTATTCATGAAGACCGCCAAGGACGTCTTGAAAGCAATCAAGGACAATGACGTCAAATACGTCGACCTCCGCTTCACCGACCCGCGGGGCAAGTGGCAGCACGTCACCTTCGACGTCAGCATGATCGACGAAGACATTTTTGCCGAAGGCACGATGTTCGACGGCTCCTCGATCGCCGGCTGGAAGGCGATCAATGAATCCGACATGTGCCTGATGCCCGACCCGGTGACCGCGACGATCGATCCGTTCTTCGCCGAAACCACCATGATCATCACCTGCGACGTGCTCGAGCCGACCACCGGCGAGCCGTACAACCGCGACCCCCGCGGCATCGCCAAGAAGGCCGAGGCGATGGTGAAGTCGATGGGCGTGGGCGACACCGTGTTCGTCGGCCCCGAAGCCGAGTTCTTCGTATTCGACGACGTGCGCTACAGCTCGTCGCCCTACAACACCGGCTTCCGCCTGGACTCCTCGGAGCTGCCGACCAACTCCGACACCGAATATGAGGGCGGCAATCTCGGCCACCGCATCCGCACCAAGGCGGGCTACTTCCCGGTGCCGCCGCAGGACTCGGTGCAGGACATGCGCTCGGAGATGCTCGGCGCCATGGCCCGCATGGGCGTCAAGGTCGAGAAGCACCATCACGAGGTCGCCTCGGCCCAGCACGAGCTCGGCATGAAGTTCGACACGCTGACCTTGATGGCCGACCAGATGCAGATCTACAAATACTGCATCCATCAGGTCGCCCACATCTACGGCAAGACCGCCACCTTCATGCCGAAGCCGGTCTATGGCGACAACGGTTCGGGCATGCACGTCCACCAGTCGATCTGGAAGGACGGCAAGCCGGTGTTCGCGGGCAACAAGTATTCCGACCTGTCGGAGACCTGCCTGTCCTACATCGCCGGCATCATCAAGCACGCCAAGGCCATCAACGCCTTCACCAACCCGTCGACCAACTCCTACAAGCGTCTGGTCCCGGGCTATGAGGCGCCGGTGCTGCTCGCCTACTCCGCGCGCAACCGCTCGGCGTCCTGCCGCATCCCCTACACCTCGTCGCCGAAGGCCAAGCGCGTCGAGGTCCGCTTCCCCGATCCGCTCGCCAATCCCTATCTCGGCTTTGCCGCGATGCTGATGGCCGGCCTCGACGGCGTGAAGAACAAGCTCGATCCGGGCCCGGCGATGGACAAGGACCTCTACGACCTGCCGAAGGAAGAGCTGAAGCAGATCCCGACCGTCTGCGGCAGCTTGCGCGAGGCGCTCGAGAACCTCGACAAGGACCGCGCCTTCCTGAAGGCCGGCGGCGTGTTCGACGACGACTTCATCGACAGCTACATCGCGCTGAAGATGACCGAGGTCGAGCGCTTCGAAATGACCCCGCACCCGGTCGAGTTCGACATGTACTACTCGGGCTGACAGCCCGATTGATCGGCGGATGACGACACCAGGGCGCCCCTCACGGGGCGCCCTTTTCATTGGTGTCGCAGTGCCGTGCTGCGAATGCCAAGGCCGGCATGAGCGCCAGAACGGCGGTACGACATTCCTCCCAATGACGAATAGGGACAGGCGCAAGGAATAGATCGGGCCGGAATGAGTTTCTATCCCTGTGATCCACATGCATTGGGAGATTTCGAATGACCAGGCTTTCGATCTCGCGCCTCTTCCTGACCGCCGCAATCTCACTCGCGGCGATCTCGTCCGCCAGCGCGGCGCCTCCAACCAAGAGCGGCAGCAGCACGAAGGGTGACATCCTCACCGACAACAAGGGCATGACGCTCTACACGTTCGACAAGGACGTCGACGGCAAATCAGCCTGCAACGGTCCCTGCGCGACCAACTGGCCGGTCCTGAAAGCCGAAGCCAGCGACAAGGCCGACGCCAACTACACCATCATCACCCGGGACGACGGCTCCAGGCAGTGGGCTTACAAGGGCAAGCCGCTCTACACCTTCGCCAAGGATCAGAAGCCCGGCGACATCACAGGCGACGGCTTCCTGAACAACGCCTGGCATCTCGCAAAGCCCTGAGCGGAGCTGCGCTCTCGCCACGCGCGGGACGAACTGCACGGATTGGGCTTGGCCGTAGGAGACGGCCGCTCTCGGAGAATCCGCCGGACGCGCCTGCGACCGGCGCCCATTGACGAGCGCTGCGTTGTCGTGGCTATCGAGAAACGCGGCAAGCTTTCCTGATGGAGATCTTGCCGCACCACCCCTGCCCCCAGCGCCCTTCACCGGGCGCCTTTTGTTGGTGGCTGCTCATCTGCGATGATCCAACGGGACTCGTCCTTCGAGACGCTCGGCTATCGCCAAGCTCCTTAAGGATGAGGAGATGGAGGTCGCGCGAGGCCGTGGTTTCTCCTCATGGTGAGGAGGCGCGCGCCCATGAGTCAATGAGATCATCCGACAGAAGTGCGCGCCGTCTCGAACCATGAGGCCCGAGGGCGCACTCAGCCGCTATTTCTCGGGAAACCTCACCACGATCTGCTCGACCACCGGTCCCCATTTGCGCAACTCCGCCTTGTCGGATGCGATGCGATCACCGATCGGATTTCCCTCGTGGTCGTCACTGCCGAAGCGAACGCTGACGGAGCATCCACCCGGCAAAGGACGGCTCAGCGTGCCGCCTTTCCAGTCGACAACGAAGCCGCCACCATCGGTGAAGAACTCGCGGATCAGAAACGGCCTGCCATTGATCTTCTGCACCTCGGCCAAAGTGGAGCCGAGCGTCACGCCGGCAACGTTCCAATGACTCGTCTTGGAGGCGATCAAGGTGAGACGTGACACCCGCCGCATCGTCTCGTCAGCAAAGCCGATCTCGATACGCCAGTCCGGCACTTTTGGCGACAGCACGACGCCTTGATAGGTGATGTCCTCCACCCCGGTGAACAACTGGTCGTCTACCACCGCCTCCTGGCCGTAGCGCTGCATCAGGCTCTTGGCGGAGTCCGTGACCGACACCGGCGAGGTGCAGGTGATCGGCCCATCGGCAGGCGGCGCGGTCTGTGCCCATGCCGGCGCAGCCAGAAGCATCAACAACAAGCTCGTTCGGCGCATGCTCATCCCGGTCAGTCCTGCGACTATGAAGCCATCACTTCGCGGCGAAATTGATGCCGATCTCGGTGACGACGGGCGCGAATTTCACCAGCGCCGGATTGTCGGACGACACCTTCACGCCATCGCCCGAGAGCGCTCGCGGTGGGTCCTTGTCCTTGCCGAAGCGCACGGTGATCGAGCAGCCGCCCGGCAGGATGCGTCCCAGCGCGCCGTTCTTGAAGTCGGTGACGAAGCCGCCATAGTCCCAGCCGAAGCCGCTCACGACGAACGACTTGCCATTGGCCTTCTGGACCTCGACGAGGCTGGCCCCGATGGTGATGCCGGCCACGCTCCAGCGGCTCGTCTTGGCCGTATCGCGCAAGGTGAGCCCGGACACCGTCGCGACCTTATCGTCGATGAAGCCGACCTCGATGCGCCGGTCCATCGCCCGCGGAAACAGCACGAGGCCCTTGTAGGTCTCGCCCTCGGCGCCCGGCAGATCCTGAACCACGGCCTCGTCGCCATAGCGCTGCTTGAGGCTGTTTGCCGAATCGGTGGCCGCGACCGGCGACGAGCAGGTGATCGGGCCTTCCATCGGCGGCGTGCCTTGGGCCAAGGCCGGAGCGGCGAGGAGCACAATGGCGACAGTCAGGACGTGGCGCATCACGGATTCCTTGTGACGAGCTCACGATGAGCCGTCTCTGCAGCTTCGTCTGCCGTTTTGGAAACCCGGTTCAGCCCCGACGTCAGGATGACAGATGCCGCTTCCTCACCGCCTCACCGAACGCCTCGAACAGCTTGCGATTGATCGGGTTCTTCTGCGGGTCATATTCGGCATGCCATTGCACGCCGAGCGCAAAGGATGGCGCGTCCGCGATGCGGATGGCCTCGATGGTGCCGTCCTCGGCGATGCCCTCGATCACGACGCGGTCGCCCGGCTCCAGGATGCCCTGACCATGCAGCGAATTGACCTTGATGCTGTCGCAACCGAGGATGCTGGCGAAGGCACCGCCCGGCGCGAGCCGCACCTCGTGGCGATCGGCGAACACGACGTTGGGATCGGGATGGATCTCGCCGTTCTCCAGCCTCGGCATGCGGTGGTTCATGCGGCCGGGAATTTCGCGAATCTCCGGATGCAGCGAGCCGCCGAAGGCGACGTTCATCTCCTGCAAGCCGCGGCAGATGCCGAACAGCGGGATGCCTCTGGAGACGCAGGCTTCCGACAGCTGCAGCGCGACCTCGTCGCGATGGACGTCGTAGGGCTCGTGCTTGAGGCTCGGCTCGGTGTTGAAGCGGGTCGGGTGCACGTTGGCGCGGGCGCCGGTCAGCACCACGCCGTCGACGACATCGAGCAGCGCGGCGATGTCGGTGATCTCGGGAACGCCGGCAAACATCAGCGGTAGCGCGCCCGCGACCTCGGCCACGGCGCTCAGGTTGCGCTCGCCCACCATCTGCACGGTGAACCTGTTCTCGACGCGATGGCTGTTGCCGATCACGCCGACCACCGGACGTTTCATTGTTTTTGTTTCTCTCCCCTCTTATGTGGCCGTTGGCGGCCGCGTCCGCCAGTGTGGCAGGCACAAATCATGCCTGCGTCGCACGGCAGGATCAACATATGGCCACGCGGGTCCCCAATGCCAATTCCGACACCCCCGCAAGCGTCCTGCAGCACCCCGCTTCCCCAAGCCTGTGCTTGATCCGCCAGCCGTTTTCGCCAATGTGTGGGGGCCGATCAGCACAGAGGATGCCTCATGACCGCCCCCGCCGACCCACGCCTCCAGGCCCGCAGCGACCTGGCCTGGGCCATTGCCGTGGGCGGCATCGGGGTAACCCTGTTCATGGCCGGCATGGCCTTCACCTGGTATTACGCGGCTGCGATCTTCCTGTTGTTCGCGGGCATGCTGCTCGGCGTCGCGCTCAACGCGATGACCAGCCTGCTCGGCCGCGTCCTGCCCTGGCCGCATCCGGCGCGGCTCGTCATCGTCTGCTTGGCCCTCGCGGCCGTGCTCGTCGGCATCGTCTTCCTCGGCGGCACCACCATCGCGGACCAGGCCAAGGTGCTGAGCGATACGATCAAGTCGCAGCTCGGCAACATCAAGGGCTTCCTCGACCGCAACGGCATCGACACCAGCTTCTTCGACTTCAACGCCGCGAGCACGGCCACTGCCGCGCCTGATGGCGGCTCGACCACACCGACCCAGACGCCGTCCCATGGCCTGCCGGGCGGCCTGCCCTCGCCGAGCGCGCTGGCCTCCTCCGGCGGCGCCATCGTCAGCCAGACCTTCAAGCTGCTGCTCGGCACCGTCAGCGCCGTCGGCAACTTCTTCATCGTGCTGTTCCTGGGATTGGCCTTCGCGGCCCAGCCGGCGGTCTACCGCAGCGGATTGCTTTTCCTGGCGCCGGCGAAGTACCGGGACCAGGCCACCGTGATCGTGGACCGCATCAGCTACACGCTGGAACGCTGGCTGATCGCCCAGATCACGACGATGTTCGCAGTCTTCCTCGTCACCTGGATCGGCCTCGCCATCATCGGCGTGCAGAGCTCGTTCATCCTGGGCATCCAGGCCGGCCTGCTGGCGTTCATTCCGACCGTCGGCGCGATCATCGCCGGCGTCATCGTGGTGCTGGCGAGCCTCGCCTCCGGCTGGGTCGCTGCGGTCAGCGCCTTCGTGCTGTTCCTCGGCGTGCACGCGATGGAGAGCTACGTGCTGACGCCGCTGATCCAGCGCCAGGCGCTGGACATCCCGCCGGCCACGCTGTTTGCGTTCCAGATCCTGCTCGGCATCGTGTTCGGCGTCTGGGGCCTGACCCTGGCGCTGCCGCTGATGGCGATCGCCAAGGTCATGATCGACTATTTCAAGAGCGACCGCCGCACCGAGGACGCCGCGGCCGCGATCTGAGGCCCGGTCAGAGCCCGCTCAGCCGGCCGGCATCGCGGTCTCGACCAGCTTGGCCCAATAGCTGATGCCGTGCGGGATCACGTCGTCGTTGAAATCATATTCCGGGTGATGCACGCCGGCCCCATCGCCGATGCCCATGAAGACGAACGCGCCGGGCCGCGCCTGCAGCATGTAGGCGAAGTCCTCGCCGCCGAGCCGGGGCGGCATGTCGGTGATGACCTGTTCCGGCCCGACGACGCTGCGCGCCACGTCGGCCGCGAACGCGGTCTGCTCCGCATGGTTGATGACGACCGGATAGCCCCATTCGTAGTCGATTTCCGCCTCCACGCCCATGCCGCTTGCGAGCGCCGTCACCAGGCCCTTGAAGCGTTCGTCCATCAAGCGGCGGATGTCCTCATCGAGCGTGCGCACGGTGCCGCCGATGACGGCGGTCTGCGGAATGATGTTGTCGGCGGTCGTCCCCGCGTGAAAGCGCGTGATCGACAGCACCGCGCTTTCGACCGGATCGACGTTGCGCGCCACGATCGTCTGCAGCGCGGTCACGATCTGCGCGCCGGCGATGATCGGATCGACGCATTTGTTCGGCCGGGCCGCATGGCCGCCAAGCCCCTTCAGACGCACCTCGAAGGTGTCGGCAGCGGCCATCACCGCGCCGGTGCGCGTCGCGACCGTTCCGAGCGGCAGGCCCGGCGCATTGTGCAGGCCGTAGACCTCCTCGATGCCGAAGCGCTCCATCAGGCCATCCTCGACCATCGCACGGCCACCGGCCCCACCCTCCTCGGCTGGCTGGAAGATGACGATGGCCGTGCCGGCGAAGTTGCGCGTCTCGGCGAGATAGCGCGCCGCGCCCAGCAGCATCGCGGTGTGGCCGTCATGGCCGCAGGCGTGCATCTTGCCGGGAATGGTGGACTTGTGCGGGATGTCGCTGACCTCCTGCAGCGGCAGCGCGTCCATGTCGGCGCGCAGGCCGATCACCCGCGGCGACGACTCGCGGCCGCGGATGACGCCGACGACGCCGGTCCGGCCGATGCCGGTGACAACCTCGTCGACACCGAACGAGGTCAAGAGCTCGGCGACGCGCCCGGCCGTCCGATGCACCTCATATTGGAGCTCGGGATGCTGGTGGAAATCGCGGCGCCAGACCTTGGCGTCTTCCGCCAGCTCGGCGGCGCGGTTGATGATCGGCATGACGGAGTTCCAGAAAATGAGGAGCACGTCATGGCGACGCGCATGTCATCCCATTGCATGTCGGGCCACGGCAAAAGACAAGCGCTATCAGCACATGCGATGCTGCGCAGCCTGCATTGCCGCGGCGACGCGGCCGCGCGAAACGCCTGAGCCGATCCTGCTTATGATCGAAGGCCGCGCAGCTCGCGCGCGAGGTTGGCCCGCGCCTTCTGGTCGAGCGCAGCGGCAAAGCCCGCATCTGGATAGATCACGGGGCGCCGCGCGAACCGCTCCAGCACCGCCGCGCGCCCGGCGCGGTAGGCGTCGTCCGGCACATGCGCATATTCGCGCCGGATCGCATCCGCGTAGACGTCGTAGCTGGCCTCGTCGGCGCCGAGAATGGCGAGATCGATCGAGACGAGCAGCGCGCCAAGCCGATCGTCGGGCGCGACATGGTGCGTCCGGGTCAGCCGGATCAGGCGTCCGACCTCGTCGCGCAGCTCGGGCGCGACGTGACGCTCGGCAAGGATGGCGCTCTGCTCTTCATTGTCGGACCGCGTGGGATCATACACGGCGTCGTGCCACCAGATCGCCAGCGTCAGGACCTCGCGCTCGCGGACGCTGAGGTCCGCGACGCGATCGAGCTGGTCCAGGCAATCCTGGACGTGGCGAAGATCGTGGTAGTGCCGTCCCCCGGCAGAGTAGGCTTCGACCAGATCGTCGTGCGTCATGTTGTGTTCCGTGGCGGAGCAGCGCTGACGCGCTGCCTCAGCCGGCCGAGGTCAGGACCGTCTCGGTGTGCTCGACATCCGGAGGATTGGCAAAATACTGCCCGACCAGGCCACGCCATTCGGTGAAGTTCTCCGAGCCGCGGAAATCGACCGTGTGGTTCTCGAGCGTTTCCCACTTCACCATCAGGCGGTAGCGCTGCGGCTTCTCGATCGATTTGTGCAGCTCGAAGCCGTGAAAGCCCTTGGAGCGGCCGAAGGCGGCGCGTGCTTTCGCGACCGCGGCCTCGAAATCCTTCTCCGTGCCCGGCTTGACGTCGATCTGGGCGATTTCCGTGATCATGTTCTGTCGGCCTCCCCTGGTGTGGGCCGCTTGTCTAGCCCAGACCTCGGGAGAGCGAAAGCCGCACCTCAGCTGGACAACACCGCCTCTCCCGACTGCGGCAGGCTGGCAGCCGCGGCAGCGCGCTGGCGGCGGTAGCGGTCGAGCGACAGCGGCAGCTCCGCCGAGGCCTCGACCCGGTTGCGACCGGAGCGCTTGGCCTTGTAGAGCGCGGTATCGGCGGCCGCGAGCAGCACGTCGAGATCGGTCCCGCCCGGCCCGCCGGCAACGCCGATGCTGACGGTGGTATCGACCGGCTTGTCCTCGCACACCACGCCGGAGGCCGCGAACGCCTCGCGGACACGCTCGGCGGCGACCATGGCCTCTTCGATGGAACAGGGCAGAAGTGCTGCGAACTCCTCGCCGCCGATCCGGCCCGAGAGATCGGTGAGGCGTAGATTGTTGACCACGACGTTTGCGAACAGCTTCAGGACCTCGTCGCCCTCGGCGTGACCGAAGCGGTCGTTGATCGACTTGAAATGATCGATGTCGAAGATCAGCACGCTGACCGGGCGCTGCTCGCGCGCCTCGCGCTCGATCAGCTGCGCGCAGGACTCGGCAAAGCCGCGGCGGTTGAGCAGGCCCGTCAGCGGGTCGGTGGTCGCCGCGCGCTTGTGGGCGCTGACGATGCGCTCGGACACCAGCATGAAGATCACGAACACGGTGCCGACCGCATACAGCACGAGTTCGATCGAGAAGATCGTGACCCAGGCGGCGGCGAAGGCGCCGTCGGAATCGCGCAGCATGTTGCCGAGCAGGATCGGCAACATCAGCACGAAGCCATGCATCACCGGTACGATCAGCGCCGGCCAGCGCTTGTGCAGGGTCCGCCGCCGCTCCTGCCACAGCTCGGCCGCGGTCAGCATGGCGTAGATCACGACGATCGCTGCGCCGATCGTCAGCCGCAGCGCCTGCGCCGACGCATCGAGCAGCATGCCGCTGGCGATCCAGACCGTCGCGCCGAGCACGAGCCCGGGCACGCTCGCCGGCTTGCCGTGGAACACGCGCGCGGCGTTCCACACCATGGCGGTGGCGATCAGGCCGATGGAGCTCAGGAACAGCGACACCACCTCGCCGTAGAGCTCGCCGATCAAGGTCCACAGCGCGATCGCGACCGCGCCGAGGACGTAGGCCGCGCCCCACCAGCGCAGCGCCGGCGTGTTCTCCTGCCGGCCGAAGTGGAGCAACATAGCGCCAAGCAGCGCTGCGACCATGGTCGCTACGATGTCGAGCGTCATGCTATCAAGCGCCATCGATCACCTCGCTTGCTGCGGCGGCGCGGAAATTCAGGGTTAGCGCGGCCTTATCGCGATCAACCTAGCGGGCGGTTTGTTGGAAAGAGGTTTGCCTGGGATACCAAGTTTTCTCGAAAAGCTCGGCACAACTCGTCAGCAAATTGCTGCGCAAGAAATCTGCAAACAGGATTCAAAAATGCCGGGGCAATCCGCGCGACCGCCCGCCCTGATTGTACACGGCACAGCGTCATTCATTGATAGTTGTGCGCCCCATCGTGCGGAATCAATGGTTTCCCGTCCTGCGGCGAACACTCATCGAAACGATAAGAAACCTTCTCAAATTTGAGATCATCTCTCCCTAACACGTCCCGACCGCGGCGCGATCCGCCGCTCGAGGTGGGGACAAGGATGTCTTTCGAAGACGATTCATCGAACAACAAGGCGGCCGCAGGCGATCATCCGGCGCGCGACCCGCAGCCGGCGCAGGGCGTCGATCGCCGCACCCTGCTGCGCAATGCCATGGGCGTCTCGGCGCTCGGCCTCGGCGCCAGCCTGCTGCCCGGCCAGGCGGCGCACGCGCATTGGCGCATGCACCATCACCATCGTCACGTCACGACCAGCTTCGCGCTCGCCGTCCTTCCCGATACGCAGTTCTACTCGCGCTATGCGACGTCAGAAGAAGGCCAATCCTATCAGCGCCAATATGGCAGCACGCCCTACCCCGCGCAGACGCAGTTCATCGTCGACAACGCAGCGAAGTACCACATCCCGTTCACGATCCACCTCGGCGACGTCGTCGACCAGTCCAAGCATCCGCAGCAATGGGCGGTCGCCGATGCCGCGATGAAGCTGCTGGAAAATGCCGGCCGGCCCTATTCGGTGCTAGCCGGCAATCACGACGTGCTGTCGGCGCTGGAGTTCGAGAGCGCGGCGAGCCAGGGCGCGGGCACCGATGCGCAGCGCGCTTCATCCGAGCCTTATCTCACATGGTTTCCGACGAGCCGCGCCGCGAAGCAGCGGACCTTCCTGGAGCGGCATCCGAGCGGCTGGCACGAGGCGCATGTGTTCCATGCCTGCGGCGTCAGTTTCATGGTGCTGTCGCTGTCGTGGCGCGCCTCGGACGATGCGATCGCCTGGGCGCGCAGCATGATCGCGCGGCATCCGATGCTGCCGGTGATCCTCGCCAATCACCAGTTGCTGAACATCGCCAATGACGGCACGAGCCCGCTCGAGGTCGCCTACGGCCAGTACCTGTGGGAGAAGCTGATCCGCAGCAACGACCAGATCTTCATGACCCTGAACGGCCACTATCACGGTGGCGCGCTGCTGACGAAGATCAACGACTTCCACAACCCCGTCCACCAGATGGTGGTCGACTATCAGATGGCCTATCAGGGCGGCAACGGCCTGATGCGGCTGTACGAGTTCGACTTCACGGCCAACAAGATCGACGTCGCCTCGTTCTCGCCCTGGGTGGTCGAGAAGCCGAAGGACAGCCTGAAGCAGTTCGACCGCGCCTGGCTGTCCGAGGACAATCACGCGTTCTCGATTCCCATCGACTTCCGCCGGCGGTTTTCACGCTTCACCAATTTCTGCCATCTGCCGGCCTTCGCCGGCACGCCGATCCTGCCGCGCCTCAAGCAGGATCTCTACGTCAACTACACCGAGGCGCCCGAACCGGTGGTGGTGCCGCCCGCGAACGAGCAGGACTATCCGCTCGTGGCCGAGACCGTTGCGCATTGGCGGATCACGTCGTCGGCGATCGGCAAGGCCGTGGCCGCCGGCACCGCGCTGTCGGACCTCACCGCCGCCAACCCGATGCAGCGCGCCACGCTGGCGGGTGCCGCCCAGGTCGCCGACGTCGTCTTCACAGCCGACAAGCATCGCCTGTCGTCGGCGCCGGGCAGCGTGCAGTTCCTCAACACGACCAAGCAGGGCGCCGGCCGCTTCAGCTGGTTCACGACCGCGGCCAACGCGCCGATCAACGCGGCAACGCTCGCATCCGGCTACACCGTCGAAGCCTTCATCAAGATCGATCCGAACTGGAAGGCCGCCGACCACGCCTGGTGCAACATCCTGACCCGCTTCGGCAACCGCGGCTGGCTGCCGGGCTACGCCGGCGGCGATCCGGAATCGCCGCCGATCCTGTTTGCGATCTCGAACCTGCGCGAGGTGCAGTGGGAGATCGTGCCGTCGAGTTCGACCCGGCAGCCGCAGACCGACTGGTCCGGCGAGATCATGCTCGACACCTGGTATCACCTCGCGATCGTCAACGATCCCGCCGACAATTCGACCGTGCTCTACATCGAGGGCGCGCCGGTCGTGCGCAGCGTCATCGGCGGCAACGGCATCGCCTCGACGGCCGCGTCGCAGCCCTGGGCACTCGGCTGCGGCTGGTGGGACCGCGCGCCGTCGGACGGCTTCATCGGCAGCATCGGCGAGGTCCGCGTGGTGTCGAAACCGCTGGCGCCGAGCCAATGGCTGACCGCGCGCCGCGCCAGCGCCTGACCCGCGCAAGCCTGCGTCAAAAGCAAGACGGGCGCCCGCGAGGGCGCCCGTTCGTATTTGAAGCTGATGGATCCGGACGGAGCCGGAGCCAGGCGATCAGCGCTTCGAGAACTGGAAGGAGCGGCGGGCCTTGGCCTTGCCGTACTTCTTACGCTCGACGACGCGCGAGTCGCGGGTCAGGAAGCCGCCCTTCTTGAGGACGCCGCGCAGCTCCGGCTCGAAATTCGTCAGCGCCTTGGACAGGCCGTGACGGACCGCACCGGCCTGGCCGGACAGGCCGCCGCCGGCGACCGTGCAGATCACGTCGTACTGGCCCTTGCGGGCAGCGACGACCATCGGCTGCTCGATCATCATGCGAAGCACCGGACGGGCGAAGTAGACCTCGATGTCGCGGGTGTTGACGGTGACCTTGCCGGAGCCCGGCTTGATCCAGACGCGGGCGACCGCGTCCTTGCGCTTGCCGGTGGCATAGGCGCGGCCGAACTTGTCGACCTTCTTCTCATACTTCGGAGCGTCGGGAGCCGTGACGGCCCCCTTGAGCTGCGACAGCTGATCGAGAGACTGGATGCTTTCGGCCATCTTATGCGGCCCTCGTGTTCTTGCGGTTCAACTTGGCGATGTCGATCTTCTCGGGGTTCTGCGCTTCGTGCGGATGATCGGGTCCGCCATAGACACGCAGATTGCCCATCTGCACGCGGCCGAGCGGCCCGCGCGGGATCATGCGCTCGATGGCCTTCTCGATCACGCGCTCGGGGAAGCGGCCCTCGAGGATCTGGCGCGCGGTGCGCTCCTTGACGTGGCCGACATAGCCGGTGTGCTTGTAGTACACCTTCTGCTCGCGCTTGCGGCCGGTCAGCACGGCGTGCGCGGCATTGACGATGATGACGTTGTCGCCGCAGTCGACGTGCGGCGTGTAGATCGGGAGGTGCTTGCCGCGCAGCCGCATGGCGACCAGCGTGGCGAGACGGCCGACGACCAGACCCTTGGCGTCGATCACGACCCACTTCTTCTGGACCTCGGCCGGCTTTGCCGAAAAGGTTTTCATGAGAGATATCCGTGACAGGGAGAATGCGGCGCGGGTGACGCACCGAACTGGTCGCAGCTTCTAGAGAAGCGGCCTGCATTCGTCAACGCCATCGGCGTCAAATTAATGCAACAAAAACAGCAGCTTGCAAATATGGTGCAATAATACCCTCGAAAACCCTACGCATTCGGAATGGAATAGGTCGCCGTGACATGGGCGATCGGATCGGGCGATTCCCCTGACAGCAGCATGACTTCGCCGACCGCGAGCCGCTTGCCGAGCTTGAGCAGCCGCGCCTCCGCCAGCACATCGGCGCCGGCCGCGCCCTTGCGCAGGAAGTTGATGTTGAGATTCGTGGTCACCGCAAGACCGACCGGACCGATCGCCGACAAGAGCACCACGTACATCGCGAAATCGGCCAGCGCCATCAATGTCGGCCCGGAGACGGTGCCGCCGGGGCGCAACATGCGCTCATTGAAGCGCTGGCGCATCCGGCAGCTCTTGCCGTCGGCGCTCTCGATCGAAATGTCACCGCCGGTGCGGAACGCCTGGGGAAATTCCGCGTGCAGGAACGCTTCCAGCTCCGCGATGGTCATCTTCGCCGTCATCTCTCCCCCTGCTCTCGTCGTTGCTCATCTGTTACATTAGCTGCATCGATGCGCCCATATGGAAATCGCAATGTCCGTCCCTGCCCTCGCCGACGCCGCCGATACGCCGATTCTGTTGCGCGAGATGGCGGGCCCCGTCGCCGTGCTCACGCTCAACCGCCCGGCACAGCGCAACAGCCTGTCGGAGCCGCTGATCGCAGAGCTGCATCGGGCCCTGGCCGAGATCGGCGCCGACAAGGCCGTGCGCGCCGTGGTGATCGCAGCGAATGGCCCTGCGTTCTGCGCCGGCCATGACCTCAAGGAACTCACCGCGCATCGCAGCGAGGCCGACCGCGGCCGCGCCTTCTTCGCCCGGCTGATGAACGCCTGCAGCGCGATGATGCAGGCGATCGTGCATCTGCCCAAGCCGGTTGTCGCGTCCGTGCAGGGCATCGCCACCGCCGCCGGCTGTCAACTGGTCGCGAGCTGCGATCTCGCCGTCGCCTCCGAGCGCGCCTCGTTCGCCACGCCCGGCGTCGACATCGGCCTGTTCTGCTCGACGCCGATGGTGGCGCTGTCGCGCAACGTACCCCGCAAGCAGGCGATGGAGATGCTGCTGACCGGCGAGCCGGTTCCCGCTGTCCGCGCCCGCGAATTGGGCCTCGTCAACCGCGTGGTCACGGCCGGCACGGAACGCGACACCGCGATTGCGCTGGCACAACAAGTGGCGCGCAAATCGGCCTATACGATCAAGCTCGGCAAGGAGGCATTCTACCGCCAGGCCGAGATGAGCCTTGCCGACGCCTATCGCTATGCGGCAGAGGTGATGACGCAGAACATGCTCGCCCGCGACGCCGAGGAAGGCATCGGCGCCTTCATCGAGAAGCGGACGCCGAATTGGCGGGACGAGTGAAGCTCGCCCTGCTCTCTCCTTCGTCATTGCGAGCGCAGCGAAGCAATCCAGAGTCCCGCTCGAGCCCCTGGATTGCTTCGTCGCAAGTGCTCCTCGCAATGACAGAAACTGAAACTGGCTCGTCATTCCGGGGCGCCCGGAGGGCGAGCCCGGAATCCATAACCACGATCGGGAGTATGGATTCCGGGCTCGTGCTGCGCACGCCCCGGAATGACAATAACTAATAGAAGCGTCCCGCCATGAATCACGACACCTATCCCGACGACTACATCCGCGGCATTCTCAACGGCGTGAAGGTGATCGCGATGGTCGGCGCCTCGCCGTCGGAGATCCGGCCGAGCTTCTTCGCCTTCAAATATCTGGTGCAGCGCGGCTACGACATGATCCCGGTGAACCCCGGCCATGTCGGCAAGAGCCTGATGGGCCGCCCCTTCGTCGCCTCGCTCGCCGACATTGGCCGCCCGCTCGACATGGTCGACATCTTCCGGAGCTCGCAGCACATCATGCCCGTCGTCGACGAGGCGCTGAAGCTCTCACCTTTGCCGAAGGTGATCTGGATGCAGCTCGGCGCGCGTGACGATGCGGCGGCCGAAAAGGCCGAGGCCGCTGGACTGAAGGTCGTGATGAACCGCTGCCCCAAGATCGAATATGGCCGGCTGTCGTCGGAGATCTCCTGGATGGGCGTCAACTCGCGCACCATCAGCGCCAAGCGCGCGCCGATCCCGACCCAAGGCATGCGGCTGTCGCTGAACCGCACCAGCGTCGGCGGCGGCACGACGGCCGCGGCCGACCGCGCCGCGAAGAACAGAAGCGATCCCGCCTGACGCATCTGCGAAAGGAACGTGTCGCGACGACGGCGCGACACAGCAGCGCATTTCAAATCGGAGCGATCGGCGCCGGCAGCCTTGACGCCATCCTGGCCGCTGGCAAATGTCCTCCGCCGGGATGACGCGGAGGCGCACGATGCGCGCTATCGACACCGTCTCCCATCATCGATCCCTGCGCCAGCCGGCGCCGGCGCGCAACGGATCAAGCCAAGAGGAAACACCATGACCGAACGTCCCCCGGGATTTGCCACCCTTGCCATTCACGCCGGCGCCCAGCCCGACCCGACCACCGGCGCGCGGGCGACGCCGATCTACCAGACCACGTCGTTCGTGTTCAACGATGCCGACCACGCCGCCTCGCTGTTCGGGCTGCAGGCATTCGGCAACATCTACACCCGCATCGGCAACCCGACCAACGCCGTGCTGGAGGAGCGCGTCGCCGCGCTCGAGGGCGGCACCGCCGCGCTTGCCGTTGCCTCGGGCCATGCCGCGCAGGTCGTGGCGCTGCAGCAGTTGCTGTCCCCCGGCGACGAGTTCATCGCCGCGCGAAAACTCTATGGCGGCTCGATCAACCAGTTCACGCATTCGTTCAAGAGCTTTGGCTGGAACGTGGTGTGGGCCGACACCGATGACGTCGCGAGCTTCGAGGCGGCGGTGAGCCCACGCACCAAGGCTGTATTCATCGAGTCGATCGCCAATCCCGGCGGCACCATCACCGACATCGAGGCGGTCGCGCAGGTGGCGCGCAAGGCGGGCGTGCCGCTGATCGTCGACAACACCTTGGCCTCGCCCTATCTGATCCGCCCGATCGATCACGGCGCCGACATCGTCCTGCACTCGCTGACCAAGTTCTTGGGCGGCCACGGCAACTCGATCGGCGGCGTCATCGTCGACGCCGGCACCTTCGACTGGGCCGGCAGCGGCGACAAATACCCGATGCTGACGCAGCCGCGTCCGGAATATCACGGCATCCGGCTCCACGAGACGTTCGGCAATTTCGCCTTCGCCATCGCCTGCCGCGTGCTGGGCTTGCGTGATCTCGGACCGGCGTTGTCGCCATTCAACGCCTTCATGATCCTGACCGGCATCGAGACCCTGCCGCTGCGCATGCAGAAGCACTGCGACAACGCCAAGGCGGTCGCCGAATATCTCAGCAAGCATCCCGGCGTGGCCTCGGTGAACTACGCCGGCCTGCCCGAGGACAAGTATTACACGTTGGCGCGCAAATACTGCCCGAAGGGCGCTGGTGCCGTGTTCACCTTTTCGCTCAAGGGCGGCTACGACGCCGGCGTCAAGCTGGTGTCGAACCTGAAGCTGTTCTCGCATCTCGCCAATGTCGGCGACACCCGCTCGCTGGTGATCCACCCGGCCTCGACCACGCACAGCCAGCTCGACGACGCGGCGAAGATCAAGGCCGGCGCCGGCCCCGACATCGTCCGCATCTCCGTCGGCATCGAGGACAAGGAAGACCTGATCGCCGACCTGGAGCAGGCGCTGAGCGCGTAAGGCGCGTTTCGCTCCACGGATCGCGCCGCGCGTCGACATGCGGCATGACGAGCGCATCTCTCACCACGTCATGGCCGGGCTTGTCCCGGCCATTCATGTCTTTGCCTCGGCAATGACGACGTGGATGCGCGGGCCGTCGCCGCGCCGAAGGGGCTTCGGCCCCGCAGGCGGGAAAAGCCCGCGCATGACGAACAACTGACAGCTGAGGCAGCAAGCGGCCCCGAAAACAAAGAGAGCGCGGGCGGCCCCCTTGGGCTTCCGCGCTCTCCTTCGTCCCACGGCCGGGCCGTTGCCGGCTTCTCGGACCGCGCCCTCGTTAACTCCAGGTGATCATCCCATCAGCTGCAACAGGCGCGCGTGCATCTGGCCGGCCAGAGGCAGCGCGGAGGCCGCGATCAGCCGGCTCGCCGACAGCGCCTGCAGGCCGGCGGCGCCCTCGTCGATGGCAGCGAGTTCAGCGTTGACTGAGCCGGTCCGTGATTTGAGATTTTGGCGCGCCGACGCCGAAAACATGATCACCGACATGCTCGAAACCTTCTGGTCTGAGACTCTGATGAAATGCAGCAGAGATTTTCGCGCCCGGACGCAGCGGCCGGGCTGCATTCGGCCGACCTTCAAAATCGCCGGCAGCAGTAAGCTTGCACCCGCAGAACTTAACAAAAGCTGAAAATGCCCGTCCTTCTACGGATGATTGCAGCCAACTGTCGGATGCCGGAAGGATTTCGTTAACCATACCCGGCTCATCCTGCCGCCCGTGGAATCGCCTTCCGGACCCGCGTGAAAGCAGCGGTGGATGTATCGCGAAGCGCCGACGCCACCCGAGCAGAAGTCGAGGAGAGCAGGATGCGAACGTTGGTGATCATGATGCTGCTGGCGGCCATCGCGGCGAACGGCGTCGTGCTCGCGGCCGACCTGCCGGCCGTCCACGACAAGATCGTGCACACCAAGGCCCGCCGCGCCGTGAGAGCGCCGCCGCCGACGGTCGTCGTCGTCAGGGACCAGGACTCGCTGATCTCCCCGATGTGGCCCTCGACGCCGCTGCTGTTCGGCCGCCAGGAGCTGCCCGGCTATTACGGCCGCGCCTTCTCCTACGACTACCAGGGTCCCTATTACGGCGGCGAAGGCTATACCAACTATATGTTCCGCCTGCCCTACGCGTGTGGCGTGTATGGGTATTGCTGAGCGGGGTGCCGTTGGCATGTAAGTAGCCCGGATGAGCGAAGCGACATCCGGGACGACGAGGACGAGGTCCCGCATACCGCCAAGGCTCGTACGGATGACCGCAATAGACGCCTATTTTGCGTAGGCACCGCCATAGCGCCCCGCGCGGATGCTCGCCAGGATTTCGGCTTCACGCTGCTCCTGCGCGCGGGCGGAGGCGAGCAGTTCGGGTGCGATCGCCGGCGCGAAAGCGACCACTCCGTCGGCGTCGGCAACCACGATATCGCCTGGCGTGACGATCATGCCGCCAATCGACACCGGCACGTTGATCGCACCCGGACCGTTCTTGTAGGGGCCACGGTGATTGACCGCACGCGCGAACACGGGGAAGTCGGACTTCATCAGCACGCCGGAATCCCTGATCGCGCCGTCGACGACGATCCCGGCCGCGCCGCGTTCCCTCGCGATGGCGGCGATGATCTCGCCGACCAATGCCCGCGTCTCGTCGCCGCCGCCATTGACGACGAGGACGTCGCCGGGCGTGATGAGATCGAGCGCGCGATGAATGAAGAGATTATCCCCCGGCGCCGTATTCACGGTCAGCGCGATCCCGGCCATCGGCGAGCCCGTATAGAATGGCCGTAGACTGGCTGCACCAGGCAACCGCTGAAGGTTGTCACTGATCACGGCCGTGGAAACGCTCTTGAACGCGGCGACGACCGCCGCATCGATCGGCGCACCAGGCTGCGCTTGTCCCTCACCCATTCTCGCTCCCCGTCTTGCACAGTCCAGAGCGTCGCCCGATAGCGACCCGCCTCGGCGGTGTAGGACTCGTCTTGAATTCAGAAAACCGATAAATGGAGATATCAATCCATCTCTTTTTTGAATGCGAAAAATGGTCACCCTGAAGCAGCTGGAAGCTTTGAACTGGATCGCGGAGCTTGGCACGTTCGAACGCGCCGCGGCCAAGCTGAACACGACGCAATCGGCGATCTCGAAGCGCATCCAGGAGCTGGAGGCCTCCGCGCGCGTTCCGCTGTTTGATCGCAGCCAGCGCGGGGCTCGTCTGACCGAACGTGGCGAGCAGATTCTTGCTCTTGGCCGACAGATGTTGGCGTTGCAGGACCAGATCCTGGAGTTGAAGGACGGCCGGCAGTCACCGGCCCGCCGCCTGCGGCTTGGGGCGACGGAGCTGTCAGCGCTGACATGGCTGCCGCGTCTGGTTTCGGCGATTCGCGAAGCCCATCCGGCGGTGATGATCGAGCCTGAAGTCGAAACCTCCCGAAGCCTCTACGATCGGCTGATCGAGGGCAGCCTCGATCTCGTCGTCATCCCGGACGTCTTCTCCGACCCGGAGGTGACGTCGGTGCGGCTTGCCGAAGTGCAGAACGTGTGGACGGCGCGCCCCGGCCTGGTCAGAGCGCGCCGGAGCCTCGATTTCGACGAGCTTGGTCATCATACGATTCTGATGCAGGGCCGTCGCTCGGGCTCCGGCCTCTTCGTCAACAAATGGCTCGCGGCCAACGGCGTCTCGTTCAAGCGCGCCATCTCGGTCGACAATCTGACCGCGCTGGTCGGGCTCGCCGTGGCCGGCCTCGGCATCAGCTATCTTCCGCAACGCTGTTTTCGTCCTCTCTTCGAGCAGAAGAAGCTGGTCATCCTGCCCGTCAAGCCGACGCTGCCGGCCGTGCCCTATGCGGCCATGTATCGCAACGACAGACCCTCGGCCTTCGCGGCCGCCGTAGCGGAGCTGGCGCGCCAGACCTGCGATTTCGGCCGTCAACTCGAAGGTTAGACCGGGCAGGTGAACCCGGCGACGACGCCCGGCGCGGCGATCCATCACCTCCAGGAATGAGAAAGAAGGCGGTTTTATCCCTTTTCATCCAGGCTGGACGCAGCGAGGCTGCATCGTCGCTGCGCGTGCAACGCTGCACGCGCGAAGAGGATTGCTGCGAGGAGAGGCTTTGATGCGCATTTGGGGACTTCTGCTGACGGCAGCGCTCGCTGCAAACGCCGCCGGCGCCGAGGAACTGACCGGCACGCTCCAGAAGATCAAGGAGACGAACAGGATATCGATCGGCTTCCAGGAATCGTCGGTGCCGTTCAGCTATCTCGACGGCAACCAGAAGCCGGTGGGCTACGCGCTCGACATCTGCGGCCGGATCGCGGATGCGGTCAAAAAGGAGCTGGGGCTTCCTGACCTCACGATCGAAACCGTTCCGGTGACGTCCTCCAATCGCATCCCGCTGATGACGAACGGCACGATCGACCTCCTGTGCGCCTCCACCACCAACAACGCCGAACGTCAGAAGCTCGTGGCCTTTGCCAATACGCACTTTCTCAGCGCCACACGCTATGCGGCCAAGAAATCGCTCTCGCTCCAGACGATCGACGACCTCAGGGGAAAGACGGCCGTCGCGATCGCCGGATCGACCAACATCGCCCAGCTGAACAAGGTCAATGTCGAACGCAAGCTCGGCATCAACATCGTTCCGGCCAAGGACCAGGCCGAGGCGTTCCTGATGCTGGAGACCGACCGGGCGCAGGCCTATGTGCTCGATGACGTCCAGCTCGCGGTCGCCATCGCGCGGTCGAAGGACCCGGCGGCGTACATGATCAGCAACGACGCATTCTCCAAGCCCGAACCTTTCGGTATCATGCTGCGCAAGGACGATGCGCCGTTCAAGGCCATCGCCGATCGCGTCACCGCCGAGCTCTATCAGAGCCCCGCCATCGACGCGCTCTACAAGAAATGGTTCGAGTCACCCGTGCCGCCGACCGGGATCAACTTCAACTACCAGATGCCCGCCGCTTTACGCGCGGCGTTCAAGTCGCCCAGCAGCAGTCCCGACCCGGACGCGTATGCGCCCGATTGAAGCTCGCGATATCCGTGCCAACGGCAACGGCGGAGACTAGCCTCATCCGCCGTGGTCGCCTGCGACGGACGGCCATCGGATATTGCCGAGATCAGCGGCGGCGTTCGAGAAGTCGTATTCGTTCTTCATTGGTTGAGAGCAGCTGTGATCTTGTTGATCCGCGCGCGCCAGTAACTCACTCCGCGACCACGACGCGCACGTCGAACTGCACGCCTGTCTCTGCCTGCAACACGCCGATCACGCCAAGCAGGTTCTCGGCCGTGGGATTGCCGGATGGCCCTAACATGCGCATCAGGCTCTTCGACGGCCGCCCGAGCGCGTTGCTCAACGCCTCGAAGCCGATCGTTGCGTTGATATACGCACGCAGGCCGGCGCGGCCGTCATCGACCTCTCCGCGCAGCAGCGCACTCACGGCTTCCTGGAACAACGCCTCGCGAAACGCCGGATCGCGGTCCGAGCGCGCCCGAACCGTGTCGCGGTCGCGAAGGCATCATGAGGTGCTCGCAGAAACTCCCAAAGAGCTATTTCGCAGCCTCGATCCGCTCAATATCCTCCTTGAGAAGCGTGTTGACCAATTCGGTCAACGATACGCCCCGCGCGCTGGCCAGCCCGGTCAGGTGATCGAGCACATCAGGCTCGAGATGCACCGGAGGCAGCATTCGCGCGCCCTTGCGAAAGAACTTGCCGCGTTCGGCGTTCGAGAAATCGTATTCATCCTTCATCGGATCACCCATTCTCGTAGGAGCGGATTTCGCGCCGGGTCGGGCGACGGACAGAAATGATGCGGATCGCTGCGCGGTCTGCCGATAGCTCCGTGTACGTATGCACGACCAGCAGTAGCTCGTGAGCAATATTGCGTCCCATCGTAACCCATCGTTCCTCGCCTGCGCCAGATCCGTCATCGAGACGCGAGAGCGCCAACGGATCGCCGAAGATGCTCATCGCCCGCTCAAACGCAACGCCATGCTTGCGCAGATTGCTCTCTGCCTTGGCCGGATCCCAATCGAACTCGAATTGCATGGTCCGCCCCACCCGGCGATGTCCGCGACACGCCACGCTTGCCAAACGACGCAAATCAGCTTATGTTCTCTTTTTGTTCCTGTCCAGCCGAGGGGCGCTTCCGGATCGTCCAGTTGCGTGGGATTGGGAATGCGGTGGACGTGGCGGGCCGTGTGCGGACGAAAGTTCGCGCGGACGAGCGGCTTGTCACGGACGGCGAAATCGCGTGGTCCTGGCGCCCCGACGCTGGCGCTAAGTCTCGTGTCGGTGCTCACGCATCGCATGAGGTGACGGGGGCAAGACAGCCCGGTCCCCGGGGAGATCGCGTATAAGCGTTAAAACCATCGCGCGGGGAAGGCCGGGTGTTTTCGGCCGTACCTGTGGTGACCGCCGCGTGCTTTTTTCTTTGCACGCGGGCCATGGGTGCCGGCCAGGCATCCGGCCTTCCCCGCGCCCTCGCGTGTTTTCGAGGGTGAAACGATCGGCAAAGCTCGGCGTGATCGCGCGCGAGGATGAAAACTGATGTCTCCACGTCATTGCGAGCGAAGCGACTTGTCCGCCGAAGCTCGAAGAGCGAAGGCGGAAGCAATCCAGAGTCCCGCGCGCGACTCTGGATTGCTTCGTCGCCTTCGGCTCCTCGCAATGACGGAAGAGAAACTCTACCCCACCTGCCCCGCAGCCACCGCCGCCTGCGGCACGGCGACAACAGCCGTACGTCGCGGCGACAGGCGCTCGGCTTGCAGCACGGCGAACGTCAGCACGATGATGGCCGTGCCCTGATGCAGCAGCGCGAGCGAGATCGGAACCAGCGCCAGCAGGGTCAAGATCCCAAGCACGGCCTGCACCAAGATCGCGGCGAGCAGCCGGTGCGCGCCGCGCACCACGTCGCGGCCGACGCCGGCACGCATCACGTCGAAGGCGTGCCAGGCTGCCAATGCCAGCAGCGTGTAGGCGGTCATGCGATGCATGAACTGCACCGTCAGGTCGTTCTCGAACAGATTGATCCACCACGGCGAATGGATCCACAGATTGGCCGCCTTCGGGATCAGGCCGCCGTCGATCTCGGGCCAGGTGTTGTAGACGAGGCCGGCGCGCAGGCCGGCGACCAGCGCGCCGAGATAGAGCTGCACGAAGGTGACGCCGACCAGCACCCAGGCCGTCAGCCGCAGCCGCGCCGGCACCTCGGCCTCCTCGCGCGGCGCGAGCCGCCGCAGCGTCCAGACGATCGACGCATAGATCAACAGCGCCAGCGAGAGGTGCGTCGCGAGACGGACCGGCGCCACCTCGGTGCGCTCCGTGAGGCCGGAGGCCACCATCCACCAGCCGACCGCGCCCTGCAGCGCGCCGAGGCCGAAGATCAGCCACAGCCTGCGGCCGAGCGGCCCGGAGACGGCGCCGCGCCACAGGAACCACAGGAAGGGCAGCAGGTAGACCATGCCGATGACCCGGCCGAGCAGCCGGTGGCTCCACTCCCACCAGAAGATGGTCTTGAATTCGTGCAGGGTCATGCCGGCGTTCATCTGCCGATACTGCGGAATGGTCTTGTAGGCCTCGAAGGCGTCGGTCCAGGCCTGCGCGGACAGCGGCGGCAGGGTGCCGGTGACCGGCTTCCATTCCACGATCGAGAGCCCGGATTCGGTCAGCCGCGTGGCGCCGCCGACCAGCACCATCAGCGCGATCAGGCCGGCGACGGCGAGCAGCCAGATGCGGATCGCGGCGAGATCTCGTGTGCGGGGAACCGTGGTCATGGACGTTGAACGCTCGATTGAACCGGGGCTGACAGGCCCTTATAATCCCGGGGAAATCGCGCGCAAGCCGCGCCGCCCCAGCCGAGGCTGACAATCCCGTCATGACGATCCGCACCCGCAAACTGATCGGCGCCGTCGCGCTGCTCCTGCTCGCCTTCGCCTGGTCGATGATGGGCATGGTGATGGCGCAATTCCCCCTGATCGCCAATTCCGGCTGGCTGCAGGCGGTGTATTACGTCGTCGTCGGCATGGGCTGGGTGCTGCCGGCGATGCCGATCGTGAGCTGGATGCTGCGCCCGGATCCGGAGCGGCAGCAGGGCTGATCAGCCGAGATCGAGCTTGGGCGGCGGCGCGGATTTTTCCCGCGGCAGGGTGATGCCGGCCATCAGCACCTTCAATGCGCGCAGCGAGCGCGAGCGGCCGTCCCAGGCGATCCGCGGCAGCATGTGCAGATGCGTGCGGCCCTCGCTCTGCACGACGCCTGGCATCGTCGAGGCCGCGCTGACGAAGCCCGCCTGCTCGGCGAGCACGACGTCGCTGCGGCGGAACGAATAGCGGTCGCCGAACGGATACGCCATGTGCCGGACCGGGCGGCGCAGCGCCGTCTCCAGCACCGCCTTGCCCATCGTGATCTCGCGCTGGGCGTCGGCATCCCGGAGATTGGCGAGCACGGGATAGTGCACGGTGGCACTGCCGATCGTGACGTTGGGGTCGGCGGCAAGACGGGCGATGTCGGCCCAGTCCATCGAGGCCTCACGGCTGAGGGCGGCGAGATCGACCGAATGGCGCGAGCAGAGGTCGCGGATCGCGATCGACAGCTCGGCCGGTGGCAGCTTGCGCAGCCACGCCGAAAGATACGCGAACAGCTCATATTTTTCGGCCGGCGTGACCACGTTGAAGCGCTGCTCACGATGATCGATCACAAGGCTGATGCGGGCCTCGCGCGCGATCACGGCCTCCAGCGCCAGCCACCAGGCTTCGCCGAGCCCATCGGGGAAGGCCGAGGGCACGTAAACGGTGAACGGCACGCCGTGGCGCGCCAGCACCGGATAGGCGTGCGTGATCAGGTCCTTCGCGGTGCCGTCGAAGCTCAGGCAGGCGAAGCGGCTGCTTTGGGGAAGGCGCACGGCGCGGTCGCAGGCCTCGTCGAGCGAGACGATGTCATAGCCCCAGCGCCTCAGCGCCCGGATCACCTTGTCGAGGAAAACGGGGGTGATCTCCGCGCATTTCAGCGGCTGGAACGCGCCCTTGCGCCGCGGGCGCACGCGCTCGAACCGCAGCACGGCGCCCGCGCCACCCGTGGCGCGCGACGCGAGCAGCGTGCCACCGCTGAAATAGGCCAGCTCGAGCCGGGCGCTGCGCAGCCACCTGTTGTCCGACGACAATTCCCGCGCCCCTTCCCCGAATCCCACTTGAAACCAGACCGTCCGCGCCCACCTGATGCGGACAGACCGTGGCGCGATCGCGTCATGATCACCGCCATCCGATGATAGCGATCGTCCGCCGTCAAGATCGCGTGGCCGCTGCCGATTTGAACAGGTCTTTGTTTGTGCCATTCCCGATTTGGGACGACGTCATTGCCATTACCTTTTGTTGAGACTTCTTTGCGAGGGTCTCCTGACGTCAAGCAACAAAATTCCACGACAACGCGAGCTGCGCGATGACCATGGCCGCCGTGATCGAGAGCCGGACGGCGCAGGCGCCCGCGCGGCGGCTGCCGTCGGGGCTCGCGCGGGTGGAGATCGTGTCCGATCTGGCTGCCGCCGAGCCGGTCTGGCGCGCGCTCGAAGTCCCCGAACATGTCTCGACGCCCTACCAGCGCTTCGATCTGCTCGGCGCATGGCAGCGCGACGTCGGCGCGCGCGAACATGCGACGCCGTTCATCGTCATCGGGCGTGATGCCGAGCAACGCCCGCTGCTGCTGCTGCCGCTGACGTTGCGGCACGCCTGCGGCGTGCGCATCGCCACCTTCATGGGCGGCAAGCATACGACCTTCAACATGCCGCTGATGGATCGCGAATTCGCCGCGCGCGCCAGCGCCGGCGATCTCGACGTCCTGCTCGCAGGGCTGCGCGATCGCGGCGGTGTCGACCTGCTCGCCTTGACACAGCAGCCGGAGCGCTGGCGCGATCTCGCCAATCCGCTGGCGCAATGGCCGCACCAGCCGTCGGTGAACGACTGTCCGGTGCTGTTGATGCCGCCGGGGGCTGCGCCGACGGCGCTGTTGTCGAATTCGTTCCGAAAGCGGCTGAAGAGCAAGGAAAAGAAGCTGCAGACGCTGCCCGGCTACCGCTACATGGTCGCGAGCAGCGACGCCGAGATCGCCGAACTGCTCGACTGGTTCTTCCGCACCAAGCCGATCCGCATGGCCGAGCAGAGGCTGCCGAACGTGTTCGCCGAGCCCTGCATCGAGGCCTTCGTGCGAAGCGCCTGTATGGCAAAGCTCGACTGCGGGCATCGCGCCATCGATATCCACGCACTGCGCTGCGACGCCGAGATCATCGCACTGTTTGCCGGCGTGGCCGACGGGGCGCGCTTCTCGATGATGTTCAACACCTACACGTTGTCGGAGAATGCGCGCTGGAGTCCCGGACTGATCCTGATGCGCTCGATCATCGATCACTACGCGCAACAGGATTTTCGTGCCCTCGATCTCGGCATCGGATCGGACGACTACAAGCGGATGTTCTGCAAGAATGACGAGCCGATCTTCGACAGCTTCATGTCGTTGACCGCGCGGGGGCGCGTCGCCGCGACGACGATGGCTGCGGTTGGACGGGCCAAGCATGCCGTCAAGCACAGCCCTGCCCTGTTCCGTCTGGCACAACAGCTGCGTGGCGCGCTGCAATCGCGCGGCGGCGCCGCCAAGGCTGACGAGAGGGCCGAAGATTAGGCGGCGACGCCGCGCGGCCCCGGCTGGTTGCGGTTGGCGCCTCCGGCCGGTGCCTTCAGCATGGTGACGGCGCCGAAACCGACCTCGCGCAGCTGCTCGCTCATCTGGCTGCGCGCCTCGGCAGCCATCTTGGGATCGGGCACGACGACGGCGCGCGCGCCCGCGGTCAGCAGCTCGGCCGGCAGGTCGGAGGCATTGCCAGCGTCGAGCAGGACGTGGTCGTAGACGCGCAACAGTGCGTCGATCGCGAGCGCGAGCCGCGGCGATTGCAGTTGGCTGCGGTCGGCGCCGGGACGGCCAGCATTGACGATGTGCAGCCGCGAGGCCTGGTCCTTGGTGATGATGGACGCGAACGATGCCTCGCCCAGCATCAGCTCGATCAGCCCGGGCGCGGCCGGATCGACCGAGACGCCCGCAAGCAGTTGCGGGCTGCCGGCGAGGTCAACCAGCACCACGCGCGCCTGCGCCGCCATGGTGCGGGCGATCGCGAGCGCAGTGGACGTGACGGCCTCGCCGCCGGCCGTGCCGAGCACGGTGACCTTGCGGGCGCCCTCGCTCGCGCCGAGCAGATCGGCGGCGAGTTGCTCGAACTCGTTCAGCGGTGGCGGCGCAGGCTTGACCGGCTCGGCCGACGGCGCCTCGGCTGGCTGCATGGCCGTGGGGGGCGGCGGTACCGAAGCCGGACGCGCGGCCTCAACCGGCGCCGACGTCGAAGGTGGTGCAACGGCCGGCGATGCGGAGACCGTACGCGGGGCGATCATCGGCTCGACCCGCGCCGCGAGCACCATGACATCGGCCATGCTGCTCATGGCCGGGGCGGCCGGGCCCACCGCACGCGGAGCCGTGAGGCGCAGCAGCTCGCCGGTGATGACCACGCCCGAGGTCAGCATCAAGGTCGCCAATGTCGCGATCAGCACGATCGGCAGCTTCTTCGGATACGCCGGCGTGTTGGACACCACCGCCCGCGAGATGATCCGCCCATCCGCCGGCGGCGTGTCGAGCGACTCACGGGTGTTCGCCTCGCGGTACTTGGCGAGATACGATTCCAGCAGGTCGCGCTGCGATTTGGCATCCCGCTCCAGCGCCCGCAACTGGACATCGAGGCCATTGGTGGAGGTGGCCTGCTTCTTGGCCTGATCGAGGCTCTGGCTCAGCATCTGCACCCGCCCGTCGGCGATGCGCGCGTCGCTGTCGAGCGAGCGGGAGATCTTGCCGGCCTCGTCGCGGATCTGGCGGTCGAGATCAGCCAGTTGCGCCTTCAGTTCCTTGATGCGCGGGTGATTGTCGAGCAGCGTCGACGACTGTTCCGCAAGTTGCGCGCGCAGGCTCACGCGCTGCTCCGACAAGCGCCGCATCAGCTCCGAATTGAGCACCTCGGACGCCTCGATCGGCTGGCCGCTCTGCAGCATCTCGCGGATCAGCCGCGCCTTGGTCTCGGCATCCGATTTCAAGGCGCGCGCATTGTTGAGCTGGGTATTGACCTCGCCCATCTGCTGGTTGGACAGCGAGGTGTTGTTGGTCCCCATGAACGAATTCGACTTGGCGCGGAACTCCTCGACCCGCGATTCCGCCTCCTCGACCTTCTTGCGCAGGCCCTGGATCTCCCCGGCCAGCCACTGGCTGGCGGACTTCGCCTGCGCCTGCCGAGCGTTCTGCTGAACAACGAGATAGCCGTCCGCGATCGAATTCGCGACCTTCGCCGCAAGCGCCGGATCCTGCGACTGGAACTCGACGACGAGGACGCGCGATTTGTCGACGGCGTAGACGGTCAGGCGTTCGTAATAGGCATCCATGACGCGTTCGTCCGGCGTCATGGCAAGCGGGTCCTTCACGAGCCCGACCATCGCCAAGACCGACTTCAGCGGCGACACGCCGCGCAGGACGGGATCAAACTCCGGCAGCTCGCCCAACCTGTTCTTCGCGATAATGTCGCGCGCCAGATCTCGCGACAGGACCAGTTGCACCTGGCTCGTGACCGCCTCGGCATCGAGTGCCGTCCGCTCTTCGGTACGCTCCCCGTTCGGCCGCACGAACACGTTCTCGCGTCCGTCGATCAGGATCCGCGCTTCGGACTTGTAGCGCGGCGTGATCATGTTGACCGCGGTGATCGACAGAACGAGAGCGAGCAGCGTCGGCAAAAGAATGAAGCCACGCTTTCGTGCCAAGGCGCGGCCGACCAGCCGGAGATCGAGATCGCCGGCCGGGCCCGGCTCCGCCGACGATGGCGAGCCTGTCACGGGTCGGACGGAGGCTCCGTCAACCTGTGTCTTCTCGCCGGCACGCCAGAACGCCAACCGCATCATCCACTCCCGCGAGACCTACGCCACGCCGCTACCATACGTGGTACAATTACACTCCATTAAGGTTGCTGACGGGTTAACCGGAGCGCCTGCAACCTCGCCCTATCGAACAATCGTCATCCTTCGCCAAATGCTGCTTGCAACACGTAGGCTTGCGCCAGATCGTCACAATGCTGGAGCGAACCTGCCCGGCAGTGACGACAAGTGAGACTTTGTTAACCATCAAGCCTCTATCGAGGTTGGAGCTATCAATATTCAGCGACGAGAGGCGCCCGTGCTTCCTCTATCCGCCAGTCGTCAGATCAGCTCGCGCAGCGACGCCTGGCTAAACCACGCGCAGGCCGATGGCGCGGGCGAGTTCGACATGGCACCGTCGCAGAACAAACCTCTCAAAATCCTTCACGCGGTCAGAGCTCCCGTCGGCGGCATCTTTCGGCACATCCTCGACCTTGCCAACGGCCAGGTCGATCGCGGGCATGACGTGGGCATCATTGCGGACAGCCTGACCGGCGGCGAACGCGCCGATGCCGCGCTGGCCCAGATCGCGCCTCGCCTGACACTCGGCGTGCACCGCGTTCCCATTCATCGGGAGCCTTGGCCGAGCGACATTCTGGCACTCAGCCGATTCCATCGCCTCTCCCGCGCGCTCGCCCCCGACGTGCTGCACGGCCACGGCGCCAAAGCCGGCGCGTTCGTACGCCTGCTGCCGCATCGGCCAGGAACGATCCGCATCTACACGCCTCACGGCGGCTCGCTGCACTACCCGCTCGACACGCTCAAAGGCGCGCTGTATGGCCGGCTTGAACGTGCGCTGATGAACCGGACGGATCTCTTCCTGTTCGAGAGCGCCTTCGCCCGCGATACCTATGAGCGCATGATCGGCCATCCCAACGGATTGGTGAATTGCGTCTTCAACGGCGTCACTGCAGGCGAATTCGACCCGGTCACGCCGGCTCAGGACCAGACCGACCTGGCTTATGTCGGCGAGTTCAGGCACATCAAGGGCACGGATCTGCTGATCGACGCTGTCGCGCAGTTGCGCTCCCGTGGCCGGCCGCTGACGCTGACCTTGGGCGGCGACGGCGAGGAGATGTCGAAGCTCAAAGCCCAGGTCGAACGCCTCGGTCTTGCGGCCGCGGTGCGTTTCATCGGCCATGTGAAGGCCCGCGACGGATTTTCCAAAGGACGACTGCTCGTCGTTCCGTCGCGCGGCGATTCCATGCCCTATGTCGTGATCGAGGCGGGAGCCGCTGGGGTTCCGATGATCGCGGCGAGGGTCGGCGGCATCCCCGAGATCTTCGGGGCGCACGACGACGCGATGTTCATGCCAGGCAACGCGACCGCGCTGGCCGACGCCATTGCAGCCGCACTGGACGATCCGGCTACCGCGCAGCTGCGCGCCAAGGCGCTGCGCGAGCGGATCTTCCAGCATTTCTCGCAGAAGGCGATGGTCGAGGGCGTGCTCGACAGCTACCGCGAGGCGTTTACCAAGACCTGACGTCATTTACCATCGCTAACCGTTTCTTCCGATTTGGCCCTTAATCCCGCCGGTGGGGAATTTCCCCCGGCGCTATCAGCGCTTACATGACCACAAATACTAACAAACATAATCCGGGCTTGTACGACTGTGGAACCGATCAACGCTCGCTCGATGTTGGATGCTGCTGCGGCCACGGCCGCATCGACGGCCGCGGCAGGCAAGCCGGCCGTTGAACGGCGTCGCCGCCTGTCGCCGGCGGCCCTGGCGGTCGCCAATCAGAAGGTTCACCGCGCCTACTCTCCGATCGTCCTCGCCGGCATCGTCCGCATCACCGATTTCGTACTGCTGAGCGTCGTCGGCAGCGCCGTCTATTTCGGCTACGTGGTGCCGCTCAGCGGCTTCCATTGGGAGTATCTCGTTGCCATCGTCGGCCTCGCCGTGAGCACGGTGGTGTGCTTCCAGGCCGCCGACATCTACCAGATCCAGGTCTTCCGCGCCCAGGTGCGGCAGATGACCCGGATGGTCTCGTCCTACTGCTTCGTGTTCCTGCTGTTCATAGGACTGTCCTTCTTCGCCAAGATCGGCAGCGAAGTCTCCCGTCTCTGGCTCGCCGCGTTCTTCTTCGTGGGGCTCGGCGCGCTGATCGCGAGCCGCGTCGTGCTGCGCAACCTGATCCGCAGCTGGGCTAGGCAAGGACGTCTCGATCGACGGACCATCATCGTCGGAGCCGACCAGAGCGGCGAGGACCTGGTGCGTGCGCTGAAGGCGCAGGACGACTCCGAGATCGAGATCCTCGGCGTGTTCGACGACCGCAACGACTCGCGATCGCTCGAGGCCTGCGCCGGTGCGCCGAAGCTCGGCAAGGTCGATGATATCGTCGAGTTTGCCCGCCGCACCCGCGTCGACCTGGTGCTGTTCGCGCTGCCGATCTCGGCGGAGACCCGCATCCTGGACATGCTGAAGAAGCTGTGGGTGCTGCCGGTCGACATCCGCCTTTCGGCCCATACCAACAAGCTGCGTTTCCGCCCGCGTTCCTACTCCTATCTGGGCGCGGTCCCGACGCTCGACGTGTTCGAGGCTCCCATCACCGACTGGGACCTGGTGATGAAGATGCTGTTCGATCGACTGGTCGGCGGCCTCATCCTGCTGCTCGCACTGCCGGTGATGGCGCTGGTTGCGCTTGCGATCAAGCTCGACAGCCCGGGACCGGTGCTGTTCCGGCAGAAGCGGTTCGGCTTCAACAACGAGCGCATCGACGTCTTCAAGTTCCGGTCGCTCTATCACCATCAGGCTGATCCCACGGCGTCCAAGGTCGTCACCAAGAACGATCCACGCGTGACCCGCGTCGGCCGCTTCATCCGCAAGACCAGCCTCGATGAGCTGCCGCAATTGTTCAACGTGGTGTTCAAGGGCAACCTCTCGCTGGTCGGTCCGCGGCCGCACGCCGTGCAGGGCAAATTGCAGAACCGGATGTTCGACGAGGCCGTCGACGGCTACTTCGCCCGCCACCGCGTCAAGCCGGGGATCACTGGATGGGCCCAGATCAACGGCTGGCGCGGCGAGATCGACAACCAGGAGAAGATCCAGAAGCGAGTCGAGTTCGACCTCTACTACATCGAGAACTGGTCCGTGCTGTTCGACCTCTACATCCTGCTCAAGACGCCGCTGGCGCTGATGACCAAGAGCGAGAACGCCTATTGATTGCGGGGATCCGGAGCGGGCCCACGTCCGCTTCGCGCGCGTGTCTGGCCGATCCCGCCGTGCGTTGCGTATGAGTGTGAGTTCGCGATGGCCGTGACGGCAGCAGCCGAAGAGTTCGCATCCAGGCCGATGGCCCCTCCGGGCGTCGTCGCCCTGCAGCGCGCGCTGGTCTGGCTGGTCGGGGTCTCCGGCGCCATCGTGTTCATCGAACCGAGCCCCTATGAGCTTGTCACGCTCGCCTCCGCCGCGGTGTTCTTCGCGACCGGCATGAGGCTGCGCCTCGTCTTCCTGCCGCTCCTCCTGTTGCTGGTCCTGGTCAATCTCGGCTACACGATCAGCGCGATACCGCTGCTCGACGATTCCAAGATCGCGACCTGGATCGCCACCTCCTGGTACATGGCGTTCACGGCGATCTTCATTGCCATGCTCACGTCGGACGACACCGAAGCGCGGCTCGACATGCTCCGGCGCGGCCTCGTGATGGGCGGCGCGATCGCGGCCCTCGCGGGTGTCGCCGGCTACTTCCATCTGGTGCCCGGAGGCTACGATCTCCTCACCTTGTATGGCCGCGCGCGCGGCACGTTCAAGGACCCCAACGTGCTCGGCGCGTTCTTGATCCTGCCGGCGCTGCTCGCGCTGCAGAACGTCGTGACCGCCCGCTTCGCCGCGACATTGCGCGCCAGCTTTGCGCTCGGCGTGATGGCGCTCGCCATCCTGCTCGCCTTCTCGCGCGCGGCCTGGGGCGGCCTCGTCCTCACCGCCGCCTTCATGCTGGCAATGATGGTGCTCACCAGCCAGACGCGGGGCGAGCGCTCCCGCATCATCTTCATGACGTTGGCGGCCGTCGTGGCCGGCATCGTCCTGATCGGCGTTCTGCTCTCGATCGATTCCATCGCCGACATGTTCAAGCAGCGGGCAAGCTTCGACCAGAGCTATGACGAGGGCCGCTTCGGACGCTTCGGACGCCACATTCTCGGCGCCGACATGGCGCTCGACCTGCCGTTCGGGATCGGGCCGCTGCAGTTCCACAACTACTTCCCCGAGGACACCCACAACTCCTATCTGAACGCCTTCATGTCGGGCGGCTGGCTGTCCGGCATCTGCTATCCCGCGCTGGTGTTCACCACTGTCATTCTCGGCTTCCGCTATCTGTTCGTGCGCGTGCCCTGGCAGCGCACCTACATCGCGGTGTTCTCGGCGTTCCTCGGCACCGTCGGCGAAAGCTTCATCATCGACACCGACCACTGGCGACACTTCTTCCTGATGCTCGGCACGATGTGGGGCATGATCGCCGCCACGCGCGCCCATCAGGCCGAGGCGAACCGATCCGCAGGGATCGGCCCGCACATCGCAGCCTACTAATCCTCCACCGTGAACGTCAGGCAGGCGTGGTCGACCAGCCGCTTGATCAAGCTGTCGCCGAGCGCGGCGCCGGGCGTCCAGAAACCGCCCTTCACAACGGCACCATCGCGCTGCAGGCCGATGGCGCATTCGCTGATCATCCTCGCCGTCAGACCGTAGCCGGGATCGCCCTTCCCTTTCACCGACGCGCAAACGCGCCGTCCGTCGGGAGACACTGCGACGTACAACAGGTCGAAGTATCCGTTGTCCCGCATCTCCTTCGAGGGCCCCTCCCCGACCTTGGGCGCATTCGGGCCGGTCTTCTCGGCATTTGCCGCCATGACCAACTTGGCGTTGGCTTGGCCTTCCTCTCCATCGCCCGTCAGCACCATTTCGTCGTAGACAAAGTCCTGCCCGTACGGAAAACCCATCAGCACGTTGGCACGATGGACGTTGCGTGTGTTGACCAGCGCCATTGCAAACGGCGCGGCCCAAGACTGGAGATCCTCCTCATAGATCGGTCGGTTGGCCGGTGGCTGCTTCGGGCCGGTGAATCCCGGCGTCAGCGCGAACGGGTCCTTCATGATCGCCACAAGGCTCAAATCGGCGGTCAATGCCGCCGCTGTTGCCTTGGCGCTCGCCGAAGTGCCGCCCGACAGCGAGCCGCTCATGCCGCGAATGCGCCCCTTCACGCGCGGCTGTGGCGCACCTAGCACCTGTTTTGCCTGCTGCTGCACGAACAGCACGCCGAGCTCGAACGGCACCGAGTCGAAGCCACACGAGAACAGGATTCTTGCACCGCTGTGCTCCGCCTCATCTCGATGCTTCTCGATCATCTGGCGCATCCACAGCGGCTCGCCACAGAGATCGACATAATCGGTCCCCGCAGCGACGCAGGCGGCGAGCACATCGGCCCCGTAGAGCTGATAGGGTCCGACCGTAGTCAACACCAGTCTAGCCTGATCGACCATCGTGCGAATGGAGCCGGGGTCGCTGGAATCGGCCACGATCAGCGGCAGATCAGGCGGCGCTCCGACCGCATCGCGCACCTTGGCGAGCTTGTCGCGGCTGCGCCCAGCCATGGCCCAGGTCAGCTTGGCTTCGCCGCTACCGCGCGCGGCGAGATACTCGGCCACGAGTTGGCCGGTGAAACCGGTTGCACCATAAACGACGATGTCGAATTTAGCCGACGTCATGGTTGCTCTCTGGGCCGCGGCGGATGGATTCCACCGCTCTTAGCCCTCCACCGTGAACATCAGGCCGGCGTGGTCCACCAGCCGCTGGATCAGGCTGTCGCGGAGCGCCGCGCCCGGGGTCCAGAACCCGCCCTTCACGCCGGCGCCGTCGCGCAACAGGCCGACGGCGCATTCACTGATCATCTTCGAGGTCGAACCGTAGCCGGGATCGCGGTTGCCCTTCACGGATGCGCGGACCTGGCGGCCGTCGGGGGCTATCGCGACGAAGAGAAGATTGTAGTAGCCGTTCTCGCGCTCCTCCTTCGAGGGACCCTCGCCCGGCTTCGGCGCGTTGGGGCCGGTTTTCTCGGCATTCGCCGCCATCACCTTCTTGGCGTTGGCCTCGCCCTTCTCGCCCGGGCCGGTCAGCACCATCTCGTCATAGACGAAGTCCTGCCCGTAGGGAAAACCCATTAGCATGTTGGAGCGGTGGACATTGCGGGTGTTGATCAGCGCCATCATGAACGGCGCCGTCCAGGACTGCAGATCTTCCTCATAGACGGGCTTGTTGCCCGACGGCTGCTTCGGACCCTTGAAGCCGGGCGTCAGGGCGAACGAGTCCTTGAGGATCACGACCAGGCTCAGATCCTTGGCGACCGCATCGAAGGTCGCCTTGGCGCTCGCCGCGGTGCCGCCCGAGAGCGTGCCGCTCATGCCGCGGACGCGGCCCTTCACACGCGACGCTGCGGCGCCGAGCACCTTCTTGGCCTGCTGCTGCACGAAATAGACGCCGAGCTCGAACGGCACGGAATCGAAGCCGCAGGAGAACACGATGCGCGCGCCGCTCTTCTCGGCGGTGGCCTGATGCTTGTCGATCATCTGCCGCATCCACACCGGCTCGCCGCACAAATCGACGTAGTCGGTGCCGGTCTCGGCGCAGGCCGCGACGAGCTCGTTGCCATAGAGCTGATAGGGACCGACGGTGGTCAGCACCAGCTTCGTCTGCGCCACCATGGCCTTTAGGGATGCAGGATCGGCGGCATCGGCCGCGATCAGCGGCGTATCGGCGGGCGCGCCGATCGCATCGCGCACGGACGCGAGCTTGTCGAGGCTGCGACCAGCCATCGCCCAGCGCAGCGAGCTGTCGCCGCGATATTGCGTGGCCAAATATTCAGCGACGAGCTGCCCGGTGAAACCGGTCGCGCCATAGACGATGATATCGAACTTGGATGACGTCATTCTTGTTCCCTAGCGATCAGCTGCGATTTTAGTGCCCCGTCATTGCGAGGAACGCAGCGACGAAGCAATCCAGAGTCCCGTCCTCAGCCCTGGATTGCTTCGCTGCGCTCGCAATGACGGAGTTTGCGGGTCTACTTTTTTCCATAAGACACATTCATTCCGGCGCGGACGTCGTTCTGGATGCCGTAGGGGGCGATCGGGTAGCGCAGGCCGTTCCTGGCAAGCTGTTTCATGCCGGCGATCGCCTTGGCGAGATCGGATGGCTTCAGCGCCATCAGCATCTCTTCGTCCGGCACGCCGCCATAGCGGCGCTCGGCGAAGCATGGCAGCGACAGGCTCGGCTCGCCGGTTTTCAGCGCGCGTCCCCAGGAGTCGGCGCAGGCGGTCTCGCCGACGACGCCCCATTCGAACTTCTTGTAGCCGACATATTGCAGGCCGTTGATCAGGATGATCATCTGTCCCGGCGTCGCATAGACTAGGCAGATGTCCGGCGGATCCAGCCGGCCGCTCGACAGCGGGCTGACGGCCATGGCCTGGTAGCGGCCGAACGGCACGACATCCAGCGCCTCCTGTCGCTTGCGCGCGTCCTCCGCCGTGCCGTGCCAGACGCCGACATAGTTCGCGCCCTCGAGCCAGGTGTCGTCCTGCGGGCCGAGCCCGATCACCGCGCGGCACTGCGCGCCGACCAGATCATCTCCGGTGATGCCGACTGTCCAGCCGAGCCGCGAGGCCATGCTGACGATCTGGTCGGTGGTGTGCACCGCGTTGGGCCGGCGGATCTTCTCCACCTCTTCCATGTCCTCGACGCGGGCGAACATCTTGATGCCGATCACGGTCGTCTTCAGCCGCAGCAGGCCGTTGAGATCGGCCACCATGGCCGCCAGATCCAGCCTGTCCGTCCCGTTCGGCTGTTGCATGTGGCGCTCCCTCCCTACCGCACCGCCTGCCGGTCCAATGCGTGGTTCGACTTCGGGGCGCTTGTTAGACCCTCGCACCGCGTGATGCCAGTATTTCCGCCCTCCGGGCTCGCCCGCCATACCATGATCCTTCTCGATATTACGGGAATCACTTATGAATTTTCGATCCTCGGACAGGATCAGTCGATGACCCGCAGCGACCGGAAGGAAGGCGCCAAGAGCGCAACGGCCGGCCCCGGCGGAACGCTCGTGCTGTCGCCCGCCGCGCTCTACGAGGCGGGACTGCATCACCTCGGCGGAGGGCGTCTGCTCGATGCCCAGATGTGCTGCGAGCAGGCGCTGGCGGCCGACCCGGCCCACGCCGACAGCCTTGCGCTGATGGGCATCATCGCGCTGCAGACCGGCCAGCACGACCATGCCGTTGCGTGGTTCTCGCGCGCGATCCGACAGACGCCGAAGATCGACTATCTCACCAGCCTCGGCTTCACCCTGAAGCAGATGGGCCGGCTCGACGACGCCCTCGCCGTCTTCGACAAGGCGATCCAGCTCAAGCCCGACGAGGCCGAGTTGTGGAAGCATATGGGCGGCGTGCTGCTGGCGCTCGACCGTGGCGCCGAGGCGCTGCTGAGCTATCAGCACGCGCTGACGACCGATCCTTCGCACCGCGAGGCCGCGTTCCAGAGCGGCCTGCTGCTGCATCAGCAGCAGCGTTATGAGGAAGCCGCCCAGGCGTTCACCATCTGCCTGACGCAGCAGCCGAATGACCTGCAGTCGCTGCAGATGCGCGCCCGGTGCCTCCGCGAGCTCAAACACTACGACGCGTATCTGGCCGATTGTGAACGCGCGCATGCGCTGGCGCCGACCGAGGCGATGGTCTGCAACAATCTCGGTGATGCCTTTGTCTGTCTCGGCCGCAGCGCGGAGGCGCTGCCGTGGTTCGATCAGGCCCTGGCGTTGCGGCCGGACTTCGTCGAGGTGCTGCTCAACAAGGGTTTTGCGCTGATGCAGCTCCTGCGTTTCGAGGATGCTGCTGCCGTCTACCGGCAGATTCTCGCGCTCGTCCCCGATCATCCCAAGGCGGCGTGGCAGCTCGCGCATATCGAGCTGCAGTGCGGCGACTTCGTCTCCGGCTGGGCCCGGCGCGAGGCGCGCTGGGCCATGCCGGATTTCTCGATCGACTATCCGCGCTTTGCCGAGTCCAAATGGCTGGGCCACGAGGACATCGCCGGCAAGACCATCCTGATCGAGGAGGACGAGGGTTTCGGCGACACCATCCAGTTCGCCCGCTACGTGCCGATGGTCGCCGCGCGCGGCGCCAAGGTGATCTTGGTGGTGCGCGAGGCGCTGCGGCCGCTGATGGCCGGCATCGACGGTGTGACGCAATGCCTCGCCTACGCGCCGGACCTGCAGCGGCCGGTCTTCGACATGCACTGCCCGGTGATGAGCCTGCCGCTGGCCTTCGGCACCACGCTCGATACCATTCCACCGCCAAGCTATCTCCCGCCACTGCCGGCCGAGCGCATCGCGGCCTGGGAGCGGCGGCTCGGAGCGCATGACCGGCTGCGGGTCGGCCTCGTCTGGTCCGGCAATCCGCATCAGGGCAACGATCGCAACCGCTCGATGCCGCTTGCGACCCTGCTGCCGCTGCTCGATCTCGGGGCGGATTTCATCAGCCTGCAAAAAGAGCTGCGGCCAGCCGACAAGGCGGTGCTGGCGCAGCAGAGCGGCATCCGCGACCTTACCGTCGAGTTGACCGACTTCGTCGAGACCGCGGCGCTGATTTCCTGTCTCGACGTCGTGGTCACCGTTTGCACCAGCGTCGCGCATCTCGCCGCGACGCTCGGACGGCCGACCTGGATCATGCTGCCCCACCTCGCCGACTGGCGCTGGCTCAGGGATCGCGACGACAGCCCGTGGTATCCGAGCGCGCGGCTGTTCCGGCAGGATTCGAGCTGCCGCTACGAGCCGGTCGTCGCGCGCGTGCGCGGCGAGCTGGCCGCGAAAGCGGCGAGCTTCAGCAAGACGATTGCCTAGGCCGGTCCCGGAAACAGATCGTCGATGCGGCCGCGCAGGCGGTAGGCCACGAGCCCGACCCATTCGCGCACCGCAATGTCGGCGCGGCGCAGGCCGAGCAGCGAGATGCCGTCGAAGTCGAGCACGCGGCCGACGCGCCAGTCCACCGGATAGGGCTCGACCGGAAAGCCGGCCTTGCGGAACAGCCCGACCGAGCGCGGCATGTGATAGGCCGAGGTCACCAGCAGCCAGCGCTCGCCCGGCTTCGGGGAGATCATCGCCTTGGAGAAGATCGCATTCTCGTAGGTGTTGCGCGACTGCCGCTCCAGCAACAGCCGCTCCTTCGGCACGCCGAGGCTGAGCAGGATCTCGGCGCCGACGTCGGCCTCCTTGGCCTCGGTCGCGATCAGATTGGCGCTGCCGCCGGTGAACAGGATGCGCGCGTTCGGATAGCGCCGCGCCAGCGCGGCGGCCTGGATCACCCGATCGGCGCCCGCCACCGTCACCGGCATGCCGTACATCACCGAGAGATCGGAATCGACGGGACCACCGAGCACGATGATGCCGTCGGGCGCACCGTTCGCCGGGTCCCATTTCGGAAACCGGCTCTCCAGCGGATAGAGCATCAGGCTGCCGAGCGGCGTCAGGCCGACGATCGCCAGCAGCAGCATGGCAGACACCACGAGCCTGCGCCCCAGCACGGCAAAGCGGGTCAGCATCAGGATGGCGCCTGCGAGGCCCAGCGCGATCATGAAATTGGTCGGCAGTGCCAGCAGGCCGAGCGTCTTCGACAGCACAAAGAACATTGCGAGCTCCGGCGCGGAGTGAGGTGCCACGGCCGCCCTCATACACGACAGCGGCCATGCGTCGCCATCTCTCTGCGGCGGCCGGCGGATGCGCTATGCTCGGTCCCGAACCGGTACGAATGAGAGGACCATGGCCCATCACCATCTGCACGCGAGCCCCGAGACCTGCCACTGGGGCTTCTTCGAATCCCGGCTGAAGCCGGTGCTCACGATCGACAGCGGTGACGAGGTCACGATCGATTCGATCAGCGGCGGGCCCGACGTGGTGCCCGACACCAGCAAATTCCATGTGCCGCCGGAATTGTTCGACGTCCACGCCCGCAGCGAGCGCATGGTGCCCGGCCACATCCTGACCGGCCCGATCGCGGTCAAGGGCGCGGAGGTCGGCGACGTGCTCGAGGTCGACATCCTCGACGTCCAGCTGCGGCAGGACTGGGGCTACAATTTCATCCGGCCGCTGGCGGGCACCCTGCCCGACGATTTCCACGAGAGCCGGCTGATGAACATCCCGCTCGACAAGGACCGGATGGTCGGCAAGCTGCCGTGGGGCCTGGAGCTGCCGCTGGCGCCGTTCTTCGGCGTGATGGGCGTGGCGCCGCCGCCGGCCTGGGGCCGCATCACCTCGCTGATCCCGCGCGCGATGGGCGGCAATCTCGACAACAAGGAGCTCGGTGCCGGCGCCAAGCTGTATCTGCCGGTGTTCGTGCCCGGCGCGCTGTTCTCCTGCGGCGACGGCCACGGCGTGCAGGGCGACGGCGAGGTCTGCGTCACCGCGATCGAGACCGCGCTGCAGGGGCGTTTCCGTCTCACCGTGCGCAAGGATCTCAACTTCGACTATCCGCGCGCCGAGACGGCCACCCACTACATGACCATGGCGATGGACCCCGACCTCGACCAGTGCGCGGTGAAGGCGCTGCGCGACATGATCGTCTTGCTCGGCGAGAAGCGCAATCTGTCGCGCGAGGACGCCTATACCCTGTGCAGCCTCGCCGCCGACCTGCGGGTGACCCAGACCGTCAACGGCTCCAAGGGCATTCATTGCATGATCGCGAAGGCGGTGGTGCACGGGTGAGAAGACAGGGCTGAGCGTCGGGCCAAACACACTGCTGTCGTCCCTGCGAACGCAGGGACCCATAACCACCGAACCAAGTCGTGACGCGAGGTGGTTGGACTTGCGCAAGCCAACTGCTCCCTGGGGTTATGGGTCCCCGCGTTCGCGGGGACGACGCCATTGATGCCGCGCGAGGGAGCGCATCGAACGACGCGTGACGTCGCGCTGCCGCGGCAGATCCTGCCCGGGTCATGCTGCAGATCTCACCCTCTGAAATGTCGGAGGGCGCAGGGAAGGCCAGGCGCCGGCTGGCGCCTGCGGCCCGCCTGCGAGAAAAAATGCAGGCGGCAGGTACCACAGGTGCAGCCGAGAACGCCCGGCCTTCCCTGCGCGATGGTCTTCACGCTTATACGCAGTCTGCCTGGTGCGCCGGGCTTGTTGGCCACCTCCGCGCGAGGCGAAGCCTCGTCGCGATCGCGACAACGCGCAGAGCGCGTTGCGCGGATAACACCAGCGTCGGGGTGTCAGCACGCTGCGACTTCACGTCCGCGCCGAGCCGTTCGTCCGCGCACCCGAGAGGATACGCTGCGGCTCCATCGCGGCCATCGCTCCCCGCCTCGCGTGTCGTGACGATCGCGCGCAACGCCCCTTCCGAGTGAGGCGGGATGGCGGCATCCAAAGCACAATTTCCGGAAAAGCGAAAGCGTTATTTCTGGAATGACGAACTTTTCTCGCCGTGACCGCGATGACCCGTCTGCCTGCTCTGCTTAAAATTCACCAAGGGGATCCCGAAGCAGGCGCCGCGGCACGGCGGTGGTTGAAGCGACCATCGGGCACCGCGGCTAACGCGAATCTTCCCGGCCCTTGCTTTCCCGTACCATTCCGGCCCCGGACTCGCCGAGCGGGCGGAGAGTCACCATCGCGACCTCGCCGATTCGTCATATTACGATAAAATTCAATATCTTAACCAGTTATCCCCAAGCCGCTGTACAACCTATTGGATTCCTAATAGAGTCTAAAAAGTTACTTTTCTGTACACCGGTTACGGACTAGCTTTTAGGCATGGCGACGGAAAAAGCCGAAACTGACCGCATCCCCGTAACCCTAGCCCTGGCAACCATCGGCTATCTCGAAAAGCTCGTGAAACAGGGAACCCACGGCACCAGCGTTCCGGGTGTCTGCAGAACGTTGATTGAAGAAGGCATCCGGCTCGCCATCAAGGATGGGCTGCTGTCGATTCGCGACAACGGACGGGCGTAAGCTAGGGACACGCAACGCGGACAACAGTTTCGGTGCAGCCGTCGGCCAGGACGATCCAGGACGGATCAAACTTGGAAGCGACAACAATGCCCGCCGAACGACAGACACTCCCCACCTGGACCGAGGAACGGCTCCAGGCCCTGAAGCAGCACTTTGAGGCCGGGCTGACCTGCCGAGAGATCGCCGCCGAGCTCGGCGTCAGCCGCAACGCCGTGATCGGCAAGATCTCCCGCCTGGCGCTGACGCGCGACAATGGCGGCGACACCAGGCGCGTGGTGCGCGCCGAGACGACACGCGATGGCGCACGCCGTCCCGTGCCAAAGCTGCGCCGCCGCATCCTGCGCGCGGTTCAGAACGACCCGCCGCCTGTGATCGTCGAGGAGCCGGTCGGCACCGTCGTGAACGGCTGCTCGCTGTTCGAGCTCTCCAAGGAACGCTGCCGCTGGCCGATCTCGACGCCCGGCGCGGATGATTTCTGCTTCTGCGGATCGAAGCCGATCGAGGGGCTGCCGTATTGCCCGAGCCACACGCGGATGGCGTACCGGGTGGCGTCGTCGCGGTAAGCAACAATCTGCCGAGCTCCTTGTCGGAGCCTTCCCCGCGCGGGCAGCAGAGCCCGCATAGAGCTAGCTGACGCGCTACGCCTTGCTAAGTCTCCGCGTTCTGCGGGGACGGCGCGGCGGTCTCGTCTCCCCTCCCCCTTGCGGGGAGGGGAGCTCACCGTCTGCGTAGCGAGAGCAGCGATCTTTAACTAACAACAATCCCCTACCCCAGCTTCCACCCCGCCTCCTGCGCGAAGCGCTGGAAGAACTCGGGCTCGTAGGCCTGCTCCGGCGACTGGCGGACGCGCAGGTCCAGCAGCTTGGCGTCCTCGCCGACGAGGATGCGCCATTGCTCGGCCTTGACGCCGTCAAGGATGATCTTCGCCGCCTGTGCCGCCGTGGTCGGGGCGTCCTCGAGGAAGCTGCGGGCGCGCTCGCGGGCGGCAGCCTGGATGTCGGCATCGCTCATGGCGGCGACGTCGATGCCCATGCCCTTCATGCGCTGGCGCGCAAGCCCGATCTCGGTCTCGCTCAGCTCGTCTGACTCGGTGCCGCTCTGCACCTTGCGCGAGTTCGACACGATCGAGGTGCCGATGTGGCCGGGCATCACCACCGAGCATTTGATGTGCGGGGCGTTGAGGCGGAGGTCGTTGATCAGCGCTTCGGTAAATCCCTTCACCGCGAACTTTGCGGCGCTGTAGGCGGTGTGCGAGACGCCCATGCCGACCGAGGCCCAGAAGCCGTTGACGCTCGAGGTGTTGACGATATGGGCCTCGTCTGCCTTCAGCAGCATCGGCAGGAAGGTGCGGACGCCGAGATAGACGCCGCCCCAGCAGATGTTGAAGGTGCGCTCCCACTGCTCCCGGGAGTTGGTGAACAGGCTGCCGCCGCCGCCGATGCCGGCATTGTTGAACAGCAGGTGGATCCTGTCCGTGGCCTGCTGCTCGGCGAGCTCATCGCGAAAGCGCTGCAGCTGCGCTTCGATCGAGACGTCGGCGACATGGGTGGTGACACGCAGGCCCTGCGGCAGCTTCTCGGCCTCGCACAGCCGCTTGGTTTCGGCCATCGCCTCGGCCGAGACGTCGCACATGGCGACGTTGCAGCCTTCGGCAACGAGCTGGCGCGCGAGCTCGCGGCCCATGCCCGTGCCGCCCCCGGTGATCACGGCGATCCTGCCGGCGAAATCCTTCATTGGATGGTCTTCCTTCCCTGCTGCGGGACGGCCATGCCGTCCCGGCGACTTGCTCGTTCTCTTCGCGGAACGCGTTCCGAGCTTAGGACGTTTCGCCGGCCTGACCAGAGGGGATGTCGGGGATTTGCGTTGCAGCGCATGCAACGAAGATTTCAGCTTGGGGTTGAACCTTCTCGAGGGGCGTCCGACTTATTCCACGGGGAGGCAGGCTCGAGGAGGTTCGCATGGCGTACCAACAGGGGCACTGGCAGGACGAAGGCTGGCGCGACACGATGGTCGATCCCGCGGGATCTGACGACGGCGCCTATGTGACGGGCTGGACGATCAGCGGGCTCGCAGTGATCGGCACCATCGTCGCGGTCTGGCTGCTCGGGATCTGAGACCCCGAGACCGTCTGCAGCAGATATGAAAAGGCTCGCCACCGGCGATCGGCCTGCGCAGGACGATTGCGCCGCCGCTCCTCCTCGCCGCGACGTTCGTTCTGCACCGCTTTGAGCTGGAGGCCGCCGCCGCGTCGCAGGCAGCGGTACAGGTCCCATCCGGTCGAACTCGTTGCATACAATTAAAGTCAATTGACTAAATTTTGGGCTGATATCAGGCAGGAAATTCGTCTGCCTAAGCTGCGATCATCTGCAAAATGTTGCCATTTCAACAGCTTGGTGCGCCTGCCTTCCCGCGCGCCGCTGGCACAAAGCTTGCGATCACTCCCTTCAAGGCTCCGCCGTGGCGGTGAAGCCGAGATGACAGCGCGGGCGGACCGACCCGCCGAGGGAGCTCACCAATGGACTTTGGCAGGATTTCACGACGGCATCTGTTGCAGGGTGGCGCGGCGCTGACGCTCGGCGCAGCCGCGGGCCTGCGGCCGGCCTTCGCAGCGGAGACGACGATCGGCTTCATTTATGTCGGCTCGCGCGACGACTACGGCTACAACCAGGCGCATGCGCAAGGCGCGGCGGCGCTGAAGAAGCTGCCCGGGCTGAAGGTGATCGAAGAGGAGAAGGTGCCGGAGACCGACGCGGTCGAGAAGACGATCGAGTCGATGATCAATCTCGACGGCGCCACGCTGCTCTTCCCGACCTCGTTCGGCTACTACAATCCGCACATGATCAAGATGGCCGCGAAGTATCCGAAGCTGCGCTTCGAACACTGCGGCGGCCTGTGGAGCGAGAAGGACCCGAAGAACGCCGGCTCCTATTTCGGTTATATCGACGAGGCGCAATACATTGCCGGTATCGTCGCCGGCTATACGAGCAAGAGCGGCAAGCTCGGCTTCGTCGCCGCCAAGCCGATCCCGCAGGTCCTGCGCAACATCAACGCCTTCACGCTCGGCGCCAAGCTCGCCAATCCCAAGGCCACCACGCAGGTGATCTTCACCGGCGACTGGTCGATGCCGGTCAAGGAGGCCGAGGCCACCAACAGCCTGATCGACCAGGGCGTCGACGTGCTGACCTGCCATGTCGATGGTCCCAAGACGATGGTGGAGAATGCCGCGCGCCGCGGCGCCTTCGTCACCGGCTATCACGTCAACCAGTCGCCTTTGGCACCGAAAGCGTATCTCACGGGCGCAGAATGGAATTGGGAAGCGCTGTATCCGAAGTTCGTCAAGATGCTCCAGGCTGGCGAGAGCATTCCGAACTTCTATCGCGGCGGCCTCAAGGAAGAAGTGGTCAAGATCTCGGCGTATGGCGAGGCGGTGTCCGAGCAGGCGCGCAAGCATGCCGACGACATCAAGAGCAAGTTCCTCGGTGAGGGCTACACCATCTTCAAGGGCCCGATCAAGGACAACAAGGGCAACACCGTGATCACCGCCGGCACCGAGCGCGGCCAGAAGGATCCTGAGCTCGAGAAGATGGACTACCTGGTCGAGGGCGTGATCGGAGCCACGTCGTGACATCAGAGGCGGCCGATCCGGTTGATGCGGCCGCCATCGCGCCGGCCGCCGACGCAGGTTTCCTGCAACGCCATGGCGCGAGCATTGAATACATTCTCATCCCGGGCGCGGCGCTGGTCGCCGCGCTCATCGTGTTCGGCATCTTCGTCGCGCTGTTCGGCAAGAACCCGCTCGACCTCTATTGGTACATGTATTACGGCGCGTTCGGCACCTGGTTCTCCTGGCAGAACACGCTGAGCCGCGCCGCGCCGCTGATCCTCACCGCGCTGTGCACCGCCCTGCCCGCGCAGCTCGGCATGGTCATCATCGGCGGCGAAGGCGCGCTGCTGATCGGCGCGCTCTCGGCGACCTCGGCGGCGCTGGCGCTGCAGGGCCTGCCGCCGCTCGTCGTGCAGATCGCGATGGTGATCGCCGGCATGGCCGGCGGCGGGTTGTGGATCCTGCTGTCCGGGGCCTTGCGGCAGTATCGCGGTGTCAACGAGACGATCTCGAGCCTGCTGCTGGTCTATATCGCGCTCGCGATCCTCAACCATCTCGTCGAAGGCGCGATGCGCGATCCGGCCAGCCTCAACAAGCCGTCGACGCGCGAGATCGGCGCCGCCAACATGATCGGCAGCATTCCCGGCACCGACGTGCATTGGGGCCTGGTGTTCGGCCTGATTGCCGCCATCGCGGCCTATGTGCTGATCTACCACACCACCTTCGGCTTTGCCGCGCGCGTCGCCGGCGGCAACATCCGCGCCGCCAAGATCGTCGGTCTGTCGGTCGGCAAATTGATCCTCACCGTCTGCTTTCTCGCGGGCGCCTGCGCCGGCCTTGCCGGCATGGTCGAGGTCGCCGCCGTGCAGGGCCGCACCAATGCCAACCTCGCGGTCGGCTACGGCTTCACCGGCATCCTGGTGGCGTTCCTGGCGCGGCAGAATCCGCTCGCCATCATTCCGGTCGCGATCCTGCTCGGCGGCATCAATGCGTCGGGAGGACTGCTGCAGCGCCGGCTCGGCCTGCCCGACGCCTCGGTGCTGGTGCTGCAGGGCATCATCTTCATCTCGGTGCTGGCGAGCGACGCGCTCTATGGCCGCATCGGTTTCCTCAAGGGAAAGTCCTGATCCATGGCTGACGGCAATATCGGGCTCTGGACCGTGCCGCTCGCGGTGCTCGGCGGCGCCATCCGCGTCTCCACGCCGTTCCTGTTCGTGAGCCTGGGGGAATGCATCACCGAGCGTTCGGGCCGCATCAATCTCGGCCTCGAGGGCACCCTGGTGATGGGCGCAATGAGCGCCTATGGCATCTCCTATCTCACGGGATCGCCGTGGGCAGGCGTGCTCGCCGCTGGCCTCACCGGCGCGCTGCTCGGCGCGCTCCACGCCGGCATCTGCTCGCTGCCGCGCGTTAACGACGTCGCGGTAGGAATCTCGCTGATGCTGTTCGGCACCGGCCTCGCCTTCTTCCTTGGCAAGCCGCTGATCGAGCCCACCGCCGCGCGGCTGCCGGCGATCGATTTCGGCCGGTGGAGCGACGTGGCGCAGGTTCGCGCCGCGCTGCGCATCAACGTGCTGTTCCTGCTTGGCGTGGCACTCGCGCCGTTGCTGCTATGGGCATTCAAGACCACGCGCTGGGGCCTCCTGATCCGCACTGCCGGCGAGAGCGCCGACGCAGCGCGGGCGATGGGCCATTCGGTGCTGATGATCCGACTGCGCGCCACCATGGCCGGCGGCTTCCTCGCCGGCATCGGCGGCTCGTTCCTGTCGCTGTTCTATCCCGGCAGTTGGAACGAGGGCTTGTCGTCGGGACAAGGCATCACGGCGGTGGCGCTGGTGATCTTCGCACGCTGGGACCCGATGCTGTGCCTGTGGGCCTCGCTGGCGTTCGGCGGCGCCGCCGCGCTCGGACCGGCGCTGCAATCCGTCGGCGTCACCTCCGGCTATCACTTGTTCAATGCCGCGCCGTATATCCTGACGCTGCTGATCATGATCATCACCTGCTCGCCGAAACGCACCCTGAGCGGCGCGCCGGCTGAATTGTCCATCACCCGCTGATTTCGGAGGTCCATCATGACCACGCGCACCATCCGCTCCGAGCCCTATGCCTGGCCCTACAACGGCGATCTCCGTCCAGAGAACACGGCACTGATCGTGATCGACATGCAGACCGATTTCTGCGGCGTCGGCGGCTATGTCGACAAGATGGGCTATGACCTCTCCTTGACCCGCGCCCCCATCGAGCCGATCAAGACGCTGCTGACGGTGATGCGCGCGCAGGGCTTCCTGATCATACACACCCGGGAGGGCCACCGCACCGATCTCTCCGACCTGCCCGCCAACAAGCGCTGGCGCTCGCAGCAGATCGGCGCCGGGATCGGCGATCCCGGGCCGTGCGGCCGCATCCTGATGCGCGGCGAGCCCGGCTGGGAGATCATCCCGGATCTCGCGCCCCTGCCCGGCGAGATCATCATCGACAAGCCCGGCAAGGGCTCGTTCTGCGCCACCGACCTCGAGCTGATCCTGCGCCTCAAGGGCATCCAGAACATCGTGCTGACCGGCATCACCACCGACGTGTGCGTCCACACCACGATGCGCGAAGCCAATGACCGCGGCTTCGAATGCGTGCTGCTGTCGGACTGCTGCGGCGCCACCGACAAGGGCAATCACGATCACGCGCTGAAGATGATCAAGATGCAGGGCGGCGTGTTCGGCGCGGTCGCGACCTCCTCCGCGCTGATCGAGGCGCTGTCGTGATCGGCGACGATCCGACGCCTGCGGGCGCGTTCGGCGTCGAGGCCATCGCGATGACGATGCGCTTCGGCGCGTTCACCGCGCTCGACAATGTCGAGCTGAAGGTCAGGCCCAGCTCGTTCCACGCGCTGCTCGGCGAGAACGGCGCCGGCAAGTCGACCTTGGTCAAATGCATCATGGGCTACTATCGGCCGACCGAGGGCGACGTGCTGATCGCCGAGCGCGAGCGCGCAATCGACAACCCCAGGGATGCGCATGCGCTCGGCCTCGGCATGGTCTACCAGCACTTCACGCTGGTACCGGCGATGACGGTGGCCGAGAACCTGGTGCTGGCGCGTGACGACGTACCGGCAGTGGTCAACTGGGCCAAGGAGAAGAAGGAGCTGGAGGCCTTCCTGGCGCGCATGCCGTTCCGCGTGCCGCTCGACGCCAAAGTGTCGGACATCTCCGCCGGCGAGCGGCAGAAATGCGAGATCCTCAAGCAGCTCTATCTGAAGCGGCGCTTCCTGATCCTGGACGAGCCGACCTCGGTGCTGACGCCGGGCGAGGCGGATGAAGTCCTGGGCATGCTGCGCAAGATGGTCGAGGCCGGCGAGCTGACCATTTTGATGATCACCCACAAATTCCGCGAGGTCATGGCGTTCGCCGACGAGGTCACGATCCTCCGGCGCGGCAAGCTCGCCGGCCGCGGCAAGGTCGGCGAGCTCACCCCCGACGACATGGCGCGGATGATGATCGGCGCCGAGCAGCTCACCGTACAGCCGGCGCGCACCGGCGCGGCCGGTGCGATCAGGCTCGCGATCGACAAGCTGGTCGCCCGCGACGACGCCGGAGGCCTGGCAGTGCATGACCTGTCGCTGACCGTACGCGCCGGCGAGATCGTCGGCATCGCCGGCGTCTCCGGCAACGGCCAGCGCCAGCTGGTCGAGGTGCTCGCCGGCCAGCGCGAGGCCGAGAGCGGCGCTGTCAGAGTTTCCGGCGCAGCCTATTCCGCCACGCGCGACGAGATGCGCCGGCACAAGATGTCGCTGCTCCCCGAGGAGCCACTGAGGAACGCCTGCGTCGGCGGCATGAGCGTCGCAGACAACATCGCGCTCCGCGATTTCGACCGCGTTCCGTTCGCGCGCGGCGGCTGTTGGCTGAACAAGTCCGCCTTCCGAAAGGACGCGACCGCCAAGATCAACCGCTACAAGATCAAGACCCGCACGCCGGACACGCCGATCTCGGCACTCTCAGGCGGCAACGTGCAGCGCGCCGTGCTGGCGCGCGAGCTCGGCCACGACGTCGAGGTGCTGATCGCCGCCAATCCCTGCTTCGGCCTCGACTTCGCGGCGGTGGCGCAGATCCATGCCGAGATCATGGCCGCCCGCAACCGCGGCGCAGCCGTGCTCCTGGTCAGCGAGGACCTCGACGAGCTGCTCGAACTGTCGGACCGCCTCGTGGTGATGTTCCACGGCCAGCTGGTCTACGAGACCCGGGCGAGCGGTGCCGATCTCACCGAGATCGGCCGCCACATGGCGGGGCATTGAGCCGGCCCCGCGAAACGACTTCAACGTGTTGACGACTAATTCATCGCGCCGGGGTAACATGGCTCCCGGCGGGCTTTGATCGGCCTGTGATACGCCGCGCCTGCCCGCATTTTCGTTATTGTGTTTCAAACCCTTAGATTGCAGGTCGGTCTCATGAAGGCCTATTTCATCGGCGGCGGCATCGGTTCGCTCTCAGGCGCAGCATTCATGATCCGCGACGGCGGCATCTCCGGATCGGACATCACCGTCTTCGAGAAGCGCCTGCCCTATGGCGGCAGCCTCGACGGCACGCGTCTTCCGGACGGCTCCTACTCGATGCGCGGCGGGCGCATGCTGACGACCGAGCAATACGAATGCACTTGGGACCTGCTGTCGACCATTCCCTGCGAAACCAACGCTCAGGAGACCATCCTCCAGGAGACCGTGGCGTTCAACAAGCTCCACGTCACCCACGCGCAGGCGCGGCTGGTCGACGGCAACCGGCACAAGGTCGACGTCTCCACCATGGGCTTCTCGATGCAGGACCGCATCGAGATGACCAGGCTCACCGAGGCCTCCGAGGAGAAGCTCGGCAATTCCTTGATCTCGGACTGGCTGTCGCCGCCTTTCTTCACCACCAATTTCTGGTACATGTGGCAGACGACGTTTGCCTTCCAGACTTGGCACAGCGCGGTCGAGTTCAGGCGCTATCTGCGCCGCTTCATGAACGAATTCCCGATGATGGATACGCTTGGCGGCGTCAAGCGGACGGTGCACAATCAGAACGACTCGATCGTCAAGCCGCTGGTCCGCTGGCTCGAAGGCCACGGCGTCAACTTCGTCGGTGGCACGGATGTCACCGATATCGAGCTCGTCACCATCAGCGGCAAGCACCGCGCCGTCAGGCTTGCTCTGACGCAGGACGGCGCGAGCCGCACGATCGATCTCGCCGACGACGATCTGGTGTTCTACACGGCCGGCTCCATGACGGATGCGACCAGCCTCGGCAGCCACGGGGCTCCGCCGCAACAGCTCACCAAGGACGACAGCCACGGCTGGACCCTGTGGGAGAAGCTCGCACAGGGCCGCCCCGAGTTCGGCAATCCGGTCGCGTTCAATTCATCGGTCCCGGAATCGAGCTTCGAGTCGTTCACGGTGACCTGCCGCAATGCGCGCTTCTTCGATGCGATGCAGACTTTCACCGGCAATGTCGCCGGCACCGGCGGGCTCGTCACGTTCAAGGATTCGAACTGGCGGATGTCGATCGTGCTCTACACCCAGCCATACTTTCCGGACCAACCCGACAACATCAGGATCTTCTGGGGCTATGGGCTCTATCCCGATCGCGTCGGCAATTTCGTGGGGAAGCCGATGTCCGAGTGCAGCGGCGCCGAAATCCTGAAGGAGCTGTGCGGGCATCTGCGCTTCCCGCTCGCCGTGTTCGACGAGGCGACCTGCGTGCCGTGCTGGATGCCCTACATCATGAGCATGTTCATGCCGCGCAGCTATGGCGACCGGCCGCTACCGGTGCCGCTCACCTCGCAGAATCTCGCCTTCATCGGCCAATATGTCGAGCTGCCTGAGGACGCCGTCTTCACGATCGAATATTCGGTGCGCGCGGCCATGCATGCGGTCTATCAGCTCTTGAAGATCGACCGGGCCATTCCGCCGGTGACGCCCTACGACAGATCGCTGAAGGTGCTGCTGCAGTCGGTGGTGAAATCATTCGCCTGACGGACCACGCGAGATCGTGATCACCGCGCGTCGCAGCGCTTGACCTGGATCAGTTCCATGAGGGAACACAGCGGCTAAGCCCCGGATCGTAGCACACGATCCCGGGTGAACCATCATGAAGGCGTATTTCATCGGCAGCGGCATCGGCGCATTGGCCGGCGCGGCATTCCTGATCCGTGACGGCGGCGTCGAGGGCCGCGACATCACGATCTTCGAAAAGCACCTGCCCTATGGCGGCAGCCTCGATGGTGCGCGGCTGCCCGACGGCTCCTATTCGCTGCGCGGCGGCCGCATGCTGACGACCGATCACTACGAGTGCACGTGGGACCTGCTCTCCACCATCCCGGATGCCGGCGATCCCAACCGCACCGTGCGCGACGAGACGATCGCCTTCAACAAGGTCCAAGTCGCGCATTCGCAGGCACGCCTCGTCGACCGCAACCGGCACAAGGTCGACGTCTCCACCATGGGCTTCACCATGCAGGACCGGCTCGAATTGGTGCGGCTGACCGAGGCCTCCGAGGAGAAGCTCGGCAACTCCCGCATCACCGACTGGCTGTCGCCGCCGTTCTTCACCACGAACTTCTGGTTCATGTGGCAGACGACGTTCGCGTTCCAGCCCTGGCACAGCGCGGTCGAGTTCAAGCGCTATCTGCATCGCTTCATGAACGAGTTTCCGCGCATCGAGACGCTGGCTGGCGTCAAGCGCACCGTGTTCAATCAGTACGACGCGATCGTCGTGCCGCTCGTCAAATGGCTGGAGGGCCATGGCGTGAATTTCGCCGGCGGCGTCGACGTCACCGACATGGAGATCGCGACGGAAGCCGGCAAGCACGTCGTCAAGCGCCTGATGCTGGATCGCAGCGGCCAGCCGGAGACGATTGCGCTGTCGAGCGACGATCTCGTCTTCCTGCAGAACGGCTCGATGACGGACGCGACCAGCCTGGGCACCCAGGATGCACCGCCGCCGCGGCTCACCAAGCAGGACAGCCAGGGCTGGACGCTGTGGGAGAAGATCGCGAAGGACCGCCCCGATTTTGGCAATCCCGCGGCGTTCAACTCATCGATACCGGAATCCTGCTGGGAATCGTTCACCGTCACCTGCCGCAATCCGCGCTTCTTCGACGCGATGGAGGCGTTCAGCGGCAACGCCGCCGGCACCGGCGGGCTCGTCACCTTCACCGAATCCAACTGGCTGATGTCGGTCGTGCTGTATCACCAGCCGCATTTCGTCGATCAGCCTGCCGACGTGCAGGTGTTCTGGGGCTATGCGCTGCATCCCGATCGCATCGGCAATTTTGTGCCGAAGGCGATGGCCGATTGCGGCGGCGCCGACATTCTCAAGGAGCTCTGCGGCCACCTCAACTTCGATCTCTCGGTGTTCGACCAGGCGACCTGCGTGCCCTGCCGCCTGCCCTACATCACCAGCATGTTCATGCCGCGCAACAAGGCGGACCGGCCGCTGCCGGTGCCGGCGAACTCGAAGAACCTCGCCTTCGTCAGCCAGTTCGTCGAGATCCCCGACGACGTCGTGTTCACGGTGGAATACTCGGTGCGCGCGGCGCAGATGGCGGTCTATCAGCTGCTCGGCATCACCCGGGCGATCCCGCCGATCACGCGCCACGACAAGTCGTTCCGCGTGCTGATCGAGACGATGGAGAAGGCCTTCGCATAACGCCTCTCGCATCGGCAAGAACGAGCGCGCCCGGATCAGTCTCGATCCGGGGCGCGCTTTCCGTCTCGCGAGGCACAGATGCGCCTCGATCCTTGTTGCGTGAATTGTCAGTAGCCGAGCAGTGCGAGACCGACCCAGCTGACGGCAAACAGCGATACCACCGAGGTTGCAGCGGCGAAAACGGACAGCGAAACTTTCAAAGTCCTGAGGACCATACGCGCCTCCTTCAACGACAATGAACAGCACATCGGGGTGAACCCCGATGTCAGTTTGAAATTTCCTGGAACCGGCTCCATAACGAGCCGAACACAGGTTTGGTGCGCGCGTGCGCGCAAAGGTTCAATGTCAGGGTGTGGGGCCTCAATTGAGCTGCTCGATCGTTAACGGACATGGCCGATCGCGGTTCCCGAACGGAACTGGAACCGCTCCAACGTAGGCCCCTCTCCCCCTCAGAGCCGCCTTCTGCGGGGCTCGAAGGTTGAGAAGGCTCCTGGCTGCAAGTTTTTAGGATGGATCCGGCCGTCAGGCGCTATTTCAGCGGCAGGAACAGGTCCGCAGCCATCTCGTGCTCGGGAACCTCCGGGAAGAAGTTCAACCGCTGGCAATAGATCGGGAAGTCACGCGCCTCCTCGCCGCTGGCCGGAAGCCAGTCGCGATAGAGGAACAGCGCGGCCGGCTCCAGATTGTGGGTGTTGCCGACGACGCGCAGCACCGCGCAGCGTCCGCCGGGGATCACGCCGGCCCTGATTGTCGCGTCCTGCGTTTCGACCGGCTGGTCGGTCCCGACACAAAGGTCCACGCTGTAGTCGGCAGGCGAGGCCGGGCGACGCTCGGAGCGCCAGACCGTGAAGGTTGGATTGGTTCGGGGATGCAGGCCGGCGGCCTTGCGCCAGGCGATGAAGCGCTGGATCGTGGCGCCGAGCGTGGCCGGGTCGCCGCGATGCTCCATGATCGCCACCGGCGTGGTCGGCACCTCGCGAATCGTCACGTCGTCAGGGGTATAGGTCGTCCGCATCAGCTTGCTCCTTGCGTCGTCGAGAGGCCCGAAGGCCGCAAGCCACGGCTCCCAGTCGGGAGATTTCCGGAACGATGACGGCGATTGCCCGAACCGTTGCCGAAAGGCGCGGGCAAAGGCGTCCGGCGCGTCGTAGCCGGCCTCCATCGCGACCTCGGTGACGCTTTGGGCATCGCTGTAGGCCAGCTGATAGGACGCCCGCTTCATGCGGGCGAGCTGGATGTAGCGATTCACGGACAGACCGAAGGTCGCCGTGAACTGCCGGTGGAAATGATATTTCGAGTAGGCCGCGATGCTGCTCAGCGCGTCCAGATCGAGATCATCCTCCAGATGCCGGTCGATATGATCCAGCACCCGCTGCATCCGCGCATGGTAGTTTCGCAGCGCCGCCTTCATCGTTCCGTGCTCCGTGGCGGCTTCAGCTAAGCGCAGGCGGACATGACGCGCTCGACCGATCTTGCGGCTTTGTCACGGGGCTCAGTGATCAAGACCGACTTTCACGGATCGACGGCCGTCACGGTCCAGAACGAAGCGGGCACCATGACGCCCGGGCCTTTGGCGTAGCGCGCCAACGCCTTCCTCACGGCGGCGGTCGCGGCCTCCACCGCCTCGGACGGCTGCCCGGCCACGGCACGGCCGGCGGGCCCGATCGCGAGCGCCGTCTGCACCGCGCTGTCGAGGCCGGCGCCCGCGCCGAAGTCGAGCGCGATGTCGTGACGCTCCAGCCGGATGCGCCGCAGCCCGGCATCGGTCGTCACCTTCTCCATCCACTCGGGAGCACCGAACGCGAAATCGTCCGGCGCGTGCGGCGGCAAGCCCGGCAGCTTCGGCACGTGGTCATAGGCCGCCTGCAGCGGCTCCAGCGCCCACGGGTTGTCGCGCAGCTCGCCCCAGCAGGCGAACGCGACGCGCCCCTCCGAATGCAACGCATTGCGGATGTTGAGCACGGCGCGCACCGGATTGGCGAAGTACATGACGCCGAGGCGCGAGATCACGAGATCGGCGCTCGCGGCCTTGAAGTGGTGCACCATGGCGTCGCCTTGCACGAAGCTCACCGGCGCATCGGCAGGGGCGAGCTCGTGGGCCGCGGTCAGCATGGCTGCGGACACGTCGAGGCCGAGCACGCTGCCGCCGGGGCCGACCTTCTCGGCCGCCGCGATCAAGGTCGCCCCGCAACCGCAGCCGATGTCGAGCACCCGTTCGTCCGCCTGAATTGCCGCGCGCTCCAGCAGCGCCTCCTGCACCGGCGCCAGCAGCGCATCGATCTCGGCGCGGCGAGCGACCCAGCGCCCGCCGCCCGCACCGTTCCAGAAGGCGATCTGCTCGGCGTTCTCGAAATGCCCAAAGGAGATGTCGGCGACGGCGGCGTCCATGACGGAAGTCTCGGCAACAAAGTTCACAAATGAAACGAGCCGGCTCGACAGCGTCCAGCGGCGCCCAGTTCGGGGAGTTTAGGGGGCGGTCTGCGGCTTGAAAAGCCAATCTCACGGACGAAGCGGTCGCGGCAGCTGCGCGCAAAACGCATCGGCCGATGTCAAATTTAGCGATTTGAGAAAATGGTCGGAGCGGCGGGATTCGAACCCACGACCCCTAGTCCCCCAGACTAGTGCGCTAACCGGGCTGCGCCACGCTCCGATGGCCGTTCCTCTAGCCGTGATCGGGGCGGGATGCAAGGCACGGCGGAAGGGTTTCATGGCGTGATCGGATGGAGCGGAGATCGTCGCCCTCCGCCCCCTTCCAGAACGGTGGAGGCTGCACAGCCGACTCGCGGCGCTCGGCGCGGCTCAATGCGGCGGACACCCGCCGTCATGCCGGCGCGTTCTGACGGCAACCCCGCCCTCAGACTTCCCTCATCGCCCGGTCGAGCAGCGCGCGGCAGTCGACCAGCTCCTTGAGCACGCCCTGGAGCTTCTCCCGCTCCTCCGGCTTCATGCCGGCGCGGGTCGGTGGGCCGACGCGGAAGGTGTCGAGGATGTCGTCCTCGGTGTCGACGAAGCGGAAGTCGATGCCCTCCTCGTCGGAAGCCTCCTCCTCCTCGTCCTCCGATTCGACCTCGGCCTCGCCGATCGGCTCCTCTTCCATCATCGCCTGGCCGAGCGTCTCCTCCATCGCGCCGAACGAGACCGCGGCGGAGCTGTCGGCCAATCCCTGGACCGATTTGACGCCGTGCTCCTTCAGGATGCGCTGCACACCCTTGATGGTGTAGCCTTCGCCATAGAGCAGACGCCGGATGCCCTTGAGCAGGTCGACGTCGTCGGGCCGGTAATAGCGCCGGCCGCCGCTCCGCTTCATCGGCTTGATCTGGGCGAACCGGGTCTCCCAAAACCGCAGCACGTGCTGCGGAATGTCGAGCTCCTGCGCGACCTCGCTGATCGTCCGAAACGCATCCGGCGCCTTGTCCAAATGCCCGTTCCCCTTCGACCGTGCTGACAAGAAAGTGGGAGACTACGCTGAAAAGATTGGACGAACTATACGCGGGACGAACGATACGCGTTCGACACGGGCCCTGCCGACATGCGGCGGGGCGACGGCCTCGGCCCTAATCCGGCTCGGCGCCGAACTCGGCGCTGGCCTCGCCGTTCATCTTGCCGCTGCCCTGCTGGCCGTTGATGCGCTGCTTCAGGATCGCGGACGGCTTGAACACCATGACCCGCCGCGGTGAGATCGGCACTTCCGTGCCGGTCTTGGGATTTCGTCCGATGCGCTGCCCCTTCTTGCGCACCATGAACGACCCGAAGGACGATAGCTTGACCGTCTCGCCGCGCTCGAGGCAGTCGGTGATCTCCTTCAAGACCAGCTCGACGAACGCAGACGACTCCGTCCGCGACAGCCCCACCTTCTGGTAGACTGCCTCGCAGAGATCGACGCGTGTGACTGTTTTTCCGGTTCCCGCCATCGCCTGCCCCAAACTCACGGCGAATAATTCGCTCCGGAAATTAAGAGGTTAAGCGGCGGTGGTCAACAGTAGCGTGAATAGAAGTACAGGCCTTAGTGCCAATCTCAGGCGTAATCCCGCCGCGCGGCAGGCTCACCAGCGCACCAAAGCCGAGCCCCAGGTAAAGCCGCCGCCCATCGCCTCCAGCAAGACCACGTCGCCCTTCTTGATGCGGCCGTCCTTGACGGCCACGTCGAGCGCCAGCGGGATCGAGGCAGCGGAGGTATTTCCATGCCGATCGACCGTCAATACCACCTTCTCCGGCGCGATGTGCAGCTTGTGCGCCGAAGCGTCGATGATTCGCTTGTTGGCCTGGTGCGGCACGAACCAGTCGATGGTCTCGGCCGACAGGCCGGTGGCATCGAAGGCGTCGACGATCACGTCGGTGATCATGCCGACGGCGTGCTTGAACACCTCGCGGCCTTCCATCCTCAGATGCCCGACGGTCTGGGTCGAGGACGGACCGCCGTCGACATAGAGCTTGGCCTTGTGACGGCCGTCGGAGCGCAGATGCGTGGTCAATACGCCGCGATCGGCTGCCGTGCCGCCCTGCTCCTGAGCGTCCAGGATCAGCGCTCCGGCGCCGTCGCCGAACAGCACGCAGGTGGTGCGGTCGTTCCAGTCGAGGATGCGCGAGAAGGTCTCGGCGCCGATCACCAGCGCGCGCTTGAACGAGCGGCTGCGCAGGAAATTGTCCGCGGTCGCGAGCGCATAGACGAAGCCCGAGCACACCGCCTGCAGGTCGAACGCCGCGCCATGATGGATGCCGAGGCCGTTCTGCACGGCCACTGCAGTCGCCGGAAAGGTGTTGTCCGGGGTCGAGGTGCCCAAGACGATCAGATCGATCGACTGCGGATCGACGTCGGCCGCGGCCAACGCGGCACGAGCCGCGTTGATCGCCAGATGCGAGGTGAACTCGCCGTCGGCTGCGACGTGGCGCTCACGGATGCCGGTGCGCTGCACGATCCACTCGTCCGAGGTCTCGATGCGGCTTGCCAGCTCGGCATTGGTCACGACCCGCTGCGGGAGGTACGAGCCACAGCCGAGCACGACCGAACGAATTGTCACGAGACAGCCTCCTGGGCGACGGGTTCGGACGCTGGCGCGCCGCCGTCGGGATTGAGTGTTTGATTGATCTTGGTCAGGAGATCGTAGCGGGCCATCTCATAGCCAACCCTGACCGCCGAGGCAAAGCCCTCGGCATCGGTTCCGCCGTGGCTCTTGACCACCATGCCCTTGAGGCCGAGCACCACGCTGCCGTTGGATTTGCGCGGGTCGAGCCGGGCCCGCAAAGCGGCGAAGGCGCCGCGGGCCAACAGATAGCCGATCCGGGCAAGCCAGCTCGCCTGGATCGCGCCGCGCAGGAAATCCGTGACCTGGCGGACGGTGCCCTCGGCCGTCTTCAAGGCGATGTTGCCACTGAAGCCTTCGGTCACGACCACGTCGGCGGCACCCTTCCCGATGCCGTCGCCCTCGACGAAGCCGATATAGTCGAGCTGCGGCAGGTTCATCGCGCGCAGCTGCTCGGCCGCCTCGCGGATCTCCTCGTGGCCCTTGATCTCCTCGACACCGATGTTGAGAAGGCCGACGGTCGGCCTCGGCTTGTTGAACAGCACGCTCGCCAGCGCGCCGCCCATCACGGCCAGCGCGACCAGGTGGTGGGCATCGCCGCCGATCGTTGCCCCGAGGTCGAGCACCACCGATTCGCCGCGCGCAGTCGGCCAGATCGCGGCCAGAGCCGGCCGGTCGATCCCGTCCAGCGTGCGCAGGCAGAAGCGCGCCATCGCCACCAGCGCGCCGGTGTTGCCGGCGGATACGGCGACGTCGGCCTCCCCCTTCTTGACCGCCTCGAGCGCGAGCCACATCGACGAGGTCTTGCGGCCGCGCCGGAGCGCCTGGCTCGGCTTGTCCTCCATGCTGACGGCGACATCGGTGTGAATGACGCGCGAGACCGCCTTCAGCCGCGGATGCCGGTCGAGCTCGGGAACGATCTTGGCACTGTCGCCGAACAGCAGAAACTCCGCATCCGGATGGCGGCTCAGCGCGATCGCGGCACCGGGGATGACGACGGCCGCGCCGAAATCCCCGCCCATGGCGTCCAGCGCGATTCGAACCTTTTGAGGCATGACGTCCCGGAAACCTGATCTCGAGCTTTGTCTCGTCTTGGCCTTGACTTGGTTGGCCGTGTTTGGCGGTCGTTCAGAGGCATTGCGCGGCCGGTGGACGGGCCAGAGGCCGTCCGGGCCTTTTCGTCGCACCCCGACCCGGGCGCGACAATAGCGTCTCTCCGTGTCGAAACAACCTCCCGGGAGCGATGCATTTTGCAACCGCCGCGCCGGGCCGCGGCCGGCAGGGACCCGCCTTTGCCATCGAAATCAGCAGCTTGAGAGGATTTCGAGAGGCTTTGTGACAGGATCGATCGTTTCCGGCCTGCCCAACGGCGCGTCAATCCTCACCCGTTTTCTTCGCTTTGACCGCGCCCGGCCCGGCGGCATCTGCCGATTTCAGCGCCTTCAGCGCCGCGAAGGGATGGTCCTCCGGCTCGGCGGCCGCAGCCACCGGCTGCTCGAACACGGCGCCCGGCTTGCGCGGATAGGGATCGATCCCCAGGAGCAGCGCGTCGGCGGCGAGCCGGCCGAGATCGATCTGCCCGCCGATGATCGGCTCCGGCGGATCGGCCGTCTCCACCTCGCTGTTGGGATCGTCCTCGACCAGATCGGCAAGCTCCGGAATCTGCTCCGGCGGGGCGAACATCTGGTCGATCGGCTCGTCGATCTCGATCTCGATCGGATCCAGCGTGACGACGCAGGTCTGACCGATCCGGGCCTGCACACGGCCCTCGACATGCACCTTGCCGTCCCGCTTCTGGACGACGTCGAACGAGGCATGGGCCGAGATGACCTCGCGCAGATCGGCAATCGCGGCGAGCGCGTTGCGCGTGGCCTCGTCGGCCTCGATCTCGCGATGCAGGCCGGCATCCGGAATCTGCGCCACGATCACCGGCGGTGCCCGCCAGGGGTCCTTGGAAGGGTCTCGCGCCGTTTCGCGCGAGGTGTCTCTGTCTCTGGTCATGTCGCTAGTCCTGCTGAACCGGCCGCGGGAAGCTCCAGCCGGCGCCGAGCAGCCTGTTGTCGTCGAGAGCGGCGAGGTGCGCGGCCACCCGCGCCGCATAGGCGGCAAGTCCGGCCGCGCTGTCCGGATGCTCCCCGTTCAAGATATTCTTCTGCAATGCGTCCGCCAGCCGGGCCTCGCTCTCGGACCAGGCAAGGTCATAGGCGGCGGTGCGGCCATAGAACGCCTCGCCGAACTTCTGCATCCGCTTGGGCACGGTGAGATCCCCCACCCCCATCTCGCGCAGATTGTCGTCCATGTCGTCGCAGAACCGGTCGAACAGCGCCTGCGACAGGTCCGATCCCACCCCGCGCAGCCGCCGCAGCACCAGCCAGAGGTGCAGAATCAGCAGATCGAACCGCCCATCGACCGTGTCAGGGACATTCAAGTGTCTATAAAACAACGGGTCTCGGGTTTGTGCCACGATCGTGCCATAGATCGGCTCGATGGTCCCGCGCGGGGACGGTCGGGATTTCCTGAGATGGTTGAATGGCCAGAGCATGACGGTTCCGCGGTCGAGTTTCCCTGACCCTGTTCAGGGGCATGTTGCAATCCGCAAGTTTGCCCGGTACGTCAACGCCCTGCCCGACGCAAGGGGACGGGATCCGATCTGAAGAAGATGACCCAGACAATGCGAACGACTGCCCGCCTGCTCTCCCGTGGCCTGAGCTCCCGTCTGCGCACCCTTGGTGCGATCGCGCTGACCTGCCTGGCGCTCGGCGCCTGCACCGGCGAGCAGTTCCAGAAGGGCTACATCATGCCGCCGGGCGCGCTGGAGCAGATCCCGATCGGCGCCAGCCAGGACCAGGTGCTGATCGTGATGGGCACGCCCTCGACGGTGGCGACGCTCGACGGCGAGGTGTTCTACTACATCTCCCAGCGGGCCGAGCGCCCGGTTGCCTTCATGAACCAGAAGGTGGTCGATCAGCGCGTCATTGCGATCTATTTCGACAAGAACCGCCAGGTCCGCCGCCTCGCCAATTACGGCATGAAGGACGGCAAGATCTTCGACTTCGTCAGCCGCACGACGCCGACCTCCGGCCAGGAGCTCAGCTACCTGACGCCGCTGTTCAAGCTGCTCAGCTTCAACTGATCCGGGCCCGATCGCCGCGGTCCGGAATATGTTTCCGGGTGACGGCACAAAGCCGGTGAACTGCGCTGATTGGCGCAGCTCGTGCGCCATTCGCCTGCTTGCTCTGGCGCCGCAATCTTCCCTACCCTGCCGCAAAACACAGGCAGGGAGGAATCATTGGCTCTTCGTATCGCGCTGTCGCGCCGCAATCTGCTGTCCGGAGCCGCCGCGCTGTCCACAGCCGCCATCCTGCCGCGCGCGAGTCTCGCCGACTGGCGTCCGACCGAGGCGGTCAAGCTGATCGTGCCCGCCGCGCCCGGCGGCAGCACCGATGTGATGGGACGCTTGCTGGCCGCGCATCTTCAGACGGCGTGGGGACAATCGGCGGTGGTCGAGAATCGCTCCGGCGGCGGCGGCACGATCGGCGCCGCCGAGGTCGCGCGCAACACCAAGGGCGACGGCCATACGGTCCTGATCGGCAACCCCGGTCCCAACGCGATCGCCTATTCGATCTTCCGCAACCTCGCCTACAAGCCGGATCAGTTGCAGGCGGTCTCCAACATGATCCGCATCCCCAACATCGTCTCGGCGCATCCCTCGACCGGCCTCAAGTCGATCCCGGAGCTGATCGCTTTTCTGAAGGCCAATCCCGACAAGCTGAACTACGCCTCGTCCGGCGTCGGCCAGAGCCCGCATCTGACCGGCGCCTGGTTCCTGCAGCTCACCGGGCTGAAGATGACGCACATTCCGTTCCGCGGCGCCGGCCCGGCGCTGCAGGCCGCCCTCGCCGGCGACATTCAGATTCTGTTCGATAATCTGTTTCCATCGCTGCCGCAGGTGCAGGAGGGCAAGCTGACTGGCCTGTGCGTCACCACGCCGGAACGCAGCGCCAATGCGCCTGACCTGCCGACGATGCGCGAAAGCGCGCCGGAGCTGGCCAAGTTCGACGTCTCGTCCTGGTTCGGCGTATTCCTGCCCAAGGCCTGCCCGCCCGAGATCGTCAGCGCGCTCAACCTGCAGGTCAAGGCGATGCTGGAGCGCGAGGACATCCGCAAGAATATCGCCGCGATGGGCGCGCGGGCCGATTACGGCACGCCGCAGCAGTTCGGCGACTTCGTCCAAGCCGAGACAGCCAAATTCGCGTCGATCATCCAGAAGGAAGGCCTGCAGATGGACGTGAAATAGCCCTGGGCCCGGCGGCGCCGCGTCTCGGCGGAGCATTGGAATGGGGGGTCGTGGTGTAACGGCACCTTAAGCGGGATGATGCGATACGTGGCAGCCGCGTGTCTTTGATCTGGTTGCGAGATACCGTCGGCGGATGCCGGGCCGACAACCTCGCGTGGATGCGGTCCGATCATCGTCCGAGGGGCAGGCGTCGGCGTCGTCCATCGCGTGAGCCGTGCCTTGCCCAACAGCGTCCTCCATCAGCTCGAAGACATTCTCGCCAGCCGCTACGTCTCCCGGCGCGCCGAGATCCTGGAGCGCGTCACCGACCTGTTCGTGGTGGGCTCCGGCAAGTTCAACGAAGAACACGTCGATCTGTTCGACCACGTGCTGTCCAAGCTGCTCGACAATGTCGCCATTGCGGCGCGGGCGCAGCTGGGCAGCCGGCTCGCGGTCCTGCCTGATGCACCGCCGCGGCTGCTCCGGCTGCTCGCCAGCGACGAGACCATCGCGGTGGCCGGTCCCGTGCTGCGACAGAGCGACCGGCTCGACGACGAGACCCTGGTCGCGACCGCGCAGACCGGGGGCCAGGAGCATCTGCTTGCGATCTCCGACCGCAAGCTCCTCACCGAATCCGTCACCGACGTTCTGGTCGATCGCGGCAATCAGGCCGTCGTTTCGAACACCGCCAACAATGGCGGCGCGCGCTTCTCCGATCACGGCTTCTCCGGCCTGGTGACGAAGGCGTCCGACGATCCCGGCCTCGCCTTGAAACTCTGGAGTCGACCCGACAGCCCACGCGAGGTGCTGGTTCGGCTGTTCGTCGAAGCCTCCGACGCGGTGCGCAGCCAGCTCGCCAGCGCCGACGCGGCGCGGACCGAGATCGTCGAGCTCGCCGTGGCGCAGGCTTCGGATCATCTGCATGCCGCCGCGCGGACACGCTCGGCCGACTTCGTCACCGCCAGGGACTATGTCGAGCTGCTGCACGCGACCGGCCAGCTCCACGAGGCGCAACTGCACGGCTTCGCCAAGGAAGCCAGCTTCGACAAGGTCACGCTGGCGCTGTCATTGATGTGCAAGCTGCCGCTCGACGTGGTCGAGCGCGCCTTCGTGCGCAACCAGCCGGACCAGCTCCTGGTGCTCGCCAAGGCGCTCGACTTGTCCTGGGTCACGACGACGACGCTGCTGTTCATGCAGGCGAGCGCCAGCGGCAGCGCACGCCCACAGCTCGACCAGCATCTGGCGAGCTTCTCGCAGCTGCAGCCGCGCATGGCGCAGAGCACGTTGCAGAGCTATCGGACGCGGCAGCGCGCGGCCGAGTAGCAAACAACCAAACAACACAGCCTCATGAAAAGACCCCGCGGCTCGCGCCGCGGGGTCTTCGCTCGTCAAGACGCGTCGGCGCGCCTCAATGCGCGAGGATCGCCAGCAGCAGCAGGGCCACGATGTTGGTGATCTTGATCATCGGGTTCACCGCGGGGCCCGCGGTGTCCTTGTAGGGATCGCCGACGGTGTCACCGGTGACCGCAGCCTTATGAGCATCGGAGCCCTTGCCGCCGAAATGGCCGTCCTCGATGTACTTCTTGGCGTTGTCCCAGGCGCCGCCGCCGGAGGTCATCGAGATCGCGACGAACAGGCCGGTGACGATGACGCCGAGCAGCATGGCGCCGACCGCCGAGAACGCCGCCGACTTGCCGGCCGCGCCACCGCCCGCGATCGCGTAGATCAGGAAGTAGACGACGATCGGCGACAGCACCGGCAGCAGCGAGGGAATGATCATCTCCTTGATCGCCGCCTTGGTCAGCAGGTCGACGGCCTTGCCGTAATCCGGCTTGTCGGTGCCCTGCATGATGCCGGGCTTCTCGCGGAACTGGCGGCGCACCTCCTCGACGATCGCGCCGGCGGCACGGCCGACTGCGGTCATGCCCATCGCGCCGAACAGATACGGCAGCAGGCCGCCGAACAGCAGACCGACCACGACATACGGGTTGTTCAGCGAGAAGTCCGGCTTGATCCCCGCGAAATAGGGATGGTGCGCCGAATCCGCGATGAAGAACTGCAGGTCCTGGTTATAGGCCGCGAACAGCACCAGGGCGCCGAGACCGGCGGAGCCGATCGCGTAGCCCTTGGTGACCGCCTTGGTGGTGTTGCCGACCGCGTCGAGCGCGTCGGTCGACTTGCGGACCTCCTTGGGCAGGCCGGCCATTTCGGCAATGCCGCCGGCGTTGTCCGTCACCGGGCCGAAGGCGTCGAGGGCGACGATCATGCCGGCCAGCGCCAGCATCGTCGTGGTGGCGATCGCGATGCCGAACAGGCCGGCGAGGCTGTAGGTGACCAGGATGCCGGCGATGATGACGATCGCGGGCAGCGCAGTCGACTCCATCGAGATGGCGAGGCCCTGGATCACATTGGTGCCGTGACCGGTGACCGAGGCGGCCGCGATCGACTTCACCGGGCGGAAGTCGGTGCCGGTGTAGTATTCGGTGATCCAGATGATCAGGCCGGTGACGACGAGGCCGACGACACCGCAGACGAACAGCGCCGTGCCCGTGTAGTCGACGCCCTCGAGCTTGCCGAAGCCGATCAGCCACCCGATCGCCAGCGCGACGCCGCCGAGCGAGAGCACGCCGGTCGCGATCAGGCCCTTGTACAGCGCGCCCATGATCGACTGGCTGGCGCCGAGCTTGACGAAGAAAGTGCCGGCGATCGAGGTGATGATGCAGATGCCGCCGATGGCGAGCGGCAGGGTCATCATGTTCGCCAGCAGCGACGACTTGGCGAAGAAGATGGCCGCCAGCACCATGGTGGCGACCGCGGTCACCGCGTAGGTCTCGAACAGGTCGGCGGCCATGCCGGCGCAGTCACCGACATTGTCGCCGACGTTGTCGGCGATGGTCGCGGGGTTGCGCGGATCGTCCTCCGGGATGCCGGCCTCGACCTTGCCGACGAGGTCACCGCCGACGTCGGCGCCCTTGGTGAAGATGCCGCCGCCGAGACGGGCGAAGATCGAGATCAGCGAGGCACCGAAGCCGAGCGCGACCAGCGCATCGATCACGGTGCGGCTGTCGGGCGCGAGCTTCATGAAGCCGGTGAGGATGCCGAAGTAGATGGTGACGCCGAGCAGCGCGAGACCGGCCACGAGCAGACCGGTGATGGCGCCGGCCTTGAAGGCGAGCTCGAGGCCGCCGGCGAGCGAGGTGATGGCCGCCTGTGCCGTGCGGACGTTGGCGCGCACCGACACGTTCATGCCGATGAAGCCGGCCGCGCCGGAGAGGATCGCGCCGATCGCAAAGCCGATCGCGACGAGCATGCCGAGGAAATACGCAAGGAGCACGAAGATCACGACGCCGACGATTCCGATCGTCGTATATTGGCGGCGAAGATAGGCCTGCGCGCCCTCACGCACCGCCGCCGCGATTTCCTGCATGCGCGCATTGCCGGCGTCCGCGCTGAGCACCGATTGTGTGGCCCAGATCGCATAGACGATCGACAGCGCTCCGCAGAGCACGATCACCCATAAAGCTGACATTTAGTTTCCTCGGCTCTTTGCTTGTTCTAACTACGTCACGCCGCGATGGTGCGACGCACGCCCCCTGTCAGGCCGCTCCGGGCGGAGCCGCCTCGAACATATGAAGCTTGCCAAAATCGCCATGATGACGCAACGCCGCGACGCCTGAACCGCTCCAAATTCAGACGCTTCTTTGGTCGCATTGTGCGGTGCAAATAGGTGTCAGAAGTGGCTGAAGGACAAGCGCGTCAGTGTGACGGGACGGCCCTGCCCGTCCAGGAAGCGCGGGGCTCGCGCCCCTTCGACGATGGCGCCGATGTCGGTGACGGCAACGCCCGCCGTCTCGGCTGCAGCACGGAACGCTGCGCATTGCGCTGCGGGAACAGTGCAGAGGATCTCGTAATCGTCGCCGCCGGAGATCATGCTTTCCAGCTGCGCGGCTCCGACAGCAAGCAGCTTCGCCGCTGCCGGCGATCGTGGAATGTCGGACAGCGCGATGTCGGCGCTCACGGAGGAAGCCGCGCAGAGCTTGGTCAGGTCGCCTGCGAGGCCATCAGAGACATCCATCGAGGCGGTCGCGCAGTCTCTCACGGCCGCGGCCAGTGCATTGCGCGGCTGCGGCGTGCGATAACGGCCGATCAGCATATCCCGCGCGGCGGCATCGTCGGCCAGCGCCGCGGCCTCGGCTGTGCCCGTCAGGATGCGCAGGCCGAGCAAAGCGTCGCCGATGGTCCCGGTCACCATCACCCGGTCGCCGGGGCGCGCGCCGAAGCGATGCACCATCCGGCCCCTGGGCACCCTCCCCCAAGTCGCGATCGAGATCATCACGGGACCGGGCGTCGACACGGTGTCGCCGCCGAGCAGCGGACAGCCGAACGCCGCCGCGTCCTCGCCGAGGCCACGCGCGAACTCCGACAGCCACGCGTCGTCCTTCTCGCGCAGCGCCAGCGTCAGGACGAAGCCGGCGGGCACCGCACCCTTGGCGGCGAGATCGGACAGGTTCACCCGCAGCGCCTTGCGCGCGATGGTGTCCGGGGGATCGTTGGCGAGATAATGGACGCCTTCGACGATAGCGTCGGTCTTGACGACGATGTCGTCACCATTGGCCGGAATGATCGCGGCATCGTCGACGAGGCCGAACGCGCCGGGGTCGGTCGCCAGCGGCTTGAAGTAGCGGGCGATCAGGGAATCTTCGCCGGAGGCGTCGTGGGTCACGCGATCGTCCCCCACACTCTGCTGTCATCGCCCGGTCGAGCCGGGCGATCCAGTACGCCGCGGCCTTTCCCTATCCCTTGAACGTCTCTGGAATACGGGATCACCCGCCGTCGCGGGTGATGACAGTCGAGGAAAGAGACTGGCATCGCGCCGGTTCGCAGCGATCGTGCTCCGGCGCCGCCCATCGCTACTTCGGCCCCATCTCGTCGGCGCGGTATTGCCGGGCGAGTTGCTCCAGCACGGCGTTGACCATGCCGGTCTCGTCCCGCTCGACGAAGGCATGGGCGATGTCGACATATTCGGACACGACGACCCGCGCTGGAATGTCCTTGCGCCGCTCCAGCTCATAGGCGCCGGCGCGCAGCACCGCGCGCAGGATCGCCTCGATCCGCTGCAGCGGCCAGCCGCGCTCCAGCGCCGTATCGAGCACCGGATCGATCTTGGTCTGGTCGCGCACCACGCCGGAGACGATGTCGCGGAAGAACGCAGCCTCGGCCGGCAGATACTGCTCGCCCTCGACCTCGTTGCCGAGCCAGTGGCTCTCGAACTCGGCCAGGACGTCGTTGATGCCGGCGCCTGCGATGTCCATCTGGTAGAGCGCCTGCACGGCGGCCAGACGGGCGGCGCCACGGCGGTTGGCCTTGCGGTCGCCGGCACGGACCGGGCCCTTGAATGGCTTGCTGCTCTCGGCCATGTCAGCCTCGCGCCAGACGGCGTTTGATGCGCAGCACGGCGAGCGCGGCGCGGGCGGCATCGCCGCCCTTGTTCATCTCGGAGACGCGGGCGCGCGCCCACGCCTGGTCCTCATTGTTGACGGTGAGGATGCCGTTGCCGAGCGGCAGGCCGCGCGCCACCGACAGATCCATCAGGGCTCGCGAGGATTCCTGCGACACGATCTCGAAATGGATTGTGTCGCCACGGATGACGCAGCCGAGCGCGATCGCCGCATCATAAGGCTTGCCGTTCTTGGCGGCAGCATCGAGCGCAATAGCAATAGTCGCCGGAATCTCCAACGAGCCGGTGACGGTGAGAACATCATAGCCCACGCCCGCCGCCTTCAGCTCGGCGGTGGCGCCCTCCAGCAGGGCGTCCTGAAGGTCGTCGTAGAAGCGGGCCTCGACGATCAGCGCCCGTGCGCCGGTGATGTCGGTCTGGTCTTTGAGCGGCGCGCGCCGTGCGTCTGCCATGGTTCTGTTTCCATTGTCTTCAGGTGCCTCGCCCCAAGGGAGCGGCCATCCGGCCGCGTCGCGAAGGGCGAGATGAAATCGGCCTCATGCTGCGAGACGACACATCGGCGCCTCCTCGCCATGAGGGCTGGCCTTGTAGGCGCGAGCGCCCGCAAAGCCAAGACGGAAAGCCTCCTTCGAGGCTACTTCATTTCCGTGAGGCGCGCGGCATAGCGCGCCATCAGGTCGACCTCGAGATTGACCTCGCTGCCGGCCTGCCAGGACGACAGCGTGGTGACCGACAGCGTATGTGGAATGATCAGCACCGAGAAGGCCAGTTCGTCGACGGTGTTGACCGTGAGCGAGACGCCGTCGAGGGTGACTGAGCCCTTGGTGGCGATGAAGCGCGCCAGATCCCGCGTTGTCTTGAAAACGAACCGCGCCATGTCCGGCAGGTCGTCCCGGCTGACGATGGTCGCAATGCCGTCGACATGGCCTGCGACGATGTGGCCGCCGAGCTCGTCGCCGATCTTCAGCGCCCGCTCCAGATTGAGCTTGGTGCCGACGCGCCAGTGCTTGGCGGTGGTCAGCGCCAGGGTCTCCGCGGCGGCATCGACCTCGAACCAGGTCTTTCCGTCGGCCACGCCTGACTGCACAACAGTGAGGCAGACGCCATTGTTGGCGATCGACGCGCCATCGGCGATGCCGGCCTGATCATAGTGGCAGGCAATGCGCAGCCGATGCAGCTTTCCTTCGGTCCGCGGCGTCAGGCTGACGATCTCGCCGATGTCGGTGACGATGCCTGTGAACATTAGGCGCGCTCGTAAATCGTAAGGTTGTCCTGATCGAGCGTTTCGCTAGCACGAACGCGATAGGCCGGCGACTGCGTGATTGCGGTCAGCGGCAATGCGTCCAGCGCAGCAATCCCGTCAGCTCCGATCTCGCCGGGGCCGCGCAGGAGCCAGATCTCATCGACCAGGCCGCTTGCCATGAAAGATGATGCGACGCGGCTGCCGCCTTCGATCATCAGACGCGTGACGCCGCGTTCCGCCAGCGCCTTGAGCACGGCCGGCGGCTCCAGCGCCGACGGGTCGGCCTGCGGCGGGACACGGATCACCTGCGCACCGGCGGCGCCCAGCCGGGTCGCGGTAGCCGGCTCGGCCACCTCGGACGCGACGAGCCAGAGCGGCGTCGTGCGCGCGGACTGCATCAATCGGCTCGCAGCCGGAAGGCGGAGCATCGGATCGAGCACGATCCGGACCGGCGAGCGCGCCTCCATGCCCGGCAGCCGGCAGGTCAGCAGCGGATCGTCGGCGATCGCGGTGCGCACCCCGATCAGGAGGGCGTCGCTCTGGGCCCGCAGCAGATGCACGCGGGTCCGCGCTGCCTCGCCGGTAATGGCCACCGGCTTGTTGCCGGCGGCTGCGATCTTGTCATCGGCGGAGACCGCGAGCTTCAGGATCACGTGCGGCCGTCCGTCGCGGATGCGGCGGAAATGGCCGGCATGATCACGCTTGGCGTCCGCCGAGCAGAGGCCGACCTCGACCTGAATGCCCGCGGCGCGCAGCTTCGCATGCCCCTGCCCTGCGACCTCGGGATTGGGGTCCTCGATCGCCGAGACGACGCGGTTGATTCCGGCGGCGATGACCGCGTCCACGCAAGGCGGCGACTTGCCGAAATGCGAGCACGGCTCGAGCGTCACGTAGAGGGTGGCGCCCTTGGCGGCCTCGCCGGCGCGCTTCAAGGCCTCGGGCTCGCCATGAGGGCGTCCACCGGGCTGGGTCCAGCCGCGGCCGACGATCACGCCGTCCTTGACCACGACGGCGCCGACGGCGGGATTGGGCCAAGTCCGCCCCAACCCACGACGGCCGAGCGACAGCGCGAGCTGCATGAAGCGGCGGTCGGCGTCCTTCTGCGCCTTCAGCTTCTCGCCGACCTGATCGACCAGAACCCGGAAGATCATTTGCGGACCGGCGCGAGGCGCGGTGCTTCGTCCTCGGCCGAGAGCTCGCCGAGCACGGCCTCGAAATCCTTGGCCTCGCGGAAATTGCGGTAGACCGAGGCGAAGCGGACATAGGCGACGTCGTCGAGATCGCGCAGATGCTCCATCACGATCTCGCCGATCGCCTCCGAGGACACCTCCGACTCGCCGCCGCTCTCGAGCTCGCGCACGATCGCCGACACCATCTTCTCGACCCGCTCCGGATCGACCGAGCGCTTGCGCAGCGAGATCTGCACCGAGCGCATCAGCTTGTCGCGGTCGAACGGCACGCGACGGCCGTTGCGCTTGATGACGGTCAGTTCGCGCAGCTGCACCCGCTCGAAGGTCGTGAAGCGGAAATTGCAGGTGACGCAGACCCGCCGCCGCCGGATCACCGAGGAATCCTCGGTGGGGCGGGAGTCCTTCACCTGCGTATCGAGGCTGTTGCAGCTCGGGCAGCGCATTGTGGCTTCAAGCCTTACTGGTAGATCGGAAACCGGTCGGTCAGCGCCTTCACCTTCTGCTTGACCGCGGCTTCGACCAGCGGCGCGCTGCCGTCCGGCGCCTGCGCGATCGCGTTCAACACCTCGGCGATCAGGCTGCCGACCTGCTGGAATTCGGCGACACCAAAGCCGCGGGTCGTTGCCGCCGGCGTGCCGAGCCGCAGGCCCGAGGTGACGAACGGCTTCTCGGGGTCGAACGGGATGCCGTTCTTGTTGCAGGTGATGCCGGCGCGGACCAGCGCCTTCTCCGAGATGTTGCCCTTCAGCCCCTTGGGCCGGAGGTCGACCAGCATCAAATGGTTGTCGGTGCCGCCGGAGACGATGTCGAAGCCGTGGGCGCGCAGCGATTCCGCCAGGGCCTTCGCGTTCTCGACGATGTTCTTCGCGTAAGTCTTGAACTCCGGCCGCAGCGCCTCGGCGAACGCCACCGCCTTGGCGGCGATCACGTGCATCAGCGGGCCGCCCTGCAGGCCCGGGAAGATCGCCGAGTTGAACTTCTTGGTGAACTGCTCGTCGTTCCACAGGATCAGGCCGCCGCGCGGGCCGCGCAGCGACTTGTGGGTCGTCGTCGTCGTGACGTGGGCATACGGCACCGGCGAGGCATGGACGCCGCCGGCGACGAGGCCGGCAAAGTGGGCCATGTCGACCAGCAGATAGGCGCCGACGTGGTCGGCGATCTCGCGGAAGCGCTTGAAGTCCCACGGGCGCGAATAGGCGCTGCCACCGGCGATGATCAGCTTCGGCTTCACTTCCTCAGCCTGCTTCGCCACCGCATCCATGTCGATCAGGTGGTCGTCGCGGCGCACGGTGTAATGCGCGGCCTTGAACCACTTGCCGGACATGTTGACCGGCGAGCCGTGGGTGAGATGGCCGCCGGCGGCGAGGTCGAGGCCCATGAAGGTGTCGCCGGGCTGCAGCAGCGCCAGGAATACGGCCTGGTTCATCTGGCTGCCGGAGTTCGGCTGGACGTTGGCGAAATTGGCGCCGAACAGCTTCTTGGCGCGGTCGATCGCGAGGTTCTCGGCGACGTCGACCCACTCGCAGCCGCCATAATAGCGCGCGCCCGGATACCCTTCCGCGTACTTGTTGGTCATCACCGAGCCCTGGGCCTCCAGGACCGCGCGGCTGACGATGTTCTCAGAGGCGATCAGCTCGATTTCGTGCCGTTGCCGACCGAGCTCACCCTTGATGGCGGCGGCGATCTCGGGATCGGCCTCGGCCAGGGTGGCGGAGAAGAAGGAATCGATGGACGAGGCGGGCTTGGCGCTGGAAGCGGTCATCGGCGGAATATCTCCACGTCCGCAAGGCCTTAGGTGGCCTGCGGTCGGTTCAGTGAAGGCGGTCGGAAAAGACCCCTGCCCTTACCATATGGGCGGCGGCAGGCCAAGGGACAGACCAAGCGGTTGCGGGTCAAACCGGATATTTGCGCCAGATATGGTGGACGAGGTCGGGGGCAAGCCATGCTCAAGCCAGGCGCCTATTCTGGCCCGTGCTTCGCGTCTGTTCGGTCCCTTCTGGGGCCAAACCGTCTCAACCATACTCCTCGTGGGCAGGCTCAGCTCACCGCACGCGACGGCCAAGAATCCGCGACGACCAAGAATCCCGCGATGACAATGACTCGGGACACCAAATGCATCGATCCCCCAAGAACAAACAACCCGCATGAAACCGGAAGGTCTCATCCAGGTTGTCGGGTATCATGAGGCAAGCGTCGCGCGAGCAAATTCGCGCCGAACACATCAGAGGCCGGTGTAGCCCGCCTTCACCGGATCGACGCGGCCGTCGAGCTGGCGAAGATAGGTCAGGCCGCACACCGTGAGACGATGCGGGTCGCGCTCGCCGGCTTCGAACAGCGTCTGGATGTAGGCGCTCACCTTGCGGCGCGCCTCGTCGCTCGCCGCAGCGGTGCGGTTCGCCAGCAGGTCGTAGGTGTGCATGATGCGATCGATGGCGGCTTCCATATCATCCCCTCTTGAACGTCAGCCGTCAGGCAGACTTGAACATCGAAATCGCCTTGTTGGCGAGCTTGAGCTTGTTGAATTCTCCGCGGTGAATCAGTTGAACGATGATGTCGACAAGTCTTTCGTTCGGCGTGAACTCCTCCGGCATCTCGCCAGAGAGACGCAGATAGTTGGAGGCGATGGCATAAGCATCGCCGACCATCGCCACGTTCATGACTTGCATTCCGGCATCGTGCAGCATGGTCCGACCTCCGGTCCAGGGACATAAGCCCAGGAGCCTTGATTGGTTCCAATTCGGACCGGGGGTTTTGCCAAACGAACACGAAAAAGCGCCGGCCGAAGGGGCCGGCGCAAGAACGACTTCCAGACGATCAACGGCTGTCCGGTCTTGGCCCTCGATGTCGGGGGCCGGTTCCGCCCGAAACGATGCGAGCGCGTCAGAGGCGATACAGGATCTGGTCGGTCCAGAACCGCTCGAGACGATGCAGCGACTTGTTGAGCGTGGAGAACTCCTCGCTCGATATGCCGCCGACCTGCTCCACGGTCTTGACGTGCTTCTGATACAGCGAGTCGACGATGCGGCGGATCTCCTGGCCCTGCGGGGTCAGGCGGATGCGGACCGAGCGGCGATCGACGCGCGAGCGCTGATGATCGAGGAAGCCGAGCTCGACCAGCTTCTTCAGGTTGTAGGAGACGTTGGAGCCGAGATAGTAGCCGCGCGTGCGCAGCTCGCCCGCGGTCAGCTCCTTGTCGCCGATGTTATAGAGCAGCAGCGCCTGGACCGAATTGATGTCGGAACGACCACGGCGGTCGAACTCGTCCTTGATGACGTCGAGCAGGCGGCGATGCAGCCGCTCCACCAGCGTCAGAGCTTCCAGATAGAGCGACTGGACGGTGCCGCCCTGGCCCGGCGCAGCAGTCTCCACGGCCGTCGCAACGGCTTTCATCATGACACTTCCCCTGTCGTCGTTTTTGTCGACTTATTCGACGAAACTTTTGTCCCGTCTGATAGAACGAACTTAAGGGGCGTGCTTTGAAGATCGCCTTAAATAAGAGCATAAAGAGAGAATGAATCGCGGAGAGTGAATCCTCTTTTAATTCAGTAATTACAGAAGCTTTTGCAATAGTCCGTTGACGGTCGAGGCGCGATGTTCGCGCTCTGTTTCACCCACCTGTCGCATTACAAAACACGCTTGGGTAGCGCCGCTAAGGTCTCTGTAACAGCTGTGGCAGGCGCTCTTAAGGTGTTCGAAACATTACTTGCATGGCGCTGAAAAGATTTACAGCGTGCAACGAATTTTTCGCACGACCTATGGTGGCCGCTCCCGGGCCGCCATCCAGGCCAGCACGAGGTAGGCGGCGAGCATGATTGCCTCGCCCGCGACCACCAGCAGATTGCCGCCGTAGATGCCCGGGAACATCAGCTCGATCACCGCCATCGACACCACCGTGGTGAGCCACACCACGGCGCCCCACGGCGTGGCGAGCCACAGGCCCACGGCGGCGACGAGCTCGATGACCGCGAAATAGACCGTCGCAGCCTGCCAGGCCATCGCCTGGTTTTCGAACGCGTCGTCCTCGCCGCCGATGAAGCCGGTCACCTGGGCCCAGTGGTACAGGCCCTTGGCGATCGAGAGCATGGCCATGACCCGCAAAAACAGCACGAGCCGCCGCGTCCAGACATTGTCGTCGCTCTCGCGCCGATCCGAGGACATGGCGGCAATCGACATGGCGGCGTTGTCACGTGCCAGATCTCGCGCCGAGGGAATCTCAGCCATGGCAGCTCGAGCAGAACAGGATGGTCGTCATTGGGGCCTCTCAAGACCAGGAGCATGGCGATTCTTGGCCGGCCGGCACCGTGAAAGCAACCGGGTAGGAAATCAACCGGGCCGCTTGCGTCAGGTCAAGTGACGGGCGACGGCCGAAGTGCTACAGATTGTTGGAATTACAACAAATCAAATCCGGCTCGCCGGCCAGCTCAAGGAGCCAGCACCCCATGGCGATCAAATTCGGCCGCCCGATCGACCTGCGCGACACCGCGCGCAACCCGGCCACTGCACCGACACCGGCGCTCGAGCTGACCATCCGCCCCCGCCGCAACCGCAAGGCCGAATGGGCGCGCCGGCTGGTGCGCGAGAACGTGCTCACTACCGACGATCTGATCTGGCCCCTGTTCGTGGTGCAGGGCGACCGGACCCGCAGCACCATCGCCTCGATGCCGGGCGTGGAGCGGCTGAGCGTCGACGAGATCGTCCGCGATGCCGAACGCGCGGTTAGGCTCGACATCCCCTGCATCGCACTGTTCCCCTATACCGAGCCGTCACTGCGCGACGAGCACGGCTCCGAGGCCTGCAACCCGGACAACCTGGTCTGCCAGGCGGTGCGCGCGATCAAGAAGGAGTTCCCGGAGATCGGCGTGCTCTGCGACGTCGCGCTGGACCCTTTCACCAGTCACGGTCATGACGGCCTGATCCGGGACGGCCGCATCCTCAACGACGAGACCGTCGCCGTGCTGGTGCGCCAGGCCCTGGTCCAGGCCGAGGCCGGCTGCGACATCATTGCGCCGTCGGACATGATGGACGGCCGGGTCGGCGCGATCCGCCAGGCTTTGGATCAAGCCGGTTTCCTCGACGTGCAGATCATGGCCTATGCAGCCAAATATGCATCCGCCTTCTACGGCCCGTTCCGCGACGCGATCGGCTCGGCCAAGACGCTCACCGGCGACAAGCGCACCTACCAGATGGACAGCGCCAATAGCGACGAGGCCCTGCGCGAGGTCGAGCTCGACATCGCCGAGGGCGCCGACATGGTGATGGTCAAGCCGGGCATGCCCTATCTCGACGTCGTCAGGCGCGTGAAGGACACGTTCAGCATGCCGACCTTCGCCTATCAGGTGTCGGGCGAATACGCGATGATCGCGGCGGCCGCCAACAATGGCTGGATCGACGGCGATCGGGCGATGATGGAGAGCCTGCTGGCCTTCAAGCGCGCCGGCGCCGACGGTGTGCTCACCTATTTCGCCCCGCAAGCCGCCGAACGGCTGCGGCAGCAGCGTTGAGGAGGCGCTGGGATCTTTCGGGACCCGCCGGTCTTTGAGCACGCCGATCCTTTCGCGTGCGCGAACCGCCGGGTCGCGGAAAGGGCTCAGAAGTCGCGAAATGGCCGGAAATTTGCCGCGCCTCCTGCAAGAACGGCCCTTGCAAGCGCAAGTCGGGTTCCCATGTGCTGGGTGCCAATCCGGAGGGCTTATTCATGGCGTATATGGGCTCAGGCGATAGCAATGACGGTCCCGGTGCTCGGCCGCACGCCTACGATCCCTATCAGCAGCCGGAATTGTTTCGCGGCGTGCTGACGCGGCGGATGATCGCATTCCTGATCGATCTCCTGGTGCTCTCGGTCCCGGTGATCCTAGCGGTGATCTTCATTGCCGTATTCGGCGTGGTCACGCTGGGTCTCGGCTGGGCGTTGTTCTGGCTGGTGTCGCCGGCTTCCGTGATCTGGGCCATCGTCTACTACGGCGCAACGATCGGCGGGCCGAGCTCGGCGACGATCGGCATGCGGGTGATGGATCTGGAGGTGCGGACCTGGTACGGCGCGCCGGGCTACTTTGTGCTCGGTGCCGTGCATGCCGTCTGCTTCTGGATCTCGGTCTCGGTGTTGTCGCCGCTCGTGCTGCTGGTCGGACTGTTCAACAGCCGCCGCCGGCTGCTGCACGATTTCGTGCTCGGCACCGTCGTGATCAACACGTCTGTGCGCTCGCAACTGACTGAACCGGCTCGTACCTGATGAGACGTCCGGTGGCACAGCAAAAGCGATTGACCGGCCGCCTCCGGAGCGCAATTCTGTTGATGATCGCCTCGGAGGCTCACGACGTTCCTTGACCCAGCATTCGCGTGACACCCCGCAATTCTACCTGACCGCGCCCTCGCCCTGCCCGTATCTGCCGGGCCGGCAGGAACGCAAGGTGTTCACGCATCTGGTCGGCGACAAGGCGACCGATCTCAACGACCTTCTCACCCATGGCGGCTTCCGTCGCAGCCAGTCGATCGCCTACCGGCCGGCCTGCGACCAGTGCCGCGCTTGCGTGTCCGTCCGCGTGATCGCCAACGAATTCCGCCCCTCGCGCAACTTCCGGAAGGTGCTCGCGCGCAACTCCGATCTGGTCGGCGAGCAGCGCAGCGCCGTGCCGACCTCCGAGCAATATTCGATCTTCCGCGGCTATCTCGATCAGCGCCATCGCCATGGCGGCATGGCCGACATGACGGTGCTCGATTACGCCATGATGGTCGAGGACAGCCATGTCGAGACGAGAATCATCGAGTACCGCCGCCGCAATCTGAGCAACGGGCCGAACGGCAGGGGCGGTGAGTTGGTCGCGGTCGCGCTGACCGACGTGCTCAGCGATGGCCTGTCGATGGTGTACTCGTTCTTCGACCCGTCGGAGACCACGCGCTCGCTCGGCACCTTCATGATCCTCGACCACATCGCCCGGGCGCGGCGCCAGGGCCTGCCCTACGTCTATCTCGGCTATTGGATCGAGGGTTCGAAGAAGATGGACTACAAGAGCCGCTATCTGCCGCAACAACGGCTCGCGGCTGCCGGCTGGCTGCGCGTGGATGCCGAAGGCGACATCGCGCCCGAGCCGCAGGACTAGAGGGAGGCAATAGCGAGGGGGAGTAGAGGTCTTTCGACATCCCCTGGTTCGCTGCTCCCTGCGCGCCATCCCTATCCCGTGGCCAGATCCCACACCAGCTTGGCATTGAGCGCGATGATCACCACCGCGATCAAGGTCGCAATCGCCGTCAGCCAGCGCGGCGCCACGAACTGCCCCATCTTGGCCCGGCTCGCGGTGAGCAGCACCAGCGGCACGATGGCGAACGGCAGTTGCAGGCTGAGCACGACCTGACTGAGGATCAGGAGCTGCCCGGTCGCCTTCTCGCCGGCCCAGATCGTCACCACCACGGCCGGCACGATTGCGATCATGCGGGTGATCAGCCGGCGCAGCCAGGGTGCGATCCGCCAGTGAAGAAAGCCCTCCATCACGATCTGGCCGGACAGTGTCGCGGTGATCGTCGAATTCAGGCCGCAGCACAACAGCGCGATCGCAAACAGCGTCGGCGCCAGCGTCGACCCGAGCAGCGGCGCCAGGAAGGAATACGCCTGGTCAAGCTCGGCGACGTCGCGTTGTCCGGTGCGGTGGAACGTCGCCGCCGCCAGGATCAGGATCGAGGCATTGATGGTCAGCGCCAGGCACAGCGCGATGGTGGAATCGATCGTGGAGAGCGTGATCGCCTCGCGCTTGTCCTTTGGGCTGTCGCCGTAGCCGCGAGTCTGGACCAGGCCCGAGTGGAGATACAAATTGTGCGGCATCACGGTGGCGCCGAGAATGCCGAGCGCCAGATAGAGCATCTCCGGATTGGCGATCAGCTGTCCGCTGGGAACGAAGCCCTTCACCACCTCGGCCCAGTCCGGCTGCGCCATCGCGATCTGGATCGCGAAGCACAGCGCGATGATGCCGAGCAGCGCGACCACGAACGCCTCGATCCAGCGGAAGCCGAACGCCTGCAGCGCCAGGATCAGGAAGACATCGAGTGCGGTGACGCAGACGCCGATCGACAGCGGCAGCCCGAACAGCAGGCTGAGACCGATCGCAGTACCGATCACTTCCGCGAGGTCGGTGGCCGTGATCGCGATCTCCGCCGACAGCCAAAGCGGCACCGAGACCCAGCGCGGGGTAGAGTCGCGACAGGCCTGGGCGAGGTCGCGGCCGGTGGCGACGCCGAGCCGCGTGCACAGCGATTGCAGCACGATCGCCATCAGGTTGGACAGCAGCGCGACCGAGAGCAGGACGTAGCCGAACTTGGCACCGCCGGCCAGCGACGTTGCCCAATTGCCGGGGTCCATATAGCCGACGGCGACGAGGTAACCGGGTCCGAGAAAGGCCAGCAGCTTGCGCCAGAGCGACCCTTTTGTCGCGGTTCGTACCGTCGCGAACATGTCGCCGAGAGACGGATCGCCGCGCTCACCGCGCCAGCCTCCGTTCAGGCGGTCGCTCGGCGGAACCATGGCGTGCAGCTGCGAAAGGTCTGACGATTTTGCGTCCATGGCGCTATCCTGGACGAAACCGACGTTTAATGCAACTTACTTGCAAGTGCGACTTGCCCATGTGGCGGTGCCGCATAGAGATGCTGGAAATCCTCCGATACCGCTTCATCATTGCGAAAGCTCGTCCCTGCCGATTCGCGGCCCGCCTCCTCGAGGCGGCCCATCGGCGACGGGCGCCACTGCCCACTGACGGGATCCACCATGCTCTCTACCCAACTCGGGCTCCGACCGGTCACGAACGCGCCCGTGCCTTGCAAGATCTGTGACGGTCCTGCCTCGCTCTACGGCGTGGTCGACATGAACCGCCCCTGCCAGACGGCCCATGCCCATCGCCCGCCGCTGGCCGGCGTACCAATCTACTACCGGCGCTGCGCGGATTGCGGCTTCCTGTTCACGGACGCCTTCGACGACTGGAGCATCGAGCAGTTCAAGACCCACATTTACAACGACGGCTACGAAGCCGTGGATCCGGACTATCGGATCAAGCGGCCAACCGACAATGCGGCGGCCGTGGCCCGCTTCTGGGCGCCACACAAGGCCGGAATGCGGGTGCTCGACTTCGGCGGCGGCAACGACTTGTTCTGCACCGGCCTGCGCGCTCAAGGCTTCGCGGAAGCGGTCACCTATGATCCGATGGTGGCCGAGCACGCAACCCAACCCGATCGCAAGTTCGATCTCGTCACCTGCTTCGAGACGCTGGAGCACGTGCCCGATCCGCTGGCGACGATCGGAGCCATGGCAGCCTGCGTGGCCGAACCGGGCGCGGTATTCTACTCGACGTTGACCCAGCCGGACGACTTCGAAAGCCAGGGCATGTCCTGGTGGTACATCGCGCCGCGCAACGGCCACATCTCGATCTACACCCAGCATGCGCTGGCGCTGGCCTGGCACCGGTTCGGCTTCAAGACGGCGCCGCTGAATGCCGGCACGCATCTGGCGTTCCGCACGCTGCCGCCGGAATGGGGATTGGCCGAGGCACCGACCGCGGCGTAGGCCGTCCGCAGCACGACGGCCGATGCCGGAGATCAGGAAGCGGGTGGGCGCAGGGAGGCTGAGCGGCGATGATGGCCACATCATCACATCAGGTTCCTCTTCATGACTCCCTCGCCCGCCCTGCCCGCCGCCTTCCACCGCCTCGCCTGGTCGAACCTCACCGCGCAATCGGCCGAGCAGATCGCGCTCGCCGCAGCGCCGATCGTCGCGGTGCTCGCGCTCGGTGTCGGCGAGGGCGAGACTGGACTCTTGCAGACGGCGCTGACCGCGCCCTTCGTGCTGTTCGCGATCCCTGCGGGGCTGCTCGCCGACCGGATGTCGCGACGGCTGCTGATGGCGCTGGCAGAGATGCTTCGCGCGCTGGCGCTGCTCGCGATCCTCATCGCCTTCGCGGCCGGCGCGCTCACGCTGCCGTTGCTGGCGGCGCTTGGATTCGCAGCGGTGTGCGGCACGGTGGTGTTCAGCGTCGCCGCGCCGGCCCTGGTGCCGAGCCTGGTCGCCCCCGCCCAGTTGGCGCCTGCGAATGCGCGCATCGAGCTTGCCCGTACCGTCGCCTTCGCCGCGGGGCCCGCGCTCGGCGGCGTGCTGGTCGGCTGGATCGGCGGCGCGCCCGCCTTCGGCTGCGCCGCTGCGCTCTCGCTGGTCGCAGCCGTCTGCCTGGCCGGCATCGCCGAGCCCGCCCGCGCGCCCGTGCCGCGCCGCCATCCGCTGGCCGACATCAGGGAAGGCGCCGCCTTCGTGCTGCATCATCCGCTGCTGCGGCCGGTGTTCGCCACCCAGTTCATCTTCAACACGGCCCATTTCCTGCTGCTCGCGGTGTTCGTGCCCTATGCAGTCCACCGGCTCGGCCTGTCGGCAGGAGGCGTCGGCTCGGTGCTGTCGATGTTCGGCGTCGGCATGGTGTGCGGCGCGCTGCTGGCGACGCGCATCATGCGGCTTCTGCCGTTCGGCACCGTCATCGGGCTCGGCCCCGTCACCGGCTTCGCCGCGGCGCTCGTGATGGCACTGACCACGTTCGTTCCCTCGCCTGTCCTTGCCGGGCTCAGCTTCTTCCTGCTCGGCGCCGGGCCGATCCTCTGGGTGATCTCGACCACGACGCTGCGGCAGTCGGTGACCCCGGCCGGCCTACTCGGGCGGGTGTCGGCCATCAACATCCTGAGCTACGGCGCCCGTCCGCTGGGCTCGCTGCTCGGCGCGGTCGTCGGCGGCCGCTACGGCGCCGACACGTGTCTCTACCTCGTCGCCGCCATCTTCGGCCTGCAGGCGCTCGTCATCCTCGCCTCGCCGGTCGTGGCGATCGCGCGGCAACCGGAGCCGCAGCCCGCCTAGCGATAGACCAGGATCGGCACGGTCGAATGCGTCAGCACCTTCAAGGTCTCGCTGCCCAGGATCGCCGAGACGCCGCGCAGCCCATGCGAGGCCATCAGCACCAGATCGCAATGCTGCTTGCGGGCGGTCTCGACGATCGCCTCATAGGGCTTGTCGTGCTCGACGCAGAGCGTGGCGCAGGCGACGCCGGCCTGCTCGGCATCGTCCTTCACATGATCGAGATATTTCGCGGTCTGATCGGCCACCAGCGACTTGTATTGCGCGAGCGCCTTGGTCGCAGCGTGAGGATCGACGACCAGCGAATGCAGCGGCGTCGACACCACCAGCGCCGTGACCTTTGCGCCGGTCGCCTTGGCGAGCGCAATGCCGTGCTTGATCGCGGCCTTGGACAGATCGGAGCCATCGGTCGGCAGCAGAATATGTTTGTACATGAGCTTTCATCTCCCGGCAGAGGGATGCTGGGCAGACTCGCTTCGGCTGGGCATTGACGTGGGTCAAGGGTGCGACATCTCGTCCGCCAGGTAGTTCTCGTAGGCCCGCGTGGCCAAGGCGCTGCCGGCAATTTCCGGATCGAGCGTGAAGAGATCCTGCGCGCGGCCGATGCCGCGCAGCGCGTAGCGGCCGGTCGACACCAGGTAGCGGCGACCTTCGTCGTCGAGCCCCTCGCAGAATTCGGCGGACGCCAACAGTTCGCGATCGACCGAGCGGCACATCGAGGCGATGCGGCTGACCTCGTTGACGGCCGGTCCCACGACGGTGAAGTCGAGCCGGTCCTCGCTGCCGATATTGCCGTAGAACACCTCGCCGACATGCAGGCCGACATAGGCCGAGGTGACGGGCCGTCCCTCGCCGGCGCGCCGTGCGTTCAGCTTCAGGATGTTCAGCCGAAAGCGATGCTCGGCACGCAGCGCAGCCCGGCGAGCCGAGGCCATGTCGCCTCCGGTGAAGATCGCCAGCACGCCGTCGCCGATCAGCTTCAGCACGTCGCCGCCGGACTCGTAGATCGCGTCGATCGAGGCTTCCGCATAGTCGTTGAGCAGCGGGATGATCTCGTCCGGCGATATGCTCTCACTGATTGCGGTCGAACTGCGCAGGTCGGAGAACCACAGCACCGCATTGATGCGCTCGGTGACACCGCGGGAAATCCGGCCGCGCAGCACCTGCTCCGACGCATCGCGGCCGAGATAGACGCGGCCAAGGGTTCGCACGATGTCGACCTGCTGCGCGGATTTGATCGTCAGCGCGAGCAGCGGGACCAGGTCGCGCAATGCGCCGACCTGCGTGTCGGTGAAGCCGCCGTCACGCCGCGTCAGCCAGTTCGAATAGAAGCAGTCCATCTGGCCGAGCGTGCCGGCTTCCCCGAACCGGTGCACGAAGGCGAGATAGTGCCGATGTCCCTGTGCGGAAAGCTCCTCGATGATCGGAAAATCGAGATGCGCACAATTCATGAAGTCAATGCTGAACTCGTCATGGCCGTTCTCCAGCATGTGGTGGAAGACCGAGCGCCGCCAATTCTGGGCCGCCTCTCCCTCATTGCTGGAGCCATATTCAAAGCTGTCGGCTTCGTTCGTGTCGAAATCGTTCCAGCGGAAGCCACGCCCCTCGAAAATCGGATGCAGCGTATCGATGATCGCAAGGCTGCGCGACAGTTCAAGCCCGGCCGCGCGACAGCGCTCGCAGAAACCGCGCAGGATCTCGTTTTCCGGCGCGCCGGTCAGGCTCTGACCTACGAGCCAGTTCGCCACTTCGAGACGGGTCGCCGTATCCATGGTTTCAACTCACCAACGCGTCACGATCCGGAAGGCTTCAGGCAGGCCGGCTCACCACCTCGCCGTCCTCCTTGGTGAAGGAGGAGACGGGATGATCGAGCAGGTCGAGCACGAGTTCGGACGGGCGGCAGAGCCGCGCACCCCTGCTGGTCACCACGATCGGCCGGTTGATCAGGATGGGATGCGCGAGCATCGCCTCGATCAGCTGGTCGTCGGTCCATTTGGGATCGCCCAGCCCAAGCTCGGCATAGGGCGTGCCCTTCTCACGCAGCACGTCGCGCACCCTGACGCCCATCGCGTTGATCAGCGCAATCAGCTGTTCGCGGCTCGGCGGCGTCTTCAGATATTCGATCACCTCAGGCTCCTCGCCCGAGGCGCGGATCATCGCGAGCGTGTTGCGCGACGTGCCGCAGGCCGGATTGTGAAAGATCGTCACGGGCATGGGCTGTCCAGTCGTTGCGTTCCGAAGGCACATTCCCGTGCCGTGCGTCTCACCCCAGACATCGTGTCCCTGATGGTGCGGCCGCGATGCGGGAGATGGTCACTGTTATCACGGCGCCGCCGCCGGCCGGAATGGGAACTCCGCCGGTCGAGGGAAATCGCCGGCGCGATGTGCAGACTGGCAGGAAGGAGCTGACCCATCGCGGCTTACACCACGTCGGCAGGAGCGAGCTTGCAGGCGCAGCCATCGGCCTCGATCTGCAGGGTCGGATGCTGGATGTTGAAGCGATGTGACAGCTCGGCGCAGACGCGATGCAGGAACGCATCATCCGTTCCGCCTGCCCGGACCAGATGCGCCGTCAGCGCGGTCTCGTTGGTGCTCATCGCCCAGACATGGAGGTCGTGCACCTCGCTGACGCCGTCGAGGGAGGCGAGATAATCGCGCACCTCGGGAAGCGCGATGTCGCGCGGCACGGCGTCGAGCGCCAGATTGACGCTGTCGCGGGCGAGCTCCCAGCCACTCAGGAGCACGACGAGCGCGATGACAAGGCTGACCACCGGATCGACCCACAGCCACCCGGTCCAGATCGTGACCAGCGCCGCGACGACGACGCCGAACGACACGGCGGCATCGGCGGCCATGTGCAGGTAGGCGCCGCGGATGTTGAGGTCGGTGTCGCGGCCGCGCATGAACAGCAGCGCGGTGGCGCCGTTGATGGCGATGCCGAGCGCGGCGACCCACAGCACGGTGATGCCGGCCACCTCGCCCGGATTGCGCAGGCGATCGAACGCCTCGACGGCGATGCCGCCGACCACCACCAGCAGCACCCCCGCATTGATCAGCGCCGCCAGGATCGAGGCGCGGCGATAGCCGTAGGTATGGCGGTCGGTCGGCCGCCGGCCCGCCAGCCACAGGGCGCCCCAGGCCAGGAGCAGCGACATCACGTCGGACAGATTGTGGACCGCGTCCGAGATCAGGGCCAGCGAATGCGCGGCGTAGCCGAAAACGAGCTCGGCGATGACGAAGCCGGTGTTGAGCGACACACCGATCGCGAAGGCCGCGCCGAAGCTCGCCGGCGCATGGCTGTGGCCGGCGTGGCCGTGGGCGTGGGAATGTGAGTGGCCGTGCGAATGATCATGGTCGCGGTGGTCGTCGTGATGCTGGTGTGAGTGCGCCATGCGATCTGACCTACTACTCGCTGCTGATGAGCGCTCTCGATGTCGTCCCGGCGAAAGCCGGGACCCCATAGCCACCGGCGGCAATCGGTTGGCACGCGCGTCGTTCCAGCCTGCCCATTCCCACGTCCTGTGGTTATGGGTCCCGGGTCGGCGCCATCGGACAACGCTACGCGTTGCCGATGGCTTGCCCGGGACGACAGTCTTGGTGTCGTCCCGATGAGTGGCAGACCGAAGGGGCGCTCGATCTTCACTCTCCCGCGCCTCACTCGATCGGCCGGTTGAACTTGTTCGACTTCGGCAGGCCCTGCGCGATGCGGCCGGCGTCGGCGCGGTTGCCCCGGTAATCGGCCAATTCCTTCCAGCTCAGACCCTGATCGCGGCCGGCGGAATCCTTCCAGGCCAGCCCCTGCTTCTGCTCGAAGGTGGTGACGTCGGACAGCTGCGCGCTGGTGTATTTCTGCAGCCGGACGCCGCGGCCACGCGCCATCTCCGGCACCTGGTCGAGCCCGAACACCACCATCTTGTGGTTGGTGCCGATGACCGCGACCTGATCGCCCGTGACGGTGGTGATCGCGCGCGCTTCCGCTGGCGCGGTCACGTTGAGCACCTGCTTGCCCTTGCGGGTGTTGCTGACGCAATCCTCTTCCTTGACCACAAAGCCCTGGCCGTCGGAGGCCGCCACGAGGAACTTGCGCTCGCCCTTGGCGACGAACATCGACACGATCGAGGCGTCCTGGTCGAGGTCGATGAACATGCGGATCGGCTCGCCATGGCCGCGGCCACCGGGCAGCTTGCCGACGTCGAGCGAGTAGAACTTGCCATTGCTGGCGAACAACAGCACCTTCGAGGTGTTCTCGGCGAAGAACGCCTGGCCGAGCTGATCGTCGGTCTTGAACTGCAGGTTCGACAGGTCGGCGACGTGGCCCTTCAAGGTGCGCACCCAGCCCTTGTCGGAGACGACGACCGTAACCGGCTCGCGCTCGATGAAGGCCTCCTCGATGGCGGCGAGATCGTGCTCGGGCGCGTCGGCGAAATTGGTGCGGCGCTTGCCGAGCGGCGTCTTCGGCCCGAACATGTCGCGCACCGTCTTGACCTGCTCGCCGACCTTGGCCCATTGCAGCTGCTCGGATCCGAGCAGCGCATTGATGCCCTTCAGCTCGCCGCGCAGGTTCTTGTCCTCGGTGCGGATCTCCATTTCCTCGAGCTTGCGCAGAGAGCGCAGGCGCATGTTGAGGATGGCCTCGGCCTGGACCTCGGTGAGCTTGAACGTCTTCATCAGGACCGGCTTGGGCTCGTCCTCGGTGCGGATGATCCGGATCACCTCGTCGATGTTGAGGTAGGCGATCAGGTAGCCGCCGAGAATCTCCAGCCGGTTCTCGATCTGCTTCTTGCGGTAGTTCGAGCGTCGCAGCAGCACGTCGCGCAGATGGTCGAGCCATTCGCGCAGGCACTCGGCGAGACCCACCACCTTCGGGATCTTGCCCTTGATCAGCACGTTGAGGTTCAGCGGAATCTTGCTCTCGAGATCGGTGAGCCGGAACAGCGATTCCATCATCAGCGCCGGATCGACGTTCTTCGACTTCGGCTCGATCACGAGCCGCACGTCCTCGGCGGATTCGTCGCGGACGTCGCCGACCAGCGGCAGCTTCTTCTCGTTGAGCAGCTCTGCGATCTTCTCGACCAGGCGCGACTTCTGCACGAGATAGGGAATCTCGGTGATGACGACGATCCAGGTGCCGCGGTTGCCCTCCTCCTGCTTCCACTTGGCGCGGACACGGAACGAGCCGCGGCCGGTGGTGTAGGCCTCGATGATCGATTCCTTGGAGTCGATCACGGTGCCACCGGTCGGGAAGTCCGGGCCCTTCACCCAGCGCAACAGCGCGCGCGACTTGGCGTCGGGCTTCTCGATCAGATGCAGCGCGGCGTCGCACAGTTCGGCGGCATTGTGCGGCGGGATCGAGGTCGCCATGCCCACGGCGATGCCCTGGGCGCCGTTGGCGAGCAGGTTCGGGAAGCCGCCGGGCAGCACCACCGGCTCCTTCGACTGGCCGTCATAGTTCGGCCGGAACTCGACGCCGTCCTCGTCGATGCCGTCCAGCAGCAGCCGCGCGACGTCGGTCATGCGCGCTTCGGTGTAGCGGTAGGCGGCCGGGTTATCGCCGTCGATGTTGCCGAAATTGCCCTGGCCGTCGACCAGCGGATAGCGCGAGGAAAAGTCCTGCGCGAGGCGGACCATCGCGTCGTAGATCGCCTGGTCGCCATGCGGATGGAACGAGCCCATCACATCGCCGACGATCTTGGCGGATTTCTTGAAGGCGGTGCCGGGATCGAGCCGCAGCAGCCGCATGCCGTAGAGGATGCGCCGATGCACCGGCTTGAGGCCATCGCGCGCGTCGGGCAGCGCGCGGTGCATGATGGTCGAGAGCGCGTAGGCGAGATAGCGCTCCTCCAGCGCCTCGCGCAGCGCGACCTCGTGAATCTCCGCCGGCTCCGGCGGAATCAGTGATTTTCCCATTAGCGTTTAGCTTTCAGTGGGTTAGCCCAGGAGCTTGAGCTGGCGTGAACGATTTGGGAACAGGCTTTATGCGATGACGCGCCGGGGCGCAATGACGGCCCTGCCCGGTTCCAGAAGGAAAAAGCCGGGTGTCCGGCCGCGGAACCGCAAAGGAGCCCGCAAATCATGCAGATCACGCGCCGCAGATGCATGTGGCTCCGCTCACGGATTGAGCAGCCAACGCGGGTCCCGTTGAGGTGCAACGCTGTCGCACACGAGTCTGTGTTGCTGAGATCGTCACGCTCCGTCGCTAAGGTGGCAGCGGGCATCCTTCGTTGCGTACCGACGCGACGAGGCGCGCCATCACGCCGCGCCTTGAACGCGGCAGATTCCATCCAGTGAGAAAGGCAGACACTCCATGAGCTCAGGATTCGTGACGACATCGGACGGCACGCAGATCTTCTACAAGGATTGGGGCTCGGGCCAGCCGATCGTCTTCCACCACGGCTGGCCGCTGTCGTCCGACGACTGGGACGCGCAGATGCTGTTCTTCCTCGACAAGGGCTTTCGCGTCATCGCGCATGACCGGCGCGGTCACGGTCGCTCCAGCCAGACGGAGACCGGCAATGAGATGGACACCTATGCGGCCGATGTCGCCGCGCTCGCCGCCAAGCTCGACCTGCGAGACGCGGTCCATGTGGGCCACTCGACCGGTGGCGGCGAGGTCGCGCGCTACGTGGCGAAGCACGGCAAGGGCCGCGTCGCCAAGGCTGCCCTGCTCGGCGCGGTGCCGCCGATCATGCTGAAGACGGAGAGCAATCCCGGCGGGCTGCCGATCGAGGTGTTTGACGGCTTCCGCGCGGCGCTCGCCGCCAACCGCGCGCAATTCTTCCTCGATATTCCGACCGGCCCGTTCTACGGCTTCAATCGCAATGGCGCCAAGGTTTCCGAAGGCGTGATCCGCAACTGGTGGCGCCAGGGCATGATGGGCGGCGCCAAGGCGCATTACGATTGCATCAAGGCGTTCTCCGAAACCGACTTCACCGAGGACCTCAAGGCGATCGACGTGCCGGTGCTGCTGATGCATGGCGAGGACGACCAGATCGTTCCGATCGACGATTCCGCGCGCATCGGCATCAAGCTGTTGAAGCATGGGACCTTGAAGACCTATCCGGGCTTTCCGCACGGCATGGCGACCACACATGCCGACGTGATCAATGCCGACCTGCTGGCCTTCATCAAGGGGTAGCTCGATCGTTGCAATTCGCCGAATGAGCATTCCGATGCCGATGAAGCGATAGATCTCAAATCCTGCTCGTCATGGCCGGGCTTGTCCCGGCCATCCACGCCGCACCGCACACGCCGAACGACGTGGATGCCCGGGACAAGCCCGGGCACGACGAGTTCGGGGCTACCATTGATCCACTATCTCAATTTCCGCGTCGGAGACGTCGTCCTGCCTTCTCGCGACGCGCTCCGCGCCCGAGCTATCAAGATCGATTACCCTCTTCGGACAGAGGGCACAGGGAAGGCCGGACCTCGACTGAGGCCCGTGGCCCGCCTGCTCAAAAAATGCAGGCGGCAGGTACCACAGGTTCAGCCGGACGACCCGGCCCTCCCTGTGCGATGGGCTTACGAGTTATACGCAGTCTCCCCGGTGTCCGGCTTGTGAGCCACCGTCGCCCCTGGGATCATCACCCACGGACTTGGCGCCAGCATCGGGGCGCCGGGACGCTGCGATTTCGTCGTCCTGCTGGACTCGTTCGTCCGCGCGCACATGCGCGCTGCGATCCGACAGGCCACCGCTCCCCGCTTCCTACGTCTCGTGACGATCGCGATGCGCCCCTCCTGTGGAGGCGGGATGCCGGGAAACATCGTCCTGATTTGCCCGACGACACAAGGCGAGCCCCCTGCGGCAGATTGGCTCGACGGGCAATTGGCGCATGGGAGATCGCGCCATTCTGCATATCAGAAACCGGCCCGGCTGAGGCTCGGCGCGACCGCGGGAACCGATGGCGCCCGAGGCGCGTTCTCTCACCATCAACGTAATGCGTACGCGATATCCACCGAAGCACGACCTGCTGGCGGGCATCTTTGCATGAAGAATTTTTCCGATGCATCCTTTTCGCCTGAAGTCATCGCGCTGATGACCGAAGCCCTCAACGCGTCGGTCGCCGCCCTGCCTGAGCCGGTGAGTTCGACGAACGTGAACCTGCTTGCGGAAGCCGTGCTGCGCGCCGCCAAGGCCGGCGAGCGCGACGTCACCGCGATGCAGCGGCTCGCGCTGCTCGAACTGCAGATCATGCCGCGCATGTAGAGCGGATCACAGGCTTTCCTACAGTCGTAGAGCATTCCCAACGCGCTCACTTCCGGACCTCCTGGCTCGAGATGCGCCGCATGCGGTGCTCCTCACCATGAGGATGTGGGGTCGCGCCTGACGCGCCGCCGGCCTTCCGCGTCCATCCCCCGGCCCCTGCGCCACGTCCCACCCGTTCGCAATTGACAAATCTATTCGTCAATGTCTAACTCCCATCGCCGCCGACAGAGCGGAGCAAAACGGGGAGGATCTTCATGCGACGGCAGCTGCTCGCCTGCGCGTTCCTGGCAACGACATCATTCATCGCGACAGGCGCTTCAGCCCAGGTTTCTGACGACGTCGTGCGGATCGGCGTGCTCACCGATCTCTCGAGCTGGGGCCGCGACAACAGCGGCCCGGGCTCGGTCGAGGCGGCGAAAATGGCGGTCGAAGAGTTCGGCCCCACCGTGCTCGGCAAGCCGATCGAGATCATCAGCGCCGATCACCAGATGAAGACCGACGTCGGAACGACGGTCGTGCGCGACTGGTTCGACAACGGCAGGGTCGACGCGGTCGTCGACATCCCCAACTCCGGTATCGCGATCGCCGTGCACAACATGGTGCGCGAGCGCAACAAGATCGCGCTGCTGTCAGGGCCCGGCGCGAGTTCGCTGACCGACGAGCTGTGCAGCCCGAACACCGTGCACTTCACCTACGACACCTATGCGCTGTCCAAAGTGACGACCTCGGCCGTGATCAGCCAGGGCGGCAAATCCTGGTACTTCATCACCGCGGACTATGCCTTCGGCCAGCAATTGGAGAAGGACGCCACGCGCTTCATCAAGGAGCTCGGCGGCACCATCCTCGGCGGCGTCAAGCATCCGACCAACACCGCCGACTTCTCCTCCTTCGCCTTGCAGGCGCAGAGCTCGAAGGCCGACGTCGTCGCCTTCGCCAATGCCGGGCAGGACACCGACAACGCCATCAAGCAGTCCGGCGAGTTCGGCCTGGTCAAGGGCGGCCAGAAGCTGGTCGGCCTGTTGATGTTCGATACCGACGTGCATGCGATCGGGCTCGAGGCCGCGCAAGGCACCTACATGACCACGGCGTCGTACTGGAACATGGACGACAACACCCGCGCCTGGTCGAAGAAGTTCTTCGCCCGCGCCAAGGTGATGCCGACGATGATCCAGACCGGCGTCTATGGCTCCGTGCTGCACTATCTCAAGGCCATCAAGGCGGCCGGTACCGACGATCCGAAGGCGGTGATGGCGAAGATGCGCGAGCTGCCGATCGAGGATACGTTTGTTCACGGCGGCAAGCTGCGCGAGGACGGCCGCGTCATCCGCGACATGTATCTGGCCCGCGTCAAGAAGCCGTCGGAATCGAAGGAGCCGTGGGACTATCTGGAGATCGTGAAGACCGTGAAGGGCGAGGATGCGTTCCGGCCGGTCTCCGAATCCAAGTGCCCGCTGCTGAAGAAGTAGGAGCGCGCGCATGAGCGGAGCAGATCACCCGGCCGGCGACACCCATGATTGCGACGTGCTGGTGGTCGGCTCCGGCTGCGCCGGGCTGTCGGCGGCGGTCACCGCCGCCCATGCCGGGCTGAAAGTCATCGTGACCGAGAAGGAGCCGCGCTTCGGCGGCACCACGGCGCGCTCGGGCGGCTGGCTGTGGATTCCCGGCACATCGCTCGCCAAGGCCTGGGGCATCGATGAGCCGCCGGAGCTGGCACGCACCTATCTGCGCCATGAGGCCGGCAACAGTTTCGATGCGGCGCGCGTCGACGCGTTCCTGACCAAGGGCCCGGAGGCCGTCGACTTCTTCACCAGCAAGACGGCGCTGAAGTTCGACATGCCGCTGACCTTTCCGGACTACCACGCGGAGGCGCCGGGCGGCACCCAAGGCGGCCGCTCGATGGTGACCCGGCCATTCGACGGCCGCGAGCTTGGGCGTCACATCGAGGATCTCGGCCAGCCCCTGCCCGAGCTCACCGTGTTCGGCATGATGCTCGGCTCCGGCAAGGAGATCATCCACTTCATGCGCGCGACCAAGTCGCTGACGTCGGCGTTCTATGTCGCGAAGCGGCTGTCGAAGCATGCGCTGGACGTGCTGCGCCATGGCCGCGGCATGACGCTGACCAACGGCAATGCGCTGGCGGGGCGGCTGGCGAAATCGGCGTTCGATCTCGGCATTCCCCTGTGGCTGTCGTCGCCGGTGGCCGAGCTGATCCGCGACGGCGATGCCGTGCGCGGCGCCGTGGTGACGCGGCAGGGCAAGCGCATCAGGGTCAATGCGCGGCTCGGCGTGGTGCTGGCCTGCGGCGGCTTCCCGCATGATGTCGACAGGCGCAAGGCAATGTTTCCGCATGCGCCGACCGGACAGGAGCATGTGTCGCCCGGACCGGTCGGCAACACCGGCGACGGCCTGCGGCTGGCCGAAGCCGTCGGCGGCCGGGTCGAAGACGGCCTGCCGCACGCGGCGGCCTGGGTGCCGGTCTCCGTCACCACGCGCAAGGACGGCAGCAAGGGCGTGATGCCGCACTTCATCGACCGCGCCAAGCCCGGCGTGATCGCGGTCACCGCGGACGGCGTGCGCTTCGCCAATGAAGGCAATTCCTACCACGACTTCGTGCAGGCGATGGTCAAGGCGGCCAAGCCCGGCCGCGAGATCGCGGCCTGGCTGATCACCGATCACCGCTCGTTGCGCCGCTACGGCCTCGGCTGCGTGCCGCCGTTCCCGATGCCGCTCGGGCACCATCTCAGCACCGGCTATCTCAAGCGCGGCACGACGCTCGCCGAGCTCGCGAGCACGACGGGCATCGATCCGCGGGGGCTCGAAGCAACCGTCGCCGCGTTCAACGCCGATGCCGCGCTGGGCCAGGATCCCACATTCGGCAAGGGCTCGCGCGCCTACAATCGCTATCAGGGCGATGCGCTGCACGGGCCGAACCCGTGTGTCGCGCCGATCAAGGACGGGCCGTTCTACGCCATCAAGATGGTGATCGGCGATCTCGGCACCTATGCCGGCATCCGCACCGATGCGCACGCCCGCGCGCTCGACGCCCAGGGCCAACCGATCGAGGGGCTCTATGCCGCCGGCAACGACATGGCGAGCATCATGGGCGGCAACTATCCTGGCGCCGGCATCACGCTGGGACCGGCGTTGACCTTCGGCTACATTGCCGGCCGGCATCTCGCCGAACGCGCTGGCCAAAGGAGCGCCTCATGAGCGACAGTCAGATGTTGGCCGGCAAGCTCGCACTGGTCACGGGGGCGGCGCATGGCAATGGCCGCGCGATCGCGCTCGGTCTCGCGGGCCGCGGCGCCGACGTCGTCATCACCGACATCGACACTGATGGTGCCGAGCGTTGCGCCGCCGAGATCCGCGAGCACGGCCGCAAGGCGTGGGCGCATCGGCTGGATGTCACCGACGCCGCCGGCTGCACCGCATTGGCGGCGCAATTGCGGGCCGAGGTCGGCGCCATCTCGATCCTCGTCAACAATGCCGGCATCATCATCCGCGAGAACATCGATTCCCCGCGCGCGGCCGCGAACTGGCAGCGCGTGCTCGACGTCAATCTCAACGGCGTGTTCAACGTCACCTACGCCTTCCTTGCTGCCTTGCGCGCGACGCGCGGCACGATCGTCAACATCGCATCCGTCGCCTCCTTCATCGGCATCAGCAACACGCTCGGCTATTCGCCGTCCAAGGGCGGCGTGAAGTCGCTGACCCAGGCGCTGGCGCGCGAGCTCGCCGCCGACGGCATCCGCGTCAACGCGATCGCGCCAGGCGTGATCGCCACCGCGATGACGGAGTCGACCCGCAACGATCCCGAGCGGCTCGCCGGCTTCATGAGCCGCACGCCGCTCGGCCGCGTCGGCCAGCCCGAGGAGCTCGCTGGCCCCGTGGCGTTCCTGGTCTCGGACATGGCGTCCTACGTCAACGGCGTGACCTTGCCGGTCGACGGCGGCTTCCTGGCGGTGTAGGCACGGCGCCGGACCAGGGGGCACAACGAGACATGGGACGAGAGAGCCGCGGCATCCAGTCGATCGAGGTCGGCGGCACCTTGCTGCAGGCACTGGCCCGCAGCGGCGAGCCGATGATGCTGCGCGACCTCGCGCGCGAGGCCGGGCTGCCGCCGGCCAAGGCCCATCCCTACCTCGTCAGCTTCTCGCGCATCGGCCTGATCGAACAGGACGAAACCACCGGACGCTACGAGATCGGCCCGCTGGCGCTCGAGCTCGGCCTGATCAGCCTGCGGCGGCTGTCGGCGGTCCGGATCGCGACGCCGAAGATCGCAGCGCTCGCCGGCGCGATCGATCACGCGGTGTCGCTCGCGGTGTGGGGCACCAATGGCCCAACCGTGGTGCGGCTTGAGGAGCCGAGCCATCCGGTGCACATCGTGATGCGCGTCGGCTCGATCATGGCGCTCTTGGAGACCGCGACCGGCCGCGCGTTCGCGGCGTTCCTGCCGCCGAAGACCGTGAAGGCCGCGCTCGACACCGGCCTCGATCATCTCGGTGTCGGCTACAATCCGAAGCGCGCGCCGAAGAGCCCGAAAGTGGCGGAGATGCTGGCTGAGGTGCGCGCACAGGGCCTGGCGCGCGCCATCGGCGATCCGCTGCCCGGCGTCAATGCCTTCGCCGCACCGGTGTTCGATCACGCCGGCCACGTCGCGCTGGTGATCACGGCGATGGGCCCGGCCGGCACCTTCGACGCCGGTTGGCAGTCACCGCTGGCGACGCGGCTGCGCGCGTGTGCGGCCGAGATCTCCAAGCAGCTCGGCCACGGCATCGCGCAGCCGTGACGCTCAGGCCGCGACCGAGCGTTTCTCCGGCCACGGCTCGGCCCACGCCGGCAGCCGCATCAGGCCATCGAGCCAGCGCACGATGTTCGGAAACGACTCCATCGGCATCTCGGCCTCGCGCCAGTCGGTCGCCATCGAGGCGGCCGCGAAATCGGCGATGGTGAGCTGGTCGCAGGCGATGTGGCTGCGCGCCCGCAGGTGCGCATCGAGCACGGCGGCGAAGGTCTTCAGGTTGGCGACCTTGCCGGCCAGCGCGGCACGGTCGGGCGCACCGAGGCCGAACGTCTTGCGGACGATGTGTTCGAAATAGAACGGTCCGACCGCCGGCGCCCAGTGGCAGTCGTTCCAGGCCAGCCAGCGCAGCACCTCGATCTGCTCCCGCGGATTGCGCGCCGGCCACATGTCGCAGCTCTCGCGGATGCAGAGGTGCGCCATGATGGCGGTCGACTCCCACAGCACGGTGTCGCCGTCGACCAGCACCGGCGCCTTCATATTCGGGTTGAGCGCGGCGAACTCCGGCGTCTTCAGGCCGCGGCTGATGTCGATGAACTCGGCGGGGACGCCGAGATGCTTCACCAGCGCGAGCACGCGGCGCGGCGCCTGGGCCTTGATCCAGTAGATCTTCATGACGGGTCTCCATCTCCTGTGCCTTGAAGACGAACGTCGCAGCACCGGATCGACAGTGACAGAGCAAAAATTCAGCGGCGGTTCCGCCGACTCCTACGGTTCCCGTAGCCGTCACATCGCGCGCACCGCCGCCCGTGCGGTGAGAATGCAACCCGGCAGGAACGTGCCCTCCAGCGAACGCTTGCCCGACGCGCCGCCGCCGCCGAAGCCGGCGGCTTCGCCGACCGCATAGAGCCCGCCGATCGGCGCACCCGTGGTGTCGAGCACCCGGCTCTGCAGATCGGTCTTGAGGCCGCCGAGGCTCTTGCGGGTGATCAGTTGCATATGAATGGCGATGTAAGGCCCGGCGCCCGGGGCCTGCAGCGGCGCCGGCTTGCAGGTGCGGAGCTTGTCGGGGCCCCATTGCCGCGCGTGCAGGATGCGGCGCAGCTGGTCGTCATTGTGAAGCTTGTCGCCATTCCCAAAGTTCGCGTCGAAGGCGTCGGCGGTGGCCTGCAGCACCTCCGGCTTCACGTCGCCGGTGCCGGTCAGCGCATTCATCTTGGCGGCGAGACCGGTCAGCGTCTCGTCGACCAGGAAATGCCGGCTCTCGCGCTGCATCTGCCTGACCAGGCGACGATTGCCGAGCAGGGTCTCCTTGAGGAACATCGGCATCTGCTGGTCGCGGATGCGCGGATTGTGCTCGGCGCCGGAGATGGCGAACTCCTTGGCGGCGATGCGCCAGTTCAACAGATGCCACGTATATGGCTTCTCCTGCGCCGCGACGCGCTGGCACAGATCATGGGTGTCGAAGCCGGTCACCAGCGGCTCGGGCCCGATGCGCTCGCCCCTGTGATTGAGCCACAGCGCCGATTTGCACGGCACCAGCGACAGGCCATGGCCCTCGAAATGCGGAAACGGATGCGGGATGCCGGCGGCGTAGTTCCACATCTCGCCGGCATGCGTGATCTCGGCGCCGAACGCCTCGGCCGCGTGGTGATGCAACTTGCCGTCGGAGAACGGATGCGCGCCATTCAGCATCGCCGCCGGCAGCGGCCGGCCCTTGATCCAGTTGGCGCGGGCCTCCGCATGGCTGCCATTGAGGCCGCCCATCGCCAGCACCGTCAGCGGCGCGGCGATGCGGATTTCGGCGCCCGTCTCCTCGTTGACGGCAACAACGCCCGCCACGGCGCCGGCAGCACGATCGAGGCTGACGACGCGGTGACGGTGCAGCACCGTCAGCCTGCCGCCACCGTCGGCCCCGCGCATCGCTTCGATCATTACGCGCGTGAGCCGCTGCGAGGTGCCCCAGACGATGTGATAGCGCGGCAGCGCATTACCGTCGCCGTACCGGCCGCGCTCGACCCAGTTCACTGCCGGCATGAACGTCACGCCGTGCGCCAGCAGCCAGTCGTAGACCTCGCTGCGGGAATGCGCGACGTAGTAGCGCGCCCATTGCAGCGGCCAGTGCTCGGCGGCATCGAGCTCGCCGAACCTGATCCAGTCGCGCAACGCGATCTCCGGCGTATCCGGGATCTTCATGCGCGCCTGCAGCGGCGTGCCGATCAGCGCCATGCCGCCGAATGCCCACAGCGCCAGCCCGCCGAGCCGCTCGGGCGTGTCCCGGTCCACGATCGTCACCGACTTGCCGGCGCGCAGTGCCTCCAGCGCGGTGACGATGCCGGCAAGACCGCCGCCGGCGATGACAACATCGGATTGCAGCGTCGCGCTCATGTCACGGCGCGATCTTGCGCTTGAGCATCCGCGCCACCGGCAGCGGAACGCGGTCGAGCGATCCCAGGAGGTGCGGCAGGAGCTTCAGCTTGAGGCCGGTCAGCGCCGGCGGCACCATCGCCTCGATCAGATGGGGCCCCGGCCGCGCCAGCGCCCCCTGCAAGGCGCTGGTGAGTTCGTCCGGCGTGGTGACGCGGGTCGATCGCACGCCCATGCCGTCGGCGATCTGCGCGAGCTTGAGGACCGGCCCGTGCAGGTCGAGCTGCGCCCGCGCCTTCGGTCCGATCTCCTCGGCGCCGACCCGTTCCAGCTCGACGTTGAGCACCGAGTAGGAGGCGTTGTTGAAGATGATGGCGGTGACGTTGAGCCGCTCGCGCGCGATCGTCCACAGCGACTGGATCGTGTACATCGAGCTGCCGTCGCCGATCAGCGCGATCACCGGCCGGTCGGGACAGGCGATCGCCGCCCCGATCGCATTCGGCAGCCCCTGCCCGATGGCGCCGCCGGTCAAAGTGATCAGATCGTGGCGCGGCGCGCCCGCGGTGAATTTCGACAGCATCAGGCCGGAGCTGATCGCCTCGTCGATGATGATGGCGTTCTCGGGCAGGAGGTGACCAACGGCCTTGCAGACCTTTTCCGCGGTCAGCTTCTTGCCGCGCGGACGCCCGGGCCGCGAGGCCGGCGACAATGCCGGCGTGGCGCGCCCGGCCTCCAGGGCGGCGGCAAGCCTGGTCAGGCTGCACGCGGCGTGCTGCGCCGGCGTCGACAAGGTCAGCACCTTGCAGCCGTCATGCGGCAGATAGCTCTTCTTGCCGGGATAGGCGAAGAACGACACCGGCGCCTTGGCGTCGACCAGGATCAGGGTGTCGATCTCCTTGAGCTGGATCTGCGCCATCTCGGCGAGATAGGCGATCCGCTCGACGGCCGGCAGGCCCGCTCCACGCTGCATGCGTGTCGGAAACGTTTCGGCATAGACTTTCACACCGCAGGTCGCGGCGATGCGCGCGGCCGCCAGCAGCGACTCCTCGTGCAGCGCCGTGCCTCCGAGTAGAAAAGCGCTGCGGCCGCCCGCCCTGATCGCCTCGGCGACGGCCTGCACGGTCGCATCGTCCGCAGGCGCCGGCGGCTCGATCACCGGCGCCGGCTCGGCGACGCCGCCCTCACCCCAGGACACGTCGGCCGGCAGGATCAGCGTCGCGACCTGTCCGGGCCAGGAGCACGCCGCCTTCACGGCCGCCACCGCGTCGCGGCACAGCTCCGACGTCACCTGCGAGGTCCAGACGAATTCCGGCGAGACGTTGCGCGCGACGGTCTCGATATCGGACTGGAGCTGCGCGTCATACGGGACATGATAGGTGGCGTGGTCGCCGACGATGTTGACGACGGGCACCTTGCCCTTGCGCGCATTGTGCAGATTGGCGAGGCCGTTGCCGAGGCCGCAACCGAGATGCAGCAGCGTTGCCGCGGGCGTGCCGGTCATCCGGGCGTAGCCGTCCGCCGCACCGGTCGCCACCCCTTCGAACAGGCACAGCACGGCGCGCATCTCCGGCGCGGAGTCCAGCGCCGCGACGAAATGCATCTCGGAGGTGCCGGGATTGGTGAAGCAGACCCGAATGCCGGAATTGACCAGGGTCCGTATCAGAGCTTGTGCGCCGTTGGGCATGAGAAAAGCCTGTTGCGGGGAAACTGCCGCAGCTCGGGGCGACTTGGCCGGCCCCGCCATGGCATTTCCCCTGTTTGTATTTGTGCCATTTTGGAATTGACGGTCTCAGAAATCCAATGAATTGTTATGCTTTGATCAATGAGCTGGGGTCATCGATGCACACACCAACGTTGCGTCAGTTGCAGCAGCTGGTCTACCTCGCGGAAGAGCGGCATTTCGCCCGGGCCGCCAAGCGCGCCCATGTCACCCAGTCGGCGCTGAGCCGCAGCCTGCAGACCCTGGAGGACGAAGCGGGGATGCGGCTGTTCGACCGCAGCTCGCGCTCGGTGGAGATCACGGCGGTCGGCGAACGGCTGGTGGCGCGGGCGCGCTCGCTGTTGTCGGGCGCCGACGATCTCGGCCGCGAGATGCGGCTGTTGCGCTCGGGCGATGCCGGCCAGGTGACGGTGGGCGTCGGCGCGTTCACGGGCCTAGTGCTGCTGCCGGATGCGATGGCGCAGCTGTATGCCGAGCATCCATCCGTGCGCATCAAGCTGGTGCAGGACAATTGGCGCGCCCTGATGGACGTGCTGCAACAAGGCAAGCTCGATTTCTTCCTGGCGCACATCACCGACATCAGGACCGACGACAGCCTGGACCTCGAGCCGCTCGGAAGCCTTCCCGGCTACTTCTACTGCCGGCCGACCCATCCGTTGGCGGGGCGACGGGAGCTGTCGGCGCGCGATCTGGCCGGCCAGCACTTCGCCTCCGTCGCGCTGCCGCCGGACTTCAGCCGGCGGCTGGACGACCTGATCGCCGCGCCACGGGGACGCGGTTTCAATGTCGCCCTCGAATCCGAGAACGCCGGCCTGCTGGTGCAAATGGCGGTCCGCTCGGACGTCGTGCTCGTCGCGGGGGATGCGGTCGTCACCCACGAGCTGGCCTCCGGTCAGCTGGTCCGGCTCAATGTGGCCGAGCTGAAAGAGCCACGCGCATCCGACCTGCTGCTGGCGCAGTTCGGCATCCTGCGCCTGAAGGGCCGCACCCTGTCGCCGGCGGCGATGATGCTGATGGACATGGTGCGCGCGCAAGCCGCGCAAATGCTGACCGGACCGCGCCGGCCGCCGGCTCCGCGCGCCGCACGCAACGCGCATCGATCTCGGCCGAGATCACGCAAGAAGCCGGGTGCACCCCGGCGCAACCGGTCGCGAAGTCATACCAGGAGCAAAGCCTGACCGGGGCGTGGCCCTGCGCCATCATCCGACGGCCGCGCGGCGCGACATCTCCTCCAGAACCCGCATTGCCTGCTCTGCCTGCGCTTCGGGTACGAACAGGTGATCATGATGAAAGGCCGAGACCGCGTTGACACCGATGCCAGCAGCAGCCAGCGCCGCTGTCACCCTGGCGAGGAAGCCCACCGCGTCGAGCGCTGATAGCACCGACAGCGTGATCAGGCGCGAGGTGAAGCGATACGCCAGCCCTGCCCGTTCGGCGTCCTCGCGCCGGACGATGAGAGTGTCACCCTCGCGCTCCCGGAACAGCATCAGCGGCGACAGCATCGCGGCAATCGCATCGCCGGCGCTGAGCGTGCAGAACACGAAGACGCCATCCTGCAGCTCGGGAGCCATCGTGCGCAGCAGCGTATCGAGGTTGCGTTCGCCCGCCATGGATCCCCGTCAGTTCGCCGCCAGGCGCTCGCGCCCATGCGGCGAGGTGAAATCCTGCCGCGGCCCGACCGGGACGATGCCGGTCGGATTGATGGTGCGATGGCTCTCGTAGTAGTGCCGCTTGATGTGCTCAAAATTCACCGTCGCGGCAATCCCCGGCCATTGGTAGAGATCGCGCGTGTAGGCTGAAAGATGCCGATAGTCGGCGATGCGGCGGATGTTGCACTTGAAGTGGCCGACATAGACGGCATCGAAGCGGATCAGCGTCGTGAACAGCCGGATGTCGGCCTCGGTCATGGTGTCGCCGAGCAGGAAGCGGCGCGCCGACAGCCGCTCCTCCAGCCAGTCGAGCGTGGCGAACAGCGGGCCGATCGCCTCCTCATAGGCGGATTGCGTGGTCGCGAAGCCGCACTTGTAGACGCCGTTGTTCAGCGTGTCGTAGACGCGCGCATTGATGGCGTCGATCTCCTCGCGCTGGGCTTGCGGATAATAGTCGCCTTGCCTGGCGCCGACGCCGTCGAACGCCGAGTTCAGCATGCGGATGATCTCTGACGACTCGTTGTTGACGATGGTGCGGTTTTGCTTGTCCCAGAGCACGGGCACGGTGACGCGGCCGGAATAATGCGGCTCCGCGGCGGTGTAGACCTGATGCAGAAGGCCGGCGTGATTGACGCTGTCGGCCACGACGCCCGGCCCCTCGGCAAACGTCCAGCCCTGCTCGCGCATCAGCCAGTGCACGACCGATACCGAAATCATGTCATCGAGCCCCTTCAGCGCGCGCATGATCAGGGTGCGGTGAGCCCACGGGCAGGCCAGGCTGACATAGAGATGATAGCGGCCCGCTTCGGCCGCGAAGCCGCCGGTGCCGGATGGGCCCGGACGGCCGTCAGCCGTGACGAAGCTGCGGAACGCCGAATCCTTGCGGATGAAACGGCCGCCGGACGCCGCCGTGTCGTACCAGACGTCGTGCCATTGGCCGTCGACCAGGACTCCCATGACGCTCTCCTCTCACACCGTGGCCTGTGCGCAGGACTGCAACCTGCAGCCCCTTCGCCTGGGCCCTTACGTGACAGGAGTACACGTCACCCCGCCGCTGCGCCAGCAGAGAGCACGCTCCGAGAAGACGGCTCCGCCGAACACGCGGTCACGACTGGAACGGGATGGTGCGCCCCGGCTGCGCCGCCTGTTCCCGCGTATAGGAGACGCCGTGCACCTTCACGCCCGCGGCATTCAACAGCGTGATGATGCCGCCCCGGTTCGACAGCGCGACCGGCGCGACGATGGGCACCACCAGGGTGGCGCCGCGCCCGATCATGCCGCTCAGTTGCATGGCGTTCTTCTGCTTGTCCTTGATCTGCCAGCCGGTGAGATCGACGTCGACATCGGCGGTGTTCAGCAGCGTGACCGTCTCGTGCTCCGGCGTGCGCACGTCGTTGACATAGGCCGCGATGATCCGCACCAGCCCGTCGGGCACGTCGAGCGGCGGAATGTGGTCGCGGTCGGGAGGCGTATGCGGCGCGTTCGGGTAATCGGGATCGGGCGGAAGGATGACCCCTCCGCTGGCATCGTCCGAATGCCAGGCCTGGGTCTGGAATTTCAGGAAGATGGCGACCCATTGCTGCTGGCCGGGAAACTCGAAGAGCAGTCCGCCATCCTGCCAGGGACCGTTGTCCTTGGCATATTGGCCGGGCGGATTGCCCTGGTTGAAATGGATGTCGTGGATACCGCGGCCGGGCTTGAAGCCGAAATAGCGGTCCGCCTTCTCCTCCGGTCCCCATGCGACGCCGAAGGCATAGATGAGAGCCGTCTCGTCGGACATGGCGCGCTGAACGTAGGCGTCGATCTTCTCGTTGAGATCGTTGTCGGGGCCCGCGGCCGACAGCGGCAGCGGCTTCAGCTCCCATGGCTGCATCAGATTGCCCCGGATGAAATCGAGCGCCACGCCGCCGGGCTTGCTCTCCAACGGATGCAGCCCTTCCGAAAACGCCTTCAGGTCGTCGACGATTGGATGTTCGAAGCGCGAGCGGACCAGGAATTCGACCTCGCTGCCATCCTGGGAGCGGACATTGATGGCGATGCGATAGAGCTCACCGTCGGCGGAGACCTGCACCTGATAGTGCGGACTGCTTCCCGTCGCCAGACGATTGTTGATGGGCCGACCCTTGAGAAGCGAATAGTCGTTCAATGGCATGGTCGTCTCCAACTCTGTCCGTAGCGACATCTAGGACGAGAACAGCAATCGATCGCGTTCAGCCTGCGACCCCTCGACATAGAAGCGCTCGAACCAGGCCGGCTTGCCGGACAATGCGGTCGGCTTGCGCAGCGTGATCGCGGCAGGCGCGGATGCAGCGCGCTGCCGCTCGGACTTGCCGTGGAACGCGTCGCGCATCCGGTTGCGAAACTGCAGGTGATCGAACACGCGGGTGGCCTCGATCGCATAGGACGTCGCGATCTTTCGGTCCTCGATCATGATGAGATGGTCGCCGTTGCCCTTCTCGCCGCTCGGCGAGAAGTTGCTCGATCCGGTGAACACTTTCGCGGTCGGCAGGCTGAAATCGGTCACCAGGAATTTGTGATGGATGTTGCGGCCCTTGCCGCCGGACCATTCGCTGCGGAACGGCTCCGGCGCCTTGCTCGCGAGATAGGCGAAATCGACGAGACCGATCGAGCCGTCGGGCTTGCGCAGCTCCAGCGCGCCGCGCTTGTCGACCGTGCCGTAGCTGAAGATCGGCCGCTCCATCACGCGGTCGAACGCCTCCTTGGTCGGACCGTCGCCGAGCTGGCTCAGAAACGCGACCGAGTAGAACACCGACGAGGAGGCCTGATCGATCGCGGCCCGGATCGGATTGAGCGAGAGATCGGTGGCCTGATGCGGCGAGAAGCAGAGCTGTACGGTCGGCTTTCCCTCGGAATGGACGGCGTGCCATTTCTTGGAGAAATCATTCTTCCGGAAGAGCGAGGGGTCGTCGAAGGCGATGTCGAACATCTCGCCGAACAGCCCGGCGACGTCCTGCGAATGAAAGACCAGCATGTTGTTGGCCTGAATATAGAGGCCGCGGAAGGTGAAATTGGTCGAGCCGCAGAGCACCTTCTCGGGCTTGCCATTGCGGCGCGTGATCAGGACCTTGTTGTGCTGGAGATTGCTGAAATGCGTGCGCAGCACGGCAGCACCCGCCTGCTTGAAGCGCTTGGCGCTGCGCGATTCCGCGCTGCCGGGCAGCTTGTGGCTGTTATCCTTGGCGTTGGAGTCGTCGATGATCGCGCGCAGCCGCGGGCCGAACTGCTCCAGCAGGCCGATCACGTCGGGCTCATTGAGGTCATAGGCCATCACGTCGAGCGTGAGCCCGGGATCCGCCAGGGCGTCTTTCAAAAAGCCGAACAGGAGGTCGTAGGCCTCGAACCCCAGCCACTCATAGACGCTGTCGCCAGCCTCGTTGGTGAGGTCGAGCTTGTCGAAGCCCGGCCCGTCGCGGCTCTCGACGGGGATGATCTCGGCATTGTTGCCGAACTGATCGCGATAGGCCTGAGACGAGGCGAAGTTGCGGGTGAAACCGATGTCGATGAGGCCATCATAGGTGACCGCGCTCTGCGCAATGTCGAGCGTGAGGCCGGTCCCTGCCACGAGCGTGCCGTCGTTGCGCATGTGCTGCTTGGCGACGCGATACGTATAGACGCCATCCTTGGGCCGGTAGGGAAAGTGGATCCAGCGGAATTTCTGGAACGGTGCCTCGGTCGACGGGAAATTCCGGTTGCCGTCGACCTCCGCGCCGGCCCCGGCCGGATAGGAAAACGCGATCCTGTTGCGCAACTGGGAAAAATCCCGCGCGCCCGGCGACTTCACCTCGATCGAGAATCCGACAAGATCGGGTTCGGGCTCGGCGACGTCGAAGCCGATCATCGTCATGCGCTCTCCACGCCACAGCTTGGACGTGAACCCGTTGCTGGATTTGCTGTTCTCGAAATCGCTCATGATCGAAATGCCCCACGGTGATGAAAAAAGGCGCGCACGAAACGCATCTCGCCGAAGGGCTTCAATCTTCGCCAGGAGCCGCGGACGACGCAACCTCAAAATGATGTGAAAATGTTCATCAACCAGGATTGTTGCATGATCCTACGTCGGTCATGTGAAGGCGGATGTGAATGACGTCACAGTCGGAGACGGTATCCGGATCAGCTTTGCCGTGATGCCGGCGCGTGGGTCGTCAGTCTCGATGTTGGCGAACGAGCGCGCGGGCGCATGACGGCGAACGTCGAAAACGAGCCCTATCGCGAGGCGGGCCTTGCCCGCGTCACAGCGTTGATGAAGCCCTCGCGGGCGTCGGAATGGCCCTGCCCGCGCGGCTCCAACACGTGACGGAGAAGGAACAGGCCGGTCAGCCGGAAACCGTCGAGAAGATCCTGCTGCGACCAGCCATGGCCCTGCTCGCTCTCGCGCAGGAAGGGCGGCAACGGCAGCAGCCGGTCGGCCCATGGCGCGCCGGCCGTGCGCGACACCGCGCCGCCCGACTTCGGCGATACGTAGATCAGGTCCGAGGTCTCGCCGGTCGCAGCGCAGGAGTCGAGATCGAGCCCGAAGCCGAGTTCGGCGAGGATCGCCAGTTCGAAGCGCACGATGTGGACGGCGGCGCCGCCCGCATCCTCGAAATCATCGAGCGCATGTTCGAGCCGCAGATACATGTCTTCGTGCGGATCGCGCTCCGGCAACAGCCGGGCCAGCGAGGCAAGATGCGTCACGCCGTAGGCGCCGTGTTGCGCGGAGATCAGCCCCGCCGCCCGCAAGGTCAGCGCGTCGATGGCGTACATGCCGAGATGCTCGTCGAGCCGCGCGCGCCAGATCGCGCGCACCGTGTTGCCCGGCTGCAGGACCGGCCGCATGCGCTTGCCGCTCGCCCCGCGCACGAGACCGAGATGCCGGCCATGCTCGCGGGTCAGCAGCTCGACGACCGCCGAGGATTCGCCGTGCCGCCGCACGCCCAGCACGATGCCATCGTCGGTCCATTCCATGAAGCGAGCGGCCCCTCGGCAAACACCGTCATTGCGAGCGAAGCGAAAGCATCCAGCACGGCGCAGGACGTCCGGATCGCGTCACGCGCGAGGCGTCGCGCGCGGTCGCAAATTCCGCATGATCGGCGACATCAGCCCAGCCGTGTCACGCGTTGAACCAGCCGCGCGCATCGCCCGTGAACGAATAGTACAAGCCCATCGTCGTCAGCGCGCAGGAAATGACCTCGATGCCGGCATCGAGCGTCATGCCCTTCTGCCCGATCACCTGCACCAGGGAGATGTCGGACAGCACCAACGCCCCCAGCAGCACCCAGCGCGGCCAGTTCCTGCGGCGCTGCGCCGCCAGATAGACGAAATAGAACAGCAGCAGGATGACCACCCCGTTGAGCACGGTCTGCGCGGTGATCATGTCCTCGGTTACGTCGAAGGTCGGCGTCCGGTCGGAGACCGCAACCGACAGCGCGTCCAGCATCAGCGAGATGTAGAGCAGCACTTCGAACCACAACACGTTGCGCGGCACGCTCATTGTCATTCCCTGGGGAACTCGAGCCCCATCTCCCGGTAGCGGTCGGGATCATCGCCCCAGTTCTCACGCACCTTCACGAACAGGAACAGGTGCACCGGCACGCCGGTGATCTCTGCGATTTCCTTGCGCGCCTGCGCGCCGATCGACTTGATCGTCGCACCGCCCTTGCCGAGCACGATCTTGCGCTGGCTGTCCCGCTCCACGAAGATCGTCTGCTCGATGCGGATCGAGCCGTCCTTGCGCTCGGTCCAGCTGTCGGTCTCGACCGTGGACTGGTAGGGCAGCTCCTGATGCAGATGCGAATAGATCTTCTCACGGGTGATCTCGGCCGCGAGGTGCCGCATCGGCGCGTCCGACATCTGGTCCTCGGGATAGTGGAACGGACCGGGCGGCACCATCTCCGCCAAGGCCCGCCTGAGATCGTCGACCCCATCGCCGGAGATCGCCGAGATCATGAAGGTGCGCGCGAACGACAGCTTCTCGTTGGCAGCCGCGACCAGCGCCAGCAGCTTTTCGCGCGGCACCAGGTCGACCTTGTTGACCACCAGGATCTTCTCGTGCGCGACCGCGGCCGCCTTGTCGATGATGGCCTGCGCCTCGTCATCGATGCCCTTCTTGGCATCGAGCAGCACGCAGACGAGATCGGCATCATGCGCCCCGCTCCAGGCCGTCGTGACCATGGCGCGGTCCAGCCTGCGCTTAGGCGCAAAAATGCCGGGGGTGTCGACCAGGATGATCTGAGACGCGCCTTCGATGACGATGCCGCGGATCAGTGCCCGCGTCGTCTGTACCTTGCGCGAGACGATCGTGACCTTGGAGCCAACCAGCGCGTTGACGAGCGTCGATTTGCCGACATTGGGCGCGCCGATCAGCGCGACGAAACCGCAGCGGGTCCCGGCAGCCGGCACCGATTGTTGTTCAGCCGTCATTGCTGCCGCCGCTGACGCCTTCGCGCTCGATCATGACCGATGCCGCCACCTTTTCTGCCGCCCGCTTGGAGCCGCCGATGCCTTCGGCCGGCTCCAGCCCCGGCAGGTCGACGGCGACACGGAACTGCGGATCGTGATGCGGGCCGGTGCGCTCCACCTCCCGGTACACCGGGGTGGGCAGGCCCTTGCCCTGCGCCCATTCCTGCAGCACCGTTTTCGGATCGCGGAGCGGGCGCCGCGGCTTGTGCATGCGCTCGGTCCAGTTGCGCTCGACGAATCCAGCGGCGGCCGTGTAGCCGCCGTCGAGGAAGATCGCGCCGATCACCGCCTCGCAGACGTCGCCCAGCACCGACTTGCGCAACCGCGCCCCGGCGCCGGCGCCGACCGCGCCGAGCTTGATGTCGTCGAGCAGGCCGAGCGACTTGGCGACGTCGGCACAGCTCTCCTTGCGCACGAGATCGGCGAGCCGCTTCGACAGCTCGCCCTCGTCCGCGCTCGGAAACGAGCGGTACAGCATGTCGGACACAATCAGGCCGAGCACGTGATCGCCGAGGAATTCGAGCCGCTGATAGCTGTCGCCGCGCTTCTTGGACGATTTCAGCGCCGAGACGTGGGTAAAAGCGGTGCTGAGCAGCGACGGATCGGCAAAGTGATGGCCGATGCGCGCCTCGATCGCGGCATTGGCGGCCTTGTCCGCGGCCTTGGCGCCCTTGGCGGCGCTGGTCCCCGCGCTCTTGGTACGGCGACCGCCCTTCGCCTTGCTGCGCGGCTTGCTGTCGGAATCGGCCTCGGCAACGAGCGCGGTCGGGTCCGCCCCATCCTCGGTCGGGCGAGCGGGCACCGATTCGGACTCGACGGTCTTCATGTCTGGCTTGGAGACCGGCTTCGCGTCGGTCTTGGAATCGGCCTTTGGCTCGGTCTTGAGCTCGGTCTTGGGCTCGCTCTTCTGCTCAGGCTTGATCTCGGACTTCGGCCGCGACGCGGCCTTGGGCGTTGCCTCCAGCGCACCCGTGCCGGGTTGCGGGCTCGATGCGGCAGCCTGCGTGGTCTGGATTTCGGGTGAGTCGTCGATCATCGCACGAATTTGAAGATTCGATTCCAGCGCACCGATACCGGCCAGCGCCAGAACGCCCAGGCATGCTCGCCTTCGGCAATGGAAAAGAAGATCAGCTGCGCACGGCCGACGATGTTCTCGAACGGCACGTAGCCGACCTGGCTGAGGAAGCGGCTGTCGGTCGAGTTGTCGCGGTTGTCGCCCATCATGAAGAAGTTGCCGGCCGGCACGGTATACACCGCGGTGTTGTCGACATAGCCATTGTCGACGCAGTCCAGCGTCTCATAGCTGACGCCGTTCGGCAGGGTCTCCTTCCAGCGCTTGACGCGCGCGGTCGAGTCCGGCTGCCCGCAGGGATCCTCGCCGATGAAATCGGAGAGCCGCTCGCGCTGCACCGGCTTGTCGTTGATGTAGAGCAGCCCTTCGCGCACCTGGATGCGGTCGCCAGGCAGGCCGATCACCCGCTTGATGTAGTCGGTGGTGTCGTCCTTGGGCAGACGAAACACGACGATGTCGCCGCGGTTCGGCTCCGAGCCGAAGATGCGGCCCGAGAAAATCGGGGGCGACAGCGGAATCGAGTAGTGGCTATAGCCGTACGAATATTTCGATACGAACAGATAGTCGCCGACCAGCAGGGTCGCCTTCATCGATCCCGAGGGGATGTTGAACGGCTGGAATAGGAAGGTGCGGATCACCAACGCGATCAGCAGCGCATGAACGACGACACGAACGGTTTCACCGAGGCCGCTCTCAGTCTTGGTTCCGGAGGTCACGCTCATCGCTCTTTCAATGTCCCTTGGCGAATGGTCCGACGATTCGCCAGCCGTTGCCGAACACCCCTCCGTCCGCGAACACCATACCGTTCCGCGGCTTAAGGGAGTCTGTCCTGATTCTGGTGGTTAAGGCCAACTCCGGTTTGACCCAGAATCCGCCCGTGATGCAGCCGGTTCGATCCCGGCGGGTTTTAGACGACTGCGCGGGGCCGCGCAATCAATCGCCGTATCAAAACTACATAACTCGCTGGAATCGATCGCATTTTTGTTTTTCCTGCGGGGCGACCGCCCTTCAGGATGTCTCGCGGCGCACCGCCGAAATTATGACGAAGGCTTGCGCCAGCGGCCAGTCGTCGGTGATCGACAGGTCGATGCGCGGCTCGTGGCCCTCGGGAGTCAGCGCCTTCAGCCGTTCGGCTGCGCCGCCCGTGAGCTGCATGGTCGGCCGGCCGCCGGGCAGATTGACGACGCCCATGTCGCGCCACCACACCCCGTGACGGATGCCGGTGCCGAGCGCCTTGGCGCAGGCCTCCTTGGCGGCGAACCGCTTGGCGTAGGTGGCGACCACCATCTTCTCGTTCTTGGCCCGCCGCTCGGCCTTGGCGCGCTCGGCCGCGGTGAAGATCCGGTTCAGGAAGCGCTCGCCGTGCCGGTCCATCACCTCGGCCACGCGGCGGATGTCGATCAGGTCGGAGCCGATGCCGATGATCATGCCGATGTCCCCAGCCGCGCCCGGCCACGATCCATGGCCGCGCGCATGGTCCGGACGGTCTCGGCGAGGCCCACGAACAGCGCCTCCCCCATCATGAAGTAGCCGATGTTGAGCTCGACGATCTCCGGCAACGCCGCGATCCGCTCGGCGGTGGCATAGTCGAGCCCGTGGCCGGCATGGACCTCGAGCCCGGCCGCATAGGCCTGTCGGGCGCCGGTCACGATCCGCTCCCACTCCACCTCCGCCTTGTCGTGGTGGCCGTCGGTGATGGCATCGCACCAGCCGCCGGTGTGGATCTCGATCACGGGCGCGCGCAGCCGCGCCGCCATCTCGATCTGCGCCGGGTCGGCGGCGATGAACAGCGACACCCGGATGCCGGCATCGCTCAGCCGGGCGATCGCCGGCGCCAGCGCCTTGTGCTGGCCGACCACGTCGAGGCCGCCCTCGGTGGTCAGCTCCTCGCGCCGCTCCGGCACCAGGCAGCAGGCATGCGGGCGCGTCGCCAGCGCGATCCGCACCATCTCCTCGGTGGCCGCCATCTCGAAGTTCAGCGGCTTGGAGATCTCGGCCTTCAGCCGCGCCATGTCGTCGTCGCGGATGTGCCGGCGGTCCTCGCGCAGATGCGCCGTGATGCCGTCGGCCCCGGCCTCGATCGCGAGCAGCGCGGCGCGCACCGGATCGGGGCTGCGGCCGCCGCGGGCATTTCGCAAGGTGGCGATGTGGTCGACGTTGACGCCGAGGCGCAGCTTCGGAGGATGTGACTTTGACGGATCGGACATGGGCCGGCTCGCAGGACTTTCGAATAGACTAAGGCTTGTTTAGCGCATCCCGAAGCAGAACGCCGCAGCCATCCCCGCAGATTAGCCATTCACCCGGTCGACCCGCGCCACGATGGTCTTGGCGCGCAACTGGTTGATGATCGCCGAGAGATGCTTGAGGTCGTAGACCTCGAGATCGATCGTGAGCTCGGTGAAATCAGGCGAGCGGCGGCTCATGCTGATGTTGTCGATGTTGCCGTCATGCTCGGCGATCACGGTGGCGACCTGGGCGAGGCTGCCGGGCTCGTTGACGTTCTCGACGCGAATGCGCGCCGGAAAGCGCTGCGGCGAGGTCTCGTCGACATCCCAGCGCACGTCGAGCCAGCGCTCCGGCTCCTCCTCGAAATCCTTCAGCGCCGGCGACTGGATCGGATAGATCGTGATCCCCTCGCCCGGCGTCACGATGCCGACGATGCGGTCGCCCGGCACGGCGCCACCGTTCGGCGCGAACTTCACCGGCAGGCCGGAATTGAGCCCGCTGATCGGGATGGCGAACGGGCCGCGATGAGGCTCGGCCGCGGGCGCGGCAGCCTTGGCCGCCGGCGCGGCGGCCGTCTTCTTGGCGCCGTAGCGCACGACGCGCTCTTCCTTGTAGTCCGGATACATCGCGCGCGCGACGTCGGAGGCCTTGATCTCGCCGCGGCCGACCGCCGCCATCACGTCCTCGATCGAGGCGCGCGCCAGACGCGGCAGCGCGCCCTTGAGCTTGTCGTCGGCATATTCGAGCTTGGTCCGTTCGAACAGGCGTTCGACGATGCGCCGGCCCAGCCCGGCATATTGATCGCGCACGGCGGTTCGGGTGGCGCGCCGGATGGCGGCGCGTGCCTTACCGGTGATGGCGAGCGTCTCCCAGGCCGAGGGCGGCGCCGACTGCGCATCCGACGTCAGCACTTCGACCTCGTCGCCGTTCTGCAGCTCCGACGACAGCGCTGCGAACTTGCCGTTGATCTTGCAGCCGACGGCGCTGTTGCCGACGTCGGTATGCACCGCATAGGCGAAGTCGATCACGTTTGCGTGGCGTGGCAGCGCGATCAGCTTGCCCTTCGGCGTGAAGCAGAACACCTGATCGTGAAACAGCTCGAGCTTGGTGTGCTCGAGGAACTCTTCGGGGTTGGCGCTCTCCGAAAGGATGCCGATGGTGTGGCGGAGCCAGGCGAAGGCGTTCGATTCGCGCTTCAGCCGTTCCGTCGGCGAGGCGAGGTCGTCCTTGTAGAAGGCGTGGGCGGCGATGCCGAGTTCGGCGATCTGATCCATCTCCTCGGTGCGGATCTGCAGCTCGACGCGCTGCTTGCCCGGGCCGATCACGGTCGTGTGGATCGAGCGATAGTCGTTCTGCTTCGGCGTCGAGATGTAGTCCTTGAAGCGGCCGGGCACGACAGGCCAGGTCGTATGCACGATACCGAGCGCACGATAGCAGGATTCCAGATCCGGCATGATGACGCGAAAGCCGAAGATGTCGGACAGCTGCTCGAAGCCGATGGATTTGCGTTCCATCTTGGTCCAGATCGAGAATGGCCGCTTGCGGCGGCCGAACACCCGCGCGGTGAGGCCGTGCTCGCGAAACTTGCGGGCCAGCTGGCTCTCGATTTCGCCGATCAGGTTGCGGTTGCGCTCCGCCAGCGCATCGAGCCGCTGCATCACCACGCTGTAGGCCTGCGGGTCGAGCGTCCGGAACGAGAGATCCTCGAGTTCCTCGCGCATCTCCTGCATGCCCATCCGGCCCGCCAGCGGCGCGTAGATGTCGAGCGTCTCCTCGGCAATCCGCCGCCGCGATGCCTCCGGCACGAACTCCAGCGTGCGCATGTTATGCAAGCGATCCGCGAGCTTGACCAGCAGCACACGCACGTCGTCGGCGATCGCCAGCAGGAGCTTGCGCAGATTCTCGGCCTGCTTGGCCTCGCGCGAGACCAGCTCGAGCCGCTTCAGCTTGGTCAAGCCTTCGACGAGCGCACCGATCTCGGGGCCGAAGAAGCGGTCGATCTCGGCACGGGTCGCCTCGGTGTCCTCGATCGTGTCGTGCAGCAGCGCCGCGACGATGGTGGCGTCGTCCAGCTTCAGGTCGGTCAAAATGGCCGCGACCTCGAGCGGATGCGTAAAATACGGGTCGCCCGACGCGCGGGTCTGCGACCCATGCGCCTTCATGGCGTACACGTAGGCGCGGTTGAGCAGGTCCTCGTTCGTATCCGGATTGTAGGAGCGGACCCGTTCCACGAGATCGTACTGCCGCATCATGCGGGAGCGCGGCTTCGGCGGCCGCGGCCGCTCAGCCGGCGGCGGAGGCGCCAACGCGGCCGATTCGGCCGCCGCCTGCATCTGCTGAGGAGTGTGGCCCGAAACCACCATGGAAAATGACTAAACCTTTATCTTCGTGACCAAATCTGCCGGATGGCAGGCGCTCGGCGCAGCCCTATGGTAATCACGGAATCACGTTCAAATGCAAAGGCCCGGACGTGGTCCGGGCCTTCACATTCTCACAAGTTAGCTGGAGCTCGCGCTGACGGTGACGAGACCGTCACTCGTCCTCTTCCGGCTGCTCTTCCGGCGGAGCGAGGCCCTCGAGGCCCTTCAGCAGCTCTTCCTCGGTCATGCGCTCGACGGCGACCTCGGTGTCGTCGGCATCGACGCTGGCACCGGCCGAGCCGATCAGCGGCACCGTGTCCGGCTCCGGCTCGTCGACCTCGACGAACTTCTGCAGCGAATGCACCAGCTCTTCCTTCAGATCCTCGGGAGAAATGGTCGAATCCGCAATTTCCCGGAGTGCGACGACGGGATTCTTGTCATTATCTCTATCAATTGTAAGTTGCGATCCTGATGAGATCATGCGCGCGCGATGCGCGGCCAGGAGAACCAGGTCGAACCGGTTGTCGACTTTATCGATACAATCTTCCACAGTGACGCGCGCCATTGTCGCTCCGGTCCTTTGTGTGCTTAATATGCTGATTATGCTGGGCTAGTTATAGAGGCTGGCCGGCTTTCGCAAGGCAAAACTGGCGTCAGGGTTCGGTAAGGGGCAAGGAGTACCGAATTCGGCAACCTTGACTGGCGCTCCGTCCAGACCCGTGGAATTCGGGCCTTGGACAAGAAAACGCTTCATTACGTCGTCACAAGTGCGCCTTTGTTGCCCCGACCACTCCTGTTTGCGGTAACCTCACACCAGATGGACCGCCGACGCCTTGGCAGTATCTTGAAATGGAATGCGCGACCGACTGGAGTCGCGCCAAAAATAGAATCTAACTGAACGCGAGACACTGAATGTCATCTTCGACCAACAAGATTGCGCTCTTCATTGACGGCGCCAACCTATACGCCACGGCCAAGACGCTCGGCTTCGACATTGACTACAAGCGCCTGCTCAAGGAATTTCAGAGCCGCGGCACGCTGCTCCGCGCGTTCTATTACACCGCGATCATCGAGGATCAGGAGTACTCGTCGATTCGGCCCTTGATCGACTGGCTCGACTACAACGGCTATACGGTCGTCACCAAGGCGACGAAGGAATTCATCGACGCCAGCGGCCGGCGCAAGGTCAAGGGCAACATGGACATCGAGCTCGCCGTCGATGCCATGGAACTCGCCGAGCATATCGACCAGATGGTGCTGTTCTCGGGCGACGGCGACTTCCGTTCGCTGGTCGAAGCGATGCAGCGCCGCGGCGTTCGCGTCACCGTGATCTCGACCATCTCCAGCCAGCCGCCGATGATCGCCGACGAGTTGCGCCGCCAGGCCGACGTCTTCACCGACCTCATGGAGTTGCAGTCCAAGCTCGGCCGCGACCCGTCGGAGCGCCCCGCCCCGCGCGAGCCGCGCCACCATTCCCCGCAATTCCTGCAGCGCTCGACCACGGCGCCCGCCCGCGCCACGACCACCACCACCACCACGCCCAACGATGACGATTTCGAGGACTAGGCGGACGGGCACTCAGCCTGCGCCGCCTGCCCCGTCTTCGACCAATCCCGATCGAGACTGTCCGCTGTGCCCTCGCCTCGTTGAGTTCCGCGAGGCGCAGCGCGCGCGTGAGCCGTCATGGTTCAACGCCCCGGTGCCGTCGTTCGGCGATCCCGACGCGCGCCTCCTGATCGTCGGCCTCGCGCCAGGGCTGCAGGGTGCGAATCGCACCGGGCGCCCGTTCACCGGCGACTATGCCGGGGAGCTGCTCTACGGAACGCTGCTGCACTACGGATTTGCAAAAGGCCGCTTCGAAGCCCGCCCCGACGACGGGCTGACGCTGGTGGACTGCCGAATCAGCAACGCGGTGCGCTGCGTGCCGCCGCAGAACAAGCCGCTGCCGGCCGAGATCAACCAATGCCGGAGCTTCCTCGGCGCCACCATCGCCGCGATGCCTCGGCTGCGCAGCATCGTCGCGCTCGGCCGCGTCTCCCACGACACGCTGCTGAAGCTGCTGGGCTTGCGCGCGGTCGCGGCGCCGTTCGCCCATGGCGCCGTGCACCAGGCCGGCGGGATCCGGCTGTACGACAGCTATCACTGCTCACGCTACAATACGAACACCGGCGTGCTCACGACCGAGATGTTCCACGCCGTGTTCGCGCGCGTGAAGGCGGATCTGGATTAGTTCGGCCGCCCCACCCTCACGCGGCAGATGCGCGGTTGTCCTTCAGCCACGCCAGCACGTCGCCCGCGTTCCTGACCGGTGGAAACACCGGATAGAACACGTGGGTGATCCGGGCGTCGTCCACGATCATGGCAAGCCGCTTGATCATGGTCAGCCCGGCGATCTCCATCGTCGGCAACCGCAGGGCATTGGTCAGCTCGAGCTTTTCGTCCGACAGCACCGGAAACGGCAGGTGCAGGCGCGAGGCCATCTCGGTCTGATAGGCATTGCTCTGCGTCGACAGGCCGAACACATGCGCGGCGCCGGCCGATTTCAACTCGCCGAACAGGTCGCGGAAGCTGCAGGTCTGCGGCGTGCAGCCGCGCGCACCCGGGATCATGTCCCAGTCCTCGACGAGCGACACCTTGCCGGGTTCGCCGGTCCGCGGATAGGCGAACACGACGGTCCGTCCAGGCAGATCGGACAACGTGACCAGCGTGTCGTCGGTCGCACGCAGTCCGATCGCGGGAATGATCGTCCCGACCAGATGATCGGCTGCGCCGTCGTCGGTCGGAGCCGGAATCCGGCTCCAGTCGACGTCCAAGAGGTTCTTCTGATTCATCGGATGCTTTCCCAAGGCTCAGGCGTGCCGCCGAGGAGCGCGCGGTAAAGGTCTCGTTAGCCGCGCGCCCGCAGCAGCCGGCCCTTCTCGCGGCCCCAATCGCGCTTCTTCTCGCTCTCGCGCTTGTCGTGCAGCTTCTTGCCCTTGGCGACGGCGAGCAGCAGCTTGGCGCGGCCCCGCTCGTTGAAATAGAGCTTCAGCGGGATCAGCGTCATGCCTTCGCGCTCGACCGCGCCCATCAGCTTGTTGATCTGCTTGCGATGCAGCAGCAGCTTGCGCGGCCGCTTCGGCTCGTGATTGAAGCGATTGGCCTGCAGATATTCCGGAATGTTGGCGTTGATCAGCCAGATCTCGCCGTTGCGCGAATCCGCATAGGATTCCGCGATCGTCGACTTGCCGCCGCGGACCGACTTTACCTCGGTGCCGGTCAGCGCGATGCCGGCCTCGATGGTGTCCTCGATCGCGTAGTTGAACCGCGCCTTGCGATTCTCGGCGGCGACCGTGATCTTGGGTTCGTTCTTTTCAGCCATCAGGACTTTTTCAGGAGATCACGGATCTCGGTCAACAGCTCGACCTCGGCCGAGGGCTTCGCCGGCGCCGCGGGGGCTGCCGCTTCGTTCCGCTTCAACCTGTTTATCACACGGATGATCATGAACAGCACGAAAGCGATGATGAAGAAGTTCAGGGTCAAGGTCAGGAACTGTCCATAGGCCAGCACGGCACCCTGCTTCTTCGCGTCCGCAAGGTTGCTCGCATTGACCGTCTTGGACAGCGGGATGAAGTAGTTCGAGAAATCGAGGCCGCCGGTGATGGCGCCGATGATCGGCATGATGACATCGGCGACGAGCGAGGTGACGATGGCGCCGAAGGCCGCGCCGATGATGACGCCGACGGCGAGGTCGACGACGTTGCCCTTCATCGCGAATTCACGGAATTCCTTCAACATGCTCGCGTCCCCCTCAGATACGTCGGCTCAGTTGATCAGTCCGGCATGAACCATCGCCTCGCGCACCGCGACCCGGGTCGGCTCCGACACCGGCACCATCGGCAGCCGCAGCTTCTCCTCGATCTTGCCGAGCAGCGACAGCGCGTATTTCACCGGCGCCGGGTTGGACTCGATGAACAGATTGGTGTGCAGCGGCATCAGCTTGTCGTGGATCTTCAGCGCCGTTGCGACATCGCCCTTCTGCCAGGCCTGGTGGAATTCCGAGCACAGCCGCGGCGCGACATTCGACGTCACCGAGATGCAGCCATGGCCGCCATGCGCCATGTAGCCGATGATCGTCGCATCCTCGCCCGAGAGCTGGTTGAACTCCTCGCCCATCGCGGCGCGCTGCTGCGACACCCGCACCATGCTCGCGGTGGCATCCTTCACGCCGGCGATGTTCTTCAGCTCGAACAGGCGCTTCATGGTGTCGACGGACATGTCGATCACCGAGCGCGGCGGAATATTGTAGATGATGATCGGAATGCCGATCGCATCGTTGATCGCCTTGAAGTGCTGATACAGGCCTTCCTGCGTCGGCTTGTTGTAATAGGGCGTCACCACCAGCACTGCGTCCGCCCCCGCCTTCTCGGCGTGCTGGGCGAGCTCAACCGCCTCCTTGGTCGAATTGGAGCCGGCGCCGGCGACGACGGGCACGCGTCCCCGGGCCTCGGCGATGCACCACTCGACCACCCGCTTGTGCTCGTCATGACTGAGCGTCGGGCTCTCGCCCGTCGTGCCGACCGGCACGAGGCCGTTGGTGCCCTCGTCGATCTGCCAGTTCACAAGGCTGCGAAAAGCGGCCTCGTCCACGGACCCGTTCTTGAAAGGAGTGACCAAGGCGGTGAAAGAACCCCGGAAATTCGTCTTGGCTGCCATGAAACTCCCTCCCAAACGCCGTTTGGCCCCTGTGCGAGCCACTTCATACCGGGTCTACCGACGGCGCGGAAGGCCCGCCCGCGGCTGGGCTGCCTTCTCAACAGGCACACGAATCGCGCGAATCGCCTTGCCGAGGCCCGCGATCACCCTTCGCTGAAGCCCCGCGGCCCGCACGCCGCCCTTCGGTCGTGATTTCGCCGCGGTGTTGGCGCAGGTTGCAGTCCTTCCCGGTATATTTAGGATTTGTTCACCTTTTCGATAGACCCATGTTGGTCAGGGGATCGAAGTCATCCGCCGCAAAAGGAACGCCGTGCCCTTTTCTGCCCGCGCCACTGCATTGCGATCGACCGCCCTGTCGGTGTCACTCTCGGTGTCCTTGGCCGCCGGCCTGACACTCGGATGGGCTCTCGCCGGACATAGCGCTCTCGCCAAGGACCAGGCCGCTGGGTCCAAGGTTTCGGGATCCAAGGCTCCCGCGACCAAGGTTCCGGTGCCGAAGGCGCGTCCGATCGCGCGCAGCGCGGTTCCGAAGACGAACACCCACGAGGCCGCCGGGACCAAGAGCGAGGTCGACGCGCGGGCCGAAGCGAAGGCCGAGGTCAAGAGCAGCCCCAAAGGCGCCGGCGAGACGCCGCGCGCGGCCCCGAGGGACATCACCCCCAGCGCGGCGGCTGCAAGCCTGCCGGCCCGCCAGCATGCCGCCCTGCCCGCCTCCCGCAAGCTCGTGGTGCCGGCTGCGATCGCCGTGACGTCCTCGACCTCGCAGTCCGACAAGGACGCGCTCGAAAACGTGATCGAGCTCGTCCGCAAGCGCAAGCCCAGCGATGCCACCGAGGTCGTGCAGGCGATCTCGGATCCCGTGGCGCGCAAGCTCGCGGAGTGGGTGATCCTGCGCAGCGACAACAACAATGCCAGCGTGGAGCGCTACCGCGCGTTCATCACCGCCAATCCGTCCTGGCCGTCACAGACCTTCCTGCGGCGCCGGCTCGAGGCCGCCTTGTGGGACGACAAGCGCGACGATGCCGTGGTGTGGTCTTGGTTCGAGAACGAAACGCCGCTGTCGGCCAAGGGCAAGTTCGCGCTGGCCCGGGTGATGCTCAATCGCGGCGACCGCGCCAATGCCGAGCGCCTGGTGCGCGATGCCTGGCGCAACGACGCGATGTCCGAGGAGACCGAGAACAACATTCTGGATCAGTACGGCGCCCTGCTGTCCGGCGGCGATCACAAGGCGCGGATGGACACGCTGCTGTATGGCAGCGAGCACGAGGCCGCGATGCGCGCTGCCCGGCGGCTTGGCTCGGGCCACGTGGCGCTCGCGAAAGCGCGAATCGCGGCCTATCGCAAAGCCTCCAACAGCCAGAGCCTGCTCGATGCCGTGCCGCGCGAACTCCACGGCGATGCAGGCTACATCTTCAGCCGCATCCAGCTGCTGCGGCGCGACGAAAAATTCGCCGAGGCGGCGCAGCTGATGCTGAACGCGCCCAAGGATCCCGGCCGCCTGCACAATCTGGACGAATGGTGGATCGAGCGCCGACTGCTGGCGCGCAAGATGATCGACACCGGCGAATATCGCAGCGCCTACCTGATCGCGCGCGACGCGGCGCTGCCGAACCGCGACATCTACAAGACCGAGCAGGAATTCACCGCGGGCTGGATCGCGCTGCGTTTCCTCAACGATCCGGCCACCGCGGCCCAGCACTTTGCACGGATCGGCGTCGGCAGCGTCAATCCGACCACCCTGGCTCGGGCCGGCTATTGGCAGGGCCGCGCGGCAGAAGCGATGGGGCGCATGCAGGAGGCGCGCGCGGCCTATACGTCGGCCGCCGAGCAGTCCACGAGCTACTACGGACAGTTGGCGCGCGCGAAGCTCGGCCTGCCGCAGCTCGGCCTCAATGCCGCGCCGAGCGGCCGCGGACGCGGCGTCGAACGGCTCGAGGTGGTGCGCGCGGTACAACTGCTCTACGAGCTCGACGAGGGCGAGGTCGCGATCCCGATCTTCGCCGACATGGGCGATAACGGCGACCCCGACGTGCTGGTCGGAATCGCGGAAATCGCCGCGCGAAACAGCGATGCGCGAGCGATGCTGCTGGTCGGCAAGGCCGCGCTCAATCGCGGACTGCCGTTCGATCATTACGCCTATCCGGTCACGGGCATCCCCGCGTTCCGGGCGCTCGGGCCGGAGGTCGAACAGAGCGTGATCTTCTCGATCGCGCGCCAGGAGAGCGCCTTCAACCAGGCCGTGGTCTCGCCGGCTCAGGCCTACGGGCTCATGCAGGTCACGCCGGATGCGGGTCGCTACGTCTGCAAGCGCGCCGGCGTCAGCTTCGATCTGAACCGGATGAAGACCGACCCGGTCTACAACGCGCAGCTCGGCGCGGCCGAGCTTGGCGGCCTGCTCGAGGACTATCGCGGCTCGTACATCATGACGTTCGCGGCCTACAATGCCGGCCGCGGCAGCGTACGGAAATGGGTCGAGCGGTATGGCGACCCACGCGATCCGAAGGTGGACGCGGTGGATTGGGTCGAGCTGATCCCGTTCGCGGAGACCCGCAACTACGTGCAGCGGGTGATGGAGAACCTGCAGGTCTATCGCGCCCGCTTCGGCGGCGGCTCGCGGCTGCAGATCGAGGCCGATCTGCGCCGCGGCGCTGTGGTGGAGTAGCGAGTAGCGAGTAGCGAGTAGCGAGTAGCGAGTAGCGAGTAGCGAGTAGCGAGTAGCGAGTAGCGAGTAGCGAAGCCTGGGCTCCGCTCCGTCGTCAACTGCTATTCGCTACTCCCTATTCGCCATTCGCCCGCACTTACCAGTTGCGCTGGGCACGCACCAGCAGCGAGACCGAGTCCTGGTCCTTCAACTGGTAGGTCGTGGCCGGCTTGGCGACCGCCGCGACCGCCGGTGCGTTCGCCACGCCGGTGAACTTCTGGTCCAGCCGGGTCCAAGCGACGTCCGCAGAGAAGGTCAGATTCTTGACCGGCGTCCAGCGCGTGATCACACCCACCGTCGAGATGTTGAAGTCGGGGTTGCAATTCGCAGGCGTGATTCCGAGAGCGACCATGCCCGCACCGTTGCAGATCAGTCCCTTCGCGGTGTTGTTGTATCTGACGCCGCTCCAGGAGCCGTAGACCGCCGTATTCCAGAACGGATCCCAGTTGTGGGTAAAGGCACCCCGGAAGCCGTAGGTGGTGGTCAGCTGCTGCTGGGTATTCGCCCCGAACACCGAATCTGACACGCCGGCGAAGCCCAGGCTCTGGAAAGCGCCGGCCATGTTGCTGCCGCCGTACATCGCGTAGTTGATCGGCGCGAGGCTCTGGAAGTTGTAGCGGCTGGCACCGTTGGTGTAGACGCCCTGCAGATTGATGGTGTCGCCGGCGCCGGTCGGGATGTTCTTGATCGACAGGGCGAGCTGACCGGCATAGCCCCATTTATCGGCTGGATGCCCGGTCGTCTCGTTGGCACCGAAGAAGGCGGCGTGATTGTCGTGCGCCGCGAAGGACGCCTGGAACAGGCCCCAGGCCTGATCGACGCGCACCATGCCGACGATGTCGGGCGCGACGTTGCCGCCGAAATTCGACGTGCCATAGCTACCGGTGAGCACGCCGGCGGCCGTCTGTCCCGCCGTATTCCAGATCTGCGACTGCGAATACTGCGTCGCATCCTGGGCCGAGATCGCGGCCGTGATGCCCGAGCCGAAATCCGCGGTGTAGGTGAACTGGTTGACGCCGGTGATGGTGCCGCCGCCTCCCGTCAGACCGTCGAAATTGTTGCCGGGGTAGTTGGCCCAGGGCGCGTCGAACTGCGACACGGCCTTACCCATGGTGAAGCCGGCGAACTGGATGAAGGCATAGAAGACGCCGATCCCGCCTTGCGCGATGTTGCCGTCAGCCTGCGCTCCAGGCGCGCCCGCCGTCGAATAGGCAGTTGCGCCCGTGGCGGAGCCGGTCCCGGCATAGCTGCCCCCGGTCCACTGGAAGACACCGTCGAAGAAGGTGCGCACGACGCCATATTCGGTCGCGGTGCGGGTGTCGATGTTGAGGTCGGCGCGCGAACGCGTCGTGTAGTAGTTGCTGAGACGATTTCGCCCGCCGGCGACGCCGTTCACGGCATTCTGGAAGATCGTATTCGTGCCGAAGCCGGCCTCGACCCGCAGATAGCCGCCGAGCTTGATGCAGGTGTCGGTGCCCGGAATGTAGAAAAATCCGGCGCCGTACATCGAGCAGACCCTGACATACTCGACCGCTTTGGCCTTGATCGGAAGGTCGGCGGCCTGAGCCCCACCCATGGCGAGCAACGCCGCCCCTGAGCCCAAAACAAGGCTCCTCACAGTCTTCATACTAACCTCCAAATTGCTCAGTTCAGACCGGCCCGGCTCGACATCGAACGACCGCCCCAACGGTCAGCCCGTCTCCAGCTGCACCACAGTGCCCGCGCATAGCGTTGCAGTGGGAACGATCGCGAGGCAGAGTTGGTGCTTTATCGGACCATTCTCGTGACCGGCCGGATCACGCATGTGGCACGGCCGCGGCACGGCACGCGGTCGCCGGATCTCCAAGAGTAATGTGTCGGGGAAGACTTTCGCCGCCGAATGCGTGTCGCGGTCGTGGCGGGAATGCAGCAGGACGGACGTCGAGAACCGCGGCGAGCGCGAGGCTCAAACTCTCTGGCCCTGTCATCCCGGCAATCGTGGCACGGGCCCTCGCCCGCCCGAGGTCACGCAGGCCAAGCTTGGCTCAAACGCGCGGTCGAACCGAGCGAATCCGCCGACCACCTCTCACGGATGTTTGAGCCGCATGGCCACGAGGCGGTCGCGAAATTCCATCCAGATCGTATTGCGTCGCGTGGCCGCGCGGTGTGGTTCTCGGGCGGGTCGGCAGCATGTTTGTCAGCGACAAAGCGGCACGGTGAGGAATGCGGGTCTCGGTGCTGGAGCACGCGCTGGCGAGGCAAAGAAAAACCCCCGGCAGTTGCCTGCCGGGGGTTGGTCAAACCGTCGTGAGACGGTCTGGATCAGAAGTTGCGCTGAGCGCGGAGCAGCAGGACAGCCGACTGCTGATCCTTCAGCTCATACACCGCAGCCGGCTTGGCGACAGCGGCGGCAGCCGGGGCCGTGACCGAACCCGAGTGCTTCTGGTCGAGCCACGAGTAGGCGAAGTCGGCCGAGAAGGTCAGGTTCTTGACCGGGGTCCAGCGCGTGATCAGGCCGATGGTGGCCAGATCGAAGTCCGGATTACAGGTCGAACCCGCGTTGAAGGTCGCAACCACGCCGGGGCTGGTGCAGATCAGGCCCTTGGCCGTGCCGTTGTAGCGGACGGCAGCCCAAGACCCGTAGATCGCAGTGTTCCAGGCCGGGTTCCAGTTGTGGGTGTACGCACCGCGCACACCGTAGGTCGTGGTCAGCTGCTGCTCGCCACCCGTGGTGAACACCGAGTCGCCCACGCCGGCAATGCCGAGGCTCTGGTAGGCACCAGCCAGACCCGTGCTGCCGTACATCGCGTAGCTGTTCGGCATCAGGCTCTGGATGTTGTAGCGGCTCGCACCGTTGGTGTAGACGCCCTGCACGTTGATCGTGTCGCCAGGTCCGGTCGGGATGTTCTTGATCGACAGGGCCAGCTGAGCCGCCCAGCCCCACTTGTCGGCCGGGTGGCCGGAGGTCTCGGACGCGCCGTAGTAAGCGACATGGTTGTCATGCGCCGCGAACGACGCCTGGAACAGACCCCAGGCCTGGTCGACACGGACCATACCGACGAAGTCCGGAGAGACGTTGCCGCCGTAGTTGCTGGTGCCGTAAGCACCACCGATCACGCCAGCCGCCGTCGAACCCGCCACGTTCCAGAGGTTGTTCTGGTAGTAGGCGGTCGCATCCTGAGCCGAAACGGTGGCCGTGATGCCGGAGCCGAAGTCAGCGGTGTAGCTGAACTGATTGACGCCAGTGACCGTGCCGCCGCCGCCGGCGAGACCGTCGAAGTTGTTGCCCGGATAGTTCACCCAGGGCGTGTCGAACTGCGACACGGCCTTACCCATGGTGAAGCCGGCGAACTGGATGAAGGCATAGTACACGCCGACCGAACCCTGCGCGATATTGCCGTCAGCCTGTGCGCCCGGCGCACCAGCCGTCGAGTAAGCGGTCGCACCGGTGGCCGAACCCGTGCCGGCATAGCCGCCGGAGGTCCAGCTGAAGGTCAGGTCAGCGAAGGTACGGACCACGCCGTACTCGGTCGCCGTGCGCGTGTCGATGTTGATGTCCTGACGAGCGCGGGCCGTGTAGTAGTTGCTCAGGCGGTTATGCGCACCACCCTGGCCGCTGAACGTGCCGTTGAAGTCGCTGTTCGTGGCGATCGCCGTTTCAGCGCGGAGATAGCCGCCCAGCTTGATGCAGGTGTCGGTGCCGGGGATGTAGTAGAAGCCCGCACCATACAGGGAGCAAACCTTCACATACTCGACCGCTTTGGCCTTGATCGGAAGGTCGGCCGCCTGAGCCGCGGACATGGCGAGCAGAACTGCCGCCGAGCCGAGGACAAGGCTCTTAACCGTCTTCATTTAAACCTCCAAGTTGCTCTTTTGAGAAAGAACCGGACCAAGATCCCCCAGGACGATCCGCTTCCTCTGCTCCCGAAAAACCGCTTCAGCCGCTTCGCGCCATCGGACACACCCGCATCACGCGAGGGACTTAAGCGAACCACCTGTCACGGGACGATCGAGTAACCCCCCACCGTCATCAGGAACTATGCCTTCGCTCATTCGGTAAGCAAAATAGTTTATGCAGTCAGGTAATTGAATGAAGCCGAAATGTGTCTTGGGGGCAACACAATGGCAGCTTGTTGTGCAGCGCACGGGGGACGGCCGATGTCCTCCTAGATAAGTGATTTTGTTGCGGATTTTTTTTCTTTAGGGTCGAGCTTCGTACTGGAACTCCTGAGCAATGGCGCCCTTGAAGAACATGTCTGCCGCACCTGTGGAAGCGGACGCGCAACCGAAGACTGCCGAACATCTGCCGAAGAATCGCGACGCCATTCTTCGCTTCGCCCGGGAGATCTCCACGATCAACGTCCATCTGGAGGAGCTGAGGTACTTCTGGGCCAAGAGAATCGGCATCAGTGGCCCGCAATGGATGATCCTGATGGCGATCTCCGAGCTGGATCAAGGCGAGGGAGTCGCCGTGAATGCGGCGGCCAAGCGGCTGCACGTCGACCCTTCGTTCGTCACGACTCAGTCGAAGCTGCTCGAGAAGAAGGGCTTCATGGAACGCAAGCCCGCCCCCAACGATGCGCGCGTGGTCCGGATGTCGCTCACCACCAAGACCTCGGAGCAGTTCGCCGAGCTGGAAGCTCAGCAGGCGCAGATCTTCAGCTTCATCTTCGAGGAATTCGACGCTCGCGAGCTGGCGACCTTCACGGACAAGCTGGCTGGCCTCAAGGACCGTTTCGAGAAGGCCAGCGCGCGACTCACGATGGGACTCTGAGCCCCCCCGAGGCGGTCACGGCCCGACCGCCTCTTACGGGGGAGCTGGAACAGACATGCGGTCGCGTCAGCCTGGAGGCCGCTGAGACCCCGCCAGACGCTTGGCGATCCAGTCGAAGACGAAGGCATCGGCCTCGAGCCAATCGGCGCCCGCGCTGGAGACGATCTTCAGAGTGATGTCCGGGTGCTCGCGCTTGATCTGCGCGATCAGCCGGGTTGCGATGTCGGCCCGCAGCCAGCCACGCTCCGGCACCGTCACCAGCAGCGGACACATGATCTGCCGGGCCGCCAGCCCATCGCTGGCGATCGACAGCCTGCCCCGCTCGCCCGCACCGGGTCGGCGCGACAGGAAGACGCGCTCGTGAATATCCCACAAGCCGGCGTCGCAGACCGCTGCAGCATAGCGCGGATCGAGTGCGATGCCGCGCGCGACGAAGGACGAGCTCCAGTCATCCGCCAGGATCGCGATCCGGCCTTCGTCCACGTCGTCACGGGACGTCGCGTAGTCCATCACGCTTGCGATGGCTGATTCGAGATCGCGACGGCCGACGATCTCCTCGAAGCGGCAGTCCGGTCCGCTGCCCAGCAGATCGACCACCAGCAGCGCCAGGCCGCGCTGCTCCGCATGGCCTGCAAGCTTGAACAGGGAGGTTTCCTTGCGACGGCCGGGCTCACCGATGCAGATGACGGTGGGCGCCCTGCCTGCCTCGCAACGCGCCGGCAGGAAATAGGCTTCGAGCGGGTAGTCGGCGCGCCAGTGAATTGTGACGACCTCTCCTTGCGGATCGGCACCGCGCAGGAATTCGCGCGCACATTCGCGCATGCGGGACAGCACGACGGCCTGGCGGGAGCGTGAGCTGCTGAACGGACAGGCCGCAGCCTCATAACAATCGATCGCGCGCGACCATTTGCGAAACGCCAGCTCGGGACGGCCGCTGCTCACGGCGTCGGCGGCGGCAGCCTTCATCGCATCCGCGCATTGCATCCACTCGCGATACCAGGACTCGTCGTCGCTGGCCTCGATCCGCTGCGCAACCGCCAGACATTCCGCAAGCTCGGCCCGGCCCTCGGGCCGCGCTTCCAGCAGCCGCGTGATGGCGCCCGCCAGATCGTCTTGGTCGGACCACGGACGCAGCACTCCCACAGAGCCTTCCGAACTCATCTTTGGACTCATTCCTCACTGGCGTGACGGTGTGGCCCCGTCATCTGGCGGTCATGGTGACCATCCGGCATTTCCCGGTCAAGCCGATGAGCAACGATTTTTGGAGAGACGATCGATGTTTGCGCTGACGGCACGGCCTGCGGAGATCACGCCGAGGCTCTGCAATCGAGACGCAACGTCAGATGCTGGGCGGCGAGGAGATCCCGACATGAAGAAGCCTCCGGCGGGGCATCGCCAGAGGCTTCCTGGGGTCTAACATCGTATGATCGTCGTCTTGCGTCGGTGGTGAATGATTACTCAGGCATGACAAAATTAGCTTATCAACTCATCTGTTTTCAACACCATTTTTAAAAAAATACCAGCACGCAGCCAAACTACTGAAACGAATGCGATTTTCGAGCCACAGGCAATTGGATCCCTTGCTCAATTGCCTCGATCCGCCGATTTGGCATCGATCGCTGCTTGAGCGAACCAGACCCGGTGCCGCGCCGGAATGGGCGCCCGCACACAAGCAAAAACCCCCGGCAGTTTCCTGCCGGGGGCTCTTGAACCCGATCAGACGATCAGGATCAGAAGTTGCGCTGAGCGCGGAGCAGCAAGGACACCGAGTTCTGGTCCTTGAGCTGATAGACCGCAGCCGGCTTGGAGGTCGTGGTCGTGGCCGGAGAAACGATGTTGCCCGAGTACTTCTGGTCCAGGTTGGTCCAGGCCACGTCGGCCGAGAAGGTCAGGTTCTTGACCGGGGTCCAACGGGTGATCAAACCGAGCGAGGAGATGTTGAAGTCGGGGTTGCAGGTGAAGCCTGCGCCCGCGATCGCACCCATCGCCGCGCTGCCGCAGATCAGGCCCTTGGCAGTGCTGTTGTAGCTCACGGCAGCCCACGAACCGTAGATCGCCGAGTTCCAGGTCGGGCTCCAGTTGTGGGTGTAGGCGCCACGGAAGCCGTAGGTCGTGGTCAGCTGCTGCTCACCGCCGGTCACGAAGACCGAATCGCTGACGCCAGCGAAGCCGAGCGTGCCGTAGACACCAGCCGTGCTGCTGCCGCCGTACATCGCGTAGGTGGTCGGCACCAGGCTCTGAGCGTTGTAGCGGCTCGCACCGTTGGTGTAGACGCCCTGGATGTTGATGGTGTCGCCGGGGCCGGTCGGGATGTTCTTGATCGACAAGGCCAGCTGAGCAGCCCAGCCCCACTTGTCAGCCGGGTGACCGGTGAGCTCGGTGGCGCCGTAGTAGCCGGTGTGGTTGTCATGCGCCGCGAACGACGCCTGGAACAGACCCCAAGCCTGGTCGACACGAACCATGCCGACGATGTCCGGAGAAACGTTGCCACCGAAGTTGTTGGTGCCATACGAGCCGCCGATGATGCCGGCCGCGGTGATGCCCGACACGTTCCACATGTTGGTGGTGTAGTACTGGGTCGCGTCCTGCGCCGAGATCGCCGCAGTGATGCCCGAGCCAAAGTCGGCGGTGTAGGTGAACTGGTTGACACCGGTCACGGTGCCGCCGCCGCCCCACAGGCCGTCGAAGTTGTTGCCCGGGTAGTTGGTCCAGGGCGCGTCGAACTGCGACACGGCCTTACCCATCGTGAAGCCAGCGAACTGGATGAAGGCGTAGTACACGCCGATGCCGCCCTGGGCGATGTTGCCGTCGGCCTGAGCGCCAGGAGCGCCAGCCGTCGAGTAGGCGGTCGCGCCGGTCGCGGAGCCCGAGCCAGCGTAGGTGCCGCTGGTCCAGGTGAACGTCAGGTCAGCAAAGGTGCGGACCACGCCGTACTCGGTCGCGGTGCGCGTGTCGATGTTGAGGTCCTGACGAGCGCGGCTGTAGTAGTAGTTGCTGTTACGGTTCATGCCGCCGGCAACGCCGTTGACGGCGTTGTTGTACTGGCCGTTGCTGGCGAACGACGTTTCAGCACGCAGGTAGCCGCCCAGCTTGATGCAGGTGTCGGTGCCGGGGATGTAGTAGAAGCCAGCGCCGTAAAGCGAGCAGACCTTCACATATTCGACCGCCTTGGCCTTGATCGGAAGGTCAGCTGCCTGAGCCCCAGACATGGCGACGAGAGCGGCCGCCGAGCCCAGGACAAGGCTCTTGATCGTGTTCATAATGTTAAACCTCCAAGTTGCTCAGTCAGGGAAGGTTCCGCCTCCGCTGGGTGAGAGACACCCTTGGGGTTGGACCCGTTATCCCTCTTCGACCCGTCGCTCAGCCGCTTCGCGCTATCGGACACACCCGCATGAACGCGAGGGACTTGAGCGAACGACCTAAACGGGACGACGTTGGGATGCCCCCCTTCGTCGTGCGAGCAGAATTACCGAAGGCCTTTGCACACGCAACAAAGGAACCATCATTGCGGCGCTCGAGCGGCGCCTTTTCGGACCGGTGTTGCACAAAAGGCACGGAACCGTGGTTCTGCGGGAACACCTAAGTGGCTGTTTATGTTGTCGTTTTGTGACAACGCAATTTGGGGGGCTCAAGGCCACGAGCACTCGCCCGCCAGGAACCCGCCCCAAGTCAGGCGTCTGGGACCACGAATCCAGCCCACGCGCTGAACGAGAATCGGGTTGGAGGACGATGCCGTCTGCGCCCCTGCCACCGGCCGCCTTTGCAGACGACCCTCTATATTAGGGGTCCTCCGTGTCAGGGACCATCGAGAGGGCCGGCGCCGCCCGTCGACTTCCACGCCGTGCCGCGGCCGATCAACGGCAGGCTCAGCTCGCATCGATGGCCGAAGGTGAAGAGCACCGTCCGCACCGGTCCAGCGAAGCCGCGGCCCTGTGAGGATTTCGAAACCGCATGCAATCTGCCGCTTGCGGCTCAGCGCGGCGTCGGGCATACCGACCCTCGCCGGAGACGTGGCCGAGTGGCTGAAGGCGGCGGTTTGCTAAACCGTTATAGGGTTGTAAAGCCCTATCGAGGGTTCGAATCCCTCCGTCTCCGCCAGCCGCCCGTGGGCGCGGCCAACAGCCCCTCCCCCTGATCATCCGCCTCAACGCCGAGCCGTTCACGCACCTGCCGGATCGCAACGGACCGTGGCCGTCGTGATCACGGTTGCCGCTCAATCACGCGCGGTTCAATCGAACAAGCCACGGCTGATGTTGATCACGAAGGCGGCGGGCACGCCGATGATGGTGCCGACGAACCCATAGCCGAGCGCAGCCCACCATGACGCTGCGCCTCCTGCTCCCATCACGGCACCATAGATGGCGCCGAGACCCGCACAGAGGGCGGTCACCACGACGAGGCGGCGGTCATTATGGGCCTCGACCCGCAGACGCTTCAACTCGCGCCGGCTCTGCACCGCAGGCCCGGCCGGCTCGGTCGATCCACAATGCGGGCACGCCACTGCGCTGAAGGAGACACCGCTGCCGCAGTCATGGCAGTCGATCAGCTCTTGCCGCCGCGCCTGTCGCCGTGCCTGGCCCATGCCGTCAATCCCGCTTGTCTGCGTCACACCGAACGACAGATAGGAGATTTATCGGCGCGCGACGAGGCCCGCTTCCGACGAGAATGAGCGATCGGGCGCGGGTCACCCAGCGCCCCGGTTCGCGGCCGGCAACTCTGGCGCGTGCGGTATACCTCGCGCCGAAAGCGAGAGCCGCCAAGCCGCGGCTGAGCTCGCTCAGTGCGCGGTCATCCAGGCGCGCGCCTCGCGCTGCGCGGTCGCGATCTCGGCATCCGACATCTGCTCGGCGACCTCGCGGCGCATTGCCACGGCGTCGACGCGCCCCCTGAGGGCGGCGAGATTGAACCATTTGTGCGCAGCGATCAGATCGACCATACCGTCGCGACCGCTCGCATAGAGCATGCCGAGCTCGAACAGCACATCGCCGCTGGCGCCCTGCTCCGCGGTGGTCACGTCATCAAAATTGAGTTGTCCCTGAAACATCGTCGCTCTCCTTCGCTCGAGGAGGCGGCCGGTCACCCGAGCACGCCCCCGTCCAACTGTTCAACGCCTGGTTATCCCCATGCCGTCTCGCGGCTTATGCGCGAAGGATGACCGATCAAGTTTGAAAGGCAGTTTAAACATCGTGCTGAACGAGCCCTGAACGCGGAGCCCCGCATTTTCCCGGGCCGGCTTCAATGCATTGATTCGAAATGGATTCTTCAACTCGGCAAAGAGCGGTTTACCGTTCTGTTTGGCAAACTCATAACCATCCGCGAAAGCGCCTCACCGCGCTGGCGCGGAGCGCACCACGCCGTTGGTCAACAGCCGCACCGGGACTGGACACGTCTCGACAGCACGTGCGGGGGATTGCGCAGCGCGGTACGAGCACGGCTGCGCCGAGCTGCTGATGATGATGCCGTTCGTCTATGGGAAGGTTGGAGGCACACAGTCGCCAAAGGCGCAGTGCTCAAGGATCGAGGGCGTCGGCGAACACGTCAGGATCAGATCCCACTCTGGCTGATAGCCGCTCGTGAGATTGCAGACCGGAAACGCGATCTGCACCGAACGAAGAAATCCTGTTTCTTCTGCCGGACCGTACCGCGAGCGAAGCCGCTCTCGAGTTCGATCCGACCGTTGACCTGATGTCTCGCCGACACCCTCTATCGTCTGTTGGAGCTTCAGGAGATCCGCCCGGCTCTCGAGGAGCTATGCCGACCTGCGTTCCAACGACGTGCCGGCATCAGTTGCCGGACTCATCTCGCAGAGGACTGCGAGAGTTACTTCTTCTTGGCGACCTTCTTGGTCTTCTTGGCAGTCTTCTTCGCCGCGGTCTTCGCGACCTTCTTCACTGCCTTCTTCGCCTTCTTCGCTTTCTTGGCCATGTTGCCCTCCGATGTGAGATGGCTTAGTCGATGCGTGCACTCGGGAATCGAGCTGCACTCCTCATCGATACACCAACGAGTGAAAAAAAACAGCTTCCGGCTTAAGGAAGTGTTGACAGGCGCGCGCGTGTGCGGCTGACGAAACGCGCGAAGCAGCGCGTCGATCGATCAAGAAAATACAAACGTCTCCCTGCGCAAGGCCGCGATCGCAACTAATCGAGATTGCGCAAAAAGCCTGTGCTGCAAGTATTTTTCTGAACGGCTGAACAGCACGGCGCACGCGACGACGCCGGCGTGTCGGCGTGCAGACTCGCATGGTGAGAGCAACGCGCGGACTCTGAGTCGTAAATTTTGGCAATGAAAAAATTTTCATTGCACACGCCCTCGTGTGCGTTCGAACGCTCGGCAATGGTGGCTTTTTTGCGAATCGCGTGCGGCGATTCGCCGGACCGCGACGCCAAGACAAACGGCGCGCACCATGTGCGCGCCGCTGGAAACGAAGACGGGCGATCGTCGTTCAGATGCCGAGCTTGCTCTTCAGGAGATCGTTCACCGCCTGCGGGTTGGCCTTGCCGCCCGACGACTTCATCACCTGACCGACGAACCAGCCGGCGAGCTGCGGCTTGGCCTTCGCCTGCGCGACCTTGTCCGGATTGGCGGCGATGATCTCGTCGACCACCTTCTCGATCGCGCCGAGGTCGGTGACCTGCTTCATGCCGCGGCTCTCGACCAGCTCGCGGGGGTCGCCGCCCTCGCTCCAGACGATCTCGAACAGGTCCTTGGCGATCTTGCCGGAGATGGTGCCTTCGCCGATCAGCGCGACGATCGCCGCGAGCTGGGAAGCCGACACCGGCGAGGACGCGATGTCGCGGCCCTCCTTGTTGAGCCGGCCGAACAGCTCGTTGATCACCCAGTTGGCGGCGAGCTTGCCGTCGCGCGCCCGCTCGGACAGCGCCTCCAGGACGGCCTCGTAGAACGCAGCGCTCTCGCGCTCGGCCACCAGCACGGAGGCGTCATAGGGCGACAGGCCGAAATCCGCGATGAAGCGCGCCTTCTTCTGGTCCGGCAGCTCCGGCAGCGCAGCCTTCAGCTCGTCGACGAAGGCCTGGCTGAATTCGAGCGGCAGCAGGTCCGGATCCGGGAAGTAACGGTAATCGTGCGCCTCCTCCTTGGAGCGCATCGAGCGCGTCTCGCCCTTGTCGGGATCGAAGCGGCGGGTTTCCTGCTCGATCACGCCGCCGTCCTCGATGATCTCGATCTGGCGCCGCGCCTCGGCCTCGACCGCCTGGCCGATGAAATTGATCGAGTTGATGTTCTTGATCTCGCAGCGGGTGCCGAGCGGGCCGCCGGGCTTGCGCACGGAGACGTTGACGTCGGCGCGCAGGGATCCCTTTTCCATGTCGCCGTCGCAGGTGCCGAGATAGCGCATGATCGACCGCAGCTTGGTGACGTAGGCCTTGGCCTGCTCGGCATCGCGGATATCCGGCTTGGAGACGATCTCCATCAGCGCCACGCCGCAGCGGTTGAAGTCGATATAGGACAGCGACGGCGACTGGTCGTGCAGCATCTTCCCGGGATCCTGCTCGATGTGCAGGCGCTCGATGCCAACAGTGGCGGTCTTGCCGCCGTCGAGCTCGACCGTGACCTCGCCCTCGCCCACGATCGGGTCCTTGTACTGGCTGATCTGGTAGCCCTGCGGCAGGTCGGGATAGAAATAGTTCTTGCGGTCGAACACCGAGCGCAGGTTGATCTTGGCGTTCAGACCAAGCCCGGTGCGCACGGCCTGGCGCACGCACTCCTCGTTGATGACCGGCAGCATGCCCGGCATCGCCACGTCGACCAGCGAGACATGGCTGTTGGGATCGCCGCCGAACGCGGTCGAGGCGCCCGAGAACAGCTTCGACTTCGAGGTGACCTGGGCGTGGATCTCCATGCCGATCACGACCTCCCAGTCGCCGGTGGCGCCCTTCATCAGCTTGCCGCTGGTTGCCGTCATGGCCCTCAACTCCCCATCAGCGCGGAGACGATCCGCTCAAATTCGATATCCAATGCATCCTTGGCGACGGGCTGCCCGGCCTGCCGATACCAATAGGCGGCATTGCCGAGATCGCCTTCGACGCGATGCAGATGCGCGTGCGCCCACGCCGCGTCGCGGCCGGTCTCGTCCTGAATGATCTTGTGCGCCCGGTCCCAGTCGCCCTTCGCCAGCCACCACAGGCCGGTGAGCACCGGCGTCAGGCCGGCCGCGGGCGCGTCGCCCGCGAGGCTCGTCTTGAACCCGGCGACGCTTACCACCACCGGACCGGCGTGAAGCGTCCCGCCGCCTGCTCGATGACCTCGCCGAGCGAGAACAGCGTCTCCTCGTCGAACGGACGGCCGATCAGTTGCAGCCCGAGCGGCAGCCCCTGTCCGTCCTTGCCGGCCGGCACCGCGATGCCCGGCAGGCCCGCCATGTTCACCGTCACCGTGAAGATGTCGTTGAGATACATCTCGACCGGATCGGCGCCGCCCTTCTCGCCGATGCCGAACGCGGCCGACGGCGTCGCCGGCGTCAGGATCGCGTTCACGCCCCTCGCAAAGCAGTCCTCGAAATCCTTCTTGATGAGGGTGCGGACCTTCTGCGCCCGGATGTAATAGGCGTCGTAATAGCCGGCCGACAGCACATAGGTCCCGATCATGACGCGGCGCCGCACCTCGGGCCCGAAACCTTCGGCGCGGGTGTTCTCGTACAGCTCGCCGATCGACTTGCCGGGCACGCGCAGGCCGTAGCGGACGCCGTCGTAGCGGGCGAGGTTGGAGGACGCCTCCGCCGGCGCCACGATGTAATAGGCCGGCAGAGCGTATTTGGTGTGCGGCAGCGACACCTCGACGGTTTCTGCGCCGGCGGCTTCCAGCCACTTGCGACCCTCACTCCAGAGCTTCTCGATTTCGGCCGGCATGCCGTCGAGCCGATACTCCTTGGGAATGCCGATCTTCATGCCCTTCACGGACTTCCCGATCGCAGCCTCGTAGTCCGGCACGGGGATGTCGACCGAGGTCGTGTCCTTCGGGTCGTGGCCGGCCATCGAGCGCAGCAGGATGGCCGCATCGCGGGTCGAGCGCGCGATCGGCCCGGCCTGGTCGAGCGAGGAAGCGAAGGCGACGACGCCCCAGCGCGAGCAGCGGCCATAGGTCGGCTTGATGCCGACGGTGGCGGTGAACGCGGCCGGCTGGCGGATCGAGCCGCCGGTATCGGTTGCGGTCGCGCCCATGCAGAGCAGCGCCGCCACCGCCGACGCCGAGCCGCCGGACGAGCCGCCCGGCACCAGCGTGGTGTTGGAGCCCTCGCGGCGCCAGGGGTTGCCGACCGGGCCGAAGTACGAGGTCTCGTTCGACGAGCCCATCGCGAACTCGTCATTGTTGAGCTTGCCGAGCATCACCGCGCCATCGCGCCAGAGCTGCGAGGTCACTGTCGACTCGTAGGTCGGCACGAAATTACCGAGGATCTTCGAGCAGGCCGTGGTGCGGACGTCCTTGGTCGCGAACAGGTCCTTGATCCCGAGCGGAATGCCGGCCAGCGGCCCACCCTCGCCTCTATTGATCTTGGCGTCGGCGTCGCGCGCCATCGCGCGCGCCTGGTCCGGCGTCTCCATCACGAAGGCATTGAGCGCCCGCGCCTCCTCGATCGCCTTGAGATGGGCGTCGGTGAGTTCCAGCGACGTGAAGGTCTTGCTCGCGAGACCCTTGCGGGCCTCGGCGAGCGTCAGGGACGTCAAATCGGTCATTTGTTGATCGGGCTGCAGAAGAAAGGGGAAAGCGTCTTGTCGTCGGCCGCGTCGTCCGCGAAGAACTTGTTCTTCGCAGGGGGGGCTTTCTTGGTATTGGCGGCCGCTTCGAGCTGGTCGAGGATCTCGTTGACGGTCTTGTCCGGATCGGCGGCCTTGCCCTGCCGCTCCATGGCGTCGAGATAGTCCATATAGGCCTTGTAGGCCGCTTCATCGTCGCAGAGCAGGCACATGGCGTTGGCTCGCTTGTCGGTTTGAAGGAGCGGATCACGCGCGATAAGCGCGGACCTGCCCTGGCTATTCCACGACCTTCGGCACGAGAAAGAAGTTGTTCTCGGTCATGGGCGCGTTCTTGACGATGTCGTCGGCGATCTCGCCGTCAGTGACGACGTCCTGGCGCTTCTTCATCGCCATCGGTGTCACCGAGGTCATCGGCTCGACGCCCTCGACATTGACCTCCGACAGTTGCTCGACGAAGTTAAGCATCGCATTGAGCTCGCCCTGCAGATGCGGGACCTCGGCGTCAGTGACAGCGATCCGCGCCAATTGCGCGATCCGGCGGACGGTGGCGGCATCGACCGACATTATATAGGGCCTCACGGGACAAGGTGAACCCGCCCTATAGCAGAGCCCGCTTTCGCGCCGCAACCGGCAGCCTCCGGACTTTCTGGGGCAGCGCCCTGCCCGCAGCGTCAGCCCGCCATCCGCCGCAAGCGCGCCTGGGCCTGTTCGGCCAGTGTCCGCGTCAATTCGGCGGCCGGTAGCGCGCGCCCGAGCGGCAGCGCCTGCCCGGCCCAGAGATTGGTGAAATCGACCCTTCCCTGCTTCTCCGCGGCGGCCTTGAGCGGACCGAGCGCGGTGGCGGCATGCGGAAACGCCGGCGCATCCGGCGAGATCGGCCCGACCTCGCGCATCACCCGGTTGGCGACGCCGCGGGCGAGCCGGCCGGTCATCACGTTGGTGATGACGGTGGATTCGTCGTCGGCGGCGGCAAGCGCGGCGCGGGCCATCGCGCTGACCTTGGACTCGGGGCAGCGCAGAAACGCGCTGCCGATCTGCACGCCGCTGGCGCCGAGCGCGAACGCCGCGGCGATGCCGCGCGCATCGGCGATGCCGCCGGCGGCGATGACAGGCAGCTTCACCGCATCCACGATCTGCGGCACCAGCGCGAACGTACCGACCTGCTCGGCAAGCTTGTCGGTCAGGAACGTGCCGCGATGACCGCCCGCCTCCGCACCTTGCGCGATGATGACGTCGACGCCGTTCCGCTCCAGCCACACCGCCTCCCGCACCACGGTCGCGGACGCCATCACGACCGCGCCTGTCGCCTTCACGCGCGCCAACAGCGACGGCTCAGGCAGGCCGAAATGGAAGCTGATGACCTCCGGCCCCAGTTCCTCGACGACGGCGCACATCGCGGCATCGAACGGAGCGCGGTTCGCGGCCGTCACCGGAGCCGCCGGATCCACGCCATACTCCTGGTAATAGGCGCCGAGCCTCTGCTTCCATGCGGCCTCACGTGCCGCATCGGCCTCGACCGGCGTGTGGCAGAAGAAGTTCACGTTGATCGGCGCCGACACGCGCTGGCGGATGATGTTGACCTGCTCACGCGCCTTGTCCGCGGAGAGCATGGCGCAGGGCAGCGAGCCGAGCCCCCCGCCTTGCGCCACCGCGATGACGAGATCGGCATCCATCACGCCGGCCATCGGCGCGAGCACGATCGGGTGCTCGGTCTTGACGAGATCCAGGAAGCGGCGGTCGGGCCACATGGGCTGCTCCTATTGCTTGGCGAAGACGGCGGACGAGTTGCGCCGCCCTTGCAGGATCTGCGCGGCCTCATCGACGATGCGCGCGACGATCTCGGCGGCCGGCGGGATATCATGGATCAGGCCGACGGCCTCGCCGGCAATGACGGCGGCGATGTCGAAATTGCCTTCGGTCCGTGCCTTCACATAGTCCGCCGACACGTTCTCGACCTGCTGCAGCAGCTCCACCTCGCGCCCCATCCAGCGGCGCGCATGATCGTTGACCAGGCAGCGGCCGGTGAACGGCGCCGGCCAGACATTGTTGCGCGACAGATCAAAGATGATGCCGCGCACGGTCTCGCCGGATTTTGCCGCGCAGATCCGCCGCTTGGCCTCGTCGGCGCCGGCAGCCTCCCGGCTGGCATAGAAGCGCGTGCCGAGCAGCACGCCCTCCGCCCCCAGCATCAGCATCGCCGCAAGGCCGCGGCCATCGGCAAGACCGCCGGCCGCCGCCACCGGCACTCGCCCCGCGGCGAGGTCGACGATCGCCGGCACGAGATCGAGCGTGGTCCGCGACGCGCCATGGCCGCCCGCCTCGGTTCCTTGTGCAACCAGGATGTCGGCACCCGCCGCGATCGCCTGCTCGGCCATCGCCTCATCCTGCACCTGGCAAATCAGCAACGCACCAGCCTGCTTGATTGCCGGCGCGAACCGCGCAGGATCGCCGAATGACAGCATGATCGCCGCAGGCCTGGCGGCGAGCGCCACGTCGAGCAGATCGGGCTGCTTCGCCAGCGACCAGGTGATGAAGCCGATGCCGAACGGCGCAGGCAGGCCTTCAAGCCGTGCGGTCTCTTGCGCGAGCCAGGTTCGATTGCCATAGCCGCCACCGAGAATACCGAATCCCCCGGCGTCGCTGACCGCGTGCACGAGGCGCGCATCGGCAATCAGATCCATCGGCGCCAGCAGGATCGGCTGGCTGATGCCGAGCTTCTCCGTCAACGCCGTCCGCAGTGCCATGAAAGTCTCCTCAACTCTGGACGGCGACTTTAGGCGCGGCTAGCATTCTCTCAAAATGAATACTTGAGAACTCTGCCATCGCAGATTCAAAACGGAGATTGGCCGTGGAGCTGAGCGACCTCCAAACCTTTGCAGCCGTCGCGCGCAGCGGCGGCATCACCCGTGCTGCTGAGGCCCTCAACACGGTGCAGTCCAACGTGACCCAGCGGATCAAGGCGCTGGAAGGCGAGATCGGCACCGCACTGTTCGAGCGGCACAGCCGCGGCATGACCCTGACCCATGCCGGGCTGCGACTTCTGCCTTACGCCGACCGGATGGCGACGCTGTCGCGCGAAGCGCTGCTCGCCGCGCGCGATGACGGCGAGCCGAGAGGACCGCTGACGATCGGCTCGATGGAGACGACCGCCGCCGTGCGCCTGCCGACGCTGCTCGCGGATTTTCATCGGCGCTTCCCGGCTGTCGCCCTCGGTCTGCGCACGGCGCCAACTGCCGAGCTCGTGGCCGCCGTACTCGACGGGACGCTCGAGGGCGCTTTCGTGGCCGGCCCGATCGAACATCCCGAGCTCTCGGGTATCATCGCCTTCGAGGAAGAGCTGGTGCTGGTGACGGCCCGGCGCTTTGAAAGCCTGTCAGCCTTGCGTGCGGCCACGGCTGCCTCCGGCCCGACGGCGCTGGTGTTCAGGGCCGGCTGCACCTACCGGCAGCGGCTGGAGCAGGTCTTCAACGATTTCGGCTGGCCCGCGGCCGCGCGCATCGAGCTCGGTACGCTCGACGGCATGATCGGCTGCGTCGCCGCTGGCATGGGCGTCGCGCTGCTGCCACGCGCTGTGGTGACGCGAAACGAGATGATCGGCAGCGTCAGCCTGCACACGCTCGATCCAAGTCATGGACGCGTCGAAACCCTGTTCATCCACCGCCGCGCGGCGCATCGCAGCAGCGGCCTCTCGGCCTTCATGGCCGGACTCGCCGGCCGGGACCACGACATCGCAGCCTGACGCGATTCATTCAAAGATTGTGCTGAGCATCGCCAGCGAACGGCGCATTCCATTGCGCGAAATGACGTTTTCGCGCAGGGAAAAAGAGCCATTTCGACCGATGCGACTTTCGGGCGCTGTGCAGCGCACGCGCGCGAAATAGCTTTGTCTGGCCATCCTTTACTACGTTAGGATGCAGCGCTGGCCAGCGCGAAACGAACAAACGTCAACATGTCGGAGGAAATGCGATGCGCAACGCGTTCGTGTTGTGCTGTTCGATTGCCATGATGGGTGCGATCGGGACGGCCAATGCCCAGGACAAGACCCCGGATTGGACGAAATCGAAATGGGGCCCACAGGACGAGATCGGCGCGGCCAACTACATCACGCCGGAGCTCGTGGTCAAAGCCGCCTCGCTGGTGAAGACCGGCAAGACCTACCCGCTCGGCATGATCGTCGATTCCAAGACGCCGGCCTATCCGCCGCGTTCGTTCAAGATCACCGTGGTGCAGCCGGGCCAGGCCGGAATTCCCGGCCTTGGCCCGAATAAGGCGACCTACAATGACGACATCGTCGAAGGCTGGGTCGGCGTCGGCAGCCAGATCGACGGGCTCGGCCATCTCGGCATCGAGCACGTCTATTACAACGGCAACAAGCTGCTCGACTTCGCCGATCCGACCGGCCTGAAGAAGCTCGGCATCGAGAAGGTGCCGCCCTTGGTGGCGCGCGGCGTGCTGCTCGACATGGCGGCCTATTACAACACCGACGTGGTCAAGGAAGGCACCGCGTTCAACGTCAAGGAGATCGAGGAAGCTGCCAAGAAGCAGGGCGTCGAGATCCGCCAGGGCGACATCGTGATCTTCCACACCGGCTGGCTTGGTTTGATCGGCAAGGACGATAAGCGTTACGGCGCCGGCGAGCCCGGTCTCGGCGTCGAGGGTGCCAAATACCTGACCTCGAAGGGCGTGGTCGCGGTCGGGGCCGACAACTGGGCGGTGGAGGCGATCCCGTTCGAGTCGCCGAACCTGTTCGAGGTGCACCAGATCCTGCTCGCCATGAACGGGACCTACATCCTGGAGAACATGAACACGGCCGACCTCGCCAAGGACAAGGGCTACGAGTTCCTGTTCGTGCTGGGTCAGCCGCGCTGGCGCGGCGGCGTCCAGGGCATGATCAACCCGATCGCGATCCGTTAAGCTCCGCCGATCTCCTCGTGAGGGCATCCCGGGAGCGCCGCGTCCTCACGAGGAGTCTGGAATCGTCCTGCGAAAGCAAGCCTTGGACAAGGAGTCCGCCACAGGCGCGCCTGGAGCCGGCCGACACAGACCTGGGATCGGTCGGTCAGTCGATCAAGCCGCCCCTATCGGACGTTAATGGAGGTAGGCGAGCAACAAGGCACTCGCCATGTCTCGCGCACGCGGGGCGAGCGCCGCGTCCGACAATTCGCCCGCAGTCCAGAAGGACAACACGCCGCGGAAACTGAAGGCGAGTTGCTCTGGAAGGCAGCGCAGCGCTTGTTCTTGCCGGCTGGCCGTCAGTCCCTCTCCCTTTCCCAAGGCCAGTGCCCAGAAGGCAGTGGATCGGGAAAGCGTCTGACCGGGCGAAGCCTGGGCGGCACCCAGCCATCCCATCACGGTCCGGTTCACGTCTGGATTCTCCAACATCACCGCCACCGCCGTATCAATAGCCAATAGCACGCGTGTCTTCGTATCTCTCGATGGTGGCGCGGCGGTGTACCGCGTCTCCATGATGTCGATCCGACGTATGGAGAGAGCCTGCATGATCGCCGCCTTGTTGCCAAACTGATTGAACGGCGTCGCGAAGCTGACCCCCGCCTCAGCGGCAAGGTCTCGCATCGAGAAATCGGCCCTGCCCTGACGGAGAAGCCGCTCTGCCGCATCGAGGACGTGCCGACGAAGCGGCTCGCCTCTCATGCCAATGGATGAATGTTCGGTCTTGCGAGGTGCCATGCAATATCTATATCATGATATAGATAACCTTGTCATGCGGAGTTGTACGATGGCGGCTGCCGAATCGAAGATTTTCCTCGTCACTGGCGTCAGTTCGGGCTTGGGCCTAGCGTTCGCAAAGGGCGCGCTGGCCGCCGGCCATCGGGTGATCGGGACCGTGCGAAGGGTCGGGGATGCCGAGGCTTTTGCCGCGCTTGCAGCGGGCAAGGCTCATCCTCTCGTGATCGATGTTACCGATTTCGATGCAATCCCGGCTGCTGTGGCAGAGGCCGAGAAGCAGATTGGCGCGATCGACGTCCTGGTGAACAATGCCGGCTACGGTCACGAGGGCACGCTGGAGGAGTCCTCGCTCGACGATCTGCAGCGGCAGTTCGCCGCCAACGTGTTCGGCCCTGTCGCGATGATGAAGGCCGTGTTGCCGGGGATGCGCGCGAGGCGGCGCGGCCATATCGTCAATGTGACCTCCATGGGCGGCTTCATCACCATGCCCGGGATCAGCTTCTATTGCGGCAGCAAGTTCGCGCTGGAGGGCATCTCGGAGTCGCTCGGCAAGGAAGTGGCCCCCTTCGGCATCCGCGTCATTGCGCTTGCGCCCGGTCAGTTTCGTACCGATTGGGCGGGACGGTCCATGGATCGCACGCCGCGCAGCATTTCCGACTACGACGCCGTCATGGATCCGATTCGCGCCGCCCGATTGGCCAAGAGCGGAAACCAACCCGGCGATCCCGCGAAGGCCGCACAGGCATTGCTTGCCCTCGTGGAAGCCGAAAAACCGCCTGTGCGGCTGTTCCTCGGTGAGGACGCGCTGGCCCTGGTCGAGCAGAAGATCGAGGGCATGAAAGCCGAAGTGAGTGCCTGGAACAAGCTCTCGCGCTCCACCAGCTTCGCTTGATGATCCAAAGCCGGCGCATCCGGGAAAGACTGCAACGCTCGACATCTGGGCCGGTCGACTCGCGTGCGCGAGCTTCATCGGGGCGGCGAAGCGATGCACGTCCTCACCTGCTGGCCCGCCACGCACCTGCGTGTTAAGCGCATTGCCATGCTCGCCCCCATCCTCCCCCTCATCGAAGCCGCTGGCCGCTGGCCCGAGCGCGGCGCGCTCGTCGGCCTCGATCTCGGCACCAAGACCATCGGCGTCGCCGTGTCCGATCCGGACCGGCGGCTCGCCACCGGCGTCGAGACGATCCAGCGCAAGGCCTTCAAGGCCGACGCGGCGCGACTGCTGGCGATTTGCACCGAGCGCAAGGTGGTCGGCTTGGTGCTGGGCCTACCCATCAACATGGATGGCAGCGAGGGGCCGCGGGCGCAGTCGACCCGGGCGTTCGCGCGCAATCTCGCCGGCCTCACCGACCTGCCGATCGGCCTGTGGGACGAGCGGCTGTCGACGGCTGCGGTCGAGCGCGAGCTGATCGGCATGGATGTCAGCCGCGCCAGGCGCGCCGAGGTGATCGACACGCATGCGGCGATCTTCATCCTGCAGGGAGCGCTCGATCGGCTTGCGACCTTGCGCCAGTCCGGTCGCTAGCCCATGAGCCCCGTCGCCGCGGCGCTCGCGCCGGTATTCCTGCTGATCGTGGTCGGCTTCGGCCTGCGGCGCAGCCTGATCCGGCTGGATACGCAATGGCACGGGCTCGAGCGGCTGACTTATTATGTGCTGTTTCCGGCGCTGCTGATGCAGAGCCTGGTGAAGGCCGATCTCGGCAAGGTGCCGGTCGCCGGCATCGGCGGCGCCTTGTTCCTGGCGATGCTGGCGATGTCGGCGCTGTGCCTCGCGCTGCGGCCGCTGCTCACCCGCTCCGGCATCGATGGTCCGGCCTTCACCTCGATCTTCCAAGGGGCAACCCGCTGGCAGACCTACGTCGCGCTCAGCGTCGCCGGCAGCCTGTTCGGCGCGTCCGGGCTTGCGGCGGCGTCGGTGGCGATGATCGCGATCATCCCAATGGTCAACGTGTTCAGCGTCGCCGTGCTCGCCCACTACGCCTCGCCGACCCGCCGCTCGATGCGTGAGATCCTTGCCACCATCGTGCGCAATCCGCTGATCTGGGCCTGCATCGCCGGGCTCGCGCTGAACGTGGCGCATATGCCGCTGCCAAAGCTCTGGCACGATGCCGCCGATGCGCTCGGACAGGCCTCGCTGCCGATCGGCCTGCTGGTGACCGGCGCCGGCCTGCACTTCGAAGGCTTGCGCCGCGCTGGCCCGGCCGCTGCGCTCGGCGTCGTGCTCAAGCTGGTCTTGATGCCCCTCCTCGCGATCGGGCTCGCCGGATGGTTCGGCGTCACCGGCCCGAGCCTCGTCGTCGTCGCGATCTGCGCGGCGGTACCGACCTCGCCCAGCGCCTATGTGCTGGCCAAGCAGATGGGCGGCGACGCGCCGCTGCTGGCGCAGATCATCTCGCTGCAAACGGTGCTGGCGGCGCTGACCATGCCGCTCGCGATCGCCTGGGCGAGCTGAACGCGTCCGTTCAGGAAGAACCGCTGGCCAGCCACATGGTCTGCACCGTGGCGGCGAGGTTGTTGAGGCCGTGCAGCACCATGGTCAGATAGGTGGAGTGGGTACGAGAGCGCAGATAGCCGAACCACACGCCGAGGGAAAACACGTTGATCAGGGCGAACCAGTCGTACTGCAGATGCAGCACGGTCCACAGCAAGGACGACAGCACGATGGCGCCGGGCACGCGCAGGAAGGAGTCCGACCAGCCGCGGTAGAGAAAGCCACGCGCCATCAGCTCTTCCGACACTGGTGCGGCGACGCAGAAGGCGATGACCAGCAGCCAGACCACGCCGTCGCCTCTGGCGGTCTTCATGATGTCCACCATGAAGCTCGCCGACTTCTCTTCGCGTCCCGTCAGCTGCGCCGCCAGCTCCCAGCATCCCAGGATCACGACCATCCCGACAACGCCAAAGACGAAATTCTTCCAGCCGGTCCAACGCAGGCCCAGATAGTCGACGAACGACATGCGGGTGTGGCGGACGGCAAAATAGATCGGGATCAAAATGGCCGGGACGCCCATGATCGCCGACAGCGAGACCGTGAGCGACCGGCTCGCGATCTGGATCATGGCCAACTGAAACGCGGCCATGCTGTCGATTGGACCCTCATGGCGCAGCAGGAAATAGACGATCGGAGTCAGCTGGCCGATGAAGAACACGACGATGATGAGGAGGGCCCACAGCAAGGTGCGCCAGAAGCCGAGCGTGCGCGGCTGATGATGCGCCGGAACGACCTGCTGCGGCGGGTTGCCCGGATCGAGCGAATCCATCACGGCGGCTTCGGGAGTGTCGGTCAAGGCAGCGCGCGCTCCAGCAAGCTACGGATGTCTGAGCGATCGAGATCGACCGCGCCATACATGCTCGGGTGAACATTGGCGAGCCGCGTGGCGGCGAAAAGCTCCGCATGAGCGGGCATAACGAGGTTGAGCGCGGCGGCGGCTGCGAGCAGCGCCAACTTCTCGACTGCGAGGCGCGCGACGCGCTCGGAATCCGGCCGGCGGAAGCTGGTCTCGATGAAGGCGAGCGCCTCCGCCGCGCCGGGCAACCCGCTGGTCTCTGCTTTGAGATGCATCAGGACGTGCGCGGCCGCCTCCGCCTCGCGCGCCAGCGCCCGCAGCACGTCCAGGCACATGACGTTGCCCGAGCCTTCCCAGATCGCATTGACCGGCGACTCCCGGAAATGGCGGGCGAGGATGCCGTCCTCGACATAGCCGTTGCCGCCCAGGCATTCCATCGCCTCATACAGGAACGGCGGCGCGCTCTTGCAGACCCAGTATTTGATCGCCGGTGTCAGCAGCCGCACGTAGTTCGCCTCCCGCGGCGACAGATGCGCGCGATCGAACGCCTGACACAGCCGCATCACCAGCGCCACCGTCGCCTCGACATGGAGAGCCATGTCGGCGAGCACCGCCTGCATCAGCGGCTGGTCGGCGAGATGCTTCTGGAACACGCTGCGATGGCGCGCATGATGCAGCGCGTGCGCGAGCCCCGAGCGCATCAGGCCGGCAGACGAGATCGCGCAATCCTGCCGCGTCAGTTGCACCATCTGGATGATGGTGCTGATGCCCCTGCCCTCGTCGCCGACCCGCTCGGCATAGGCGCCGACGAACTCCACCTCCGACGAGGCATTGGAGCGGTTGCCGAGCTTGTCCTTCAAGCGCTGGAACTGGATCGCGTTCACCGAGCCATCCGGCTTGAAGCGCGGCATGAAGAAGCAGGTCAGGCCGGCATCGGCCTGCGCCAGCACCAGGAAGGCGTCGCACATCGGCGCCGACATGAACCATTTATGCCCCGTGATGCGATAGCCATCGGTCGTACGCTCAGCGCGCGTCAGGTTGGCGCGCACGTCGGTCCCGCCCTGCTTCTCGGTCATGCCCATGCCGAGTGTCATGCCGCGTTTTTGCCACCACGGCGCAAACGCCGGATCGTAGTCATCGGTCGCGATGACCGGCATCGCTCTTGCCAGCAGATCAGGCTGGGCGGCCAGCGCCGCCACCGAGGCCCGCGTCATGGTAATCGGGCAGAGATGGCCGCTCTCGACCTGCGAGGCGATATAGAACTTCGCGGCGCGCACCACCTCCGAGCAGCCGCCGACGGGCTGGCCTTCTGCCGTCCATGTCGAATTGTGCAGGCCGGCCGCAGCTGAGCGCGTCATCATCGCATGGTAGGCCGGATGAAATTCGACGACGTCTCGCCGAAAGCCCTTGGCGTCGAAGCTGCGCAGCTTCGGCGTGTTCTCATTGGCGAGCCGGCCCTGCTCGGCCATCTCGGCCGAGCCCCATAGCTTGCCGAAAGCTGTCAGCTCCTGCTCGGCTCCGGCACCATCATTGGCCTTCAAGGCATCCATCAACGGCCGGTCGGCCGTGAACAGATTGACGTCCTCGAACGGCGGCGACTGGTTGAAGACCTCATGGGTCGCGAAGGAAGACTGCATCATGGCCGTGCCCTACAGAGATCGATCATCGGCGCGGCCGAATGGGAAAAACATAAGTCGTCGCGCCAGCGCCCGGCAGCGAAAAGTGCCACCACTCCTTGGCATAGTTCACAAAACCTTGCCGCGCCATCACCGCGACCAGTTCGTTGCGCCAGCGGCGCTGCTCCGGTGTCAGGTTCTGCGCGGCGGTATGAGCCTTCACGTCGGAACAATCGTAGCCGGTTCCCATGTCGACGCCGCCCTCGGGCGCGCGTAGCGCTGCGGGCGCGGTGCAGTCCGCGTAGTCCTTGGCCGGGTCGAACGCCGCGGAATTGTCGGCCGCGAGCTCGACCAGCGTGAGATCGAGCGCCGCACCGGTCGAATGGCTCGAACGCACGGCGATGTAGCCGAGACGGAACAGGTCCTGCTTGGCAATGCGCGGACTGTAGCGGCGGCCGGCCGTGGTCTCGACGCCGTCCTGCGACCAGGCCAGCATCTCTGCGACCGCACGCACCGGCCGGTAGCAGTCGAGCATCTTCAGCGACAGGCCGCGCGGCCGCAGCTCGGCCTGAGCCGCCTGCAGCCGCCGCGCCACGTCACGCGTCACGACGCATTCGGCCGCCTCGTAGCCCGGCAAGGGTCGGCCGACGAAATTGTTGCTGCCGGCATAACGGATGTCCTGGAGGATCGTCGGGTCGATGTCGCGGAGATAGACGAAATCGAACGGCAACGCGGCCGCGCCGGCCGGCACGATCGCCGCCAGCAGGATCAGGGCGTATCGGAGCGGACCTCTTCCGGCGATGGCCCGCCAGTCCCCGGTTTGGAGCCCCCCGAGAGGCTCGGAAGACGGAACGGGGGAAAACTCGGAACCCCGGCTTTCGGCCTTGCCCCCCATGGAAACCGCGCCTATAGCTCTGGCTTTAATGGCAACCTCTCCGAAATCGACTTTCGTCCTCGGGCACCGGCATTTGCTGGGAATCGAGGGCCTTTCCGCCCACGACATCACCGGCCTCCTCGATCTGTCCGAGGAGTATGTCGAACTGAATCGTCAGGTCGACAAGAAGCGCACCGTGCTGCGCGGCCGCACCCAGGTCAACCTGTTCTTCGAGGCCTCGACGCGGACCCAGTCGTCGTTCGAGATCGCTGGCAAGCGGCTCGGCGCCGACGTCATGAACATGTCGGTGTCGTCCTCGTCCATGCGCAAGGGCGAGACCCTGATGGACACCGCGGTCACCCTGAACGCGATGCATCCGGACATCCTGGTCGTCCGTCACCACGCCTCCGGCGCGGTGGAGCTGCTGGCGCGCAAGGTCGACGGCTCCGTGATCAATGCCGGTGACGGCGCGCATGAGCATCCGACCCAGGCGCTGCTCGATGCGCTGACCATCCGCCGCAACAAGGGCCGCATCGAGGGGCTGGTCATCGCGATCTGCGGCGACGTGCTGCACTCGCGCGTCGCGCGCTCCAACATCCTCTTGCTCAACACCATGGGCGCCCGCGTCCGCATCGTCGCGCCCTCCACTTTGCTGCCGCCGGGCATCGAGCGCATGGGCGTCGAGGTCGCGCGCGACATGCGCGAAGGGCTCAACGGCGCCGACATCGTCATGATGCTGCGGCTGCAGCGCGAGCGCATGAACGGCTCGTTCGTGCCGTCCTCGTCGGAATATTTCCAGTATTTCGGGCTCGACCAGAAGAAGCTCGCCTACGCCAAGCCCGACGCGCTGGTCATGCATCCGGGACCGATGAACCGCGGCGTCGAGATCGAATCCATCGTCGCCGACGGCACGCAATCGCTGATCCGGGAGCAGGTCGAAATGGGCGTGGCCGTGCGCATGGCCGTGCTCGAGGCTCTGGCCCGCAACCTGCCCAACGCGTGATACAGAAGTCGGGACCAAACGCCATGCTGACCGACCGCCGCCCGATCCTGCTTGCCAATGCGCGCGTCATCGATCCCTCCCGCGACTTCGACGGCCCCGGCGACGTGCTGATCGCCGACGGCGTGATCCGCGACCTCAAGCGCGGCATCGGCGCCGCGGGCGTGCCCGAGGGCACCGATGTCGTCAACTGCGCAGGCAAGATCGTGGCCCCCGGCCTGATCGACATGTGCGCCTTCGTCGGCGAGCCGGGTCTGGGCCATCGCGAGACCTTCGCCAGCGCCAGCCAGGCCGCCGCCACCGGCGGCATCACCACCATCATCTGCCAGCCCGGCACCGAGCCGGTGATCGACAATTCGGCGACCGTCGACTTCGTGCTGCGCCGCGCCCGCGACACCGCGATCGTCAACATCCAGCCGATGGCGGCGCTGACCAAGGGCCTGCGCGGCGAGGAGATGACCGAGATCGGGCTGTTGCGCGCCGCCGGCGCCGTCGCCTTCTCCAACGGCCACACCAGCGTGATGAACGCGCAGGTGATGCGCCGCGCACTGACCTATGCGCGGGATTTCGACGCCCTGATCGTGCATCACGCCGAAGATCCCAATCTCGTCGGCGAAGGCGTCATGAACGAAGGCGAGTTCGCCTCGCGGCTCGGCCTCTACGGCATCCCGCCCGCAGCGGAAGCCGTGGTACTCGAACGCGACATGCGCCTGGTGGCGCTCAGCAAGGGCCGCTATCACGCCGCCGCGCTGAGCTCGGTGGACTCGCTCGACATTCTCAGGCGCGCGCGCGAAGCCGGCCTCACCGTGAGCGCGTCGGTCTCGATCAACCACGTGACGCTGAACGAGAACGACATCGGCCCCTACCGCACCTTCCTCAAGCTGACGCCGCCGCTGCGCACCGAGGCCGACCGCCGCGCATTGGTCGAAGCGCTGGCCTCGGGCCTCATCGACGTCATCATGTCGGACCACACGCCGCAGGACGTCGAGGTCAAGCGGCTGCCATTCGCGGAGGCTGCGAGCGGCGCGGTCGGGCTCGAGACCATGCTGCCGGCGGCGTTGCGGCTCGTGCACAATGGCGAGCTGAGCTGGACGACCCTGATCCGCGCCATGTCGACGCGGCCCGCCGAGCTGCTCGGCCTGCCCGGCGGCAGCTTGCGGGCAGGCGCGCCGGCCGACATCATCGTGATCGATCCGGACGTGCCCTGGATCCTCGATCCGGCCGACCTCAAATCGCTGTGCAAGAACACGCCGTTCGACGAAGCCCGCTTCACCGGCCGCGTGGTCCGCACCATCGTCGGCGGCCGCACCGTGTTCGAACATGTCTGACGCAAGGCGAAGCTTGGAAGGAGTGGTGTGATGGGTTCCGAAGCCTTCCTGCCGGTCGCTCTCATCATCGGCTATCTCCTGGGGTCGATCCCGTTCGGCCTGATCCTGACCAAGCTGGCCGGCACGCAGGATCTGCGCAGCATCGGCTCCGGCAATATCGGCGCCACCAACGTGCTGCGCACCGGACGCAAGGGGCTCGCGGCAGCAACCCTGCTCGGCGACGCGCTGAAGGGTACGGCGGCGGTCATCATCTCGGGCTATCTCGGCGGCCCGAATGCCGCGATGATCGCGGGCCTCGGCGCCTTCCTCGGTCACTTGTTCCCGGTGTGGCTGAAGTTCCGCGGCGGCAAAGGTGTCGCCGTTTACATCGGTATTTTGATCGGTCTGTTCTGGCCGGGCGCGATCTTCTTCTGCCTGGTCTGGCTCGCCACCGCATTCGCGCTCCGCTACTCATCACTCGCGGCACTCGTCGCCAGCGTGCTGACACCCATCGTGTTGTGGGCATTCGGCCACACCGCGCTGGCGGCCCTGTTCGCCCTGCTCACACTGTTGCTCATTTACATGCATCGCGAAAACATCAAGCGATTGCAGTTGGGCACCGAGAGCAAGATCGGGGCGAAGAAGTAGTCGCTCCGGACAAATACGGAGCAAATACGGAAAACCTGTGTTGCGCCCTGATTTCACAGCGGCTGCGCAGCAACACCGGCGATTCATCAGCTCATAAGTTAACGCGGGACTCTGGCGTGAATCATGATTGCCTGTCATGATTCCTGCATGTGGTTACGCAAGACCAACTCCAGCGGTTCGTCGGCCACGCACGATGACCGTACTGATCAGGCTCCGGCGCAGCAGAAGGCGGCCCCGGCCCGGTCGAACGCCAGCCTGCTGCTATCGGCCGCTGAGATCTGGTCGACCGGCATCACGGCCGCTGCAGAACCGGCGCAGACGCCCGAGACGCCTGCCGGGCCGGTCATGTCGGACGTCGCGCTCCCCGCCGAAATATCCGAGCCCAGCCCTGCGCCGGAACGAGCCGATGGCGCGCCGGCCGTCGCCGAGATGATCATGGCGGCCACGAGCACGCCCGTGATCAGCGAGACAAAGACCGCAGAGGCGCCCGAGCGAACGCTCGCGGAGACGATCGCAACGGTTAAGCTGCCGCCGCCGCCCCGGACATGGCCGCCGCGCAAGCTGTCGCTGGCCCTGCAGGGCGGCGGAACGTTCTCGGCCTTCACCTGGGGCGTGCTCGATCGCCTGCTCGAGGAACCCGGTTGCGACTTCGACACCATCAGCGGCGCCAGCGCCGGTGCGGTCAACGCCGCGCTGCTCGCGAGCGGGCTCGCCAAGGGCGGCCGCGACGAGGCGCGCAACCGGCTCGCTTTGTTCTGGACCCGGCTGATGGAGGAGGCGTCGTTCCGATCGCTGCTGGTGATCGGCGCGTACTCGCCGGCGAGCAGCTCGGTGTCGTTCGGTGCGGGGCTGCGCGGCGGACGCGCCGACCCGCTCGATCTCGATCCGCTCCGCGACATCCTCCGCGAGACGATCGATTTCGACGCCGTGCAGGGCCCGGCCGCGCCCCGCCTGCTAGTTGCGGCGACCCGGGCCCGTGACGGCCTGCCGCAGATCTTCCGCAATGCCGGCATCACGCCAGATGCACTGCTCGCCTCCACCTGTCCCGCGCAACTGCACGCCGCTGTCGACATCGAGGGCGAAGCGTATTGGGACGGCGGCTACGTCACCAATCCGCCGCTGATCCAGATCGCGCATGAGTCCAGCGCCGCCGACCTGCTGGTCGTTCAGGTCACGCCCGCGCGCGACGGCCATGTCCCGATGACCTCGGCCGCGATCGATCGCCGCCTCGACCAGATCGCCGGCAATGCGGTCCTGAACGCCGAACTCGCGGCGCTCGAATGGGCGCGCAGCGACGGCCTGCATCCGCCGCGCGTCCATCGGCTTGCGGCCGAGGACGAGATCGAAGCCCTGGCTCAGCGCGATGCGACCGATCTCGGCAGCGACTTCGTCGAGCTGCTGTACCAGCGCGGACGCGACGCAGCCGAGCGCTGGCTGCGCGAAGCTCCGGTCGGCACCACGCCAGCCATCCAGGGCGATCAGCCGGTGCTATCGTCTCCGGTGTCCGAGTCCGAGGATGTGCGCGACGTCGCGCCGGCGTAGCGCGCCCTCTTCCCTGCGTCCTCGGGTTGCTCCATTCTAGTCCCCGGTAAAGGGGGCTTTGCGTGGATGCCATCAACACGACGATCGAGCTGAGCGACACCGAGCGGCGCGACCGGCTGCGCCTGATCCGGTCCGACAATGTCGGCCCGCGCACCTTCCGCTCGCTGCTCGACCATTTCGGCACCGCGCGCGTAGCGCTCGACCGGCTGCCCGATCTGGCACGCCGCGGCGGCGCGGCCGGAGCCGGCCGGATCTGCACGGTCGGCGAAGCCGAGGCCGAACTCGAAGCCTGCAAACGGCAAGGCGTCGAACTGCGGGCGCCAGACGAGGACGGCTATCCGCCCCGCCTCGCCACCTGCGAGGATGCGCCTCCGTTGCTCGCGGTGCGTGGCGCCCGCGAGACGTTGATGCGCCCGATGATCGCCATCGTCGGCTCGCGCAACGCCTCCGCCGCCGGGCTGAAATTTGCCGGCCAGATCGCCCACGAGCTCGGCCAGGCCGGCTTCGTCGTCATCTCCGGCCTCGCCCGCGGCATCGATCAGGCTGCGCATCGCGCGAGCCTCGGCAGCGGCACGGTCGCGGTGCTCGCCGGCGGCCATGACCGGATCTATCCTCCGGAGCACGTCGACCTGCTCGGCGCCATCATCAGTGGCAGCGGCGCCGCAATCTCCGAGATGCCGCTCGGACACGAGCCGCGCGCCCGCGACTTTCCCCGCCGCAACCGGCTGATATCAGGCGCCTCGCTCGGCGTCGTCGTCGTCGAGGCCGCGCATCGATCGGGCTCGCTGATCACGGCGCGCATGGCCGGCGAACAGGGCCGCGAGGTCTTCGCCGTCCCGGGCTCGCCGCTCGATCCCCGCTGCGCGGGCACCAACGATCTCATCAAGCAGGGCGCCGCGCTCGTCACCGAAGCCGCAGACATCATTCAGGCCGTCGGCCCGATCATGGAGCGGCCGCTGCCCTTTTCGCTGCGCGAGCCGGAGGAGGAGTTGTTCGCCCCCGATCCCGAAAGCCACGACCGCGCGCAGATCACAGCCCTGCTCGGCCCGACCCCGGTGTCGGTCGACGACCTGATCCGGATCAGCGGCCTGTCACCCGCCGTGCTGCGCATGGTGCTGCTCGAGCTCGAGCTGGCCGGCCGCCTGGAGCGCCACGGCGGCGGGATGGTGTCGCTGACCTGACTCTCAGTCAGCATCCCTGCGCGCGTCGAAGCGCGAGCGCGCCTGCTCGATCAGCTCCTGGTGCTGCATGGCCCACTGTCCGAGCGCCTGCACCGGCTGCGACAGCCCGCGGCCGAGATCGGTCAGCTCATAATCCACCCGCGGCGGGATGGTCGGAAACACCGTCCGCGTCACCAGCCCGTCGCGCTCGAGGCCGCGCAGGGTCAAGGTCAGCATTCGCTGGGAGATGCCGCCGACGAGCCGCTTCAGCTCATTGAAGCGCTTCGGCCCGTCCTGAAGCATCATGATGACGAACACGCTCCATTTGTCGCCGACACGCGCCAGGATCGAGGCCACACCCCGGCAATCATTATGATTTGGCTGCGTCGGGAGGTCGGGATCATCGCTGTCAGCAGGGGTCATGGCTGTGCCCGGGTTTCAAAAATGTGCGTTCTTGTGGGGTTACAGCATAGTCACTCATAGTGCGCCAGTTACAAACCAATACCGAGGTAACTGACCCATGACCCTCCTCCTCCACATCGACTCCAGCGTGCTCGGCCCCAACTCCGTCAGCCGTCAGGTGTCCGCCGCGATCGTCGCACGGTTGCGCCAGATCACGCCGGGGCTGGAGGTGACTTACCGAGATGTCGCAGCCGAGCCGCTGTCGCATCTGTCCGGAACGCATGTCGCCGTCGCATACGGTGCGCCCGTTGAGGATCCCGCAGTGAAAGCTGATGTCGCGGCCGGACAGGCCGTCCTGGAGGAGTTCCTGGCCGCCGATATCGTCGTGATCGGCGCCCCTATGTACAACTTCTCCATCCCGAGCCAGCTCAAGGCCTGGGTCGACCGCATCGCTGTCAAGGGCAAGACTTTCACCTATGGCCCGAACGGCCCGCAAGGCCTGGCCGGTGGCAAGCGTATTATCGTGGCGGTCTCGCGCGGCGGCCATTACGGCGCGGACACGCCGATGGCGGCATTCGAACACCTGGAGACCTATTTGCGCAGTGTCTTCAGCTTCATCGGCGTCACGGATCTCGAATTCGTTGCGGCCGACGGTGTCCAGATCGGCCCGGAGCATCGCGAGCAGGCGCTGGCGAAGGCGATTCAGACGGCCGGCGGTCTCGCCGCTTGAGTCCCTCGGTGGCTGCCGCCGGCAGCCACCGCTTTCAATCCCGGGGGCAGGTCTCAAACCGCCACCGACCCGGCCGGTTAGCCCCGAAAGATCGGCGCTCCGGCCGGCGAGCTCGTGGCACCGCCATCGCCGAAGGGCCGCGGCCTGTTTCCGATCCTGGTCGCACTGCGGCAGTGGAGCGAGGAATTCGACGAGCACCCCGACGAGATCGCCACCGCGCTCGTCGACCGCGCGAACGGCAGGCCGGTTCGCGAGCTGCTGCTGACTGCGGAGGACGGCCGGATGCTGGCGCCGGAGGAAACCGCCCTCCCCCCGCGGTGAGCGCGGGCGGCCGTCAGCAGAGCCTGCGGCGGCTGCGCAGCCTCAGATGCTCCTCGGCCTCAAGGTTCGCCATGCGCAGGAGGTAATCGAGCATGTCGAGACGATGGCGCTGCGCCAGATGCGACAGGCTGGCCGTCACCTCGGCGATCAGCGCCGCCGCGGCGTCGGGATCCTCCACCATCGCCTCGACGTCCGGGTCGCTTTTGTCCGCTGCCTTGGCCAACAACCGTCACCCAGCATAAGGAATTTGACGAAAAACAACCTCAAGAGAGCGCGGTTCTCATCGTGCTCCGTACAACCTGATAGGTACTTCGCCGGTCCAACGCAATCGCCTTTCAACATCCCTCGATTTGACAGGAACCCCCTCACCACCCATGTTCGGGTCAACGCAGCCGGCGCGAATCCCGCGAAGCCAGCTTCAATCCTTCCACTAAGCCATTGGAAATACATGAATATCGTCATCGTGGAGTCGCCTGCCAAGGCCAAGACGATCAACAAGTATCTGGGCTCCTCCTACGAGGTTCTGGCCTCTTTCGGTCATGTCCGCGACCTTCCGGCCAAGAACGGTTCCGTCGATCCGGACGAGAATTTCCGCATGATCTGGGAGGTCGATCCCAAGGCGGCGGGCCGACTCAACGACATCGCCAAATCGCTGAAGGGCGCTGACCGGCTGATTCTCGCCACCGACCCTGATCGCGAGGGCGAAGCGATTTCCTGGCATGTGCTGGAGGTGTTGAAGGAGAAGCGCGCGCTCAAGGATCAGAAGATCGAGCGCGTCGTCTTCAACGCCATCACCAAGCAGGCCGTCTCGGAGGCGATGAAGCATCCGCGGCAGATCGACGGTGCGCTGGTCGACGCCTACATGGCGCGCCGCGCACTCGATTACCTCGTGGGCTTCACTCTCTCTCCCGTGCTGTGGCGCAAGCTGCCGGGCGCCCGCTCGGCCGGACGCGTGCAGTCGGTCGCGCTGCGCCTCGTCTGCGATCGCGAGCTGGAGATCGAGAAGTTCGTGCCGCGCGAATACTGGTCGCTGATCGCAACCTTGGCGACGCCGCGCGGCGACACCTTCGAGGCGCGTCTCGTCGGCGCCGATGGCAAGAAGATCCAGCGGCTCGACATCGGCACCGGCGCGGAGGCCGAGGATTTCAAGACCGCGCTCAACGCGGCGAGCTACACGGTCGCGACCGTCGACGCCAAGCCGGCGCGCCGCAACCCGCAGGCGCCCTTCACGACGTCGACCCTGCAGCAGGAAGCGAGCCGCAAGCTCGGCTTCGCGCCGGCGCACACGATGCGCATCGCGCAGCGTCTCTATGAAGGCATCGACATCGGCGGCGAGACCACCGGTCTCATCACCTATATGCGAACCGACGGCGTGCAGATCGACGGCTCGGCGATCACCCAGGCCCGCAAGGTGATCGGCGAGATCTACGGCAACAAATATGTGCCGGAGAGCCCGCGCCAGTACCAGGCCAAGGCCAAGAACGCCCAGGAAGCGCACGAAGCGATCCGCCCGACCGACCTGTCGCGCAAGCCGGCCGAGCTACGCAAGCGGCTCGATGACGACCAGGCCAAGCTCTACGAGCTGATCTGGACCCGCACCATCGCGAGCCAGATGGAATCCGCCGAGCTGGAGCGCACCACCGTCGACATCATCGCCAAGGCCGGCGCCCGCACCCTGGAGCTGCGCGCCACCGGCCAGGTCATCAAGTTCGACGGCTTCCTCGCGCTGTATCAGGAAGGCCGCGACGACGAGGAGGACGAGGACGGCCGCCGCCTGCCGCAGATGAGCCCGAACGAGCCGCTGAAGCGGCAGAATCTCGCCGTCACCCAGCATTTCACCGAGCCGCCGCCGCGCTTCTCGGAGGCCTCGCTGGTCAAGCGCATGGAGGAGCTCGGCATCGGCCGGCCCTCGACCTATGCCTCGATCCTGCAGGTGCTGAAGGACCGCGGCTATGTGAAGCTCGAAAAGAAGCGGCTGCACGGCGAGGACAAGGGCCGCGTCGTCATCGCCTTCCTGGAGAACTTCTTCCGCCGCTACGTCGAGTACGATTTCACGGCGGATCTCGAGGAGCAGCTCGACCGCATCTCCAACAACGAGATCGCCTGGCAGCAGGTGCTGAAGGATTTCTGGACCGGCTTCATCGGCGCCGTCGACGACATCAAGGATCTGCGCGTGGCGCAGGTGCTCGACGCGCTCGACGAGATGCTGGGGCCGCACATCTACCCGCCGCGCGACGATGGCGGCGATGTCCGGCAGTGCCCGACCTGCGGCACCGGACGGCTCAACCTCAAGGCCGGCAAGTTCGGCGCCTTCGTCGGCTGCTCGAACTATCCGGAATGCCGCTACACCCGCCCGCTCGCCGCCGACAGCGAGGCCGCGGCCGACCGCGTGCTCGGCCAGGATCCGGACACCGGCCTCGACGTCGTCGTCAAGGCCGGCCGCTTCGGCCCCTACATCCAGCTCGGCGAGCAGAAGGATTACGCCGAGGGCGAGAAGCCGAAGCGCGCCGGCATCCCGAAAGGGACGTCGCCCGCGAGCCTCGAGCTCGACTACGCGCTGAAGCTGCTGTCGCTGCCGCGTGAGGTGGGCATCCATCCGGAGACGGGTCTGCCGATCATCGCCAATCTCGGCCGCTTCGGGCCGTTCGTGAAGCACGACAAGACGTATGCGAGCCTGGAGGCCGGCGACGAGGTGTTCGACATCGGCCTCAACCGCGCCGTCACCCTGATCGCCGAGAAGATCGCCAAGGGCCCGAGCAAGCGGTTCGGCGCCGATCCCGGCAAGGCGCTCGGCGACCATCCCTCGCTCGGCCCTGTCGCCGTCAAGGCCGGCCGCTACGGCGCCTATGTCACCGCCGGCGGCGTCAACGCCACCATTCCCGGCGACAAGGAAAAGGATACGATCACGCTCGCCGAGGCGATCGCCCTGCTCGACGAGCGCGCCGCCAAGGGCGGCGGCAAGAAGGCCAAGGGCAAGGCTGCGGCGAAGCCGGCCAAGGCTGCCAGCAAAGCGGCTGCCAGCAAGGCCAAGCCGAAGACCGGCGGCGACGACGACACGCCGAAGCCGGCGAAAAAGGCCGTGGCGAAGAAGGCGGCCGCCAAACCGAAATCAGACTCCACCAGCAAGGCGCGTGCGCCGGTTGCCAAGGCCGCCAAGACCTCGGCCAAGCCTGCGACCAAGGCGACGCCCAAGAAAAGCGCCGGCAAGGCCCGCGGATGAGAAAATGACCCAAAAGCGCGACATCGGCTTCCCTTCGCGGGAGGCCATCGTCGCCTTCATCCGCGCCAATCCGGGCAAGGTTGGCACCAAGGACATCGCCCGCGCGTTCGGCCTGAAGAACGCCGATCGCGTCGCGCTCAAGCAGTTGCTGCGCGAACTTGTCGCCGACGGCACGGTGAAGAAGAGCGGCCGCAAGAAGGTCGTCGAGACCGCGTCCCTGCCGGCCACGCTGGTCGCCGACATCACCGGGCGCGACAGTGACGGCGAATTGATCGCCAAGCCGGCCGAGTGGGACGAGGCCGAGCAGTCCGAGCCGCCGCGCATCCGCATCCACACGCCGCGTCATGCCGGGCCGGGCTCGGTGGCCGGCGTCGGCGACCGCGCGCTGCTGCGGGTCGAGCCGATCAAGGATGATGGCGGCGTGTCCTATCGCGGCCGCGTCCTCAAGGTGCTGGATCAGGCGCGGCCGCGCGTGCTCGGCATTTTCCGCAGCAATCCAGGCGGCGGCGGCCGCCTGATTCCGGTCGACAAGAAGCAGGCCGGACGGGAGCTCTCCATCGCCCCCGCCGACACCAAGGACGCCAAGGACGGCGATCTCATCAGCGTCGACCTGCTGCGCGGCCGCGGCTACGGCCTGCCCTCGGGCCGGGTGAAGGAGCGCTACGGCTCGGTCGCGACCGAGAAGGCGATCAGCCTGATCGCCATCCATGCCCACGAGATCCCGATGGACTTCTCGGCCGCAGCCGTCGCTGAGGCCGAAGCCGCGCAGCCCGCGACCTTGAAGGGCCGCGAGGACTGGCGCGAGCTGCCGCTGGTCACGATCGATCCGCCCGATGCCAAGGACCACGACGACGCGGTTCATGCCGAGCCGGATCCCGATCCGAACAATGTCGGCGGCTTCATTGTCCATGTCGCCATCGCCGACGTCGCCTACTATGTGCGGCCGGGATCGGCGCTCGACCGCGACGCGCTGATCCGCGGCAACTCGGTGTATTTCCCCGACCGCGTCGTGCCGATGCTGCCGGAGCGCATCTCCAACAATCTGTGCTCGCTGGTGCCGGGCGAAGCGCGCGGCGCGCTCGCCGTGCGCATGGTGCTCGGGGCCGACGGCCGCAAGCGCTCGCACTCGTTCCACCGCGTGCTGATGCGCTCGGCCGCCAAACTGTCCTACGCACAGGCGCAGGCCGCCATCGATGGCAAGCCGGACGACGTCACCGGTCCCCTGCTCGAGCCGATCCTGAAGCCGCTCTATGCGGCCTATGAGGTCGCCAAGCGCGGCCGGGACGCGCGCGATCCGCTCGACCTCGACATTCCCGAGCGCAAGATCCTGCTCAAGAAAGACGGCACGGTCGACCGCGTCGTCGTGCCGGAGCGCCTCGACGCCCATAGACTGATCGAGGAGTTCATGATCTCGGCCAACGTCGCCGCGGCCGAACTGCTGGAGAAGAAGGCGCTGCCGCTGATCTACCGCGTGCATGACGAGCCGACGGTGGAGAAGATCCATGCGCTGCAGGAATTCCTGAAGACGCTCGACGTGCCCTTTGCCAAGAGCGGCGCGCTCAGGCCATCGCTGTTCAACCGCGTGCTGACGCTGGTGGCCGGCCAGGACTACGAGCATCTCGTCAACGAGGTCGTGCTGCGCTCGCAGGCGCAGGCGGAATATTCGACCGACAATTACGGACATTTCGGCCTGAACCTCCGCCGCTACGCGCATTTCACCTCGCCGATCCGCCGCTACGCCGACCTCGTCGTGCATCGCGGCCTGCTGCGCGCGCTGGGCCTCGGTGACGGCGCCCTGCCCGACAGCGAGACGCCGGATCATCTCACCGAGGTCGCGGCGCAGATCTCGGTCACCGAGCGGCGGGCGATGAAGGCCGAGCGCGAGACAGCCGACCGCCTGATCGCCCACCACCTCGCCGACCGCATCGGCGCGACGTTCCAGGGCCGCATTTCCGGCGTCACCCGCGCCGGCCTCTTCATCAAGCTCGACGATACCGGCGCCGACGGCCTGGTTCCGATCCGGACCCTCGGCACGGAATATTTCGACTATGATGAGACGCGGCATGCGCTGATCGGCCAGCGCAGCGGTGCCATGCACCGGCTGGGTGACGTCGTCGACGTGCGTCTGGTAGAAGCTCAGCCGGTGGCCGGCGCGCTGCGCTTCGAACTCTTGACGCAGGCCGACGTGCTTGTCTCGCGCCACGGCCGCCGCGAGCGGCCGAAGGGCAAGGCCGGGATCAAGGCAAGGGCCAAGAGCAAGGCAACGAAGCGCGCCAAGGCCGAGGCGCGGCCGAAGCACAAAGAAAAGAACCGCAAGGAAAGTCAAACGGCAGGGGCAAAACGCAAGCCCGGCACATCGAAGAAAGGCAGATCGTGGACGCCATGACCTCAACGCCCAGCACATTGCCCCCGCAGACGTGGACGCGCGACACCGGCCTCGCCGAGAAGCGCGACGTCTGGACAGCGATGAAGCGCGGCCTGCGCGGCCGCTGCCCGCGCTGCGGCGAGGGCAAGCTGTTCCGCGCCTTCCTGAAGGTCGCGGACAACTGCGACCGCTGCGGCCAGGATTTCTCCGGGCATCGCGCCGACGATCTTCCAGCCTATCTCGTGATCGTCATCGTCGGCCACATCATCGTGCCGCTGGTGCTCTCGATCGAGACCAACTACGCGCCGCCGGTGGCGCTGCAGCTCGCGATCTATCTGCCGGTGACCTTGGTCGCCGCGCTCGCCTTGATTCAGCCGGTCAAGGGCGCCGTCGTCGGGCTGCAATGGGCGTTCCGCATGCACGGCTTCGACGACAATCCGGTGGAAGGCATTCCGCCGGTCTGAGCGACCAGACAATCAACGAATAAGAAAAAGCGGGGAGGACATGAGCGAGACGGCACAGGCCACGGGCGCAGCGGCGGGCAAGCCGGCCGAGAAGGAAGCCGACCATCATCCCTACACCAAGCCGAAGGATGCTGCGACGTTGATCCTGGTGGATCGCAGCGGCACGGTGCCGAAGGTGCTGGTCGGCAAGCGCCACGACAAGGTCGTGTTCATGCCCGGCAAGTTCGTCTTCCCGGGCGGCCGCGTCGACAAGTCAGATCATCGCATCCCCGTCGCAGCGCCGATGCCGGCCGAGCTCGAAGCCAATCTGTTCAAGGGCAAGCCGCAGACGACGGCCTCGCGCGCGAAGTCGCTCGCCGTCGCCGCGATCCGCGAGGCCTGTGAGGAAACCGGTCTCTGTCTCGGACGCAAGGTCGGCGGCTCCGCGCCGAAACTGGACGGGCCATGGGCGCCGTTCGCTGACGCCGGCCTGCTGCCCGATCCCTCCGGCCTGTTCCTGATCGCCCGCGCCATCACCCCGCCCGGCCGCATCAAGCGCTTCGACACGCGCTTCTTCACCGCCGATGCCTCCGCCATCACCCATCGCGTCGACGGCGTGATCCACGCCGATGCGGAGCTGGTCGAGCTGGTCTGGGTCGAGCTCGGCTCCAAGCCGCTCGCCGATCTGCACCCGATGACCAAGAACGTGCTCCACGAGCTCGACCGCCGCCTCGCCACCGGCCCGCTGCGCCACGACGCCCCGGTGCCGTTCTTCCACTTCTACGGCGGCAAGATGCAGAAGGACGTGCTGGGCGGGTGATCGCCGCGTATTCGATCATCCATCGTCGATGATAGCGGTCGCCTCGATTTCGAGCAGCGAGCGGACAATGGTGTCGTCCCGGCGAACGCGGGGATGACACAATTGTTTGGATCGCTTGCTCGGCACTTCATGGAATGAGCGTGCTACGTCCGCCAGCAAAAACGAAATCGTGTTCTGCGGCGGGTTGCTGACACGCATGGGCCGCGTTCCTATCTGCTCAAGATAGCAATCATCGCGGACACCCCATGGCCCCACGTCAACTCAAGCTCGGCGCCTTCATGCGTCCGGTCTCCATCCACACCGGCGCGTGGCGCTATCCCGGCGCCTGGCCGGACGCCAATTTCAACTTCGCGCATCTCAAGCGGCTCATCCGGAAATTGGAGGCCGGCAAGTTCGACGCCTTCTTCATGGCCGATCATCTGGCCGTGCTGAACATGCCGATCAATGCGCTCAAGCGCAGCCACACCGTGACGTCGTTCGAACCGTTCACGCTGCTCTCGGCGCTGTCGGCGGTGACCGAGAATATCGGCCTGATCGCGACCGGATCGACCACCTTCGACGAGCCCTATCACCTCGCCCGCCGCTTCGCTTCCCTCGACCACATCTCCGGCGGCCGCGCCGGCTGGAACATCGTCACCACGTCGAATCCAGATGCCGCGCTGAATTTCGGGCTCGACGACCACATGGAGCATGCCGAGCGCTACAAGCGCGCCCGCGAGTTCTACGACGTCGTCACCGGCCTGTGGGATTCGTTTGCCGACGATGCCTTCGTGCGCGACGTCGAGAGCGGGCTGTTCTTCGATCCCGACAAGATGCACGTGCTCGACCACAAGGGCAAATATCTGAAAGTCCGCGGCCCGCTCAACATCGCCCGCCCCGTGCAGGGCTGGCCGGTGATCGTACAGGCCGGCGCCTCGGAGGATGGCAAGCAGCTCGCGGCGGAGACCGCGGAGGCCGTGTTCACAGGCGGCGGCAGCCTCGCCGATGGGCAGAAGCTCTATGCCGACATCAAGGGCCGCATGGACAAGATCGGCCGTGATCCTGAGCATCTGAAGATCCTGCCCGGCGCCTTCGTGGTGGTCGGCGACAGCGTCGACGAGGCGAAGGAGAAGCGCGCGCTGCTCGACAGCATGGTGCATTACGACAGCGCCATCGCCTCGCTCTCGGTCATCCTCGGCACCGACGCTTCCGGCTTCGATCCCGACGGTCCGCTGCCTGATATCCCCGAGACCAACGCCTCCAAGAGCGGCCGCCAGCGCCTGGTCGATGTCGCCGCGCGCGACCAGCTCACGGTGCGGCAACTGGCGCAGCGGGTCGGCGGCTACGGCGGTCTGTCCTTCGTCGGCACAGCCAAGACGATCGCCGACCAGATGCAGGAGTGGCTGGAAAGCCGTGGGTCGGACGGTTTCAACATCATGTTCCCGTTCCTCCCCGCAGGGCTCGACGACGTCGTCGACAAGGTGATTCCCGAGCTGCAGCGCCGCGGGATCTTCCGGACGGAGTATGAGGGGCCGACCCTGCGGGACAATCTCGGCCTGCCCCGACCGAAAAACCGCTTCTTCGCGGCCTAGGGACCCCAGAATCTGGCCCTCAAACCTTGACTTTGGGGGCTGGCTGGGTAGGTTGCCCGCCAACGGCGCCCCCTCTTTGGCCGGTGCCCACCCCCGATCCCGATTCCAGAGGTTCAAGACATGGCCAAAGCGGTCACCATCAAGGTCAAGCTCGTGTCGACCGCCGACACCGGCTTCTATTACGTTGCCAAGAAGAACTCGCGCACCATGACCGACAAGATGGTCAAGAAGAAGTATGACCCGGTCGCGCGCAAGCACGTCGAATTCCGCGAAGCCAAGATCAAGTAAGATCGCGGTCTGCTGCGACTTCAACGGGGCCGTTTCGGCCCCGTTTTTTATTGCGCGCGATGCTCCCACTGCTGCGGCACGGGCCGTCCGCTTCTGATCGGTCCATTGGCTGCGGCTGAATCTGGTTCCCGACTTAAGGAGCCATCAACCAAACCCGTGCGATTTGGGGTAGCGGCGCACCCCCGTAGCGTCTCCCTCCTTATCTTACCGGCAGACCAGCGATGACCGATCCTCAGACTTTGCAGTCCCGTCTCGATTTCATCGGCATCGACAATGCGACCCGAGAGGCGCTGCGGGAGCTCCGGCCGCTGATCGGCAAGGTGCTGCCCGGCCTGCTGGAGCAGTTCTACGCCCATGTCGGCAAGGTCCCGCATCTCGCCAAGATGTTCTCCAGCCAGGCCGCGATGCGGCACGCCTCGAAGGCCCAGCTCGACCATTGGATGTCGCTGGCGACCGCGAAGTTCGACGATGCCTATGTGAAGTCCGTGACGAGGATCGGCCAGGCGCACAACCGGATGGGGCTGGAGCCGCGCTGGTACATCGCCGGCTATTCGCTGATCGTGACCGGGCTGCAGAAGGCGATCGAGACGGAGATCGCGGACGGCTGGTTCGGCGGCCAGGCGGCCCGCGAGAAGAAGGCCGCGCTGCAGGCTGCGATCACCAAGGCGGCAATGATCGACATGGATCTCGCCATCTCGGTCTATCTCGATGCGGCCAAGACCGAGCAGCACGTCGCCATGCAACGCATGGCCGACGAGTTCGAAGCCACCGTCGGCCAGATCATCAACAAGGTCCATGCGGACGCGCGCACGCTCGAGGTCTCGGCCAACACGCTGAGCAAGACCGCCGAGCAGACCCAGCAGCTGTCGGCCAGCGCGGCCTCGGCCTCGGGCCAGGTCTCGACCAACGTGCAGTCGGTCGCCTCGGCCGCCGAGGAGATGACCTCCTCGGTCCATGAGATCGGGCGGCAGGTCAGGGAATCGACCACCATTGCCAAGGAGGCCGTTCGCCAGATCGAGCAGACCGATGTCGGCATCAGCGAGCTGTCGCGCACCGCCGAGCGCATCGGCGACGTGCTCAAGCTGATCACCTCGATCGCCGCCCAGACCAACCTGCTTGCGCTGAACGCGACCATCGAGGCGGCGCGCGCCGGCGATGCCGGCCGCGGTTTCGCGGTGGTGGCCTCCGAGGTCAAGGCGCTGGCGTCGCAGACCGCCAAGGCCACCGAGGAAATCGGCCAGCAGATCGAAGGCATTCAGAGCGCGACGCAAACCTCGGTCGCCTCGATCAAGCAGATCGGCGGCACCATCCAGCAGATCTCGGAGATCGCCGCCGGCATCGCCGCCGCCGTCGAGCAGCAAGGCGCCGCGACGGGGCAGATCTCGCGCAACGTGCAGGAGGTCGCCGGCGGCACCGCGCGCGTCGTCGGCAACATCGGCGACGTCAGCAAGGGCGCCAGCGCCACCGGCACCGCCTTCGCGCAGGTGCTGTCATCCGCGCACTCGCTGTCGCGCGAGAGCGATCACCTCAAGGATGAGCTGGAGAAATTCTTGCGCAGGGTCCGTGCGGCCTGACTACAAAGAAGGGCGGATCGGCGTTGGCCGTCCGCCCTGCGACGTCGCGACGCTGCGCGCCGGCTTACATCCCGTGGCTCAGGAACACCGCCGAGCAGCGCTTGCTCAGCTTGGCCCGGTTCTGCGTCAGACAGTTCTGGACGCCGAAGTCATCGCCGAGCTGAGCGCGGCAGAAGCGCTTGGCGTCGGGCGCGCAAGCCTTCTGCTCCTGCGGCGTCCCCATATGGCCCTGAGCCATGGCAAATGGCGGCAGAACGGACAGCGACACGGCAACCGCAAATATCAGCTTCTTCATTGGGCGCTCCTCCTTGGGCTGAAACAAACGTTTCCCGCCCAAGGGGGTTCCGACGGAACTGTGCGTCCGAAGGCCGGATGGCGAGCGTCGCAGCCAGTGCTGCCTGCACGTCCCACTCTGAACGGCCAGCGCCTTGCCGCAATTCTCAGCCGGCGCAGGACGTGGCCCGCGCCAGCGCAGCACGCGCGAGCAGACGCGTCGAATCCAACGTCGGCAGAGGCGAGTTGGCATCGTCGATGATCAGCGGAATCTCGGTGCAGCCGAGCGCGACGGCATCGCAACCTTCCTCCTTCAGTCGCGCGATGATCGCCTGAAACGCGGCGACGGAGGGCGGCTGAAACCGCCCGTAGACCAGCTCATCCATGATGATGCGGTTGGCTTCGACGCGATCGGCTTCTTCCGGACGCGCGAACGCCAGCCCGCGTGCGGTCAAGCTATCCGGATAGACATTGCTGTCGACCAGCCATTTGGTGCCGGTGATGCCGATACGCCTGTAGCCTCTCCTGACCGCTTCCGTCGCGACCACGTCGGCGATGTGCAACCACGGCAGCGGAGAGCGCGGCAGCACCAGCGGCAGGGCCTGGTGGATGGTGTTGTCCGGGCAGATCAGGAAATCCGCGCCGGCCGCGGCGAGCTTGCGCGCCGAGGTCAGCATCAGCTCGGCGACGCCATCGAGATTGCCGCGATCGAGGCAGGCCACGTAGTCGGCGAGCGACGGCGTGTGCATCGACACCTCGGGATGGGCATGCGGCCCGAGCAGGTCGGCGCCCTCCTTGCAGATCGTGCGATAGCAGAGCGCCGCGCCCTCGGCGGAGCAGCCGACGATGCCGATATGTTTTGCCATTCGTCGTTCCATTTCCATCAACGTTGACGACGATGATAGCGCGAAAAGCGGCCGAGGGTGAACATCAACCCACCACGCACCATCCTCTGCCATTGCGCGCACAGCGAAGCAATCCAGAGTCCTTGCTGAGCCCTGGCTTGCTTCGCTGTGCTCGCAATGACGCGGTTGCAACAGATCGCGCGCACGACATCGCCAGGGCCGATCACACGCTGATCCGCCCTGCCGAGACATTTGTTCGCACTGGCCTGTTCGCAGCTACATCACACCGCGGGACATCATGGCGTTCGCTATGTCGAATCTCAGGCGCTCGAGCGCGCGGTGGGCTGCGATATGGTCGAGATCGCCTTGCGTCAGGCCGATATCCACCAGTTGCGCCTCGCTCAGGTCGCATAGATCGACTCTCATCCGCCTGAGCCGACGGCCTTCCTGAAACACCAGCCAATAGCGCGCGAGCAGGCCGAACAGCCCCGGAGCCGAGATGCCCGGCGGCCCGGCCGCATTCTTTTCCGACAACGCGTCACGCAGCACCGTGACGGATGCGCTGGGTCGCGGCGCGGCTGGCGCCTGGTGCGCCGCGTTCTTCACCAATGAGAGGGGGCGATCGCGCGTGGCGGAATTGCGGGCGATCTCGTCTGTGAGATGGGTCTGAGGTGGCATCGGTCGCTCCTGCTGCGTGATGCCGGCAGGGAGCGTGGCCAAACAAAAGGCCCCGTCCGATGCCGGCGGGGCCTGGTGGAATGATCGTGTCGTCGAAATCCTAGCGCACGACTCCTCCCACGGCCCAGCTGCGGCGGGCCGCATGTTTGCGGTTGGAGTTGCGCACGACGTTGATCATGGTTTGTCGGTACCACGATGATTGCGCCAGATCAAGGCATGTAGTTCCTGCGCTCGCACATGAGCACCTATGCGAGGCTTGTGTTCTGCCGAACTCCGCGCACGCGGCGTCTCCGGCAGGATAGTGTCCATAGATAAGCGCGATCTCACCTCCGTCGTTGCGAGCGCAGCGAAGCAATCCAGAGTCGTGTGCGGGACCCTGGATTGCTTCGCTGACGCTCGCAATGACGTCGCGGCGACCATCTCGCGCTGTTGGTCGGTTATCCCTGCGTCGCCACTTTCAACGACCAACTACATTCCCCGACGCGAGACGCCGCCCGGATATGGATCATCCCTCAATCTGTCGAGCGTCCGCAGCGCGGCGATGTGCTCGATCTCGGCGCGCGTGATGCCGATATCTGTGAGCTCGCGTTCGCTCAGGTCATGCAGGCAGTCCCGCACGCTCTCGCGGCGTTGCCATTCTTGGATCGCGCGCCAGCACCAGCCGATCAAGCGGATGATCGGCCAGGTCGGCGTGGCCGGCGGACCGGCCGCGTCCTTTTCTGGCGACACGTCTCGCAACGCTGCGATCGACGCTTCGGACTGCATCGATGGCTGCACGCTGTCGATCGCGTCGGTGATTGACGCGATCGAGAGATCGACGTTGAGCGCCGACACGTGCGCAGCGTCGATCGTCGCGTTGGTCTGATGGGGTGGCATCCTCTGCTCCTGCTGTTATGCCGGCAGGGAGCGTGGCCAAACAAAAGGCCCCGTCCGATGCCGGCGGGGCCTGGTGAAACGATCGCAACGTCCAATTCCTAGCGCGCGACTCCTTCCACGGCCCAGCCGAAGCGGGTCATGTGATAGAAGTTGACGATGCGGACCGATTTGCTCATGTCACGTAAGGTATCATGGCACGCACGCAACATCAAGGGATATTTGGGCGCCCCACATCCTGGCGGCGAGTTGTTGTAGATCGACCGCGCGAGCACGGCGGGCGGATTGGCGTCAGCTCAATCTGCCGATTTGCGGCGAACGTGAAGCGGCGCGCTGATCCGCCCTACGGAGTGCGGACTACCAGCTGAAATGTCCACATCGGGCACACTCCACAAACATCAGACGCTCTCTCGTCCGAGATACATCGGAATGAGTCGACAACCATCCGGCCTTGCGCGCTGACCAGCGCTACGTACCGCGCCCCGCCATGAACCGATCCAAGATGTCAGCCAGCGAGCCCGAAACGCCTCCCAAGACCATGAAAACCAAAAGGTTGGTCTGCACACCGAGCGCTTCGAGGACCAAGACTCCACACAACATCAGCACGCCGGCCAAAACACCCATGCGAAGCGGCTTCATGCCTTTTCCCTAACCAGAGAGCAACGCCGCAACTAAGCTAACATGAGACGCCTGAAGTTCGTAGGGCCGATCAGCGTCGGCCTGATCATCAGGGGTCCATCCTGAAGCATTGAGATGAGGAAGCGATCTTCCCATCGAGCGCCCCCGAGACGGTCCTGCGCCGAAGACTAACTTTTCGAACGCTTTCAACGAGATCGCTCTCGCCGGCTATCCAGATCGCAATTTTTTTCTTTCGCTTTTCCAGAATTCATGCTATCCCCCTGCACATCCCACCTCGCCAAGAGGGGCGCATCGCGATCGTCACGAGCGTGAGGTGGGCTGCGGTGGGCGTGTCGGGTTGCAGCGTGGCTTGTCCGCGCCGACGAACGATCCGGTGCGCACGGTCAAGCCGTGTGGTCCTGGCCTCCCGATGCTGAGGCCAAGCGGGCGCTGCGACGAAGCGCGCTCGCGACGGGGGCAAGAACGCCGGTCCCCGGGGAGAGCGCGGAGTAAGCCGTAAAGCCATCGCGCAGGGAGGGCCGGATGTCCGGCTCGTACCTGTGGTTCTGCCGCGTGCTTTCTTTCTGCACGCGGACCATGGGTGCGACCTGCACCCGGCCTTCCCTGCGCCCTCTGTTCTCGAAGAGGGTTTTCAATGGCACAGCTCGGGCGCGGAGGCGCGGCGAGGATGGGATCTCATGTGTGCTGAAGCAGGCTGCCCAGAGCTCACCGTCATTCCGGGGCGCCCGGAGGGCGAGCCCGGAATCCATAACCACGATCGGGAGTATGGATTCCGGGCTCGCGCTATGCGCGCCCCGGAATGACGTGGGGAGACGGTTGCGGCTACTCACGACCATCGTAGGCGCAGCAACGATCCGACGGCTCCACCGCCCTGCCCCTCTAGCGGCCGCGGCCGGCGGCTTGCGGCAGGAACGGCGCCGGCTGATGCACGGGGGCGATCGCCACCGCGCGGTTGCGGCCCTCGTTCTTGGCGCGGTAGAGCGCATTGTCGGCGCGCTTCATGACGTCGGCGATCGGCTCACCCTTCTGCTCCAGGGTCGACAGCCCGATCGACGTCGTGACCTCGATGCGCTTCTCGCCCTTGTGCACCGAGAACGGCTCGTTGGCGACCGAGCGCCGCAAGCGCTCGGCGACCATGCCGGCGACGTGCAGGTCGGTTTCGGGCATCACGATGACGAACTCCTCGCCGCCATAGCGGCAGGCGAGATCGATGCCGCGGATCGACTTGCGCACGCGCATGGCGAACTCGCGCAGCACGTCGTCGCCGGCATCATGGCCGTAATTGTCGTTGATCGACTTGAAGTAGTCGATGTCGAGCATCATCAGCGCCAGCGGCTTGCCACGGCTCGCGGCCTGGTCGGCGAGCGTCGAAAGATGCGTCTCCATGTAGCGGCGATTGTGCAGGCCCGTCAGCGCGTCGGTGATCGCCATCTCGATCGAGTTCTGGACGTTGTCGCGCAGATGGTCGGTGTAGCGGCGCTTGCGGATCTGGGTGCGGGCGCGCGCCAGCAGCTCGTTCTTGTCGACGGGACGCAGCAGATAATCGTTGACGCCGATCTCCAGGCCGCGCAGCAGCCGCGAATTGTTCTCGGCTTCCGCAATCGCGAGGATCGGCACCTGCCGGGTGCGTTCCAGCGAGCGCAGCTGGCTGCACAGCCGCAGGCCGTCGTAATCGTTCAGGTCGAGCGAAACGATGACGAGGTCGTAATTGCCTTCGGCGGCGTTGAACACGGCCTCGGCGGGATTGGTCTCGACGTCGATGGCATGCTCGGTCGCCAGCATCGGCCCGAGCCGCTCGTAGGACGACGGCCGGTCGTCGACCAGCAGCACCCGCCCGCCCTTGCCGGCGTCGGCAACCGCGTTGCGCTCGGGCGCCTGCACGCCAATCTCGAGGGAGGTCAGCGCGCGCATGCGCAGCTCGTCCGTCATCATCTTCAGCCGCGTCAGCGAGCGCACGCGCGCGATCAGCACGACGTCGGAGACGGGCTTGGTCAGGAAGTCGTCGGCACCGGCCTCCAGGCCGCGCACGCGGTCGGACGGGCTGTCGAGCGCCGTCACCATGACAACCGGAATGAAATGCGTGGCCGGATTCGACTTCAGCCGGCGGCAGACCTCGAAGCCGTCCATGTCCGGCATCATGACGTCGAGCAGGATGATGTCGCATTCGGCGCGCTGGCAGATCTGCAGCGCCTCGGCGCCGTTCGCGGCGGTCAGCACGTCGAAATATTCGGCCGACAGCCGCGCCTCCAACAGCTTGACGTTGGCCGGGACGTCGTCGACGACGAGGATACGCGCGGACACTGCAGAAACTCCTTAGCCGATAAAGCGGCGTACCGTTTCAATGAATTTTCCGACCGAGATCGGCTTGGAAAGATAGGCTTCGCAGCCACCCTCGCGGATGCGCTCCTCGTCGCCCTTCATGGCAAAGGCCGTCACTGCCACCACCGGGATGGCACGCAAATCCGGATCGTCCTTGATCCATTTCGTCACTTCCAGGCCCGAGACCTGCGGCAGCTGGATGTCCATCAGGATCAGATCGGGGCGGGTCCGGCGCACGATGTCGAGCGCCTCCACGCCGCTGGACGTACCGGACGTCTGGTACCCGTGAGCTTCCAACAGATCGCGGAAGAGCTTCATGTTGAGCTCATTGTCTTCCACGATCAGGACGGTCTTGCCCATCCGCCCCTCCGAATCACTGACACCGGCATGTCCTCTGGCGGACGCCTGTCCACCGCTACTCATCTAATTCAAACTAGCCCCAGATTCGTTCTAAGCCGTTAAGTCGGTATTCGATCTTTCCCCGAGATGGTTTCCACTTGCTTGAACCCATTCCGAAGACTCGGGCATGATGGGCGCAAAGTAGAGCCGACAAGTTAACGGAAAGGCAAATCCGCCGTTGAAAAAGCCCGTTCGAAATCCGCGCGAAGTCGCTGAAATCGTTGCAGTTCAGGCCCTCGGCTTCCTGGCCGGCGAACCGGAGCGGCTGGGCCGCTTCCTGGCCGAGACCGGGATTGGGCCGGAGACGCTGCGATCCTCGGCCGCCGACCCCAATTTCCTGGTCAGCGTGCTCGATTTCGTGCTGCGCGACGACGAGACGGTAAAGGCTTTTGCCGCCCACTCCAAGTTACATCCGACCAATATCATGGCAGCACGGCAGGTATTGGGCGACCGGCAGTGGGAGCGCGACGTGCCGTGACCGAGTCAGCGCCAGCGAGCGGGTCGCGCACGGTCGCCGGGCCGGCCTGCTTCTGCCGCGACTGCCTGACGGACCTCGATGATGGCGCGCGCCGCTGTTCGGTCTGCGGCTCGCCGCGCCTCGTCCGCCATCGCGCCCTGCCCGCGCTGACGCTGGCCCATATCGACTGCGACGCGTTCTATGCGACCGTCGAGAAGCGCGACAATCCCGAGGTCGCCGACCGGCCCGTCATCATCGGCGGCGGCAAGCGCGGCGTGGTGTCGGCCGCCTGCTACATCGCCCGCACCTATGGCGTGCGCTCGGCGATGCCGATGTTCAAGGCACTGGAGCTGTGTCCCGCGGCGGTCGTGATTCCCCCGGACATGGCGAAATATGTCCGCGTCGGCCGCGAGGTCCGGCAGGCCATGCAGGCGCTGACGCCGCTGGTCGAGCCGCTCTCGATCGACGAGGCGTTCCTGGACCTGTCCGGGACCGAGCGCGTCCACGGCATGATCCCGGCAAAGGTGCTGGCGCGCTTCGCCCGCGAGATCGAGCAGCGCATCGGGATCACCGTCTCGGTCGGGCTGTCCTGCAACAAGTTCCTCGCCAAGATCGCCTCCGATCTCGACAAGCCCCGCGGCTTCGCCGCGCTCGGCCAGGACGAGGCGCCGGCGATGCTGGCCGACAAGCCCGTCGGCTTCATCTTCGGCGTCGGCCCCGCCACGCAGCAGCGGCTGGCGAACCAGGGCTTCCGCACCATCGCCGACCTGCAGCGTGCCGACGAGATCGAGCTGATGAAGCAGTTCGGCGGTGACGGCCGCAGGCTGTGGCGGCTGGCGCGCGGCATCGACGACCGCAAGGTCGTGGCCGATCGCGGCGCCAAGACGATCTCCAGCGAGACCACCTTCGACACCGACATCCGCGACTACGCGACCCTGGAAAAGACCCTGTGGCGGCTGTCGGAGAAGGTGTCGGCACGGCTGAAGGCGAGCCAGCTCGCCGGGTCGACCATAACGCTGAAGCTTAAAACCGCGGACTTCCGCCAACGAACGCGCTCGCAATCGATCGCGGCGCCGACGCAGCTCGCCGGCAAGATCTTCGCAATCTGCAAGGAGATGCTGGCGCGCGAGACCGACGGCACGGCGTTCCGGCTGATGGGCGCAGGCGTCAGCGCGCTGCGCCCGGGCTCGGAGGCCTCCGACACCGACATGCTCGACCGCCGCTCGGCCTCGGCCGAGCGCGCGATCGATGCGCTACGCAAGAAGTTCGGTCAGGCCGCGGTCATCCGCGGCATCGCCTATGACGGCCCGGAGCAGACGGAATGATGCCCCGGTCAATTGCTGCAAGGCTTGCCGTCCTTCACGTCCTTGACGTCGAACTTGCCGAGCGCGCCGGCGATGACGAAATCATTGTAGTCGAGCACGAGCGCGCGCGAGACGCCGTTCTCGTAGAGCTCGAACGACATCGCGTAGACTGGCGTCTGCTCGCCCTCGGCCCGCTTGGCGTCGCGGTCATAATAGCTGACCGTCACCGGCCAGCGCGTCATCTTCTTCATCTCGTCATTGTCGGTCGAGGCGTCGGGCTTGGCGGCCGCCTTGTCGGCCGGCACGGGCGCACCGATCACGGTCAGCGTGTTGTAGACCTTCTCGCCATTGTCCGAGCCGTCATAGACCGTCAGCTCGAGCAGCGACTTGCCCTCGCGCGCGGCGGCGATGATGCGATGAATCTGCTCGGTCGGAAACACGGTCGAGCCGTCGAGCGTGAAGGTCTTCGCCTCGGGCTGCTTGAGCTTGACGGTGATGTGATCGCCGGTGCGCTCGGCGATACCGTCGACCGGGCTGGAGGCCTGCTCGTTCATGCGCGAGTCGATCTTGAAGCGGTAGCTCTTGCCGGCGCCGTCCTCCCACGCGGTGGAGCGCAGGTCGCTCAGGGTCACCTTGCCCTCACCGAGATCGAGCTCCGAGACCTGGCGGAATTCCGAAGTGTAGCCGTTGCAGGCGTTGCCAGAGAAATTGTAGAGGATGCGACCGCGCGCGCTGTTGACGGGGCTCGAGCCGCGCGACTTGACCAGGCTCAGGTCATAGAGCGCCTGATGCGGCAGGAACGGCACAGCCGCCCCGGCCTGCGCCGGACCGAACGTGATCGCCGCGACGGCGAGCGCTCCCATCGACAGTCGGAACGAATGAGCCATGAGTTTTCCTCGGAGGACGTATCGCTGAACCGTCACATTAGAGATCGCTGCATTGCGTCGCAACTGCGGCTGTCTCACGGAAACGTGCGCTTAAAGCGCCGGAATCGCGTCGGTGCTGGCTGCTTGCATGTCACTGGCAACTGCGCCAAACAGGGCCTCGGTCCGGCACGGGACCGGCTTTCAGGCGACAGAACGGGGATTCGAGATGGCGGGTACGGTTGAACAGAATCTGGCGGCACAGGGCATCACACTGCCGGCACCAAAGGCGCCGGTGGCCAATTACGTCCCGTTCGTGCGCACCGGCAACCTGCTGTTCGTGTCGGGCCAGGTCTGCCTCGGCGCCGACGGCAAGATGATCGCCTCCGGCAAGCTCGGCGGCGGCGTGTCGATCGAGGACGGCTATGCGGCCGCGAAGGGCTGCGGGATCAACCTGCTCGCCCAGGTCAAGGCGGCGGTCGGCGATCTCGACAAGGTCGTGCGCGTGGTCCGGCTCGGCGGCTTCGTCAATTCGGCGCCCGATTTCCTCGACGGGCCCAAGGTGCTCAACGGCGCCTCCGACCTGATGGTCGCAGCGTTCGGCGACAAGGGCCGGCACGCCCGCACCACCGTCGGCGTGTCGGCGCTGCCGTCGGACGCGGCGGTGGAAGTCGAAGGTGTGTTCGAGGTTGAGTGAGAGAGAGCGCATGATCCGGAATAGTGCGCGGCGGTTTTCCGACGAGATCATGCGCCAGCAAAACGGACGGGGCGAATGCGCGCACCTGACTGGCTGACGGCCCGCCCCGTCGCCCATCGCGGCCTGCACCATGCTGATCGCGGCATCATCGAGAACATGCCGGCCGCCGCACGCGGCGCCGTGGCCGGCAACTTCGCCATCGAATGCGACATCCAGCTGTCGGCCGATGGCGAGGCCATGGTGCATCACGACTATGATCTCGGCCGCCTCACCGAGGGCACCGGCCCGCTGATCGAGAAGACCGCGGCAGAGCTGAAAGCGATCAAGTTCAAGCAGACCGACGAGCAGATGATGACGCTCGGCGACCTCTGCAACCTGATCGCCGGGCGCGTGCCGCTGGTCATCGAGGTCAAGAGCACGTTCCAGGGCGATCGCCGGCTGGTCCGGCGCATGGCCGAGGTGCTGGCGTCCTACTCCGGCCCGGTGGTCGGGATGTCGTTCGATCCGGACCAGGTCCGCGCCTTGCGCGAGACCATGCCGACGCTGACGCGCGGCATCGTCGCGCAGCGCAGCTACGAGGACGGCTACTGGGCCAAGCTGACCCAGGCGCAGCGCGACAGCATGCTGCATCTCAAGCATGGCTTCAGCAGCCAGCCGCATTTCGTCGCCTATTGGGTCGAGCAGCTGCCTGCGCCTGCCCCCTGGATCGCGCGCAACGTGTTCGGCTGCCCGCTGCTGACTTGGACCGTCCGCACCCCCGAGCAGCGCGCCGCCGCAGCCCGCTATGCGGATCAGATGATCTTCGAGGGGTTTACGCCGGAGACGTGACGCCGGCCTTGAACTCGCTGCTGCGATGCACGATCTTCAGGGCGTGGCATCTGGGGCGTCCCGGCCGGGGCGTGCCGTGCCGGCCCGTTTGACAAGGATTCGATGGCATCGCCTGAGATCACGCTCGAAGCCGTTCCCGGGATCAACGAGGTCCCGGCCGCAGCATGGGACGCCTGTGCCAATCCCGAGGGCCGCGTCAGTCCCGGCTCATCTTCCGCCTGCGGGCGCGGCTACAATCCGTTCATCTCACACGCGTTTTTCTCGGCGCTCGAAGCCTCCGGCTCGGCCACCCTGCGCACCGGCTGGGCGCCGCGCCATCTGGTGGCGAAGATGGGTGACGAGGTCCTCGGCGTCGTGCCGTGCTACCTCAAGTCCCACTCGCAGGGCGAATATGTCTTCGACCGCGGCTGGGCCGATGCCTATGAGCGGGCCGGCGGGCGCTACTATCCGAAGCTGCAGGTCTCGGTGCCGTTCACGCCGGCCACAGGGCCGCGGCTGCTGATCCGCGCCGACCAGGACCGGGACATGATCGGCAATGCCCTCGCCCAGGGACTGAAGGCGCTGTGCGGGATCAGCGAGGCGTCCTCGGTCCACGTCACCTTCGCCCGGCAGGCCGAATGGCAGCTGCTCGCCGCGCAGGGCTTCCTGCAACGCACCGACCAGCAGTTCCACTGGCACAATCAGGGTTTTTCCACCTTCGACGATTTCCTGGCGACGATGAATTCGCGCCACCGCAAGGCGATCAAGCGCGAGCGGCGCGACGCATTGGCCGCCGGCATCACCATCCATTGGCTGACCGGCAAGGACATCACCGAGGACGCCTGGGACGCATTCTTCGAATTCTACATGGAGACCGGCTCACGCAAGTGGGGCCGGCCGTATCTCAACCGCAAGTTCTTCTCGCTGATCGGCGAGAGCATGGCCGACGACGTGCTGCTGGTCATGGCCAAGCGCGAGGGCCGCTGGATCGCCGGCGCGATCAACTTCATCGGCTCGGACACACTGTTCGGGCGCAACTGGGGCGCCATCGAGCACCACCCGTTCCTGCATTTCGAGGTCTGCTACTACCAGGCGATCGACTTTGCGATCCAGCACAAGCTCCAAGTCGTCGAAGCTGGCGCTCAGGGCGAGCACAAGATCGCGCGCGGCTACCTGCCGCAGACCACCTACTCCGCGCACTACATCGCCGACCGCGGCCTGCGCCGGGCCATTGACGACTATCTCAAGCGCGAGCGCGCCTATGTCGAGGAAGCCGGCCGCGAACTCGCCGAATCCGCCCCGTTCCGGAAAGGCATGGACGAGCCGTCTTGACCGGCGACACGTGCCGGTGAGAGTAAGGCGCACCAAGAGGAACCGCTTAAGGGACTGCCCATGACCGCCTACGATCCCAACAATCCGTTCGCGAAGATCCTGCGCGGCGAATTCCCCTGCACCAAGGTCTATGAGAACGACCACGTGCTGGCGTTCCTCGACATCATGCCGCGCGTGCCCGGCCACACCCTGGTGATCCCGAAGGCCGCTGCACGCAACATCCTCGACATCACCGAGGAGGACTATCTCCACGTCGGCCGTGCCGTGCGCACCATCGCCCGTGCCGCCAAGACCGCGTTCGCCGCCGACGGCATCACGGTGCAGCAGTTCAACGAGCATGCCGGCGGCCAGATGGTGTTCCACCTGCACGTCCACATCATGCCTCGCCGCAACGGCGATTCCCTGCTGCCGCCGGCGAGCCGCAAGGAAGATCCGAAGGTGCTGGAGGAGAACGCCGCCAAGCTGATTGCGGCGCTGAAGGGCTGATCAGGCCTCGTCGAGCCCGATGTCGAGCGCGGCCGACGAATGCGTGATCCAGCCGACCGAGATCAGGTCGACGCCGGCCGCGGCGATCGCGGGCGCGGTCTCCACGGTGATCCGGCCCGAGGCTTCGGAGATGGCCTTGCCGCTGATCATGCCGACCGCGGTTTCGAGCTCCGCCGGCGTCATGTTGTCGAGCAGCACCGCATCGACGCCCAGCGTCAGCGCCTGCTCGAGCTGAGCCAGAGTGTCGACCTCGACCTCGATCTTGACGAGATGGCCGGCATGGGCCTTTGCGCGCGTGATGGCAGCCTGGATGCCGCCGGCGATGGCGATGTGGTTGTCCTTGATCAGGACGGCGTCATCGAGCCCGAACCGGTGATTGCCGCCGCCTCCCGCGCGCACCGCATATTTCTCCAGCGCGCGCAGGCCCGGCGTGGTCTTGCGGGTGCAGACGATCTGCGCCTTCGTCCCCTTCACCGCCGATACCAGGGACGCCGTCGCGCTGGCGACCCCGCTCAAGCGGCAGAGGAAGTTGAGCGCCACGCGCTCGCCGGTCAGGAGCGCCCGTGCCGGGCCGCTGATGGTCGCGATCGCGTCTCCCGGCGTCACGACGCTGCCGTCCGGTCGCACGATCTCCATGCGCACGTCCGGCGAGACGGTCTGGAAGGCGCAGCGCGCCACATCGAGGCCCGCGATCACCCCGTGCTGGCGCGCCCGCAGCTTCAGCGATGCGCGCTGCTCGGCGGGGACGATGGCATCGGTGGTGATGTCGCCGGCGCGGCCGAGATCCTCGAGCAGAGCCATGCGCACCAGCGGCTCGTAGAGCAAAGGCGAGAGAGGATTGAGAGTCATGGCACTGCGCTCCTGGACGGCGTCTGCTCCGCCTCGACAATGTCGCGGGCAACCGCGATCGCCTCGGGCAGAGTGAGGCTGGATGGCTGCGCGACGGGCAGCGTGCCCGGACGATCGCTGCGGAAATGCGCGCCGCGGCTCTCCTCCCGCGCATGGGCCGCGACCGCGAGCATCAAGCCGACCAGCGCCGGGTCAGCCATGGGCCCGGCCTGCTCTGCCAGCGGAAGCAGGCCGCTGACGGCAGCCGCGATCGTGCGATGCTCGCGCATCACGCCGAGCGCATGCGACAGCAGCGGCCGTGCGGCCGACGGATCGGACGCCGGCGGAATGGCAGCCACCGCGCACGGCTTGCCTGCACGCTGCGGCGCGCCGGCCACGCTTTCGGCCACCCATTGCGCGCAGACGATCGCTTCCATCAGCGAGTTGCTGGCGAGCCTGTTGGCGCCGTGCAGGCCGGTGCGGCTGGCCTCGCCACAGGCCCACAAGCCCTCGACCGTGCTGCGTCCCATCGTGTCAACAGCGATGCCGCCCATATGATAGTGCACGGCCGGCCGCACCGGGATCGGATCGCGCGCGGGGTCGATGCCCGCCATGCGGCAGAACGCGCTGATCACGGGATAGCGCGCGGCGAAATCCTTGCCCGGCTTGTTGCGCGCATCGAGGAACACGCGGCGGCCTTGCGCACGGCGGCGCCATACCGCCCGCGCCACTACGTCGCGCGGCGCCAGCTCAGCGCCGGGCTCGTCGGCCATGAAGCGCGTGCCGGTGTCGTCGATCAGGACGGCGCCGTCGCCGCGGATCGCCTCGGTGAGCAGCGGCAGCGGCCGCGACGGTCCGTCGAACGCGGTGGGGTGAAACTGCACGAATTCGAGATCGGACAGCACGGCCCCGGCCCGCGCCGCCAGCGCGAGGCCCTGGCCGAAACAGCCGGCCGGATTGGTGCTGTCGAGGAACAGGCCGCCGATGCCGCCGGTTGCGATCACGACGCGCGTCGTGGCGAGGATCAGAGCCTCATCGCCGCGCGCCGCAGCCACGCCCTGGATCGCGTTGTCATTGACGATCAGCCGGCGCGCCTCGACGCCTTCGAGCAAGGTCACCGAAGCACAACGCCTGACAGCCGCGATCAGCGCGCGCATGATCTCGCGTCCCGTGCCGTCGCCCGTCGCATGCACGATCCGGTTGCGGCTGTGTGCGGCCTCCAGGCCCAGACGCCAACGTCCATCCGCACCTCGGTCGAACGCAACGCCAAGCTGGGCGAGGCGCTCGACCGCGGCCGGCGCCGCATCGATGATGCGGCGCGCGGCGGCCTCGCCGCACAATCCGGCTCCGGCGGCGAGCGTGTCCTTCAGATGCAGCGACGGATCATCGTCATCGCCAACCGCGGCGGCGAGGCCACCCTGCGCCCACATGCTCGACGCCTCCGCGCCGAGCGGCGACTTCGACAACAGCACGACCGGCTCGGGCGCAAGCGCAAGCGCCGTCATCAGACCTGCGGCACCGCCGCCGATGATCACGGGACGGCCGATCAACTTCGAAACATCGATGCTCATGATGCCAGCATCCTTTCCACTGCGCGCCGCGCGCGCTCGGCCATCGCGGGATCGATCGTGACCTCGTGCGTGTTGGTCTCGAGCGCATGGCGGATGTTCTTCAGGGTGATCCGCTTCATGTGCGGGCACAGATTGCAGGGGCGGATGAACTCGATGTCGGGATGGAGCACGGCGACATTGTCGCTCATCGAACATTCTGTCAGCAGCACCACCCGGGCCGGCCTTCTTGCTCCGACGAAGTCCGACATCGCCGCGGTGGAGCCGGCGAAGTCCGCCTCCGCCACGACCTCTGGAGGACATTCCGGATGGGCGAGCACGGTGACACCAGGATGGTTGTCGCGCAGCGTGCAGACGTCCTCGGCGCTGAAGCGCTCATGTACCTCGCAATGCCCTTTCCAGGCCGTGATCCTCACGTTCGTCTGTGCGGCGACGTTCCGCGCGAGATATTCATCCGGCAGCATGATGACGTGATCGACACCGAGCGACTCGACCACCGCGCGCGCGTTGCCGGAGGTGCAGCAGACGTCGGACTCGGCCTTCACCGCCACCGACGTGTTGACATAGGCGACCACGGGCACACCCGGGTGGCGCGCGCGCATCAGCCGCACGTCGTCGGCGGTGATCGACTCCGCCAATGAGCAGCCCGCCTCTACGTCGGGAATCAACACCGTCTTGTCGGGATTGAGCAGCTTGGCGGTCTCGGCCATGAAGTGGACGCCGGCGAGCACGATCACCTCGGCATCGACCTTGGTCGCTTCGCGCGCCAGCAGCAGGCTGTCGCCGACGATGTCGGCGACGCCGTGATAGATTTCGGGCGTCTGATAGTTGTGCGCCAGCACCACGGCATTGCGCCGGCGCTTCAGCGCCAGAATGGCTTCGACATCGTCCTCGAAGACAGCCCATTCCGGCGGCGGGATCACCCGGCTCAGACGCTCAGCAAGCGATGCATTCGGCGCGACGGCGGGCAGGACAAGATCGACCATTTATACTCTCCGTGAGCATAAGATGGCTTATACTTATCCTGAGCATAAGCTGTGTCAAGAGCCGGAGATCAAGATCGCGAGAGCGGCAGCTTGGTTCCGACCACCGCCCGCTCGGCCAGCACCCCCTGCCGGAAGCGAAACAGCTTGGCCGGCCGGCCAATCGTGTCGGCAGCAATTGCGCCTGTCTCTTCAACCAGTTCCTGCTGCTCGATGAGGCGGCGGAAGTTCTGCTTGTGCACGAGCCGGCCGGCGAGAGCCTCGACGCTGCGCTGCAATTGCAGCAGTGTAAATTCTTCCGGCATCAACTCGAACACGACCGGCCGGTATTTGATCTTGGCGCGCAGGCGGGCAATGCCGGTGGCGAGAATCCGACGGTGATCACCGATCATGGCGCGCCCGGGCAGCATCGGCTGGCTGGCCCCCTTCTCGCGCACGCTCTCGGGGATCAGCGCCGCCTCATACAGCAACTCATACCGCTGCAGCGTTAGCTCCTCGTTCCACTCGCGGCCGTCGAGACCGAAGGTGATGGCGGCGCGCTGCCACCTCGTCTTTTGCAGCGCCGGCTCGTGGGCGGCTCGCGCCCAGGCCTTCAGCTTCGGCGCGATGATCTTGGCCAGGATCGTCGGCGGTCCGTCGCGATGATCCTCCCACGGGAAGTAGTCGTACCACGACGACCATTGCGCATCCGCGCCCTCACGCCCCTCCTCCTCGCGGGTCAGACCGAGATAGCTGATGGAGATGCGGTGCGGCGCGTCGGGATCGCCGCCGCGACCGCGGTCGGCGAAGGTGTAGAGCTGCTCGACATAGCCGAGCGGATGGCCGGTCTGCGCCTCGACCCAGGCGCGCAGCCCCATCTGCAGTGAGCGGTGCGCGAACTGAAACGGTCCGCTCGGCAGCGCCGCAGCATGCTCGATCGTCATGATCTTCGGGTGCCCGTCGGTCACCGCCACCAGCACGGCGACGAGGTCCGCCGTGATCGCATCCTGAGCCGTCACCGTTTTCTGCGGCCGCTTGTTCACCTTCGACATCCGGATCCGTCGGTCCTATTTGTCATCCTCACCCTTCGCCGCCGGCGTGAACGCGCAATGATCCGGCTTCAGGTCGATCAGCGGCGTCTCGTCGAGGCAGTCGAGACCGCGCACCAGCACGGTGTTGCCTTCCAACGCGACGAAGCGGACCGTCGACACGCCGATCGGATTGGGACGCACCGGCGAGCGCAGCGCGAAGGTGCCCCGGGTCTCGCCGTCATGATGGCGCGGGCTCTGCTTGACGAGATCCCGGCGCGCCCGGTTGAGCCAGTACAGCACCTGGAGATGGCTGAAGGCGTCGATGCCCTGCAGCGCCGGCACCCAGGGCGCGAAGATCTCGAGCCGGCACACCGGCCCCTCGAAGCTGCCCTGCCGCGGCGTCTCGAGCCGCGAGGTCCAGGGCGTGCGGATGCGGCCGATGAAATACAACGTGGCGTCGCGCGGCTGTGGCGCGTCGACGGCGACTTCTCCCGGACGGAGATCGGAATCAGTGGTCATTGCGGAGTCCTTGGATCCTCCCGGCAATCTATCCGAACCTCGGCTCACCGCAATTGCGGTCGCGCAAGATCGCGCAACTCAGCCGAGCCACCATTTGCCGGCCAGCATCGCGGCTTCGCCGCAGACAACACCGGCAAAGATCGAGCGGCGGCTCGCCATGAAGGCCGCAAGGCCGGCAACGACGGCTCCATAGCGCAGCCCCCAAGGCACGCTGGCGAGCGCGCCCGGCGGCTGCACCAGGATCTGGGCGATGACCCCCGCCAAGATGGCGGTCGCGACCGCCTTGACCCACATCAGCAGGTCCGAGCCCTCGTCGAGCCCGCTGCCGAACCAAAGTCCGAGCAGGCGCCAGATCTGGTTGGGGATCACGCCCGCCACCAGCAGCACCACGAGCGCATGCCAATCGCCGATGAAGTCGCTCATGCCAGCCCCCGCCGCTCGCGCCATTTGTGCGCGCCGAACGCGAGCGTTCCGGCGACGACGCCGCTGACCAGGATGTCGACGCCGCTGTCGAGCTGGGCGGCCAGAGGATACAGCACGAGGCCGAGACCCAGCGCGAGCACGTCTGCAAGCTCCCTGGCGTTGCGCAGGGTCGAGAACAGGAAGGCCAGCGGCGTCAGCAAGAGCACCGCGGCGCCGAAGGTCTGCGACAGATTGGCGGCGAGAAGATACCCGATGATGGTCGCGATCAGCGCGATCCCCATCAGGCCGCTGCCGAGCCCATGCACGAAGGCGATGCGGCGCTCGCGCGGCACATGCGGCAGGAAGCGATAGCATTCGACCCACAGGGTCACGGCGGTGAAATGCGCGATCAGCACCAGGTGCCGCCGCTTGGTCTGCGGCGAGCGGATCAGGGGCAGCACCGCCACCACCATCGGAAACAGCCGGATCGCGCTCATCGTGACCGCGATCGCCGATTGCAGAATGGTCTGGCCGGAGCCGAGCGTGGAGACCAGGATGATCTGCGCTGGACCGGCCCAAACCAGCACCGTGCTCAGGATCGCCCAGAGCATGCTGAAACGGGTATCGTGGGCGAGCGCGCCGATGCCGATGAAGGTGACGAACAGCACCAGTGACAGGATGGTCGCTGACGTCGCGCGCAGCCCCCAGCCGAAGGCGCGCAGTGAACCATGCCATTGCGGCGAATCGAGCGGAGGAAGTGTCACGGGCGGCCCAGCGGAACGAACCGCGATAAGGCTGGCGAAAGCCGCTCGCGTCAACCGCCATCAGGCGCGCGCGGGTCTGCGTCCGGCGCAGCCATCCCCCACACGCCGCGCTGAGGCAGCTCTATCCGGAGCGATTGCGCAGCACGAAGCAGGCACCGCCGGCCTCGCGGATCCGACTGCAGAGCGCGTCGGCCTCGGCCCGTGTCTCGGCGCCGATCCGCACCTGGTAGAAGGCGCGGTTGCCGCGCGAGCGCATCACCGACGACAGCAGGCTCGGGTCGCGGTCGCCGATGACCGGGCCAAGCCCCTTGATCGCCCGCGAATACATCGCGAGCGCCTTGTTGCGGTCGAAGCCTGCAGCCAGTTGGACGCCCCACGGTTTCGCGGCCGACAGCGCCACATGCTGCTCGAGCTCCGTGACGAACGGATTCGGCGCGCGCTTCAACATCGCCATGAGCTGACGACACGAGGTCGGCGGCGGGCTCGGCGGCGTCTTGCCGCCGTTACCGGCGGCCGCCCACTCATCGATCGTGGCTCCCGTGATGGCGGAGACGTAGTTGCGGGTCTCCCAGGGCATCTGCCCCTTGCCGGCAAGCCAGTCCTGCACCCGGCGCGGCCCCGCATTGTAGGCCGCCGCCGCGAGCCCGAGATTGCCGAACTGGTCGCGCAGCTCGGCCAGGAACTGCGCCGACTTCGGCAGCGCCTGAACCGGATCGAACGGATCGAGCAACTGGCGCTCGTTCGCCGTGCCCGGCATGAACTGCGCGATTCCCTGCGCGCGCTGGCCGTTGCGCGTGACCGGCCCGACTGCATCGCTCTGGAAGCGGCTCTCCTGCCAGATCACGCGAGCGAAGAATTCGAGCGGCAGATCATTCGCCTTGGCTGCGGATTCGATCATCAGGCAGATCGCCTCGCGCGTACCGCTCTCCTTGGCCTCCTCGGACTTGTTCTCCGAGCCCTCTGCCGCAGCGTCTGCCGGCTTGGCAGCCTCCTGCGGCGAATCCTGCCGGGCGCCGTCCTTCGGATCAGCCGGGGCGGCAGCGTCACGGTCGGAGGCCTGCTCCGCCGCCACGCCGGACAAGGGCATGGTCAGCATCAAGGCAAGGCCGAGACAGGCAATGCGAGCAACCGAAACCATGGAAAGCATCGTGAGCGCGGTGCAATGGTTGAATTCTGCCGACAGACAAAGCCGAAGACCATGCGGGGTTCCACCGCGCGGCGCCTTGACACAGCGAACGAGCCGGCTAGCAATCCCCGAGTGCCGCAGGGAGCGCGACGGATGACCGCACCGACCGACGACAGACTCGGCTTCGCGCCCGAAAGCGATGCGCCATTGTCCTACATGGCGCGCACGCGCGACTACTATCTCGCGATCGGCTATGACACGCCCTATCGCTGGGCTCACTACACGTCGGCGCCGTTCCATCCCTTGCGCAAGCCGCTCGCGCAGTCGCGCGTCACCGTTGTCACCACGGCCGCGCCTTTCGATCCCGCCAAAGGCGATCAAGGCCCCGGCGCGCCCTATAATGGCGGCGCCAAGTTCTACTCCGTCTATGACGGCGACACGTCGGCGCAGCACGACCTGCGCATTTCCCACATCGCCTATGATCGCGCGCACACCTCGGCCGAGGATTCCGGCACCTGGTTTCCGCTGCCACAGCTCCTAAGGCTGGCAGGTGAAGGCCGCATCGGCGCGGTCGGACCGCGCTTCTTCGGCGCGCCGACCAATCGCAGCCACCGCGTCACGATCGAGACCGATGCGCCGGAGATTCTCGCGCGCTGCCGCGCCGACGAGATCGATGCCGTCGTGCTGGTGCCGAACTGTCCGGTGTGCCACCAGACCGTGAGCCTGGTGGCACGGCATCTCGAAGCGAACGGCGTCGCGACCGTCGTCATGGGCTGCGCCAAGGACATCGTCGAGCACGCCGCCGCGCCGCGCTTCCTGTTCTCGGATTTTCCGCTGGGCAATTCCGCCGGCAAGCCGCACGACGCGGCCTCACAGGCCTTCACGCTCGAGTTGGCTTTGCGTGTCCTCGAGAGTTCACCAGCCGCACGCACGACCGTGCAATCGCCTTTGCAGTGGAGCGACGATCACGGCTGGAAGCGCGACTACAGCAATCCCGCCATGCTCGCGCCGGACGAGCTGGCACGGCGGCGCGCCGAGTTCGATGCGCAGAAAGCGATCGCGCGGCAGGTTCGTGGAAAGCAGGTGTGAAAGCCACACTCGCGCGAAACTCGCCCGGGAATTTCTTCGGATAATGCTGATTGCGCTTGCCGTCCCGCTCCAGTTGCGCTTGAGTTCCCCCGGGTTTGAAGGGGGCAGTACCAAATGAGAGTTGTAGCGTTGGTGGCGCTGTGCGCCGCGCTGGGAGGCTGCGCGTCCGTAACGCGGGGTACAACCGAGACGATCAGTGTCGCGTCGACGCCGTCCGGGGCCGAAGCCACGATCGCCGGTCTCGAAGCGCCGATGACCTGCACGACGCCCTGCTCGTTCGTCGCCAAACGCAATGCCGACATCTCCGTCACCATCGAAAAACCGGGCTACGAGACCCAGATCATCCCGTTGACCAAGGACATCCCGGCGACCGGCGCGGCCGGCTTCGCCGGCAACATCCTGGCGGGCGGCCTGATCGGCATGGGTGTGGACGCAGCGACGGGCGCGGCGACCGACCACAAGCCGAACCCGGTGATCGTCACCTTGCAGCCGCGCATGGCGGCGCCGGCAGGCCGTCCGCAGCGGCCGCCGCGGCGGTCGGCCCCGCCGCCGGCACAACCGGAGGCCGGGACCTAGCGCCCGCCAAGCCTGTCAGCCAGCCGCCGATGGCGCCTCGCCGGGAGTGACCGTGTCGACCGGCAACGCGAACTGCTCGACCCGGTTGAGCGGCTTCTTGTTGAGCAGCAGCCGGGTGACGTCGGGGCGCGAATAGTGTCCCGCCGGATCGGCGGCATTCTTGGCGATGCCGATCATGCCCAAATCGATCTCGGCGATCAGCAGGCCTTCCTGCTCCGGCGGCAGCTTCTCGGCGAGCGAAGAGCCATCCGGACCAAAGATCGCGGCGTGGCCGCCGCCGACATGCAGCAGCGCGTGCTTGTCGGGCCGGTCACACAGTTCGTCGATCATCGCTTGCGAGACGGTGGCGCACGGCGCCAGCACGAAGCACGAGCCCTCGACCGCATAGACGCGCGAGGCGGCGTTGTTGACCTCGGCGCCGAGCGCCGGCGCGAACGGATCGTACAGCGAGAAGCTCGGCCACGCGGCGACATGCACCTGCTCGTTCTGCGCGTACATCGCGTATTTCGACAGCGGCTGCAGATGCTCCCAGCAGCACAGCGCACCGATCCGGCCGATGTCAGGCCGGTCGTGCACGGCGAGATCGCTGCCGTCGCCCTCGCCATAGACGGTGCGCTCAGCATGGGTCGGCCGCAGCTTGCGGCGCCTGGCGATGGTCTCGCCGTCCGGGCCGATCAGCCATTGCGCGATGTACAGGCTGCCGCCGTCGCGCTCGGACAGTCCCAGCACGGCCGTGAGCCTGGCCTTGCGCACGGCGGCGCGCAGCGCCTCGGCCTGCGGGCTGTCGTAGGCCAGCGAATTGTCGAAATAGCGCTGCACGAAGCCACGGCCGATGCACCAGGCCGGCGAGTCCATCCAGATGTGCCAGGGATAGCCGGGGATGAAGACCTCCGGAAACGCGATCAGCTTGGCGCCCTTGTTGGCCGCGTCCTCGATCAGGGCGATGGTCTTCTTGATCGAGGCGTCCAGGTCGAGCCAGGCCGGCGCCGCCTGCACCACCGCCACCTTGTATTTCGGATGTGCCAGTCCCATCGCTGCTGCTCCCTGATGCCCGTGCGCGGCGGTGGCGCCGCGACCGGGCCAACTATTGACGCCAGCCGGCTTTCGCGCTCGTCTCCCACGGAACGAAAATTCGACTACGGCCGAGGCGAAGACCCCGGCCGGGCCCGGAATTTGCTGCATTGCCACAGATCAAGCCGGCACAGGTGCAGGGGGAGACGGAGCGATGCCGATCCTGTTCACCACCGACGGAAGCCCGGACCACCGCCGGCTGGCGCGGTGGCAGGACATCGTCTGCGACGTCTATGTCGGGCTCGACTGTACGTCCGATCTCGGCAGCGCGTTTCGCGGCTCGGTGACCCACACCGCGTTGGGACGGGCTGTCTGCTCCGAGGTTGCCTCGGACCGGCAGCGCGTGCACCGGACCTCGCAGCGGATCTCCCGGGCGGATGCCGACTTCGTTCTCGTCGCATTCGGACGTGAGGGAATCGGCGGCGTCGTCCAGGATGGCCGCGACACCGTGATCCGGCCCGGCGAGTTCGCGATCTACGACACGACCCGCCCCTATGAGCTGCAGTTCGACGCCGCGTTCAAGCAGATCGTGTTCAAGCTCCCGCGCGAGATGCTGCAGCGCCGGATCGGCCCGACGGAGACCGTGACGGCGATCAGCTTCGGCCCCGACAGCCCGCTCCAGCCCCTTGCCCATGAGTTCATCGTCAGGCTCTGCGAACGCGCCGAGCACATCGGCCCCGAGCATGCCGAACCTCTGGCCAACCAGGCCGCCGACCTGCTCGCCATGACCTTGGCCGAGCGGCTGCGCGCACAACCCCTGCCCGCCTCGAGCCATCGCGCAACGCTGCTCTATCGGATCAAGGCGCACATCCGCACCCGACTATCCGACGCCGGCCTCTCACTGCCGGAGATCGCACGCGAGGTCGGGCTATCGACGCGCTACGTCAATGATCTGTTCTCGGACGAGGAGACGTCGTTCCAACGCTTCGTGCTGGCCGAGCGGCTCAAGCAGTGCCGGCGCGATCTCGGCTCGCCGATGCTGGCGCATCGTCAGATCAGCGAGATCGCGTTTTGCTGGGGCTTCAATGACCTCTCGCATTTCGGCCGCGTGTTCCGCGAGCAGTTCGGCCTGTCGCCACGCGAGTGGCGGCGCAGCACCTCGAAGCGCTAAACTCCCTTGCAACGCGCCGGCCGCATGCGCTGGCCGGCCGGACCGGATCTGCGATGCGCCGTTTTGCCTTGAAGGCTCTGTTTACCCTGCTGACGCTGAACCGGGATGATGACGATCCTCCCCGTTGGGATCTGATCATCCTGATCGGCTCGACGATCGTGAGCATTGGCCTGATCGGGCTTTACGCCTATGGAAAGGCCACTGGCCGCTGGTAAGGCCGGATAAGGTCGGGTGGACGTGACATGATCATGCGAGCGGGGCTCGGGTTGGCTTTGACGTGCCTGCTCACAGGCTCAAGCCATGCGCTGGACAGCGAGCAGAAGCGTGGAAAAGCGCTCTTGCAAAGCCTTTGCAGCCGATGCCATGCGGTAGGTCTCACGGGCGCCAGCCGGCACCCCGACGCGCCCCCGTTCAGGACCTTCGGTGACAGCAAGCTCTACGACGAGGATTTCGCCCAACGGCTGCAGGCCGGCCTGTCGACCATTCACAAGGACATGCCGAGCTTCCAGTTCGATCGCGCCGAGGCAGAGGCCGCGGTCAATTACCTCAAGGCGATCCAGGTCCGCCCCAAACGGCGGTGACACACCGGCGCGCTCCTCTGGCATGGAACGGGACTTGTACGGCCCGGTTGCCCGTTCCCGTTCATGGTCCGCGGCCCGACTGCGGCCGGAGCCCGCATGATGACGCCGACGACCACGGGTCTGCACGCCGACGGACTGCCGCTGCCGCAGCGCACCTGGGCGATCGTGACGATCGCCCTCGGCATCGTGCTGGCCGTGATCGACGGCGCCATCGCCAATGTGGCGCTGCCGACGATCGCCCGCGACCTCCATGCGAGTCCTGCTTTTTCGATCTGGATCGTCAACGGCTATCAGCTCGCGGTGACGATCTCGCTGCTGCCACTGGCCTCGCTCGGCGAGATCATCGGCTATCGGCGGGTCTATCTCGCCGGCCTCATGCTGTTCACGGCTGCCTCCGCCTTCTGTGCGCTGGCCGACAGCCTGCTACTGCTGACGCTCGCGCGCATCCTGCAGGGCTTCGGCGCCGCCGGCATCCTCAGCGTCAACTCGGCGCTGGTGCGTTTCACCTATCCGCACGCTCTGCTCGGCCGCGGCATCGGCATCAATGCGATGGTGGTCGCGGTCTCCGCCGCACTCGGTCCGACCATCGCCGCCGGCATCCTCGCCGTCGGTAGCTGGCCGTGGCTGTTCGCGATCAACGTGCCGCTCGGCATCGTCACCTTCGTCTTCGGCTTCCGCTTCCTGCCGCATACGCCGCGCGCGCCGCACATGTTCGATTGGCAGAGCGCGGCGCTGAGCGCGGTCGCCTTCGGCTTCCTGATCGCCGCCGTGGACAGCCTCGGCCATGGCGAGGCGCTGGTGACCTGCGCGATCGAGTTCGTCGTCGCCGTCACGGCCGGCGTGTGGCTGGTCTGGCGCCAGACCCACATGGCCTCGCCGCTGCTGCCGGTCGACCTGCTGCGCATTCCGGTGTTCGCCCTGTCGATCGCGACCTCGATCTCGTCGTTCTGCGGCCAGATGCTCGCCTTCGTCGCGATCCCCTTCTATCTCGAAAGCCATTTCGGCTATTCGCCGGTGCAGATGGGCCTGCTGATCACGCCGTGGCCGATCGCGGTCGGCCTGACGGCGCCGATTGCGGGGCGGCTGGTCGAGCGCGTGCCGGCCGGGCTGCTCGGTGGCATCGGTCTCGTGATCTTCGCATGCGGGCTCGGTGCGCTCGGCCTGCTGCCGCGCGAGCCGTCGGCATGGGATGTCGTCTGGCGCATGGCGCTGGCCGGCTGCGGCTTCGGCCTGTTCCAGACGCCGAACAACCGCACCATGATCGCCGCTGCGCCACGCGAGCGCGCCGGCGGCGCCAGCGGCATGCTCGGCACGGCGCGCCTGCTCGGCCAGACCACGGGCGCGGCCCTGGTCGCGATGTTTCTCGCGATCGACGCGACCGACGGCACGCGGCTGTCGCTCTTGACCGGGGTCGGTTTCGCGCTGGTCGGCGCGTTCCTGAGCATGCTCAGGCTGTCGCCGGCCGGCGCGCGCGGCGCCGAGCGCGTCCGCGTCCAGGACGGCCAGCGGCTGAAGGGCGAGTCGTGACAGCGATGACGGACTGGACGATGCTGGCCCTGCTCGCCCTCGCCGCCTTCGGCTCGGGCATCGTCAATGCGCTGGCCGGCGGCGGCGCGTTCCTGACCTTCCCGACGCTGCTCGCCGCCGGCATTCCCGCGATTGACGCCAACGCTTCCAGCACCGTCGCGCTCTGCCCCGGCCAGTTCGTCAGCGCTTGGGCCTCCCGTGAGATCTTGAACGACGCAAAGGCGCCCTGGCGCCACGACCTCGTGCGGCTGTCGATCATCAGCCTGCTCGGTGGCACGCTCGGCGCCGTGCTGCTCTTGGTCACACCGTCAGCCGCCTTCAGCCGGCTGGTGCCCTGGCTGTTGCTGTTCGCCACGATCGTGTTTGCATTCGGCATGCGTTTTACGCCCAAGGATGGCGCGCGCTGGTTCGGGCCGCGGACCATCCAGGCGGTGCAGTTCGTGATCGCGATCTATGGCGGCTACTTCGGCGGCGGCATCGGCATCCTGATGCTGGCGGCCCTGGTGTTCTACGGCATGCGCGACATTCGCGCCATGAACGGCATGAAGGTGCTGCTCGCTGCGCTCATGAATATGACGGCCTCCGCCATCTTTGCGTTCTCAGGCCGCGTGCATTGGCTGGAGACGCTGACGATGATGGGCGCTGCCATGGTCGGCGGCTTCGTCGGCGCGCGGCTTGGCCAGATCATCCCGCCGGCCCATGTGCGCCGCTTCATCATTGCCGTCGGCTGCGGCCTGACGGTGTATTTCTTCGTCAAGCCGGCCTGAGCCGGACGTCGCATCAAAGAACCTCGCGTCAAACGAAAAAGGCCGGCGCGATGGCCGGCCTTTCGTAGTCATCTCGTAGCGTCAGGCCTACGCCTTGACCAGCGGTCCCTTCGGCGCCGGCCCCTTCGAGCCGCCGCCGGACTTCGGCTTGCGCTTGCGCGCGGCCGGAACTTCGGACTTCGGCGTGACCGGGCCCTCGACGAACTCGAAGCCGATCTTCTCCTCGACGCCGGATTCGTCCTTGACGAGAACGACACGGACGTGACCGCCGCCCTTCAGCTTGCCGAACAGCACCTCGTCGGCCAGCGGCTTCTTGATGTGCTCCTGAATCACACGACCCATCGGCCGCGCGCCCATCTGCTCGTCATAGCCGTGCTGGATCAGCCAGGCCTTGGCCGGTTCCGACAGCTCGATCGTGACGTCGCGGTCGGCGAGCTGGGCCTCGAGCTGCAGCACGAACTTCTCGACGACCATTCCGATCACCTCGACGTTGAGGTGCGCGAACGAGACGATGGAGTCGAGCCGATTGCGGAATTCCGGCGCGAACTGCCTGTTGATCGCCTCGTGGTCGTCACCTTCCCGCTTCGAGCGATGGAAGCCGAACGCCTGCTTGGCCATGTCGGCCGCGCCCGCATTCGTGGTCATGATCAGGATCACGTTGCGGAAGTTGACCTGCTTGCCGTTGTGGTCGGTGAGCCGGCCGTGATCCATGATCTGCAACAGCACATTGTACAGGTCCGGATGCGCCTTCTCGATCTCGTCCAGCAGCACCACGCAGTGCGGATGCTGGTCGACGCCATCGGTCAGGAGGCCGCCCTGGTCGAAGCCGACATAGCCAGGAGGCGCGCCGATCAGGCGCGACACCGTGTGCCGCTCCATGTACTCCGACATGTCGAAGCGCAGCAGCTCGACGCCCAGGGTCGAGGCGAGCTGCTTGGCGACCTCGGTCTTGCCGACGCCGGTCGGACCCGAGAACAGGTAGCAGCCGATCGGCTTCTCCGGCTCGCGCAGGCCGGCACGGGCCAGCTTGATCGAGGCCGACAGCGAATCGATCGCCTTGTCCTGGCCGAACACCACGCGCTTGAGGGTCTGCTCGAGATGCTTGAGCACCTCGGCATCGTCCTTCGACACGCTCTTCGGCGGGATCCGCGCCATCGTGGCGATCGTGGTCTCGATCTCCTTGATGCCGATCGTCTTCTTGCGCTTGTTCTCGGCCAGCAGCATCTGCGCCGCACCGGATTCGTCGATCACGTCGATCGCCTTGTCCGGCAGCTTGCGGTCATGGATGTAGCGCGACGACAACTGCACCGCGGCCTCGATGGCCTCGTTGGTGTATTTCAGCCGGTGATAGTCCTCGAAGTACGGCTTCAGCCCCTTCAGGATCGCGATCGCATCCTCGACCGACGGCTCGTTGACGTCGATCTTCTGGAACCGGCGCACCAGCGCGCGGTCCTTCTCGAAATGCTGGCGATACTCCTTGTAGGTCGTCGAGCCCATGCAGCGGATCGAGCCCGAGGCCAGCGCCGGCTTGAGCAGGTTGGACGCATCCATCGCGCCGCCCGACGTCGCACCGGCACCGATCACGGTGTGGATCTCGTCGATGAACAGGATCGCGTTAGGATGCGCCTCGAGTTCCTTGAGCACCTGCTTCAGGCGCTCCTCGAAGTCGCCGCGATAGCGCGTGCCCGCGAGCAAGGTGCCCATGTCGAGCGAGAACACGGTCGCGGCCGACAGCACCTCCGGAACCTCGCTGTCGACGATGCGCTTGGCGAGGCCCTCGGCGATCGCCGTCTTGCCGACGCCGGCTTCGCCGACGAACAGCGGGTTGTTCTTCTGGCGCCGGCACAGCACCTGGATGGCGCGGTTGATCTCGGAGTTTCGGCCGATCACCGGATCGATCTTGCCGTCACGCGCCTTCTTGTTGAGATTGACGCAATAGGTTTCCAGCGCCTCGCCCTTTTTCTTGGAGTCCTCGTTGCCCTTGGCTTCGGTCTCCTCGTCGACGCCGCGAACCGGGCGCGCTTCGGAGACACCAGGGCGCTTGGCGATGCCGTGGCTGATGTAGTTCACGGCATCGTAACGCGTCATGTCCTGCTCCTGCAGGAAGTACGCGGCGTGGCTCTCACGCTCGGCGAAGATTGCGATCAGCACGTTGGCGCCGGTGACCTCTTCGCGGCCCGACGACTGAACGTGGATCACGGCGCGCTGGATCACGCGCTGGAAACCTGCGGTCGGCTTGGCGTCGTCGCTGCCGTCCGTGACCAGATTTTCGAATTCGGTTTCGAGGTAGTTCACGAGACTGCCGCGCAGCTTGTCGAGGTCGACGCTGCATGCGCGCATCACGGCCGCTGCATCGGAGTCATCGATCAAGGACAGAAGGAGGTGTTCCAGTGTCGCGTATTGATGATGACGCTCGTTGGCGATCGCCAGCGCACGATGCAGGGATTGTTCAAGGCTTTGAGAAAAAGTCGGCATGCGCGTCCTCTGTGGCCCCTTGCCATCATGATCGCCGCCGCCCGGTCAGGCAACAACAACCTTCGTCAAATATAGTTATAACCGAGTGCGACAAAAGACCGGCCGAGCCGCTCGATTACGGGTTCACCGGATCGTCAATGCAAAACCCGTTCCGATTGCGGCAAATCCGGCTGCGACAACCGAACGGCGCACGCCGCCGAGCGGGGAGAGATAAGGACCAGAGCGGCCGTAATTCTTCGGACGAGAAGTGAAACCTGCCCGGATTGCGCTGACCTCGTCTGCGGCAATTTGCGGCTTTCGATGCCCTTCGTCCGATGCCGATTCGCGGTGATCAATCGCGCAGCGCCCCAGCCCCCGCCCCTGGCTTGCAGATGCGCGCGTCGGCGGCCCCCTTCGCGGAGGGAGCCGGCTATTTCTTCTCCATCACACACTGCAACGGGTGCTGGTGCTTGCGGGCGAAGTCCATCACCTGCGTCACCTTGGTCTCGGCGATCTCGTAGGTGAAGACGCCGCACTCCCCGATGCCGTGATGATGCACGTGGAGCATGATCTTGGTCGCGGCCTCGACGTCCTTGTTGAAGAACTTCTCCAGGACGTGAACGACGAATTCCATCGGTGTGTAATCGTCGTTCAGGATCAGGACGCGGTAGAGGTTGGGGCGCTTGGTCTTCGGCTTGACCTTGGTGATCACGGACGTGACCGGGCCACCGGTGCCACCGGACTTGTTGTCGTTATTGCTCATCCTGGGCGCGGATCGGTTCAATCTGGAAGTTGGCTGCGACATCTTGCACGCGTTAGATATGGCTGCGAGGCTCCCAATAAAGAGTTTCCCTCGGAGGGTTGCTCTCAATAAGGGGTGCCCCCCGACCTGTCCCCTGCCGGGCCGCTTTCCGCCACCCGGTCCTGCTTTCCAGATCGCCTGTCCCAGCCGACCGGTCCGGTCGGACCGACACCGGGAATATGGGTCAGCGCCCGGTTTGCCGCAAGCGCAGGCCCAGGACGGACCGACGCTCCGGCAGGACCGATTCCCTGCCCCGGCGATGAGGCGCAAGGTTAATCAAACCGGTCGCATTTTACAAAGCCCATTCAGCGGGCATTGACAGGGAACCAGCCCGGTTGCGGGCGCGGCGCCACGCTGCGGGCATTGGCCCGGTGTTTCGCGGTTTCGATTTACCCGTCCTTGACGAAGCCGAACCGAAAACACCTGCAGAAAACCATAATTGGTGAGCGACATGACCGATGTCTCCTTCATTCGACTCTGCCGCCGCTTCGTCCGACGGTTCGCCTGCGACCGCGGTGGCAATATCTCCATGCTGTTCGCCATCGCGCTCGTCCCCATCCTGGCCTTCGTCGGGGCAGGCGTCGACTACAGCCGGCTGAACGCCGCGCGGTCGTCGATGCAGGCGGCGCTCGACTCCACCTCGCTGATGCTGTCGCGCGACCTGGCGCAGGGCACGATCAGCGCAGCCGACATCGGAACCAAGGCAAGCGCCTATTTCAAGGCGCTCTACACCAGCACGGACGCACAGAACGTCACCGTCACGGCCAGCTATACCGCCTCGACCAGCTCGTCGGCCTCCAACATCCAATTGTCGGCCAACGGTCAGATCGTCACCCAGTTCATGAGGATTGCCGGCTTTCCGACCATGGACTTCGGCGCCAAAACGACATCGACCTGGGGCGACGTGAAGATGCGGGTGGCGCTCGCGCTCGACAATACCGGCTCGATGGCATCCAGCGGCAAGATGTCCGCGCTGCAGAACGCCGTGGCCGGCAGCGGCGGGCTGATCGACCAGCTCAGCGCGCTGGCCAAGACCCCGGGCGACGTCTACATCTCGGTCGTTCCATTCGCCAAGGTCGTGAACGTCGGCGCCAGCAATTACGCCAAGGACTGGATCGACTGGACCGACTGGCAGAATCCGCCCACGATCCAGCCTGCCAATGGCTCCTATCAGGCCGCAATCCCGAACGGCAGCTACACGCAATCGCAATGGGACATGGTGGGACCGGGATCCTCCTGTCCGTTCAAGTCCGGCAACGGCTTTCCCTACTTCTCCTGCACCAGCGACCCGGCGACCGGGAGTTCGAGCGCCTCGCGGATTCCGACGAGTGGGAGCTACACGGGCTACATCTGCCCGGGCTACGATTCCGCCTCGCACAGCTATTACAACGGCTGCTGGAACAGCGTTCAGACCAGCACGCGGGTGAACTGGTGCACCGGCAGCTATTGCAGTTGCCCGACCAGCGGCAGCAATCTTCCGAACAACACGTGTAGTTGCACGGGAAGCGGATCCAGCACGGTGTGCAAGGTCAACACCTTCACCCACACCTGGGTCGCCAACACCAAGAGCACCTGGACCGGATGCGTCGCCGACCGCACCCAGCCGAACGACGCAAATGCCGTGTCACCGGCGACCTCCGACGTGACGACGCTGTTCCCGGCCAACCAGCACATGGAGAACAACATCCAGTACTGCAGCAGCACGGCCTCCACGAAACTCGCGGAAATCGTGCCGCTCAGCTACAGCTGGAGCTCGCTGAAGAGCGCGGTCAACGCCATGCAGCCGACCGGCGGCACCAACCAGGCGATCGGACTTGCCTGGGCCGTGCAGTCGCTGATTCCAAACGGCGTGCTGGGCGCGCCGGCGGAGGACGTCAACACCACCTATAACCGTGTCATCATCCTGCTATCGGACGGCCTGAACACCGAGGACCGCTGGCCCGAATACGGCAACGGCTCGTCGCAAGCCTCGGGCAACCCGATCGACGCGCGCCAGGCGCTGCTCTGCTCGAACCTGAAGAACACCAAGGATTCGAAGGGCAACGCGATGTACACGATCTACACGATCCAGGTGAACACGAGCTCGCCCGCCGATCCGACCTCGGCCGTGCTGCAGAACTGCGCCAGCAGTCCCGACAAGTTCTACATGCTGACGAGCTCGAGCCAGATCGTGACCACGTTCAACTCGATCGGCACCGCATTGTCGAAGCTGCGGGTCGCCAAATAACAGAAGCGCCGGGCACCGACAGCGCTCCACCTTCAGCCAACAAAAAAGCCCGGCGCAAGCCGGGCTTTGTGCTCCCTGCAGGCGCGAACGGTCAGTGCGCGGCCGGCGGGGTGAACTTGGCGGCGATGCCTTCCAGCGGCTTGAGCGCCTGCTTGGCGAGATCCGAATACAGCCCGGCGATCTTCTGCGAATCGGCGACGAAGGTCTCGTAGGCCGACTTGGCGAACTCGGTCTGCACCTCGAGCACCTTGTCGAGCGACTTCACGCCCTGGAGCTTCTCGACGAACGACTTGGTGTCCTCGAACGACTTCTTGGTGTAGTCGCCATACGCGGTGGCGATGGCCTGAAGGCCGTTCTGCACGGTGGTCGCGGAGTTCACGACGGTCTCGAACTGCTCTTTGCCGTAGTTCTGAAAGTCTTCAACCTTAAACATGTGGCATTCCTTTCCCTGATTTTGAGCGCCCTCAGGGAAGCCCCGGCTCCCTGACGCATTCATAATATAGTGCAGCGCACAAAAAAATCAAGATTCTTGTGCAATGCACCATCCCGGGCATTGCGGTCTCGACGCACCGTCGGACGCCCCAAGCCGGGGCAGTTCGGCAGAAATACCAGCCATCGCCGCAAGGTTTCTTTAATCCTTTGGCAACTCGACCGTCCTAACCTCTCCGGTGGTCCCGGCCAGCGTCGGCCGAACCGTAAAGCTGTTCTAAAACAGCGTCTTAACAAAACCTCAGTTCGAGGCCTTCGATGCTTGGCAGCGTCACGGCGCGATCGGGAGGTCCGACAGGCACGGTTACGGGGGCGTTCGGCACAATTTCGCCTTACGAGCCGGTGATCACGTCAGAAATTGGACGGGGATTTCATGCTTCGCAAAAAAATGGCTTCCTCGCGCCTGTTGCGAGTTGGCGTCTACGGACTGATCACCCTCGCGACGGCAGCAGTGGTCACGGTCGACAGCGCGGAGGCGCGTCGGCGCCATCGGCAGCATCACGCGCGTCACTCCCCCCATAATGACGAGGGCAGCTACAGCCCGGCGTTCGCGTCGATCGTCGTCGACGGCAATTCCGGCGCGACGCTGACGGCGACCAATCCCGACGCCTTGCGGCACCCCGCCTCGCTCACCAAGATCATGACGCTCTATTTGCTGTTCGAGCGGCTCGATTCCGGCAAGATGAAGCTCGACACCGAGATGCCGGTGTCCGAGCACGCCTCCGAGCAGTCGCCGACCAAGCTCGGCCTGCGCCCCGGCCAGAGCATCCGCGTCGAGGACGCGATCAAGGGCCTGGTGACGCGCTCCGCCAACGACGCCGCCGTGGTCATCGCAGAAGCGATCGGCGGCGACGAGGACGAGTTCGCCAAGATGATGACGCGCAAGGCGCGCTCGCTCGGCATGAGCCGCACCACCTATGTGAACGCCTCCGGCCTCCCGGCCGACGCGCAGATCACGACCGCGCGTGACCAGTCGATCCTCGGCCGCGCGATCCAGGACCGCTTCCCGCGGTACTACCGCTACTTCTCGACGGTGGTGTTCAATTATCGCGGCCAGTCGATCCGCAACCACAATCATCTGCTCGGCAATGTCGAGGGCATCGACGGCATCAAGACCGGCTACACCCGCGCCTCCGGCTTCAACATCGTGACCTCGCTGCGCCGCGGCAACCGCCATCTGATCGGCGTCGTACTCGGCGGCCGCAGCGGCGGCTCGCGTGACGCCATCATGCGCAACCTGCTCGCCGAAAATCTCGACAAGGGCGCGACCCGGCGCACCGTGGCGGCGATCGGCGAGCGCGGCGGCTCCGACAGCGGCGATGCCGATCAGGGCACGATGCAGCTCGCCTCGGCGGCGCCGGAGACGCCGGCCCCGAGCCGCGCCTCCAAGATCATCTCAACCCTCTCGGAAGCCACCGCAGCCCTGCCGCCGGCGGCACCGAGAGAGGCCAAGGTCGAGCCGGCGCCGATGACCTCCGGCGTGATCCAGAGCCAGCCGATGTCGATCGTTCCCGGCTCGACCGAGCCGATGAAGCCGGTCAAGGTCAGGACGGTCCAGGTTAAGGCCGGCGCGGTCAAGCTCGCGACCGCCGCGCCGCAGCCGGCCGCCCCTGCTCCCGCACCCTTCGCTCAGCGTGTCGAGGCCATCGAGCCGGCGCCGCCGATCGCCCGTACCGAGGCCGCCCGTCCCGACATGCCGCCGCAGCCGCCGGGCCATGGCACCGGCAACGGCATTCTCGGCGTGCTGCCCGCCTCCAGCCTGCCGGCAGGCTCGTCGCAGGCCATGGCCTATGCGGCGCCTCCGGCCCAGCCGGCGCCGACGCAGATCGCCTCCGCGAGCGCTGCGCCGGAGCTTCCGAGCAAGCCTTCCGTCACGCGCAGCGGCTGGATCATCCAGGTCGGAGCGCTGGACAACGAGGCCGAGGCCCAGAAGCGGATCGAGGCGGCCCGCAGCTCGGCGCAAGGTCTCCTCAGCAAGGCCGATCCCTTCACCGAGACGGTTGCGAAGGGCGACAAGAAGCTGATCCGCGCCCGCTTCGCCGGGCTCGATCGTGATCAGGCCGAGGCCGTCTGCAAGAAGCTGAAGCGCGCCGACATCTCCTGCATGACCGTGCACAACTAACGCCGGCACTGATCCTGTTCCGATGAGGCCCGCGCGACACAGCGCGGGCCTTTTCGTTTGCGGACCACGCGATCGACGGCGGGACGCACGGGTGCAAACCACTCGTCAAGGATTTCCCGCTAGAACTTTTTCACCATGACGAACGATCGTGCCTGGCAAGGGCGAGAGCCGCCGGCGTCGACAAAGTTGCGTTGAAAGCGGGTTCGGTGTTGTGGCGTTGGTGGCGTTGCCGGAGTTAGCCGTGATGCGTACGAAGCAGAGTATCCTTGGCCTCGTTCACCCGGGCGGCGAGGTACGTCGACCCCCCTTGGTCGGGATGCAGTTTCTTCATGAGCGCGCGGTGGGCACGCCCGATCTCGTCTCGCCCCGCGCCCGGCTGCAGGCCAAGGATCTGATAGGCCTCCTCTTCCGTCATTTTGGAGCTCGACGCCGCGCGGCCCTGCCGCCCTGCCGCATCGCCCTGCGCGTGCTGACGCCAAGCGGGAAACCGGCGGTCCAGATAAGTTTCAAGTAGAGCGACGCTGTCGGCATCGAGGCTCGGCGTCATCGCGGCGAGCTGCGCCAGATCGAACTCGTCCAGCGACCGGCCGGCATGGGCGCCGGCGACAAAGCGGCCCTGCATCTGCCCGCTGTCATGATCGAGCACCATCTCGATGAATTGCGAGCGCACTCGCGAGCTCTGACCGGACGAGCGCTGCCCACCCAGCCCGAACATGCTGCCGACATTGCCGAGACCACCGGGTGACCAGCCGAGCAGCCCCGCCCCGAACAACCCGATCGGGATCGCCACCACAAGCTCGCCGCGGAGGCCGGTGAAGGCTGCCACCGCAAGGCAGCCGATACCGCCGGCAACCTTGATCGCGCGCGCCAGCGCCACCGGATTCGCGTTCCGGAACATCTGCAGCAACAGATAAAGGGTGATGACGGCGACGGCGCCAGCGATCAGTGTCATGACCCGAATATAGGGCGTGCCGGGACAAAAAGCATGATCGGCTGCGTCCGCGACCGGCAGGCTCGAGCCGCTGCGCCGGGCTTGACGTTGGCGGCCGCCGAAATCGATCTCTACTTCATCTGCCCGATCAGGCGCGCCGCGCCCGCTTCAGAGCCGGCCAGCCGGAGCAGCGCCGCGCGGCCACCCGCCGCGTAGGCCGCGGCGGCGCGCAGAAGGTCGCGCAACTGCGCGGATGCGCCGGGATCGAAACGGCACCATGCTCCCCCCGACAGCCGCGCCATCTCGCGAAACGCCTGCTCGGCCGCGGGCTCATTGCCCTCCTGGAACATGAACAGCGGAACCTTCAGCAGCCCGAGCTCGCCGGCCTTTGCGCAGAGCACGTCGACATTCTCCTCCATCGCGTCGCCAACGAACACGACGGCGCGGATTCCGGATGCTGTCGCATGGCGCCGCGCCTCGGCAAGAACCTTGCCGATCTGGGTCTGGCCGCCGCGGCAATCGATCTTGCCCATCAGCCGGGCGAGCTCAGCGCTGTCGGATATCCAGCCAGTGGCGCGGCATTCATCGAAGCCACGATAGTACACCAACCGGATATCGAGGCTGCCGAGTGCGGCGGCCTCGCGAAACATGTCGGCCTGCAGGGCACAGGCCATGTCCCAGGTTGGCTGGCGGCTCAGGGTCGCATCAAGCGCAAAGACGAGACGGCCTCTGGTTCCCTGAGCGGCAGGAGCCATGGCCTTGGCCTGCGCAACGAACGCCGCAACGGCGTCTGCCGTGGAACGCTCATTGTCGGGCAACCGCTGCTGGCGCGATCCCTCTTCGGCCGAGGTCAACGGGGCAGAACCGGGCTTCGAACGATCATCGACCATGCACGCACCTTGCTCGGACGCGCATCATGTGGGCAGGCGGACGGACGGCTTCAACGACGACAACGCATCTGCCCGCCGACGTGGCAGGCAAGGATCAGGCGAGGCTGGCGCGCGCCCCGGCGGCTTGCGCGCTCAATGCGTCAGCGGCTTGGCCGGCGTCGCGGTCTTGCCAACCGGCGCATAAGGCGCGACGGGACCCGGATCGAGCAACGGGGTCTTGGTCTCGACCGGCCCGATGTCGCTGGTGCTGTCGCTATCGGCGAGGAACTTGTCCAGCATGGCCTGGATCGACGACTTGGCGTCGTCAGGTCCGGTGTCGCGCATGTCGTTGTGCTGGAAGTCCGTCTTGACGACGGTGATGCCTTCCTTCTCGCAGATGTCGTCGCTCGGGATCACGCCGGGATCGGTCTTGAATTGCGGGTCCTTCGAGCGGAACGACAGGATCTTGAACTTGCCGTCGGTGACGAACGGGACGCGGAGGTTGTCGAGCGTGACGACCTTCCGGACGTCTTCGGGATACTGCTTGGCGAAATACATCGAGATGTCGCCGCCCATCGAATGACCAACCATCGTCAGATGATCATAGTCGGCATTCGGCTGCACCTGGTGCATCTGCTCGACGGCGAACCGGATGTTGGCGACACCGCGCTGGATCTGCGGCAGCCGGCCGACATAGGGCTCGCCGACCTTCGTCACCATCGGCGCATCGGTCGGCAGGTCGTGCTGGATGCTGACCGCCATGTAGCCGCGCGCAGCAAATACGTTGGCCAGGAACGAGTACTCGGTGAACTTGACGGTGTTGCCGTGATTGAGGATCGCGACCGGCAGCTTGATCATGCCGGCTTCGGCCTGCATCTCCTTGTCGCGCCGGACGGCCACGGCGACCTCGACCAGCCGGTTGTCGCGCGAGGCGTCATAGAACCTGATGGTCTCGTGCCGGATAGCCCACTTGCTCGCGGTGAAGTAGCCGACCGCCGCCAGCACGCTGACAGACACAAGAACGGTTATTCCACGCTTCATGTTCGTCCCTCGGGAGCACAATCAAAGGTAGTTTTGAACCTGTAAGACTCTCGCGACCCGTTCTGTTTAATATATGTAACGGCGCTGTGACAGGAAGACCAAATGTTGTGTATCCGTCGCCCGTTCGTTGTGCGCCGCACCTAGTTGCTGTGCAGCATAGCTGGGTTCCGCCGCCCGTCTCTTGCGACTTGAGCCCTGAACGTCAGGTTCAAATCAGTCATGAATTTGACGGCAATCTAGCGAAATTGGCGGCTGCGGCGTTGACCTGAGACAAATCTTCCTCCGTCCGCCCCCAAAACAGGCCGGACGCGCCGTTACCCGCCACCGCTGTCCGCAGATTGTTTAACCAAGCCGGGCGCACGTTCAACGCGCACAATGTCTCAGGCGAGGTCTCGCCCGAGTGCGGACGGTATTCAGGCGCTGATGATGTCGTGCAGGTCGAGTGGCTTGTCGACCTGGGCGAACCATTCGGCGCGGTTCGCGGCGCGGCGGCGGCCGCGCTCGTCCAGCGGCAGCTTGAGCTGGCGCAGCAGGCTGGTGACCTCCTCCCGGGCCGTGACGTGGCCGAGATTGGGGCGGGTGCCCAGGGTCGCCTCGTCGATGTCGTCGAGCGCGGTCAGTCCGCGCGGGAAGAACTCACGGTAGACGACGCGTTCGGCAAAGCCGTCGATGGCGCGAAAGCCGAGCCGCAGCGACAGGTCCTTGAGGCCGTCGGCGACCAGTTGCTTGTTGCGGGAGCCGAGCATCGACAGCCGGTTGCGGACCACGATCCAGTCGGTCATCGCACCGTCCACCTGGCGGCGCTTGCGCCGGACGTCACGCACCATCTCCGCATAGTGGCTCTCGCCGGTCACGGCATAGGTCGCGGGATCGACCGTTCCCAGCACGTCGAAGTCGAGGAAGCTGTCGTTGATCGGCGTGACCAGCGTATCCGCCATCGAATGCGCCAGGCGCATCAGGTAGCTGTCGTTGCCGGGCGTATCGATGACGATGAAATCGAACGAGCGTTCGACGGCGCTCACGGCCTCCATGAACTGCTGGAACTCGGTGTTCTCGTTCTCGTCGATCTGCAACGTCCGGCCGAGCTGGATGCAGTAGTGCGTCGGCAGTTCGAGGCGCAGGCCGGTGCGGCGCGCCCAGGCGCTCCGGTTGTTGATGTAATGGGTGAAGCTCTGCTGGCGGCAATCGAGATCGATCGTGGCGACACGCTGGCCGGCCTTCAGGAGTGCCACGACAATGTGCAGGGCGGTGGTCGACTTGCCCGACCCGCCCTTCTCGTTTCCAAGCACAACCACGTGGGCCGAGCCCGATTGTCCTTGGCTAGTTTGCACCAGCATGTTGTCGACCTCTTACGATCATCTTCGAGTCACGGTCGTCTGCGGTCAAGTGAAATGCATCGTCATCGTGAATCCCACGGGGGACGCATCCTCCGCTACTACTTGACGCGCGCGTTTACCAACTCCGCATCGGACGCGGAGACGTGCTAACAGGCGTATTCAAGTATGCTGAGCGGCGTGTCGCGTTCTTGTTAAGGGCAGTCGCCCGAGCGTCAAGGCCGAACAGTGCAACCGCAATTTTTCGCTGTGAGATCGAGCAAAAATGTCACGAAGCCCGCGCGTCGCCCGCACCGTTTCCGCCCTCCGCCGCGAGCTCGACAGCTTGCGCGCGAGAAAAGCCAGCATCGCGCTCGTGCCGACCATGGGCGCCCTGCATGAAGGGCACATCTCGCTGGTCCGGCTGGCGAAGCGCCGCGCCGACAAGGTGGTCGTCTCGATCTTCGTCAACCCGACTCAGTTCGCGCCGACGGAGGATTTCGGGTCCTACCCCCGGACCTGGAAGGAGGATGTTGCGAAACTCGCGGCCGAGCGCGTCGATCTGATCTGGCATCCCGACGCGAAGGCGATGTATCCGGACGGCTTCGCGACGCGGATCGTGCCGGAGGGCGCGGCATTGGCCGGGCTGGAGGATCGCTTCCGTCCGCATTTCTTCGGCGGGGTCGCGACCGTGGTCGCCAAGCTGTTCACGCAATGCCGGCCGGACGTCGCGATCTTCGGCGAGAAGGACTATCAGCAGCTCCGCGTCGTCGCCCAGATGGCGCGCGACCTCGATCTCGGCGTCCGTGTCGTCGGATCCCGTACGGTGCGCGAACGCGACGGTCTCGCGATGTCGTCGCGCAATGTCTACCTCACGGCAGACGAGCGGCGGGCGGCGCCGACGCTGCACCGTGTCCTGAAGGAGCTGGCGGCCCGGCTGCGCGCCGGCGACGACATGCAGGCGGCCATTGGGGATGGCGCCGCCGCGATCACCGAAGCCGGCTTTGCCTTGGACTATCTCGAGGTCCGCCACGCCGAGACGCTGGCGCCCATCGCCCCGAACGAGTCAGGACCGAAACGCATCCTGGTCGCGGCCAAGATCGGAACCACGCGACTGATCGACAATATCGCCGCGTGAGCCGCCGGGAGACCAGCCGTCCGCCAACACCGTGAGCGCGCCCTCGCCCGCAAGGCAGAGGCCGCCGCGCGTGAGATGCTCACGCGCAACACCACCGGCTCATCGAAGTCCTACAGCAGGCCGAGATCGCGCAGCTCGCGGCGCAGCGGCTCGGGCATGGCTTCGACGCCCGCCGCACCGGACTTTCCGAGATCGGCCGGCGCATCCTCGGCGGTCAGATAGCGCCAGCCCTGGAACGGACGCATCGGCCGCGGCGACACCGCGATCACCTTCGGCTGCATGATGATGCGGCACCGCCCGATGCCGTCGCCGTCGCGGAACGGCTCGATGCCGACGATCTTCTCGCGCGCGGCGACCTCACCGCGAATCACCCAATACAGCGAGCCGCCGGCGAGGATGTCCTCGACCCGTTTCGGCGTCATCCGCGTGACATGGACGTGCTGCTGCGGCAGGCCCTTCTTCTTGGCCGCGAGCATGCGCTCGGCGATCCACTCCTTCAGCTCTTTCACGGACTCGCAGCCGACGGCGAGCTTGATCAGGTGCAGAGGCATGATGGCGGTTCGACCAGCGGGATCTATTCGTTGTTGGCGGCCGGCTCGGCGGCCTCAGGCGCCGCTTGAGGCGCCGCAGCGGCCGGCTTCGGCTTCGGCGCGGCCTTCTTGGCCGCCGGCGGCGCCTGGGCGTGGCTGGCAGCCACGGTCGGTGGGGCTGCGGGCGGCGCAAGCTGCGTCGGCGGTTTCGGCGCGGCGGCTGCCGGGGCGACCGAGCGCGTCGAGGCCGTCGGCTCGGGATTCATGATGCTGACCGGCGGGGTGTTCGCCGAGCTGGGAAATTCGGCGGTCGTCGGCTTGCCGTTCGGCGCCGACGGCGCCAGCCCTGGAGGCGCCAATCCCGCAAAGGTTCCAGCGGCCGGTTGGCCCGGCGCCGCATTCCACTGCGAGGCGTAGCGCGTCACCAGCCCCTCATAGGTCCGCCCTTCCATGTTGTTCATCAGTTGCTGGCGATCACCCACGGCACGGAACATCACGCAATCGCTAGGCGTACAGCGGTCGCGTGTCAGCAGCACATAGGCCATCAGGCCATAACGATCGCGCTCGACGGCGCGGCGCAGCGCCAGCAGCTCCGCGGTCATCACCTTGTTCGCGCTGGCGACGTCGCCCACCTGGGACAGCCGGCTCAGCATGCCCGCCGCATAACTGACGGCCGCGGCGGTCATCTCGGCCGATCCGAACAGGCTCTTCTCGCAATTCGCGAGCACCAGATCGCCGGCGAGATCATCCACGCAGGCCAGGGCGGGTGCCGAGAGGCCGACGGAGGCGGTCACCGCAGGATCGCCATTGGCGCCACGCGGGGTCGCATCCTGGCTCCGCATCATCGACGCCACCGCAATCCCGACCGCCAGCAGCGTGATCACCGTCAGCGCGCCGTTGGCGACCGATTTCTCGGCCCTGAGCAGCGTCATCAGCACGACCAGTGCAAAGAAACCCGCCGCGGCAACGGTGAGCCACATCGGGAACGCCGGTGAGTTCAAGAGCTGATCCAACGAGGAAGGCCAGGTCGAGTTCATGCGCGCTTGTTCCTGACGCGGGCCAGCGAAAACGGCCCCGATGGCGTCCCTACATGGGACGGCCGTGAAACGATCATCAAATTCAAATGATCACCCGATCGATTGCGGCCCCACCAAGACAATAAGACGATTCCATACGCCTGCGGGCGCCGGATGGTGTGGAGCTACCCGCTATCCCCAAAGGGATCGCGCAGCAATCGTCATCGCCTCGCGCCACGGCTCCCGAACGCGTGGCAACTCCCCCTCTCGCTTCGGCCATGTCTCCGGCGGCCGCGTCCGCCGACGCGGCACGTCGTCTTCAAGACAAGGCCAATTGGCTCTCTCTGGCAACCCGCTCGAAGGCTTCCGTCGAGCTTTTGATCCGATACTGGCAGTCGTCGTCTTCCGTCGGAAGCTGGCGGATGATCTCGTAGGTGCCTGTGGCGGCCGGACGCGAGACGTTGCTCGCGGTGAAATAGACGGTCGCCCCAATGGGGAACTTGTGTTTCAACGCCCTCTCCTGCTCGCATGCCGGCAAGAGCCCCTGGTCCCGCTGCCCGGGCCGGCGTGTCTTTATAAATATCGCGCTTATATCACGCCGCCGCCCGCCCTGACCAGCGACCTCACGACATGGCAAACGCGGAGATTGCGAGAGTCTTCAACGGGATGGGCCCGCAAACGGTATTCTTGGACGAGCGGGTCGGGGTTCGCTCGTCCACCACGGACCAAATCGCGAACGGACGAGACCGCTCAGATGTTCTCGACCCGCTCGATGACCCAGTCCTCCGCCAGGCCGTCCTTCACCCAGGCCGCGAAGGCCGGCATCGCCATCATCATGTCCATGTAGGCGCGGGTTTCGGCGGCGACCGGAATGGCGAAACTGTGGAAGCGCGTGACCACCGGCGCGAACATGGCGTCGGCGGCGCCGAAGCGGCCGAACAGGAACGGCCCGCCATGGCTGTAGCGGGCACGGCAGTCGCGCCAGATGTCCTCGATCCGGGCGATGTTGGCCCTGGCATCGGCAGACAGCTCCACCGGCCGCACCGGCCGGTGCAGGTTCATCGGGCATTCGTTGCGCAAGGCCGGAAAGCCGGAGTGCATCTCCGCGCAGACGGATCGGGCATGGGCGCGCGCAGCGGCATCGGCGGGCCACAGCCCCGCCTGCGGGAAGCGCTCGGCGAGATATTCGATGATCGCGAGCGAATCCCACACGCTGATCGCGCCATCGATCAGGATCGGCACCTTGCCGGCCGGGGAATGCTCAAGGATGCGCGCCTTGTCGGCGGGATCGGCGGTGTAGAGCGGGATCACGATCTCATCGAAGGCGATGTCGCAGCCGCGCAGCGCCAGCCACGGCCGCATCGACCATGAGGAATAGTTCTTGTTGCCGATCACCAGCTTCAGCGTCATGTCGCACCGTCTCCGTGTTGGGCGTGGACGGCCCGCGCAGCCGCGCCGTCGACGCTCATGCTATGGGCGACGCATACAGGATGATCGGCCGTTGCGTCGACACACAAGCGCTACGCCCCAGACCACGCGCCCGCCCCCGTGCCGTCGCCGGCCGCAGGGCAGATCAGCGGGCGAAATCCTGCGGCGTGAACGACATCTCGATCACCTTCCACTCGTTGTAGCGATCGGGAGGCAACATCGCGTAGGGCTGGCAGGCATTCAACGCCTGGACCGCGCTCTCCTTGAGCTGGATCGCCTTGGAGGCTGCGACGACCTCTATCACCTCCGGCTCCGTCGCCAGCCGTCCATCCGGTGTCATGCCAAAGCGCAGCCTGATGAGCACGTTGTCCGACAGCGACAGCGACGCCGGCAGCCGCGCGCAGCTCCTGACCTTCTGCCTCAGGGCCGCTTCCAGATTGGCGGCGAGGTTCGTCGTCGCGGTCGGCCCGGCGTCCTTGCCGTCCTCCGGGCCGCCGGGACGGGGCAACGGTGACAGCGGCTCGGGGAGACCGAGCATGACCCCATACTTCACCGTGAGATCCGGTTCGGGAGGCACATAGGTCGGCGCGGGTGCCGGCACGGGTGGCGGCGCCGGCTTGACGGCGGATTTGCTCTCCGCCTTTGCGGCCGTCTTCACCGCCTTGGGCGATGCAGCCTGCGCCGGCTGTTTTGCCGCCGGCGCAGGCTGCATCGGAGGATTGGGAGTCTCCCTGGCGTCCTGCGGGGGACTGGGCGGTGGCGGTGCGGCGGCCGCGGGCAAGGCGCTCGGGTCCGGCTGCGGCAGCACCAGATCCGGCGTCGGGGATGGCGATGGCGTGGCGATGGGCTCGGGCGTCTTCTGCGGCTCGTCAGCGTCGACGATGTTGACCTCGATCTCGTCGCTCTTGGGCAGCTCGTAAGGCCGGACCGAGGTCGAGACCACGACCCCACCGGCGATTAGGAGATGCGCGAGCACGGACGCGGCGATGCCCCAACGGATGAACTGCCAACGTTCCATGCTGCTTCACTACGCCCGCGCATGAGCGAAGGCGCGGGCGCGCCATCGCTCTGATCATCGGCAGGGAATGCGGCAGCCGCCGTCGTGCGGCCCGCCGGCCGCTCCCTGTCATGTCAGGCTGTAGCACAAATGCGCGGGCGCCGCCCTCAATCCCATTTCGGCGCAAAGGCGAAGTTGGTCATCCGTCCTTCGGGGCTGCCCATCGCGAAGATGTCGGCCATGTCCTGCTCCGAGAGCTCGAAATCGAACACGTCGAGGTTCTCGGACAGCCGTTCGACCTTGGAGGTCCGCGGGATCGCCACGACGTTCTGCTGCACCAGCCAGCGCAGGCAGATCTGCGCCGGGCTCTTGCCATGGGCGCGGCCGATCCGCGTCAAGGTCGGATCGTTCTTGATCCTGCCCTTGGCGATCGGGCTGTAGGCGACGAGCGCGATGCCATGGCGCGCGCAGGCCTCGCGGACCTTGGTCTGATCGAGATAGGGATGATACTCGACCTGATTGCACACCAGCGGCTCCGGCGATGCCGCCACTGCCTCGTCGAGCAGACCGACCGTGAAATTGGACACGCCGATATGGCGTGCGAGCCCGAGCGTCTTGGCATGGGCCAGCGCGCCGAGCGTCTCGCTCAGCGGCACGTGCGGATTGGGCCAGTGCAGCAGCAACAGGTCGACCTCGGAGACGCGCAGCCGGACCAGGCTCTCTTTGGCCGAGCGCTCGAGATCGTGCGGCGCAAAATGCGTGGTCCACACCTTGGTCGTCAGGAACACCTCGTTGCGCCGGACGCGGGACGCACGCAGGCCCTCTCCGACCTCGTGCTCGTTCTCATAGACCTGCGCGGTGTCGATGTGCCGGTAGCCGAGAGTGAGCGCCTGCTCGACGATGCGGCTGCAGGTGCGGCCACGCAGCTCCCAGGTTCCGAGACCCAAGGCGGGAATCCTGGCACCATTGGCCTCGATCATCAGCATGGCCGTGCACTCCAGAGCGCGTGCAACATTATGTAGGCACACGCTGGGCGTTGCCAACGCACGACCCGTGGTGGGCTTAAGTCTTGGCTAAAGCCGCGAACACCGTCTCGGGCGCGTGCGCGATGACGGTGAGCAGCGCGCGCGCCGGGCCGCGCGGCATGCGCTTGCCCTGCTCCCAATTGCGGATGGTCTCGACGGGCACACCGAGCTTGGCGGCGAATTCCTGTTGGGTCAGATGCACCCGCCGCCTGAGATCGCGCACTTCGAGCGGAGCCGCGGGCGCCAGCGGAATCTCCTCCCCGTCGCGCAGCTCCACGATCCGTCCATCTGCCTTCAGCCGCAAGCGTTGCATCGTCCGACTCCGTGTCGAGCAACAGTCTCGCCGAACCACGTTAAGGCCGGATTAACGATATAAGTCGTTCAGGCGCCGGGGTTATTTCAGGCCGAACCAGAGCGTGGCGATGCCGAGAAACGAGAAGAAACCGACCACATCGGTCACCGTCGTGACGAAGGTTCCGGAGGCGACGGCGGGGTCGGCGCGGACCCGTTCGAGCACCATCGGGATCAGAATGCCGCCCAGCGCACCCGCGACGAGATTCGAGATCATTGCAAGCCCGATGACGATGCCGAGCCCGGGCATCTTGAACCACGCCACGGCGGCGATGCCAGTGACGAGCGCAAAGGCCAGGCCATTGACGAGCCCGACCAGCCCCTCGCGCATCACCACCCGCATCGCATTGTTCGCCCCGAGCTCCCGCGTCGCCAGCGCGCGCACCGCCACCGTCATGGTCTGGGTCGCGGCATTGCCGCCCTGACTGGCGACGATCGGCGCGAGCACGGCGAGCGCCACCATCTGCTGCAACTGGTCCTCGAACAGGCCGAGCACCGATGACGCCAGGAACGCGGTGGCGAGATTGATCAGCAGCCAGTTGAAGCGGCCCTTGGCGATGGTCCAGACGCTGTCGGACAGTTCCTCGTCGCCCGACACGCCGCCGAGCGCCTTGAAATCCTCGTCGGCCTCCTCCTCGATGACATCGACCACGTCGTCGATGGTGATGACGCCGGCCAGCCGGTTCTCGGCATCGACCACGGGGGCCGCGACCAGATTGTACTTGCCGAACAGCCGCGCCACCTCGGCCAGATCGTCGGTGACGGTGACGCGACGGCGGTCCTCGTCGATCAGATCGGCCAGCGGAACCGGACGGCGGGCGCGCAGCAGCGTATCGAGCGATACCGCACCCTGCCAATGCCGAGCGTCGTCGACCGCATAGATCTCGTAGAACCGCTCGGGCAGATCCCGCGTCTCGCGCATGTAGTCGATGGCCTCGCCGACCGTCCAACCCAGCGGAACCGCGATGAACTCCCTCTGCATGCGGCGGCCGGCCGAGCCCTCGGGATAGTCGAGGCTGCGCGCGAGCGCGTCGCGCTCGGACGGCGGCAGGCGTTCGAGGATCTCCTCCTTGTCCTCCTCGTCGAGGCTTTCCAACAGCTCGACGGCGTCATCGGATTCGAGCTCGCGCACGCCCTCGGCGACGGTCGCGGGCTCGAGCTCCTCGAGGATCTCCTCGCGGACCGCGTCGTCGACCTCGTTCAGCGCGGAGAAGTCGAAATCGGTGCCGGTCAGCTCGACCAGCCGGACACGGTCGTCCGGTGCGAGCGCCGCGATCAGGTCGCCGAGGTCGGCCTCGTGCAGCTCGGCGACCTCGGCGCGCAGGAACGCCTCGTCCTCGGCGGCGATGGCCGCCGTGATGGCCGCGATGAATTCGGCGCGAATCTCGCCGGATTCCGTGCGCATCGGCGCGCGATCGCGTAGAGTTGCATCAGCATGGGCAACGTCCGATGTCTCGTTCATGACGTGCCTCACGCGCTTGATTTCAGAGCAAATGGTCTGATTTGTGCTTTCACGCATTACATAATCGGCAACAGCGAGCGCAACGGGAAAAGATGCGGCCTTGGCGATCGATGACAGGATGGGTAAACGCGGCCGGCGTCGTGGCGGCGCTGCTCGCGGCTGACGTCACCGCGGCCGCGCCTGCCGCATGCCCGCGCGAAGGTACGCTCGGCACGTCGCGCATTCTCACCGTCGACGCCGCGACACATCCGCGCGTCGGACTGAAGAGCTTCCCGGACACGCTGCCGCTGCATGACGGCGAAGTGGTTCTGACCTTCGACGACGGCCCGTCGCCGCCGATGACCGACAAGGTGCTGGCCGCGCTCGCCAGGGAATGCGTGCGCGCGACCTTCTTCCTGGTCGGCGAGCCTGCGTCGCGCCGCGCCGCGTGGGTGCGGAAGATCGCGGCCGAAGGCCACACCATAGGCCATCACAGCTTCACGCATGCGAATCTCGCGCACATCACGCCGGAACAGGCCGTCGATGAGATCGATCGCGGCATCGCCGCCGACGAGAAGGCGCTCAACGGCGCGGAGACGACCACGCCGTCGACGCCATTCTTCCGCTTCCCCTATTTCGAATCGACACCGGCGACGCTCGACCTGCTGCAGTCGCGCGGCATCGTCGTGTTCGGGGCCGATCTCTGGGCCAGCGACTGGAACCCGATGTCACCGCAGCAGACGCTGAAGCTGCTGACCGCCCGGCTGAGCCAGGCGCGCAAGGGCATCATCCTGCTGCACGATCCTCAGCCGCGCACGGTCGCCATGTTGCCCGCGTTCCTGCGCTACCTGAAGAACCACGGCTATCGCGTGGTCCATGTGGTTCCGAAGCAGCCGGCGGATGTGCATCACGAGCAGCATAGCGAGCGCCCTTCACCTGCGCCGACGCCGCCGCACGAAGGTGGTTAATCCGTCGTTCAGGGCCGCTGTCTACGCTCGACGGCCGTGATCGCGGCGATTTCTGCCGCTTGCAATCCGGCAACAGCCGCGCGCAAACCGGAACCCGGAACGATGTCATCTCGCGACAGCCGAACATCCCTGCTATGTCTTGGCGGTCGCTTGCGCCTTCCGCGCGGCTGCGACACATCATCGAGCGTCGAAGACCCTGGCCGAAGGCGTCGGGACGGTGAAGGGAATGTGAGCAGCGTGATGCGTGATCGTCGGTGGGCTTGCGTCGGACGGCCAACATGGCTCGCAGTGCTGTTGGGCACCGTCGCCTGCTTCGCCTCCAGTGTCGGATCATCGGCGGCATCGGCAGCCGATTGCCCCGGACATCCCAACGCGCTCGGCACGTCGCGCGTCCTGGTGGTCGATCCGCGCGAGCATCCGCGCATCGGCGCGATGCAGTACAAGGAGACGCTGCCGCTGAAAGATCACGAGGTCGTCATCACCTTCGACGACGGCCCGCTGCCGAAATACAGCAATCAGGTGCTGCAGATCCTTGCCGATCAATGCGTCAAGGCGACGTTCTTCACCATCGGCCGCCAGGCCAAGGCCGATCCCGAGGGCGTGAGGAAGCTTGCGGCCGCCGGCCACACCATCGGCACCCACAGCCAGAACCATCCGCTGAGCTTCAACAAGATGACGCTCGACCAGGTCAAGCCCGAGGTCGACCAGGGGATCGCCTGGACGACCGCGGCGCTCACCGATCCGTCGGCGCTGTCGCCATTCTTCCGCGTGCCCGGCCTGCTGCGCGGCGACGCCGTGGAGAGCTACGCCGCCTCGCTCGGCCTGCAGGTCTGGAGCGCCGATTTCCTCGCCGACGACTGGCGCAACATCTCCGGCGCCAAGGTCTACGAGCTCGCGATGAAGCGGCTGGAGGCGCGCGGCAAGGGCATCCTGCTGCTGCACGACATCCATGCGCGCACCGCCACGGCGCTGCCGAAGATCCTCGCCGAGCTCAAGGCCAAGAACTACCGCATCGTCCACGTCGTGGCGGCGACACCGGACCGGCCGGCGACGCCGACCGAGCCCGAGGACTGGCTGGTGCACCGCCCGTCGGACGAGACCCCGGTGGCGCATTGGCCCAAGATCGCGCCCGTCGATCTCGCTGGCGCCGATACCGGGGCCCGGGCCAGGCTGGACGATTTCGGGATTCTCAACGTGCCGGCGGCCGTCGCGCGTGTCGCGCAGAAGCCTGCATGGCCGCGTCCGCCGCTCGCGCCGCGGCTTGCGGCGCCGGCCTTGGCAGCGCCGGCGTCCGATCTGTTCGCATGGCCGCCTGTCGCGCCGCTGTCGGCGCAGCGGCGCCAGCTGGCCCGGCTCGAGAGCCCGGCCCCGAAGGCTGTGGCCGCCAAGCCGGCGCCGCGCCCGGTGCGCCTCGCCAGCCTCAGGCGGCGCTGAACATTCGCAGATGTTGCAGGTGAGGACGCGGGACAATTCGCCCGCGCCGCGCGCGATCAGCTCGAGACCAGCTTGCTGACGCAGAGGATGACGGTGGCCGCCAGGAAGAACAGGTCCATGTAGGACTTCTTCTCGCCGTCCTTGCGCAGCGATCCGACGTCGGACACCACCTGCCTAGAGACCACCTGCCCCACCGGCCCGTCGCCCAGCATGCCGGCCAGACGGCGAACGTCCGACTCCATCTTCTCGATCCGTCCGAAGAAGTGGAAGGTGCGCACCACCGTGACGGCGCGCATGCCGGCATAGATCAGCACCACCAGCGCCAGGACGGCGCGGTTCTGGTACTTCTCGACGTAGTTCAGGCTGAGATAGACGGCCGCGAGAAATACGAAATTCGAGATGAAGCGGTACATGAGGCCCGTGAAGTTCATCTGCTCCCCCACATGATGTTCGGATCACTGGCCGACGACAGAACTCACGAAACGCGTTTCGCCCCCGCGTCCTGGTCCAACCGGCGTCACCCTAGGAGAGCGGGCTTGCGAATTCGTGAAGTGGAAATTTTGCAGCGCCAGAACGGCCCAGAACAGGCCCGCTTGGTAAACAAGGGACTGCCCGGAGAGCGTCTCTGCAGCCTGCAATTGCAGGGCGGCAGCAGCTCTCGCAGCTATGCGCCGAATCGCGCCGGTGCGCAGGCGGCGACGTCGACGCTCGGCGCTTCGCCGCTCATCAGCTCGGCGAGGATGCGTCCCGTCGCAGGCCCCAGCGTGAAGCCCTGGTGGCCGTGGCCGAAATGCAGCCACATGCCCTTGTGACGCGCCGCCTGGCCGACGACCGGCAGCATGTCGGGCATGCACGGCCGCGTGCCGATCCACGGCTCGGGCTCCACCGGCCTGCCGAGATCGATGAGCTGGCGCGCGGCAGCCTCGGCCTTGCCGAGCTGAACCGGGGTCGATTTCGCATTCGGCGATGACAGCTCGGCACCGGTCGTGATGCGCACGCCGAGCGCCATCGGGTTCATCAGATAGCCGCGCGCCGCATCGCGCAGCGGCAAATCGAGCGGCGCGCCGCCGGTGTAGTGACGGTGATAGCCGCGCTTGCGCACCATCGGGATGTCGTAGCCGAACCGCGTCAGGAACTCCGGCGACCACGGCCCGAGCGCGACCACCACGGCCTCGGCCTCGATGCGTCCCTCCGCGGTGGTGACGGCCCAGCCGCTGCCCGCCTGCGCCAGCGTGGTCGCATCGCCGCGCAGCAGCTTGCCGCCGCGGCGCGTGAACAGCTCGGCATAGGAGGCGACCAGGCTGCCGGGATCCGACACGGTCCACGGCTCCTGCCAGTGCAGGCCGCCGATGCCGCTGTCGATCAGCGCGGGCTCGGCCTGCTTGAGCTGCTGGGCGCTGAGCAGCTTGAACTTGACGCCGAACGCCTTGCCGACGGCTTCGGCCTCCCTCGCCTCCTTGTCGAACTGCGCCTGCGTCCGGTGCAGCACGCGAAAGCCGTCGCGGCGCACGAGGTTGCCGGCCCCGGCCGCGAGGATCAGCGGCTCGTGCTCGGGCGCGGCGCGCGCGATCAGTTGCGCATAGGTGCGCGTCAGCACCTCGTGGCGCGCCGGGAACGAATTCCACCAGTATTGCAGCAGCGGCCGCACGTGATAGGGCAGCGCCGCGAGGCTGTAGTGCACGTCGTTGGTGCGCGCGAGCGCGATGTCGAGCACGCCGGCGATATCATAGGGCATCGCGTAGGGCCTGACGGCCTCGCTCTGGATGATGCCGGCATTGCCGTAGCTGGTCTCGCGTCCGGGCTCCCTGCGGTCGACCAGCGCCACTGACCAGCCACGGCTCTGCAGGTGCAGCGCCGTGCCGACGCCGACCATGCCGCCACCGAGAACGATCGCGCTTTGCATCGTCATCACTCCTGCTCAGGTCCGCGCCGCCGCGACGACGGTGACCTCGATCTTCACATCCGCGATCATCTGCGCCTGCACCGTGGTGCGGACCGGCAGCGGATCCTTGAATTGCCTGCGATAGGCCTCGTTGTAGGCGGCGAAATCCGCCTTGTCGGCGAGGTGCACCATGCAGGACACGATGTCGTCGAGCGTCAGCCCCTCGCCGGCCAGCGTTTCCGCGATGTGCTTGAAGACGAGGTCGGTCTGCGCCGCGATGCCCTCGGGGATGCTGCCGTCATCGGCGACCGGAATCTCGCCGGACAGGAACACCAGGCCGCCGGCGCGGCGCACCAGCGAGAACGGCCATGAGGGGGCGTCGGACATCGTTAGTCGCTCCAAGATGTAGTGATCATGAGGGCCGCCTCAATCCCACGCCAAGAAGCCGGGCGTCTGCGCCAGCGGCGGCAGCGACGCGAGCCTTTCGAGATCGGGCCGGGGACGGCGCAGCTCGGCATCGTCGGCGAACGCGGCCTCCAGCGCCGCGGCAACGCCGAGCACCAGCGCGTCGCCGCCGCGGGGACCGACGATCTGCAGGCCGAACGGCAGGCCGTTGTCGTCGAGGCCGAGCGGCAGGCTCAGCGCGGGATGTCCGGCCAGGGTCACCGCGTAGGCGAGCGCCAGCCAGTGGAAGTACGACCGCGTCGGCACGCCGTCGATCTCCGCCGGATACAGCTCCGCCCACGGCCGCGGGCTCAAGGTGATGGTCGGGCTGATCAGCACGTCGTGGCTGGCGAAGAAGCCCTGATAGGCGCGGTAGATGCGGGTCTGGTTGGCGCTCGCGCGCGAAAAATCCTCGAGGCTGTAGGACAGGCCCTCCTCGACATTGGCGCGCACGTTCGGCCCGAGCATGTCGGGCCGCTCGCGATAATTCTTGCCATGCTGGGTAAGGAACAGCGAGGCACGCAGCACCGCAAAGGTCTCGTCGGCGCCGCTGCAATCCGGCGCGCCCTCATGCGCGCCGGCAAACAGCGGCGCGATGCGCGACACCCGCGCGCGGAAGGCGCGGCGGATCAGTTGTTCGGTCGGCGCAAAGCCGAAATCCTCGGTGAAGGCGAGCCTGAGCTTGTTGAGTTCGACCGCCGGCGGCACGGCCCAGCGCGCAGGCGCGCCGCGCACGGCCTCGCCCGGCAGGGTGTAGGCGAGCGGATCGCGCGCATCGTCGCTCGCCATCACCGACAGCATCAGCGCGGTGTCGGCGACATCGCGCGCCATCGGCCCGTCGGTCGACAGGCACGACCAGCCATGGGCGCGCTTCTCGCTGGCGACGAGGCCGTAGGAGGGGCGCATGCCGACGATGCCGGAGAAGCCGGCCGGATTGCGCAAGCTGCCGCCGGTGTCTGACCCCGAGGCGAGCGGGGCCATGCCACAGGCGAGCGCGACCGCCGAGCCGCCGGAGGAGCCGGCGGCCGAGCGCGCGGGATCGAACGGGTTGCCGGTGGCGCCGAACACGGGATTGCGGGTGTTGCCGCCCGCCGCCCATTCCGGCGTGTTGGTCTTGCCGAAGATGATTGCGCCGGCGGCGCGCAGCCGGCCCACCGAGGCCTGGTCGACGGCCGGCACGTTGTCGGCCAGGATCGGGCTGCCATAGGTGGAGCGCATCCCGGCGGTGTCCTGGGTATCCTTGATCAGCACCGGCAGGCCGTGCAGCGCCCCCCGGTCCTCGCCCCTCACGATCTCGGCCTCGGCGGCCTCGGCCGCCGCGCGGGCGGCCGGCTCGTCCAGGGTCACCACCGCGTTGACGGCCGGGTTCACCGCCGCAATCCGCTCCAGGCACGAGTCGAGCAGCGCGACCGGCGAGACCGCCTTTGTTTTCAGCAGCTTGACCAGCTCGACGGCCGTCTTGTCGCAAATCGATTCCACGGGGCTTCTCTTTTCCGTTTCGGAAAACTATTTAGCATATAGGAAATCGAATGCACGACCCGAAAACGCATTGTTCCACCGCTGTCCACGCATGACCTTCGGACATTGGAGCACCCGATTGAATTTCCTGCTCTATGGGCCGAGATTGTCCGGGCTGCTCGGCTCTCGACACGCCTGATCCGCTAATGGATTTTCCGGAGATCGCTTTGACAGACACCGCCATCAGCGCGTCGACCGAAGGCCCCCACTCCCAGCTCGGCCAGTGCCTGAAGGCGGCCCGGCAGGCGCGCGGCCTGACCCTGAAGCAGGTCGCCGAAAAGACCGGCATGGCGCTGTCGACCTTGTCCAAGGTCGAGAACGGCCTGATGTCGCTGACCTATGACAAGCTGCTGCAGCTCACCTCGGGCCTGCAGATGGACATCGCCGAACTGTTCAGCCCGACGACGCCGCGCCCCGAGGCGGGTCGCCCGGTGACCGCCCGCCGCAGCGTCAGCCGCGCCGGCCAGGGCCAGATCGTCAACACCAGGTTCTACACCTACACCTATCAATGCACCGACCTGATCGGAAAGCGCATGGTGCCGATGATCGCCGAGGTGCGCGCCCGCACGCTCGAGGAGTTCGGCCCCCTGCTCCGCCACAGCGGCGAGGAATACTTCCTGGTGACCCGCGGTACCATCGCCGTGCACACCGAGTTCTACGCGCCGGAGATCCTGCACGAGGGCGACGGCATGTATCTCGACAGCACCATGGGCCACGCCTACCTCAACGCCGGCGAGGCGGAGTCGGCGCAGGGCGTGTGTCTCTGCACGAGTGAGCAGGCCGATCTGTTCGAGCAGCTGCACCGGATTGCGAGGAAGGATGCGGTGGAGTGAGGTGAAGCCTCCGGCGTAACCCAGCGCACTCGCTGGGGCCCACAACTGAAAGTGCCCTCAGCAGCAGAGCGACTTCCGCAAGCTCACGACAGACGGCTGATGCTTCTCCACTCCCACCGAGCAGCGGAGGTGCGAAAGACCACAGCTACTAAGCCGGTCGGCACCGGCTCGTTCGCGGGACCTGTCATTGGGTCCAAACGATCGCTAGTGGCTCACGAGTCTGCCAGAAACCGTTCGGACCACAACCGGCGCGCCGATCTCTTTCAACAAGCGACTGATGCGCGCCTTGTCAGCGCCCGGCTCGACATCGACCCGCACGTAGAACGCGCTCGTCTCGTCTCGATATACCGATCTCGATATACCGATCTCGATATACTGACGGACCCGACCTCCGAAGCGCTGCAATCATCCGATGGACGACTGTCTCAAGCCCAAGTCCCGACCCGACGGGCGACTCGGCCCTTGCCTCCCCACGGCCTGGGCCCCCAATCATGGGCCAAGGTCGATGCGCGGAGATTCTCATTTCACGAGACGCCTCAAGCACATCACGCCTGTCCAGTCCGTCCGGCGAAAATATCCTGCTTTCTCATTTTCAGAAATCGTGATTGAGTGCAGCCGTCCCGCCTCGGCACGAGGGGCGTATCGCGATCGTCACGGCACGCGGGGTGGGATGCGGTGGGCGCAGCGGTTCGCAGCATGACGAAGGTCATGCGGACGAACGAAGCCGTTGCGCCGGCGAAATCGTAGGGTCCTGGCCTCCCGATGCTGAGGCCAAGCTCGCGACAACGCGTTCGCGTTGCGCGGGTGACGGGGGCAAGACAGCCGGTCCCCGGGGAGAGGACGTATAAGCCGGAAAACCATCGCGCGGGGAATGCCGGGATGTCTCGGCTGAACCTGTGGTTCCTGCCGCCTGCATTCTTGTTCGCAGGCGGGCCATGGGTGCGGCCAGCACCCGGCATTCCCCGCGCCCTCGTCGTCGAGAGGGCGAAACGACCGGCACAGCTCGGACGCCCTGCGCGCCGCGAGGCGGAAACGACTTGTCCGGACGGTGCTGTCGATCGGGGCGAACACGGGATCGCTCACCGCATGATCGCTGAGGGCTCACGTCGCCTTCCTGCCGGCCAGGGCCGAGACGATCGCCTCCGACAATTGGCCGAGCCGGAACGGCTTGGCGAGCAGCCTGCTCGTCGCGCGGAAATCTTCCGGCACCAGCGAGGGGTCGGCGAAGCCGGACATGAAGACGATCGGCAGCTCCGGCCATCGGCGGCGCACCTCGCGCGCCAGGTCGATGCCGGTCATGGCATCCGGCAGCAGAATGTCGGTCAGCAGCAGCGCGAACGGGTCCGGCCGCTCCAGCGCGGCGATCGCGGCTGCCGCATGGGTGACGACGACCGGGCTGTAGCCCATCGACGTCAGCATGGTCGATGCCATCGCGCCGACCAGCGGATTGTCCTCGACCACCAGGATCCGCTCGCCGGTCTGCGGCCGCGCCAGCCGCGCTGCGCCAGCGCGCGCGCGGCCCGTGGCGCCCGGCCCCGCGCTCGGCAGATACAGCGTGACGCATGTGCCTTCCGCCACCCGGCTGTCGATCAGCACCGTGCCGCCCGATTGCCGCGCAAAGCCATAGACCATGCTGAGGCCGAGGCCGCTGCCCTTGCCGAATTCCTTGGTGGTGAAAAACGGCTCGAAGGCGCGGCGCGCGACCTCGGGCGGCATGCCGGCCCCCAGGTCCGACACCGCGATCGTCACGTAGTCGCCGGGCATGATGCGCTCGTCGCCGTCGTCGAGCGGCTGGTCGAGCACGGCATTCGTCGTCGCGATCGTCAGGCGCCCGCCGCCGTCCATTGCGTCCCGCGCATTGAGCGCCAAATTGAGCAGCGCGTTCTGCAATTGCGTCGGATCGATCAGGCAGTGCCACAGCATCGGGTCCTGCGCCAATTCGATCTCGATGTTCTCGCCGAGCGTCCGCTGCAGGATGGTCGTCATGCCGTTGACGAGCTGGTTCACGTCGGTGACCTGCGGCTGCAGCGCCTGCTTGCGGGCGAAGGCGAGCAGCCGGCGGTTGAGATCGGCGACCCGCTCCGCCGCCTCGATCGCCCGCTCGACCATGCTGCGGCGGGAGCTTTCGCCGGGCGTGAGCGCGTCGAGCAGCAGATCGAGATTGCCGAGCGTCGCCGCCAGCATGTTGTTGGAGTCGTGCGCGATGCCTCCTGCCAACTGGCCGATGGCCTCCATCTTCTGCGCCTGACGCAGTTCGTCCTCGATGCGCTTGCGCTCGGTGATGTCGACCGACAGCACGAAATAGCCGCGCACCGTGCCATCCTGGCTGCGATCCGGCACGCGAATGGTCTCGCACCAGCGTTCACGGCCGTCGGGAAACGCGATCTTCTCCTCACCGCCCGCGGTTCGGCCGGCCAGCGCGGCCTCGATCTTCGGCCTCACCTCGTCTCGCCGCGCGGGGTCGATGTAGTCGTCGATCCGCCGGCTGCGACCGACCCCGCTGGACGGCTGCGCATACCATTCGCGCGCGACACGGTTGGCATAGCGGATGTCACCATCGGCGCCGACCTGGACGATCAGCGCGGGCACGTTCTCCGTGACCAGCAGGTGCTGCTCGAAACTGTCGCGCAGCGCCTGCTCGGAGGCCGCGCGCAGCCGCCATTGCCGCGCCAGGACGAGGCCGAATCCGGCGATCAGCAGATTGAGGCCGGCGGCGATGGCGCTGTAGTACAGCGCATTGTTCTTCCAGCCGGCCAGATACTCGACCGGGTCGCGCGCCACGGTCACCACCAGCGGCAGGCCGGCGACACGCCGATAGCTGATGCTCCGCGACGTCCCGTCCGTCATGCCGCTGCCCTCGAAGCTGCCGTGAGGCGCCTGCGGGAGATAGAGGCTGAACAGGCGATTGGACCCGACGTTGCGGCCGGCGAAATCGTCGGCATGCGGCGAGCGCAGCAGGATCGTGCCGTCGTCACGATAGAGCGTCACCGTTCCGCGCTGCCCCACGTTCAGCGACAGGAAGAACTGCCGCAGATTCTCGTAGTCCACCGCCACGACGATCACGCCGGCAAATCGTCCGTCCGGCATCATCAAGGCGCGGCTGACCGCGATGAACCGACCCCTGTTCACGCGCGAGGCCACCGGCACGTCGATGAAGAGACCGCGGCCGGGGTCATCGCGCTGGACCTTGTAATAGGCCCGATCGGCGAAATTGTTCTCACGGCCGGGAACTCCGTTGCCGGCGCTGTCGCCGAGCAGATTGCCGTCCGCGTCCAGCACGACGATGCCGCCCGCGGCGGGGTACGGCACCACCCTGCGCTTCAACTCGCCGATCAGGGCCGGATTGCCGGCGGTGAGCAGCGATGGGTCCTGCTTGAGACTGTCGATCGTCGTGTTCAAGAGCACGTCGACGCCCTGGATGTTGCGCAACATGTATTCTTCGAGCGCGCGGGCGAGATCTCCGTTGGCGGCCTCGGTGGTCCGATAGGTCTCCCGATAGTTGACGGAAAGCATGTGGGCCACGAAGGCATCACACAGCAGCGCCAGCACGAGGCCACTCAGCACGATGATCCACGGGGTCCAGCGCCGGTCCATCCAGGAGCCGGACGCGAACCTCGTCCAGGCGTCGACGATGCCTTCCTGCCGCGGACCGCGCCGATGGTCGGCTCTCGCTTTGATCTGGTCCGGCATGGCGTCGAATTCAGGAGGTCGTCGGGCGGTTTGATTGTGAATCGATCGGCGCAGGGGGCATCGGCGAAGGTCCGGATTGTGCCGAATTCCGCGTCTCCTGGCGCGTCGCGATCCATATCGCGGGCGCTCGATAGCACGGTTTGCCGGGGCGTGTCATCGGCACCCGCCAAGTGCTGCGGCGGTCGCGGAGGGGCTCGAGGCGTCAAGACGCGATCAAAGCTGGTGCTCGAACGCCTCGCGCTCGGCGCGGCTCAGATGCAGGCCATGCTTGGTGCGCCGGTCGAGGACGTCGGCGGCCGTGACGGCCCACTCCTGCTCGCGCAGGAAAACGAGCTCGCGCTCATAGAACGAGGCACCGAAATGGCGGCCGAGATCGCCGACGTTGCGGGACGCTCCGAGCAGATCGCGCGCACGGGTGCCGTAGCGCCGCGCATAGTGCGCCACTACATCGCGCGGCAATCCCGGATAGGCGCCTGCGAGATCGGCGAGGAACTGATCGAACGGCACGCCGAAATCGCCGCCCGGAAGACGCGCGCCCGCCGTCCATGCCGGCGCCATCTGCGGAAACCACGGCGCGAGACGTTCCATTGCCTGCTCGGCGAGCCGGCGAAACGTCGTGATCTTGCCGCCGAAGATCGACAGCAACGGCGGCTGTCCGGGCGCACCATGCACCTCGAACACGTAGTCGCGCGTCACCGCCGACGGATTGTCGGCGTTGTCATCGTAGAGCGGCCGCACCCCGGAGAAGGCGTGAATGATATCCCCCTTGCCCGGCGCGGCCCGGAAATAGCGCTTGAGCACCGTGAGCAGATAGTCGATCTCGGCACCATCGACAGCGACGTCGTCTGCGCGGCCGTCATGCACGATGTCGGTGGTCCCGATCAGCGCCAGGTCGGTCTCATAGGGATTGACGAAGATCACGCGGCGGTCGGTGTTCTGCAGCAGATAGGCCTGCGATCCGCTCCAGAATTTTGGCACCACGAGATGACTGCCTTTGACGAGCCGCACATTGTGCGCGGAGTTGAGCCCGGCGACACCCTGCACCACGTCCTGCACCCAGGGACCTGCGGCATTCACCAGCGCCTTCGTTCGGACGATCTGAACCTCGCCGTCTTCGGAGCGCATCTCCAGCCGCCAGGCATCACCCTCACGCCGTGCGCTCACGGCGCGGGTGCGCGGCAGGATGATGGCTCCCTTGTGCGCGGCATCGACGAGATTGAGGATCACCAGCCGGGCATCGTCGACCCAGCAGTCCGAATATTCGAAGCCGCGCCGGAACTCGGGGCGCAGCGGCGCGCCCTCCGGCTCGTGCGCGAGATCGACGTTGCGGCTCGCCGGCAGCTGCTTGCGGCCGCCGAGATGGTCGTAGAGGAACAGCCCTGTGCGCACCAGCCAGGCGGGACGCTGCTCCGGCGAGTGCGGCAGCACGAAGCGCATCGGCCAGATGATGTGCGGCGCCGAGGCCAACAGCACCTCGCGCTCGATCAGCGCTTCGCGCACCAGGCGGAATTCGTAGTACTCCAGATAGCGCAAGCCGCCATGGATCAGCTTGCCCGATCGCGACGAGGTGCCTTGCGCAAAATCGTCCTTCTCGCACAGCAGCACCTTCAGGCCGCGGCCGGCGGCATCTCGGGCGATACCAGCGCCATTGATGCCGCCGCCGATCACGGCGAGGTCCAACAGACCGTGATCGGTTCCGCTGCGTGAGACCGTCGCATTCATCGCTTGCTGCTGCGCTTCTTCTCTGGCTTGCTGCGCGCAGCGGCACGCGCCTTCGTCGCAGCCTTGGCCGGCTTTGCCGCTTTCGCCTTCGGCTCCTGCAGACCATAGGTCGAAAAGCCCTGCGCCGTCTCGGCGATCTCGGCGTCACCCAGAATGTGCGGCTGGCCGAGGGCGAGCGACAGGTAGTACTGCTTCGCGATGGTCTCGAGCTCGACCGCAAGCCACATCGCCTTGTCGAGATTGGCGCCGACCGCGATCATGCCGTGATTGGCCAGCAGGCAGCCGTTGCGGCCTTCCAGCGCCTCCAGCGCAAGCTCGGACAATTCGGCCGTGCCGAACCGCGCATAGCCGGCGCAGCGGATGTCGGTGCCGCCGAACGCCGCCATCATGTAGTGGCAGGCCGGGATCGGCTTGCGCGCGATGGCGAGCACGGTGGCATAGGTGGAATGCGTGTGAACGACGCCGCCGACATCCGGACGGCCGCGCATGATGTCGAGATGAAAGCGCCATTCCGTCGAGGGCTTCAACGGCCCCTCCCAGGAACCGTATTCACCCTCGAGCGGCATCGAGGCGATCATCTCCGGCTTCATCGAGTCATAGGGCGTCGCCGAGGGCGTGATCAGCATGCGGTCCTTGTAGCGGGCGGAAATGTTGCCCGAAGTGCCCTGGTTCAGCCCCGACGCATTCATCCATCGGCATTTGGCGATGATGTTCTCGCGGATCAGCCGTTCCTCGCGATTCATGTCGAAAACCTTTCGTCGTCAGCAGGGATTGAGCGGCGGCTCGCCGGCCAGATAGCGGCGAACCTCTTCGGCCGCCTGGTCGGCGGCAAAGGTGACGGTGCGCACGGATGCGCCGGCGATGTGCGGCGTCAGCGTGACATTCGGGAGCTGCAACAGCGGCCAGTCCGGCGGCACCGGCTCGACCGCAAAGGTGTCGAGCATCGCGCCGGCCAACCGTCCCGAGCTGAGCACCTCGAACAGCGCCTTGTAGTCGACCAGCGGACCGCGCGCGGTGTTGATCAGGATCGCCCCCGGCTTGATCTTCGCCAGCGCCTCGCGATCGATGAAGCCGGTGGTCTCCGGCGTCACGCGGGCATGCAGGCTGATGACGTCGGCGCGCGCCAGAAGATCGGCAAGCGCGACGTGCTCGACACCGTCGTTGCGGTCCTGTGCGCTGAGCTGGACGTAAGGGTCGGTCACAAGGATCCTGCAGCCGAACGCCTTGAGCAGCTTCACGACGCGCGTGCCGATCGCGCCATAGCCGACGATGCCGACGGTCATCTCCCCGAGTTCGCGTCCGGTCCGGTCGGCGCGATAAAGATCGCCGCGCCACTCCCCGCCCCGCATCGACTCGTGACCGCTCCTGATCAGACGGGTCTCCGCGAGCATCGCGCCGATGGTGAACTCCGCCACCGCGCTGGCATTTCGTCCGGGCGTGTTGACGACCAGCACGCCATGATCGCGCGCCGCCTGCATGTCGACATTGACCGGACCGCCGCGCGACACCGCGATGAACTTGAGCCTTGGCAGCCGCTGCAGCATCGCGCGCGAGATCGGCGCGAGATGCGTCACCAGCAGCGGCGCTTCGCCGATGAATTCGGCGAGCTCATCCGGATCGCCCATGAACTCCTTGAGACCATCGAGCTTGGAGCCGGCATAGCCATGCTCCATCGGCTCGTCCGGCCAGGGCTGTTCGAGCATGCGGATGTCGACGCCGTCGCCGCAGATGGCGGTGATGCGTTCGGCGAACACCGAGGGCAGCATGAAGCGGTCGCCGATGATGGCGATGGAGCTAGACATGATTGGCTCCTGCACGCTGGGCCGCAAGCTGCTTCCACACCGGCCGCGCCGCGAGGCGAGCCTCGACATAGGCCGGGAACAGCTGCGCATAGCGCTCCGCCAGCGCCGCATCCGGCGCCTGCGGCTCATCCAGATACGGTCTCACCCATTCCTCCGCGCAGATCATCATGTCCGGGTAGAGTCCGGTCGCGACCGTGGCGATCATCGCCGCCCCCGACGCGCCGGCTTCCTCGCGACGGCAGACTCGAATCGTGCTGCCGAGTGCCGCGCCAAGAATTGCGCCGAGCGCGCGGCTGCGTGCCGCGCCTCCGGTCAGGCGAATTTCCGTCGGCAGCGGTCCCATCGCCGCGTAGCAGTCGCGTGCGGCGAAGGCCAGTCCCTCCATCACGGCGCGCATCAGATCCCAGTAGCCGTGACGGGTGCGCAGGCCGACCAGTTGCGCAGACGCCTCGTGGGACACGAATGGTCCGCGCTCGCCAGCATCGGAGATGAAGGGATGATAGAGCAGGTCGCCCGCCTTCGCCGCGAGCACGCGCTCGTCCAGCCGCCGGATCAGATCATTGCGCGACCGGGCGATGCCTTCCATAGCGAGCACGCCGCGCGCGACATCGAGCAACCAGTCGATGTTCAAGGTCGCAGCCATGGTCGACTGCATCTGGGCATAGTGGTTCGGCACCGGGAACGGCATCGTATAGCCGGTCGCCTCGGCATTCAGCTTGACCGCGTCGGCGCTGTTCGCCAGCCGCATGTGCATGCCGGTCGAGCCGATGATCGTGCAGCCGACGTCGGGTGTGGGATCATATAGCCCACCACCGAGCGCATTGCAGATCACGTCGACATAGCCGAGCGACACCGGCACGCCCTCGGGCAAGCCCGTCTCCGCCGCGGCCGCCGCGGTCAAGCCATGCGTCGTCGTGACACCATCGACGACATCTGGAAACAGGCGCGCGGAACCAGCGATGCCGATGAGACGCGCCGCCTCGCCGTCGAAGCCGCGCTTGCGAAAGTCGCCGCAGGAGAACGTCGCCTCGGACGGGTCCGTGGCCCGCTCACCGGTCAGCTTGAAGTAGAGCCAGTCCTTGCAGTGGAACGCCGTACCCGCGCGTCCCAGCATCTCTGCGTCATGCGCCTGCAGCCAGGCCAGTTGCGCCCCCTGCTGGCAAGCGTTGAGCCCCGATCCGGTGCGCTGATAGTGCGCGGCATTGCGCTCGCCGCCGCGGAAGGCTTCGACGAACCCTGCCGCGCGCGAGTCGAGCCACAGCAGCGCGGGCGCGACGGGATGGCCGTCCGCATCGATCAGCCAGGTGCCGTCGCCCTGCCCGGTCACGGCGATCGCGGCGACGCGACGGGACAGATCCGGCAGCGTGCCGCCCAGGCCGCGCAAGGCCGCGACGGTGTCGGTCCAGGTCCGCGCCATGTCCTGCTCGACGCGGCCGCCCGGCAACGTCGCGTAGCTGTTGGGAATCGCGAAATCCCCGAGCTGGCGTCCATCCCGCGCAAACGCCACCGCCTTGATCACCGAGGTCCCGGCGTCGATACCGATGATCACGTTGCGGATCGCAGCCGAGGTCATGTTCAGCGCGCCTCCGCGTGGCGGACGCAAACGCCGTCGGCGCCGAAAATATGGAGATGGCGTGACTCCAGCGCGCAGGGCACGACGTCGCCCGGTCGCGCCGCGACCTTGCTGGATGTCACGCCGACCAGCAGATGACCGGCGCACTCGCCCGCAATATGCGACTGATCGCCGAGCCACTGGTTGGAGACCACGCGCAGCCGCGCCTCGCCGCTGCCGATCGCGATCCGCTGCGGCCGGATGCCGACCTTGATCCGATCGGCCCGCACCAGCGTCTGCTGTCCCGCCGCGTCCAACGTCTGCCCGGGGATGTGAAAGGCAACATCGGAGCCCACAGACAGGCGGAACCCGCCTTCCTCCTGCGTCACCACAGTCTCCATCAGGTTCATCGGCGGCTCGCCAATGAAGCTCGCGACGAACAGATTGGCCGGGCGGTTCTTCAGCTCCCGCTCGCTGGCGAACTGCTGAAGCACGCCGTCTTCCATGACGGCGATGCGATCGGCAAGTGCGCTCGCCTCGGTCTGGTCATGGGTGACGAAGATCGCCGTCATGCCGCGCTCGGCGAGCAGACCCTTGATGCGGCCGCGCAGCACGGCACGCAGCTGCGGCTCCAGTTGGCCCATCGGCTCGTCGAGCAGATAGAGGTCGGCATCACGCACCAGCGCTCGGGCCAGCGACACCCGCTGCTGCTGTCCGCCGGAAAGCGCGTGGGGATGATGATCGAGAATGTCCTCGATCTCCACCAGGCGGGCAATGCTGACAACGCGTTGCGCGATCTCGGCGCGCGACAATTGCCGCGCCTTCAGCGCGAACGCAATGTTCTCACGCACCGTGAGCGGCGGGTACAACGAATAGCCTTCGAACGCCATCGCCACCTTGCGCTTCGCCGGCGCCAGATCATGGATCGTCCGCTGCGCCAGCGCGATCGACCCTGAACTGACGCTCTCGAAGCCGGCGATCATGCGCAGCGTCGAGGTCTTGCCGCAGCCGGAAGAGCCGAGCAGCGCGACGATCTCGCCGGCCTTCACCTCCATATCGAGCGCGCGCACGGCATGAACCGGCGGCTTGCCCCGGCTGTGATAGACCTTGTCGACGTTGCGGATTTCGAGCATGCCCATCCCCGATCCTCACGCCGCCTGCCGCCGCGGCGCCAGGCCGATGCGCTCGCCCGTGGCGTGGTCGAACAGCAACGCCGCTTCCGGCGCGAACCGCACGAACACGTCCTCGTCGGCATGCGCCTCCAGCGCCTCGGGCGCCTGCGCCGCCAGCCACTCGGATCCGTCGGCGAAGCGCAGCAGCACCACGGCGCGCTCGTGGATCGGCGTGACCGCGACGATCCGCGCCGGGATCACACCCTCGCCGCCATCACGCGTCACCACGACATCGTCGGGCCGGACGCCAAGCCAGCAACGCTCACGCATATTGGACGGCACGCCGTCCGCATCCAGCCGGATCAGCGTCCCGGCAACAGATGCGGTCAGCCGCCCCTGCTCCGCCACCGGCGTGACCTCGGCAAGATTGATGCTGGGATCGCCGAACAGCCGGGCCACGGCGACCGACGCCGGCCGCGCATAGATCTCCTCCGGACGCGCCACCTGCACCAGGCGGCCATTGATCAGCACGGCAATGCGATCGGCGATTGCCATCGCCTCACGATAGTCCTGCGTCACGTAAAGCACCGCCGCAGAGCTCCTGCGCAGCAGGCTCGGCAGCTCCAACCGCATCTCATAGCGCAGCTTGGCATCGACGTTGCGCAAGGGATCGTCGAGCAACAGCACCCCGGGATTGCCGATCAGCGCGCGCGCCAGCGCGGTGCGCTGCTTCTGGCCGTTGGACAGTTCACGAGGCTTGTGGCCGAGCACATGCTCGATCTTCAACAGCCGGCTCATTGCCGCAACCTTGACCGCAATGTCGGCCGCGCCCGTCGCGCGCAGCCCGCTGGCGATGTTGTCGCGCGCGCTCATGTGCGGAAACAGGGCAAAATTCTGGAACGCCATGCCGATGCCGCGCTGCTCCGGCGGCGCGTCGACGATCGAGCGGCCGCCGACCAGGATGTCGCCGCCGTCAGGCTCGAACATGCCGGCAATCATCCGCAGCAGCACGGTCTTGCCGCTGCCGGACGGGCCGAACACCGCGACGATCTCGCCGGGCTCGACCGTCAGCGACACGCCCTTGGCGCAGCTTGCGGCGCCGAAGCTCTTGTCGACCGATTGGAGTTCGAGACGCGCCATGTATCCTCAACCCTTCACTGCACCGAGCGAGAGACCTTCGACCAGATAGCGCTGCGCATAGAGCGCGAGCAGCAATGTCGGGGTGACCGACAGCACGATCGCGGCGGCGATCTGGCCGTATTGGATACCGGACGCCGTCACGAAGGCCAATGCGCCGACCGTTACCGGCTGCTTGTCGGCCGAGGCCAGGATCAGCGCAAAGACGAAGTTGTTCCAGCAGAAGATGAAGGACAGCAGGCCCGCCGCGGCGATGCCGGGCCCGGCCAGCGGCACGGCAATGCGGGTGAACGCCTCGCGCCAGGAATGCCCCGCGAGCCGGTAGGCGTGCTCGATGTCCGGACTGATGTCCTCGAAATAGCCGCGCACGATCCACAGGATCAGCGGCAGCGCGATCAGCTGGTAGACCCAGACGATGCCAAAATAGGTGTCGTTGAGGCCAAGCTGCTGGTAGTACAGCGACAGCGGAAGCAGCACCAGGAGCGGCGGCGCGAAGCGGAACGACAGCAGCGTGAAGGCGATGGTCTCGCCGAGCCGGAACTTGAAACGCGCGAACGCATAGGCCGCGGGGACGCCGAGCAGCAGCGCCAGGATCACCGACGCGCTCGACAGCACGAAGCTGTTCATCAGATTGCGCATGAAGGTGAGCTGCAGATTGCCGGCGGCGGTCTTGAGCTGGCCCGAGATCAGCGCCTCATAATTGGCGAACGTCGGCTCGAACAGGATGCGCGGCGGGATGCGCAGGATCTGCTCATTGGTCTGGAACGACATCAGGAGGATCCAGACGATCGGAAACATGAAGAACAGAAGCACCAACGCAAGCGCGATGCCACGGAAGATGCGCCCTGCCAGACTGGAGTGATCCATGATGTCTCTCCCTCAGGCGTGACCGTGGGCGCGCGCGCGCAGCCGCAACCAGTTCTTGATGAAGATGTTCGACAGGATGTTGGTGATCAGCCACAGGATCATCAGCAGCGCCGCCGAGCGTCCGACATTGGTGTACTGGAAGAACTCGAGATACGCCTGCACCTGGAACACCATCAGCCGGTCCCCTGGCCCGCCTTGCGTCATCGCATAGACGATGTCGAACTGCTGGATCGAATCGAGCAGCCGGAACAGCGAGGCGGTGATGATGTAGGGCGCGAGCATCGGCAGGGTGATGCGGAAGAACACGAAGCTCGCCGGCACGCCGTCGAGCGCCGCCGCCTCGAACGGCTGCCGCGGCAGCGAGCGCAGACCAGCCAGGAGCAGGATCATGATGAACGGCGTGTAGACCCAGACGTCGACCAGGACGACGGTGAACAGCGCGGTCGACGGATCGGATGCCCATTTGAAGTCGTGCACGCCGAGCAGCCCGACCAGATAGGACAGGATGCCGAAGCTCGGATTGGTCATCAGCTTCCACATCAGCGCGGCGATCGCCGGCGCCGTCATCAGCGGCAGCAGCAGCATGATCGAGACGGCGTTGTGGAAGCGCGTGGGACGTCGCAGCAGCAGCGCGATGCCGAGGCCGAGCAGCAGCTCGGCGATGACGGTCACCGCGGTATAGACCAGCGAGATGCGCAGCGTGTTCCAGAACGCCGGATCGGACAGGAAGTCGATATAGTTGTCGATGCCGATGAAGCCGCGCAGATACGGCAGATTGAGCCGGTAGCGCTGCAATGAATAGACCGCAGCGGTCACGAACGGCACCAGGATGGCGATGCAGACCAGCAGCGCCGGCAGGCTCAGCAAATACGGCAGCAGCCGGCCGCGCCAGCGTTTCGTGCGGCGCGGCGTCGCCTTGGTCTCGACAAGTTGGGCCATGCTCATGACAGGCGTGATCACATCAGCGCGGGATGGGGCCGACCCGGACGCTTGTGGGGAGCATCCGGGCCGGCAGGCGGTCATGGGAGATGCGGCGCGGCCTCAGCCGAGGCCGGCCTGCTTCAGCTGACGGTTGATGCTCTCGGCAAGCTTGTCGAGGCCCTCATCGACGCTGATCTCCTTGGCCACCATCTTCTGCAGCGAGGCCGCCCACTCCGTCGTGAGGTCGAAGAACAGCGGCTGCGCCGTGAAGTAAATCTTCGCACCTGGTGCCGACAGGTCATGCTGCTCGAGATAGCCAGGATAGGACTTGGCGATGCGGTCGCGGAATTCGCCGTCCTTCCACACGGAGGCGCGGACCGGATTGACGAAATCCATCTTGCGGGCACCGAACAGACCGTGCTCGACGGAGGCCGCCCACTGCATGAAGGTCCAGGCCGCATCCTTCTGCTTGGAGAAGCTCGACATCGCCAGCGACCAGATCCAGACGTTCGGCGTCGGCGCCTTCGCGGCCGGATTGGCCGCGAACGGCGCATAGCCGAGATTGCCGCGCTCCTTGTTCTCGCCGCCGTTCATGAAGTAGCCGAGAATGTCGGCGTCGAAGATCATGCCGGAGGCGCCGGCGCCGAGGTCCGTGCCGACCTGATACCAGGTGTAGGTCGACCAGTTCTTCGGACCCGACCCCTGGATCATCCTGACCCATTTCTCGTGGAAGTCCTTGGAGGCCTTGGTGTTCATCGCGGCCTTCAGCTTGCCGCCTTCCATCACGAAATCCTTCTGGCCGAAATTGGCGTAGGCCGAGAGGAAGCCCGGATGGATGGTCGCCCACGAGCGCGAACCGCGCACGCCGACGCCATAGGGGCCGCCAGCGTCCTTGGTGATCTTGGCCGCGACCTCCAGCATGTCGTCGAGATTGGTGGGCGGCTTGACGCCGACCTTGTCGAATATCTTGCGGTTATAGGTGATGTTGTTGAGCTCGTAGCCCCACGGGATGCACCACTGCTTGGCCTTGCCGGAGCCGAGCTCGGAGCCAGCGACGCCGTCCCAGGCGGTGGAGGAGCGCAGGCCCGGCAGCACATCGTCCCAGGCGAACGCCGGATTGGTCTTGGCCGGATCCTTGATGTAGGCGTTGAGGTCCTCGATCCAGCCGGCCGGACCGTAGGTCCAGGTCATGTAGGCGCCGGTCATGAAGGCGTCGTACTGATCGGACTTCGACGACAGCGCCGCCGTCACCTTGTCGAAATAGACGTCCTCGGGGAAGATGTCGTAGGTGACGTTCATGCCGGTGAGGCTCTTGAACGCCTCGATGTCGCCGATCATCGCATCGACGTAAGGATGCTTGTTCAAGAGCAGCTTGACCGTCTTGCCGCTATGGGCCTTCCAGTTGAAGTCAGCGGCCATCGCCTTCGACATCGCCGAGGCAAAGGCGGCATTGGCGGCGACACCGGCGATGCCGAGCTTGGCAGCGCCGTCGAGCAGATCACGCCGGCTGATGCGCTTGCCGGCATAGGCCGCAAAGAGATTCTTCTCACGATCGTACATTCAACCCTCCCTTTGTTTTTTGTAGAAACGTGTTCGCGTTACCTGCCCTTCCGACTCTTGTTCTTGGAGTTGCCGGATGTTTTCTCCGGCTTGTCGGTCGCCAATGCCTGAGCGGTTACCTCATCGATGATGAGACCGTTCAGGAAGCCGCTGCGCAGCACCGCGCGCAGGGCCGTGATCTTTGCCTCGCCGCCGCCGATGGCGACGATGCGGTGTTTCTTCAGATCGGCAGCGGCCATCGAGGTGGCGCGCGCCGAAAGATCGAGATCGAGCAGCTCGCCCTGGGCGTTGAAGAAATGCCCGAGCAGATCGGCGCAGGCGCCGGCGCGCTTCAGCTCGACGACCTCATCCGGCTTGATCATGCCGCTCGACACCAGGAAGCCGTCGGCATGGATCTGGCCGATGCCGACGAACAGCAGCGACGCCCGCTGCGCCAGCGCGAACACGTCCGATATGCCGAACTGCTGCATCAGCACGCGGCGATCGGCGACGGAGTTGGCGAACACCGGCACCGGCAGCAGATAGGCTTCGGCGCCGGTGCGCTCGGCCAGGCGATGGATCACATCGAACGGGTTGGCGGCGAATTTGCGCGTCAGGCCGCCGAGCAGCGACACGAACTGCACGTCGCGCGCCGGCGTCTGCGGCAGTTGCGCCACCACCGCCGCAAGCGTGCGACCGTGGCCGACGCCGATGATCTTGTCGTCGCCGCGCTCCAGCACCTGGCGCAGGAAGCTCGCGCCCTCCAGCGCCAGCGCCTTCAGTGGCAGATCGCCCTCGCCGAGATCCGGCGCGACGCGGCAGAAGTCGAGCCCGTAGCGTTCGGCCAGCGCGTTCTCGAGTGCGACGCATTCGGCGACGGGACCCTCGACGAAGACACGGATCATGCCCTCGCGGCTGGCCCGCGCGATCAGGCGATGCGCTTTGGTGCTCTGGATGTTGAGGCGGTCGGCGACCTCCGACTGCGTCAGCCCGGCCGCGAAATACAGCCAGGCGGCGCGCGTCGCGAGCGAGGCCTCGCCGTCCACCATGGGCGCCCTGTCGGAAGCTGTCGTCACGCCTGAATGCCTGCTTGCAAAATTCTTCACACCTTGCAAAAAATTGCAGACGCCGGTCCGGCCGTCAATCCCCCAAACGTGCTGCAGCGCGTCAGGGATGACGCGCCGGGCGAGCACAGCCATGCTCGCCGGCGCACAACGGGATGAGGTCGCATGACGGAGTTGTTTGTCGGCATCGACGTGGGCACGAGCGGTGTGCGCGCCTGCGCCGTCGATATCAGCGGCGAGATCAAGGGCGCAGCCGCCGTTCCGCTGGTCGCGCCGCGTCAGGACGGCAACGCCATCGACCAGGATCCCGAGCTGTGGTGGCAGGCGACGGTCGCGGCGCTCGACAAGCTCGGCAGGATCGTCGATCTCGGCGCCGTCGCGCGCATCGCGGTCGACGGCACCTCCGGCACCTTGCTGCTGATCGACGCCGACGGGCGGCCCCGCTCGCTCGGCCTGATGTACAATGATGCCCGCGCCGTCGACGAGGCCAGGCGCATCGCCGCAATCGCGCCGCCCGAGAGCGGTGCGCATGGCACGAGCAGCCCGCTCGCCAAGCTGCTGCATCTGCTCGCCTCCACGAGCGGCGCGCGACAAGCCGTGCACCAGGCCGACTGGATCGCCGGACGCCTCGCCGGCCATCACGGCGTCAGCGATGAGAACAACGCCCTGAAGCTTGGCTATGACCCCGTCAGGCGCGAATGGCCGCGCTGGATGGATCAGCTCGGCGTTCCTCGCGACGTCCTGCCGAGCGTTCTCGTGCCGGGCACGCCATTCGCCGATATCGATCCGTCGACCGCGCGCGCGCTCGGTCTGTCGCCGTCGGCGCGCATCGTCGCCGGCACCACCGACGGCGTCGCCGCCTTCATCGCCACCGGCGCCGATGCGCCGGGCGATGCGGTGACCTCGCTCGGCACCACGCTGGTGGTGAAGCTGATCGCGACGCAGCCGATCTTCGCCGCCGATCAGGGCGTGTACTCGCATCGCCTCGGCGGCAAATGGCTCGCCGGCGGCGCATCGAACTCCGGTGGCGCCGCGCTGCTTGCGCATTTCACCGCCGCCGACATGGACCGCATGACGCCGTTGCTCCGCCCCGACGAGCCGACCGGGCTCGACTACTATCCGCTGCCCAAACCCGGCGAACGTTTTCCGATCGCAGATCCCGCGCTGGCGCCGCGGATCACGCCACGTCCGGCCGAGGATCATCGCTTCTTCCAGGCGCTGCTCGAAGGAATTGCCGGCGTGGAAGCGCTGGCCTATCAGCGTCTTCACGCGCTCGGCGCGCCGGCGCTACGGCGGGTGATCAGCATCGGCGGCGGCGCCCGAAATGATGCCTGGACCGATATCCGCCGGCGCATCGTCGGCGTGCCCGTCAGCGTCGCCGCGCAGACCGAAGCGAGCTACGGCACCGCGCTGCTGGCGCTGCAGGGACCGCCACGATGACGGCGGCGGCGTGCGAGATCAGCGGCCTGTCCGCCATCGCCGACAGGTTCGATCACGTCCTGCTCGACCAATGGGGCACGTTGCATGACGGCAGGACGGTGCTTCCCGCCGCACATGACTGCGTCCTGCGGCTGCGCGAGGCCGGCAAGCATATCCTGGTGCTGTCGAACTCCGGCAAGCGCGCGAGCGCCAATGCCGAGCGCCTCGCCCGGCTCGGCCTGCCGCGCTCGACCTATGACGGCATTCTCACCTCGGGCGAGGTGACATGGACCGGCCTGCGCGACCGCGCCCGCGAACCCTTCACCGATTGTGGCAATGCCTGCTTCCTGATCACCCGGGGCGGCGATTGCTCGCTGATCGACGGGCTCGACCTCGTCCTCGTGACGGATATGCGTGACGCCGACTTCATCCTGCTCGGCGGCCTCGATGACGACCTCGCCGAGCCCGACCTCTGGCGCGATCGATTCACCGGCGCGGCCGCGCGGGGCGTGCCGATGATCTGCGCCAATCCCGACCTGATGATGTTCGGTGCGGCCGGCCTCATGCCGGCGCCCGGCACGCTGGCGCGCGCCTATGAGTGGCTCGGCGGCCCGGTGAGCTTCGTCGGCAAGCCGCATGCGCCGATCTTCGCGGCGGCGCTGGAGCAGCTCGGCGATCCGGACCCGCACCGCGTGCTGATGATCGGCGACTCGCTCGACCATGACGTCGCCGGCGCCCGCGCCGCAGGCCTGCAAAGCCTGCTGCTCGGCGATGGCGTGCATCGCACGACGCTGGCCGGTGCGCCCGACCTCGCTGCGGCAACGCGCAAGCTCGCAGCTTCGCCCGGCCGCATGCCGAATTGGACGATGCAGCACCTGGTGTGGTGAGAAGGAGACGCGAAATGCGCGAGCCTGCCGAGCTTGATGATTTGCGCCGGATGTCGGCGCGGGTCGGCCGCAACATCGAGCTGGTGCAAGGCGCCGGCGGCAACTCCTCGCTCAAGCAGGATGATGTGCTGTGGGTGAAGGCGTCCGGCACCTGGCTGGCCGACGCCGATGCGAAGGACATCTTCGTGCCTGTTCTCCTGCCTGCGGCGCGCGATGCGCTCGCCGCTGATGACGAGCGCATTCCGCTGGCCGCTCCCGGCCCCCTGCGCGCCTCGATCGAGACCGCGCTGCATGCGCTGCTGCCGCACCGGGTCGTGCTGCACGTGCATGCCGTCAACACCATCGCCTGGGCGGCGCGGCGCGATGCGCGCGATGAATTTGCGGCGCGGCTGGACGGGCTCGCCTGGCGCCATCTCGACTACTTTCATCCCGGACTGCCGCTGGCGCGCGCAGTGAGCACCATCGTCGCGCGCGACTGCATCGACGTGCTGATCCTCGGCAATCACGGCCTCGTCGTTGGTGCCGAAAGCTGCGATCAGGCCGAGGCGCTGGTCCATGACGTCGAGCGCAGGCTGGCGCTGCCGGTGCGCCCGGCGCCCGCTGCCGACGCCGCGGCCTTGCGCCGTCTGTGCGCCGGCACCGCCTATCGCCTGCCGCACGATGCTGGTAGCCACGGCATCGCCACCGATCCTTTCAGCCGCGCCATCGCGACCGGCGGCTCGTTGTATCCGGACCACGTCGTGTTTCTCGGCCCGGGCCTGCCGACGATCGAGAGCGCCGGCGGCCTCGCCACGCTGCTCGCACGGGCGGACGCGAGCCGCCTGCCCGCGCCCGTCGCGGCCCTCGCGCCGGGTCTCGGCGCCATCATCCGCAGCGACGCCAGCCCGGGCGCCGAGGCCATGCTGAGCTGCCTCGCGCTCGTGACCAGCCGCCTGCCGTTATCGGCCGATATCGGCTATCTCTCGTCTCAGCACGAGCAGTTGCTGCTCAACTGGGACGCCGAACGCTACCGGCAGCAGCTGACGGCAAGCCGCCAGTCGTCGAATTGAAGCGGCGACGGATCACGCGATCTCATCGCTCGAGACCGGCGGGGACGGCGCCCTCGCCCCAACCAGTTCGTGAAGCGCATCTCCGACCTGATCGATGACTTCGCCCCAATCGCGCCTTTCGCGCTGACGGAACAGGCGCATGCGCGGATACCAGACGCTGTCGTCACGATCGAGCAGCCAGCGATAGTCCGGCGTGTACGACAGAAGCGTCCAGGTCGGACAGCCAAGCGCGCCGGCGAGATGAGCGACACTGGTATCGACCGTGATCACGAGATCCAGACATGAGATCAGCGCGGCGGTATCGGCGAAATCGGCAAGTTGACCCGTCAGGTCCACGATCCCGCTCGTCTCCTGGAGCACGGCCTTGTCTTCGGCCTTCGGCTCCTTCTGCAGGCTGACAAACGCCGCATCCGCGCCGAGCAGGCGGGACAACGTGCGCAACGGGATGGAGCGATTGTGGTCGTCGAGATGATTGGGGTTGCCTGACCAGACCAGGCCGACGCGCAATTTCTCGGGCGTGCCAAGGCGCTCCTGCCAGAGTTGGATCCGATCCGGATCAGGCGCCGGCAAATAGGACACCGGCGCTGGAATCGTGGCCAGTGTCGTCCGAAAGGCAAACGGCAGGCTCATGATCGGACAATGGACATCCACCCCCGCAAGGTCGGCGGCGTCCGAGACCGGAATACATTGCGAAATGCCTGGCATGTTCGACAACAGTGGAAGCAACGGCTTTTGAACGGCAAGGATGACGCGCGCGCCCAACGCTGCGACCATCGGCACGTAGCGGACAAACTGGATCGTATCGCCCAGTCCTTCATCGGCGGCGATGACGATGGTTTGTCCCGCGATGCCATCCTGGCCGAGCCACATGGGTCGCCGGAAGCGCGGATAAGAGCTCGGCAGGCTCCAACGGGCCTCCCGGCCAGACCAGCCCGCGTCGAGATTTCCCAACAACAGGTTCAAATGAGCCGTTCCAAGATCGGCCAGCGCGTCTCTCGGATCGGCCCCCTTCAACTGCCTGTAGATCTCGAACGCCTCGTCGAACCGACGGAGCTTCGTCAGCACGGAGGCCTTGTCGTGCAGCGCATCCCTTGAACCCGGCTGCAGAGCCAGGGCTCGCTCGAACCATTCCAACGCGTCCTCGTCTCGGCACATCGTCCGCAACACGATGCCGGTCTTGACGCAGATGTCGGAGTTTTCCGGTTCGATGGCGTGAGCTCGCTGGCAGATCGTCAGGGCCTCGTCGAAGCGCTTCAAGCCGTTCAGAAGCGCGCCACGCATCAAGAGTGTCGGGACATGGTTGGGCCGCAAGACGTCGCTCAGATCGAGATAGGTAAGCGCGTCGTCGATCCGCCCCAGCCGTTGAAGCGTGATGCCGCACTGGTTGGCGGCATCCCAATGCCTGGAATTCAACTCCAACACACGTTGGAAGCTCGACACGGCGTCGGCGAGCTGCTGCAGGTTGACGAGGGCATTCCCCCTCAGCATCCACAGATCGGCGCTTTCGAGACCGAGCGCCGTCGCCTTGTCGACGACCTTCAGCACCTCATCCGAGCGTCCCAAGACCTGCAGCACCGTGCCAAGACTCAGGAAGTACTGCGGCTGAACATCCTGCTGGAGCGCGCGGGATACCCACTGCAATGCAGCTTCATACTGCTGCCCCTGCAGGGCAAGGATGCCCAGCAAGTTGAGGGTCGGCGCATGCCCTCCGTCGATCGCAAGCGCCATATGGCAACACCGTTCGGCATCCGCATGTCGGCCATCGGTGACATCGCGCAGAGCAGCGTCATAGAAGAGCGCGGCACCATCGGGCTTGACAGGTTGGAGCTTCACTTTAGCGGGTGAAGCTCGGCGCTCGCGACGGTTCATTGCTGCATATGGTCCAGGTTGCGTCGTTAAAGTAGTTGATTCTCATTCAGGCTGACAGCCGCAATTCTATCTCCGGCTGTGGTGAGGGCCGCTCCGATTCTGGCTGCATTCCCTAGCATAAGAGCGCGGAAGACAACGATCCGATGACCACTTCGTGGAAGTCAAATTCAGCGCAACCATCGCGGGCACGATCAAATCGGCGTACAGGACAAGGGTGAGGACTTCTTCGGTGGTTACGCCTATATGAGGTCGGGCCATCCGCCCGACCCTCGAGATCATCATCAGCGAAACGCCGGCACATCTGCGCAAGTTTCACGATCCGGACTCGGGCCTGGCGCTGATCCGGCCGGATGCCTGACATGGGCCGTCGGACAGCTCGGGCTCGTCGCTGGACACGGCCATCCGCACACAGATCGGAAACGGACTGGAAAGGAGGGAGAGGTTGGATGGTGCGCTCGGAGCGGGAGAACACGTGCGTTCGTTCAGTGGCTGAAGCACGACCGCCTTTCCGCACACCGGCCGGACGCCGATTTCTGATCCAATCTTTCGCCGGCAGCGCTATGGCGCTTCATGCCCACGCGTGAGACCGCTCTCCCGGCGGTAACAGAGATGGAGTCTGTCCCACACCTTCATCATCGCATGGACCAGTTGGTCCATGAGCGCGTCGTCGTGATAGGGCGTCGGGGTAAGACGCAGGCGTTCCAGTCCTCGCCGGACAGTGGGGTAATTGATCGGCTGGATGTAGATGCCATGCTCCGACATCAGCAGGTCCGAAGCCGCCCTGCACTTCTCGGGATCGCCGACATGCACCGGCACGATATGGCTCTCGCTCGGCATCACCGGCAGGTCTGCTGCCGTCAGGACCGACTTTAACCGCGCTGCGCGATCCTGATGCCGGACGCGCTCCGCTGTCGAGGCTTTCAGATGCCGGATTGCAGCGGTCGCGGCTGCGCAGACCGGAGGCGGCAATGCCGTCGTGAAGATGAAACCGGGGGCGTAGGAGCGCACCGCATCGATCAGGTTCGCCCCAGCCGCAAGATAGCCGCCGAGACAGCCATAGGCCTTTGCCAGCGTGCCCTCAACAATGTCGATCCTTTCCATGACCCCGTCGCGCTCAGCTATGCCGCCGCCGCGCGGGCCATACATCCCGACCGCGTGCACCTCGTCGACATAGGTCAGAGCGCCGTAGCGCTCGGCCAAGTCACAAATTCGATGCAGAGGCGCGACATCCCCGTCCATCGAGTACAGGCTCTCGCACACGATGAGCTTGGGCCTTTCGGGATCTGCCGCCCGCAGCAGCCGTTCGAGATGCTCAGGATCATTGTGCTGCCAGATCTGCTTCTCAGCACCGGCCTTGCGAACCCCCTCGATCATGGAGTTGTGGTTCAGCTCGTCGGAAAGCAGCAAACACCCAGGCAGCAGCTTGGCGATCGTCGATATCCCCGCCTCGTTGGAGACGTAGCCGGAGGTAAACACCAGCGCGGCTTCCTTGCCGTGGAGATCAGCCAGCTCCTGCTCGAGGGCGACGAGCGGATGGTTCGTTCCCGCGATGTTACGGGTGCCGCCCGCGCCTGTGCCCATGCGCGCTGCGGCATCGATCATGGCTCCTATGACATTCGGGTGCTGGCTCATGCCCAGATAGTCGTTGGAGCACCAGATCACGACCTCACGCTTGCCTTCCTCCGAATGCCAGATCGCATACGGATAGCGCCCCGCCAGGCGTTCGAGGTCCGCAAAGACACGGTAGCGCCGTTCCTGATGCAGTCGATCCAATGCACCGCGGAACATCGCGTCATATTCAGGGAGAAGGCCGAACGGCCGCATCTGGTAGTTCATGATTGGACGACTCCAGCAGACTATCGTGCCCGATTGAACTGGTAGGAGCCCTGGAGAAACACGCCATAACGCTCCGTCGTATATCGCAGCACCTGATTGAACGAATCGACCGCATTGGTGCTGAGATGCCACCAGCGCCCACCGATGCCGATGCGGAAATTGTCGGTCAACTGGTAGTTCAGCACGGTCTCGGCCTGGAATCCGGATCCTTGTCCCGAGGCGGGATCGCGCCCGAAGGTGAAATAGTGCGTGTCGATCGCATTCTGCGAAGTCCAGACATAGGCGGCCTCTGCCTGCCAGCTCAGCCGGTCCGACAGCCGCGTGTCGAGTGAGACACCGGCCCGTCCGCTATGCCAGCGATCCTGCTCGGTCACAACCTTCACGCCTGCCCCAAGCGCCGGACTGCAGATCGTCGGATTGCCACCCACCTGGGTGCAGCCCCGCGCGTCGACCGTTTCTGTCCAATATTGATAGCCGACGAAGGCGCCGAGCCGGAAGCGGTCCGTCTCTAGCAGGTTGAAACCGACATCGAGATTTGCGTATTGCAGCCGCCCGCCCACGCTGCTGACGGTCTTGGACGACGGATTGACGAAGGGCGCAAAGTCCTCGTCGACGAGCGTGCCCGAGCTGATCTTTCCCGCTCCGAAATAGCCCTTCAGAAACATGTTGGTGAACGGGCCGTCGAGCGCATCGACCCTGAAGAACATCTCGCCGCTGTGCCCGGTCATGCCGCCATAGGCGAGCCGGGAGACCTGAAGCGTCGCAGCCTGATCGGCGAAATAGCGGTATCGATTCTGCCCGGAGCTGAACCAGTAGCGCACTCCGGTCTCCAGCATGTAGGACGGCAGGATCGACGCGCGCGACCGCAGCGGCATATCGCCCGAGCCCGCCCCCTGGCCGCCCTGCAGCGCCGCAGGCCTGGCCCAGGCGCAACTGACAATCGAGGCGTTGCACTTCGTGACACCGTCGGCGTTGAAATCGCGCCGCAACGTGACCGTCGCGAACAAGTCCTTGGTCGTCGTCTTGACGTTGGCCAGCGTGCTGTCGACAAACCGGTAGCCGATCTCCGTTTCCAGGCTGATCTCCTTCGACCAGAGATAGCTGACCAGCAGCGACGGCAGAATCGTGTACTCCTTCAAGTCGGTCTTCGTCCCGGACCTGTACCCCGCCCGCAGCCGCGGGCTGATGGCGAGATCCGGCGTGATCGGATAGCGCGTGGCGAGATCGAGCACGTAGAACTTCGAATCCGCCAGGCTCGCGTACCGCAGCGCGCCCATGAACAGATCGCCCGGCTTGATGATGCCGTTCCCGGTCAGTTGAGCCGACAGATAATATTCGAGGCCGCTCGCCGGCGTGCCGTCGACGCCTCCGGACGGCAGCGTGCCGGTCAGATTGGTCACCGTGGCATCGGCCGCGACCTGCCAGGTCTCGTTCAGGGGCCGCGAATAGCTCACCATCGCCGACTGGAACGTCGGCGTGCGGTCGATCGCGAGCTGCCTGATCTCGCCGGCCGTATTGAACTTCATCATGTCGTAGAGCGTGAGGAACGGCTGCCCCTGCAGCGCATTCCACGTCGAGAGAAATGGCACCCTTCGATAATCGAACGAGGCGTTGACGACCGACTTGTCCTCGAACGTATAAGTTCCCGAGAACACGGCGGCATTGAGCGCGCGGAAATGCGTGTCGTAGTCGATCAGGCCGAGCAGCGACTTGTTGGTGTCGAAATAGCGGAATTCGGCTCCGATGGCCTGGCGGTCGACGATGTTGCGGTCGTATTGCGTGATCAGATAGACCGTGGTCTCGAGGCCGCCCAGGATCTTGCCGAAGTCGATGCTCGCGCCATAGAGCGTCTTGCCATCCTTGAACGGTGCGTCGAAACGGCTCCAGTTCGGCGAGCCTGCGAGCACGTTCAGGCGCAGCCCGGGGCTCTTCTGCCAGCTCAGCACCGCGCCGTCGAAGCGGCCGATCACGCCGCCGGTGTTGCGGGACTGCCGTCCGACGCGCAGCGTCACGTCGGCCTCCTTCAGCGTGTAGTCAACCTGGGCGGTCGAGACGCCGTATTTGTCGTTTCCGGTATCGAACTGGCGCTCATGGGTGAACGCCAGCCTGAACTTGGTCCTGATGCGATCGTTGTCGGCGGTGCCGAGAAAGTCGAAATTGGTCAGCAGCGTGTTCTGATGCACCCGGTGCGCGTCGGGATCCGCATTCGGGTTCGGCGCAATCGCCCTGTCCTTGACGGCGCTGGTCGTGTCGTTGGTGATGAAGGTGGTCGAGAGGCTGCCCGACATCGACCAGCGGGTGTCGCCGTTCGGCCCTGCCGCCTTGGTCGGCATGCCTGTCCCCATGTCTCCGCCCTCGGGCGTGACAGAAGACATGTCGCGCGGCCGTGCCGGTGCGCTGCTGGTCGCGGTGAGAAGCGCAGCGAGCCGCTGCCTCACCCGCTCGGCGCCCTCGCCGCTCGGATAGCGGCGCAGATAGTCTTCATACTCCGCCTGCGCGGCAGCGGTCTGGCCAGCCTTCTGCCGCGCCACGCCGAGCAGCTCCTGCGCCTCGGCGCTCGAGCCGTTCTCGGGGAGTTTCAGCACCTTTCGCAGGAGATCGATCGCGGCGCTGAAATTGCCTTTCTTGATCGACGCGCGAGCCTCGTCCATCGAGGCCTCCGCAAACCGGATGTCCGCCGCGGACGCCTGCTGCATCGTGCGATTGTCGTTGCGGACCGACGCCGCCGTGCCGGGGATCGCAACCGGTTTCGGCGCATCCGGAGCGGCTACGCTCGGCACCAGGGCTTTCACCTTGCACGCCGACACCGGACCCTTTCGGGCCACCACGATCGCCACCTGCTCGAAGCTGCCGGATTGGACGATCTGATAGCTGAACTCGCCGGCAAACTGGACGACGAGGATCGGTCCCCTGTTCTGATCGAGCGTCAGATAGACGTCCTGGATGCCAGAGCCCTGGGCGTTGTCGACACGCACGCCTTCGCGCCTGACCAGGCGGCGCGCCATGATTGCGTCCCGATCGACCAATTGCAGCGAGACGCTGAGCTGGCTGCCTTGGTCGAGCGGGAAATGCCCGGTGTAGCGGACACGAACGTGAAAGTTGACCCGCAGAAGGCTGCAGTTTCCGATCGTCGTGGCATTTGCATTGGCGACGAACTGATCGATGACCGGCTGGGCCGGTGCGACGCCAAAGGCTCCGTCGAGCAGGATTGCGAGCAAGCCGGCCAGCAGACTGATCAGGCATCCCGCCGACCTCGCCGCCGCTGCTTGTCCGAAGCAGCCGCGCATCACCAGCCGCCTCCATTGACCCGGTGCTGCCGCTGGCGGCGGGTGATGATGGTGGTCTGCGATTTGTCAGCATAGATATGGCATGCGCCGGTGCAGTCCTTGAGCTCGGCGACGGTGTAGTCCATCGGCGCCGGCTTCACGAGCTTGGCGTGCTGCTGCGGGCGGAAATCACTGGCGTGGCAGGCGGCGCAGTCGGGCTTGTAGGCCGCGAACTTGAACACGACGGCTTGCGAATTGCCGCTGTGGCAGGCGGTGCAGCCAATGGCCGCGCTATGGTTCGGATAGCTTGCCGACATATGCCGGTAATTGACCGAGCTCCAGCTCACCGTCCGGTGGCAGCTCTCGCAGGGGACGTTGGTCACGAAGTGCTTCGGCGACTTGCCGGTGGCATTGGAGCCGTTGTGACAGCTGGCGCACGGCGCAGTCAGGCTGGTGTGATCCATCCGCGCGCCCGAGAACGACACGGTGTTCTTGTGGCAGCTCTCGCATGGCGCGCTGGTGACCACGTGCTTCTGCGGCTTGCCGGTCGCGGCCATGCCGTTGTGACAGCTCGCGCAGGCCGCCATCGTGCCGGTGTGGCTGAACCGGGCACCGCTGAACGTCGTCGTGCTCTTGTGGCAGGTCTCGCACGGCGCATTCGTCGTGACGTGCTTCTGCGGCTTGCCCGTCGCGGCCATGCCGTTGTGGCAGCTCGCGCAGGCCGCCGTCGTGCCGGTGTGGCTGAACCGGGCGCCGCTGAACGTCGTCGTGCTCTTGTGGCAGGTCTCGCACGGCGCATTCGTCGTGACGTGCTTCTGCGGCTTGCCCGTCGCGGCCATGCCGTTGTGGCAGCTCGCGCAGGCCGCCGTCGTGCCGGTGTGGCTGAACCGGGCGCCGCTGAACGTCGTCGTGCTCTTGTGGCAGGTCTCGCACGGCGCGGTGGTTGCGACGTGCTTCGGCGGCTTGCCGGTCGCGGCCATGCCGGTGTGACAGCTCGCGCAGGCCGCTGTCGTTCCAGTATGGCTGAACCGGGCGCCGCTGAACGTCGTCGTGCTCTTGTGACAGGTCTCACATGGCGCAGCGGTTGCGACGTGCTTCGGCGGCTTGCCAGGCGCGGTCATTCCGTTATGGCAGGATGCGCATGGCCCTTGCGCCGTCATGTGATTGAATCTGGAGCCGGCCTCCGTGGTGCTCGATCCGGCAAGCCCTGCCCTTGGATTGAACGTCGGCAGCAGCGACGGAAGCCGACCGGCATTCTTCGCTTCCGGCGAGTCGCTACCAGTATCGGTCGGGGGCAAGAGCCTGCCGCGGGGATCGTTCGGCGAGAGTGGTGATGTCGCGGATGTCATTCGGGACGGCGTGCTCAACGGTTGCGGCACGGACGTCGTCGCGCCGCCAGCTTTGACCGAACTGTCGGGCTTGGAGGAACCGGACGAACTGGCGGAGGCCCCTGCTTCGGACCCCGCTGTCGGAGCCGTCGACGTCGCAGCCGTGTTCGCCAGCGGCTTGCTGCTGAACAGGAGCGTCGAACTGGATGGCGCAGCGGGCTTGGCGGCAGCGCCGGCCGCAGCAGCGGCCTGAGATGCAGCCGGTGCGGCGCTGGTACCGGGTGCTGCATCGGGATTCGTTGCTGCCGTCATCGTGCGGTTGGCGGTCGAGGCCGGCGTCACCGCCTTGACGGCCGGGGCCTGAGCCGGAACCACCGACCGCGCCGTCGTGGAGCAGCCTGCTGCCGGCTTCTGCGGGTCGTCGTCCCAGGTGGAGAAGTTGGCGGCGGCGCGCACGTGGCAGCATCCGCAATCCTGCGTCTTGGCGCTGTGATCCGGCCCCTGCGCACCTCTGCGGCCCTGGCTGCGATACGAGCCGTTGTGACAGCTGTCGCAGCGCGTGGCATGCACGGCAGCATGGCTCATCGTGTAGGTCGCGAAGCTCGCCGCCGTGTTGCTGTGGCAGTTCGAGCACTGCACGCCCGTCACCGGAATATGCGGCGGGGTGGTCAGGCCTTTCGCGCTCGAACCATTGTGGCAGGCGGAGCAATTGGTGTTGGCCGCAGAGTGGGTGAACGCCGCGCCGCCCCAGCTCACATATCCGCCGCTGGCCGCCTTGCTGTGACAGCTGACGCAGTCGGCGCCACCGGTGGCGACGTGGTTCGGATACGACGCGGTGCCCATGGCGCCCTTGGTGCCCTGGCCGGTGAAGGAGCCGTTGTGACAGCTGTCGCAGCGCGCGGTCGCCACCGCGGCGTGGTTCATGGTGTAGGTCGCGAAGCTCGCCGCGGTGTTGCTGTGACAGTTCGAGCACTGCAGCGTCCCGGTCGGGATGTGCGGCGGCGTGGTCAT